>NZ_JBRERS010000002.1:0-1017508 GCF_054486945.1 Pseudonocardia wallangbongensis
CGCCCTCTCAGGCCGGCTACCCGTCGTCGCCTTGGTAGGCCATCACCCCACCAACAAGCTGATAGGCCGCGGGCCCATCCCCAGCCGAAAAACTTTCCACCACCCACCATGCGATGAGAGGTCGTATCCGGTATTAGACCCAGTTTCCCAGGCTTATCCCAGAGCTGAGGGCAGGTCACCCACGTGTTACTCACCCGTTCGCCGCTCGTGTACCCCCGAAAGGGCCTTACCGCTCGACTTGCATGTGTTAAGCACGCCGCCAGCGTTCGTCCTGAGCCAGGATCAAACTCTCCAACAAAAACTGGCCCTACAATTGCGCCGAGGACGGGGCCTCGACGACTTAATGTTCAAACTGGCACAAAACCAGTCCATGAACAAGCTCGACACACTGTTGAGTTCTCAAGAGACACCCGCACACCATCGTCCGCCGTTAGGCGTCCTTCTGGGGCTGTTCCCCCACTGTACACCTCCCGATCCGAGTGGATCCGGGGGGTCCCTGTGAGGGGGGCGGTCCGCGGGCCCTGCTGACCGGGGCTCTGAGGCCTTCGTTCTGTCCGGTGTCCCGCTGACAAAGAGAAAGTTACGCGAGGGGTTGACAGGACGTCAAATCGCCCCCCTCGTAACGCGCTGACCAGCCGAAACCGCCCTTCGGACGTCACTCACCGTGCCTGCCGGGCGCACCGCGCGCGACGAACGGTCAGTCGTCGCGGGGGGCCCGAGTTGCCTCGGCGGGGCCGTCCGCATCCCGCCGACCTGCGGAGACCGACTCGGAACCGGCCTCGGGAGGTGCCTGGTCGGTGGCGTGCCCGGCCATGGTGGTCTCTTTCGTGTGAGCTGGCTCATTCGCATTTTCGTCGCTGTCCGCGACGAACGGTGGCCTGCCCGTCGCCAGGCGGCGGAGCATCGCGTTGTACGCATCGAGCTCCGCATCCCCGTGGACGTCCGCATGTCGATCAGCGCGCCTCGCCGACCGTTCGTCCTGGCGCGACCACTGGATGAGCAATGAGATCACCACGATGAGCAGCGGAATCTCCCCCGCTGCCCAGGCGAGGCCGCCGCCGAGGCGCTGGTCGGCGAGCACATCGGGCACCCAGGGCAGGGCGAGGCTGCGGTAGTAGTCCCCGCCGAGGGCGTGGTTGCCGCTCATGACCGCCACCCCGAAGAACGCGTGGAACGGCACGGACGCGAACACGAGCCCCATCCGCGCCGCGGGCGGCAGCCGCCGCGGCGCCGGGTCGATCCCGACGATCGGCCAGAAGAACAGCACCCCCACCAGCAGGAAGTGCAGGTTCATGACCTTGTGGGCCCAGTGCTCGGGCAACGCGGCCGGGAAGAGCGCCGAGAAGTACAGGGCGTAGAAGCTCCCGACGAACAACACGAGCGTCACCAGCGGATGCGTGAGCAGGCGCGCGATGGGCGAGTGCACGGCCGCCAGCAGCCACTCGCGCGGACCCGGCTGCCCGGTGCGCCCCGCGGGCCGCAGCGCGCGCAGCGCGAGCGTCACGGGCGCCCCGAGCACCAGCAGGATCGGGACCAGCATGTTGAGGATCATGTGCTGGCCCATGTGGACGCTGAACATCGCCGGCCCGTACCGCCCGAGTCCCGAGCTGGTGGCGACGAGCAGCGCAGCGCACCCGGTGAGCCACGCCGCCGTGCGTCCCACGACCCACCGGTCGCCGCGGCGATGCAGCCTGCGCACCCCCAGCAGGTAGACACCTGCGAGGACGAGCGCGGCGGTCCCGAAGATCAGATCGAAGCGCCAGTCGAGGGCCAGCCTGGCGAGCGTCGGGGGCCCGGAGAGGTCGTACCCGATCACGACCTCGATGCGTGACGGCGGGCCGGCGCCGGTGTCCGGGGGCGCGGTGCGGCCGAGTGCGACCGCGATCCCGATGGTCGCGAGCATCAGGAGCACCTCGACGCCGCCGAGGCGCATCAGCGCCGCCGGCTCGCCACGGGCCGCGGCGGCGACCGACGACCGGCGGTGCAGCGCCCCCATCCCGCCGAGCGCCACCAGCGCACCCGCCTTGACCAGCACCAACGTTCCGTACGTCGTACCGACGAGCGTATCGAGCGGGATCCGGACGAGGGCGTTGATCACCCCGGTGGCGGCGATGACGAACCAGCAGACGAGCGCCAGCGCGGAGTACCGCGGCACCGCGGTGGTGAGCGCCTCGAGGCGGTCGGGCCCGCGCGCCGCGGCGAGCAGCAGCACGGCGACGAGCCCGCCCACCCACAGAGAGGCCGCGAGCACGTGCAGGACCAGGCTGTCGGAGGCCAGGTCGTGGGCGCCGCCCGTGGAGGAGTGCCCGGTGAACGTGACCGGTAGCGGTCCGAGCAGGGCGATGCCGAAGAGGATGGCGGTCCACCCCCAGGTCAGCACCGTGCGGCAGCCGACGAGGACGACCACGGCCACGAGCGCCGTGAGCGCCCAGGTGGTGGCCGGTTCCAGGCGGGGCAGGAGATCCAGGACCGTGGCCGGATCGAGCAGCTGCTCGACCGGGCGTCCGAGCGCGTCGGCCATGCTCAGCGGCACCATGAGCACCGCGGCGGCGGTCCAGCCGGCCGCCGTCCAGGACGCCGCCCGCAGTGCGCGGTATCCGGCGACGTCCAGGTAGCCGGAGCGTTGTGGGGCCACGAGGAACGTCGCGAGCAGCACGGCCCCGATCGTCAGCACCATGCAGATCTCGGAGACCGCTCGCATCGCCGGTAGCCCGACCACGGTGAGCGTGCCCGGGTCCGGCAGGCCCAGCGCCGCCGCGGGCCCGGCCCCGGAGAGCGCGGCGATGCCGCCCGCGACGAGCACGGCGATCAGCCCGCCGACGCCGACGAGGCCGGCCACCTCGGCGGCCGGCCGGGTGGACGGCGGTGGGGTGGCGGGCTCGACGGACGCGTGCGCCATGCGCCCAGGCTATGCCGTGGCGGATGCGGGGGGAGCTGGCGCCACTGCGAGACTGCGCACCGTGGAGACGCCCCCGGACGACGTGGCCGGGCGGCTGCTGCGCGCCGCCACCGATCGGAACGGCACCGCGCCCCTCCCGTGGACGGCCAGCCCCCTCGCGAACGCCACCCGGGTGCTGGACGTCTGCTGCGGGTCCGGTGCGCTGGCCGGCGAGCTCACCGGGCGCTGGGTCGGGGTCGACCCGACTCCGGCGCCGGGCGCCGGACCGGTCGTCGCCGGCACGCCGGACGCGCTGCCGCTGCGCGACAACGCGGTGGACGGCGCGGTCCTGCTGCTCACCCTCCCCCGCCTGCCCCACCTCGACGCCGTCTTCGCCGAGCTGCGGCGCGTGCTGCGGCCGGCGGGCACGCTGGTCGTCGTCGTGCCGTCGGCGAGCCCACGCTCGTTCGCGGAGCTGCGGACGGCGGCCGTGCACCGCACCGGATGGGTCCACCGCTCCGCCCTCGACCAGGCAGGTTGGTTGCTCGCGGCGGCGGACTTCGCGGTGCTGGGAGACGACCGCGCTGCGTTCACCCTCCCGCTGCCCGACGCCGCGGCGGCACACGCGCTGGTGGCCGACCTGCCGCTTGCGGGGTGGTGGCCGCGCGACGTCCCCGCGGCCGTCCGGGAGCGGGTGGCGGCGGGGCTGGCCCGGCGGGCCGGTCCCGGGCGGGTGCTCCCGGTGCCGTTGCGGCGGCTCGTGGCGCGCCGCTGACCCCGTCGGCTCCGGCCGTCAGGACAGGGTTGTGGTGGCGGCGGAGCCGACCACCACCGGGGTGTCGTCCTCTGCGGCGTGGCCCTCGACGAGGTCGGCGACGATGCAGGTGATGTTGTCCGGTCCGCCCCCCTCGTTGGCGCGGAGGATGAGCTCCGCCACGGCCGCCGCCGGGTCGGCGACGGTGGCGAGGACGTCCTTCAGCTGCGCGTCCCCCAGTACGACCGTGGCGCCGTCGGAGCAGATGAGGAAGCGGTCGCCGGGCACGCCGTCGACGTGGAACAGGTCCGGTTCCGGAGGGCTGCTGTCCTGCAGCGTCTTGACCAGCCACGACCGGCGCGGGTGCGTGGCCGCCTCCTCCTCGGAGATGCGCCCCTCGTCGACGAGGGACTGCACGAGCGTGTGGTCCCTCGTGAGCCGGTGCAGCTCGCCGTCGCGCAGGAGGTAGGCGCGCGAGTCGCCCAGATGAAGGACGCCGATCCGGGCGCCGTCGACCAGGAATGCGACCACGGTGGTGCCCGTGCCGCGCAGGTCCGGGTTCTGCCGGGCGAGCCCGGTGAGCCGCGTGGCCGCCTCCTCGACGGTCTCGCGCAGGGCGGCGAGGAGGTCCGTCCCGGCGAGCTCGGCACCACGCAGCCGCGCGTCCAGGTCCCGGATGGCCGTGATCGCGACCGCGCTCGCGACCTCGCCGTGGGCGTGCCCACCCATCCCGTCCGCCACGGCCAGTATCCGCGGGCTCGTGAGGGCCGAGTCCTGGTTGTTCTCCCTGCGGCGACCCACGTCGGAGCCGACCGCGGAGCGCAGCGTCGGTGGCATGGGGCCACCCTCTCATGCTGTGAACCGACTTCACAACAGCGGGTCCCGTGAACTACCTTCATCACCATGGCCGCGGACCCGACCGTCAGCACGGGCGACATCGCCCGCCTCGGCCGCGTCGGCCGCGCCGCCGTCAGCAACTGGCGCCGCCGCCACGACGACTTCCCGGGCCCGGTCTCGGGCACCGCCTCCAACCCGCGGTTCGCGCTCTCCGAGGTAGAGGCGTGGCTGCGGCGCAACGGCAAGCGCTACCGGCTCTCGGCCGCCGACCGGGCGTGGCAACGGCTGCTCTCCGACGGCGCCGACTTCCTGCTGCCGGAGCGCCTCGCCGCGGCCGGCGCGTACCTGCTCGACCGCCACCACCCGGAGCTGGCCCGGCTGCTGCCCGGCGACGCGCCCCCGCCCCTCGACGATCCCGAGCTCGCCGCCCTGCTCGACGACGTGGCGGGCCGCCACAGCCCGGCCGCCGCCTACGAGAACCTCTGCGGCCGGTACCGGCGGCCGGCGGGAGAGCCGCCGGACGGGCTCGCGACGGCCATGGCGCGCATCGCGCTGCCCGGCGGCGGGCACGTCCTCGACCCGGCCTGCGGCACCGGTGCGCTGCTGCTCGTCACCGGCGCCGACGGAGCGCACGGGCAGGAGGCCGACCCCGCCACGGCCCGGATCGCCGCCGCCCGGCTGCTGCTCGCGGGGTCGCGCGCGGCGCCGGTCGCGGTCGGCGACGCATTGCGCCACGACGCCTTCCCCACCGAGGAGTTCGACGCGGTCGTGTCGGCCCCGGCCGTCGTCGATCGCACCTGGCCGCACGACGCGCTCGCCGGCGATGCCCGGTTCGCCCACGGCCTGCCACCGCGCACCGAGCCCGAGTTGGCATGGGTGCAGCACGGGCTCGCGCACGTGCGCCCGGGCGGACGGGTCGTGCTGAGGCTCCCGGCCGCGGTCGCGTCCCGCCGGGCGGGCCGGCGCATCCGGGCCAACCTCCTGCGCGCGGGCGCCCTGCGCGCGGTCCTCGCCATCGAGGACGAGACGCGCTCCACGGACGTCTGGGTGCTGCGCAGGCCGGTCCGTGGCGACCAGGTTCCGGCCCGCGTCCTGGTCGCCCGCAGCCACGCGGACGCGATGGCGGAGCTGTGGGAGGCGTTCGCGTCCGGGCAGGCCGTCGGCGAGGGGGCGCGGGCCGTACCGGTCGTCGAACTGCTCGACGACGACGTCGACCTCGGTCCCGAGCACCGCCTGCAGCGGCGCGCCTCCGCCGAGGCCGGCCGCCGGGTCGCCGAGCTGCTCGCGGCCGGCTCGGTCGGCCCGCCCGCGCTGCGGCTGGTCGACGGGGTGCGCGACCGGCCGTCGGCCACGGTCGCCGACCTCGCCCGCCGGGGCGTGCTGACCGTCCGGCACGCGCCGCGCGACACCGCGGAGCCCGAACCGGGCGACGGGGGTGTGGCGGTGCTCACCGTGTCGGACCTGGCCACCGGCACCGTCCCGACCGGCCGCGCCGCCACCGCTCGGATCCGCGTGCGGGCCGGCGACGTGGTCGGGGCGCCGATGGGCCGGGCCCGCGTCGCCGACCGGCCCGGGGTGCTCGGTCCGGCGCTCACCGTCTACCGGATGGACCCGGACCAGCTCGATCCCGAGTACCTGGCCGGCGTCCTGCGCTCGACGCCCGCCCAGGGCGGCACGTCGAGCCGGTACGGCCACCGGGTGCGCGTCCCGCTGCTGCCGATCGGCGAGCAGCGGACGCTGGGCGCGGCGTTCCGCGGCCTGCTCGACGCCGCCGATACCGCACGGGCCGCGGCCGAGCGGGCCGACACCCTGCTGCGGCTGGGTGGTGAAGGCCTGGTGGAGGGCTGGCTGCGCCCGACATGAGATCAGGGACCGAACTCCGCGGGGTCGGTCATCACCTCGACGAGCGTCGGATGCTCGACCCGCTTGCTCGCCTCCAGGCATTCCCGCAGGTCGGTGAGGGTGTCGACCCGCTTGCCAGGTACGCCGAACGCCGTGCTCACGTCGGCGATGCGGGGCCCGGCGATGTCGACCCCCGGATAGTGCTGCCGCTCCACGGCTTCGCCACCGAACCGGCGGAGGGCCGCGCCCACGGCGGCGTAGCTCTGGTTGTTCATGACGACGTAGGTGACGGGCAGGCCGCTGCGCGCCGCCGACCACAGCGCCGGCATGCCGAACTGGAACACGCCGTCGCCGAGGACCGCCGCCACCCGGCGGTGCGGCATCCCCGTCGCGATGCCGAGCGCCGCGCCCATGCCCCAGCCGAGCGAGCCCGACGAGGACACGAAGTAGTCGTCCTCGGTGTGCTGGTGGGCCCGCTGCTGCAGGATCCCGCCCGCCGTCGTGGCGTCGCCGACGATGGCGGCGCCGCGCAGCGACTCGGTGACGACGTCGACGACGTCGACCGCGCTCAACGCACGGCCTCGCTGACGCTCGGCCGGCGCTTCGCGCAGGCCCTGTGACATTGATTCGCTCGCAAGCTCGCTCAGCGGGCCGCCCGGCCCCGACGGCGCGCGCGGGGGTGGGGGCACGGCGGCGGGAACCGCCCGTGGCGGCACGGCGGGCAGGGCGGCCGACAGCGCCTCGAGCACCAGCGCCTGGTCGCCGACCAGCGCGGCATCGACGCCGTAGGTCATGCCCACCTGCCGGGGATCGGTGTGGCTGTGGACGATCGGCACGCCCGCGGGGAGCGGCGGGACGCGGGCGGGCTCGAACTCGTTGAACAGGCGGGCCCCGAGGAACACGAGCAGGTCGGCCCCTTGCACGAGCGGGTGTCCGACCTCGTACTGGCCGCGGAAGTGGGGGTGGTCGGTGGGGAACCCGGGCCGCTCGAACCCCCGCCGGTCCTCGTGCAGGACGGGCGCCCCGAGCCGCTCGGCGAGCGTCACGAGCCGGCCGAGTGCGCCCGCCCGGCCGACCTCGCTGCCGGCCACGAGCACCGGTCGCTCGGCGGCGGCGAGGAGCCCCGCGGCCGCCCGGACGGCACCGTCGGACGGCGCGGTCCGCGTGTCGAAGCGGAAGGAGGAGACGTCCGGGACGCTCACCTCGGCCGTGCTCTCCAACAGGTCCTGGGCGAGCGCGACCCACACGGGGCCGGCCGGCTCGCTCAGCGCGGTCCGGAAGGCGCGGTTGACGTCCTCGGGGATCGCCGCGGTGGTGAGCGACTGCCAGTCCGACTTCACGTATTGGTGGACGAGGTCGCGCGTCCGCCGCGCGGTGGTGAAGCCCTCCCTCGCCTGGATCGAGGACGCCTTGACCCCGTTCAGCACGACGACCGGCGAGTGGGCCAGCTGTGCCGCGTACAGGTTGCTCAGCCCGTTCGTCAGTCCGACGTTGGCGTGCAGGTACGCCACGGCGGGCCGCCGGGTCACCCGGGCCAGCCCGTCGGCCATCGACACGGCCACCCCCTCATGGGTGGTGAGCACCAGCTCGACGTCCTTGCGGACCACCAGCGCGTCCAGCACGGCCGCCTCCGTGCTGCCGGGGCAGGTGAAGAGCCGGTCGACGCCCCAGTCGCGGATCACGTCGAGCAGGGCCTCGACGGCGGGTCTCGGCATACGGACTCCTAAGACGTTGTCAAAGCGGCGAAGCCGCTATTGAGTGGGCCGTCAACCGGCACCGCCGCGGGTTCTCAGGCGCTCCCTCGCGAGGACAGCGCCGACGTGGTGAATTGGCATTCATGAGGAGGCGATCCCGGAGCGAGGGAGCGCCTGAGGTTCCGCTACCCGCACCGCCAAGCAAAGTAGCTCCATAAGGGTTCTCAGGCCTTGGTGACGAGCTCCATGAGGTGGCCGCGGAGGCGGCCGAAGATGTCGCTCGAGCGGGTGCCGAGCTGGGTGCGCGGGTGGTCGAGCGGCACGTCGAGGATCTCCGTGACCCGGCTCGGGGCGCGGCCGAGCACGACCACGCGGTCGGCGAGGTAGACCGCCTCGTCGATGTCGTGGGTGACGAGCACGACCGTGATCCCGAGCTCGCGCCGCACCTGGAGGATCAGGTCCTCCAGGTCGAACCGCGTCTGCGCGTCGACCGACGCGAAGGGCTCGTCCATGAGGAGCATGTCGGGCTTCTGGGCGAGTGCGCGCGCGATCGCCACCCGCTGCTGCATGCCCCCGGAGAGCTGCCACGGGTAGCTTCGGCCGACGTCGCCCAGCCCGACGGCGTGGAGCACCTCCCGGATCCGGTCCTCCCGCTGCCGCTTCTCGACACCCGCCACCTTGAGCGGCACGGCGACGTTGCGGTTCACCGAGAGCCACGGGAACAGCGAGCGGCTGTAGTCCTGGAAGACCACGCTGAGCCGGTCCGGGACGGACTGGAGCGGCGTTCCCTCGAACCGGACCTCGCCGGACGTCGGGCCGAGCAGCCCGCTGAGGCAGCGCAGGAGGGTGGTCTTGCCGCAACCGCTCGGTCCGACGACGCAGACGAACTCGCCCTTGGCGACGTCGAAGGAGACGTCGGCGATGGCCGGCCGCTCGGTGCCCTGCCCGGTGTTGTAGGTCTTCGCGAGCGCGCGGACCGACAGCACCGCCTCGTCGGCCGAACGCGACGGCCCGCCCCGGATCACCTCGGACTGCGACACTGCGCTAACCCTTCTGCTCGACGGCGCGCGCGCCGAGGTACCACGCCAGCACGACGCGCTCGACGGCGATGAAGAGGAACGTCAACGCGCTCCCGACGACGGCCAGGACGATGATCCCGGTCCACATCTCGGTCATGGCGAAGCGCTGCTGCGCCTCGAGGATGAAGAAGCCGATGCCGGAGCGGGACGCGACGAGCTCGCTGACCACCATCATGATCACGGCGATCTGCAGGCTGTTCCGGAGGCCGGCCATGATCTGCGGCATCGCCCCCGGCAGCACGACGGTCCGGACGGTCCGCACCGCCGACATGTGCATGACCTTCGCCGTGTCGAGCATGATCGGGTCGATGCCCCGCATCCCGTCCAGGGTGTTGAGCAGCGTCGGCCAGATCGCGGCCAGGACGATGACCGTGATCTTCATGGGCGACCCGATGCCCATCACCGCGATGATCGCCGGCAGCATCGCCGCCGTCGGGATGACGTAGACGAAGTACAGGACCGGGGAGACGGCGTGCCCGACGCGGTGGAACTTCCACAGCAGGGCACCGATCCCGACGCCCAGCAACCCGGCGGCCGGGTAGCCGATCGCGAAGTGCCCCAGGCTCGACCACAGCTCGCTGCGGGCGTCCCCGACGATCCAGAGCTCGTAGAGCTGCGTCAGGATCTTCTGCAGCGGCGGGAAGAACGTCGATCTGCTGCCGGCGGACAGCACCCACCAGAGCACCAGGACGGCGACGAAGAACCAGAGGCGCCAGATCCTGGTCACCCCTCAGACCCCCTTCGCCGCATCGTTGCGGCGGCTCTCGTGCCAGTGCAGGAGCCGCCGTTCCAGGTAGGCGAACGCGCTGGTCACGGCCACCCCGGCCACTCCGGTGACGAGGATGAAGGCGTAGGTCGCCGGCAGCCGGTCCGGGCCGGCGTTGACGGAGGTCAGGATGGAGAGCCCGAGCCCCTCGGCCCCGCCGATCAGCTCCGCGATGATCGTCAGGATGAGGCCGACGGCCGCGGCGACCCGCACCCCGGTGGCGATGAACGGTGCCGCGCTGGGCAGCGTCACGACGAAGAACCTGCGCAGGCCGCGCAGCCGGAGCACCACCGCGGTGTCGCGGACGACGGGGTCGACGGCGCGGACCCCGTAGATCGTCTGGATCGTCAGGGGCCAGAACACCCCGAACGCGACGAGGAAGACCTTCATCTCCAGCGTGGCGCCCCACACGACGATGGCCAGCGGCAGGATCGCGATGACCGGGACCGTCTTGAGGAACTCGATCACGGGGATGACGCTGAGGTAGGCGAACCGGTTGAGGCCGAGCACCGTACCCACGGCGATCGCCAGCGAGCCGCCGATGAGCAGGCCGAGCGACCAGCCGCGCATGGTCTCCCCGATCGCGCTCCAGAGATCGGCGGACGACACCTGCCGGCCCAGCTCGGCCACGGTGGCCGTCATGCTCGGGAACGAGGTCGGGTCGAGCGCCCCCGACACGCTGACGTACTCCCAGGCCGCGAGCACCGCGAGGACGACCGCGACCCGCGCCGTGACCTTGACCCAGGTGGCGTCGCGGAGCGTCACGGGGAACCTTCGCCGGCCTGCCAGACCAGGTCGGCGGGGTCGACGGTGCTGTTGATCGAACCCTGCTGGGACATCAGGTCCTGGATGGCGGAGATCGAGTCGAGGTTGACCTCCGGCACGTAGTTGCTCGGGATGATCTGCGCCTGGGCCTGCTCCGGGGTGAGCTCGAGGTTCTCGACCAGGGTGGCGAGGGCCTCGTCCTCGTGGTCCTTGGTGTAGAGGATCGCCTCCTCCATGGCGTCGTGGAAGCCCTGCGCCACCGCCGGGTTCTCCTCCAGGTAGGGGGTGGTGGCCGCGTAGCAGTAGACCGTGCCGGTCGGGAACAGGTCCGAGCTCGGGTGGGCGAGCGGGACGGCGCCCGCGTCGAGTGCCGACTCGAGGTACGGCGACGTGATCACCGCGGCATCCACCCGCCCGTCGGCGAGCGCCTGCGGCATCTGCGGGAACGGCATGGCGATGTACTCGGTGCCCGTGGCACCCGCGTCCTCGATGAGCTTCTTCGCGCCGATCAGGTTGATGCTGGCCAGCTGCACGACCGCGACGGACTTGCCCGAGAGGTCGTCGACGGAGTCGATGCCGCTGCCGGCGGGGGCGACGAGGGCGCTGGAGTCGCGCTCCGGGCTGATCTGACCGTCGACCGGCGCCACGCACTTGATCGGCGTCCCCTCCCGGTTCGCGTTGATGAGCACCGGCGTGGTGACGAACCCGAAGTCGGCCTGTTCGGCGACCAGCGAGGCGACGACGGGGATGGGTGAGGCGGAACGCTGCAGCTCGACGTTGAGCCCGCGCTTCTCGAACATGCCCTTCTCCATCCCGAGGAAGAGCACGGCGTTCGGCGTGAACGGAACGATGTTGACGGTGATGTCGGTCGGTCCTCCGCCGGACTCACCGCCGCCGCCACAAGCGGCTGCGACGACCACGACGGCCGCCAGCGCCGCAGCTTTCACGGCCTTGCGCATGCGGGCCTCCAGGAAGCGTCGTTGCTGGGCACGCGAACCCCGTCTGATCGCCTGCGAGGTGGAGGTCACACTATGGCGAGCACGCAGAGATGTCTACGCATGCGGACTTACGTGAGTGCTAATTCCGCAGGATCGAACATCCAGGGCCGAGCGCTCACGCCGTTCGTGGCCGGCGGTGCTCATGGAAGGCTGGCCGCCACCCGGGGAACAGGAGGCGCCCGTTGCGCATCGCCGATCGCTACGAGATCGACGACCTCCCCGTGGGGCGCGGCGGGATGGGCGCGGTCCACCACGGCCTCGACACGCACCTGGGGCGGCGCGTCGCCGTCAAGTTCCTGCACCTGCCGGCCGGCTCGGAGGAACAGCGGGAGCGGTTCGTGCGCGAGGCGCGGATCCTCGCCCGGCTCGAACACCCCGGCGCGCCCATCCTGTACGACCTCGGCACGCACGAGCACCGGATGTTCCAGGTCATGCAGTTCGTCGACGGCGTGACGGTGGCCGACGTCGTGGCCGAGCACGGGCCGCTGCCGCCCGGGTGGGTGGCCGCGATCGGGGCGCAGGCCGCCGCCGTGCTCGCCGCCGCGCACGGCCTCGAGATCGTGCACCGCGACCTCACCCCGTCCAACCTGATGCTCCGCCCGGACGGCAGCGTCGTCGTGCTCGACTTCGGCCTCGCCGTTCTCGCGGGCGCGGTGCGGTTCACGCGGGTGGGCCAGATCTTCGGCACCCCGTCGTACATGGCGCCCGAGCAGGTGCAGCACGGCGTGGCCGACGCGCGCAGCGACCTGTACGCGCTTGGCTGCGTGCTGCACGAAATGCTCACCGGCGGGCAGCTGTTCGCCGGGCAGACCGCGTACGCGATCTTCGAGCGGCAGGTGCGCGAGGCGCCGGGACCGCTGCCGGCAACACCACCGGAGCTGGCGCGCGTGGTGCTCGACCTGCTCGCCAAGGACCCGGCCGACCGGCCGTCCGACGCCGGTGCCCTGCACGACCGGCTCGCCCCGCTCGCCGTCGACCTCCCGCCGCTACCGGGATTCCTCGCTCCCGAACCCGGACCCGGGCGGCGCTACGCCTGCGTGTGGGGCAGGACGGCCGAGGAGGGTCCTGAACCACTCCGGCCGTAGACGTGGCCTCGCGGCCAACAGCGCTCGGAAGCGCCGGGCCGGGCCGCACGCGGCGATGATCCGCGGGTTTCGGTTCGTGATTGCTGTTGCCGCAGCAATGGACAACCGATACTCGAGATCATGGGGCTCGACCACGCGCTACCTGGTCTCGCCGGCGGCGACGCCGCGGTGCAGCATCCGGGTGGCGAGTTCGGCGGGGACCTCGCGGTCGAGCTGAGCGAGGAACTTGCGGAACTCGGTGGCCAGGTGTTGACGGTGCGGTGAGCTGTAGACCTTCCCGCTCGCCCCGTCGAGCGCGGCGACCGGGCTGGCCGTGCCGTGGCGGATGTCGGTGTGGGTCCGACGTTCGGGATCCGCGGGCAACATCGGCAGCACCGGCGCGGACCGGTCCAGGGCCTGGACCTGGGACTTTCGTCCACGCACAGCACCGAGGCCCGTTCGGGCGGGTCGAGATACGGGCCGGCGACGTCGTAGAGCTCGTCCACGAGGTTCGGGTCGGTGGACAGCTTCCAGTAGTCGACCTCGTGCGGCTCGAGCTCGAACGCCCGCCAGATCCGCGACACCGCGGTCTGGGTCAGCTCGGTGCGGGTGGCCATCATCCGGGTCGGCCAGTGCGTGCCCCCGTCCGGCGGAGCCTCTTCCAGGGTGGCCGTCACGACCTGCTCGACCGGGGCGTCGGTGATGGTGCGCGGTCGTCCCGGCCGGCCCTCATCCGACAACCCGGCCAGCCGGTCGGCGACGAACCGGGCCCGCCACTTGCCCACCATCTGCGCCGTCACCGAGAACACCGCGGCCACATCCTTGTTCGCCGCGCCCTCCGCGCACGCCAGCACGATCTTGGCGCGCAGCGCGAGCGCCCGGGCGCCCTTCGGACGGTGCCCCCATCGCTGCAGCGTCTCCCGCTCGGCGTCGCTGAGCACCAGCGTCGCGGTCGGTCGAGCCGTCCTCGCCATCGACGAAGGCGACCGGAAATTGCATTCCGAGTTGATGACTCGGGACACTAGCTCCCCGACGAGCTGCTCGCGGCGGCCGTCGATGCCGCCACCGCGGCGGCGACGCTCGCCTGCACGGCCTGCACCGCCTTGCGCACGGCCTGCCCGGCCCACTCGCCCTCGGCCACCTCGGCCGCGCGGGCGCGCAGCTGCCGCCGCGGGCCGTCGACGACCTTGTGCTCGGCCTTCACCGCGTGCACCAGGGAGATCAGCATGGCGACGTGCTGGTCGGGCCGGGCACCGTCGCGGAGCACGGCCGCCACCCGCCCGCGCAGCTCGGCCGCCGCGGGCCCGGGCGTCCAGGTGGTCGTCGGGAAGATGCCGAGGAGCCGGGAGCGCTCACGGCGGACCAGCCCGCGCCCCGCGAGCCGCTCCAGGACCGGCCTGCGGGTGCCACGGGCGAGCCGCTCGACGGCCTTCTGCGCCCGCAACGGTTTGTCGAGCCGGGCGAGCGCCCCGTCGAGCACCGGGTCGCCGGTGGGCGGCGCGGCGACGGCGGAGAGCCGGGCCTTCGATCCGCTCCCGTCCGTCCTCACCCGCCCGCCGGTCGCCAGGTCCAGCAGCAGGGCACCGCCGATGACCCGGTCGAGGGACGTGCCGTCGACGACGGCCCGGCCGGTGGCGGGGTCGAGCAGGAGGAGGACGAGGTCCTCGGTGAGCGTCATGCGGAGCCGGTGTACAGGATCGCGTCCACCTCGATGTCGAACCCGGCGAGCGCGACCGGGATCGTGGTGCGCACCGGCGGGTTCTCGCCGCCGAAGAACTCCGCGAAGAGTGCGTTCATGGCGGCGAAGTCACCGAAGTCGCGCAGGTAGACACCCACGCGTACGGCGTCGGTCAGCGACGCACCCGCCGCCTCGGCCGACTTCTGCAGGTTGGTGAACACCTGGCGGGCCTGCTCCTCGAACGAGCCGCGGACGGGCGTTCCGTCGGGCCGCGTCGGGACGGCCCCCGCGAGGTAGACGTGGTCGCCCGCGACGACGGCCTGGGAGTACGGCCCTCCGGGCGCTGCTGCGTCGGGGGTGCTGACGGCACGCTTGGCCATGGTGTCTCTTCCTCCGGTTCAGAAGTAGGTGCGCACGGCGCCGACCACGGCGTCGGTGTCGTCGAGCAACGGTATGAGCGGCCACTTGTCGAAGACGGTGCACGGGTGGGACAGGCCGAAGACGACGACGTCGCCCACGGCGAGCCCGCCCTCGTGGCGGACGAAGGCGTGCTGGTCGTTGAGCTTCCCCACGGTGGCCCCGTGCAACGGCCCGGTGGGCCCGCGGAGCGGGATCGGCAGGTCGACGTCGTACGCGGCGTCCCGCTTGCCGAACCCGCAGATCGCGAGCCCAGGCTCCGGGGTGGAGAGCACGTACGCCCACAGCTCCAGTGCGGGCTGCAGCGCGCCCGCCGGGTGGTGTGCGTTCGCGGCGAACGGCGAGACGCGTTCGTACATCCCGTGGTCGTGGGTGAGGTACCCGCCGGAGCGGACGACCTTGCGCACCGGCCGCGACAGCGCCGGGAGCCCCTCCCATGCGGCGACCACCCGGTCCGGGTAGGACGACCCGCCCGCCGTGAGCACGAGCTCGGGCCGCCCGCCGGCCAGCCCGTCGAGGTCTGCGACCAGCGCCGCGAGGTCGGCGGCGAACCGGTCGACGTGGGCGACCGACTCCGCCGCGCGGTCCCCCGGGTAGACGCCCTCGAAGCACTCCACGCCGGCCAGGTCGAGGCCGGGCGCGGCGGCCACGCGGCGGGCGACCGCGAGCGCCTCGTCGCACGTGCGCGCCCCGGCCCGGCCGCCGGGAACGCCGAGCTCCACGAGCACCGACAGCGGCCGTTGCCGATCGGCGAGCGCGGCCGCCATCCGGTCCACGCCGTCGACGCTGTCGACGAGGACGTACACGTCCAGGTCCGGGTCGGCGGCGGCGAGCCAGCGCAGCCCGGCCGGGTCGACCACCTCGTTGGCGAGCACCACCCTCGGGACACCCCAGTCGTGCATGATCCGGACCTGCGCGACGGTGGCGGCCGTGATGCCCCACGCACCCGCAGCGAGCTGGTCGGCGACGAGCTGCGGGCTCATGGTCGTCTTGCCGTGAGGTGCGTGGTCGACGCCCGCGTCGGCGCACCAGCGGGCGAACAGCGCCGCGTTGTGCGCGAGCGCCGACCGGCGCAGCGTCACGGTCGGCAGCAGCAGGTCCGAGACGTGCCAGCCGGCGTCCCCGACCGTGCCGACCGTGCCCGCGTGATCGGGCAGGTTGCGGAAGTGCGGGCCGAGCGGTTCGGCGGCACTGCGGGCGAGCGCGGGGAGGTTCATCGAACTCCTGTCCTGACGGGCGCCGTCTCCCGGCACAGCAACGTGGTGACGAACGTGATCAGGCCGACGGCCATCCAGTACAGCGACACGGGCCAGGTTTCCCCACCCGCCCATGCAACCAGCCCGGTCGCGACGAACGGCGCCAGCCCACCGGCGATCAACGCGGAGAACTGGTAGCCGATCGAGATGCCGGAGTAGCGGACCTTCGTCCCGAACAGCTCGGAGAAGAACGCCGGCTGGGTGGCGAACAGCGCGCCGTTCGCGACCGCGTACCCGAGCACCCAGGCGATGAGGATCAGCGGCACGCTCTTCGTCTGCACGAGCGCGAAGAACGGGAACGCCAGTGCCACGTGCAGCGCGGCGCCGAGCAGGTAGACCGGCTTGCGGCCGACGCGGTCGGACAGGGCGCCGTACAGCGGCGTGATCACGAACTGCACGACGGCGGCGAGCATGTTGGCGAGCAGGCCGAGGCTCGCGGCGAGACCGAGGTTGTTCGTGGCGTACGAGAGCGCGAACACCGACACCAGGTAGCCGCAGACGTTCTCGGCCACCCGCATCCCGATCACCAGCAGGATCGACCGCCACTCGGTGCGAACCGCCTCGACCACCGGGCGCTTCGCGACCTGCTCGGTGTTCTTGACCCGCTCGAACTCGGGCGACTCCGGGATGCGGAGCCGGATGAAGATCCCGACGAAGATCAGCAGGAACGAGATGAGGAACGGCACCCGCCAGCCCCACGAGAGGAACTGCTCGTCCCCCAGCGCCTCGGACATCCCGTACATCAGCCCCGTGGCGAGCACCAGCGCGGCCGAGGAGGCCATCTGCGGCCACGCGCCGTAGAAGCCGCGCCGGCGCGGCGGGGCGTGCTCGGTGAGCATCAGCACCGCGCCGCCCCACTCACCGCCCGCGGCGACGCCCTGCAGCAGCCGCAGCACGATGAGCAGGACCGGGGCCCAGACCCCGATGGCCGCGTAGGTCGGGAGCAACCCGATCAGAAAGGTCGCGACGCCCATCAGGAAGAGCGTGGCGACGAGCGCCGACTTGCGGCCGATCCGATCGCCGAGGTGCCCGAAGATGATCCCGCCGATCGGGCGCGCGCCGAACCCGACGGCTAACGTCGCGAACGCGGCGAGCGTGCCGACCAGCGGATCCTCGCCGGGGAAGAACACCTGGCCGAACACGAGCGCGGCGGCCTGGCCGTACAGGAAGAAGTCGTACCACTCGATCATCGCGCCGATGAAGCTGGAGAAGCCGACGCGACGGAGCGTCGAGCGGTCGGTCTCCACCGTCTGGGCCATCCCCGGGAGTCTGCGAGGACGATTGACAACAAGTCAAGCACTTGAACAGAATTTCTCCATGAGCACACCGCAGGGGCTCCTGCCCACGCTGGAGCCGATCATGAAGGCGATCGCCGCCGCCGTCGGCCCGCACTGCGAGGTCGTGCTGCACGACCTGTCGAAGCGCGACATGGAGCACACGATCGTCGCGATCGAGAACGGTCACGTCACCGGCCGCGCCGCGGGCGGACCGTCCACGAACCGCGGCCTCGAACTGCTCAGGAACGAGGCCGCGGACCACGACGAGTACGGCTACAAGGGCCGCACCGGCGACGGCCGCGAACTGCGTTCGTCCTCGGTCTACCTCCGCGGCGCCGACGGCGGCGTGATCGCGGCCCTCTGCATCAACGTCGACCTCACACCCCTGCAGGCGGCGCGCGCGGCGCTCGACACCGCGCTGCGCCCCGCCGTCGAGGACACCCCCGCCCGCGGCGAGGAGGTCTTCGCCTCCGACATCACCGAGGTGCTCGACAAGCTCATCGACGCCGCGATCGCGCAGACCGGGAAGACCGTCGCGCTCATGGGCCGCGACGACCGCGTCGCCGTGCTGAGGTTCCTCGACCAGCGGGGCGCGTTCTTCGTCAAGCGCGCGGTGGACCGGGTGGCCCGCCGGCTGAACGTGTCCCGGGTGACGGCCTACAACTACCTGGAGCAGGTCCGCGCAGCCGCGTCCTGAACCATGTGTGTATATTGTGTGTATGGCGCGGGTGAACGTGTACGTCCCGGACGAGCTCGCCGAGCGAGCGAGGGCGGCGGACCTGAACCTGTCAGCCCTCACCCAGGCCGCCATCACCGATGAGCTGCAGCGCCGGGCCACGGACGACTGGTTGACGTCCCTCCCGTCACCGCGCGGCGAGGTCTCGCACGCTGCCGCCTTGGCAGCTCTCGACCATGCGCGAGCCGAGCTGGACGGCGAGCCCGATGACTGACCGGCCGGCGGAGGCCGTGGTCGTGGACGCCTCGGTCTTCGTCGACCTCCTCGCAGGCACTGCCCATGCTGCGGCGGCGACCGTGAGGCTCACCGGCACGTCGATGCACGCACCGGCCCACATGGACGCCGAAGTCCTGTCGGCGCTCGGAAGACTGCAGCGTGCCGGCGAGCTGACATCGGCAGAGGTGGAGGCCGGCCTCACAACCTTGGCAGCGGCTCCGGTCACCCGGCATCCAGCTCATGATCTCCTGACCGGCGCATGGTCCCGCCGAGCCGACCTACGCCTGGTCGACGCCGTCTACGTCGAGCTCGCCACCCGCCTGCACGCCCCGCTCCTCACCACGGACCACCGCCTGGCCCGCGCATCCACGGCCGCGGAGAGCATCTCGGCCGATGCCCCGGATCAGACTTGAGCCCCCGCGGTCCACAACCGCATCGGCGACAGCCGGTGCTACCCGGGCATCGAAGAGCGACGGCAGGATGCGGTCGGCGATCGCCCCCACCCACACCCCGGCAGGGCAGCCGCTAGGCTCGGGATGCGGTTTCCGGGTCACTGCCGCACGCCCTCGTAGCTCAGCTGGATAGAGCAAGAGCCTTCTAATCTCTAGGTCGCAGGTTCGAGTCCTGCCGGGGGCACAAGCACGCTGGTGAGCGAGCTGGCCTCACCGACCGTCAAGATCAACCCCGCGTTTACCCCGCGGTTCGGGCCCGAAGAAGTCGAGCACGGCCGCAGCATTCGCGCCGGCCGCCTTGCGGGACATGTACACGTCCTGCGTCATCGAGACCCGCTCGTGGCCGAGGTGATCAGCAATCTCCCGGGCACGCACACCGGCCGCATCAAGCCTTGTCGCATTGTTGTGCCGGAGCGCGTGCGGGTGCAGCCCCTCCCTTGCTCGGAGGTCGATGGTGCATCACCGGAGCTATGACGGGTCGGTGGCGGGTAGTCCACGCAGCAGGACACCGAGGAACAGGTCGAAGCGTGGCGCTTCCGGTCCGAGGTCGTGTCCGGCCTCTTGTGCGGCGATCCACTGAACGACTCCCAGACCGAAGATGATCCAGCTGTGCTCGGCCATCACCGGATCCGCGCCGGCGGCGGTGAAGGCGTGGACAACGCGGTTGTGAAGGCGGGCGAACGCTTCGGGGTTGTGGCGGTGCGGAGCCGCGACGTGTGCCGCGAACCCGGGCACTGCGAGAAACTCGTCGTGCATCTTCCAGGCAAGGTCGGTGAGCCAGTCGCGCCACGTATCGGGGGCGGGCTCCGCTCTGGGCAGGATCCGCTGGACCATGACTTCGCTGATCAGGTCGAACAGTTCGTCGCGATCGGCGACCCATCGGTAGAGGGCGGAGTGTGAGACGCCCAGGCGGGCGGCCAAGTCCCGCATGGTCACGGTGCGCAGGTCGGACTCCAGCGCCGCGGCGACGATCACATCGCGGCTGAGCTTCGCCGGCCTGCCCACCGGCCTGGTCCTGCCCGGCACCCGTCGATCCTATGGCCACAAGTTAGTGACCGCTGGTCTCTAATAGGTTAGGCTCGCCTGCATCTCTCAGACACGTGGAGGAGTCATGCACCACCGCGACGAGACGGTGTTCGATCAGTGGCCGCTGGTGAGGCTGGATGTCTCCGGCTTCTCCGCCGCAGGGATGGATGGTGCCCGCACGGTCGGCGACACGCTGGGCGCCGCGGTCAGCCGCCAGGAGACGTTCGCCGCCGTGGTCCAGATGCCCTCACCCACCCAGGGTGCCGGGGAGATGGGCGTCGGCGAGCGCATCCGGATGCTCAAGCAGCTCCGTCCCGGGCTGAAGAAGTACTGCCTGGGCCTGGCGATGGTGGTGTCGGCCGAGACGCAGGCCGCCACCGCCAAGAAGATCAAGGCCGGCAACAAGATGTGGGGCTGTCCGACGTTCACCACCGACAATGTGGCGGCGGCAACGCGGTGGGCGGAGGCCCGGATCACGGGTGAGCACGTGGGCGGAGATTCCTGATGTGGGTCATTGCCGCCCTGGCGGCCGCCATTGCCGTCCGCACCCGCAAGTTGAGGCTTCGGGCCCGCGCCGACCGTGCCGCGCCGCCGTCGTCATGATCAGCAGGATCGGGACATGGGCTGCAACCGTGCAGCTGATGTCCCTTTTTCACTGATCACAGGCTTGCGCGCGGCTCGGCTGCG
Organism: Pseudonocardia wallangbongensis; assembly: GCF_054486945.1. Classification (NCBI taxonomy): domain Bacteria; kingdom Bacillati; phylum Actinomycetota; class Actinomycetes; order Pseudonocardiales; family Pseudonocardiaceae; genus Pseudonocardia; species Pseudonocardia wallangbongensis. The sequence goes on from NZ_JBRERS010000002.1 coordinate 20,423, forward strand.
GTTCCAACGATCCGCCCAGCACACCTGCGACCGCTGCCGTTCGGAGTGTCCTGCAGGCGTGCACGCCGCTGAACGTCGCCTTCGCAGGAGGACTGGCGTGTTCCCGCCATCCGATTGATCATCGACGGCCGGCCGGTCTACACAAGGCGCCGCGAATCGTGGCATCGATGGTGGAGCGAGGTCGGCAGGGTGAGTGCGCAGAGTGGGCTGCGGTCGGGCAGGTCGGCCGGGTCCGGGTGGGCAGTTGTGGCGCTCGTCGTCCTGGCGCTCGGGCTCCAGGGAGTGGCGGCCGGCCCGGCCCACGCGGAGGAGACCGCGGGGTTCACCGACTCCTTCGACGGTGCCGTGGACGCCGACCCGACGTACGGCTTGAACGACAGCCTGGCCACCCGGCAGCGCGGCTCCCAGCGGGGGATCGCGTACGAGCGCGTTTCCGGCCTCTGGTACCCGGCCCCGGTCCCCCGGCAGTGGTTCTCGCAGGTCAACGATCCGCAGCAGCCGGGCACGCTGTCCTTGCACTCGGGCACGTCCGCAGTCCGGTTGACCTCGGCCGCGGTCGCCGGGTCGTCCGGTGAGCTCACGGCCTCCGTGACCGCGGACCCCGTCATCGGTGACACCGCCGCCGGCAGTTGGTCATCGCTCGTGCTCGACCCGAACCCCGACGCGTCGGGGTACGTCACCGGCCCCACCGTGGCCCTGTCGGCTCTGGTTCGTTCCGACGGACGCATCGAGGTCTTCCAGGGGAACGACCAGATCGCCGGTCCGGAGCGACATGCCGTTCCGGATGGGAGCGGCCGCTTCCGCATCACCGTCTCGGGCGTCGCAGGCGAGCGCGAGGCGACCGTGGTGGTCGGTGACGTCTCCGTTCCCGTCCAGCTCACCGACCCGTTCCCGGCGACGACGTTCCTGAACCTCGGCGCCTACCTGGCCGACAGCAACATGACGAGCACGTTCGACGACCTCGCCGTCTCGGCCGTCGACCCGCCCGCCGCCCCCGGCGTCCGCTACTTCGGCTACTGGGGGGCACGGCTGACCGCGACGCTCGGCAACCACCTGAAGGAGGTGCGGGGCCGGTCCAACCTCAACTGGGTCGGGATCAGCGACCGCGACGGATACGTGCCGGAGGTGCTGGACGACTGCGCACCGGGGTCATGCGTGGTCTCCACCGGGAACGAGTTCTTCAAGGGGTGCGGGGCGGGACAGTCGTGCGTCCTCTACCCGAACTACCAGGAGCGGTGGAACAACCTGGCCGAGGCGGTCCGCTCCGACTCCCGGCTCGACAACGTCGCCGCGTTCTACCTGCTCGACGAGCCCTACCAGCGCGGCGCCTCGGAAGCCGACCTCACGACCGCCGCCAGGACGATCAAGGCCACGTTCCCGGACAAGCGGGTGATGATGGTCGAGGCCGCCCCGTCCGTCACGCCGGACCTGACGGTTCCCGCAGAGGTCGACTGGGTCGGTTTCGACCAGTACTGCGACTCGATCTCCGACGTGGAGACGACGCTGGGCACGCTGGAGTCCGCGGCCAAGGGGAAGGATCTGTTCCTCCTGCCCCAGGCCGCCCCGCTCAAGGCCTGCGGGTCGAAACCGGGCCACAGCAGCGACGCCGACCTCGCCGCGCTGCAGTGGGACTACCTCGAGCTGGCCCGGCAGCATCCGCGCGTCGTCGGCCTCATGACCTTCGGTCTCTGGGTGGAGGGCACCCAGGCGTCCCAGCTGCCGCGCACGATCGATGCACACGAGCGGATCGGTGGGTTGATCACCAGCCTGGCGAGTTCCTCCTGACCTGTCGGCCGGCGCTGGTCCGGCGCACCGGACGGCGGATTCCTCAACCGCGCGGCGGGCCGGCGTCGACGACCGCCATCGAGAGCTCCAGCGGATCGAAGTGGATCAACGATTCCAGCCACCAGGTCATACCGGCCCTGGCGAGGCCATCCAGGTCCACCACCTTGTTCTCCTGCCACGCGGGGCTCGCGTTGCCCCGCACCGCGATGTCGAACGGCCGGGCCACCGGCAGGCCGGCGCGGTGCAGCGCCGCGCGGAGGTCGGTGACCTCGTCCGGGGTCAGCTCGTGGTCGTCCGGGTTGGGGAAGATCCCGTCACACCCGACGGACCGGCCGATCACGGTCGACGAGTCTGATCTGGTCGGGCGGTGGGGTCGGGGTTCGGGACACGCACGACCAGGCCGCGGACCCGGCGCGATGCCAGCGACGTGATCCATCCGACGCGGGCGCGATCGTCCCCCGCATGGCGCCGAGCGGCCTCTCGGAGCGATCACCGGCTGGTGCTCGATCCGAGGTCGGTGCAAGCGCCCGCGCGAGGGCTCTCAGGGAGATCTCGCAACGGCCAACGGCGAACGCGGTAACGAGGCCCCGGCGTTCGGCGAGCCTTCGCGGGCAACGCAGTCGTCATGAGGAGCACGCCGACATCGGGCTTCGGAGCTGTCCGGCGCCGCGCAGGTCGGGTGCACGGGATCGCAAGTTCGTGACAGTCCCGTTCAGTCCGATGTGAGCCACGATCTCCACGCGTCCGGGCTGCTCAGTACCTCGTCCGGGATGCCGGTGGCCGCGAGCGCGCCCGGGTGGAGCCGCTCGTAACGCTGGTTGTACGCCGTGGCGCGGTCGGCGGGCAGCAGCATCCAGGGCGCCAGCGCGTACTCGATCCGGAACTCGACCACCCAGTCCGAGTAGCGCGGGATCAGCTCACCGCGGACCACGCCGCGCCGGAGGAGTCCCCGCCACAGGGCGGCCGTCTCGCGGCACGCCTCCGGGCCCTGCTCGGTGGGGGTGACGGCGGTGGTCTCGATCCGCCGCGGCAGCGACATCATCGTCGTCACCGCGAACATCCACGGGAGACCGAGGATGCGGCACAGGTGCGCACGGTGGGATCCCGCCCCGACGGCGTAGAGCGGCCCGGCCGGGCCGGGGATCCGCAGCAGTTGCACCGCCCCCGACTCGCTGTGCGCGCCGAAGTGGCGGGTGAGGTACGCCGGCACGTCCGCGTAGCCGACGGCGAGCAGTTCGGCCGTGCGCTCGGGGAGCCAGCACGACCGGTCGTCGGCCTCGTCGCCCTCCCGGTCGAACCGCCCCCACACCTCGTCCGGCGTGCGCACCACGGCCTGTGCCCGCACCCACTCGACCGCCTTCGTGCACGCCCAGGAGTCACCGGGTGCGAACAGGCCGGGCAGCTGCGGTTCCTCGGCCTGCAGCCGGGCCGCGCGCGTGGCGACCTCGTCCCGGATCCGGTCGCGGGGGACGCCGCGGCGCAGGCTGTCGATCTCGGCCACGATCTCGGCGATGATGTCCGGTCGAGCCATGAACGCCGCGGCGGCCTGCTCCTCGGTGACGTGGGGCGTCGCGGCGGAGGTGAAGGCGCTCAGCCGCGGGAGCCGGGACGGCGGCGGCGCGCCCCGCCACGTGACGGCGGCGGGCCCCGGCGGTGTGCTCCACCTCCCGAGCTCGTCGGCCACGACCGCGGGATGGGCGGCCCAGCCGCGCACGGCGGGGCGGTCCGGCCCGTCATCGGGCTCCGGGCCCGCGACCGGCTCGGCGTCGAACCGGCCGGACAGCTCCCACCGCACGGCCCACCGGTCGGCGTCGGTCCCGCTCCCCTCCGCGACGGCGGCGGCGCGGCGGCCCATGTCGGCGCTCATGACGTGCACCTGCCCGCGGTCGCGCGCGGCTCGCAGCTCGGCGAGGGTGAGGCGGGCCGAGCCCGCACCGTCGGGCAGGTCCATTTCGTCGACCTCGGCCCGCCGGGGGTCGTCCTGCAGGTGCTGCTGGCGCAGCAGGTTCCCGGCCTCCTTCATGGCCGCGGCGAGGTGCAGGCCGCGACGGCGCAGCTCCGAGGCCTCCACGAAGGGGTCGGCGTCGTCGACGACGCGCCGGACGAGGGCCTTCTGCAGCTGGTCGGCCTGCCACAGCAGGGCGGTGACGTCGTTCCAGGCGGCCGGACGGGGCTTGCCGTCGGTGCTCCCGACGGCGCGGGTGGCGAGCGTCAGCCGGTCCCACACCGGAAGCCGGGGTAGCCACCTCGCGGCGAGCGTGAACACGACACCGGTCGACCAGCGGGCCAGGTGCGCCACCCGCCGTGGCTTGCCGGATCTGAGCGTGCGGCACCGTTGCCGCGCGTCGACGTCGCAACGGTCGCACGGCCAGTCCTGGACGGCGATCCCGCTGAGCGGATGGGGAATGTGCAATGTGCTCGTCCATCCTCCGATCGGGGTAACCAGATCCTTGCGCAAGCGTGCGCCACCACGTATCCGGCCCCCTACGCCCCGTGAGGCCAGTCCGTCACATCGGGGCGGGCGGCGCCACGAGCAGGGGCAGGACGACCCCTCCCAGCACGCCGAGCAACACCGCGACCGCGGCGCAGGAGTAGGCGGTGACCGCCGGCCACGTGCCGGCCTGCTGCGGCGTCGCCGGCTCGGGATCCGCCCTGCGGAACGTGGGCGCGATCCAGCGGAGGTAGTAGAAGACGCTCGCCACCGTGTTGACGATCGCGAGGACCACCAGCCACGCGAACCCGCCGTCGACGGCGGCCGTGAACACCGCCAGCTTTCCCACGAACACCGCCGTGGGCGGCGTGCCGATCAACCCGAGGAGGCAGACGGCGAGCGCGCAGGCGAGGGCGGGGTGCTGCCGGGCCATGCCGCGGTACTCCTCGAGCGTCCGCGCGCCGGGCAGGGCGGCCACCACGGCGAACGCCCCGAGGTTCGTGACGGCGTAGGCGCCGACGTAGAGGAGGAGCGCGGGTTGGGCGAGCTCGGCACGGCCCGCGACGGCCACGGCCACCAGCAGGTAGCCGACCTGGCTGATCGTCGAGTAGGCGAGCAGGCGCTGCACCGAGGTCTGGAAGAACGCGGCGAGGTTGCCGAGCGTCATCGATGCGGCGGCCAGGACGCCGACGAGAAGCGGCCAGTCGAGGGCGTCCGCCGGGACCGCGACCGACAGCAGCCGGTACGTCGCGACGAGGCCACCGATCTTGGGGATCGTCGTGACGATCGCGGCGACGGCGGGCGGGGTGCCGTCGGTGACGTCCGGGACCCAGAAGTGCCCCGGCACCCCGCCGATCTTGAACAGCAGCCCGGCGAGCACCGCGACCAGCCCCACCCCGGCGGCGGCCGCCGGCGCGGCGGTCAGCCCCTCGCGCAGCGGCCCGTAGGCGGTGCTGCGACCGACGCCGTAGAGGATCGCGACACCGGTGAGCATCGCGACGCCGAGGAACGCACCGGACAGGTAGTACTTCATGGCGGCCTCGGCGCCGAGGGCGCTCTTGTCCCATCCTGCGAGCGCGTAGAACGGCACGCTCGCGAGCAGGAACGCCGCGAACAGCAGCAGCAGGTCGTTCGCGCCGCCGAGCAGGATCGTGCCCAGCGCGCCGAGCTGCAGCAGCACCAGGAACTCGGTCTCGCGGCGATGGCCGGCCGTCCCGTCGACGGACAGGGCCAGCGCCACCAGGACCGCGACGAGCACGATCACCCGCGTGGCGTGGGTGGGGGTGTCGAGGGCGTAGCTGGTGCCGAACACGACCTCGTCGGGGCGGGCGGCCGCGGCGGCGGTGGCGGCGAGCCCGGCGACGGCCGCGACTGCGGCGAGCAGGCGCACGAACCATTGCCGGTGCCGGGGCAGCCACGCCCCCATCAGCAGCCCGGCGACGGCGGAGCTGAGCAGCATGAGCTCCGGTAGCAGCGCCGCCGGGTTCTCGTTCATGCCGTTCACCGGGTGACGAGCTCCACGACCGTGCTCGACGCCGGCTCGATCACGTCGAGCAGGAACCGCGGGAGGACCCCGATCACCGTGGCCAGCGCCAGCAGCGGGACGATCGCGCCGGCCTCGGAGGCGTGCAGGTCGGCGAACGGCCGTGGTGTACCGGGCGCGTCCGGCAGCCGCTCGGGTCCCAGGAACAGCCGCTGCAGAGCTCGCAGGAACAGGGCCGCGGTGACCAGGATGCCCGTCACGGCGAGCGCGGTGGCGACGGGGGCGGACGCCAGCGCGCCCGTGAAGATCTGGAACTCGGCGATGAACCCGGCGAACCCGGGCAGGCCCAACGAGGCGAACGCGGCCACCGCGAACACCCCGGCGAAGACCGGCGTCCGCGCCGCGAGGCCGGAGTACGCGGTCATGTCGTAGGTGCCGCCGCGGTCGTGGAGGACCCCGGTGAGCAGGAACAACGCGCCGGTGATCAGTCCGTGCGCCACCATCTGCGTCACGGCACCGGTCGTGGCCAGCTGCCGGGCCTGGTCGTCGGAGCCGGCCAGGATCCCGGCCGCGCCCACGCCGAGGACCACGTAGCCCATGTGGTTCACCGACGTGTAGGCGACCATCCGCTTGACGTCGGTCTGGGCCAGCGCGACCAGCGCCCCGTACAGCACCGACACCACGCCGACCACGACCGCGACGACGGCGTACTGGCGCCACGTGTCGGGCAGGATCGGCATGGCGATCCGCACGAAGCCGTACGTGCCCATCTTCAGCAGGATCCCGGCGAGGATCGCCGAGCCCGTCGCAGGTGCCTCGGTGTGGGCGGGCGGGAGCCAGGTGTGGAACGGCACGGTCGGCGTCTTCACGGCCAGGCCGACGCCGATCGCGAGCAGCGCGAGCGCGGCCGCCGGGCCGCCAGCGGCGAGCGGGTCGGCGGCGGCGAGCTCGACGATGTCGAACGTGTGCGGCTCGGCCGCGAGGTACAGCAGGATGAACCCGAGCAGCAGGGCGAGCGAGCCGAGGAACGTGTAGACGAAGAACTTCAACGCCGCCGCGCGGGCCCGTTCACCGTGCCCCCAGCCGGCGATCAGGAAGTACATGAAGACGATCGACAGGTCGAAGAACAGGAAGAACAGGATCAGGTCGAGGGCGACGAAGAGCCCGAGCGACACCGCCTGCAGGGCCAGGAACAGCGCGACGTAGCCCTTGACCCGGCGCGTCTCGCGCAACGCGAACACCGCGCACGCACCGAACAGCACCACCGTCAGCGCCACGAGCGGCAGCGAGATCCCGTCGACGCCGACGTGGTAGGAGATGCCGACGGTCGGCATCCAGGCCACCCGCTCCTCGAACCGGAACCCGCTCCCCGGAGCGGGCCACATCGCCACCACGAGCACGAGGTCCACGGCGCTGACCGCCAGCCACGCACCGGTGAACACCCGCCGCGGCGCGGTGGCCGGCACCAGCAGCAGCACGGCCGCCACCACCGCGGGCAGGAACACGATCAGCGAGAGCAACACCTCACCTCACCACGATCACGACGAGGGCCAGGACGGCGAGCGCGGCGGCCGCCTGGGCGTAGTACTGGTGGACCTGCCCGGTCTGGGGACGGCGGGCGAGTCGGCCGAGTGCCCGGGCGCCGTCGGCGATCCCGCGCACCGCCCCGTCGACGGCGCCCTCGCCCCGCCGGTCGAGCACCCGCGCCAGCCCCACGGTCGCGCCGCCGATCGCCGTCACGGCCCGGTCCAGGTGATCCTCGAAGCGGGCGAGCCGCCGAGCCAGCCCGAGCACGGGCCGGACGACCACGGCGTGCGCCATTCGTTCCACCCCGAGCCACGACGCGAGGACCGTCGGCGCCCCGAGCCGCGCCGCCACGCGCCAGGTGAGCGCAACGGCGGCGACCGCGAGCAGCCCGGATGCGGCGAGCTCCCACCCAGCAGCGCTGATCCCGGGAATGACGAGCGGAAGCCCTCCGAGGAGAGCAGCGAGCGCTGCGAGCCCGACCAGGGCGACGCTCCCGAAGAAGCCGTCGAGGTGCGAACGGCCCGCTCGCGTGCCAGCTGCGAGCGAACGTGCCGTTCGCTCCACGGGGCCCGCGCTCCCGCCCTCGGCGGCCGCGGGTTGCCAGATCCACCACGTCGCCTTCGTCGCGTACACCGCCGACACCAGCGCCGCTGCCGTACCCACGACGTACAACGCCGCGCTCTGCTCCAGGGCCGTGGCCAGGACCAGGTCCTTCGTCACCCACAGGGACAGGGGTGGGAGGCCGGCCAGGGCGGCCGCGCCGATCGTGAACGGCACGCCGACCAGCGGGTACCGCCGCGCCGCGCCGCGCAGCTCGCCGAGCTGCTTCGTCCCGAGCAGGAGGAGCCAGGACCCGGCCGCGAGGAAGAGGAGGCTCTTCGTGGCGGCGTGCGCCACCAGTTGCAACGCGCCGCCCGTGACCGCGCCGACGCCGGCGGCGAGCACCATGAACCCGATCTGCGCGCACGTCGAGGCCGCGAGCAGCTGCTTCAGGTCGGACTGCGCCACCGCGACCAGGCCGAGCAACAGGGCCGTCGCCGCGCCGACCCACGCCACGACGGGCCCGGCCCACCCGGTGGCCACGAGCAGCGGGGCCAGCCGCAGCAGCAGGTACGCCCCCGCCGCGACCATCGTGGCCGAGTGCAGCAGCGCCGAGACCGGGCTCGGGCCGCGCATCGCCCGCGACAGCCAGAAGCTGAACGGCAGCTGCGCGGACTTCCCCAGCGCCGCGAGCACCAGCCCGGCGGCGACGACGTGCAGCCACGGATCCCGCGCGGCGGGCAGGTCGGCGAGCGCGAGGGAGCCGACGCCGCCGGCGAGCGCGCCCCCGGCGGCGACGTAGAGGCCGACGTCGGCGAGCCGCGTGGTGAGGAACGCGGTGTGCCCGGCCGTCACCGACTCCGGCTCGCGCCAGCGGTAGGCGATCAGCGCCCAGCTCATCGCCCCCATGACCTCCCAGGCCATGAGCAGGACGGCGAGCGTGGTCGCGGTGACCGTCACCAGCATCGCGCCGGCGAACAGCAGCATGAACCCGGCGAACCGCGCGGTCCGCAGGTCCGGCGCACCCGCGGCGTGGACGAGCACGGCGAGGGTCGCCCCGGCGACCGTGACGACCATCAGCGCGGACAGCCCGTCGACGGCGAGCCCGGCGCGGATGCCGGCCACCAGCGGCGCGTCGACGGCAGGGCGGGTGACCGCCGCAACGATCGCGAGGGCCAGCACGGCCACCGCGACCAGCACACCGGCACCCGGCGCGACCCGGTCGGCGCGGCGACCCGCGGCGGAGAGGAGGGCGCCGGCGAGCAGGGGCACCGCGACCAGCCACCACAGCATCGGGTCAGCCCCTCAGGTCGGCGGCGTCGTCGGTCATGTCGACCTGCCGGGCCCGGTAGATGGCGGTGACGACCGCGAACCCGACGGCCATCTCGACCGCCATCGCGGTGATCACGACGACGATGAGCACCTGGCCGTCGACGCCGCCGGGCGAGACGAAGTACCAGAACGCGGCCGCGGCGACGATGACGCCGTTCAGCATCAGCTCCAGACCCATCATCAGCATCACGATCGACTGCTGGGACAGCGCCCCGTAGAGCCCGATCGCGAACAACCCGGCGGCGAGCAGCAGGAACAGCTGGAGGGTCATCGGTCGCCGCCCTCGTAGCGGCCGCGGTCGGTGGCCAGCACCACGGTGGCGACGATGGTCGCGAACAGGCCGACGCCGAGCGTCATCATCGTGAGCATCTGTCCACCCATGAGCGCCTCGCCCAGCGCGTAGGTCGGGTCGGGCGGAGGGGCGCCCTCCCGCGCGGGCCAGTCGACGAGCAGGATCCCGACCGCCAGCACGGCGAACGTGCCGACCGCGATCGCCGCCGACCCGGCCTTGTTGTGCACCATCGTCATCGGCATCAACCCGGCCGGGTTCATCATGTACATGATCATGAAGACGGCCATGACCACCATCTCGATGACCATCATCAGCGCGATCACCGCGCCGAGGTAGCCCAGGCCGAGCAGCAGCACCAGCCCGGCCACGGCGAGGAACGACGCGAGCAGCGCGAACGTCACCTGCGCCATCGAGTCCAGCCGGAACACGAGGTACCCGAACACCAGCGCGGCAGCGGCCAGCACCCAGAACAGCACGATCCCGAGCATCAGGCGCTCCCCAGCACGACCAGCGCCACGGCGAGGGCCTGCGCGATCGTCAACGGGATCAGGACGACCCAGGCGAACTCGACGTAGCGGTCCATCCGCACGGTCGGGAACCGGTGGCGCACCCACAGCAGGAGCGCCAGCACGGCGGCGGTCTTCACCGCCACCCACGCCCACGGCGGCAACACCGGACCCGCTCCCCCACCGAGGAAGAGCGGCACCGCCATCGCCGCGGCGACGACGAGCAGGAGCCACCGGCCACCGGCGAAGACCAGCCGGTCCACGCCCGAGAGCTCCCCGGCGGCGCCACCCGCCACGTCCCGGCCGACCGGGGCGTCGAAGGGGCCCCAGAACGCCATCGCCGCCGCGGACATCAGGTAGACGACGAACGCCACCGGCATGATCACGACGAACCAGAGGCCCTGCTGCGCGTCGACGATCGTGGTGAGCCGCAGGCTCTCCGCCCCCAGAGCGGCCGTGATGATCGCGAACATGTGCGGCAGCTCGTAGGCCAGCCCCTGCGCGACGAACCGGTAGCCGCCGACCAGGCCCAGCGCGCTGTTGGAGCCCCAACCGACCATCCACACCGCAGCCCACGCCAGCACCTCCATGGCGTTGAACCAGACGACCCCGATCGACAGGTCGGCCACCGGGCGCTCCCCCAGCGGCAACACCGCGGCCGCCAGCAGCGCGCCCACCGGCAGGACGCCACCGCCGACGCGCCCCAGCACCGAGTCGGCCGCCACCGTGCGGCGACGCTGCCCGACGAGCAGCCGCGCGAGCTCCCGACCCGGCGCCGCGAGGGCCCCGCGCCCGCCCGAGAACGCGACGTCGCCGGCGAGCGTCGCCCACGTCGCGAGGCCGAGCAGAACGGGCAGCAGCAGCGCCCACCACCACGGGAGTGCGACCGACATCTCACCCATGCCCGGCCCCCGACCGGTCGGTCTCGCGGTCGAGGGCGGCGACGATCAGCCGGGCGGCGGCGAGCTCGGCTCCGACGAGGAGTGTCGCAGCAAGGTGGCTTTGCTCCGGTTGAACCGGAGCAAAGCCACCTTGCTGCGGTTCGGGAGGGGCGCCGACGCGCAGCGCCGCCTCGATCGCCCCCAGCCGGGCCTCCAGCAGCGCTGCCACGTCCGTGGGCCCGGCGGGGATCCCGCGGATCATCCAGCGCAGGGTGCGGGACCGGCGGATCCGCCGGACCAGCGCGGTCGCCTCGGTCTCGATCTCGTCCCCGGCGAGCGCGGCATCCCGCAGCCGGCGCGCCCGGCCTGCCACGCTCGACCAGCCGGCGACCCCCAGGAACCGCGCCAGCCCGTCCAGCTCGCGCGCCACCGGGCTCGGCCACGCGAACGGCTCCGCGCGGCCGGCGTCCAGCACCTCGGCCGCGGCCTCCTGGATGACGTCGCCCTGCAGCGTCGCCCGCACCACCAGCCCGGCGGGCCAGTCCGGGAGCACCGGGCCGAGCGGGACGTGCAGCCGGTCGAGCGTCAACCCGTCCCGGTCGGGGCCGAGCTCGGCCATCGGCAACCCGGCGACCGGGCCACCGTGGTGGTGGTCGTGGTGCCCACCGCCGTGCTCGGCGTTCTCCCCCTCCCGGGGGCGTGAGTGGATGCGAGTGCCATGACCCTCGTTGCCACTCACGGGCCGGGCCAGCTGGGCGGCTGCGGCGTCGAGCCGGTCGTCGACGTTGGCGGGATCGGTCACCTCGATCCGGGCCCGGGGCGCGGGGACCTGCTCCCAGACGGCGTCGACCACCGCGGCGAGCTGCGAACCGGGCGTGCCGGCGACGGCGAGGACGTCGGCGTCGGCCGGGCCGGTGGCCACCGGCCACCCGCGGCGGGCGAGCGCGGTCTCGAGCGCGAGTCGCACGCCCGTGGCACCGGGCCCGGCGACGACGAGCACGTGCGGGCGCCGGGCGGCGACCCGGAGCAGGAGCGCGGTCAGGTCCATCGCAGCGCCCCCTCGCGCCACGCGTAGAGCACGCCGGCGAACAGGATCGCGAGGAACAGGAACATCTCGATCACCGCGGCCACCCCCACCCGGGACACGACGAGCGTCCACGGGTACATGAAGAGCATCTCCATGTCGAAGGCCAGGAAGACCATGGTCACCGGGTACCAGCGCACGTGGAACCGCGAGACGGCGTGCTCCTGCGGCGGCAGCCCCCCGGCGAAGGCCTCGACCCCGTCCAGCGGCGGCCACACCGCCACGAGCGCGGCGAGCGCGTAGCACCCCAGTACCAGGACGGCGCCTACCAGCAACACCAGGAGAAGCGGGCCGAACTCCGCCACGACCATCCCTCCTCGGTACCCGTATGGGGTGTCGGATACTCGTCGCTCCGCTGCCTGCTGTCCAGCGGCACGCGGTCTCCGTCACCCGGCCCGGTAGGGGGGCATAGTATTTCCGCAGGCCCGAGGGAGGACGGATGCACGGCTACACCCAGGACAAGGACGCCTACCTCAAGCGCCTGCGGCGCATCGAGGGCCAGGTCCGCGGCATCGCCAAGATGATCGAGGACGACAAGTACTGCATCGACGTGCTCACCCAGGTCTCGGCGGCCACCAAGGCCCTCGAAGCCGTCGCGCTGGGCCTGCTCGACGAGCACCTCCGCCACTGCGTCGCGCAGGCCGCCGCCGAGGGCGGGCCGGTCGCGGAGCAGAAGGTGGCCGAGGCGAGCGCCGCGATCGCCCGGCTCGTCAAGTCCTGACGCCCGATCGGTACGGCATAGCCCTACGGGGTACCTTTCGCGGAGCCCTACGGCCGGCGTGACCGGCGTCACCGGGGAAGTGTCTTGATGGCATACCCCCCTACGGTATCGTCGTCGGTGTTCGGAGAGGAGCACGGCATGAACGGCTACGCCCACGACAAGGACGGCTACCTCAAGCGGATGCGCCGCATCGAGGGCCAGGTCCGCGGCATCGCCAAGATGATCGACTCGGACGAGTACTGCATCGACGTGCTCACCCAGGTCTCGGCCGCCACCAAGGCCCTCGAAGCCGTGGCGCTCGGCCTGCTCGACGAGCACCTGCGCCACTGCGTCACCGAGGCCGCCGCCGAGGGCGGCCCCGTCGCCGACCAGAAGGTCGCCGAAGCCAGCGCCGCCATCGCGCGGCTGGTCAAGTCCTGAAGGGATCTGCAATGAGCGAGACCACGTACACCGTCACCGGGATGACCTGCGACCACTGCGTCGCCTCGGTCACCGAGGAGATCAGCGAGATCGACGGTGTCACCGACGTCGCGGTGGATCTGCCCACCGGCGCTGTCCGGGTCACCAGCAGCACGCCCGTCGACAGCGCGGACGTCCGCGCCGCCGTCGAGGAAGCCGGGTACCAGCTCGCCGGCTGACTGCCGGCCAGGAGACCAGGAACTGACATGAACACTGCTGCGAAGCTCTCCGCCTACGGTGCGGCGCTCGTCCTGCTCGTCGCAGGTGCGTACGCCGTCGGCACCGCTGTCGGTCCCCTCCGCTCCGTCGCCACCGGCGACGTGGCACCGTCCGGCGCTGAGGCCGCCGGGCACGGGGACGCCCACAGCGGCACCGTCGCGGAGGCCTCCGTCGGCGAGCCTGCGAGCCGCGCAGGCAGCACAGCCGACCAGCCCGCCGGGCTGGCGTCGAGCAGGGGCGGTTTCACCCTCACGCCCACCGACCCGACGCCGGCGACGGGGAACTTCTCCTTCCAGATCACCGGGCCCGACGGGGCACCGGTCACCGCGTTCGACGTCGAGCACGACAAGCGGATGCACCTGATCGTCGTCCGCCGCGACACGACCGGCTTCCAGCACGTCCACCCCGAGATGACGCCCGACGGCACGTGGTCGGTCCCGTTGACGCTCCCGGCCGGCGGCTCGTACCGCGCCTTCGCCGACTTCGCCCCGACGGGCGGCGCAGGCACCACGCTCGGCGTCGACCTCGCCGTACCCGGCGCGTTCGAGCCGACGGAGCACGCCCCGACCCGCACGGCCCAGGTCGACGGGTACACCGTCGAGCTCGCCGGCGACCTCGTGCCCGGCCGGGCCTCCCCGGTCACGCTGACGGTGAGCCGGGACGGGCAGCCGGTCACCGACCTGCAGCCCTACCTCGCCGCATACGGCCACCTGGTCGCGTTGCGGGAGGGCGACCTCGCCTACCTCCACGTGCACCCCGACGGGGAGCCGGGTGACGGGGTCACGCCGGCCGGCCCGCAGATCGAGTTCGTCGCCGAGGTGCCGAGCGCGGGCAGCTACCGCCTGTTCCTCGATTTCCAGCACGACGGCGTGGTCCGCACGGCAGCATTCACGGTGCCCACCGGTCCCGCCGTCCCGGACGCCGCGGCCGAGGCCCCGGTCCACGCCGATGACGGCCACGGCCACTGATCGCCAGGAAGGAGCCGGACGATGACCACCACCCCTGCCACCGCGGTCGAGCTGGCGATCGGCGGCATGACCTGCGCGTCGTGCGCCAACCGGGTCGAGCGCAAGCTCAACAGGCTCGACGGCGTGACCGCCAGCGTCAACTACGCCACCGAGAAGGCACGCGTCGAGGCGCCGGAGGGCGTTGACCCCGCGGTCCTGATCGCCCAGGTCGAGGCGGCCGGCTACACGGCCGAGCTGCCCCGGCGCGCCGCAGCCCCCGATGACGAGGCGTCCGAGGAGGACCCGACCCGCCCGTTGCGCAACCGGCTGATCACCAGCACGGTCCTCGCGGTGCCGGTCATCGCGCTCGCGATGGTTCCGGCGCTGCAGTTCACCTACTGGCAGTGGATCTCCCTCGCACTCGCCGGACCGGTCGTCACCTGGGCGGCGTGGCCGTTCCACCGGGCGGCGTGGACGAACCTGCGCCACGGCGCGGCCACGATGGACACGCTGATCTCGATGGGCGTGCTCGCTGCCACCACCTGGTCGCTGTACGCCCTGCTGATCGGCACGGCGGGGGTGCCCGGCATGGTGCACCCCTTCGAGCTGACGATCTCGCCGAGCGACGGCGCCGGGAACATCTACCTCGAGGTCGCCGCGGGCGTCACCACGTTCATCCTGGCCGGCCGCTACTTCGAGGCCCGGTCGAAGCGCCGCGCCGGAGCGGCGCTGCGTGCGCTGCTGGAGCTGGGCGCGAAGGACGTCGCGGTGCTGCGCGGTGGCGCCGAGACCCGCGTCCCGGTCGAGCAGCTGGCCGTGGGCGACCGGTTCGTCGTGCGGCCGGGCGAGAAGATCGCCACCGACGGCGTGGTCGACGAGGGCACCTCGGCGGTGGACGCCTCGATGCTCACCGGCGAGTCCGTACCGGTGGAGGTCGGACCGGGAGACGCGGTCGTCGGGGCCACCGTGAACGCGGGCGGCCGGCTCGTCGTGCGCGCCGCCCGGGTCGGCACGGACACCCAGCTCGCGCAGATGGCGAAGCTGGTCGAGGACGCCCAGAACGGCAAGGCCGCAGCGCAGCGCCTCGCCGACCGCATCTCCGGGGTGTTCGTGCCGATCGTGATCGCGCTCGCCGCGGCCACCCTCGGGTTCTGGGTCGGCACGGGCGCCGGCGCCGCGGCGGCGTTCACGGCCGCGGTCGCCGTGCTGATCATCGCCTGCCCCTGCGCGTTGGGGCTCGCGACGCCCACCGCGCTCCTCGTGGGCACCGGGCGGGGCGCCCAGCTGGGCATCCTGATCAAGGGCCCCGAGGTGCTGGAGTCCACCCGCCGGGTCGACACCGTCGTGCTGGACAAGACGGGCACCGTGACCACCGGCCGGATGGAGCTCGTCGCCGTCCACGCCGGGGCCGGCGTCGACGAGGACGAGGTCCTGCGGCTCGCCGGAGCGCTGGAGGACGCCTCCGAGCACCCGATCGCCGCGGCGATCGCCCGGGGTGCCCGCGAGCGTCTCGGATCGCTCCCGCCCGTCGAGGACTTCACCAGCCTCGAGGGCCTCGGGGTCCAGGGGATCGTCGACGGGCATGCCGTGCTCGCCGGCCGGCCGGCGCTGCTGGAGCGGTGGAGCCAGCCGCTCGACGACGACCTCGCCGCCCACCTGGCGGCGGCGCAGGCCGACGGCCGCACCGCGATCGCCGTGGCCTGGGACGGCGCGGCCCGCGCGGTGCTGGCGGTGGCCGACACGGTGAAGCCGACGTCGGCGGAGGCCATCGCCCAACTGCGGGCGCTCGGGCTCACGCCGGTGCTGCTCACCGGGGACAACGAGGCCGCGGCGCGCGCGGTGGCTGCCGAGGTCGGAATCCACGAGGTCGTGGCGGAGGTCCTGCCCGCCGACAAGGTCGACGTCGTCAAGCAGCTCCAGGACGAGGGCAAGACCGTCGCGATGGTCGGCGACGGCGTCAACGACGCCGCCGCGCTCGCCCAGGCCGACCTGGGGCTGGCCATGGGCACCGGCACCGACGTCGCGATCGAGGCCAGCGACATCACGCTGGTCCGCGGCGACCTGCGCGCCGCCGCCGACGCGATCCGGCTCTCCCGCCGGACGCTCGGCACGATCAAGGGCAACCTGTTCTGGGCGTTCGCCTACAACGTGGCCGCCCTCCCGCTGGCCGCCGCCGGCCTGCTCAACCCGATGATCGCCGGGGCCGCGATGGCCTTCAGCTCGGCGTTCGTCGTGGCGAACAGCCTGCGGCTGCGCCGGTTCCGGTGACGGTGGCCGGGCCGGCCCGGGTGCTCCGGGCCGGCCCGGCCGGCTGGCCAGCCGATCCGTGGCATGAGCCGCACATCGAGCGTGTTGCCGAATCGGCTGCGGCGGTGGTCGTCAGGGCGGCCGCTCTGTTCGACCGGGAACGGCTTGATCAGCAGATCGGTGCACCCACGGCCGAATGTGGCCGCCCCCCGCACCGAAGCCGTGATCGTGGCCGCCCACACCGCCTCCGACCAGACACGGCCCGAGGCCCCGGCACCCACGACGAAGAGTTGCTCAGGACGCTCCTGAGGCATCCTCTCCTCGTGAGCACGAGGACGGCGGTGGTGGTCGGCGGCGGGATCGGGGGTCTCGCGAGCGCCGTCGCCCTGCGCTCGGCCGGCTGGGACGTGCGGGTCCTCGAACGCAGCGACGAGCTGCGGGAGGTCGGGGCCGGCATCACCCTCTGGCCGAACGCGTTGCGCGCGCTCGACCTGCTCGGTGTCGGCGACCGCGTCCGCGAGCAGGGCACGCTCGAAGCGGGTGGCGGCTTCCGGGACCGGGCGGGAACGTGGCTCTTCCGCGCCGACATGCGGGCGATGGTGGAGCGCTACGGCCCGTCCGTCCTGATCAGGCGATCTGCGCTGCTGGGGATCCTCGCCGACGCGCTGCCGCCCGGCACCGTGACGCTCTCGACCGAGGTCACCGGCGTCGTCGAGCGGCCCGACCAGGTCGGCGTCGAGCATCGCGGCGGTCCGACCGGCGCCGACGTCGTCGTGGCCGCCGACGGGGTCCGCAGCCGGATCCGCGACGTCCTGTGGCCGGATGCGCGGGGTCCCCGCTACGCCGGGTACACGACGTGGCGATTCATCACGCCGGCGCTCGACATCGACGCGGAGGTGACCGAGAGCTGGGGCCACGGGGAGCGGGTCGGGATCTTCCCGTTCGGCGACGGCACGTTCTACTGCTACCAGTCCGCCACGGTCCCGCCCGACCAGCGCGCCGGCGACGAGCTGGGCGAGCTGGCGCGGCGGTTCAGCGGCTGGCACGCCCCGATCCCCGAGCTGCTCGCCAGCGTCACGGCCGCGGACGTGCTGCGGCACGACGTCTACCGGCTGCCCCCGCTGCGCACGTTCGTCACGCGGCGCGTCGCGCTCGTCGGCGACGCCGCCCACGCCATGACCCCGGACCTCGGGCAGGGCGGCTGCACGTCCCTCGAGGACGCGGTCGAGCTCGCCCGCAGGCTCGACGACGGACCGGTCGACCCGGCACCCGGCCTGGCCCGCTACGACCGGCTCCGCCGTCCGCGCACCCGGGCCATCGCACGCCGGTCCGCGCTGTCCGGCCGGTTCGCGCAGGCATCCTCGCCGATCGCGGTCCGCCTGCGCGACCGCTCGGCCCGCCTCCTCCCGCACGCCGCGTTCCTGCGCTCCATGGATCCGGTCTACGGCTGGCGGTGAGGCGGGCGCGCGCTGCCGCCGACGCACGCCGGGTCGGCCCGTCACACCGGCCCGGGGCGCCCTCGGCCCGGCAGGAGCAGCCCGAGCAGCGCTCCGATCGCGGCGCAGCCGCCGAGGACGAGGAACATGTCGGCGAAGGCGGTCGCCGTCACGTCCAGCTGGAGCGCCGCGTAGAGCGCCCGCAGTTGCGCCCCGCCCTCCTCGGAGGCGCGGGCGACGACCGGAGGCATGGTCGGTCCGGTGGGCATGAGCACGCTCTCGCCGACCATCAGCTGGGCCTGGAGGATAGTGAGCACGGCGCCGAGGCCGGCCACCGCGAGGGCGGAGACCGACCGGATCGCCACCTGGTTCAGCGCGCTGCCACTGGCGATCAGGGCCGGCGGCAGCGTGTTCATGCCGACGCTCATCGCCGGCATCATCGACACCCCGACCCCGAGGTTGAACAGCACGCTCCACCAGATGATGTCGACCTTCGAGACATCCGCGGTGACCTGGGCCATCAGTACACAGGCAACAGTCGTGAGGGACAGCCCGAAGAACACCGGAAGGCGCGCGCCGAAGCGATCGTAGAGGCGCCCGGCGATCGGCGCCATGGCCGCCATCGCCAGCGCGGAGGGCATCATCACCAAGCCGGCGTCGAGCGCGTCGAGCCCCATCACGCCCAGCAGGAGCTGCGGGATGTAGAACAGCGAGCCGAACATGGCCACCGTGACCATCACGACGATCAGCAACCCGATGGTGTACGGCCGCGACCGGAACACCTTCAGGTCCAGCAGGGGTGTGCGCACCTCGTTCTCGATGACCACGAACAGCGCGAAGGCCAGCACGCTGGTGATCAACAGGATCACCGTCGGATAGCTGGTCCACCCCCAGTCGTTCCCCTGGGCGGTGGCCACCAGGAGGGCCGCCAACGCGGCAGCGACGGTGACGAAACCCCACAGGTCGAACGACGGCCGGCCGGTCGAGCCGGACCGGGGCAGGATCCTCCACGCCGCCACCACGGCAGCGATCCCGATCGGGATCTTGACAAAGAAGATCATCTGCCAGGTGGAGTTCTCCACGAACCAGCCACCCATCGCGGGGCCGACACCCGGCGCGACGATGATGCCCAGGCCGTAGAGGCCCATCGCCATCCCGATCTTCTCCCGTGGCACCGTCGCGAACAACAACGTCATGCCGAGCACGCCCAGCAGGCCGCCGGGCGCACCCTGCACGACCCGGAACACGATCATGCTGCCGATGTTCCACGCCAGCCCGCACAGCGCCGAACCGGCCGTGAACATGGCCAGGCAGATGACGTAGAGCCGGGAGATGCCGATCCTGTCGCCCAGCCACTTGCTGAGCGGGATCGCCACCCCCATGGCGAGCGAGTAGCCGGTGGACACCCAGCGCCCGTCGTCCGCGCTGGCGCTCAACGCACGCTCGATGGAGGGCAGGGCGACGTTCACGCTGCTCGTGTCCAGCGCCGACAGGAACGAGCCCAGGGTCACCACCAGCAGGGGCACGAACCAGCTGCGAGGACGGTCCGCCGCACGCCCGGCACCCGCCCGCCCGGCACCGGGGCCGGCCTCCCGCACAGTGGTCACGCCGAATGCCCCCAGTTGATGTACGTTCGTTCACCAAGTCGGTGAACGAACGTACATCAACTGCGAACCACGTGGAGCCACGTGTGAGCGAATCGGCGCGACCCGCCGAACGAGCCCGTCACGACCCCGCACGACCAGGGACAATGTCGGCCATGACACCCGCGGCCGAGCACGTCAGGCGCACCCGCAACCCCTGGGGCGAGGGTGAACGGCTGCGCACCGAGATCCTGGAGGCGGCCAGCGGCCTGCTCTCCGAGCTCGGCGGTGAGGCCGGCCTGAGCATCCGCGGGGTGGCCCGGGCGACCGGTGTTGCCCCAGGCAGCATCTACCAGCACTTCCGAGACCTGAACGCGCTCGCCGACCGCCTGCACGAGTACGAATGTGCACGGCTGCTCGCGCTACTCGAACGCGCAGGCGCCGACCGGGCCGACCCCGTCGAGCAGCTGCGTGCTCAGCTCCTGGCCTACTGCGACTTCGCCCTCGCGAACCCGGGTCACTACCGGATCCTGTTCCGACGCCCGGATGCCCGCCCGAGCCCGCCACCGGACCCGTTGACGACCCCGCTCGGCCGCGTCGTCGGCCTGTTCGTCGCGGGCTTCGAACGCTGCCGGGACGCCGGTCTCGGGGTCCGCCTGTCCAGCCGCGACGCCGGCGCGATGGTCTTCAGCTCCGTCCACGGCCGGGTTGCCATCCACCTCTGCCACGGCACCGGGGAGATCCACGCGCAGCTGGCGCGGAGCATCGACCAGCTGCTCTCGCTCCTCGTCGATGCCCAGGAGGTTCCTGAACAGCTCCGGCCGTAGCGACGCCGCGCAGTAGGCCCGAGTCGTTCAGGGCGCTCCTGCGGCGCCCCGACGCCGTCAGGCGCTCGCGGCCGTCCCGAACGCCTGCCGGGCGTGCCAGTCGACGGTTCTTCCCACCCCCGCGCGCAGGCTCGTCCGCGCGCACCACCCGAGGTAGCGCAGTGCCGGCGCGGGATCGGCGACGAGGTCGCGGTCCCCGGGGCGGTCGGGCAGCTGCCCGAACCTCGGTGCGACGCGCGTGCCCAGAACGTCGGCGATCAGGGAGACGGCGTCACGGATCGTCGCCAGGTCGCCGGTGCCGATGTCCAGGACGCGCCCGAGCGCCGCGGGCTCGACCGCCGCGGCGAGCAGCGCGTCGACGACGTCGTCCACGTACACCCAGTCGATGCGGCGCACACCGCTGGACACCGACGGCGCGACCCCGTGGAGGAGGCTGTCCACGACATAGGGCACCAGCCTGGTGGTGTGCGGGTCGTCCGGGCCGTAGACCATCCCGAGCCGCAGGACGACGACCGGCAGCTGCACGAGGTCGCGGAACATGGTCGCGTACGTCGTCGCCGCGATCTTGGACGCCGAGTATGGCGACCGCGCCCCCGAGCCCGGTTCGAGGTCGGAGTGCTCCTCGAGCGAGCCGGCCAGCACCACGCGGCAGCCCGGCACGTCCGCCGCCGCGGACATCACGTTCACCGCGCTCATGACGTTGTCGTTGAGCATCGGCACCACGAGCGACAGGCTGCGAGCACCTTCGGCCCGGCTGGCGAGGTGGATGACGACGTCGGGGCGCACCTGCTGCATGACGACGTTGGTGGCCCGGGCGTCGGTCAGGTCGACGCACCACCACCGGACACCGGCCTGCTCATGCGGCTGGGTTCGGGTCGTGGCGTGCACGTCGGCGCCCTGGGCCGCCAGATGGCGGATGACGTGGCGGCCGATGAACCCACGGCCGCCGGTGACGAGATATCGAAGCTGAGACATGTCGAAGACCTTCGGAGAGAGTGCCTGCCGGGAGGGGCGTCACCACTCGGGCGCCGGCGGCCGCGCTACCAGCGCGGCCACCACCGCCGCGACGATCCCTAGGCTGATGGTGTGGGTGGGGTGCTCGGCGGCGAGGACGTCCACACGTCCTGCTCCCATTCGCCTCACCACCTCTGCCACTGCTCCCGAGTCTCCACCGCCCACCTGTGACGACGCTGAACGCGCACCCCGAGGGGGATGAGTACGCATGCGAGGCCCCGATGTCGAGCGGCTGCGCCGCTACTGGGACGAGCACTCCGGCTCGTACGACAAGCAGATGGCGTTCGCCGAGCGGAGGTTCTTCGGTGACAGCCGGCAGTGGGTCTGCGGCGGGGCGGTCGGCGACGTGCTCGAGGTGGGCGTCGGCACCGGGCTGAACCTCGACAGCTACCCCGCGGACGTCTCGCTGACGGGCGTCGACCTCAGCCCGCAGATGCTCGAGCACGCCGGGCGGCGTGCTGCGGCGAGCGGGCGCGCGGTCACCCTGCAGGTCGGCGACGCGCACCGGTTGGAGTTCCCCGACGCCTCGTTCGACACGGTGGTGTCCACGTTCTCGCTGTGCGCCATCCCGGACGAGCGCCGCGCCGTCGCGGAGATGTGGCGCGTGCTGCGGCCCGGCGGGCAGCTGCGCCTGGCCGATCACGTCGTCAGCACGTCCGCGCCGGTACGGCTGTTGCAGTGGCTGCTCGAGCTAGTGATGATCCCGATGGCCGGGGAGAACTTCCGCCGCCGACCGGTCCTCCACGTGCGCGGGAACGGGTTCGTCATCGAGCGGCAGGAACGCTTCAAGGCGGGCATCGTGGAGCGCGTCGTCGCCAGGAAGCCCTGAGCTCGGCTTGCATCCGGTACTCGGGTACGGACTTAGCGTGGTGCCATGAGTGAACCCGCATGGGCTCCGGTGGACGCCTGCACGTTGCCGACCGAGGAGCAGCCGCTGCGCGAGGCCGAGTTCGATGTCCTGTTCGCGACCGCGTTGGTCGGCGTGGCGCGGCCGGAACCGGATCGGCTGCGGTTGACGTTCGACCGGGACGCCGAGATCGAGGACCTGGTGGCCCGCGAGTCCTCGTGCTGCTCGTTCTTCGCCTTCGAGATCAGCACGGCACCGGACGGCCTGGTGCTGGACGTGCGCGTCCCCGCCGCGCGGGTCGCGGTGCTGGACGGCATCGCCCGGCAGGCCGTGGCCGCCGCCGCGAGGGCCGGAACGGCTCCGGGCGCGTGAGTGGGACGCTGCGGTCGGGGCAGCTGGCCAGGGCGGCCGGGGTGAACGTGCAGACGCTGCGCTACTACGAGCGCCGCGGCCTGCTGCCCGAGCCGCGGCGCAGCCTCGGCGGGCACCGCGAGTACGGCCCGCATGCGGTCACGGTGCTACGGGTGATCCGCGGGCTGGCCCGGCTCGGGTTCACCCTCACCGAGATCGCCGAGCTGATCGAGGTCGGCTCCCACCGCGGGCCGCGACCCGGCCTGCGGGCCGCCGCCACCGCCAAGCTGGCCGAGGTCGACGCGAAGATCGACCACCTGACGCAGGTCCGCGCCACCCTGATCTCCGTGATCGGGGCGGAGTGCCACGATCTGGCCGAATGCTCGTGCGACCCGGCCTGCCCGATCCCGTTCACCGAGCTCGACCCGAGCCCGTCCGGGTAGCCGGCCGTCGAACCGGGCGCGCTCCCGAACGTCATCGGGGTGGGGCACCGGAACCGAGGAGTGACGATCCGTGAAGTACGTGCTGATGTTCGCCGAGACCGCGCAGTACGCCGAGGACCTGGCCGCGATGAGCGACGCGGACCGCCGGGCGGCCTACGAGGACGTGGGGCGCTGGTTCGCCGACAACGCCGCGCGGATCACCCACCACGTCCACCTGCAGCCGCCGCACACCGCCACCACCATGCGCAAGGTGGACGGCCGCACCGAGGTGACCGACGGGCCGTTCGTCGAGGGCAAGGAGATCGTCAGCGGCGTCGTCGAGGTCGAGGTCGCCGACCTCGACGAGGCCCTTGCGATGGCCCGCTCCTGGCCCGCGTGCCCGGTCATCGAGCTCCGCCCGGCCGATTCCTGACCGCGTGGACGGCCCGCACGACGAGCTGGCCCGCGTGGTGCGCGAGCACGCGGGCCGGCTCGCGGCGTCGCTGGTGCACCTGCTCGGCGACTTCTCCGCCGCGGAGGACCTCGTGCAGGACGCGGTCGAGACCGCCCTGCGGCGCTGGCCGGTCGAGGGCATCCCGGACCGCCCGGATGCGTGGCTCTTCACCGTCGCCCGCAACCGCGGGCTCGACGTGCTGCGCCGCCAGGCCCGCTACCGCGAGAAGCTCGCCCAGCTGCAGTGGCCGTCCCGGACGGAACCCGACGACCGGCTGCGG
This sequence comes from Pseudonocardia wallangbongensis, assembly GCF_054486945.1. Classification (NCBI taxonomy): domain Bacteria; kingdom Bacillati; phylum Actinomycetota; class Actinomycetes; order Pseudonocardiales; family Pseudonocardiaceae; genus Pseudonocardia; species Pseudonocardia wallangbongensis. The sequence continues at coordinate 44,091 of NZ_JBRERS010000002.1, forward strand.
CTGCTGTTCACCTGCTGCCACCCCGCGCTCCCGCGGCCGGCGCAGATAGCGCTCACCCTCCGCACGATCTGCGGCCTGACGACGGCCCAGATCGCCGCGGCGTTCCTGGTGCCGGAGAGCACGGTGGCGCAGCGGATCACCCGGGCGAAGCGCAAGATCACCGACGCCGGGATCCCGTACCGCATCCCGTCCGACGCGGAGCTGCCGGAGCGGCTGAACGAGGTCCTCACCGTCGTCTACCTGCTCTACAACGAGGGCTACCTGTCCTCCACCGGCGACGGGGGGTGGTCCCGGCGGCTGGCCGAGGACGCGGAGTGGCTGGCGTCCTCGCTCGCCTGGACGCTGCCCCGGGAGCCCGAGGTCCTCGGGCTGCTCGCGTTGGTCCGGCTCCACCAGGCCCGGGTCGCCGCCCGGTTCGACACCGGAGGGCGCATCGTCCTGCTGCCCGACCAGGACCGCGGCCGGTGGGACCACGCCGCCATCGCCGACGCCGGTCAGCTCATCGCCCGCGCCGCAGCGCTCCACCGGCCGGGGCCCTACCAGCTGCAGGCCGCGATCGTCGCCTGCCATGCCGAGGCCCCGCGGTGGGAGGACACCGACTGGGCGCAGATCGTCGTCCTCTACGACATGCTGCTCGCCACGGCCCCGTCACCCGTGACGCGGCTGCACCGCGCGATCGCCCTCCGCTACGCCGCCGGCGCGGAGGCCGCGATGCGCGAGCTCGACGGTCTCGCCGGGGTCCTCGACCGGTACCCACTCCTCCACGCCACCCGCGCGGAGCTGCTCAGGGCGCTCGGGGAACCCGAGGAGGCGCGAGAGGCCGACCGTCGCGCCCTCGACCTCACCGCGAACCCCGCTCAGCGCGCCCTCCTCGAGGACCGCATCGGCTGGACGTGACCGCCGCGGCCGCTGGGAGCGTGTTGAAGAAGCCGTTCGGCGAGTGGGGCAAGCGGAAAGTCGCTGGAGGTGCTCATGGGGCCACAGGTGCGCACGCAGCCCGGGTCGGCCGAGTTCGTCCGGCTCGTCTCCCAGCACTTCCGCTACCGCCGTGAACCCGTCCCGGTGGTCGACGACGCGGCATTGCGCCGGGCCACCATGCCGGTGCTGGCGATCCTCGGCGCCCGGGACACCTTCATCGACTCCCCCCGCAGCGCCGAGCGGCTCTCGCGGCTCGTGCCGTCGGCCACGGTGCGGGTCCTGCCCGGCGTCGGGCACCTCCTGCCCGGGCTGACCGCGCCGATCCTGGAGTTCCTCACCGCTCGCTGACGCGGGGCCGCACTCGCAGGTGGGCCCGCTCCCCCTGCACCCCGAACAGCACGAGGAGCTCCACCGGGCCGGGGCCCGCGGACGCCATCCAGTGCGGGAGGTGCGTGTCGAACTCGGCGGCCTCACCCGCGCCGAGCACGAGATCGTTGTCGCCGAGGACCAGCCGGAGCCTGCCGTCGAGGACGTAGAGCCACTCGTACCCCTCGTGGGTCTTCGGGTCGGGCTCCTCGGCGCGGGCCGGGATGATCAGCTTGAACGCCTGCAGCCCGCCCGCGCGCGTGCTCAGCGGGATGTGCGTCATCCCGTGGCGGCTCACCGGGCGGAAGTGGACCCGCGGGTCGCCGGTCTGCGGTGCCCCGACGAGCTCGTCGAGTGCCACGCCGTAGACCCGCGCGAGCGGCAGGAGCAGCTCCAGGTTCGGTCGGCGTCCCCCGCTCTCGAGCCGGGAGAGCGTGCTGGCGGAGATCCCGGTCGTCGCAGCCACGTCCGTGATCGTCACGCCACGGCGCTTGCGGATGGCGCGCAGCCGCGGCCCGACCGCACCGAGCACGATGTCCAGTTCCTCGTCCACCCTCCCATCGTGCCGGAACAGCACACCGGCGTTGCCGGGAGCGCCTCTGGACGAGCGGTTCCGAACCGATCGGCGAGCGATCGTTGCGACATGCGCCTCGATGACCCCGGCGGGGCGCTGCGGCGCATCCCGGACCGATCACCCGGGAAGCTGGGCCGTCGAGTTATGTGGTGGACTTCCGGTTCGGGACACTAGACGCGCAACGCGGCGTCCCGGGCGATCCGGTCGGCACGACGGGTGGTCTCGGGGAGCCGATGGCGGGCCAGGCGCAGCACCACGTCGCACGCCGCGTCGAGCCCGATCCGGTGCCCCACCGACACGAACACCGGCTGGACGCCGTGTTGTGTGCGCAGTGCCCGCCCGAGCACCTCGTCGCCGTCGACCTGGGGCGTCCAGGATCCGCGTGCGGGCTTCGGCATCTCGAACGGCATCGGCGGCGACTTCGCCACCCCGATGGTCGGCACGTCGGTGAGCAGCCCGACGTGGCAGGCCAGGCCGAACCGGCGCGGGTGCGCGACGCCTGCGCCGTCGCACACGATCAGGTCCGGGGCCCGCTCCAGCTCCTCCAGCGCGGCCGTGACCACCGGCAGTTCGCGGAGCGCGAGGAACCCGGGGACGTACGGGTGGCCGGCGGGCCCGCGGGCGGTGCGGGTCTCGACCGGTCGCAACGTGGTGGCGTCCAGCACGACGACGGCGGCCACCACGTCGTCGGTGCCGTCCTGGTGCGCCACGTCGATGCCGGCCACGGTGCTCGGATCGGAGGGGCCGGGGCCGGTGGCGTCGATCAGCGGGCGCAGCCGGTCCTGCTGCGCTGCGGCCTCGTCGAGGGTGGCCGGCGTCGGCCCGAGAGCATGCAGATGCACGTGCAGGAACGTTATCGGCTTCTCGACACGAATGGGTGACATTCGAGCGCGTTCTCCGGCGCCGCGCAGACCGGCGAAACCAGCCGACCGTGCCCGATCGGGATCAATCGGGTACACCGGAGTCGTGAGCGATCAGGACGAGAAGGTGCTGGTGCCGGCCCTCGTCGGGCTGGAGGTGAGCGACGCGCACGAGCTCGCCTTCGAGGCGAGGGTCGTCGTGGTCACGGCCGACCCCGACGAGCCGCTCCCCCTCGCGGGCACGGTGGTCGCGCAGACTCCCAGCGCGGGCACCCGGGTCGCTCCCGCCCATCCGGTCGCCATCGCCGTCGACACGGGCGGCGGCGGAGGGGGCGGGGGTGGCGGACGCCGGCTCAGCACGCCCCCTCCCGGCCCGCGCGACCCCTCGGGTTCGAAGACGCCGGCGTAATGCCCTGTTAGGGTCGATGGCGTGGCAGGCGCAGGGGACGACGACATCTCCGGGTGATCCCGGAGCAGTTCGCCGATTCCCCGTACCCCCTCCACCCCTCGTGAAGGCTGCCGCATGTCGATCGTCTGTTCCCACCTGTCCTTCTCCTGGCCCGATGACACGCCGGTGTTCCAGGACCTCTCGTTCACCGTCACCGGCGGCCGTACCGGTCTCGTCGCGCCGAACGGCGCCGGGAAGAGCACGCTGCTGCGGCTGATCGCCGGGAAGCTGACGCCCGGCGGCGGCTCCGTCACCGTCGACGGGGTGCTCGGCTACCTCCCGCAGGAGCTCCCGTTCACCGGCGAGCTCAGCGTGGCCGAGGTGCTCGGGATCGCGCCCGTGCTCGCGGCCCTGCACGCCGTCGAGGCGGGCGACGCGAGCGAGGAGCACTTCACGACGATCGGCACCGACTGGGACGTCGAGGAGCGCACCCGCGCCCAGCTCGACCGGCTCGGGCTCGCCGCCGTGGAGCTCACCCGGCGCCTCGGAACGCTGTCGGGCGGCCAGGTCGTCTCCCTCGGGCTGGCCGGGCAGCTGCTGAAGCGGCCCGACGTCCTGCTGCTCGACGAGCCGACCAACAACCTCGACCTCGACGCCCGCCGCTCCCTCCACGACGTGCTCGACGACTGGGGCGGCTGCCTGCTGCTGGTCAGCCACGACCGCGCGCTGCTCGACCGGATGGACCGGATCGCCGAGCTGGACGCCGGGGACGTCCGCTTCTTCGGCGGCGGCTTCACGGCGTACGCCGAGGCCGTGACGGCGGAGCAGGAGGTCGCCGAGCGGAACGTGCGCAACGCCGAGCAGGAGGTCAAGCGCGAGAAGCGGGAGATGCAGCAGGCCCGCGAGCGAGCCGCGCGCCGGGCGAGCACCGCCGCCCGCAACATCAAGGACGCCGGGCTGCCCAAGATCCTCGCCGGGGCGCGGCAGCGCCGGGCGCAGGAGTCCGCCGGTAAGGCGGACGGCACCCACGCCGCGCGGGTCGGGGCGGCGCGCACCCGGCTCGACGAGGCGAGCCAGGCCGTGCGCGACGAGCAGAAGATCGTGCTGGAGCTGCCGGAGACCCGCGTGCCTGCCGGGCGCACCGTGTTCGTCGGCGAGGGCATCCGGGTCCGCGACCTCTTCGCGGACGGCGGGATCGACCTGGCCATCCGCGGACCGGAGCGCATCGCGCTGACCGGCCCCAACGGTGCGGGCAAGTCCACGCTGCTCCGGGTGGTCGACGGCGAGCTGCCGCCCGACGCCGGCACGACCGGCCGCGCCGACGGGCGCATCGCCCACCTGTCCCAGCGGTTGGACCTGCTCGACCCGGACCGGACGGTCGTGGAGAGCCTGGCCGCCGCCGCACCGGCGATGCCGCCGTCGCGGCGGATGCACCTGCTCGCCCGCTTCCTCTTCCGCGGCGCGCGCATCCACCTGCCGATCCGCGCGCTCTCCGGCGGCGAGCGGCTGCGGGCCACCCTCGCGTGCGTGCTGTTCGCCGAGCCCGCACCCCAGCTCCTCCTCCTGGACGAGCCGACGAACAACCTCGACCTCGTCAGCGTCGGCCAGCTGGAGAGCGCGCTGGTCGCGTACGAGGGCGCGTTCGTGGTGGTGAGCCACGACGAACGCTTCCTCGCCGAGATCGGGGTGAACCGCCGGCTCCGGCTCGCGGACGGGAGGCTGCGCGAGGCGGGCCCGCCCGACGGCCGCTGAAACCCGACTCGCGTGCATCGAGAGCGCGACTCGCGGAAGAGGGGGGCCCACCTCCTCCGCGAGTCGGGCTCTGAGTGCACGCGAGTCGCGGTCAGCCCTGTTCGGCGGCCGCCCCGGCCACCTGGCGCTGGGCCGCGACCGCGCGCTGGACGTCCTCCTGCACCAGGTCCGCGTTGAGCGCGATGGCCGCCGCCGAGCCCATCCCGGCCGCAGTCACCACCTGGGCGCGCACGTCCACGACGTTCCCCGCCGCCCAGACGCCGGGCACGCTCGTACGGCCGGTCGGGTCGGTGCGGACCCGTCCGTCCTCGCCGGTCGCGCAGCCCAGCCCGGCCAGCAGGTCGTCGCGCGGGACGAACCGGGGACCGACGAACAGCACCTCCCGCGGCACGACCCGCCCGGCGGCCAGCTCCACCCCGCGCAGGGCGTCGCCCTCCACCGCGAGGCCGGTCACCTCACCGTCGGCGATCTGCACGCCCCGGGCGAGCAGTTGCTCCCGCTCGTCGGCGGCGAGCCTGGCCCGGTGCGGGAAGAACACGACGTCCGCCGACCACTGCGGCAGCAGGAGCCCGAGGTGCAGCGCGCCCAGGACGCCGAGCGGCCGGTCGCGCACCTCGTAGCCGTGGCAGTACGGGCAGTGCAGCACGTCCCGGGCCCACCGCTCGCGCAGGCCGGCCACGTCGGGGAGCTCGTCGCGCAGGCCGGTGGCGACGAGCACACGGCGGGCGCCCAGCGTGCGGCCACCCGCCAGGTGCAGCACGAAGCCGGGGTCGATCCGCTCGACGCGGCCGGCGACGATCTCACCGCCGTAGCCCGTCACCTCGGCCCGCCCCACCTCGAGCAGCCGGGCCGGGGCCATCCCGTCCCGTGAGAGGAAGCCCTGCATGTGGGTGGCCGGCGCGTTGCGCGGGTCGCCCGCGTCGATCACCGCCACCCGCCGGCGGGCTCGGGCCAGCACGAGCGCCGCGTTCAGGCCGGCCGCACCGCCGCCCGCCACCACCACATCGAACTCGTCCATGCACCGGAGGATCCGCGTGCCGGACCGGGTTCGGCAACGATCGTTGCCGATTCCGGGACGGACGCGTTCGATGGCACCGTGCAGGACTCACCGACGATCAGGGGCGCCCTCGCCGAGGTCGGGCCGCGGGTGCGCCAGCTGCGGACCCAGCGCGACACCACCCTCACCGCCCTCGCCGAGGCCACCGGCATCTCCAAGAGCACGCTCTCCCGGCTCGAGTCCGGCGGGCGGCGGCCGAGCCTCGAGCTGCTCCTGCCGATCGCCGTGGCGCTACAGGTGCCGGTCGACGAGCTGATCGGGGCGCTCCGGGTGGACGACCCCCGCGTCCACACCAACCCTCGCCGGGTGGACGGGCGCACCGTGCTCCCCCTGACCCGCCGGCCCGGCCCGCTGCAGGCGTTCAAGCTCACGATCCCGGCCACCCAGCACGAACCGCGCCTGCTGACGCACGACGGGTACGAGTGGCTCTACGTCCTGTCCGGGCACCTGCGGCTCCGGCTGTCCGATCACGACCTCACCCTCGGCCCCGGCGAGGCAGCGGAGTTCGACACCCGGGTGCCGCACTGGTTCGGCAGCGTCGGCCGCGGCCCGGTCGAGATCCTCAGCCTCTTCGGCCGCCAGGGCGAGCGCATGCACGTACGCGCCCGCTCCCGCCGCTGAGCCCGGGGCTCAGCGTGGGTCGGGGGTCACGGCGTCGACCGCGACCCTCGACCGGGCCGTGAACACCATGTCGCGGCTGACGTCCCCGAACCGGGTGCTCAGCATGTCGACCGGGTAGCTCTGGCGCAGTACCCACGGCGCCGACCTGCCCTGTTTCGGCAGCACGTCCAATGCCCGCCGCACGTAGCCGGAGGTGAGGGCGAGCAGCGGGCGGGCGGCGACGGCACCGGTGAACTCGGGCGTGGCCGTGCGGTAGCCGTGGGCGTCCATGTGGGCGAGCAACCGGCAGACGTAGCGCGCGGTCAGGTCGGCCCGCAACGTCCAGGAGGCGTTGACGTAGCCGATGCAGATCGCGAGGTTCGGCACCCCGGAGAGCAGGCAGCCGCGGTAGACGACGGTGCGGCCCGGGTCGACCTCCGTGCCGTCCACGGAGATCCGGATACCCCCGCCGACCTGCAGCGAAAGCCCCGTGGCCGTGACGACGACGTCGGCCGGCAGCTCGCGGCCGGACGCAAGGCGGATCCCGCCCTCGGTGAAGCCGGCGATGGTGTCGGTGACGACGTCGGCGCGGCCCGAGCGCATAGCGCGGAACATGTCGCCGTCCGGCACGACGCACAGGCGCTGGTCCCACGGCTCGTAGCGGGGCGTGAAGTCGCGGTCGATGACGCCGCGGTCGGGGATCTGGCGCTCGAGCCCCGCGCGCAGCACCCGCTTCGCCACCCCGGGCGCACGCTGCGCGAGCTCGTAGAACGCCGCGGTCACGAGCAGGTTCTTCCAGCGGATCAGCCGGTGTGCCCACCGGGGCAACCGGTTGACCAGCTCGTCGGTGCCCGGCAGCGCGATGACGTAGCTCGGCGAGCGCTGCAGCATCGTGACCTGCGCGCCCCGTTCGGCGAGCGCCGGCACCAGCGTGACGGCGGTGGCGCCGCTGCCGATCACGACCACGCGCTCGCCCGTGCAGTCGAGGTCCTGCGGCCAGTGCTGCGGGTGCACCACCGTGCCCCGGTACGCGTCGATCCCGGGGAGCTCGGGGACGTAGCCGCGGTCGTAGCGGTAGTAGCCGGTGCCGAGGAACAGGAAGTCACACGTGTACTGCTCCGTGGTGCCGTCGGCGGCCTCGACGTCGACCGTCCAAAGCTGGTCGGGGCTCGACCACGCCGCCGCCGTGACCCGCCTGCCGAAGCGGATGCGCCGGTCGATGCCGAACTCCGCCGCCGTCTCCCGCAGGTACGCGAGGATCGAGTCGCCGTCGGCGATCGCCGTGGCCGCCCGCCACGGGCGGAACGGGAAGCCGAGCGTGAACATGTCGGAGTCCGACCGGATCCCGGGGAAGCGGAAGAGGTCCCACGTGCCGCCGATCGAGCCGCGTGCCTCGAGGATCGCGTAGCTGCGGTGCGGGTGCTCGGTCTGCAGGCGGTAGGCGGCGTCGATCCCGGAGATGCCGGCGCCGACGACGAGCACATCGAGGTGTTCCACGGGCATCCCCCTGACCGGATCAACCTCCCGCATCATGCCCCACGTCGGCGCCACGCGACGAACGCGACGACGAGCCCGATCACGATCAGTGCGCCGACCCCGAGCGCCACCCAGCCCGCCGGCCCGGTCACGGTCTTGACCGCCGGGGCCTGCGCCTTCGGCGCCTCGGCCGGAGCCCGCTCCCCGAACGCCGGGGCGGCCTGCGCGTACCGGGGGCCCGGCTCCGGGTCGCCCGCGACGCTCACGTCGAGCTGGATCGGCACGGGGACGGCGGCTTCGGGGTCCTCCGCGGTGGGGCCGATCTGCACGGCGATGTAGTAGCTGCCCGCGACGCTCTGCGTCCGCACGTCGTTGTCGTCGGCCGTGCGGTTGTTGTAGCGCACGTGCGCGGTGGTGATCGCGGGCTCGTTGCTGGGCAGCACGAAGGAGGAGCCGTTGTAGACGAGGGAGTCCGTGTCGATCTCCTCGCGCGACGGCGCGTACACCGTGGTCGAGATGGGGGACAGGTTGTCGAGGCCGCGGCCGGGGGTCTCCCCGAACCGGACGCGGTAGGCGAGCCCCTGACCCCAGTCCAGCTGCACCCGGTAGAACACGAACTCCCCGCGCTGCACGGTGTCGGTGTAGGTCCCGGAGCCGTCCAACGCGGCTGCCACGTTGAACGAGCCACCGCCGACGACCGGCCGGGACGGGCCCTGCGGCTCGACGAAGGCGGGCGCCGGGAGGACGGCCACCGGGCCGGCGTCGGCCACCGACGGCTCCACCCCGACGAGCAGCTCGACCGGCAGCCGCTCCGGCACGCCGGCCGACACCGTGTCCCAGGTGAGCTCGAACGTGTACCGACCGGCGCCGCGACACCGGTCACGGCTCCCGCTGCCCTTCCTGGGCTCGGTGGCGCCCGTCCAGGTCGTGGCGACGGTCAACGCCTCGCCGGAGCTGGAATCGCCTGCCTGCTCCGTCTCGAACTCGTGGCAGTCCTCGCCGGCCTCGCCGTAGGTCCGCAGCTGCAGCGTGTTGAAGTCCTCGGTGATGCTGACGCCGGACAGCCGGGGGAACGACACGGTGGCGCTGAAGTAGGCGGTGGCGCCCTCCGGGACGTCCACCGAGTAGTAGCGCTTCTCGTGCTGGCCGATCGTGTCCAGGTGCTGGCCCGGCTCGGCGACGGGCGCGGCCTGCACGGTGGGGGCGCCGGTGATCGGGGTGCCGGCCGGCTGGTAGTTGCGCAGCGCCGACGCGGTCACCCGCGGGAGCACCCGTTGCAGGGCGTCGGCGTCCGGGGCGTCGGTGTACGTGCCGCCGGTGGCCTGGGCGATGCAGCTGAGCTCGGCGCGCGCCGCGTCGTCGACGCCGAACCCGACGGCGTGCACGACCAGGTCGACGCCCTGACCGGCGAGCGTGCGCACGACCTCGCAGGGCGGCGGCGGCGCGCACGTGTCCACGCCGTCGGAGACGAGGACGATCGAGCGCGGCCCCTCCTGCGGCAGCTCCTGCGCCGCGACCTGCAGCGAACGCCCGATCGGCGTGTACCCGCGCGGCGTGAGCCGGTCGACGGCGGCGCCGAGGCCCGCACGGTCCAGCGGCCCCACCGGGCTCACGACCGTGACGTCCTGGCAGCCCTGCGCGCGCTCGGCGTCGGAGTTGCCCGTGGCCGTGCCGTAGGCGGCGAGGCCGACGGGCGCGGCGTCCGGCGCGGCGTCGAGGAAGGTGTGCACGGCCTGCTTCGCGGCATCCATCTTGGTGCCACCGGCCGGGTCCGCGCCCGTCATGGACCCGGACGCGTCGAGCACGACCATCGTCGGCGCGAGCTCGGCCCCCGGCTCCTGGGCGTTCGCGACGCCTGGAGTGATCACCACGCACAGCAGGACGCCGAGCGCGCCGAGGACCCGGATCATCAGACGACTGCTCACGACGGCGGAGTCTTGCATCCCGCCTCCGGGGTGAGATGCTCGGCCGGTGTCCGCCGTGACCCCTACGGGGACGAACCGGACTCGGCTGATCATAGTGCGCGGCAACTCCGGATCGGGGAAGACGACGGTGGCGCGGGCCGTCCGGCTCGGCTACGGGCGGGGCTGCGCGCTCGTCGAGCAGGACTACCTGCGCCGGACCGTGCTCCGGGAACGTGACGTCGACGGGGGCATCACGCCGGCCCTGATCGCGCAGACGGTCCGCTTCGCGCTCGACCACGGCTACCACGTCGTGCTCGAAGGCATCCTCGCCCGGGCGCGCTACGGCGCGATGCTGACCGACCTGTGCCGGGCGCATCGCGGCCGCACCACCGTCTTCTACCTCGACGTCCCCTGGGAGGAGACGCTGCGCCGGCACGCGACGCGCCCGCAGGCCGCCGAGTTCGGGGAGGCCGAGATGCGCGGGTGGTTCCAGCCCGGCGACCTGCTCGGGATCGAGGGGGAGCGGATCCTCGACCAGGCGCTCACGCTGGTGGAGACGATCGAATCGGTGGCGGCCGAGCTGAACGGCGTGCCCCCGGCGACGCGCATCCTCGGCTGAGCCCCAGCACCGGCGAGCCCGCGGGATGGACGTGATCTTGCTGGGCGGGGGGTGCCGCGGGCCCCCGCCCGCGTTCCGCGACCCCGAGCATTTCATCCACACGCTCGACGTAGACCTGAGCGGGCTCCCGACAAGATCGAAAACCGCTGGTGTCTACGCCGTTCGTGTGGACAACCAGCCGGCAGTGGTGCCGTAGCGACAGATCCGACGCCCCGACACCACTTCCTGATCATGTACCGACCGGCGCGGATCATGGGCCTGAGCTCCGGATCACGAAGTCCGGCCGGCTCACCTAGCCGACGAACGCGCCGTTCGTCGGGTCGAAACGGGCCGGGTCGTAGGGGCGCACGTCGATGCCCGGCGCCTCGCCCAGCACCACGTCGGCCACCAGCGCCCCGGCGAGCGGGGCCATGGTCAGGCCGGTCGGGCCGAACCCGGTGGCCAGCACCACCCGGGGGTGGCCGGGGAGCGGGCCGAGCAGGGGAAGCCCGTCCGGTGTGGCAGGGCGGAACCCGACGCGGGTCTCCAGCAGGGTCGCGTCCCGCAGGCCGGGCGCGACCGCGAGCGCCTGCTCCAGCACCTCCAGCTGGCCCGCCGCGGTGACCCGGTGGTCGAAGCCGGACCCGGTCTCCCTGGTGGCGCCGACCACCACCCGTCCGCCCGGGAACGCGAGCAGGTAGTGGCCGCTCTCCAGCGGCGACACCACGGGCCACCTGGAGGTGTCCTCGGCCACCTCCAGGTGGGTGATCTGCCCGCGCTGCGGGGCGACGGGCAGCTCCGCCCCGAGGGCGGCCACGAGCTCACCGCTCCACGCCCCCGCTGCGACGACCACGGCGTCGGCACCGATCGTCTCGTCGTCCACCCGCACGCCGTCGACGGTCAGGACGGCCGTGCCGGTGCGCAGCTCGGCCCCGCGTCGCCGGGCCGCGTCCAGCAGGCTCGCCCGCACCTGCCGGCCGTCGACCCGGGCTCCCCCGCTGACGTGCACGGCCCGCAGCCCCGGGTGGAGCGGCGGGAACAGCGCGCGGGCCTGCGCCGTGTCGAGGAGCGTCGCCTCGCCGGCGGCCGGATGCCCCGCCGCCCGCGCCGCGACGCGCCGGTGGACCTCCCGCAGCGCGCCCTCGTCCCGGCCGACGACGAGGCCGCCGACAACCGCGTAGGACGTGGGCTCGTCGGTGTCCTCGGCCAGCGCCGCCACCAGCTCGGGGTAGTACCGCGCCGCGGCGCCCGCGAGGGCGAACAGCGCCTCGTCGGCCGCGGCCCACGGCGAGACGATCCCGGCGCCCGCGGCCGTCGCCACCCCGGGCCGCGCGTCGTCCACCACCACGACGTCAACCCCGCGCCGCGCGAGCTGGTGAGCCGCAGCGGCCCCCGCGATACCGGACCCCACCACAACGATGCGCACGAGAACATGATCTCAGTCGGGGGACGCCACCGCTCCGGCGAACTGGCTCTCGTAGAGAGCTGCGTACGCGCCTCCTCCTGCCACCAGCTCCTCGTGGGTGCCCTGCTCCACGATCCGTCCGGACTCCATCACCAGGATCAGGTCGGCGTCGCGGATCGTCGACAGGCGGTGGGCGATCACGAAGCTGGTGCGGTCTGTGCGCAGCGCGGCCATCGCCCGCTGCACGAGCAGCTCGGTGCGGGTGTCCACCGAACTGGTGGCCTCGTCGAGGATGAGCAGCGTCGGGTCGGCGAGGAACGCCCGCGCGATCGTGATCAGCTGCTTCTCCCCCGCGCTCACGTTCGAGCCCTCGTCGTCGATCACCGTGTCGTAGCCGCCGGGCAGGCTGCGCACGAACCGGTCGACGTAGGTGGCCCGGGCCGCGGCCACGATCTCGTCCTCGGTGGCCGCCGGGTTCCCGTAGCCGATGTTGTCGCGGATCGTGCCGCCGAAGAGCCACGTGTCCTGCAGCACCATGCCCACGCCTGCGCGCAGCGTGCCCCGGGCAAGAGCGGCGATGTCGGCGCCGTCGAGCGTGATGCGGCCGGAGTCGAGCTCGTAGAACCGCATGATCAGGTTGACGAGCGTGGTCTTGCCGGCCCCGGTGGGGCCGACGATCGCGATCGTCTGCCCCGGCTCCGCCACGAGCGAGAGGTGCTCGATCAGCGGCTGGTCCGGCTCGTAGCGGAACGAGACGTCCTCGAACACCACGCGGCCGCTGCGGGTCTCCGGCACGGCGGGCCGGGCCGGGTCGGACGTCTGCTCCTCGGCGTCGAGCAGCTCGAACACCCGCTCCGCCGAGGCCACACCGGACTGCAGCAGGTTGATCATCGAGGCGATCTGGGTCAGCGGCTGGGTGAACTGGCGGGAGTACTGGATGAACGCCTGCACTTCGCCGAGGCTCATCGCGCCCGACGCCACGCGCAGCCCGCCGACGACGGCCACGAGCACGTAGTTCAGGTTCCCGATGAACATCATCGACGGCATGATGATCCCGGAGATGAACTGCGCCCGGTAGCTCGCGCCGTAGAGGCGCTCGTTCTTGGCCGCGAAGTCGGCCTCCACCTCGGGGCGGCGCCCGAACACGCGCACCAGCTCGTGGCCGGTGAACGCCTCCTCGATGTGCGCGTTGAGCTCGCCGGTGTGGCGCCACTGCGCCACGAACTGCTTCTGCGAGCGCTTCGTGATCGCGTTCGTGACCAGCAGCGACAACGGGATCGACACGAGCGCGATCAGCGCGAGCAGCGGGGAGATCAACACCATCATCAGGACGACGCCGACGACCGTGAGCAGCGAGGTGAGCAGCTGGGAGAGCGTCTGCTGCAGGCTCTGGGAGACGTTGTCGATGTCGTTGGTGACGCGGCTGAGCAGCTCGCCGCGCGGCTGGCGGTCGAAGTAGCTCAGCGGCAGCCGGTTGATCTTGTCCTCGACGTCGCGGCGCAGCGCGAAGATCGTGCGCTGGACGACGCCGTTGAGCAGGTAGCCCTGCAGCCAGCCGAAGAGCGACGCTACGGCGTAGATCGCCACGACCGCCGTCAACACCTGGCCGAGCAGGCCGAAGTCGATGCCCTGCCCCGGCACGACGCCCGCGCCCTCGATCACGTTGGCGTAGGTGTCGTCGCCCGCCGCCCTGGCCTCCGCGGCGGCCTCCTCCACGGACGCACCGGGCTCCAGCCTGCGGCCGATCACCCCGGCGAAGATCACGTCAGTGGCCCGGCCGAGCACGAACGGGCCGATCGACGTGAGCGTCACGCTGACCACGCCGAGGGCGACGACCGCCACCACACCGAGGCGTTCGGGGGTGAGCCGGCCCAACAGCCTGCGAGCCGACGGGCCGAAGGCGAGCGACCGCTCCGCCGGCATGCCCATGCCGGCCCACGGCGGACCGCCGCGCCGGGCGGCGGTCATCTCGCGCGCGGCGCGGTTGGTGTCCGCGGCGGGCGGCTTCGGGCGGGTCATGCGACTTCCTCCGGGGTGAACTGGGACGCGACGATCTCGGCGTAGGTCGGGCAGGTCGCCACCAGCTCGTGGTGATCGCCGATGCCGACCACGAGGCCGTCCTCGAGCACGATGATCTGGTCGGCGTCGCGGATGCTGGCCACCCGCTGCGCCACGACCACCACGGTGGCCGTGGCGGTGACCGGCGCCAGCGCCGCGCGCAGCCGGGCGTCGGTGGCGAGGTCGAGCGCCGAGAACGAGTCGTCGAAGAGGTAGATCTGGGGCCGCCGGACCAGCACGCGGGCGATCGCGAGGCGCTGGCGCTGCCCGCCCGAGACGTTGGTGCCGCCCTGCGCGATCGGGGCGGCGAGGCCGTCGGGCATGGCCCGCACGAAGTCGGCCGCCTGGGCCACCTCGAGCGCGGCCCACAGCTCGTCGTCGGTGGCGTCCGGGTTGCCGTAGCGCAGGTTGCTCGCCACCGTGCCGGTGAACAGGTACGGCTTCTGCGGCACGATGCCGACCCGGCTCCACAGGTACTCCGGCTCCAGGTCGCGCACGTCGACGCCGTCCACGCGCACGTGCCCGCTCGTGGCGTCGAAGAGCCGGGGCACGAGCCCGAGCAGCGTGGTCTTGCCCGCACCGGTACTGCCGACGATCGCCGTGGTGGTGCCCGGTGTGGCGGTGAGGGTGACGTCGTGCAGCACCGGGGCGTCGGCGCCGGGGTAGGTGAACCCGGCGGCCCGCAGTTCGAGCGCGCCGGTGGGCGCGGTCGGCGTGACCGGCTCGGCGGGCGGGGCCACCGACGACGTCGTGTCGAGCACCTCGACGATCCGCTCCGCGCAGACGGCGGCACGCGGGATCATCATCGACATGAAGGTGGCCATCATGACCGCCATCAGGATCTGGATCAGGTAGGCCAGGAACGCCGTGAGCGCGCCGATCTCCATCTGACCCGCGTCGATGCGCTCGGCGCCGAACCACATCACGGCGACGCTCGACAGGTTCAGCACGAGCATCACGATCGGGAAGGCCGTGGCCATCAGCCGACCGACGTGCGTGGCGACGGCCGTGAGGTCGGCGTTCGCGGTCTCGAACCGGCCGGTCTCCTGCGGCTCGCGCACGAAGGCCCGTACGACGCGGATCCCGGTGATCTGTTCCCGCAGGATGCGGTTGACCTGGTCGATCCGGGTCTGCATCACGCGGAAGCTCGGCACCATGCGCAGGATCACGGAGCCGACCGCGGCGATCAGCACCGGGACGCACACGAGCATCAGCCACGACAGGTGCGTGTCCTCCTGCAGCGCCATGACCACGCCGCCGAAGCACATGATCGGCGCGGTGACCAGCATCGTGCAGGACATCAGCACGAGCATCTGCACCTGTTGCACGTCGTTGGTGCCGCGGGTGATCAGCGACGGTGCGCCGAAGCGGTTCACCTCGCGGACGGAGAACTCACCGACCCGGTGGAACAGGGCCGCGCGGACGTCGCGTCCGAAGCCCATCGCCGTGCGGGCGCCCAGGTACACCGCGACGACCGAGCAGACGATCTGCACGAGCGTGACCAGCAGCATCCACCCGCCGACCGACATGATGTAGCCGGTGTCGCCGCGGGCGATACCCCGGTCGATGATGTCGGCGTTGAGGCTCGGCAGGTAGAGCGAGGCCATCGTGCCCGCGAACTGCAGCGCGACCACCGCGAGCAACGGTCTGGAGTAGTCGCGCAGGTGTGCGCGCAGCAGTCGGATCAGCATCGGTCGTCCTTGTGGGTGGCGGGGCGTGCCCGGGGGATGGAGGCCGGCGGAGCTTGCGGAGCCGGCGGGGTGGGTGAGCACAGCCCGTCGAGCACGATCGAGACGATCTGCTCCGGGGTGAGCGGGCGTCCGTCGGAGATCAGCGGATGGGTGCCGGAGAAGATGAGCAGCCGCAGCACGTGGGCCAGTTCGGGGGCCGGGACCCGCAGCAGGCGCTCGTCCGGGCCGACGATATCGACCATCGCGGCCCGGAGCGCGTCATTTATCGCCGCGGGCGGCGTCGGCCGGCGGCAGGCCTCCTCCGGCTCGGGGGGCCTGATCCAGCCGAGCGCGTCGAGCAGGCCGAACACCTGCGACAGCCGCTCCTGCAGCACCGCGGTGGCCGCGACGAGCCGCTCCCGCAGCGGGAGGGCGCGGTCGACGGCGGCCAGCGCGCGCAGCGTCGGCGCCGGGTCGAAGACCTCGGTGACGACGGCCTGCACCACCGAGTCCTTGTCGGCGAAGACCCGGAAGATCGTGCCCTCGGCGATGCCGCAGGCCTCGGCGATCCGGCGGGTGGTCACCGCGGATCCGTACCGCACCACGAGCGGCCGCGCGGCCTCGATGATCGCCGCGCGGCGCTCCGCGGGTGCCATGCGCCTGGCTCGGCGGTTCGAGGGGGCCATGGGAGCGAGATTAAATGAGCGAGCACTCACTATCCAACTCGGTTGGCCCGCAAGGTCGTTCCCGGCCCGTCCGGTCGGTCATGCTGGGCGGGTGACGAGAAGCGAGACGAGCACGACAGGGACGTCCGACATCCACCTCATCGCCGCCGACGAGCTGGAGTCCACGGTGAACGCGATCTTCGCGGCCGCGGGCTGCGGCGCGGAGGAGGCCCGGCTGATCGCGCGGGAGCTGCTGGGGGCCAACCTCGCGGGGCACGACAGCCACGGCGTCGTCCGCGTACCGCTCTACGTCGACTGGCTGCGCCAGGGCTACGTCCTGGCCGGGCAGTCGGCGCAGGTCGTGACGGACGGCGGCGCGTTCGTCGTGCTGGACGGGAACAGGGGATTCGGTCAGACGATCGCCACCCAGGCCGTGGCGCTGGGGGTGGAGCGGGCGCAGGCGAACGGCACCTGCGTCGTCGCGATGCGCAACTCGGGCCACATCGGCCGGGTCGGCGCCTACGCGGAGACCGCGCTCGCCGCGGGCCTCGTCTCGATCCATTTCGTCAACGTGAGCAAGTCGCCGCTGGTGGCGCCGTTCGGGGCCACCGAGCGGCGGTTCTCCACCGCCCCGTTCGCGGTGGGCCTGCCGCTACCCGACCGGCCCCTGGTACTGGACTTCGCCACGTCGCTGGTGGCCGAGGGCAAGGTGCAGGTCGCCTCGTACGGCGGCAGGCCGCTGCCCCCCGACGCGCTGATCGCGCCGGACGGCGAGACGTCCGCCGACCCGCACGTCCTGTACGGCGACTACGGCCCCGCGGACCTGCGCACCCCCGGCGGCGGGGAGGGTGCGATCCGCGCGTTCGGTGACCACAAGGGATCGGGGCTCGCCCTGATGTGCGAGCTGCTCGCCGGCGCGTTCACCGCAGGCGGGTGCGCCGGCCCGCTCGACGGCCCGCGCAAGGGCATCACCAACGGGATGCTGTCGATCTACCTCTCCCCCGCCCACTTCGGCACGCAGGCCGAGTTCGAGCGGATCGCCCGCGAGTACCTGGACTGGGTGCTCGGCGCACGCCCGATCGACCCGGCCGCGCCGGTACTGGCCCCCGGCGCCCCGGAGGCGGCCAACCGCGAGACCCGCCTCGCAGGCGGCGTCCCGCTCCCGGTGGGCACGTGGTCGGCGATCGTGCGGACGGCGGAGGGGCTCGGCGTGAGCACCCCCGCCTGACGAGGATCGCCGGCCGGTGAGGGCAGGCCACCCCCATTGCAGCAAAGCCCCGGGGAAGTGCGTTTGGGCTGCAATCGCGCGCCGGCCCCGCCGGGCCGTCAGGAGACCGCAGCCGTCATCTCCGTCACCAGCTGTTCCGCCGCCTGGGCCGGTGGGAGCTGGCCGAAGAGCACGGCGTCGTTGAGCCGGGTGACGATCCCGAGGGTCTCGGTGGAGCCGCTCGGGCCGATCACGAAGTGCCCGTCGACGAGCCCGCTCATCCGGTCGACGAAGGCGAACTCCACCTTGCGGCTCTCGTCGAGCCCGCCCTCGAGGTGCGTCCGGATCTCCGGGTTGGCCGGGATGCCCCGGTCGGCCTTGATGAAGTCGGCGGCCCGCGGGTCCGAGATCAGGAAGTCGATCAGACGGGCGGCCTCCTGCGGGTGCTCGCTGCGCCGGCTGATCGTGTAGAGCTGTGAGGCCTGCAGCCACATGCCCGGCCCCTCGGCCGTGGTCTCACCGGGTGCGCGGAGCATGACCAGGTCGGCGCCGGAGGCCTGCCGGTAGGCCGAGAGCAGGTTCGACCAGCCGAACTTCATCGCCGCCCGGCCCTGCCCGATCAACGTCTGCTCCGGAGCCGGCTGCCCCTCGAGCTCGGCGGTGAGGCTCGCCGGCGGCGCAGCGCCGCTCGCCATGAGCCCGGTGGTGAGCTCCCACCAGCGTTGGGCGACCTGCTGTTGCAGGGCGATCGTGCCCTCGGCCGTGTAGAGGCCCTCGCCGGTGAGCTGGTTGGCGTAGAGGTCGAGGACGTCCGGGCTCGTCGGGTCCTCCACACCGAACGTGCCCTCCGGGCTGCGCGCCGAGATCTCCGTGGCGGTCCGGGCGAGGTCCTCCCAGCTCCACGTGTCGTCGTCGGGCAGCGGCACCCCGGCGGCCTCGAACAGCGCCGGGTTCACGACGAGCCCGTAGGTGTTCACGCCGGTCGGCACGGCGTACTGGGTGCCCTCGAAGTTCCCGCCCGCCATCGCGTGCTCGTCGAGCGCGGAGAGGTCGAGCTGCTGCGACACCTGCGCGAGGTCGAGGAGCACGCCGCGGTCGGCGTACTCGCGCGGGTACGCGCCGCCCATCGTGATGACGTCCGGCTCGTCACTCCCGGCGACGGAGGTGGCGAGCCGGTCGAAGTAGGAGTTGAAGTCGATCGACTCGGTCTCGACGGTGATGCCGGGGTTGGCGGCCTCGAAGGCGTCGACGGCCTGGTTCGTGATCCGCGCCCGCTCGTCGTTGCCCCACCAGGAGAACCGGATCGTCACCGGGCCGTCGTCGGGGGCCGCCCCGCAGCCTGCGGCGACGAGTGCCGCTCCGAGCAGGACCGCCACCAGC
Source organism: Pseudonocardia wallangbongensis (assembly GCF_054486945.1). Lineage (NCBI taxonomy): Bacteria > Bacillati > Actinomycetota > Actinomycetes > Pseudonocardiales > Pseudonocardiaceae > Pseudonocardia > Pseudonocardia wallangbongensis. The sequence continues at coordinate 62,969 of NZ_JBRERS010000002.1, forward strand.
CGGATCCGCATGTTCGTCGACTCCCTCGCCCCGTCGTCGCGGCGTTTACACCGGTGTAAGAACAGCACAACCGCGGATGCCGGTCAACGGATCACCCCGCCGTCGACTCCCGCACGTGCAGCCGGAAGCCCGCCACCACCGAGGCCGCGGGACAGGGCGCGGGGCCGTCCCCGGTGAGCCGCTCCACCAGCAGCGCGACGGCGCTCGCGGCGATCTCCGCCCGCCCCGGCTCCACCGTGGTGAGGCTCGGGCGGGAGAAGCGGGCGTCCTCGATGTCGTCGAACCCGGCCACCGCGACGTCCCCCGGCACGCGCAGGCCGCGCTCGTACAGCACGCGCATGGCGCCGAGCGCGAGCACGTCGTTGAGGCCGAAGACGGCATCGATCCCCACGCCGCGGTCCAGGACCCGACGCATGGCCGCGGCGCCCGCGGCACGGGTCCAGTCGAGGGCGGCACCGACGAGCGCCGGGTCGTGCGCGACGCCGGCGGCGAGGGTGTCGAGCAGCCCGCGGGTCCGCATCGAGCCCGCGCTCGGCCCCGGCTCGTCGAACGAGCCGACGACGGCGATCCGGCGGCGGCCGGCCGCCAGCAGGTGCTCGGCCACGGCGCGGGCCCCGTCCTCGTTGGCCATCGCGACGTGCGGGACGCCCGGGTGCAGCGCCCGCTCGCCGAGCAGGACCACCGGGTAGCCCACGTCCAGCTGCGCCCCGTCGGCCGGCCGCAGCCCGATCGGGGAGAAGATCAGCCCGTCCGTCATGCGGCGCCGGTCGCTGGTGAGCACTCCCAGCTCGCGCTCCCGCACACCCTCGGTCTGCTCGATCAGCACCGTGTACCCGCGTTCGGCGGCGGCGCCCATCACGGCGGCCGCCAGCTCCGCGAAGTAGGGCAGCCGCAGGTCCGGCACCGCGAGCGTGAGCATCCCGGTGCGGCCGAGGCTCAGGTTGCGCGCGGAGAAGTTCATCCGGTAGCCGAGCTCGGCGATCGCGGCCAGCACGCGCGTGCGGGTGGGCCCGCTCACGTAGGGGAAGTCGTTGACCACGTTCGACACGGTCTTGACCGAGACCCCCGCCCGGCGGGCGACGTCGCGCATCGTCGCGGCCACTGCTGGCACCCCCGGTCGTCGGGCCCCGTGTGATCGACCGAGTCTGCCACCGGGTGCGGCTACCCGGCCCCGCAGCTGCAGGCGCCCACCCGGCAGCGGGGGTGCGGCGGTGGGTAGCCGAACGTCGGCTGGTACGGGATCGCGCCGACCGATGTGCAGAGCGTCTCCGGGTCGAAGTTGTGCACCCAGCCACCCATCTCCTGCACGTACTCCCACTTGTGGTGCTCCGGGTGGGAGTCCCAGACCGGCGGGTGCGCCTGCAGCTCCGCGGTGGGTTGGCCCGGTGCCCCGGCCGCGCCGTCGGGGATGGCGTTGGGATCCACGTTCGGTGTCGTCATGCGCAACCTCGCGTTCCTCGGGCAGCCAGTAGATCGTCCTCGGGTGACGGCGGGACACCGCCATTCGGCGCGGACCCGACAGTTGCGTTCACACGTCCGGGTGGCTACGGTCACGCGCACTGTCGATGCGTATCGACTCCTCTTCCCGGAAAGGGGGACGCCGTGGTCACCAGCCGGGACGTCGCCCGGGTCGCGGGGGTCTCGCAGAGCACCGTCTCCTACGTGATGAGCGGTCGCCGGTCGATCTCGACCGAGACCCGCAGGCGCGTGCTGGAGGCCATCGAGCAGCTCACCTACCAGCCCAACGCCGGGGCCAGGGCCCTGGCCAGCCAGCGCACCCAGGTCATCGGGCTCGTCGTCCGGTTCCGGCCGGGTGCGGACACCACGGGCCTGCTGCCGTTCATCGAGACGATCGCGGGCTGTGCGCGCGCCGAGGACCACGACGTCCTGCTCGTCACGGCCGACGAGGGGTCGGCGGGGCTCACCCGGCTCGCCGGGCGCTCGCTCTGCGACGCGATCGTGATGATGGACATCGAGGCCGACGACGCCCGGATCCCGGTGGCCGCGGCGCTCTCGGTACCGGTGATCATCATCGGCGTTCCGGACGACGGCGCCGGGTTGCACTGCGTGGACGTCGACTTCGCCGAGGCCGGACGGCTGGCCGTGAACGAGCTGGCGGCTGCCGGGCACGACCGGGTCGTGGTGATCGGCCACCCTCCCGACGTGGTCGAGCGCGACATCAACTACGTGCGCCGGTTCCAGCAGGGCGCCGCCGCGGCGGCCGAGGCGCACGGCATCGGCGTGGAGCTCGTGAGCCCGGTCCCGCCGGACCGGACGGGGGCCGAGGACGCGGTGCGGGACGCGCTCGCCCGGGGTGGCGACCGGCCCGGCCTCGTCGTCCCGAACTCGCCGGCGGTCCAGCCGGTGCTACAGGCCCTGCTCGACCGGGATGTCGTCCCGGGCCGGGACGTCTCGCTGGTCGGCCTGTGCACCGACGCCACGGCCGAGGCCAGCACGCCGGCCCTCACCAACGTCTCGCTCGAGCCGCGGGACGTCTCGCGGCGCGCGATGCAGATCCTCTTCGGCCTGCTCGACCGGGGCGGGGAACGTCCCACCGAGCACGTCGAGCTGATCGCTCCCCGGCTCACCCGCCGGAACACCACCCTGCCCGCCCCCTGACCGCGGTCACGCACCCCGCGGCCACCGCACGCCCGCTATCGATACGTATCGACCGAGAGGACCGGACATGGCTCGACGAGGAGCTTCGCTACGGACCGCCCTCCCCGCGCTGGTTGCGGCGGCCGCGCTCGGGCTCACCGCCTGCGGGGGCAGTGGCGGCGGAGGCGGCGGTGACGTCACCTCGCTCCGGGTGCTCGACTACTACGACAACGAGCCGGACAACACCGTCTACGCGCAGAAGCTCGACGAGTGCGGCCGGCAGGCAGGCGTGACGATCGAACGCGAGGCGGTACCCGGCCCGCAGCTCATCGCGAAGGTGCTGCAGCAGGCCTCCTCCAAGACGCTGCCGGACGTCCTCATGCTCGACAACCCCGACCTCCAGCAGATCGCCGAGACCGGCGCGCTCGCCCCGATCAGCGACTTCGGGCTCTCCGCCGACGGCCTCCAGCAGGGCGTCCGCGACGCCTCGACGTTCGAGGGCGAGGTCTACGGGCTGCAGCCGGTCACGAACTCGATCGGCCTGTTCTACAACGTCGACATGCTCAGCCAGGCCGGCATCACGCCACCCAAGACCTGGGACGAGCTCAAGACCGCCGCGGCGGCGCTCACCCAGGGCGAGCGCTACGGCGTCGCCTTCTCCGCGACCGCCGACTACGAGGGCGCCTGGCAGTTCCTGCCGTTCATGTGGACCAACGGCGGCGACGAGACCGACATCGCGAGCCCGGAGACCGCGGAGGCGCTGCAGCTGTGGGTCGACCTGGTGAACTCGGGGTCGGCGTCGCGGTCGGTGGTCAACTGGGGCCAGGGCGACGTGAAGGACCAGTTCGCCGCGGGCAACGCCGCGATGATGGTGAACGGGCCGTGGCAGTTCCCGGCTCTGGACAAGGTCGAGGGCCTCAACTACGAGGTCGTGCCGATCCCGGTGCCGGCGGCGGGCGGGACCGTCGTGGCCCCGCTCGGCGGCGAGACCTGGACGATCCCGCAGACCGGTGACCCGGCCCGCCAGGCGAAGGCCGCCGAGGTCGTCGCCTGCCTGAACACCGACGACAACCAGATCGCGCTGGCCACCGAGCGCACCACCGTGCCGACGAAGACGGCGCTGCGCGACCGGTTCGTGTCCGAGGTGCCGCGGATGGCGGCGTTCACCGAGATCGTCCAGACCGCGCGGTCGCGCACGGGCAAGCTCGGCTCCGAGTGGCCGGCCGCGGCCACCCGCATCTACACCGCGATCCAGACGGCGATCACCGGCGGCGCCCCGCCGCTGCAGGCCCTGCAGCAGGCCCAGAATGGCTGAGCCGGCCGGGCCGGCGGGCGCTGCATTCACCCGCCCCGCCGGCTCCGCAAGCTCCGCCGGCTTCCATCCCCCGGGCGCGCCGAGCCGGCCGCTGCCCACGGACGCCGCACCCGCTCCGCCGCGGGGCCCGGCCGGGGGGTGGTGGTCGCCGCGGGGGCGCGAACGGCTGCTGCAGCTGGGGTTCCTCGTGCCCGCCGTGGTCTACCTCGTGCTCTTCTTCGGCTACCCGGTGGTCCAGAACGCCCTGATGGGTTTCCAGGAGTACACGACCCGCACGTTCTACACGGGCGAGGCGCCGTGGGTCGGGCTGGACAACTACACGGCAGTACTGTCGTCGGGCCTGTTCGGCACGGCGCTGCTCAACACGGTGCTGTTCACCGTCGGGTCGATCGCGGGGCAGTTCGTCATCGGGCTCGGGATCGCGCTGTTCTTCCACCGGCGGTTCCCGCTCTCCGGCCTGCTGCGCTCGCTCCTGCTGCTGCCGTGGCTGATCCCGCTGATCGTCTCCGGGGCGGTGTGGCGCTGGATCCTCGACGAGGACAACGGCGCGCTCAACCGCTTCCTCGGCGCGCTCGGCATCGCCGACGACCCGGGCTGGCTCACCACCACCTCGCTGGCACTGATCACGGTGATCGGCGTCAACATCTGGATCGGGATCCCGTTCAACACCACGATCCTCTACGGCGGGCTGCAGGACGTGCCGCCGGAGCTGTACGAGGCGGCGGCCCTGGACGGGGCCACCGGCTGGCGCGCGTTCCGGCACGTGACGTGGCCGCTGCTGCGCCCGGTGGTGAACGTGGTGCTGGTGCTCGGGGTCGTCTACACGATCAAGGTGCTGGACATCATCCTCGGGCTCACCGGCGGCGGCCCGGCCAACGCGACGCAGACGATCGCCACGCAGGCCTACCACCTGTCGTTCCGGGAGTTCCGGTTCGGCGAGGGTGCGGCGATGGGCAACGTGCTCATCATCATCTCCCTGGTGTTCGCCCTGCTCTACCTGCGCGCCAACCGGCGCGCACAGGCCCGGTGAGGCGCCGATGAACACCCGCCCACGCGGCTGGGGCAGCACCGTGACCGGCGTGCTGATCCTCGCCGTGATGCTGTTCCCGCTGTACTGGATGCTCAACGTCTCGCTGCAGCCGAGCGGAGGGGCCGTCGCGACCCCGTGGATCCCGCTGGAGCTGTCCTTCGACGGCTACGCCAGTGCGCTGCGCGACCAGGGCGGCCACCTGCTCACCAGCATCGTGGTCTCCGCGGGCAGCGTGCTGTTCAGCCTGCTCGTCGCCACGCCCGCGGCGTACGCGCTGGCGCAGTTCCGGGTGCGCGGCGCGGGCGTGGTGCTGTTCGGGATCCTGATCAGCCAGATGATCCCCGGCATCGTCGTCGCCAACGCGCTCTACAGCGCCTACAGCGACCTGGGACTGCTCAACTCGATCCCGGGCCTGATCCTCGCCGACTCCACGCACGGCATCCCGTTCGCCATCCTGATCATGCGGGCGTACCTGCTGGCGATCCCGGGCGAGGTCATCGAGGCGGCCAGGGTCGACGGGGCGGGGCAGATCCGCGCGTTCGTCTCGATCGTCGTGCCGATGAGCCGCAACGCGCTGGTGACGGCGGCGCTCTTCACGTTCCTGTTCACGTGGAGCGACTTCCTGTTCGCGCTCACGCTGACCACCACCGACACGGTGCGGCCGGTGACGCTGGGCATCTACCAGTACATCGGGACGAACGGCGTGACCGAATGGAGCTCGGTGATGGCCACCGCCGTGCTCGCCTCCATCCCCGCGGTGGTGCTGCTGCTGGTGGCCCAGCGTTTCGTCGCCGCCGGCGTCGCCAGCGGCGCCGTGAAATGACCGAAAGGACCCCCTGAAGTGACTCCCCTCCGCGTGACCGTCTGGGGCGAGAACCGCCACGAGAAGATCGAGGAGCACGTCCGCAAGATCTACCCCGACGGCATGCACGAGACGATCGCCGACGGCATCCGGGAGAACCTGGGTGCCGACGCGGTCGTGCGCACCGTGACCCTCGACGACCCCGAGCACGGGCTCACCGAGGAGTCGCTGCAGGACACCGACGTGCTCGTCTGGTGGGGCCACGCCGCGCACGGCGAGGTGGCCGACGAGGTGGTGGAGCGCGTGCACCGCCACGTGCTGTCGGGCATGGGGCTCGTGGTGCTGCACTCCGGGCACTGGTCGAAGATCTTCACCAAGCTCATGGGCACCAGCTGCACGCTGCGCTGGCGCAGCGAGCACGACCGCGAGCTGATCTGGACCGTCGACCCCACCCACCCGATCGCGGAGGGTGTGCCGCACCCCCTGGAGATCGAGGAGGACGAGATGTACGGGGAGTTCTTCGACATCCCAGCCCCCGACGAGCTGATCTTCATCAGCACGTTCTCCGGCGGGGAGGCGTTCCGCAGCGGCTGCACGTTCCGCCGCGGCCACGGCAAGATCTTCTACTTCCGCCCCGGCGACCAGGACTACCCGACCTACCACCACAAGGACGTCCGGCGGGTGATCGCCAACGGCACCAGGTGGGCCCGGACGGACCGTCCGGAGCGCACCGCGCCCGTGCTGCTGCGCTACGAGACCGGCGAGTTCTTCAAGGGCGCCGGCTACTCGGGGCCGCTCGGATGAGCGAGCTTGCGAGCGAATCATGTCACAGCGCTTCAGAGTCATTGTCGGCCGAGCGCAGCGAGGCCGTGCGATGACGATCAACGACCCCCTGCGGGTGGTGCTCGTCGGGGCCGGCCTCATGGGGCGGGCCTGGCGCGACACGATCGAGGCGGCCCCGGAGGTGGAGCTGGCCGGGATCGCCGACATCGACCCGGCCACGGCCGAGGCCGCCGCGGCCGCGCTCGGCCGGCCGGTGCCCACCGGCACCGACGCCGTCGCGCTCGCCGCGGCCACCGGCGCCCGCGCCGTGGTGAACGCGACCGTGCCGGAGGCCCACCACCCCGTCACGACCGCGGCCCTGCACGCCGGGCTCGACGTGCTGGGCGAGAAGCCGGTCGCCCCGACCGTCGCCGAGGCGCTCTCGCTCGCGGCGGCCTCGGAGGTGACCGGGCGGCTGTTCATGGTGAGCCAGTCGCGGCGGTGGAACCCGCACCTGTTCGAGCTGCGGGCCATGGCCGAGGACCTGGGCGCGCCGGGCTCGCTCACCACCGAGTTCTTCCGGGCCCCGCACTTCCCCGGGTTCCGGGAGGAGATGGCCCACCCACTGCTCGTCGACATGGCGATCCACCCGTTCGACTCGGCCCGGTTCGTGCTCGGGGCCGAGCCGGTCGCGGCGTACTGCGAGTCGCACAACCCGCCGTGGAGCTGGTTCGCGGGCGACGCGGCGGCCAGCGCGGTGTTCGAGATGACCGGCGGCGTCCGCTACACCTACGTGGGCAGCTGGTGCAGCCCGGGCCGGCAGACGTCCTGGAACGGCGAGTGGCGCCTCTCCGCGGAGAAGGGCTCGGCCCACTGGGACGGCGACCACGACCCGGTGCTCGATGCCGAGGGCGACCCGGCGCCGCACACGGCGTCGGCGTTCTCCGGGATCGAGGGTGCGCTGCTCGTCTTCACCGATGCCCTGCGCACCGGTGCGCCCCCGATGGGCGAGGTGCACGAGAACGTACTGAGCCTCGCGATGGTCGAGGCCGCGGTCCGCTCGGCGGACACCGGCCGTCGGGTACTGATCGACGACGTGCTGGCCGCCGCCCACGCCGAGGCGCTGCGCCGGGAGGCGAACCCCGACGTCCGGGACGCACTGGCGTCGTGGCCGTCGGTGCGCGGGGTTCTCACCGCCGCCCGCTGACGCACCGTTGCCCTAACCTGACCCGGGTGCGGATGTTCGTGGCCATCCGGCCGCCCGCCGAGGTCGTCGAGGTACTCGGCACGGTGCGGCGGGAGCCCGTGGCGGGTGTCATCTGGTCCGTGCCCGAGCAGTGGGTCGTGAAGCTGCGCCCGCTCGGGCACGTGCCGGGGCACCTCGTCGACCCGCTCGTCACCGCGCTGGCCGACGAGCTGACCGGTGCGCCGGCGGTGCGCTGCGCGCTCGGCCCGGCCACCCGCAGGCTCGGCGGCCAGTGGCTCGGCGCCCCGGTGTCCGGGCTCGACGACCTCGCCGCCGCCGTGTTCGACGCGACGACCGGCATCGTGCCGGTGACGCATCCGCAGCCGTTCCGGGGCGACGTCGTGCTCGCCAGGGGACGCGTCCCGGCGGGGCTCGCCGGCGACCCCGTCGCGGCGGAGTGGACGGCCCGCGAGGTCGCGCTCGTCGCCGACCGATCCTCGCCCCGCCGTCCGCTGCTGGACGACGTCGCGTCCTTCGCCCTGACGGGCGCCTGACCCGAGTTTTCCGAAACGGGCCCGTGGCAGGCCCGCGCCTCGTACCGTCCGCCGCATGGAACCGGCGCAGAACGCACGACCGGTGTGGCCGCACGGCCGGTACCCCGGCGAGGACGGCACACGCCGGGTCCACGTCGAGCTCGACGGCGCGGCCAGGGACGTGGCGGTGGTGCTGGACGACGGGTGGCGCTCCGCGCTCGGCCCGCAAGGCCTGGCCGCGGCGGTGCTGCAGGGGTTCTCCGCGGCCACGACGGCGCGCCTGGCCGCATGGGCGACGGCCCCGTTCGCGGAGCCCGCACGGGCCCGGCCGCACCCGCCGGCCACCGCGTCGTCGTCGCGCGCATGGCGCGACCTGCGCGAGTTCCGGCACCGGCTCACCACGTTGCACCACGCCACCGAGACGGCTGCGAGCCCCGGCCGGTTGGTGGTCGCCACGATCCGCGCCGGTGGGCTCGTGGGCCTGGAGCTCGACCCGCAGTGGCTGCGCACCGCCGCCACGACGGACGTCGAGCGCCACATCGGGCACGCCCTGCGCGCCGCTCTCGCCCTGATCGCGGCGTTGCCCGAACGCGCGCTCCAGGGCTGCCCGGACCTGGCGGCGTTCCTCGCCGGCAGCCCGTTCGCACCGCCGTTCGCACAGTCATGAGGGGGAAGCGCCGATGGCACCGACACCCGAGCAGATCACCGTTTCGCTCGACGCGCTGAGAGCCGACGCCGACCGGTGGGCCGCGGCCGCCGCCACGATGGCCGCCGCGGCCGCGAAGGCGGACGGGCAGCAGGTCGATCCGTCCGCGTTCTCCTTCGCCGGCCAGGCCGCCGCGGCCGCCTACGAGGACCTTCGCGTCAAGACGGCCGGGCTGATCCACCAGGGCGCCGCCCGGTTCGACGCGATCGCCGGCGCGCTGCGCGCGAGCGCCGACGCGTACGAGGCCGACGAGGCCGCCGGCGCCCACCGCCTGCAGAACGTCTACTGATCCCGATGACCGCGTCCCACGCGGCCGACCCCGGCGAGATGCTCGGGTTGATCGCCACCCTGCGCTCCGGGCTCGACGAGGCGTCCGAACTGGTCAACGGCATCATCGACGGGGTCGACTCCGTCCTCGCCACGCTGCCGGCCGACGCGGTCGGCGGTGTCCGGGACGGCGTCGCCGGCTTCCGGCGCACGTTCGACGAGACCGTCGACGAGCTCGGGCGCGCCCTCGCCCGGGCCGGCGACCCGGTGGCCCTGCGCGCCGCCGGCTCGGCGTGGGCCGTCGACATCGGCGGCAACGTGAGCGGCCTCGCCGGGCTGGCCACCGAGAACACGACGCGTGCGGACAACCACTGGACCGGTGACGCCGCCGACGCCTACCGCAACACCCTGACGCCGCAGCGGCTGGCGATCACGGCCGTCAAGACCACCGGCGACAAGATCGACGCCGCCCTCAACGAGCTGGCCAACGCGATCATGGCCTTCTGGAAGAGCGTCCTGGGCGCGCTGCTCACGCTCCTCACCGGCCTCGTCACCGCCCTGGCCGTCGCGGCAGGTGGGGTCACCGCCGTGGCCGCCGTCGCGATCGCGGCCGGCGCGCTCGTCGTGTTCAAGGACTCGGTGGTCAGCCAGATCACCATGTTCACCGACATCGGCAACGCGATGAGCATCCAGACCAGGGAGCTCATCGCGATCCACGCCGACGACACCGCCTTCTACCGCGGCGACTGGCCGCCCGCCGTCGCCTCCGACATGAACGACGGCAGCGTCACCGACGGCGACGACACCGACTGGCACCTCGGATGAGCACAGCCGCCGGCCCCGGCCCGGCGATGCCGCTCCGGGCGTCGACCCTCGGTCACCTCGCCATCGCGATCGCCGCCGTGCCGGTCGCCGTGCTCGTCCGCATCGAGATCGGCGACGCCCCGCAGACCGGGTTCGGTCTGGTCGATCCGGTCACGGCGGGCCTGCTGCTCGCCGCCGGCCAGCTCCTGTCCTTCGGGCGGAACCGGGCGCTCGGCCGCACGGCCACCGGCGGGTCCGAACTCGAGCGGATCGCCCGGGCGCTGCGCCGCTCCGGCTGGTCGGTCGCGCTCGCCATCTGCGCCACGCTCTTCGTGGTCCGGTTCCTGCTCACCGCGCCGGTCCCGCCGTGGCTGTCGGCGCTGTTCCTGATGCTGATCATCGCGGGAGTGCTGCTCGACCTCCGGCACGCCGGCTGGTCCCACCGTTTCCTGAACGACCACGACCACCCGGTCGCCGCGTTCCGCTCGCTCCCGCCGGGCGTCGGGAGGCGCGTGCGCTTCGGCCAGTCGGTCGCCGCCGTCAGCCACGCGATCTACGCCGGCATCGCCGCGATGCTGTTCGTCGCCACGGCCGCCACCGAGGCCGGCGGTGCGGCGCCCACGGCGGTCGTCCAGATCGCCGCGGCCGCCGCGACGGTCGTGGTTCCGCTGCTCCACATCCGCACCGTCCTGCTCCTACGCGCCGCGGTCGTCGGCGACGCGGTGCACCTCCCGGCCCTGCGGCGGGCGGGCGCGTCGTTCGTCCGCACGGCCCGCGTCGCCGCGCCCCTGGCCGCGTTCGTCGTCGCGGCCGTGCCGGCGGTGCCCGCCGAGCCGGCCGTCGCGGTCGGCCGGGCCGCGTTGCTCTGCTTCGTCCTCGGGATCGGCGCACTGCAGTTCGGGGCGGTCAGCAGCACCCACGTCGGCGACTTCCCGAGGCGCTGGCTCCGGGCGACCGGCGTGGGGTGACGAGGCCGCCCGGGGCGACAGGCGGCAGGATGGCGACATGGCACAGGTGACGGCGCGGACCGAGCGCACGATCGACGCCCCCGCCGAGCGCGTGCGCGCGGCGCTCTCCGACTACGAGAAGGTGCGGCCGACGATCCTCACCGAGCACTACCGGGACTACCGCGTGGAGGCCGGCGGCCAGGGCGAGGGCAGCCGCGTGCACTGGCTGCTGCAGGCCACGAGCAAGCGCGTGCGCGACCAGCTGGTGGAGGTCAGCACCCCCGGCGACGACCGGATCGTCGAGCGGGACGCGAACTCGAGCATGGTCACCACGTGGACCGTCACGCCCGCGGGGACCGACCGCAGCGTCGTCGCGGTCGAGAGCAGCTGGAAGGGCGCCACCGGCGTCGGCGGCTTCTTCGAGCGCACCTTCGCGCCCAAGGGCCTGCAGCGGATCCACGACGGCGTGCTGGCGAACCTCGAGAACAGCCTGCGCGGCTGAGGGGGGCCACCATCACTCTGATCGAGAACGGCGTCGTCGCCGTCGCCGGGGAGGCCCTCGTCGACATGGTCCCCGCGCCGGTCGGGGACTACTTCGAGGCCGCCCCCGGCGGGAGCCCCGCCAACGTCGCGGTGGCGCTGTCGCGGCTGGGCGTGCCGGCGCGGCTGCTCGCCCGGATCGCCGACGACATGCTCGGCCGCCGCGTCCGCGACCACCTCACCGGCAACGGCGTGCAGCTCGACCACGCCGTCGCCGCGACCGAGCCGACGACGCTCGCGATGGTGGCGGTCGGCCCGGACGGCGGGGCGAGCTACGACTTCCGCTTCACCGGCACCGCGGACTGGCAGTGGACCGCGGCCGAGCTCGAGGGCGCCCTCGACGGGCCCGTGGTCGCGCTGCACTCCGGGTCGCTCGCGCTCACCATGCCCCCCGGTGCGGCCGCGCTGCGCGAGCTGATCTCCCGGGCCGCCGGCTCCGTGACGATCAGCTACGACCCCAACTGCCGCCCGCTCCTCATGGGCGACCCGGCCGGTGTGCTGGCGGGCGTGCACGACCTGCTGGCCGTCGCCGACGTCGTGAAGGTCAGCGCCGAGGACCTCGAGTGGCTCCTGCCCGGCACGCGCCCCGAGGACGTGCTGGAGGACTGGCTCGCACGCGGCCCGGCGATCCTCGCCGTCACGCTGGGCGGGGACGGCGTGCTGGCCGGGACCGCGCCGGGCGTGCGGTCCCGCCGGCCGGGCGTGCCGGTCACCGTGATCGACACGGTCGGCGCGGGCGACACGTTCTCCGCCGCCCTGCTCGCCGGGCTGCACCGGCGTGGCCTGCTGGGCGCGGCGGCGCGCCCCGGTCTGCGCGCGCTGGACGCCGAAACGCTGGATGCCCTGCTGGACGAGGCGGCGCTGGCGGCCGCGATCACGTGCAGCCGTCGGGGCGCCGACCCCCCGACGAGGGACGACCTGGTGTCCCGTCGCTCGAAAGCGTAGGGAGCCGGCGACCCCATTGCTCAGCACGGGCGCGTGGGGTCGCCCATCCCGTCCTTGTTCGCGCCCACCAGCGCTCCGCCTGCGTTGCCTCGCATCACGTTCCCGCAGATCCGGCCGTGCGGGCCCGCGTCCTGGACCTTGATCCCGCCGCGCGCGTTGTCGGTGATCAGGTTGTGCTCGACGTCGTTGCCCACGGCGTCGCCGGGCCGGTCCCCGCCGATCCGGATGCCGGCCGCGGCGTTGTGGTGGATGTGGTTGAACCGGAACGTGTTCGACGCGCCGCGGGACTCCATCGCGCCGGAGTTGCCGTTGCGGGGCTGTTGCCCGGTGCAGGTGTTGTGCGCGACGTCGTTGTCGCGGGTGCCCTCCTTGAGGTCGACGCACTCGGCCGCCTGCGTGTCGATCACGTTGTCCCGCACCTCGTTGCCGTTGCTCGCGTCCGGCTCCGGCGTCGGGTTGCGGTCGACCTGCTCGGGCGCCGTGCCGATGTAGATGCCCTCGCCGTTCTGGCCGGTACCGGTGTTCGGGATCGCGAAGTCGTGGATGCCGCACGGCCCGATCGTGTTGCCCGCCACGACGTTGCCGGTGGCGAAGTACTTCAGCCGGATGCACTCGTCGCCCAGGTTCGTCACCCGCAGACCGAGGATCTTCGTGCCGGTCACTCCGTCGTGCGGCACCGTGCTCTGGACCCAGATCGCCTTCTCGCGGTAGCAGGTGCCGGCCGGCTCGGCGCAGACGCGGCCGTCGATCGTGAACCCGCGCAACGTCGTGTCGTCGTGCCGGATCTCGATCACCCGGTTCGACGCCGCGGCACCCCGCAGCACGGCGTCCCGGGGGCCGGTGATCGTGACGCCGGGCCGCACCGTGACGACGTGCTCGTCGTACGTCCCGGGGCGCAGGACGATGGTCTCGCCGGGCTGGGCTACCGCGAGCGCCCGCGTGATCGTGCGGAACGGCCGCAGCACGGAGCCGGTGCCGTCGTCACCGGCCGCCGGGTCGACCTGGTAGTGGCCACGCTCCGGCGCCTCGGCCCTGGCCGGCACGGCGGTGAGCAGCGCGAGGACGGTGACGGCCACCGCGAGGACGCCGAGCCTGATCACGACAGCCGGCGCGGGGCGTGCTGGGGGTAGTCGTCCGGTTGGCCGGTGGCCGGGTCGCCCGGGGCGAGGGACAGCTCCGCGGGCTCGCTCTCCGGCAGCGCCCACTGCTTGGCCCAGTCCATGTGCATGGCGGCCGGGCCGCCTGCCGGCGGGAAGTAGTCGAGCTGCATGGTCATGTTCATCGGCCGCGGCGGGAACTTCTCGGTGTCGGTGTTCGAGTACCACTCCTCGCCGTTCACGTAGCCGGTGATCTTCTCGGGCGTCCACTCGAGGGCGTAGGCCGACCACTGCGTCGAGTCGTGCCGCACGGACCCGTGGTCCTGGTCGTTGTCCTTGCCGTAGTGGAAGAAGAAGTCCGTCTCCTGCCGGTCGTCGGACGTGATCTCCATCCAGTCGATCTCCCCGCCGACCGGGAAGTCCTCGGCCACCGGCCAGAGCAGCAGCAGGGCGTTCAGGCCGCCGTGCGCAGCCTCGGAGCGCACGCACGCCTCCCACCGCCCGTACCGCTGGCCGGGGTGCCAGCTCATGGCGCCGGTCGTGCCGTCCTCCGTAGCGGAGATCGTGGCGACGCCGTCGGCCACGGTGATCGCCTCCGGGGTGCGGGTCCCCTCCTTGCTGTGGCCCGGCTCGGGGCCGTACGGGTGCCAGTCGCCGGGCAGGCCGTTCGTGAAGTCGGAGCGGCGGGTCGGCTCGCCCCAGCCGTAGCGCTCGGCGGCCGTCGTGGCGCACTCGGACGGAGCGGCGGGCGTGGGCGCGGGCACGGGCGGGGCCTGGCCGGCGACCAGCACGGCGAACGCGCTCACCATCGCGGGAAACAAAACGGACATCTGCACCACTGACACCTCCAGTCCCATTGGAACCGGACTGGGGGTCTGGCGCGAGATCAACCACGCGGACGGGTGAGGACCCGCGGTCAAGGGGTGAGCAGTCGCTCCACGGGCCGGGTGTTCACGATCCGTTCCGCGGGAACCTCGCACTCCGCCGCGCGCTCGCAGCCGTTGCGCAGCCAGTCGAGCTGGCCGGGGGCATGCGCGTCGGTGTCGATCGTGAACTCGCAGCCCGCCTCGACGGCCTGGCGCAGCAGCCGCTTCGGCGGGTCGAGCCGCTCCGGCCGGGAGTTCACCTCCACCGCGACGCCGCGCTCGGCGCACGCCGCGAACACGGGCTCCGCGTCGAACTGCGACTCCGGCCGCTTCCGGTTGCCCGTCACCATCCGGCCCGTGCAGTGGCCGAGCACGTCGACGTGCGGGTTGTCGATGGCCGTGAGCATCCGCTCGGTCATCTCGGCGCGCGGCATCCGCAGCTTCGAGTGCACCGACGCCACGACCACGTCCAGCCGCGCGAGGAGGTCCTCGTCCTGGTCGAGGGAGCCGTCCTCGTTGATGTCGACCTCGATGCCCGTGAGCACCCGGAACCCGGCGCCCAGCTCCGCGTTCAGCTCGGCGATGTCCTCCAGCTGGGCGCGCAGCCGGTCGGCGGACAGGCCGTTCGCGACGGTCAGCCGCGGCGAGTGGTCGGTGATCACCAGGTAGTCGTGCCCGAGGGCCTGGGCCGTCTCGACCATCTCCCGCAGTGGCGACCCGCCGTCGGAGGCGTCGGTGTGGCTGTGGCAGTCGCCGCGGATCGCGTCCAGCAGTGCCTCGGCGGCCCGGTCCAGCGGGGAGGGTTCGACCGCCTCGAGTTTCTGCAGGTACGCGGGGGGTTCACCGCGCACCGACTCCGCCACGCACTTCGCCGTGACCTCCCCGACCCCCTTGAGCCGCACCAGCTCCCCCGTGCGCACGAGCCCCGCGATCTCGTCCGGGTCGCGCCTGCGCAGGACGGCGGCCGCGGTGCGGAACGCCCGGACCCGGTACGTCGACTCGTGCGCGCGCTCCAGCAGGAAGGCGATGCGCCGCAGATCGGCCACGGCATCCCGGGTCTCGGTCACGCTCGCGATCGTCGCACGGCCGGGCGGCTCGGTCGTGGCGGCTGCAGCTCTGATACCGCCCTCGCCGACAAGACTTCACACACCCAAGTGGGCGGTAGGGGCTCGCACGGCGGGACTCGCCAGGTCGTCGCCGGGTGCCGGGCGGCCGGGCCTCAGCTCAGCCAGCGGCGGTTGCGGCGGCGCCAGGCGTCGGCCCAGAGCCGCGGGAGCTCCTCCTCGATGCGGACGGCCCGCGCCTCGTCGCGGCCGTACAGGACGCCGAAGGCGAAGCCGTTCTCCCCGCTCTCGTGGCACCGGGCGGCCAGCTCCCGCAGCGCGTCGCGGGCCACGACCGTGTCCTGGTGCTCGCCGAGGGCCTGCTGGAACCCCTTCATCCGGCCGGCGAAGCGCTTCGCGTCCTTCCCGACGGCCGGGCGGGCCACCTCCGTGGCGTAGCGCAGCCGCTTGCCCGCCTTGCGGGCATCGTGCACGGCCAGGTCGCGTTCCTCGGCCGACTTCGCGGGGTCGACCGCCACGGTGACGGCCCGGTCGAGACGCCGCGCGGCGCGGGCGACGTGGGCGGGCAGCTCCTTGCGGGCCTTGCGGGCGGCGCGCTTCGTCAGGGGAGGGCGGCGCACGAGCTCGTCCAGGTCGCTGCGCAGCCGGGCGTACGCCTCGCCGTCCAGCGTGCTGAGCACGGCCGCCGCGGCCTCCTGCTCCACCCGCCCGTAGTGCCGCGTGACCTGCGCCTGCACCGGCCCGAGCAGCAGCTCGCGGTCGAGGTCGGCGAGGCCGTCGCGGATCCGGACGTGCAGCACCTCGGCGTCGCGGGCCGGGGCGAGCGCGCCGGCGAACTCCCGCAGGCTCTCGACGATCGGCTCCGTGCGCTCGACGTCCAGCAGCCTGCGGTAGGACTGCAGCGCGCTGCGCATCCGCCGCGCCGCCACGCGCAGCTGGTGGACGGAGTCGGGCTCATCCCGCCGCGCCCGCAGGTCCTCGGCGGCCAGCCGGTCGATGTGCCCGGCAAGGTACGCGACCAGCGCCGCACCCGCCGAGCCGGGCTTCGCCCGCTTCCCGCCTGCCCGCCGGCGCCGCTTCGCGGGTTCGGGCCGCAGCAACCGGTCGAGCTCCGCCTCGGCGGAGTTCGACGCCGGCTGCAGCCCGGCCTCCCCGAGCAGCCGCTCGGCCGCGTCCACGAGACCGGCGTCGGCGGTGTCGCGCACCTGGACGTCGATCCACGCCACGCCGCCGGTCGAGCGCCCCAGCGTCGCGACCGTCACCTTGTCGTGGACGACGGTGGCGAGCAGTCGGTCGTCGTCGCCCAGCAGCCGCGCGCCGGTACGCACGCGGCGCACCTGCCCGGCGGGACGCAGCTCGCCGTCCCGGACGACACCGCGCACGATCTCGGCCAGCTCGCCCGGCACCTCCGGCACCGGCGGCGCGTCGGGGGCGAGCGGGACGCGCAACTCCTCACCGCGGTCCGGGTCCGGGAGGTCGAGCCGCCAGTGCGGCTGCTCGCCCTCGGCGCGGTGCACGGCCAGCGTGATCCCGGCCGCGGCGAGCCTGCGGTCCGCGGTGTCGAAGCGCTCGACGTCGAGCACCTGCTGCGGTAGGGGGTCCTCGCGGTGGATACCGGGGAGCGCCTCGAGCGAGGGGGTGCCGGCCTCGGCGGCTCCGCGGAAGGTGCGGTTCCCGGTGCGGGTCGTCGTGTCGGTCATCCGATCAGGGTGCCCGAAAGCAGGCGCCCATTCACTCCTGCGGAAGGCGGGATTTCTGCACCTTCCCCATGTCGTTGCGCGGGAGTTCATCGGTGAACCGGACCTCGCGGGGTCGCTTGTGCGGCGCGAGCAGCGCGGCGACGTGGTCGATCAGCTCGCGCTCGCCGGGCGCATCGCCCGCCGGCACGACGTGTGCCACGATCCGCTCCCCGAGGTCGTCGTCCGGCACCCCGAGGACCGCCGCCTCGGCCACGCCCGGGTGCTCGAGCAGGGCGTTCTCGATCTCACCCGCTCCGATCTTGTAGCCACCGGACTTGATCAGGTCGGTGGCGCTGCGCCCGACGATCGCGAGCGCTCCGCTCTCGGTCCAGCGGCCGATGTCGCCGGTGGCGAACCACCCGTCGGAGGTCTGCGCGGCCGCGGTGGCATCGGGACGGTTCAGGTAGCCGGTGAACAGGCTGGGGCCGCGCACCTCGACGGCACCGAGACCGTCACTCTGGTCGCCGGGAAGCGGCGCGAGCCGCATCTCGGTGCCGCGCAGCGGCCGGCCGACCGTTCCGACCTCGGGCGCGTCGGCGGCGCGCGCCGCGGTGAGGATCAGCGTCTCGGTGAGCCCGTAGCGCTCCCGCACGGCGAGGCCGGTGCTGCGGTGCAGGCGGGCGTGGTCGACGGCCGTGAGCGCCGCCGACCCGGACACGAGCAGCCGCGCGCGCCCGATCTCCTTCGCCGACTCCGGGTCGGACTCGAGCTGGTCGGCGAGCCGGTGGTACTGGGTGGGCACCCCGAACACCATCGACGCCGCCGCGGCCGCCAGGACCGGGGCGTCGAGCCTGCCGATGTGGTGCAGGCTCCCGCCGCGGCGCAGCGGGCCGAGCACCCCGAGCACCAGCCCGTGCACGTGGAACAGCGGCAGTGCGTGGGCGAGCAGGTCGTCGGCCGTCCAGTCCCACGCCTCGGCGAGCGCGTCGAGGTCGTACGCGACGGCGCTGCGCGGCAGCACCGCCCCCTTCGGCGGGCCCGTGGTGCCGGACGTGTAGATCACCAGCCCCGGGACGTCCGGCGGGGGCTCGTTCGTCGGCACCGGCCCGACGGCGGCGAGGTCGACGTCCATCCGCGGCAGCGCCCCGAGCGGTCTGGGGAGCGCGGCGCCGGGCGCGGCCAGCACCAGCTCGGGAGCGCAGTCGCCGATCACGTGCCCCAGCTCCCGCTCCCCCAGCTTCGGGTTCACCGGCACGGCCGCGACGCCCGCGAGCAGCGCCGCCGTGACCCCGACCGCGGTGTGGATCGTGGGCGTGGCGTGCACGGCCACGTGCCGCCGCCCCGCGAGCGAGCCGGCGAGCGCCCCGGCGGCACCGGCGAGCTGCCGGTAGGTCAGCGCGTCGTCGCCGAACCGCAGGGCGGGCCGGTCGTCGGGAGCGAGGAGGGCGGGGAACAGCGGATTCACGAAACCACCTTGCCGGGGTTGAGGATCCCCTGGGGATCCAGAGCCTGCTTCACCGCGCGCTGCAGCGCGAGGACCTCGGGGCCGAGCTCGGCGCGCATGCCCGGCAGCTTGAGCAGCCCCACCCCGTGCTCGCCGGTGACGGTGCCGCCGAGGGCGATCGCGGACTCGACGATGTCGTCGAACGCGGCCTGCGCGCGGGCCTTCGCCGCCTCGTCACCGTGCGGGGTGATCATCAGCGGGTGCAGGTTGCCGTCGCCGGCGTGCGCGATGTTGGCGATCAGCACGTCGTGCCGCGCGGCGATCTCCTCGACGCGCCCGAGCATCTCGGCGAGGCGCCCACGCGGGAGGCAGACGTCCTCGGTGAGGATCGCGTCGCCCCGCTGCTCCAGCGCGGGGTAGGCCAGTCGCCGGGCGTCGAAGAGCGCCTCGGCCTCGGTGGCGTCGGTGGAGAAGACCGCCTCCCGGGCACCGGCCGCCTCGAACTCGGCGTGGATGGCCGCGGCCTCCTGCTCGGCGGCGGGTTCGGGCAGGTCGGTCTGGGCGAGCAGCAGCACGGCCGCGTCCTCGGGCAGGCCCGTGTGCTTCCAGGAGTTGACCGCGTGCAGGCACACCCGGTCGATCAGCTCGAACGCCGACGGCTGCAACCCGCGGGCCGTCACCCTGGACACCGCGTCGCCGGCCGCGGCGAGCGTGTCGAAGAAGCCGACCACCGTGCGGGGCACCGCGGTACGCAGCGGCCGCAGCCGCACGGTGACCTCGGTGACCACGCCGAGCGTGCCCTCCGAGCCCACCATCAGCCCGGCGAGGTCGTAGCCCGCCACCCCCTTCGCGGTGCGCCGCCCGACCCGCACCACCTCACCCGCCGCCGTCACGACCTCGAGCGCGAGCACGTAGTCGCGCGTGACCCCGTACTTCACGCAGCACAGGCCGCCCGCGTTGGTGGCGACGTTGCCGCCGATCGTCGACCAGGGCGAGCTCGCGGGGTCCGGCGGGTACCAGAGCCCGCGCTCGGCAGCGGCGGCGCGCAGGTCGTCGTTGACCACGCCGGGCTGCACGACGGCGAGCCGCTCCGCCTCGTCGATCTCGACGATCTCGCGCATCCGCTCGGTGGACAGAACCACGCAGCCGTCGACGGCGTTCGCCCCGCCGGACAGGCCCGTGCCGGCCCCGCGCGGCACCAGCGGGCGCGCGTGCCGGGCGCAGGCCCCCACGACCGCGGCGACCTCGGCGGTGCTGCGCGGGCGGACAACGGCGGCCGCCCGCCCGTACGCCGCCCACTCGGCCTCGTCGTGCAGGAAGGGCGCGACGACGTCCGGGTCGACGAGCACGCGGTCCGCCGGGAGGGCGGCGAGCAGGTCGGCGACGAGTGGATCAGCGGCGGAGGACACAGCTCAGCACGCTAACCCGCGAGGTGGCCGCGCCGCACCCGGTCGTGAGTGGATACGCTGTGTTGAACGGTTCGCTCGCTACGCTCCCGAACCGGCGCCGGAGGCGCGCTCGACCAGGGCGCGGCCGAGCAGGTGGCCGGAGCGCCATGCCGTCTCCACGCGCGGGCTGCCCCAGCCGTCGCCGGCCAGCCCGATGCCGTCCGCGGTGAGGTGGAACGGGTCGTCGCGCGTCCCCTCCGGCGAGGCGTACGGCCAGTGGCGCGCCAGCGTCCACTCCGGCGGGGTGCGGACGCCGAGCAGCTCGCGCAGCGCGTCGAGCACCGGGCCGACGGCGCCGGCCGGCTCGGCCCCGTGCGCCCGTGCGACGCCGGCGGTCGTGTGCGCCACGAGGACGGGGGCGCCGTCCCCGCGCCGCCTGCCGTCGTCGGCGACCAGGGTGAGCACCGGGTGGTCGTTGACGAACGCTGCGGGCAGCTCGTCCCACTCCCGGCCGGCCCACCCGGCGGCGACAGCGATCACGGGCCGCCATTCGCGCCCCGTGAGCCGCGCGGCCGCGGGGTGGCCGGGCCCGAGCAGGCGCAGGGCCTGCGGGTCGGGCATCGCGAGCACGACCGCGTCGGCGGGCTCGCCGTCGACGACGGGTCCCGGACCGACCCGGCGCACCTCCCGGCCGAGCTCGACGGTGAGCCCGGCGGCCAGCTCGGCGACGAGCCCGCCCAGGCCGGCGGGCGCCGCCCAGCGCTGCGGCCCGGGCGCGCGTTCCCGGGTCCCCCCGCTCAGGACGGCGAGCTCGGTCGTCCACGGCCGGGCGAGCCCCGCGTCCCGCCACCGCAGCACCACCCGCTCGAAGTCCGGGTCCCGCGCCGTGAAGTAGGCGGCCCCGAGGTCCACCGGACGGCCGGTGACCGTGGCGCCGCCCATCCGGCCCCCGACCTCGGCCGCCTGCTCCAGGAGCCGCACGGGCACGCCCGCGGCGGCGAGCCGGCCCGCGCACGCCGCTCCCGCGATGCCCGCACCCACGACCACGACCGCCATGCCCGGCAACGTACGACCCCAACCCCGGGCGCGTGCGGAGGGTCGTCCCCGACATCGCCCGCCGGACACCTCGGGAGACGCCATGATCCAGCAGCACACCGCCCCGCCGCCGTGGGCACCCGTCCCAGCGCCGCGCCACCCGGCCCCACCGGCGTTCGGCCCGGCTCCCGCCGGGCTGCGCCCCGGACCTCCCGTGCAGATCCGGCCGCGCCTGCTGTGGGTCGGGCTCGCCTGGCTGCTGTTCGCCCTGCTCGTGCTGGCCGGCGTGGCCACGTACGTCACCGGAACGACCGGCGCGGGCGGGCCGGAGAGGTTCTTCGCAGGCGGCGAGGCCACGACGCTGGAGCTCGACCCGGCCGCGGACCCGGTGATCTACGCCGCGCTCGACGCCGGCGGCTACGTCCGCTGCACGCCCGTCGGCGCGGCCGCCACGAACCTGCAGCTCACCCTCGTGACCGACGACCGGTCGGTGCCGGCGGCCGGCCGGGAGTGGCACGCCGCGTTCGAGCTCGTCCCGGCGGCGGCGGGCACGTACCAGGTCGTGTGCGAGGGCCCGGACGCGTCGTTCGCGTTCGGAGAGGAGACCCCCGCAACGGTGAGCGCCGGCGGTGCGACGCTAGCGCTGCTGGTGCTCCCGCTCACCGGTCTCGTCGCCGCCCTGACCACGACGATCAGCGTCCTGAGCCGGCGGCGGGCGGCGCAGGACCGGCTCCTCGCCCCGTGGACGGGCGGTACCGCCTGGTGAAGGTCAGCCGACGGCGGCGACCCGGGCCAGCCGGTCCTCCCACCACCGCACCCGGTCCGGCGCGGCGGCGACGGCGGCGCGCCGCACCGGCTCGGGCGCACGCCGGGGCACCGGGAGCCACCCGTCCCGGGGGCGGATCGGCTCGGCCACGACGTCCGCGGTGAGCAACGCCCCCGTGCCGAGGCCACACGCCATGTCGAGCCGCGGCAGCGCCCCGGCCAGCGCCAGCTCGGCGGCCATGCCGACGCTCGTCTCCAACGCAGACGACACCACGCACGGCAGCCCGCACGCCTCCGCGACCGCCAGCGCCCTGCGCACGCCGCCCAGCGGGGCGACCTTGAGCACCGCGACGTCCGCGGCCCCGGCCACGGCGACCCGCAGCGGGTCCTCGGCGCGGCGGATCGACTCGTCGGCCGCGATCGGGACGTCGACCCGGCGACGGACCGCGGCGAGCTCGTCGACCGTCCGGCAGGGCTGCTCGACGTACTGCAGCCCGCCCGCCGCGCCGTCCAGCGCCGTGATCGCCTGGACCGCCTCGTCGACGGTCCAGGCCGCGTTGGCGTCCACCCGGACCGCGCCCGCCGGGCCCAGCGCGTCGCGCACGGCGGCCACCCGCTCCAGGTCGGCGGGCAGCGAGCCGGGGGCATCGGCCACCTTGACCTTGGCCGTCGCGCACCCCGACGCCCGCACGATCTCCTGCGCCCGCTGCGGCCCGACGGCCGGCACGATGCAGTTCACCGGGACGCGGTCGCGCACCGGCTCCGGCCAGCCCTCCTCGGCGGCCTCCCGCGCGGCGGCGAGCCACGGCGCCGACTCCCGGTCGTCGTAGTCGGCGAAGGGGCAGAACTCCCCCCACCCCGCCGGCCCGGCCACGAGCAGACCCTCGCGCACCGTGATGCCCCGGAACCGGGTGGTCAGCGGGATGGAGTAGACGTCAGGCACCGCCCGACCCTACGGCGCCAGGAGTCCCGAACGACTCCGGCAGTGGCAACCGGCGGCCAGGTGGTGTCAGGCGGACGACCGGATTGAATGCGGCGCGGGGATCACTCCCCGGCGGTCGCCGATCATGGGCAGATGGTCGTCAGTCGATCTCCGGGAGCGACCATCCGCCCTTGGTCACCAACCGGGAGCGTGCTACGTGCGCAAGCACTGATCAAGCCTGAGCGGCTCGCCCCCGATCCTGGCGATCAAGGCGCTGCTACGCCAGCAGCTCGTGGTCCGCGGGGCGGACCTTGCGGGTGCGGCGGCGGAAGTCGAACGTGTAGCCCGGCCAGAGGGTGCGGTTGCGGCCGTCGGCGTCGAGGTACCAGCTGGCGCAGCCGCCCGCGGTCCACACCGAGCCGTCGAACCGGCGCTGGAGGCCAGCGTTGTAGGCCTCCTGGTGGTCGCGGCGCGTGTCGAGGGCGACGGCGCCGTGCTCGTCGACCAGGCGCAGGGCGTCGATCACGTAGTTGAGCTGCGACTCGATCATGAAGACCATCGAGCTGTGCCCCAGCCCGGTGTTCGGGCCGACGAGCACGAAGAGGTTCGGGAACCCGGCGAACGTCGTGCCGAGGAACGCCTCGGCGGACCGGCCCTCCTGCTCGGCGAGCGGCCCGCCGTCGCGCCCGACGACGGGCACCGAGTGGCCCACGCCTGCGCCGACGCTGAACCCGGTGCCGAAGATGATCGTGTCGACCTCGTGCTCGACCCCGTCGGCCGTGACCACGGCGTTCGGCGTGACCCGCACGACCTTCTCCGTGACGACGTCGACGTTCTCCCGCTTCAGCGCCGGGTAGTAGTCGTTGGACATCAGGATGCGCTTGCAGCCGATCGTGAAGTCCGGGGTGAGCTTGGCCGCGAGGTCGGGCCGGCCCGCGAACGTCCGGCGCAGGTAGGCGCGGGCGAGCCGCTCGACCACCGCCATCCGTCGCGGCTTCAGGAACCCGCTGACGAGCAGCTCGTTCCGCGCGTAGATCAGCGCCCGCTGCAGCTTCTGCACCGCGGGAACGGCCCGGTAGAGCCGGCGCACCACCGCGGACACCGGCCGGTCGGGCTTCGGCAGCACCCACGGCGCCGTCCGCTGGAACAACGTCAGGGACGCCACCCGCGGCTGGATCGCGGGCACGAACTGGATCGCGCTCGCCCCCGTGCCGATCACCGCGACGCGCCGGCCGGTCAGGTCGTGGTCGTGGCGCCACTGCGCGGAGTGGAACGCGGTGCCGGCGAACTCGTCGAGGCCGGGGATGTCGGGCACGGACGGTTCGTGCAGCGCCCCGGTGCCCCACACGACGGCGCGCGCGTGCACCTGGGATCCGTCGGTGAGCCGCAGCTCCCAGTGCTTGCCCGCCCAGTGGGCCGCGGTGACCTCGGCGCCGTACCGGATCCGGTGCCGCAGGCCGAAGCGGTCGGCCACGCGCTCCAGGTAGGCGCGGATCTCCGGCTGCCGGGCGAACGTGCGCGTCCAGTCGGGGTTGGGCGCGAAGGAGAACGAGTAGAGGTGCGACTGCACGTCACAGGCGCAGCCGGGGTAGGTGTTGTCGCGCCAGGTGCCGCCGAGCGTGCGGCTCTTCTCCAGTACCAGGAAGTCCGCTCGGCCCGCCTCCTGCAGCCGCACCGCGGCGCCGAGCCCGGCGAACCCGCTCCCCACGATCGCGACGTCCACACGCGTCCCGGTGTCGTGCATCGACTCCTCCTCGAGGGGGTTACCGCCAGTAACTTACCACGAGTAACTTACCTCCGGTAGGGTCGGAGCGTGGAGACTCGCCCGACCCGGCGCCGCGTCGGCCGCGCCGAGCGCGAGCGCCAGATCCTCGACGCGGCCGTCGCCGTGTTCGGGGAGCGCGGCTACCAGAACGCCTCGATGGACCAGGTCGCCGAGCGCGTCGGCGTCACGAAGCCGGTGCTCTACACGCATTTCGGCTCCAAGCACGGGCTGCTGCTGGCCTGCATCGCGCGGGCGCGGGCGGAGCTGCTGGAGGTGACGTCGACGGCCGCCGCCTCGGCGTCCACCCCCGAGGAGATGCTGCGGCGCGGCACGCTCGCGTTCTTCGACTACCTGGAGGCCCGGGCCCCCGAGTGGACGGTGCTCTACTCGGAGTCGGCGGTCGCGGGCGAGGCGCTCGAGGAGATCCGGGCCCAGCAGACCGACTTCATCGCCACCCTGCTGGCCGCACAGGCTCCCCACGCCGACCCGGGGCGCCTCACCGGCTGGGCCAACGTGATCGTCGGGGCGTGCGAGCGCCTGGCGCTCTGGCGCACCCGCACGGGCGTGTCGAGCGAGCAGGCCACGGAGTACTTGATGGACCTGGCCTGGACGGGGCTGGCCGGCGCGCGCTCGTAGCCTCCCCCAACGTACGAGCGGCACGCCCGTTCGACAGAGCGGTACGGATGTGCCGTTCGTACGTGCGGCCTGCCCAGGGCACAATCGCCGCGATGAGTACGACGGCACCCCGGCTGCTGCAGGTGCGGCGCAGCGCGCGGATCACCCCGCGGATGATCCGCGTGACGCTGGCGGGCGACGAGCTCGCCGGGTTCGGCGGCGAAGGCCCCGACCGACGCATCAAGATGTTCTTCCCGGTGGCGGGGCAGGAACGGCCCGCCGTCCCGCGGGCTACGTCCGGCGGGCCGCTGTGGCCCGCCGGGGAGCCCCGCCCCGCGATCCGCACGTACACGGTGCGGCGGTTCGACCCGGGAGCCGGCGAGCTCGACGTCGACTTCGTGCTGCACGAGGGGCACGGTCCCGCCGCGGCGTGGGCCCGCGACGCACGTCCCGGCGTCTGGGTGGGCGTCTCCGAACCCGGCGGCCGGTACGAGCCGGACCCGGCGGCCGACTTCCACGTCGTCATCGGCGACGAGACCGCGCTCCCCGCCGTCGCCACCGTGCTCGGGGCGCTGCCGGCGGGTGTGCCGGCGCTGGCGTTCCTCGAGGTCGCCGACGCCGCCGAGGAGCAGGAGCTGCCCGGGTCGGCACGGCTGCGGTGGGTGCACCGCGGTGCCGCCGAGCCCGGCGAGCCGCTCGCTGCGGCCGTGCGGACCGCGGACCTCCCGGCGGGCAGCGGGCAGGCGTGGCTGTCGGGCGAGTCGGCGTGCGTGCGTGACCTGCGCAAGCACCTGCTCGACGAGCGGGGGCTCGACCGCAGGCGGGTCTACGCCACGGGCTACTGGCGAGCTCGCTAGCGTCCCGACTGGGGCGACCCGGTGAGCACCCTCACGCCGGATCGGCCCGGCCCACAGCCCGCTCACACGGTCGGCACAACGAACCGACAGCGCCCGGTCGAACGCTGGCCCCATGAGCGTCGACACCGCACTCCGGCCTTCCCGGCACGGACGGTCCGAGCGCACCGTGCTCGACATCGTCGTGCCCGTCCACAACGAGGAGGTCGATCTCGAGCCGTCGGTCCGCCGGCTGCACGAGCACCTGGCCGGGCAGTTCCCCTACCCGTTCCGGATCACGATCGCGGACAACGCGAGCACCGACGCGACGCCGCTGATCGCGGCGCGGCTGGCCGCGGAGCTCCCGGACGTCACCGCGCTCCGGCTGGCGGAGAAGGGACGGGGCCGGGCGTTGCGGGAGGCCTGGTCGGCCTCCGACGCGCAGGTGCTGGCCTACTGCGACGTAGACCTGTCCACCGACCTGGCCGCGCTGCTCCCGCTGGTGGCCCCGCTGCTCACCGGGCACTCCGACCTCGCGATCGGTACGCGGCTCGCGCGCAGCTCCCGCGTCGTCCGCGGGGCCAAGCGGGAGTTCATCTCGCGCTCCTACAACCTGCTGCTGCGCGGCACCCTCGGCGCCGGCTTCTCGGACGCCCAGTGCGGGTTCAAGGCGATCCGCGCCGACGTGGCCCGGCGACTGCTGCCGCTGGTGGAGGACTCCGGCTGGTTCTTCGACACCGAGCTGCTCGTGCTCGCCGAGCGGAGCGGGCTGCGCATCCACGAGGTGCCCGTGGACTGGGTCGACGACCCGGACAGCCGCGTCGACATCCTCGCCACCGCCATCGCCGACCTGAAGGGCATCGCCCGGCTCGGACGCGCCCTGACGACCGGCCGGCTGCCCCTCGCCGAGCTGCGCGCCCAGCTCGGCCGCAACCCCGATCCGCCCCGCGCGGTACCCGGCGTGCCCACGGGTCTCCCCGGCCAGCTCGTGCGGTTCGCCGCGATCGGGGTGGCGAGCACGCTCGCGTACGCCCTGCTCTACCTGCTGCTGCGCGGAACGGTCGGCGCCTACGCCGCCAACCTGCTCGCCCTCGTCCTCACCGCGGTCGGCAACACCGCGGCCAACCGGCGCCTGACGTTCGGGGTGCGCGGGTCCGCGGGCGCCACCACGCACCAGCTGCAGGGGTTGCTCGTCTTCGCGCTGGGCCTCGCGCTCACCAGCGGTGCGCTCGCCGCGCTGCACATGTGGATGCCCGACGCGAGCCAGGCCGTCGAGCTGCTGGTGCTGATCGCCGCCAACGCGCTGTCGACGCTGCTGCGCTTCGTCGCGTACCGCTCCTGGATCTTCCGCGCGCACCCCACCCGGCCGGCGGAGCCGGCCCGTCAGGAGACCCCGGCATGACCGCCACCCTCGCCCCCGCCCGCCCGGCGTCCTCGGCGCCGACCGAACGCCCGCGGCGCGGCCGCGCCGAGTGGATCGCGCTGGCGGTCCTCCTCGCCGGCGCGGCCGCGCTCTACCTGTGGAACCTCGGCGCCGAGGGCTGGGCCAACACCTACTACGCCGGCGCCGTCCGGGCGATGACGCAGAACTGGACCGCCTTCTTCTTCGGCTCCACCGACGCCGGCAACACGGTCACGGTCGACAAGCCACCCGCGTCGCTCTGGGTCATGGCGTTCTCGGCGCGGATCTTCGGGCTGTCCTCGTGGAGCATGCTCGTCCCGCAGGCGCTGATGGGCGTCGGCGCGGTGGCGCTGCTGTACGCGGCGGTGCGGCGGGTGGCGAGCCCCGCCGCCGCGCTGCTCGCGGGCGGCGTGTTCGCGCTGACGCCGATCGCCGTACTGATGTTCCGCTACAACAACCCGGACGCGCTGCTCGTCCTGCTCCTCGTGGCCGCGGCGTACGCGACGGTCCGCGCCCTCGAGCGGGCGTCGACGCGCTGGATCGTGCTGGCGGGCGCGCTCATCGGATTCGCGTTCCTCGCGAAGATGATGCAGGCCTTCGTCGTGATCCCGGCGCTCGCGCTCGCCTACCTCGTCGCCGCGCCCACGGGGTTCTGGCGGCGGATCCGCCAGCTGCTCGCCGCGGGGCTCGCCGTCGTCGTCACCGCGGGCTGGTGGGTGGCGATCGCCGAGCTGTGGCCCGCGAGCTCACGGCCCTACATCGGCGGCTCGGAGAACAACAGCGTCCTCGACCTCACGTTCGGCTACAACGGGCTCGGCCGGATCCTCGGCCAGGGCGGTGGCGGACGCCGGATGGAGCCGCCCGCCGGGATGGAGCTCCCGGCCGGGGCCGAGGGTGGCCCCGGTGGCGGCGGTGGTTTCGGCGGGGCCGCCGGCTGGACCCGCCTGTTCAACGAGCAGGCCGGTGGCCAGATCTCGTGGCTGCTGCCCGCGGCGCTGGTCCTGCTCGTCGCCGGGCTGGTGCTGACGTGGCGCGCCGCGCGGACCGACCGGCTGCGCGCGTCCCTCCTGCTCTGGGGCGGCTGGACGGTCGTCACCGCGGCGGTCTTCAGCTTCGCCCAGGGGATCTTCCACCCCTACTACACGGTGGCGCTCGCCCCGGGCATCGCCGCGCTCGTCGGGATCGGCGGGGTGCAGCTGTGGCGGCGCCGGGCCGCGTGGCCGGCCAGGACCGCGCTCGTGGTGATCACCGCGGGCACCGCGGCGTGGGCGGTGGTGCTGCTGTCCCGCACACCCGACCTCGTGCCATGGCTGCGCTGGGTCGTGATCGCCGGGGCCGCGGCGGCCGTGCTCGCACTGCTCGCCGGGGCGCACCGGCGCCGACTCGCCGTCGTCGCCGCGCTGGCCGTGCTGCTCACCGGCGGCGCCGCGCAGGTCGCGTACGCCGCCGACACGATCACGAGCACGCACAACGGCGGGAACCCGGCGGCCGGCCCCGCCACCGGATCCGGCCCCGGAGGGGGCATGCGCTTCGGCCCGGGTCCCGACGGCGCCCGCCGGGACGGCGGCGGCCCCGGCGGCCGGGGCAACGCGTCCGATCCGGAGCTCGTCGCGCTGCTGCGGAACGCCGGCACGACGTGGGCCGCGGCCACCTCCAGCGCATCGGGCAGCGCGGAGCTCGCCCTGGCCGCCGACACCGACGTCATGGGCATCGGCGGCTTCAACGGTGGCGACCCGGCACCGACGCTGGAGCGGTTCCAGCAGCTCGTGGCGGCCGGTGAGGTGCGCTACTTCGTCGGTGGCGGTGGAGGTGGCCCGGGCGGCCGGTCCGAGATCGCCACCTGGGTGGAGGAGAACTTCACCCCGACGACCGTGGGCGGCTGGACCGTCTACGACCTGACCCGGCCGGCGGGCTGATTCCCCTCCCGGCCCGCCGACCCCATGCCCCGTGAGTGCACGGATGGCCGTCAGCCGGGGCCGGGGCCGGGGGCCGGGCGGGGTGGCACCGGGTCGGCCGGGCCGACGTGCTCGTCCAGCCAGGCCACCACCGGTGCGGCCGCCCGCCAGGCCGTGCGGACCCGATCCAGCGGCTCGGTGGTGGACAGCCACGCACCCACCGGTCTCGACGTCACGACCTGCAGCCCGAGCAGCCGCAGGAGGTCGATCCGCGGGTGGTCGCCCTTGAAGCCCCGCGGTGCGCCGCGGAGGCAGCGCCCACGGTCCACGAGGTGCCCGGCGAGCAGCGCCGGGAGCTCCTCCCCCTGCGTCTCGAGCACTGCGACGCGGAACCGGCGCAGCTGGCCGGTGTCGAACATCCAGTGCCCCGCCGCGGTGGTCAGGGCGGTGGCCGACAGCACGACGGTGAGGGCAGCGCCGCCCGGGCTACGGGCCACCCCGCCGGTGTCGGTGCGGTAGGGCGGGACGGCGGGGCGGAAGCGCCGGTTGACGTGGGCGCGCAGCACCCGGATCGGCCCGAACTCGGGTTCCAGCTCCACGGCGAGCGCTCGCATGGGCGCCTGCACGGCGGTGGCGTGCCGGTGGCCGTTCTCCTCCCAGAACTCCCGGGTGTTGTCGGCCGCGATCTCGGCGAGGAACGCGGTGGCGTCGCTGGGCCAGCCGGTGAACGGGGTCATGTCGTGCTCCTGTCGGTCGGCATCGGGGACTGACCGGCATGGACGACGGCGGGGCGGCTCCGGTTCCCTCGGAAGTGCACAGGTGTCGCACAGGTTCCGCCCATCAGGGCCACAGCCGCGCGCGCGAACCTGGCTAGCATGGCGACGATGCGGGACACCGGTCCTGAGCTGCGACGTGCCGACGGTGGTCCGATCCGCGTCCTGGTGGTCGACGACGAGGCGTCGCTGTCGGAGCTGCTCTCGATGGCCCTGCGCTACGAGGGGTGGGACGTGCGGACAGCCGCCGACGGCGCCACGGCCGTGCGCACCGCCCGCGAGCTGCGCCCCGACGCCGTCGTCCTCGACGTGATGCTCCCCGACTTCGACGGCCTCGAGGTGCTGCGCCGGCTGCGCGCCGAGGCCCCGGAGGTGCCCGTGCTGTTCCTCACCGCGCGCGACGCCGTGGAGGACCGCGTCGCCGGGCTCACCGCGGGCGGCGACGACTACGTCACCAAGCCGTTCAGCCTCGAGGAGCTCGTCGCCCGGCTGCGCGGGCTCCTGCGCCGCTCGCGGATGACCGGCGCCCGGCAGGGATCCGAGCTCGTCGTCGGCGACCTCGTGCTCGACGAGGACAGCCACGAGGTGCGCCGCGGCGACGCCCTCGTCGAGCTCACCGCCACCGAGTTCGAGCTGCTGCGCTACCTCATGCGCAACCCCAGGCGCGTGCTGTCGAAGGC
Source organism: Pseudonocardia wallangbongensis (assembly GCF_054486945.1). Taxonomy (NCBI): domain Bacteria; kingdom Bacillati; phylum Actinomycetota; class Actinomycetes; order Pseudonocardiales; family Pseudonocardiaceae; genus Pseudonocardia; species Pseudonocardia wallangbongensis. Next base: position 93,627 of record NZ_JBRERS010000002.1, read on the forward strand.
CCAGATCCTCGACCGAGTCTGGAACTACGACTTCGGCGGCCAGTCCAACGTGGTCGAGCTCTACGTGTCCTACCTGCGCAAGAAGATCGACGCCGGCCGCGCGCCCATGATCCACACCGTGCGCGGGGCGGGGTACGTGCTCAAACCGGCGGCGGGCGGGTGAGCCACCACTCCCTCCGCATCCGGCTGGTGGCCACCACGCTGCTGCTGCTGGCCATCGCGTCCGCGCTCATCGCCGTCGCGACGACGATCTCGCTCCGCCAGTTCCTGATCCACCGCCTGGACGACGACGTGCGGGCGTCCAGCCGCATCCTCATCCGCGCGGAGCTGGGGTCCCCGCCCACCCTGCTGCTGCCGCCCCGCGGGCCCCGGCCCCCCGACACCCTCACGGCGCTCGTCCGGGACGGCACGGTGGTGACCGCGACGGTGTCCCCGTTCGGCGAGGATCCGCGGCCGGTGCCCGAGTCGGAGTACCCCGACCTCGTCTCCGTGCCGGAGGGGCAACGGCCGCGGAGCGTCGACCTCGGCGACCTCGGCGGCTACCGGCTCGTGGCCACCCGGACGCCGATCGGCGACACCGTGGTCAGCGGCCTGCCGCTGGGCCCGGTGGAAGCGATCGTGACCTCGCTCGTGCTGATCGAGCTCGTCGTCACCGGCATCACGCTCGCCGGGGCGGGCGTCGCGGCAGCGGTGGTCGTCCGGCGGGAGCTGCGGCCGTTGGAGCGGGTGGCGGCGACGGCCGCGCGGGTGAGCACGCTGCCGCTGGACCGCGGGGAGGTCTCGCTGGTCGAGCGGGTGCCCGACGTCGACCCGAGCACCGAGGTGGGTCAGGTCGGCAGCGCCCTCAACCGGATGCTCGACAACGTCGGGTCGGCCCTCGAGGCGCGGCACGAGAGCGAGGTGCAGCTGCGCCAGTTCATCGCCGACGCGAGCCACGAGCTGCGCACCCCGCTCGCCGCCATCAGCGGGTACACCGAGCTCACCCGGCGCGAGGAGCTCTCCGCGGACGTCGAGTACTCGCTCACCCGCATCGCCTCGCAGACGGAGCGGATGACCGCGCTCGTCGAGGACCTGCTGCTGCTCGCCCGCCTCGACGCCGGCCGCCCCCTCGAACGCGGCGAGGTCGACCTCACCCGGCTCGTCGTCGACGCCGTGGCCGACGCGCACGCGGCCGGGCCGGACCACCGGTGGCAGCTCGACGTGCCGGATCGGCCGGTGGTGGTGTCCGGCGACGCCTCCCGCCTCGCCCAGGTGCTGGCGAACCTGCTCGCCAACGCCCGCACGCACACCCCACCCGGCACGAACGTCACGGTGACGCTCGCGGAGGAGCCCTCGTCCGCCCGGCTGTCCGTCGCCGACGACGGTCCCGGCATCTCCCCCGGCCTGCTGCCGCACATCTTCGAGCGCTTCGCCCGCGGATCGGCCTCCCGCTCGCGCGACAACGGGAGCACCGGCCTCGGCCTGGCGATCGTCCGCGCGGTCGTCGCGGCCCACGCGGGGACCGTGGACACGGCGAGCACCCCAGAACGCACGGAGTTCACGGTCCACCTCCCGCGCCCCGGCGCGCCTGACGAAGCCGCTTCACACACCTAGAGCGCCCTTCACACAGGGCCGGCCATGGGCCGGCCATGTGTGAAGCCGGTGCTGGATGTGTGAAGTGGCCGCGCGGGTCACAGGCCGCACACAGCCATCGCATCGGAGCAGCACAGCCCCGCGCCCCACGCTCGGGAGACGTGGCCACGACCGCTCCCGTTCGCACCGGGCCCCCGCCTGCCGCCCCGCTCCCGCGCCGCTGACCCTCCGCTCGCGGATTCTCCGCTGCCGCTCGGCCACATCCACCCCGGGTGAGCCCACGCGACCGGGCCGGCAAAGCAACCTGGATGCAGCGCGAGCACGAGACAGGAGGCTCCGTGAGCGTTGTGGCCGACACCGTCCCCGACCTCCGCCCGGTCCGGCCGGGGCGGCGCAAGCTCACCCGCGCCGAGCGGCGCGCGCTGGCCGGCCTGCTCCTCGGCACGGCGGTCCTCTACTGCTGGCGCCTGAGCTCCGCCGGCTGGGCGACCAGCTACCACGCAGCCGCGGTTCTGGGCATGGCGCAGGACTGGACGGCGTTCCTCTTCGGCTCCACGGACGCGGGCAACATCGTCACGGTCGAGATGCCGCCCGGTTCGCTGTGGGTCATGGCGCTGTCGGCGCGGGTGTTCGGGTTCTCCCCGTGGAGCGTGCTCGGGCCGCAGGCGCTGATGGGGGTCGCCGCGGTGGCGCTGCTCTGCGCCGCCGTGCGCCGCGTCGCCGGTCCCGGGGCGGGGCTGCTGGCCGGAGCGGCGCTCGCGCTCACCCCGGTGGCCGTCGCCACGTTCCGCGGCAACGACCCGGACGCGCTGCTGGTGCTGCTGCTGGTCGCCGCGGCCTACGCCACGGTCCGCGCCATCGAGGCGGCGCGGACGCGCTGGCTGCTCGTGGCCGGTGTCCTGGTCGGGTTCGCGTTCGTGACGGACCCGGCATCGGCCCTCGTCCCGCTGCCGGCGCTCGCGCTGGCCTACCTGGCGGCCGCCCCCGCCGGGTTCTGGCGGCGCCTGGCGCACCTGCTCGCCGCGGGCGTCGCCACCGTCGTCGCGGGCGGCTGGTGGTTCGCGCTGGTCGAGCTGCGGCCCGCCGCCACCCGCCCGTACATCGGCGGCTCCCGGACCGACAGCGCGCTGGAGCTCGCCCTGGGCCCGGGCGGCCTCGGGGGGATCGTCGGCAGCCGGCCGAGCCTCCTGCGGATGATCGACGTGCAGACCGGGGTGCTGGTCGGCTGGCTGCTGCCGGCCGCGCTCGCGCTGCTCCTGATCGGGCTGTTGCTGAGGAGCCGCGCGGCGCGCACCGATCCCGCCCGGGCGTCGCTCCTGCTCTGGGGCGGCTGGGTCGTCGCCACGGCACTGGTGCTCGGCATCGGCGACCACCGGCCGGCCGACACGGTGGCGCTCGCACCGGGGATCGCGGCGCTCGTCGGGATCGGCAGCGCGCTGCTGTGGGAGCGGCGGTGGAGGTGGGCGGGCCGCGGGACGCTCGCCCTGCTCGTGGCCGGCACGGTGGCGTGGGCGTGGTTGCTGCTCGACCGGACTCCGGAGATCCTGCCCCGCTGGGTCGTCGTCGCGGCCGCCGCGGCGGTGATCGGGGTCGTGCTGGTCGGTGCGGCCGTCCGGCGCCGGGGCGCCGCCGCGGTGGGGGTCACGTTGGCGCTGATGGCGCTCGCCGGACCCACCGTCTACGCCGCGGCCGCGGTCGGTCAGCGCGCCACGCAGCCGAGCACCCCCGCTCCGGAGCTGACGGACATGCTCCGCTCCACCGGGAGGACGTGGTCGGCCGCCATGGTCGGCGGGCAGGGCAGCGCCGACCTGACGCTCGCCAGCGACACCACGGTGATGGGAATCGGGGGCCGCTCCGGCACCGACCCGGCACCCACCCTGGAGCAGTTCCAGGCCATCGTCGCCGCGGGTGAGGTGCGCTGGTTCATCGAGGGCGGCACGGGCGCCGAGTCCGCGATCCCGGCCTGGGTGCAGCAGAACTTCGAGCCGACGACGGTCGGCGGCCACACCGTCTACGACTTCGCCCGGCCCAGGTCGTGAGAGCGCCTGCACACTCGGCGGGCGCTTGCCAGACTGGAGCCGTGGTCGACGTCGCACGGGTGCTCGAAGTCGCACGGTCGGGAGCGGAGCAGGCGGTCGGATCGGCGCGGGCCGTGGTGGCGCTCACCCGCTCCGGCGTGGTCCGGCCGATCCGGCCGGACCGCCTGCTCCGCATGGCGGGCGGGCTCGCCCGCTACGGCCTGACGATCACCGCGGGTTATGCGGCGGGGGCGGCCAGGCACCCGGACCGCACGGCGATCGTCGACGACGCGGGCGCGCTCACGTTCGCCGAGCTGGCCACGTGGACCGACGCGGTGGCCCGCGGGCTCGCCGCGTCCGGGGTCGGAGCCCGCACCCGCGTCGGTGTGCTCTGCCGCAACCATCGCGGCGCGATCGCCGGGCAGGTCGGGGCGGGCAAGCTCGGCGCGGACGCCGTGCTGCTCAACGTCGGGTTGTCCGCCGCGCAGCTCCGCGAGGTCGCGGGCGAGCTGCGCCTGCACACGGTGGTGGCCGACGAGGAGTTCGGCTCCGCGCTCGCCGGTCTCCCCGAGCACGTCCGGGTGATCACCGACACCGCGCTCGGCGATCTCGACGGGCCCGGGCCGCTGCCGCTGCGGCCACCGACCGGGCACACGATCGTGCTCACGTCCGGCACCACGGGCACTCCCAAGGGTGCGCGCCGCCCGCCGCCGCACAGCATCTCCCCGGCCGCCGCGATCCTCTCGACGATCCCGCTGCGGGCCGGCGAGCCCGCGTTCATCGCGGCACCCCTGCTGCACACCTGGGGGTACGCCGCGCTGCAGCTGGCGGTGCTGCACGGCGCCCCGGTCGTGCTCGCCCGCAAGTACTCGCCCGCCGAGTTCCTGCGGGTCGGCGAGGAGCACCGGGTCGACGCCGTCTTCGCGGTGCCGGTGATGCTGCAGCGGGTGCTGGAGCTGCCCACGGCCGACCTCGGGAAGGCCTGGTCGGCGCATCGCCCCCGGATCGTCGCGGTGAGCGGATCGGCGCTGCCCGCCGAGCTGGCGACGACCTTCATGGACCGCTTCGGCGACGTCCTCTACAACCTCTACGGCTCCACCGAGGTCTCGTGGGTGAGCATCGCGGCCCCGGCCGACCTGCGGGCCGCCCCCGGCACGGCGGGTCGCGCGCCCGCCGGCACCCGGCTGGTGATCGTCGGCGACGACGACCGCCCGGTGCCGGCGGGCACCGAGGGCCGCGTGTTCGTCCACAACGACATGCCGTTCGCGGGCTACACCCGCGAGGGCGTCGACGTCCCGCGGCTCGGCGGGATGATCGGCACGGGCGACATCGGCCGCCTCGACGAGCACGGGCTGCTCCACCTCACCGGCCGCGCCGACGACATGATCGTCTCCGGGGGAGAGAACGTGCACCCCGGCCCGGTCGAGGACCTGATCGCGGCCAGGCCCGAGGTGCGCGAGGCCGCGGTCACCGGCGTCCCGGACGAGCAGTACGGCCAGCGGCTCGCCGCCTTCGTCGTGCTGGAGCCGGGCGCGCGGGTGAGCGCCGACGACGTCCGCGGCTGGGTGCGCGCCGAGCTGAGCCGGTTCGCCGTGCCCCGCGACGTCGAGTTCGTCCGGGAGCTGCCGCGCAACGCCGCCGGGAAGGTGGTGCACCGGGAGTTGCACGGTGAGCGGAGTCACCCATCGGAGTTAGGTAAGGCTTAGGTACTGTTGGCCGGTGGGTTCGGGTCCGAGGTGGCAGCGATGCAGCCTCCTCGCGCTCGCCGGTGAGGAGCAGCTCGCCGGTACCGCGCCGCGGGCCCGCCGGTGGGTGTGCGTGGAGCAGCGCGGTGCGTGGCCGAGCGACCTGTCCGCCCACCCGGAACCCGCGCTCGCCGCGCTCGCCGCCGCACCAGGCTGGCGCTTGCTGCTGATCCGGCGGCCCGGCCGCCGCGGCGAGGCTGGCGCACCGCTGCGCGTCTACCTCGCCGACACCTCGCCGGGCGCGAGCCGCGTCACCACCTTCACCGTCGGCGGGCCCGAGGAGCTCGCCGGTTTCGTCCCGCCGGGCCCCGACGAGCCGCTGCCCGGCCTCCCGGTCGCCGACCCGCTGCTGCTGGTGTGCACGCACGGCCGCCGCGACCGCTGCTGCGCCGTCGACGGCCGCGCGCTCGCCCTCTCCGTCGTGGACGCGGGGGAACAGCACGTGTGGGAGTGCAGCCACCTCGGCGGCCACCGGTTCGCGCCCACGGCGCTCGTGCTCCCCACCGGCTACGCGTACGGCAGGCTCGACCCCGCCGCCGCGATCGCCGCGCGCAAGGCGGCCTTCCCCGGTGAGGTCGACACCGCTCGCTGCCGCGGCCGCAGCACGTGGTCGCCCACGGGGCAGGTCGCGGAGCTGGCCGTCCGCGCCGCCACCGGCATGCGTGACGCCGACGCCCTGCAGGTCACCGACGCCGCGGGCGGTGCCGTCGTCTCCGCGCGCGACGGCCGCCGCTGGGCAGTGGACGTTTCCCCGATCGCCGGCGCGCCCCGCCCCCTGTCCTGTGGCACCGAACCCATCCCCAGCGAGTCCCTGCAGGCCACGGACATCCGCCCCCTCCGCTGATCCCATCCCCGCGAGTCGCGGTCCGGATGCGCGCGTCGGTCGTGAAGGCCGGCCGGGTGGCAGGCAGACTTCCCGGTATGACCGCCGCGCCGCTCGCCCCGCCGCTGCGCCCACCTGCCCACCAGGTGAGCCCGCGGGCGGTGCTGTGGTGGCGGCTGCGCGCCCTGCTGACGGTGCTGGTGGTCGCCGTCCCGCAGGCGGTGGTGGCGCTCGCGCTCGCGACGGACGCGCCGGGCTGGCTCGTGGCCACCGCGATCCTGACGGTGCTCGTCGGCCTCGCGTACGTGATCGCGGTCCCGCCGCTGCTCTTCCGCATCCACCGCTGGGAGGTCACCCCCGAGGCCGTCTACACGCTGTCGGGCTGGCTGGTCCGCGAATGGCGGATCGCGCCGATCTCGCGGGTGCAGACCGTCGACACGGAGCACGGTCCGCTGCAGCAGCTCCTGAAGCTCGCGAGCGTCACGGTGACGACGGCCTCGGCCCGTGGGCCGGTCAAGATCCGCGGCCTGGACGAGGGCGCGGCCGCGGAGCTCGCCCGCGTGCTCACGGAGACCACGCAGGCGACCCCCGGGGACGCGACGTGACGGGCGGGCCCGACGGGCCGCCCTGGCGGCGGCTGGACAGGCGGATGCTCGCGGTGACCCCCCTGTCCGGGGCGGTCCGCCTGCTGCCCGTCGCGGTGGTGCTGCTGCTGACCCGGCAGGGCGACGCGGTCGGGCGCCTGTGGGTGCCCCTCGGGATCGCACTGGCTCTCGTGCTCGCGGGTGTGGTGCGCTGGCGCACCACGCGGTACCGGATCACGGCCGACCGCGTGGAGCTGCACACGGGCTGGCTGCGCCGGCAGCGGCGGTCGGTGCCGCGGGACCGGGTCCGCACCGTCGACCTCACCTCGAAGGTCGTGCACCGCGTGTTCGGGCTCAGCGTCGTGCAGGTGAGCGCCGCGTCCGGCTCCTCGGGGGACAGCTCCGGGCTGAGCCTGGACGCCGTGAGCAAGGCCGAGGCCGACCGGCTGCGCCGCGAGCTGCTCGACCGGACCGCAACGGCGGCCGTGGAGCGTCCCGCCCAGCCGCAGGCCCATGAGCGAGCGCCAGCGAGCGAATCAATGTCACAGCGCCTGCGCGAAGCGCCGGCCGAGCGTCAGCGGGGCCGTGCGATCGAGTTGGCCCGGCTGCGGTGGTCGTGGCTGCGCTTCGCCCCGCTGACGTTCTCGTCGGTCGCCGGGGTCGGCGCGATCTTCGCCGCCGTCTACAACCTGTTCGACGACCTCGGCGTGGACCCGCGGGACGTCCCGGCCGTCGGCGAGGCCGCCCACCGCCTCACGACCGCCCCGATCTGGCTGGGCGTGCTCGTCGTCGGCATCGTGTTGCTCGGCGCCGCGGTCGTCGGCGCGCTGCTGCTCTTCGCCGAGCGCTGGTACGCCTACCGCCTCACGCGGGAGGCCGCCCCGGAGAACGGCGCCGGGGAGGGCGGCACGCTGCGCGTCAAACGCGGCCTGCTGACCCGCCGCTCCCTCTCGGTGTCGGAGCAGCGCCTGCGCGGTGCCGAGGTCGTCGAGCCGATGCTGTTGCGGGCCGGCCGGGGCGCGCAGACCCGGGCCCTGTCCACCGGCCTGTCCCGGGACGCCCAGGGCGGCGCCCTCCAGCCACCGGCGCCACGGGCCGAGGCGCACCGGGTGGCCTCGGTCGCGCTGCGCGAGCACCCCGGGCTGGCCACGCTCGCCCCGCTGCGCCGCCACCCCCGCGCCGCCCTGCAGCGCCGCCTGACCCGCGCGCTGCTGCCGGCCGCCGCGGTGGTGGTGACCGCGTTCGCGATCGGGCTCGCCGTGCCGGTTCCGTGGCTCGGGCCGGCGAGCCTCGTGCTGCTCCCGGCCGCCCTGCTGCTCGCCCTCGACCGCTACCGCAACCTCGGCCACCAGCTCACCGGGCGCCACCTGATCATGCGCCAGGGCTCCGTGCAGCGGCGGACGGTCGCCCTGCAGCGCGCCGGCGTGATCGGCTGGACGTTCCGGCAGAGCGTGTTCCAGCGTCGCGCCGGGCTGGTCGAGGTGGAAGCGGTGACGGCCGCGGGGGCGGGCGGCTACACGGTGCTCGACGTCGCCGCGCCCGACGGCGTGGCGCTGGCCGACGCGACGACCCCCGATCTGCTGACCCGCTTCCGGAAGTAGCTCGAGCCGGTCAGCGCCGCCGCCGCGTACCGAACAGGCCCCTCGTGACCTCCCGGCCCAGCGCGCTCGCCGCCGACCGCAGGAACGACTTCACCGCGGGCGAGCCGAGCACCTCGGCCACCATCCCCGGCTCCTCGCGACGCCGCTCCGGCTCCGGGGCGGGAGGAGGCGGCGGCGCGTCGGCCGGCTCCGGGGCGGGCGCCGCGATCTTCGCGGTCAGCTTCTCGTAGGCGGACTCGCGGTCGACCGTCTCGCCGTACTTCCCGTAGAGGGGCGACGCCTTCGCCGCCTCCGTGACGGCGTCGGCGCCGATCGCGGCCATCAACGAGCGCGGCGCCCGCATCCGGGACCACGCCACCGGGGTGGGGGCGCCGCGCTCGGAGAGCACCGTGACGATCGCCTCGCCGATGCCCAGCGACGTCAACGCCTGCTCCATGTCGTAGACCTTGGTCTTCGGGTACGTCCGCACGGTCTTGGACAGTGCGGTCTGGTCCTCCGGCGTGAACGCGCGCAGCGCGTGCTGGACCCGGGCACCCAGCTGCGAGAGCACCTCGTTCGGCACGTCGGTGGGCAGCTGCGTGCAGAAGAAGACCCCGACACCCTTGGACCGGATCAGCTTCACGGTCTGCTCGATGCGCTCCAGGAACGCCTTCGACGCGCCGTCGAACAGCAGGTGGGCCTCGTCGAGGAAGAACACGAGCTTGGGCCGGTCGAGGTCACCGGCCTCCGGCAGCTCCTCGAACAGCTCGGCGAGCAGCCACATGAGGAACGTGGACCACAGCCGCGGATTGGCCTGCTGCTCCGCCAGCTCCAGCAGCGTGACGACGCCCTTCCCGTCGACCTGACGCATCAGGTCCGCCGGGTCGAACTCCGGCTCGCCGAAGAAGTCGTCGCCGCCCTGCGCCTCCAGGTTCACCAGGGCCCTGAGGATCACGCCCGCCGTGGCCGAGGAGACCCCGCCGATGCCCTTGAGGTCGGCCTTGCCCTCGTCGGACGTGAGGTGCTGGATGACCGCCCGCAGGTCCTTGGTGTCCAGCAGCGGCAGCCCCTTCTGGTCGGCCCAGTGGAAGATCAGGCCGAGCGTGGACTCCTGCGTGTCGTTGAGGTCCAGCACCTTGCTCAGCAGGATCGGGCCGAACTGCGTGAGCGTGGCCCGGATCGGGACCGCCGGGCTGCCGGAGCCGAGCGACATGAACTCGACCGGGTACGCCGTGGGCGCCCAGTCGTCGCCGGTCTCCTGCGCACGCGACTCGATCTTCGGGCCGCCCTCACCGGGCCGGGCCATGCCCGACAGGTCGCCCTTGATGTCCGACAGCACAACGGGCACGCCCGCCGCGGAGAGCTGCTCGGCGATCCCCTGCAGCGTCTTCGTCTTGCCGGTGCCGGTGGCCCCGGCGACCAGGCCGTGCCGGTTGAGCATCGAGAACGGGATGCGCACCCGGGCGGTCGAGTCGACGGTGCCGTCGACCACGACGCAGCCCAGCTCGAGGGCCGCTCCTTCCGTCGCATATCCGGCGGCGATCTCCTGCGCGGCAGCCTGGGTCTCCACGACGCCGCAGCCTAGCGGCCCCCGCACCGCTCCCGCCCGCTGTCGGGGCGATCAGCCGGGTGGCGCCGGGGCGCACTCGGGGTCGTGGGCCGCGTGGAGGCGCGCGAGGTAGGAGTTGAGCGCCGACCTCGCACCGTTCTCGACGGTGTTCGACGCGTCGTGCATCGTCCTGCTCGTCGCGATCGCCGGCCGGGGGCTCGGCTGCGCCCGGGCGGCGGCATGACCGGCACGACGGGGAAGCCGATCTCCGACCGGCGACACGCACCGGAGCAGGCCCTCCACCCGGCCCGCGGGCATAGTGTGTCGCCGTGACGGAACGTCTTGTGTGGATCGACTGCGAGATGACCGGGCTCGACCTCGGCCGCGATGCACTGATCGAGATCGCCGTGCTCGTCACCGACGGCGACCTGAAGGTGCTCGGCGAGGGAGTCGACCTCGTCATCCACGCCGACGAGACCGCCCTCGCCGGCATGCCCGAGATCGTGCGGGAGATGCACGAACGGTCCGGGCTCACCGACGCCGTGCGCGCCTCCAGCGTCACCGTCGCGGAGGCCGAACGGCTCGCGCTCGACTACATCCGCCAGCACGTGCCCGACCCCCGCAGCGCACCCCTCGCCGGGAACTCGATCGCCACCGACCGCGCGTTCCTCGCCCGCGACATGACCGAGCTCGACGGCTACCTCCACTACCGCATGGTCGACGTCAGCTCCGTGAAGGAGCTCGCCCGGCGCTGGTACCCGCGCGTGTTCTACGCCAAGCCGGAGAAGGGCCTCGCCCACCGCGCCCTCGCCGACATCATGGAGTCCGTCCGCGAGCTCGAGTACTACCGCCGCACCCTCTTCGTACCCCCTCCCGGGCCGACCACCGAGGCCGCCCAGGCCGTCGCCGCGGCGCTCCCGGCAACCCGCTTCGAAGCACCGCAACCGCCACGCTAAACTCGATGTCGCATCCCCGGCCCAGCCGGGACGCATGGTGGGTGTAGCTCAGCTGGTAGAGCACCTGGTTGTGGTCCAGGAAGTCGCGGGTTCAAGTCCCGTCACTCACCCCATGCCGCGGCACCCCACCGCACGGCTCCCGGGACACGCGTGTTAGCGTTTCCGGGCGCCGAGCGGGAGGGCGCAACGGCAGGCGCCGCTAGCTCAATTGGCAGAGCAGCTGGCTCTTAACCAGCGGGTTCGGGGTTCGAGTCCCTGGCGGCGCACGGACGAGTCGGCGAGGTGTGTTCGCGGAAAGCGCGAACCGCATCTCGCCCTTCGTCATTCCGGGGGTACAACCCCCGGACCCCCGCCTAGCAACACTTGACTCACTTTGATCGTGAGGTCTCGCCACTTCTGGTCTCGGCCGCGGCGGCGTTCGGCGATCAAGGCGAGAAGGTCGCTAGTCGATCTTCAACAGCGACCATCATCCCTTGATCGCCGCCCTGACCTGCCGTTATCGGGTGCACATCGTCGTTGCCGCAACCATGGACAACCGATACCGCTGATCACGGGCCGCCACCCGGCGGCTGGATCCGGCAACAGCCTCATTTCGCCCGTTTTCGCGCCGAAGCGTTGACCATGTCCGCGAAGCCCGCCTCCGGTGGCGCCGCGCGCCCCCACGGGCAGGCCTTGGCCTGCCCGCGACGCTGCCCGTAGGGGCCGCAGGGGCGAGGGGCGGCCCCGCACCATGCGCGGCGCCACCGGAGGCCCGAGCCCGACGCCTGTCCTGCCTCGAAGGCGAGCAGAACGCCCCGTCACACACCAACTTCGGCGCCGGCACACCAACTGCAGTTCATGTGTGAGCGCGGATGTTCGTGTGTGACCGGCCCGGAGCCGCCGAGGTCCAAGATCAGCGCGACGCCCTCGTGTTCTGGAACGCCGCGATCTTCCAGTCCTCCCCCTCCCGCACCAGGACGAAGGACACGACCGAGGCCCGGTCGGACGGGACCCCCTCCTGCCCCGGCGGCCGGGTGCCGCCGGCCGCGACCACGTGTGCCACGTCCGCACCCAGGTACCGGACGGGGGTGGCCGTCGGCGGCTCCATCCGGAAGCCGCGCAGCGGGCCGGCGAACAGCGCCCGGTGGCCCTCCTCGATGGCGGTGCGGCCGCGCACGACCGTGCCGTCGAAGATCACGTAGGTGGCGTCGGGGGTGAACAGTTCGGCGTAGCTGGTGGCGTCGCCGTCGTTCCAGGCGGCGGCGAGGCTGGTCAGGGTGTCCTCGACGGACGTGGGCATGTCGGGTTCCTTCCGGTGAGCGTGGGTGGACGCGACGCGACGCTCACCGGTGCAGTTCCCGCCGAGCGCGGCTCGGGTCGCCGAAGCGGTCGGGTCCGGGTGGGGCGCGGCAACGCCACCGCCCGGACCGCTGCGATCAGGTCACGGGTGGCACCTCCAGCTCGCGGATGTCGGCCGGCCAGTCGAGCCGGCCGGCGTCGAGGTCGGCGAGCAGGCCGGCCACCCAGTCGTGTTCGGCCGTGAGGCGCGCGATCTCGAACTCGGCCTCCACGAGCAGCAGGCGCGGCAGCCCCGACACCCCGGCGAGCGCCGCCCGCACGCCGTCGACCCGCCGCTCCAGCTCGGCCCGGCGCACGTCGAGCGCCGCGCGTGCCTGCGGCGCCGGCAGGCAGCCCAGGAACGAGAGCGCGGCGACGAACAAGGTGGTGTCCGGGTCCGGGTGCTCGAGCAACCGCCGCACCCGCTCCTGGAGCTCCGCCCGGCCGGCGTCGGGGAGGCCGTACACGGTGCGCTCGGGACGTCCCTCCGCCCGATCGGTGCGCACGACCTCGATCAGCTCGGCGCGCAGCAGCCGCTCCACGGCGTGGTACATGCTGCGCGGCAGCCCGGTGACGAAGTCCTTGTGCGTATCGATCATCAGCCGGTGCATCTCGTACGTGTGCCGCGGCCCCGTCATGAGCAGGGCGAGCACCGTGAGCGCCGGGAGGTCCCGGTCGACGCGTTGCAACGACATCCACACCTCCTAGTGCAGGATGCAGTATTGCATCCTGCACTAGGAGGTGGCGATCAGCACTCGGTCTTGTAGAAGTACTGCGACTGCGCGTCCATGTCGGCCTGGGTGATCGCGACCAGGTCGGTCTGGATCTCCCGCTCCACCGGCTTGCCCTCGATCGCCGCCACGACCTGGTCCACGCCCTCGCGCCCGATCGTGGCCGGGTCCTGGGCGATCAGGGCGGCCACCTCGCCGGAGCGCATGGCCTCGACCTGGTTCGGGCTGGCGTCGAACCCGACGAGTTGCACCTGCCCGGTCTTGCCCGCGTTGCGCAGCCCGGTGGCCGCCCCCTCGCCCGTGTTCAGGTTGGTGGCGAACACCGCCGCGAGGTCGGGGTCGCTGGACAGCTTCGCCGACACCTTCTGCGCCGCCACCGACGGCTGGTTGTCGGTGTACTCCTGGCCCGCGTAGGTGATGCCGGGGTGGTTGGCGATCTCCTCCTCGAATCCCTTGGCCCGGGCATCGGTGGTGGACGTGCCCGCCTTCGTGTTGAGCACCATCACCTTGCCCTTGTCGCCGAGCAGCTGCGCCACCGTCTGCGCGGCGAGCCGCCCGCCCTGCTCGTTGTTCGAGGACACGGTCGAGAGGGCGACCGACTCGTCCTGGAGCCGCGTGTCCACCTCGACGACCTTGATGCCGGCGTCCTTGAGCTGGGTCATCGGGTTGGCGAGCGCGACGTCGTCGGTGGGCGCGATCAGGACGCCAGCCGGTCGCGTCGCGAGCACGCCCGTGACGATCGGGGTCTGCAGGGCCGCCTCGAACTGGTCGGGGGCCTGGGTGTCGAGCTGGTACCCCAGCTTGGCGGCCTCCTCCTGGGCGCCGCACTGCATCGAGATGTAGAAGGGCTCGGCCTTGACGCCCGGCAGCAGCACCAGGTTCTTGTTGGCCGGGGCCTCGGCCTCACCGCCCGAGCCCTGGCCGATCGTCCCGCTGCTCCCGCAGCCGGCCGCGATCAGCGCCAACGCCGCCGCGACCGTCGCCGTACCCACTCGCGTGCGATTCATCGCGCTCCTCCCTCACCCGCGGTCCCGGGACCGCCGCCGCACCTGGTCGAACCAGACGGCGGCCACCAACACAGCGCTGATGGCCACCGGCTGCCAGAACTGTTGCACCCCGACGATGACGAAGCCCTTCGTCAGCACCGCGGGAATGAACACGCCGATCACCGAGCCGAACACGGTGCCGACACCGCCGAACAGGCTCGTGCCACCCAGCACGACCGCGGCGATCGCGTTCAGGTTGTCCGTCGAGTGCCCGCTGATCGTGGTGGTGCCGAAGTAGGCGAGCGACATGAACCCGGCGAGCCCGGCCAGCAGCCCGACGCCCGTGTAGACGCGCACGAGGTGGCCCCGCACCGGGATCCCGGCCCGCCGCGCCGCCTCGGCGCTCGACCCGACCGCGAACGTCCGGCGGCCGAACCGGGTGGTGTGCAGCAGCCACGCGCCCGCCAGCGTCACGACGGCGGCCAGCGCCACCATGTGCGGCACCTGGAAGGTCTGCCCGAAACCCAGCCCGTCGCGCAGCGCCTTCGGCACCGTGCGCACGTCCACGCCGTCGGTGATCAGCTGGGCCGCACCGAGCGCCGCGCCGAACGACCCGAGCGTGACGATCAGCGGTGGGATCCGCGCCATCGCCACCAGCAGCCCGTTGAGCAGGCCCCAGGCTCCGCCGCCGACCAACGCGCCGAGCAGCCCGAGCAGGACCACGCCCGGCCCGGCGTTCGACGCGTCCCCGCCGGTGAGCGCCTCCATCAGGGTGGCCGCGACGACGCCCGCGAAGACGAGGACCGACCCGACCGACAGGTCGATACCGGCCGTGATGATCACGAACGTCATCCCGACGGCGAGGACGAGCAGCACGGACGCCTCGATCAGCAGCGTCTGCAGCGTGAAGAGGGTGGGGAACGCGTCCGGGCGCAGCACGCTGAACAGCACGCACAGCACCACCAGCACCAGCGCGATCCAGAACGTCGACGCGGCGGCCATCCGCTGGACGAACGAGCGCTGGGCCGGCTCCCGGACCTCGGTCTCGGTCACCGCTCCTCCTCCTGGGTGAGCGCACCCGTCATGGCACCGACCAGCTGCTCGAGCGTGACGTCGGACGCCGTGAAGCGGGCGACGCGCGCCCCCAGCCGCAGCACCTCGATCCGGTCGGCCACGGCGAGCACCTCGGGCATGTTGTGGCTGATCAGCACGACCGCAACGCCGGTGTCGCGCACGTTGCGGACGACGTCGAGCACCCGCTCGCGCTGCACGACCCCGAGCGCGGCCGTCGGCTCGTCGAGGAAGACGACGCGGCTCGCCCACACCACCGAGCGGGCCACCGCGACGCTCTGGCGCTGGCCGCCGGACAGCGACCCGATCGGGACGTCGAGGTCCTGCAGGGTGACGCCGAGGCGCGAGAACTGCTCCGCCGCCTGGCGGCGCATCGCCTGCTTGTCCAGCATCCCGAGCGCACCCAGCAGCCCGGGGCGGCGCAGCTCGCGGCCGAGGAACAGGTTGGCGGCGGGATCGAGGTCGGGCGCGACGGCGAGGTCCTGGTACGCGGTCTCGATGCCGTGGGCGCGCGCGGCGGTCGGCGAGTCCAGCACGACCGGCGAGCCGTCGATGAGGATCTCCCCCGAGTCCGGTTGCTCGACCCCGGACAGGCATTTGACCAGCGTGGACTTCCCGGCCCCGTTGTCGCCGATCAGGGCGACGACCTCCCCGGCCGAGAGGTCGAACGACGCCCCGCGCAGCGCCTGCACCGAGCCGTAGCTCTTGCGCAGGTCGCGCGCCTGCAACAGCGGGGTCGTCCCGTCACCCGTTCCCGTCACATCGGCCCCCCTCACGACCCAGCGCCTCAGCTTGGACCTCCGGAGGCGTTCTGTCGATCACTCGACGGGTCCGAGGTACGTCGCGTCGTCGAGGACCACGCCGTCGGCCAGGACGCAGGCGACTCCACCTCGAGCAGCACGCGGCGCCCGGGGTCCCACGACTCGCCGTGCTCGGCCTCGAACCGCGCATCCGTCATCGCGCTCTCCTCGTCGTCACACGACCGACGACCCCGCGGGACGCCGGCCGGTCGGGAAGGCGGGAGGATCCTCGCAACGAGAGGAGCTCGCGATGACTGCGGCCGGGAGCGCGCCGCGCACCGGTGCACCGGCGTGGCCCCGGATCGCGCACGCGCTGGCACCGGCCGGGATCTACCTCGGCGTCCGGGCGGTGGGCATCGCCGTGCTCGCCCTGATGGCCGGCGGGTCGCAGGTGGTGCCGAAGCTCACCAGCTGGGACGCGGCGTGGCTGCTCGCGATCGCCGAGCACGGGTACGGCGGCGTCCCCGCCGACATGGTCGACGCGTTCGGCAACCACACCCCGGACACGCCCCTGGGCTTCTTCCCGGGCTACCCGGCGTTCGTCGCCGCGGTGGGCGTGCTGACCGGCGGCAACCTCGTCGCGGCCGCCCTGCTCACCGCGGCGGTCGCCGGCGTGGCCGCCGCGTACGGGTTGACCCGGATCGGGGAACTGCTGCCCGGCGGGTCCCGGCGCACCGGGTTGCTGCTCACGGCCCTGTTCGCCGCCACGCCGATGAGCATCGTGCTGTCGATGGCCTACACCGAGGCACTCTTCTGCGCGCTGGCGGCGTGGGCGCTGGTCGGGGTGCTGCGCGAGCAGTGGCTGCTCGCGGGGCTCGGCGCGGCCGCGGCCGGGCTGGTGCGGCCGACCGGGTCCGCCGTGGTGGCCGCCGTCGGCCTGGCGGCGCTCGCGGCCGTGCTCGCCCGGCGTGACGGGTGGCGGCCCTTGGTGGGCGGCCTGCTCGCCGGCACCGGTTTCCTCGGCTACCTCGGCTGGGTCGCCGCCCGGACGGGCGCGCTCGACGGCTGGTTCCGCATCCAGCGCGGCGGCTGGGGCTGGTACCTCGACGGCGGCGCCGCCACCGCCCGCTACCTCGGGAGCGCGCTCGCGGGGGGCGAGCGCGTGTTCGACGCCGTCACGGTGGTCGCGCTCGTCGGCAGCCTCGTGCTGCTCGGTCTCACGGTCACGCAGCAGACACCGTGGCCGCTGGTCGTGTACGGCGCGCTCGCGCTGGTGCCGGTGTGGGGCACCCACGGCCTGATGAACGCCAAGCTGCGGCTGCTCATCCCGGCGTTCGTGCTGCTGCTCCCGGTGGCGTCCGGCCTGGCAAGGCGCCGGCCGGGCACAGCCGTGGCGGCGGTGGTGGCCGCCACGCTCGCATCGGCCTGGTTCGGCGGCTACGCCCTGACGATCTGGCGGTACGGGATCTAGACGGTTGGTCGCACACACCGTCCGGGGTCCGCACACATGGTCGGACATGTGTGCGGTGCCGCGTCAGTGTGTGCGGTGGGGTCGTCCCCTAGCTGTGCTCCTCGTCGGCCGTCGCGCGCTTGTGCGCCCGCAGCGAACCGGCGTGCGCCGTGGCCGTGGGGTCGTTCCGGGTCTTCACCAGGCTCGCCACCGTGACGATCACCAGCACGCCGATGATGACGCCGAGGCTGACCGGGGTGGTGATCTCGGGGACGGCGGTGGAGATGTCCTCGTGGGCCCAGTGCAGGATCAGCTTGACGCCGATGAAGCCCAGGATGATCGCGAGCCCGGTGGACAGGTAGACGAGCCGGTCGAGCAGGCCCTTCACCAGGAAGTACAGGGCGCGCAGGCCGAGCAGGGCGAACGCGTTGGCCACGAAGACGATGTAGGCCTCGGACGTGACGCCGAAGACCGCGGGGATCGAGTCGAGCGCGAACAGCAGGTCGATGCTGCCGATCGCGATGAGCACGACGAACAGCGGCGTGAACATCCGGCGGCCGTCGACGCGAGTGACGATCTTGCCGCCGACGTACTCCTCGGTGATCGGCAACGCCCGGCGTGCCGTGCGCACGATCGCGTTGTCCTCGACGTCCGGGTCCTCGTCGCGGTGCCGGAACAGCTGGACCGCCGTGTAGATCAGCAGGAGCCCGAACACCAGGAACATGAACGAGAACAGCGACAGCAGCGTGGCGCCGAGCGCGATGAAGATCGCGCGCATGATCAGCGCGAGGATGATGCCGAAGGTCAGCACCTTGTGCTGGTGCTCCTCGGGCACCGCGAACGTCGTCATGATGATCACGAAGACGAACAGGTTGTCGACCGAGAGGCTCTTCTCGACGATGTAGCCGGCGAAGTACTGGGTGCCGAAGTCGCCGCCGTAGGCCATGGCGAACCAGACCCCGAACGCGACGGCCACCAGCACGTAGAAGACCGACCAGGCGGTGGCCTCGCGGAAGCCGACGCGGTGTGGCCGCATGGCGGCGATCACCAGGTCGAGCGCGAGGAGCGCGACGACCACCCCGATCGTCAACGCCCAGGTGAGCCCGCTGATCTCGAGCACGCGTTCCTCCGCCCCGTGTCATTACCCGCTCTTTACCCAACGAGCGTAGCGACGCACCGGTTCCGCATCGGCCGACGCTACCGGGGGAGGCTCGCCCGAACCGTGTTAGTCGCTCCTCCGGGTGGGTAGGCCCGGGGCGCCGCCGTCCGGTGGCGTACCGACCCGAGGAGGAACCATGGCTCTCGACGACGATGACATGACCACGACCGGTGGCGGTGGGGCCGAGGGTCCGGCGGACGCGGGCGCAGGCAGCGGCACGCCGGGGGTCCGGGACAGCGGCGCCGACAGCGGCGCCGAGGGGCCGGAGGACGCAGGCGCAGGCGGCACCCCGGGCGTCGAGGACGGTGGAGCCGACGGCAGCGCCGAAGGCCCCGCCGACTCCGGGGCCGAAGGCGGCACGCCGGGTGTCTCGGACGGGGGCGCGGACGGGGGCGCCGACAGCGGTGCCCGCTGAGACCACCGCCCGGGTGGCCGGGCGCGCCGAGGACGTGCGCCCGGCCACCCCGCTCTCCCGCGTCACCGGGCTCGCGGCCGCCGAGTTCGCGGACCGGCACTGGGGACACACCCCGCTGCTCGCCCGGGGGCGCGACCGGGACGGGTTCCGCGACCTGCTCGACCTCGACGGCGTCGACGAGCTGCTGTCGCGCCGCGGGCTGCGGACCCCGTTCCTGCGGCTGGCCCGCGACGGCGCGGTCGTCGACTCCCGCTCGTTCACCGGATCGGGTGGCGTCGGGGCCGAGATCGCCGACCAGGTCCGCGACGACGCCGTCGGGGCACTCTTCGCCGACGGCACCACGCTCGTCCTGCAGGCGCTGCACCGCACCTGGCCGGCCGTCGCCGCGTTCGCCACCCGGCTCGGCGCCGAGCTCGGGCACCCCGTGCAGGCGAACGCCTACGTCACCCCGCCGCAGTCGCGGGGGTTCTCCGCCCACTACGACGTGCACGACGTGTTCGTGCTGCAGCTCGCCGGGCGCAAGCACTGGACGGTGCACGCGCCCGTGCACCCCGACCCGTTGCGCGACCAGCCCTGGAACGACCACGCGGACGCCGTGGCCGCCCGCGCCCGCGACGACGCCCCCGACCTCGACGCGGTACTCGAACCCGGCGACGTGCTCTACCTCCCGCGCGGCTGGCTGCACGCGGCCACCGCACTCGGGGGTGTCTCGGCGCACCTGACCGTGGGCGTGCACGTCGTCACCCGGTTCGCCCTGGTGGAGGCGCTGACGGCGCTCGTGGCGCACGACCCGCGGCTGCGGGCGTCGCTGCCGCTCGGCGTCGACGTGGCCGACCCGGCCGCGCTCGCCCCGCACCTCGACGCCGTGCGCGACGCGCTCACCGGCGCGCTGGCCGGTGTCGACGCCGGGGACGTGGCCCGGCACGTGCGCCGGCAGGTGTGGCAGGGCGGGCGGCCGGAGCCGGTGGGCCCGCTCGCGGCGGCCGCGTTCACCGCGGGCCTCGCGGCGGGCGACGCGGTCCGGCTGCGGCTGGGCCTGCCGCACCGGCTCGTCCGGTGCGGGGAGCGGGTGCGGCTGGAGCTGCCCGACCGGCGGATCGAGCTGCCGGTCGCGTGCGCGGAACCGCTGCGCGCGCTGCTCTCCGGAGAGGCGTCTCGCGTTGGTAGCCTTCCCGGGATGGACGAAGCCGACCAGCTGGTGCTGGTGCGCCGCCTCCTGCGGGAGGGCGTGCTGGTGCCGGCGTCCCGGACGTGACGGGCCCCTGGCCGCGCTGCTCGTTCGCCGCGCAGGCGGCGGGTGACCCGATCGAGGGCACGGCCCCGCCCGGCGACCGCTGGCTGCTCGTCGAGCACCCGGGCCCGTGGCCCGCGCAGGCGCTGGCCGCGCTGCCGGTCGCGGTGGCGGCCGAGCTGGCCGGCTGGGCGGCGCGGTCGAGGGGCAGGGTGGTGCTGGTCCGGCGACCCGGGCGGGCGCGAACCGGCGGGCGCCGCCGCTGGTTCCGGGTCGACACCCGGCCGGGCCACGAGTCGGTGCGGACGGGCACGTACGCCGCCGAGTCCCGGCTGCCGGCCGTCGTCGACGCATCCGGCGAGCCGTACGACGGCCCGCTGGTCCTCGTCTGCGCCCACGGCCGGCACGACACCTGCTGCGCCGTCCGCGGCCGCCCCGTGGCCGCGGCGCTCGCCGCCGAGGACCCCGAGGCGGTCTGGGAGACCACACACGTGGGCGGGTGCCGCTTCGCGCCCGCCGTGATCCTGCTCCCCCACGGCTACGTGCTGGCGGGCCTCGACCCGGCCGACGCACCCGCCGTCGTCGACGCCTACCGCGGCGGCAGCGTCGTACCGGGACTCCTGCGCGGCCGGACGGCACTGCCGCCCGCCGTCCAGGCCGCACAGCACCACGCCCGGCCGGCCACCGGCGCCACCGGCGTGGACGACCTGCGGCTCGTGCACGTCACCGGCGACCACCATCCCGACGGCGGCACGGACTGGCACGTCGAGCTCGCCGGCCCCGACTGCTCCGTGCTCCTGCGGGAGCGGTTCGTCGACACCGGGCGCCCGCTCACGTGCGCGGCCGCCCATTCCGGCCGGATGCGGGTCTTCGAGCTGCGGAAGCTCGGCATCCCGTAGGAGGGTCAACCGGCGGCTCGCACGTCGTCGAGCGCGGTGGCGTCGAGCAGGCCCAGCTGGGCCGCGTGCGCGGCGATCTGCACGCTGTCGTCGACGGCGAGCATGGGCACCCCGGCCGCGGTGACCTCGGCGGCGAGGGCGTCGACCTCGGCGATCCGGCCGGGGAGCGCGTGGCGGGTGCGGCGGATGTAGACGGCGCGGATGCGGTCCGGGTGCTCGCGGGCGAGCACGGCGTAGATCTCCGGGTCGAGCTGCCCGCAGTCGCCGACCAGCACGAGCCCGAGCCGCGGGTGCTCCTCGAGCATCCGCTCGACCAGCCCGGCCTTGTGCTCCTGCGCACCGATCCGGAACAGGCCGCTGCGCGAGGGTCCCCAGTCGGTCAGGAGCAGCGGGCCGAGCGGGAAGCGGCGCAGCGCGACGAACTCCAGGAGCATCTCGTGCAGGTTCCACGGGCTCGTCGAGACGTAGAAGACCGGTCGGGCCGGGCCGTCGGCCGGCTCCGTGAGCGCGCGGTAGAGCGCCGCCGCGCCGGCGAGGGGCGTGCGCTCGCGCACCGGGGTGAGCAGGGTGGCCCGCACGAACTCGATCCCCCGGGTCAGGCCGGTCTCCAGGATCGTGTCGTCGACGTCGCTGACCAGGCCGACCCGCGCGTCCGGGTCGACCACCAGCACCTGCGCCGACACCGTGGCCCCGTCCCGCAGCCGCAGCTCGAACGCGTGCCATCCGGGGCGCAGCGGCTCGGCGACGTCGATCACGGCGTCGAGGTAGCCGTCGCGGTCGGCCCGGATCTGGGTGACGACCCCGGGACCGCTCACGGTCACGACGGCCCCCGGGACCTCCACGGTGAGGAAGCGCGCGACGGTGGCCCGCAGCACCGCGCGCCGCGACCGCGGGGTCGGCGCCGGCGCCTCCGGGACCCCGACCGCGGGCGCCGCCGCCTCCGGCCTGCCGAGCACGACCCGGCCGCCCACCCGCACTCGCCGGGTGGTGCCGTGGCCGATGAACGGCACGATCATCGGCAGGTGCCGGCCCCGCACCCGCAGCGTGAGCAGCACCCCGGCCTGGATCGCGCTCTCGGCGGCCATCGCGGCCCGGGCCACCAGCTTGCGCACCTGCACGCCGCAGACCTACAGCACGGCACCCGCCGGGGCCACCGCGGGGCCCACGTACCATGCGATCAGTGCGCACCGTCCTCCTTGACGTCGACGGCACCCTCGTCGACTCGGCCACCACGATCGTCGAACACCTGGCCGCGGCCATCGCCGAAGTCGGCTTCCCGGTGCCCGACGAGGCCCGGCTGCGCCGGTTCGTCGGGCCACCGTTCGAGACCGCGCTGCCCGAGCTGGGCCTGACTCAGGAGCAGACGGCGGCGGCGATCGTGGCGTACCGCGCCTCCTACGACGCGGTCGCGGCCACGGTCACGCCCGTCTACCCGGGGATCCCCGCGTTCCTGGAAAGGCTGCGCGAGGACGGGATGCGCCTGGCGACCGCGACGTCCAAGCCCGAGGAGCTGGCCCGCAAGATCATCGCCGGCACCGGCCTCGCGAGCTACTTCGACCTCGTGGGCGGGGCCGATCACCTGGGCGGCCGCGTGGGCAAGGCGGCCGTCGTCGGGTCCGTGCTCGAGCGGCTGCGGCTCGACCCCGCGCGCCACCCGGTGGTGCTCGTCGGCGACCGCCACCACGACGTCGAGGGCGGCGACGCGCACGGGGTGCCCACGATCGGCGTCGCCTGGGGCTACGCGGAGCCCGGCGAGCTGGCCGGCGCCCGCCGCATCGTGGCGGACCTCGACGAGCTGGCCGCGGTGCTGCGCGGCGACGAGGTGTGGTCGACGACGGCTCCGCGGGACGCGGCCTGACCACCGGCCCGTTCCTCGACCCGGGACTGCGCTACTTCCTCGCCGTGGCGCAGGCCGGCTCCATCGCGGAGGCGTCCGCCGAGCTGCACGTCGCGGCGTCGGCGATCAGCCGCCAGATCACCCGCCTCGAGCACGAGATCGGCGTGCCGCTGTTCGAGCGGCAGCCCCGCGGGATGCTGCTCTCCGACGCCGGCGTGCGGCTGGCCGCCGTCGTCCGGCGCAACGTCGCGGACGTCGACCAGGTGATCGGGGACATCCGGCGCTCCCGGGGCGGCCACCGCGTGCGGATCCGGGTGGCCAGCGCCGAGGGCTTCGCGTGGGACCTGCTGCCGGAGGCGATCGCCTCCTTCCACCGCGACCACGCCGACGTCGGCTTCGACCTGCACGTCACGTCGTCGGCAGCGGCCACGGAGCGGGTGCGCGACGCCGCCGCGGACCTCGCGGTGACCTTCAACCTCACGCCCGCCCGTGACGTCCGGGTGGAGTACTCGCAGCGCGAGTACGTCCACGCCGTCGTGGGCGCCACGCACCCCGTCGCGGGCCGGCCCGCGGTGTCGCTCGCCGAGCTGCGCCCGTACGCGCTCGCGATCGTCGACGACTCCACCACCGTGCGGCAGCTGTTCGACGTCTGCTGCAGCGCCGAGGGGCTCACGTTCGACCCGGTCTTCGAGACCGACTACTCCGGCGCGCTCTACACGTTCGCGAAGCTCGCCGACGCCGTCACCCTGACCGGCCGGCTGCCGGCCCGCCGCCGGCTCGCGGCCGACGGGCTCGTCGCGGTCCCGCTCACCGACCGCGGGATGCACCAGCGCTACGTGCAGATCCAGTCCACGGCCGGGCGTGAGCTGCCACCCGTCGTGCAGGAGTTCGTGGCCCACCTCGTGGGGCGCGTGCAGGCGCCGTAGGGCGCCGTCCCGCGTAAACGCGGCGACGCCGATGGCCGTCCCCGCGATGATGGCCGGCATGGATGCGGTCGAGATCGTCGTCGCCCACCAGGAGCGCACGACGCTGCGCGTCGGCGACGTGTTCCTGAAGGTCGACGTCGATCAGGCGCGCACCGACGTCGAGGTCCGGGCGATGGCCGTGGCACCGATCCCGACTCCCCGGGTGCTGTGGCACCAGCCGCCCGCGCTCGCGCTCGCCGCCGTCGGCGGCACGGCACTCGGCCGCCTCGGCGAGCCGTCGAGCGCGTCGCCTGCGGCGTGGGCCGCGGCGGGTGCCGCCGTGCGGGAACTGCACGACGCGCCGCTGCCGCCGTGGCCCGGTCGGAGTGTCGAGGAGATCGCATCGGAGCTCGACCGCGAGTGCGAGTGGCTCGCCGCGTCCGGCACGCTCCCCGCCGCCGTGGTCACGCGCAACCGCGCGGTCGCCGAGGCTGCGCTCCGGCCGTGGACCCCCGTGTTCACGCACGGCGACCTGCAGCTCGACCACGTGTTCGTCGACGGTGACGAGGTCACCGGCGTGATCGACTGGTCCGAGGCGGCGCCGGGCGACGCCCTGTACGACCTCGCCACCTTGACGTTGGGGCACCAGGAGCGCCTGGGAGACGTCGTCGCGGGTTACGGCGCCGACGTCGACCTCGACGTGATCCGCGCGTGGTGGTCGTTGCGGAGCCTGCGGGGCGCGCGCTGGCTGGTCGAGCACGGCTTCGACCCGGACTCGCCCGGCTGCGAGTTCGACGTGCTGAGATCCCGGATGTGAGGCGTCCGACGGGGCCCGTGGTCCGTGCGCCGTGCCGCTACGGCAACGGTCGTTGCCGGATCGGTGATGGTCGCCGGGAGGAAGCGCTCCTACGCTTCGCCGAAACCGGTTCCGGCAGGCGGAGGAATGCCAGTGACCCGCAGCGACGCCATCGGGCGCGCAGCCACGTACGTCGACTCGGGCGCATTCCGGGAGGAGCTCGGCCGCCGGGTCGCCCTGCGCACCGAGAGCCAGGACCCGGCCGCGCTGCCGCAGCTGCACCGCTACCTCACCGGCGAGATCGGACCGGCGCTCGACCGGATCGGTGCGCGCTGGCACGTGGTCGAGAACCCGCTCCCCGGCGGTGGCCCGTTCCTGATCGGGCACCGGGCCGAGGACCCAGCCCGGCCCACCGTGCTCGTCTACGGGCACGGCGACGTCGTGCTCGGCCAGCCGGAGCGGTGGCGCGCCGGGCTGTCGCCGTGGTCGATCACGGTCGAGGGCGACCGCTGGTACGGCCGCGGCACTGCCGACAACAAGGGCCAGCACACCCTCAACCTCGCGGCGCTGGAGCAGGTGCTCGCCGCGCGCCGCGGGCGGCTGGGCTTCAACCTCAAGGTCCTCGTCGAGACCGGCGAGGAGGCCGGGTCCGCCGGGCTGCGCGAGATGGCCGCCGCGCACGCCGACGAGCTCGCCGCCGACGTGCTGATCGCCTCCGACGGCCCGCGCCTCGCGGCGGACCGGCCGACGGTGTTCCTCGGGTCGCGCGGAGCGGTGGGCTTCACGCTGAGCCTGGACCTGCGCGAGGGCACCTACCACTCCGGCAACTGGGGCGGGCTGCTGCGCAACCCGGCCACCGTGCTCGCGAACGCGATCGCGAGCCTCGTCGACGGTCGGGGCGTGATCCGGGTGCCCGGCCTGCGCGCTCCCGCCATCCCGGAGTCCGTGCGCCGGGCGCTCGCCGACATCTCGCCCGGCGGCGGCCCGGACGACCCGGCCATCGACGAGGGCTGGGGCGAGCCGGACCTCGGTCCCGCCGAGCGGCTGCTGGGCGCGAACTCCCTCGAGGTGCTCGCCTTCACCGCCGGCACCCCGGACGCGCCGGTCAACGCGATCCCGGCCACCGCGCGGGCGCACTGCCAGCTGCGCTACGTCGTCGGGACGCCCGCGCAGGACCTGCAGTCGATCGTGCGCGAGCACCTCGACGCGCACGGCTTCGGCATGGTCGCCGTGCACGTCGACCACCTGATGGCGGCCACCCGCGTCGACCCAGACCACCCGTGGGTGCGCTGGGCCGTCGACTCGATCGCGCGCACCACCGGGGCGCCGCCCGCCGTGCTGCCCAACCTCGGCGGCTCGCTGCCCAACGACGTGTTCACCGACGTCGTCGGGGTGCCGACGGTGTGGGTCCCGCACTCCTACCCGGCCTGCGCACAGCACGGGCCGGACGAGCACCTGCTCGTGCCCGTCGCCCGCGAAGGCGCGCAGATCATGGCCGGCTTGTTCTGGGACCTCGGCGAGCCCGGCCCCGACGGCCCGCCCGCCTGACCGCAGCGGAGAGGACGCCCGGATGTCGAATGCCCCGGAGTCGGCGCAGCAGACGAAGCAGCCGAGCCCCGCCCGGATCATCACCGCGGCGTGCGTCGGCAACGCACTCGAGTGGTACGACATCGCCGTCTACAGCTACTTCGCGGTGTACGTCGCGAAGGTGTTCTTCCCCGCGAGCGACCCGACCACCGGCCTGCTGCTCGCACTCGGCACGTTCGCCGTCTCGTTCCTGATCCGGCCGATCGGCGCGGTCGTCCTCGGCTCGTACGCCGACCGGGCGGGCCGCAAGCCCGCGCTCGCGCTCTCGATCGCCCTGATGGTGCTCGGGACGCTGATCATCGTCGTCATGCCGTCGTACGAGGCGGTGGGGCTGCTCGCGCCGATCGGGATCCTCGTGGCGCGGCTCGTCCAGGGCTTCTCGGCGGGTGGTGAGTTCGGCAGCGCCACCGCGCTGATGGTCGAGCACCTCCCCGGGCGACGCGGTTACGCCGCGAGCTGGCAGTTCGCCAGCCAGTCCGCGGCCACGCTGCTCGCCGCCACGCTCGGCACCGTGCTCACCTCCACGCTGTCGGACGACCAGCTCCTCTCGTGGGGATTCCGGATCCCGTTCGCCGTCGGGCTGCTGGTCGGTCCGGTGGGCTGGTACATCAGGCGCCACGTGCCCGAGGCACCGCAGTTCGCCCGCACGGACGACCTGGCGCCCGACCACCGGCCCGGCCGCGTGATCCTGCGCGAGCAGAAGGTGCGCGTGCTGCTCACGATCGGCGTCCTCGCCGCGACGACCTGCCTCAACTACCTGATCAGCTACATGCCGACGTTCGCGATCAAGAACCTTGGGCTGCCGGCGTCGACCGGGTTCGCCGGGGTCATCCTGGGCGGGCTCGTGCTGCTGATCGCCACGCCGCTGGCCGGACACCTCTCGGACCGGTTCGGGCAGATCAAGATCATGGTCCCGGCCGCGGCGCTGATCCTCGTGCTGATCTACCCGCTGTTCGCGCTGCTCGTCGCGGTTCCCGGGCTGACGGTCATGCTCGGCATGCTGGCGGTGCTCGGCGTGCTGAAGGCCGCGTACTTCGGGCCGATGGGCGCGCTCATGGCGAACCTCTTCCCCACCGGGACCCGCGCCACCGGCATGGCGGTGGGCTACAACATCGGCGTCGCCGTGTTCGGCGGCTTCACCCCGTTCATCGCCACCTGGCTGATCGCCACGACCGGGAGCCCGCTCGCCCCCAGCTTCTGGGTGATGGTCACCGCCGTGCTGAGCCTCGGAACGCTCGCCACCATCCGCCGCCTCGGGCTCCACTGACCCGTCGAACCCATCAGAGCCCGATCGCCGGGGTCCGGCCCGGAATCCGATGACACCCCGCCCATCTCGGGTGAGGCGGGACCTCGGGCCCCGGGCGAAGGCTGACCGGACCGCGACGGCGTCGAGGGAGGCCCTGGTGCGAACGTTGCTGAACGTGATCTGGCTACTCCTCTGCGGGATCTGGCTGGCCATCGGCTATGCGCTGGCCGGTGTGGTCTGCTGCATCCTCATCGTGACGATCCCGTTCGGGCTGGCGTCGTTCCGGATCGCCGACTTCACGCTGTGGCCGTTCGGCCGGAGGCTCGTACGGCGCGACGACGCCGGTGTCCCGTCCGTGCTCGGCAACATCATCTGGATCATCGTTGCGGGATGGTGGCTGGCCATCGGGCATCTCGCGACGGCGGTGGCACTGGCCGTGACGATCATCGGGATCCCGCTGGCCCTGGCCAACCTGAAGCTGATCCCCGTGTCGCTCCTCCCGCTCGGGCGGGTCATCGTGGATACGGACGACCTGCAGGCCGGGCGGTATCCGATGGTGAGCTGACCCGCGGCCGTCGGCGGCGACGGTCAGGACGCGACGCCGGCGACCCGCGATTCCCCGGCGCTGTGCGCGATCGCGTTCAGCGCAGCCAGGCAGACCAATACTCGCCGGCCGGATCACGGTGGTGGCGGCGAGGACGAGTGCCTCCGTGCTCATGGCACCGGAGCGCGATCAGGAGCTCAGGATGGTGCGCTTCTGCAGCACGTCCTCCGGCACGCTCGCATCCGCGAACTCCACGACGATGTGGTCGACCGGCCCCATGACGTCCATCCCGTCCCTCATACTGCCCCCCTTCGCAGCGTTGGTGCGTCCGACATGGTGAACCCGGCCATCCCCGCGGCCTCACCTGTCGGGGATGAGCGGCCGGCGATCAGGTCTGGGCGGGCGAAACACGCGGGCCCCGCCCCCTACCTATCGGCGTGCGGCGTGGCCAGGTGCGATCATCGCCCTCAGGCGCGCGAAGAACCACGTCAAGAGCCACCCGAACAGCAGCCACACCAGCCGTGGCAGCCCCCGGGACGGCGGCGCCGCGGGGGTCGACCGGGTTCGCACCGCCTCGGCCCGCTGCGGCCCGGGCACGACCCGCTCCTCCCCACCCGGGCCCGCAGCGCCCGCCGTGTCGGCGCCGGCCGGTGGGCCGGGAGGCACCCGGTCACCCCCGGCGTCGCGGCTCAACCGGGCCCGGAACACGTGGTACGCCCAGCCCTGGTAGACGAGGACGACGGGCAGCAGGACGACGAGCGTGACGGTCATGACCCGAAGCGTGTACGGCGACGACGCGGCCGCGCTCACCGTGAGGTCGTTCGCCGCCCCGAGGCTCGAGACCATCACCCGTGGGTAGAGCTCGGCGAACAGCGCCACGACGACGGCCGCCATCGTGGCGCAGGTGGCGGCGAAGGCGGCGCCGTCGCGATCCGCGTGGATCAGCACGGCCGCCGCGATCACGGCGATCACCGCGCCGAACTCGATCGCCGACCACAGGACGCCGCTCCCGGAGTCGATCTGGGTGGAGACGACGAAGGCGATCACCGCCACGGTGGTGATCGGCCCCAGGATCCGGCCGGCGCGCAGCGCCCGCTGCCGCACGTCGCCGTCCGTCCGGAGGGCGAGGAACGCCGCGCCGTGGAACAGGCAGATCAGCGTGATCGTCACCCCGACCGTCACCGCGTAGGGGCTGAACAGGTCGCCGACGCTCCCCACGAACTCCTGCCGGTCGTCGATGGGGACCCCGCCCAGGAGGCTTCCGAGCACGATCCCCAGGCCGAGCGGGGTGACGAAGCTGCCCACCGTGAGCGCGAGACCCCAGAACCGGCGGCCGCGCTCTCCCGCTGCGTGGGCGCGGTACTCGAAGGAGACGCCACGCAGGATCAGCGCGACGACCACGACGAGGAAGATCGGGTAGAAGCCGGACAGCATCGTCGCGTACCAGTCCGGGAAGGCGGCGAACGTGCCGGCGACCGCGACGATCAGCCAGACCTCGTTGCCGTCCCACACCGGACCGATCGCCCGGATCGCCGTGTCCCGTCCGGCCTCGTCCCTGCCCACCACCCCGTGGAGCATCCCGACGCCGAAGTCGAAGCCCTCGAGCAGCAGGAAGCCCGTCCACACGACGACGAGGACGATGAACCAGAAGGCGGCAAGTGTCATCTCGGCCGTCCTCAGTAGGTCGGTTGCACTTCGGGCTTCGTGGCCTGCGGCTCGTCGGGCGACGGAGCGGGCTCGAGCTCCTTGCGGGCGTAGCGCGCCATCAGCCACCAGTCGACGACCGCGAGCACGGCGTAGAGCAGCGCGAACACCGCCAGGCTCGTCACGATCGCCCCCGGGCCGACCGAGGGCGACTCGGCGTCCTCGGTGCGCAGCAGCCCCTGCACGATCCAGGGCTGGCGGCCGTTCTCGGTGAGGATCCAGCCCGCGGTGTTCACGATGAACGGCAGCGGCAACGTCCAGATCGCGACGCGCAGGAACCACGGCGAGCTCGCCAGCCGGTTGCGCCGCCACAGCCCCCACAGCGCGACGAGCAGGATGAGGCTGCCGAGGTAGGCCATCGTCCGCATCGACCAGTACTGGATGAAGACGTTCGGGACGTAGTAGCCCGGCCCGTACTGCGCGGTGTACTGGGCCTGGAGCTCGTTCAGCCCCACCACCTGCCCGTTCCAGGAGTTCGTCGCGAGCACCGACAGCAGGTGCGGCACCTGGATGACCTTCGTCGGGGTCTGGTCCTCGTTGCCGCCGCCGATCTGGAACAGCGAGAACGAGCACGGCTGGCACGTCTCCCACTGCGCCTCGGCGGCGGCGATCTTCATCGGCTGGTACACGCCCTCGGTGACGCCGAGCTCGCTGCCCACGAGCAGGTTGAGCGCGACGGCCGGCGTCAGCACCACGAGCGCGATCCGCGCCGACAGGTCGAACTCCTTCGCCCCGCCCCGGCGCAGGTGCCACGCCGAGACCGCCAGCATCACGACGGTGGCGGTGACCAGCGACGCGAGCAGCACGTGCAGGTAGCTGCGCAGGAACACCGGGTTGGTCAGCACCGCGCCGATGTCGGTGAGCCGCGCCTGGCCGGTGGTGGGATCGATCGTGTAGCCGACCGGGTTCTGCATCCACGAGTTGGCGGCCATGATGAACGCCGCCGACAGCGCCCCGCCCACGGCGACCGCCCAGATCGTGGCCAGGTGCACCCGCGGCGAGAGCCGGCCCCAACCGAACAGCCACAGGCCGAGGAACACCGACTCGAGGAAGAACGCGGCCAGTCCCTCCATCGCGAGCGGGGCCCCGAACACGTCGCCCACGAACCGCGAGAAGCCCGACCAGTTCATCCCGATCTGGAACTCCTGCACCAGCCCGGTGACCACCCCGATCGCGATGTTGATCACCAGGAGAGTCCCGAAGAACTTGGTCAGGCGCAGGTGCCCCGGCTCGCCGGTCCGGTGCCACCGCGTCTGGAGCAGGGCGGTGAGGAACGCGAGCCCGATCGTGAGCGGCACGAACAGGAAGTGGTAGATCGTCGTGGTGGCGAACTGGAGGCGGGCCAGGTCGACCGCGGACACGTCAGCTCCCCGTCACCGCCGGGCCTTCGCCCGGTCGAGCTCCTCGTCCAGCGTGATCGCGGCGTCGATCAGCGCGAGGTGCGTGAATGCCTGCGGGAAGTTGCCGATCTGCTCCCCGGTGATGGCGATCTCCTCGGAGAAGAGCCCCACGTGGTTGGCGTAGGTGAGCATCTTCTCGAAGGCCAACCGCGCGTCCTCCAGCCGGCCGGCCCGGGCGAGCGCGTCCACGTACATGAACGAGCAGAGCGAGAACGTGCCCTCCGCGCCCAGCAGCCCGTCGGGAGAGGCCGCGGGGTCGTACCGGTAGACGAGGCTGTCGGTGACGAGCTCGTCGTCCATCGCCCGCAGCGTCGAGCCCCACATCGGGTCGTGCGGGGTGATGAACCCGACGCTCGACATGCGCAGCAGCGACGAGTCCAGCACCGGGCTGCCGTAGTGCTGCACGAAGGCCTTGCGGTCGGGGTTCCAGCCCTTGTCCATGATCTGGTCGTAGATCGCGTCCCGGGCCTCGGTCCACGTCGCGACGGCACCCGGCCGGCCGTGGGTGGCCGCCATCCGGATGCCGCGGTCGAAGGCAACCCAGCACATCAGCCGTCCGTACGTGAAGTCCTGGCGCCCGCCGCGGGTCTCCCAGATGCCCTCCTCCGGCTGGTCCCAGTGGGTGCTCAGCCAGTCGAGCAACTCCCGGACCGAGTTCCAGCCGCGATGGCCGACCTCGAGGCCCCGGCGGTCGGCGAAGTAGATGCTGTCGAGCGCCTCGCCGTAGATGTCGAGCTGGAGCTGGTCGGCGGCCCCGTTGCCGATCCGGACCGGCCGCGAGCCGCGGTAGCCGGACCAGTGCTCGAGCGACTCCTCCTTGAGGTCGGACGAGCCGTCGACCCGGTACATGATGTTGAGCGGGCCGCCCTCGCCGCCCACCCGCTCGGCCACGCGGTCCCGCAGCCAGCCGCTGAACTGCGCCGCCTCCTCGGTGAACCCGAGCCGCAGCAGGGCGTAGACGGAGAACGACGCGTCCCGCACCCACGTGTAGCGGTAGTCCCAGTTCCGCTCGCCGCCGACCTGCTCGGGCAGGCCCGTGGTCGGCGCCGCGACCAGCCCACCGCTCGGGGCGTAGGTCATCAGCTTGAGCGTGATCGCCGAGCGCTGCAGCGTCTCCCGCCAGCGGCCGGTGTATGTGCAGCGGTGCAGCCAGCTCCGCCAGTGCAGGACGGTCTCGTGGAACATGCGCTCGAAGTCCGCCACGCGGATCTCCCGCGGTGGCCCGCCGGCGTCCGACTCCAGCACCATGCCCCGCACCTGGCCTGCCGTGAGCGCGATGCTGATGTGCAGGTCGCTCTCCTCGACCCGGGCGTGCGCGATCCGCTCGTCCCCCGGCTCCCGCACGGCGTGGATGGTGAGCGTGAGCGCGTCGGTGCCGAAGACCGCGCCGGTCGCCGACAGATCCAGCGTGTGGGCCCGGCGGCCGTAGTCGAAGCGCGGGGCGACGTCGACCTCGAAGGTCATCTCGCCGCGGATGCAGCGCACCATCCGCGCCAGCTTGTGGTTGCCGGTGGCCACCGACCCGGCGGGCGGCATGAAGTCGACCACCTCGCCCATCCCGGCCTCGGTGGTGAACCGGGTGATGAGGATGGCGGTGTCCGGGAAGTACATCTGTCGCGACTCGTAGTCGCGGTGCGGCCGGATCCGGAAGTGCCCGCCGCGTTCGTCGTCGAGCAGGGCACCGAAGACGCTCGGCGAGTCGAACCGCGGACAGCAGAACCAGTCGACCGACCCGTCCGTGCTGACCAGCGCGGCCGTCTGGAGATCGCCGATCAGGCCGTGGTCGGCGATCGCTGCCTCGGTCATGGCTGCCTCCCGCATCGGTGGTGCTCCGGAGCGGGCACCGTCGCGCCGGTCGGGATCGTTGGCATCACCCTCGTGAGGTGATGCCAGCGGCCGGGCGGTCGCAGGACCGTGGCCCGTCGCGTGCCACGACCACCACCGAGGAGGCACCGTGTCCGTCTCCGTACCCAGCGACCGGCACTACGACGTCATCGTCATCGGCACCGGCGCGGGCGGCGGCACCGTCGCCCACCGGCTCGCACCGTCCGGGAAGCGCGTGCTGATGCTCGAACGCGGCGGTTACCTCCCCCGGGAGCGCGACAACTGGGACTCGACCGAGGTGTTCGTGAGGGGGAAGTACCGGGCGCCCGAGTTCTGGTACGACCGCCACGGCCGCGAGTTCCCACCGGAGGTCAACTACTACGTCGGGGGCAACACCAAGTTCTACGGTGCGGCGCTGTTCCGGCTCCGGCCGCAGGACTTCGGGGAGATCCGCCACCACGGCGGGATCTCGCCGGCGTGGCCGATCTCGTACCCCGACCTCGAGCCGTACTACTGCGAGGCGGAGCACCTCTACCAGGTGCACGGCCGGCACGGCGAGGACCCGACCGCGGGGCCCGCGAGCCGGGACTACCCCCATCCCCCGGTGCAGCACGAGCGGCGGATCCAGCAGCTGTCCGACGACCTGGAGAAGCAGGGCCTGCACCCGTTCCACCTGCCGATCGGGGTACGCCTCACCCAGGACGCGCAGGGCATGGCCACCCACGACAGCGTGTGCATCCGCTGCGACCGGGTGGACGGGTTCCCGTGCCTGGTGGGCGGCAAGGCCGACGCGCAGGTGATGTGCGTCGACCCCGCCGTGGCGCACGAGAACGTCGAGCTGCGCACGGGCGCCCACGTGACGCGGTTGGAGACCGACCCGAGCGGGCGCACCGTCACCGCGGTGGTCACCGAGCTGGGCGGCGACACGGTGCGGTTCGCCGCGGACGTGGTGGTCGTCGCCTGCGGGGCGGTGAACTCGGCGGTCCTGCTGCTCCGGTCCGCGAACGACCGGCACCCGAACGGCCTGGCCAACGGCTCCGGCGTGGTCGGCCGCCACTACATGCGCCACAACAACCTGGCCATGATGGCGGTCTCGAAGGAGCCGAACCCCACCCGCTTCCAGAAGACCCTGGCCTTCAACGACTGGTACTCCGCGTCGGCCGAGTGGGACTACCCGATGGGCGGCGTCCAGATGCTCGGCAAGTCCGACGGGGAGCAGATCCACGCGAACGCCCCGCGCTGGGCCGGTCACCTCACCCCCGACATGCCGCTGGAGGTGCTCGCGCACCACGCGGTCGACCTCTGGCTCTGCGGGGAGGACCTCCCGCACCCGGACAACCGCGTGACGCTAGACGGCGAGGGGCACGTCCACCTCTCGATCGACGAGAGGAACAACATCGAGGGCGTGAAGCGGCTGCGGCACGCGGTGGCGAGCCGGCTCGGCGACCTCGGCATGCACGAGCACCACCTGCTGGACCACAGCATCTACCTGCACAAGGGCATGCCGATCGGCGCGACCGCACACCAGGCGGGCACCGTGCGGTTCGGCACCGACCCGGCGAGCTCCGCGCTCGACACCGACTGCAAGGCGCACGAGCTCGACAACCTCTACGTCGTCGACACCAGCTTCTTCCCGAGCATCGGCGCCGTGAACCCGTCGCTGACGGCGATCGCGAACGCGCTGCGGGTCGGGGACCGCGTGCTCGAACGACTCGGATGATCGAGAGGGAGAACCATGGCGACGGACCGAGTGGACGCTCTGGTCATCTTCGGGGCGACCGGTGACCTGGCGAATCTGGAGACCTTCCCGGCGCTGGTGGGGCTGGTGGACCGGGGGGTGCTCGACGTCCCGATCGTCGGGGTCGCCAAGAGCGGCTGGGGCCTCGACCAGTTCCGTGACTACGCCGCGCGGTCCCTGCGCGACAACGGCATGGACGAGGGCTCGCAGCCGGCCCGCAAGATGCTCGGCCTGCTCCGTTACGTGGACGGGGACCTCGACGACGACGCCACCTACGCGGCGATGTCCCGGGAGATGGGCGACGCGCCACGAGCCCTCTACTACCTGGAGGTGCCCCCGTTCCTGTTCGGCCGCATCGCCGAGGGGATCTCGAAGGCGGGACGCGCCGAGGGCGCCCGCGTGATGGTGGAGAAGCCCTTCGGCACCGACCTGGCCAGCGCCGTCGCGCTCAACGCGACGATGCACCGGTACTTCCCGGAGGACGCGATCTACCGGGTCGACCACTGGCTGGGCATGGATCCGCTGAACGACGTACTCGTCGCCCGGTTCGCCAACTCGATGATCGAACCGCTGCTCAACCGCGACCACGTCGAGAGCATCCAGATCACCATGGCCGAGGCCTTCGACGTGGCCGATCGGGGCCGCTTCTACGACAGCGCCGGCGCGATCCGTGACGTCGTGCAGAACCACATGCTGCAGGTGTTGGCCACCGTGGTCGCCGACCCGCCGGACGGCTCCGGCCCGAGCTCATGGCTGGACGCGAAGTCGCGGGTGATCTCCGCGCTGCGCCCGCTGACGCCCGCGGACACCGTTCGCGGCCAGTACGACGGCTATCGAGAGGTCGAGGGCGTCGACCCGCTGTCGACGGTGGAGAGCTACGTCGCGGTCCGGCTCGCGCTCGACTCGTGGCGGTGGGCGGGGGTGCCCATGCTCATCCGCGCGGGCAAGACCATGCCCGTGACCGCCACCGAGATCAGCATCCGGTTCCGCACGGTGCCCTACAACGTGTTCGGCATGTTCGGGGTGACCGGCCGGGAGGTCACCAACGCGCTGCGGTTCCGCATCTGGCCGAACACCCGGATCAGCCTGGCGCTGGCCGGCAAGAAGCCCGGCGCCGGGGCCGAGCCGCAGCTGAACGACCTCGTCTTCGCCGAGCACGGCAGCGAGGACATGCGCCCGTACGACCGGCTCATCGGCGCGGCCCTCGACGGGCAGCGGATCTTCTTCGCCCGCGAGGACACCGTGGAGGCCGCATGGCGCGTGGTCGACCCGGTGCTCGGTGACGTCGTCCCGGTGCACACCTACCCGCGGGGCAGCTGGGGGCCCAAGGAGGCCGACGACCTCCTCCCGGACGGCGACGCCTGGCACGACCCGGCCTGAGGGGCGGCGAACACGATGAGTCGGACACCAGGAAGTGGTGCGCCCGCGCGCCGGGTCGTCATCGTCGGAGGCGGCTTCGGCGGCCTCTTCACGGCGCGGGCGTTGCGCCGCCGCGACGAGTTCGCGATCACGCTGGTCGACCGCGCACAGCACCACCTGTTCCAGCCGCTGCTCTACCAGGTGGCGACGGGAATCCTGTCCGAGGGCCAGATCGCGGCGCCGCTGCGCGACGTTCTCAAGCGCCACCGCAACGTCGAGTGCGTCCTCGCCGAGGTCGTCGAGGTCGACACCGAGGCCCGCCACGTCGTCGCGGAGCGACCGCTCGGCGAACGCATCACCCTGCCCTACGACGACCTGATCGTCGCCGCGGGCCTTCGCCAGTCCTACTTCGGGCACGACGAGTTCGCGCAGTGGGCGCCGGGGATGAAGACGATCGCCGACGCGCTCGCGATCCGGCGAAGGGTGTTCGGGGCGTTCGAGCTCGCCGAGACCGCATCCGACCCCGACGAGCAGCGCCGCTGGCTCACGTTCGCCGTGGTCGGCGCCGGCCCGACCGGTGTGGAGCTCGCCGGGCAGATCCGCGAGCTCGCCACCCGCACGCTGCGCGCGGAGTTCCGGCACATCCGGCCGGAGGACGCCCGGGTGCTGCTCTTCGACGGCGGGGACGAGCCGCTGGCGTCGTTCGGGCCCGCGCTGTCGGCCAAGGCCGCGGGCCAACTGCGCGAACTCGGCGTCGAGCTGCACATGGGCACCATCGTCACCCGCGTGGACGGCGACGGCCTCGAGACCCGTGACCGGGCGGGGACGACGGTCCGCCACAAGGCCGGGACGGTGCTCTGGGCGGCGGGGGTCGAAGCACCCGCCGTGGCCGGCTCGCTCGCGAAGGCCACGGGAGCGCGGCAGGACCGCGCCGGGCGCATCGAGGTGGAAGCCGACCTCACGATCGCGGGCCACCCCGAGATCTCCGTCGTCGGGGACCTGATGAGCCGCGACCGGCTGCCCGGGGTCGCCGAGGTCGCGATGCAGTCCGGCCTCTACGCGGGGCGCCGGATCCGGCACCGGGTCGAGGGCAAGCCGATCGGCCCGTTCCGCTACCACGATCTCGGTTCGGCCGCCTACCTGTCCCGTGGCAACGCGGTCGTGTCGGCGGGCCCCCTGAAGTTCGCCGGGTTCGCGGGCTGGCTCTCCTGGCTGTTCATCCACATCGCCTTCCTCACGGGGTACCGCAACCGCGCCGGCGCGGTGCTCACCTGGGCGGCGGCCTTCGCCCGCGACGCCCGGCGCGAGCGGGCGTTCACCACCCAACAGATCGAGAGGTTGCGGGACGTCTACCGGCCGCCCTCCGGGAAGGACCGGCCGCCGGTCCCGTCGTGAGCGGGCTGGACCGGCGGCTGTTGCGGCACGCGCCTGCGGTCCGTGGGTTCGTCGGGCTCGGCGCCGGCATCGGGCTCGCGTCGGCGGTGCTGGTGATCGCCCAGGCCGGGCTGCTCGCGGACACGATCGCCGCCGCGTTCCTCGGGGGCGCCGGGCTCGAGACGCTCGCGGTGCCGCTCGCCGCACTGGCCTGCGTGGTGGTGGGCCGGGCCGCCCTCGGCTGGGCCGCCGAGGTGGCGGCGGCCCGCGCAGCGACGACGGCGGTGGCGCAGCTGCGCGCCGCCCTGCTCGACCACGTCCTGCGGCTGGGGCCACGCCACCCCGGGCTGCCGTCCACCGGACAGCTCGCCACGCTCGCGAGCCGCGGCGTGGACGGTCTCGACGGCTACGTCGGCCGCTACCTCCCCCAGCTGCTGATCGGCGCCACCGTGCCCCTCGTCGTCGGCATCCGGATCCTCACGGCGGACTGGGTCTCGGCGCTGATCATCGGCATCACGATCCCGCTGATCCCCGTGTTCATGGTGCTGATCGGCCTGCGGGCCAGGGCGACCACAGCGCGGCAGTGGAACGCCCTGGCCGCCATCGGTCACCACTTCGTCGACGTCGTGGCCGGGCTCGACGTGCTGACCGCCTACGGCCGGGCCCGCCGGCAGACCCGCCAGATCGCGGCGATGTCCGAGCGGTACCGCCTCGAGACGATGCGCGGGTTGCGGGTGGCGTTCCTGTCCTCGCTCGCGCTGGAGCTGCTGGCCACGCTGTCGGTGGCGCTGGTCGCGGTGTCGGTCGGGCTGCGGCTCGTCGAGGGGCACCTCGACCTGGCGACCGGCCTCCTCGTGATCGTGCTGGCCCCCGAGGTCTACCAGCCGCTGCGCGCCGTGGCCGCCCGCTACCACGACAGCGCCGAGGGGACCGCCGCCGCCGCGGAGGTCTTCGCGGTGCTCGAGCTCCCGGTAGCCGCTTCGGGGCCCACCGCGGCGCCCGACCCGGCCGCCGGCCCGGTCCGGCTGCACGCGGCCGGCGTCGACGGGCGGGCCGGCGCGATCTTCGACGAGATCTCGGTCGCGGTCGGCCCGGGCGAGGTCCTCGGGATCAGCGGCCCCAGCGGCGCGGGGAAGTCCACGCTCCTCGACCTGCTGCTGGGCTGGCGCCTGCCCGACCGGGGCGCGGTGACCGTCGACGGCGTCGACCTCGCGGGCGTGGACCGCGAGGCGTGGCTGCAGCGCGTGGCCTGGGTGCCGCAGCGCCCGGTGCTGATCGCCGGGACCGTCGAGGACAACGTGCGGCTCGGCGCCCCGCACGCCACCGCGGCCGAGCTCGCCGCCGTCGCCGCGACCGCCGTGCTGGACCTCCCGCTCGACGGGCCCGTGCACGAGCGGGGCCTGGGGCTGTCCACCGGGCAGCAGCGTCGCGTCGCGCTCGCCAGGGCGCTGTTGACGGACCGGCCCCTGGTCCTCCTCGACGAGCCGACGGAGGGCGTCGACCCGGACACCGAGGCGGCGCTGCTCACCGGGCTCAGGGCCGCGCTCGCCGGCCGGAGCGCGGTGGTGGTCAGCCACCGGCGTGCCGTGCTCGATCTCTGTGACCGGGTGATCGCGCTGCCCGGTCGGCCGTCGCGCCCCCGACCGGCGCCCCGCCCGCAGGCATCGCCGCCACCGCAGGACACCGCCCCTCGCTCGACGGGTGCGGCAGGGGACACCGACCGCGAACCGGACGCACGGCGGGGTGACGTGCGCGCGCTGCTCGCGCTGATCCGTCCGCACCGCCGGCGGCTCGCCGTGGCCGTGGCCGCGGGCAGCGGGGCGCTGGGCAGCACGGTCGCGCTCGCCGCGACGTCGGCGTGGCTGATCTCGGCGGCGGCGCTGCAACCGCCCGTGCTCACGCTCCTCGTCGCCATCGCAGCGGTCCGCCTGTTCGGGCTGGCCAAAGGCTTCCTCCGCTACGGCGAGCGGCTGGCGTCCCACGACGCCGCGCTGCGGATGCTCGCCGACCTGCGCGCCCGGCTGTGGGGCGCGCTCGTGCGGCTGGGGCCTGCGGTGACCGGACGGCTGCGGTCGGGCGAGCTGCTGTCCCGCATGATCGGCGACATCGACGCCCAGCAGGACGTGGTGGTGCGCGCGCTCGTTCCCGCCACCGCGGCCGCCGTGGTGGGACTCGCAACCACGGCGGGCCTCGGCCTGGTCCTCCCCGGCGCGGGCATCGCGCTCGCGGCGGGGCTCGCCTGCGCGGGAGCCGTCGCCCCCGCGCTCACCGTCGCGCTGGCCGGGCGGGCGACGACCCGGACCGCGGCGGCCAGGGGCGCGCTCGCCGGTGCCGTCGTCGAACTCCTCGACGCGCGCCCCGACCTGATCGCCTTCGGTGCCGCCGTGCGACGGCGCCGCACCGTCGCAGCCCTCGAGCAGCGTGTCTCGGCGCTGAACCGCCGCGCCGCCGCCGCAACCGGCGTGGGGGCGGGCCTGACCGTGCTGGCCGTCGGGGGTTCGACGGTGTGCTGCACGGTGCTCGGTGTGGCGGCGCTGCGCGCCGGGTCCCTGCCCGGTACCGCACTCGCCGTCGTCGCCCTGACCCCGCTGGCGACCGCCGAGCTGGTCGCGGCGCTGCCGGACGCCGCGCAGCGGCTGGCGACCGCGCTGCCCGCGGCGCGCCGGCTCGCGGAGCTGGAGCGCGCTCCCGCCGCCGTGGGCGAGCCGGTTCGACCGCTCCCCGCGCCGCCCGGCCGGTGGCTGGACGTGGACGGGCTCACCGTCCGGTGGCCGGGTTCCGACCGGGACGCCGTGACGGGCCTCGACCTCGGGCTCCCCTCCGGCACGCGACTCGTCCTCACCGGTCCGACCGGCTGCGGCAAGAGCACCGTGCTGGCCACGCTCATGCGCACCCTCGAGCCACGGGCGGGAGCCGTCCACGTCGACGGGATCGACACCCGTGACGTGCTCGGCGACGACCTGCGCACCCGCATCGCGTGGTGCGGCCCCGCCACCCACCTGTTCGACAGCACCCTGCGGCAGAACCTGCTGCTCGCCGGCCCCGGCGCGGGCGACGGCCGGCTCGTCGACGCCCTCGGCCGCGCCGGGCTCACCGACTGGCTGGCCGAGCTGCCCGACGGGCTGGACACCCCGGTGGGCAGGCGCGGCGGCGCGGTCTCCGGCGGGGAACGCCAGCGCATCGGGCTCGCGCGTGCCCTGCTAGCGGATCGACCGCTGCTGCTGCTCGACGAGCCGACCGCGCACCTCGACGACGCAACCGCCGCACTGGTGCGCGCCGACCTGCTGCGCGCGACGGCGGGCCGCACGGCACTCGTCGTCAGCCACCGCCCGGACGAGCTACCCGGGCTCCCCCGGGTGTGCCTGCCGGCACCGGCCCGGCTCGGAGTGCGTCACGAGCGCGCCGACCGCGGCGAGTAGGTGTTCTTCTCGTGGTCCTGCCAGGCGCCCGCGCCGGCGCTGGCGGCGGCCTTGACCTGGTGCCACTTCAGGTTCGCGAGCTCGTGGGGGGCCAGATCGGCGCGCCGGTACCAGCTGCGGGTGGCACCGAACAGCGCCGCGCAGAACATGGCCAACCCGGCCAGCCCGGCAAGGCCGGCGGCGGCGAGCAGCGCTCCAGCTCCGATCAACACGCCGCGGTTGAGGTCCTGCAGTGACGGGTCGGTCCGGCGATCGTTCATCTCGGGCTCCCTGTCTCGTCACGATCACGACGCGGTGGCTCGCGCAGAGCGTGCTGTGCCGCCCGACCGTCCCGCCTCACCCGACGGGGATGATGCTCGGCCGGCTCAGCCGGCGGGCCGCTCCCGGCCGGGCGTCGCCGGGGTGCCCGCGTCGTCGCGCGGTCCGGGCGGCGCTGCGGGCCGGGCAGCGAGCCTGGCCGACACGACGTGCGCGACGACGACCGCCACGATGACGATCGGCGTGACCGCGAGGCCCTCCTCGAACATCAGCAGCGTGGCCAGCATCACCGAGGTCAGAGGCAGCTTCAGCATGACGACGCACATCGCCCCGATCCCCATGGCCACCCCGGCGACCAGCGGCAACCCGGGCAGGTGCGACATCGCGATCCCACCCGCGGCGCCGATGAAGATCGCCGGGAACACCGGACCACCCCGGAAGGCGGAGAGCGACAGGCTGTAGGCGAGCCCCTTGCACACGACGAGCAGGAACAGCGCACCGAGCGAGTAGTCGGCGCTGTGCTGCAACAGCAGGCCGACGTCCTCCTCGCCGG
Organism: Pseudonocardia wallangbongensis; assembly: GCF_054486945.1. Taxonomy (NCBI): domain Bacteria; kingdom Bacillati; phylum Actinomycetota; class Actinomycetes; order Pseudonocardiales; family Pseudonocardiaceae; genus Pseudonocardia; species Pseudonocardia wallangbongensis. The sequence continues at coordinate 134,997 of NZ_JBRERS010000002.1, forward strand.
AGCCCAGCACGTCGAAGGCACCGTGACCGGTGGCGGCCGTGTAGATCATGACGATGCAGGCGACGCCGAGCCCGACCGCGGCCGTGAGGAGCACGGTGCGGCGCTCGACGTACCCCCGCAGGCAGATCCCGAGCCAGCGGATGCCCGATCCGACGAAGGCGGCGAGCACGCCGATCACCAGCGCCCACCCGAACTGTGCGATGTCGGGGTGCGCGAAGGGCGGTAGTCCCGGCAGCTCCAGCGCGACCGTCCCGAGACCGCTCAGCTGGTTGAGCCCGACGAAGACCAGCGATCCGATGCCGGCGGCCAGCAGCCCCGGGAGCAGCACCAGCCCGAGCACCGGGCCACCCAGGCCGGCCGACTCCATGAGGAGGAAGGCGCCGAGGAGCGGCGAACCCAGGAGGGCGCTGATCGCCGCGAAGCTCCCGGCCGACGCCACCACGGCGGCGGCCCGGTCGGGCACGTCCCGGCGGGTCAACCGCACCGCCAGCACGGCGAGCCCGCCGCCCAGGGCGATCAACGGCGCCTCCGGGCCCAGCACAGCTCCCAGCCCCAGGCTCGTGATCGCCGCGAGCAGGATGCCCGGCAGGTCGGCCGGGTGCGGCGTGTGCCCGCCGGCGAAACCGTCGAGCGGGGAGTGCCCACCGCCCCCGGGGAGGTGCCGGATCATCAGGCCGACGAGCACCCCCGCGATGCCCAGGAGGGGCAGCGGCCACCACAGCGGCGTCCCGGTGAACCCGAAGGCACGGGGCAGGTCCGCGTAGACCCAGAGTTGGATCGCGTTGACCAGGTGCAGGAAGTAGTAGGCCGCCGCCGAGATGGGCGCGCCGACGACCGCCGCGAGGAGCAGCAGGCGCAGGTACGCCGCGGACCGGAGCTGGTCGGTGGGGTCCGCCGGCCGGCCGCCACGTGCCGCGTCGCCTGCTGGAGCCGCCGCTCCGGCCCCGTCTGCCATCGCCGCACCTCGGTTTCCTGGTCGTGCACCCCGCGGGCGGCGGCGACCGTGCCCTCCCCCGGCGGGTCGTGCATCGCCCCCGCCGGGTGAGCCGCGCCTGCACTACCGCGTCGTCCGGTTCACCTCTCCGACCTGCCGTCGCTGCCCGAGCCGCTCGAGCCACGCGACGAGCTGGTGGTGCACCGCGTCGGCACCGACGAGGGTCCGGTCGACGAGCCAGTCCGCCGGGTGGACCAGCACCGCGCGGGACTGCCAGCCGCCCAGCCCGCCGTGACAGCCGACGAGCTCCTCGAACGCGGCCACCTCGCCGGTGGACACGTCGATCCGGCTGTTGACCAGGATGTCGCCGACGTGCGGGAGCTCGTGGTGGCGCCTCAGGTCGTCCGCCGCACGGGGCCCGAACGGCGCCAGGGGGTCCACGCCTTCCACGCGGTCGTCGTGCAACCTGCGCATGCCCTGGGGCCCGAGGACCAGCGGGCCGTGGATGAGCGAGCGCACCATGACGAACCCGACACCGGGATGGGTCGCGAGCCCGTGCAGCAGTTCGGGGTGCAGCTCGTCGATGTCCTCGATGGTCAGGTGCCCCGGCACGCGGGGGAAGTAGATCAGCCCGAGATTGCCCGACGCGACGACGACGAGGTCCGGGCGCTCGGCGTCCGGCGGTCGACGGTCCGCGAACCCGCCGTCGTCGCGGGGGTGCCGGCGCCGGATCCGGCGCGAGACGTCGCCCGACGTCCCACCCTCCGCGTCCATCCCGGCGAGCAGCGCGTCGACCCGGCCCCACTGCTCGCCCTCGTGCGTCGCCGCCGCCGCGACGTCGACCCCGGTGCGCATCAGCTGCCGGACGAGGTCCTCCAGCCGCAGGCCGTAACGCTGCAGGAACGTGGCGCCCTGGCTCTGGCCGTGGTCGGACAGCACCACGAAGCGGTACGGCCTCGGTGCGGCGTTCGCGACCTGCTCGAGCGTGCCGAGCACGTTGTCGATCCCTTCGAGCGAGGCGAGCGCCTCGGGGCGGGTCGGGCCGGCGTGGTGGGCGATCTCGTCGTAGTCGACGAAGTCGCAGAAGAGCGACGGCACGCCGCCGCGGAGGTGCACCGCGACGAGGTAGGTGTTCAGCTCCCGCAGCAGCACGTTCGTCACGCCGCGCAGGGCCACGTAGGAGGCGCCGCGGTGGATCCTCGGCTCGATGCCGCGCAGCCGCTGGCGGCGGCCCTGGTAGAGCTCCTTGACCAGCTCGGCCACGGTGAGCACCAGTGAGCGGGTCAGCCCGAAGGGGTTCACGAGGTAGGCGCCCAGCGCGCGGGTCGGACCGCGACGGCCGGAACCCGACCCGACCGTGCTCATCGTCAGCAGGCTGGTCGGCGCGTCACCGGAGAAGACGTTCGCGATGCTCACCCCGCCGTCGGCGAGCAGCCCGCGGCCGTCCGACAGCCGCGACTCGACCAGCGTGCTGTCCCGGGGGTGGTTGGTGACCATGAGCCGCCCCGGGTCCTTCTCCCACCAACGGAAAGCGGGCACCTCGTCGCTCGCGCCGTGCAGCAGTCCGGCCTGGCTGGCCGGGGTCGTCGCGGGCAGCTCGGCGTGCCACTCCTCGAGGGCGTGGCTGCCCGACCGGATCCAGCGGCTCAACGTCGGCAGGTTGCCCGCCTGGATCGCCCACCGCGCGAGTGGCGCCGACAGACCGTCGATCTGGATCATGACGACCCCGGGGTCGTCGGTCCGCGCGGCGGTCCGGTCGGCGCGGCGAGTGCTGCGCAGGAGATGGGCGATGACCGCGCCGTTGTCGCCCGCCGTGACGAACCAGCTGGCGATGCTCACGAGGATCGCGTAGATCCACGAGGCCCAGAACGCGTCCCACCACCCCCACACGTGGATCCCCGGCGTGACGGCGAGGGTCAGGTACATCAGCACGGCCTGCGCGAGGAGCCACCCCGCGACGACGCCCGCCCAGCCGAGCCATGCCGCCACCACCACGAACACCGGCCGAAGCGCCGCCGCGAGCAGTCCGAGGAGCACCGTGGCGAGCAGGACGTCCCAGCCCCGCTCCGCGGAGATACCGGGCAGCACCGCGATCGTGCATCCCAGTGCCGCCCATCCGATGGGGACCATCACGGCCACGTGGCACGCGACCGCCACGCCTCGCCGCCATCGCGAGGGGCGACCTGTGGCCATGGCGCGAGCCTGGCGTGATCAGCCGGGGTCCGTCTCGTCCGGCAGAGGTGAACCGCCGTGCCCCGGCTCCGCCCGGGTGCTCATCCGGCCGGGGTGAGGCGCACCGCCGTGCGGGCCTTCTCGACGGGCCCTTTCTCATCGAGCCACGCGGGCCGCGTCACTCCTCGGCCGGGGTCTGCACCCAACCGTAGGAGCGGTTGACCGCACGCCCCCAGTTCTCGTGCTCGCGACGGCGCAGGTCGGCGTCCATCGCAGGTTCCCACGCCGCGGCGCGGTGCCAGTTGGCGCGCAGCACCCCGAGGTCGGGCCAGTACCCGACGGCGAGCCCCGCCGCGTACGCCGCTCCGAGCGACACGGCCTCGGATCCGAGCGGGCGCTCCACGGGCACGTCCAGGACGTCGGCGACGAACTGCATCAGCAGGTGGTTGGCGGTCATCCCGCCATCGACCTTGAGCCGGGCGACCGGCACGCCGGAGTCGGCGTTCATCGCGTCGACGACCTCGCGCGTCTGCCACCCGGTCGCTTCCAGCACGGCGCGGGCCAGGTGGCCGCGGTTGATGAACGAGGTGAGCCCGACCATCACGCCCCGGGCCTCGGGGTGCCAGCGCGGCGAGTACAGCCCCGAGAACGCGGGGACGATGTAGCAACCGCCGTTGTCGCGGACCGAGCTCGCGAGCGTCTCGATCTGGGCGGCGGTGCCGATCATCCCGAGCGAGTCGCGGAACCACTGCACGAGCGAGCCGGTGACGGCGATGGCGCCCTCCAGGGCGTACACCGGCTTGTCGTCGAAGAGGTACCCCACGGTCGGGATGAGGCCGTGCGTCGACTCCGCGAGGCGGTGCCCGGTGTTCATGAGCAGGAACGCCCCGGTGCCGTAGGTGCACTTGATCTCGCCCGGGGCGAAGCAGACCTGGCCGACGAGCGCCGCCTGCTGGTCGCCGAGCGCACCCGCCACCGGGACCCCGGGCAGTACGGTCGTGCAGGTGCCGTAGACCTCGGCGTTCGGCCGGATCTCCGGAAGCATCCGCCGCGGCACCCGCAGCACGTCGAGCAGCTTGTCCGACCACTGCAGCGCGCGTATGTCCATGAGCATCGTCCGGCTCGCGTTCGTGACGTCCGTGACGTGCCGGCCGGTCAGCCGCCAGATCAGCCAGCTCTCCATCGTGCCGAACAGCACGTCCCCCGCCTCCGCGCCCTCGCGCGCGCCGGGAACGTGGTCGAGCAGCCAGCGCAACCGCGGGCCGGCGAAGTAGGTGGCGGGAGGCAGGCCGCAGGTGGACGTGATGAGCGGCGCATGCCCCTCTTCGACCAGGCGCGCGACGATCCCGTCCGTTCGCGTGTCCTGCCAGGTGATCGCATGGGCGAGCGGCACACCCGTGTGCCGGTTCCAGATGACGGTGGTCTCGCGCTGGTTGGCGATACCGAGCCCCACGAGGTCGTCCGGGGCGAGGCCCGCGCTCTTCAACGCGGCCGGCACGACGCGGGTGACGTTGCGCCAGATCTCGGCGGCGTCGTGCTCGACCAGCCCGGGCCGCGGGTAGAACTGCCGGTGCTCCCGTTGCGCCACGGCCAACATCCGGCCGGCCCGGTTGAACAGGAGGCACCGCGTGGAGGTGGTGCCCTGGTCGATGGCGGCGACGACGCGCTCGCTCACGGGCTCGCCATCAGCGCCGCCGAGACCTCCCGGGCCGCCGCCACCAGCTGTTCCGCCAGCCAGGGACGCAGCTCACCGCCGATCCCGTAGAGCTGCTCGACCGGGCCGACCACGGCGAGCGCGCCGACCACGATCCCCCCGCTCGCCCGCAGCGGGGCGGCCGCACCGCCGGCGCCGGACTCGTACTCGCCGGTGTCGCTCGCCCACCCTCGCCTTCTGGCGAGGGCGAGCTGCGACTCCAGCGCGTTGGCGGTGACGCAGGTGCGCCCGGTCCAGCGCTGCAGGTCCAGGTCGCGGGCGGGCGGAGTGGCGACCGGCGCGAACGCGAGGAGGCACTTTCCGAGCGCCGTGGCGTGCAGCGGCTGCTCCTCGCCGGTGCGGATCCGCTGCGGGGTGCCGTCGGGGCGGAAGACGTGGTGCACGAGCCGCACCGCGCGCGGCACCGCGACGCCGAGGTGAACGGCGAGGCCGGTGCTCCCGGCGAGCGAGTCGGCCCAGTTCATGGCGCGAGCCCGCAGGTCGTGCCGGTCCCAGCCGCCGCGGCCCAGCTCGTGCAGCGCGGAGCCGAGCCGGTAGCGGGACGACGTGACGTCCTGGTCGATGAAGCCGACGTCGCGCAGCGTCCGGACGATCCCGTGGGCGGTGGGTCGGGGCAGGTCCAACGCGGCCGCGAGCTCGTTCAGCCCGAGCGGCCGGTCGGTGCTGCCCAGCAGCCGCAGCACGGCCGCGGCCCGCTCGATGGACTGGATGGCGCCAGGCACGCCGCGACTCTACGACAACGAATGTGACCTTCGTCCGATCGGCGGTTCGACAATGCCGAACGTCGGGCGTTGACCACCGGGCCCGGCGTTCCTACCGTCCGCTGCACCCCGCTGCGAGGCGGGACACATCCAAGGAGGACTTCGATGGCGAAGAACTCGTACATGGGGGAGCTCTGGGCCGAGTTCTTCGGCACCATGATCCTCATTCTGTTCGGCGTCGGCGTGGTCGCGCAGGTCGTCACCACGCCCGACGGAAGCCTCGGCGACCACGACTCCATCGCGTGGGCCTGGGGCATCGGCGTGATCCTCGGCATCTACGTGTCGGGGCGCCTGTCCGGCGGGCACATCAACCCGGCGGTGACGATCGCGTTCGCGGTGTTCGAGGGGTTTCCGTGGCGCAAGGTCGGTCCCTACATCCTGGCGCAGACGGCGGGCGCGTTCATCGCGGCGCTGATCGTGCGCGTCGCCTACGCCGACCTGCTCTTCAAGGTCGACCCGGAGCACACGATCGACACCCAGTTCGTCTTCTCCACGCTGCCGGGCAACGGCGCGGACGGCGTCAGCATCCCGACCGCCTTCCTCGACCAGATCATCGGCACCGCGATCCTGCTCTTCGTGGTCTGCGCGCTCGTCCACGCGCGCAACAACCCACCGCTGTCCAACCTGGCCCCGGTGGTCATCGGGCTGCTGGTCGTCGGGATCGGCATGGCCTGGGGCGCGAACGCGGGGTACGCGATCAACCCGGCCCGCGACTTCGGTCCCCGGCTGGCCTCGTTCATCACCGGCTACGAGACGGCCTGGATGGACCAGAACGGCGTCGTCTACTTCTGGCTACCGATCATCGCACCGATCATCGGCGGGCTGCTCGGCACCGCGCTGTTCAAGTACCTCGTCGCGGCCTACATCCCCGCGGACGAGACGACGCCCACGCCCGTCGGCCGCGACATCCCCCAGTAGACCTGCAGAGGAGAGCCCCCCATGGCCGAGTTCGTCGGTGCCATCGACCAGGGCACCACCAGCACGAGATTCATGATCTTCGACCACTCCGGGAACGAGGTGGGCCGCCACCAGCTGGAGCACGAGCAGATCCTCCCGCAGGCCGGCTGGGTGGAACACAACCCGACCGAGATCTGGGAACGCACGTCGTCGGTGGTCCAGAGCGCCCTGAACGGCGCGAAGCTCACCGCGTCCGACCTGGCCGCGATCGGCATCACCAACCAGCGCGAGACCACCGTCGTGTGGGACAAGAACACCGGGCGCCCGCTCCACAACGCGATCGTCTGGCAGGACACGCGCACCGACCGCATCGCCTCGGCCCTGGAGCGCGACGGGCGCGGCGACGTCATCCGCCGCAAGGCGGGCCTGCCCCCGGCCACGTACTTCTCCGGCGGCAAGATCCAGTGGATCCTGGAGAACGTCGACGGGGCGCGCGAGGCGGCCGAGCGCGGTGACGCGATCTTCGGCAACACCGACGCCTGGGTGCTGTGGAACCTCACCGGCGGCCGGGACGGCGGGGTGCACGTCACCGACCCGACCAACGCCAGCCGCACGATGCTGATGAACCTCGAGACGCTCGACTGGGACGACGAGCTGCTCGGCTTCTTCGGCATTCCCCGCTCGATGCTGCCGCAGATCCAGCCCAGCTCGAACCCCGCGGGCTACGGCACCACGCGGGCGAACGGCCCGTTCGGCGCCGAACTGCTGATCACCGGTGACCTCGGCGACCAGCAGGCGGCCACCGTCGGCCAGGTGTGCTTCGCGCCGGGCGAGGCGAAGAACACCTACGGCACGGGCAACTTCATGCTGCTCAACACCGGCACGGAGCTCGTGCGCTCGGAGTCCGGGCTGCTCACCACCGTCTGCTACAAGTTCGGCGACGAGCCGGTCGTGTACGCCCTCGAAGGGTCGATCGCGGTCACCGGCTCGGCGGTGCAGTGGCTGCGCGACCAGCTGGGGATCATCTCGGGCGCCGCGCAGAGCGAGTCGCTCGCCCGGCAGGTCGAGGACAACGGCGGCGTCTACTTCGTGCCGGCGTTCTCCGGGCTGTTCGCGCCGTACTGGCGGTCCGACGCGCGCGGCGCGATCGTCGGGCTGTCGCGCTTCAACACCAACGCCCACCTGGCCAGGGCCACGCTCGAGGCGATCTGCTACCAGAGCCGCGACGTCGCCGACGCCATGGCGAAGGACTCGGGCGTGCAGCTGGACGTGCTCAAGGTCGACGGCGGTGTCACCGCCAACGAGCTGTGCATGCAGATCCAGGCCGACGTGCTCGGCGTGCCGGTGAGCCGGCCCGTCGTCGCGGAGACCACGGCGCTCGGCGCGGCCTACGCGGCGGGGCTCGCCGTCGGGTTCTGGAAGACCACCGACGAGCTGCGCACCAACTGGAACGAGTCGAAGCGTTGGGATCCGCAATGGAGTGACGAGCAGCGCACGACCGGGTACGAGCGCTGGAAGAAGGCCGTCACCAGGACGTTGGACTGGGTAGACGTCGGCTGAGTTCCACAGCGACGCTTCGAGAAGGGACACACCATGAGATCGGTCGCGCTCTCCCCGCAGGCCCGTGAGGCCGCGCTCGACGCGATGAGCTCGACCGAACTCGACGTGCTGGTCGTCGGGGGCGGTGTCGTGGGCAGCGGTGCCGCCCTCGACGCCGCCACCCGCGGCCTCTCCGTCGGGCTCGTCGAGGCGCGCGATTTCGCCTCGGGCACCTCGAGCCGGTCCAGCAAGCTGATCCACGGCGGCCTGCGCTACCTGGAGATGCTGGACTTCCGGCTCGTCGCCGAGGCGCTGCAGGAACGCGGGCTGCTCATCCAGACGCTCGCGCCGCACCTCGTGAAACCGGTGCCGTTCCTCTACCCGCTCACCCACCGCGGGTGGGAGCGGCTCTACGCCGGGGCAGGCCTTGCCCTCTACGACTCGCTCGGGCTGCTGTCCGGACGCTCCCGCGGCGTGCCGGCGCACCGCCACCTCACCCGCCGCGGCGCGCGCAAGATCGTGCCGTCGCTGCGCAAGGAGTCCCTCATCGGGGCAATGCTCTACTTCGACGCCCAGGTCGACGACGCGCGGCACACCATGTTCGTCGCCCGCACGGCCGCCGCGTACGGGGCGCACGTCGCGTCCCGGTCGCGCGTGGTCGGGCTGCTCCGCGAGGGCGAGCGCGTCACCGGCGCCGAGGTGCACGACCTCGAGTCCGGCCGCACGCTGCAGATCCGCGCCCGCCAGGTGATCAACGCGACCGGGGTGTGGACCGACGAGACCCAGGGGCTCGTCGGCGAGCGCGGGCAGTTCCACGTGCGGGCGAGCAAGGGCATCCACCTCGTCGTCCCCCGCGACCGGATCCGCGGCGACTCCGGGCTGATCCTGCGCACCGAGAAGTCGGTGCTCTTCGTCATCCCGTGGGGCCGGCACTGGATCATCGGCACCACAGACACCGACTGGAAGCTCGGCCTCGCTCATCCCGCCGCCAGCGCGGCCGACATCGAGTACCTGCTCGACCACGTCAACGCGGTGCTGGAGCAGCCGCTCACCCACGAGGACGTCGAGGGCGTCTACGCAGGCCTGCGGCCGCTGCTCTCCGGCGAGTCGGAGTCCACGTCCAAGCTGTCCCGCGAACACGCCGTGGCACACACGGTGCCGGGGCTGGTGGTCGTCGCGGGCGGGAAGTACACGACGTACCGCGTGATGGCGAAGGACGCCGTCGATGCCGCGGTGCACGGCCTGCACATCAAGGTGCCGCCATCGGTCACCGAGAACGTGCCGCTGCTGGGCGCGGAGGGCTTCGAGGCGCTGAGGAACTCCGCCCCGCTGCTCGCCGACCGGTACGGGCTGCACGAGCAGCGCATCCTCAACCTGCTCGGGCGCTACGGCTCGCTGATCCACGAGGTGCTGGAGCTGGTGGTGGCCGACCCCAGCCTCGGCGAACCCCTCGCCGGCGCCCCCGACCACCTCCGCGCGGAGATCGTCTACGCCGCCTCGCACGAGGGCGCCCGGCACATCGACGACTTCCTCGCCCGCCGCACCCGCATCTCGATCGAGACGTTCGACCGGGGCGTCGGGGCCGTGGAGGAGGTCGCGCAGCTCGTCGCGCCCGTCCTCGGGTGGAGCGACGAGCAGATCGACCGGGAGGTGGAGCACTACCGCAAGCGCGTCGAGGCCGAGCGGGAGAGCCAGAAGATGCCCGACGACGAGACGGCCGACTCCGCCCGGATGGGAGCGCCGGAAGTGGTGCCGGTGGTCTAGGCCTCACCCGTCCGGTTGCAGGGAGAGATGTGGAGCCAGGTGTCGATGCAGTACTACTTGCAGGTATGACCGACGAGAAGCCCGCCCGGGGTCGGGAGCACATCGACCTGTCCCGCGACCCCACCCCTGGGGTGGCCGACCACGCCGCGCCCGAAGGCGCCGAGCTCGACCCGCTGATCGACCTGTCCCGCGACCCGAGCCCCGGGGTGGCCGACCACGCCGCACCGGAGGACGACGAGGGTTCGGCCGGGCGGCACCAGCGGCCGGCCGGCTAGCTCGTCTAGATGATCGATTCCTTGAAGGTGGTGTGTCGATCGGCCAGGAGCGCGCCCGGGGAGGTGATGGTCGTCGCGTTCCACGGTCCGCATCTCCGCGCATGATCATGTCGACACCATGGGTCCCGTTCCCTTGATCGGAGACGCATGACGTCGACATGACCACAAGACGCTCTCGTGGGCGCGCCGTTCCCGGCCGGTGGCGGACTGCATCGCCCGCCTCGCCCGGGCCTCTCGTGCGTTCCCCCGGTTCGGCCGCCCCCTTCGCGCGGGCAGCGTTGTGGGGGGCAAGGGGACGGGACCACAGCAGGTTGCGTCCCACCCGACCGCAGCACCTAGTCCTCGTCCCACACCGCCAGCAGGCTGACCAGCACGAACACCTGAACCGCCGGCGGCAGGCCCGGAAGCTCCGCCTCGGCCTCGCCGAACCAGGCACTGGTGCTCCGGACCGCGCCGACGGGCTCACCGTCGCGCAGGAGCACCTGGTCGCGCCGCCACGGGGAGGGCCGCTCGAACGCGTGCACCTCTCCGCCGGTCTCCACGGTCCAGGTCGGCCGGCCCACGCCGTCCGCGAGCGCGACGAGGTTGCCGGACTCGTCACGCAGCCGGTAGCGCCGGCCTGTCCAGCCGCCGCGGGCCACGTCGTAGCGGTGCCCGTCGAGCTCGAAGCTCCCGCCGCCGATGAAGGCCGACGGCTTCCACGTGCAGATCGCAATGTCGTCGCGGGTGATGTCGTAGCGGGTGCTCAGCAGCCCGGCCCGGGACGCGCGCAGCACGCTGCCACCCCATCATCCGGCGGCGTGATCCGCCAGCCCTCCGTAACGTGGGAACGTGCCGGATCTGATCTCCCTCGACCACATCGCCGCCGCTGCGGAGCGCATCGCGCCCCACGTGCTGCGCACGCCGACCGTGCCCAGCCCCGGCCTCGCCGACCACCTCGGCGTGCCGGTCACCTGCAAGCTGGAACTGCTGCAGCGCACGGGCTCGTTCAAACCGCGCGGCGCGATCCACAAGCTGCTCGGGCTCTCCACCGCCGAACGGTCGGCCGGGGTGGTGGCGGTCAGCGGCGGCAACCACGGCATCGCGCTCGCCGACGCCGCCGCCGCGCTCGGGGTCTCGGCCACGGTGGTGATGCCGGAGGCGGCGCCGCGACGTTCGATCGCGGCCGCGCAGGCCCGCGGTGCCGAGGTCCGGCTCACCCCGGACGTGTCGGCGGCCTTCGCGCTCCTCGACGAGCTGGTCGCGGCGGGGCGCACCCTCGTGCACCCCTTCGACGACCCGGCGGTGATCGCCGGGCAGGGCACCGTCGGGCTGGAGCTCGCGGCCGACGCGCCGGACGTCACCGACGTGCTGGTCAGCATCGGCGGTGGCGCGCTGATCTCCGGCATCGCCACCGCGCTGCGTGCACTCGTCCCGGGCGTGCGGGTGTGGGGGGTGGAGACCGATGGCGCGGACTCCATGTCCCGGGCGCTCGCCGCGGGAGCGCCGGTGCCGACCACCCCGACCTCGATCGTCACCACGCTGGCGCCGCCGTACGTCTCCGATCTGACGCTCGCGCACGTCTCCGCTCTCGTCGAGGACGTCGTCGTCGTCCCGGACGCCGACGCGGTGCGCGGCTGTCTGACGTTCGCGGAGGAGGCGAAGGTCTGGGCGGAGCCGGCCGCGGGTTGCCTGGTCCCGGCCGCGCACCAGGTGCTCGACCGGGTCGGCCCGGACGCCCGCCTGGCCCTGGTGGTCTGCGGCGGCAACGTGACGGCGGCCGAGGTGACGGCCTGGACGCGCCGCTTCGAAGCGACCCCTCTCCCCCACCGCGCCCCGAGCCGGCGCCAGCATGGTGGCGATACTGCCGCGGTATGCCGGTGAAGCCACCATGCCGGCGTTCGGGGCGGGACTTCTCCACGCCTCGGCTGCGTTGGGCCGGGTGTGGGGGATGCGAGTGATGTCGTCGTCATCGGCGCCGGGCAGGCCGGGCTCTCCGCCGCGTACGGGCTGCGCCGGGCCGGGCTCGCGCCCGGCTCCGGGTTCGTCGTGCTCGACGGCGAGGACGGGCCGGGCGGCGCGTGGCGGCACCGCTGGCGCACGCTGCGCGTCGACCGCGCGCACCGCATCGCGAGCCTGCCGGGCCTGCCGTTCGAGCCCGCCGACCGCACCCGTCCGGCCGCCGAGATCGTGCCGGACTACTTCGACGCGTACGAGCGCGCGTACGACCTGCAGGTGCGGCGCCCGGTGCGGGTGAGCGCGGTCCGCTCGGCCGGGCCGGACCTGGAGGTCGAGACCGACTCGGGCATGTGGACCACCCGCGCCTTGATCAACGCCACCGGCACGTGGACGCGGCCCTTCCGCCCGAGCTACCCCGGGGCGGAGACCTTCCGCGGCCGGCAGCTGCACACGGTCGACTACTCCGGGCCGGACGAGTTCGCCGGCAAGCGGGTGGTCGTCGTCGGCGGGGGAACGTCCGCGGTGCAGCTGCTGATGGAGATCGCCACGGTGGCCGCGGGCACGACGTGGGTCACCCGGCGCCCGCCGGAGTTCCACGACGAGCCGTTCGACGAGGGCTACGGCCGCGCCGTCGTGGCGCGCGTCGAGGAGCGGGTGCGGGCCGGGCGGCCACCGGAGAGCGTCGTGAGCGTCACCGGGCTCCCGCTCACGCCGGAGGCGCGGGCCGCGCAGGCCGCCGGGGTGCTGGAGCGGCTCCCGATGTTCGACCGGATCACCCCGGACGGCGTGGTGTGGGCCGACTCCACGTCGGTGGCCGCCGACGTGATCCTCTGGGCCACCGGGTGGCGCGCGGCGCTGGGCCACCTCGCCCCGCTGCGGCTGCGCGGGCCGGGCGGAGGCATCGCCGTCGACGGCACGCGGGTGGTCACCGACCCGCGGATCCACCTCGTCGGCTACGGGCCCAGCGCCAGCACGATCGGCGCGAACCGGGCGGGGCAGGCGGCGGCGCGCGAGGTGGTCGCGCTGCTGCGGGAGCCGGCCGCGGCGTAGGCGCGCGTTCCGGGCCGAACCGTCGGTGCTGCGTGCCACACTGACCGCATGACGGCACTCCCCTTCCAGCGGCCGAAGCTGCTGACGGTCGCCGAGTTCGCCGCGCTGCCAGAGGCAACCGATGGGCGCTACGAGCTCCAGGAAGGGAATCTCGTGATGTCGCCGAGCCCGGTGCCAGCGCACCAGTTCTGCCAGCACCGGCTCCAGGTACAGCTCGACCCGCAGATCCCGGACGACTTCCGCCTCCTGCCCACGGTCGATGTCGATCTCGAGCTCGTTCCCCCCGCGAGGCCCGGATCCGTTCGCATCCCGGATCTCGTGGTGGTCACCCGGTCCGGCTTCGAGCGGAGCCGCCGCGGCGGCGGCCTCCTCCGCGCGAAGGAGGTCGTGCTGGCCGTCGAGATCGTGTCCGACGGCTCGCAACGCACAGACCGGACGATCAAGCACGACGAGTACGCAGACGCCGGCATCCCGCATTACTGGATCGTCGACATCGACGATCGCCCGGCACTCATCGCATGCCACGAGGCGGGTGAGTTCGGCTATGTCGACGCGGCGCCCGTCAGCGGGATCTTCGCCGCCGACGAGCCCTTCCCGGTGCGGCTGGATCTCGACCGGCTCGGCTGAGCCCGGTCCCGCCGCTGCCGCGCGAGGCGACTCTCACATCACATCGAATCGGCTCGACCGCGCCGCACGTTGCCCTTAATATTCGGCGCGGAGTAATCGGCGTGGAGTGATGGGAGGGCTCGGCGATGACGACGGTGACCCCGCTGGGCATCTCCGTCCTGGCCCTCCTCGTCGAACGCCCCATGCACCCGTACGAGATGTACCGGCTGCTGCTGGAGCGGCACGAGGACCGGCGCGTGAAGGTCCGGCCCGGTTCGCTGTACCACACGGTGGACCGGATGGCCGAGATCGAGCTGGTGGAGGCCACCGGCACCGAACGCGACGGCGGCCGCCCGGAGCGCACGACGTACCGGATCACCGACGCCGGCCGGGCCGCCCTCGAAGAGCGGATCCGGACGCTGCTGGCCACACCCCTGAACGAGTACCCGCAGTTCCCCGTCGCCCTCGGCGAGGCGCACAACCTCCCCCGCCACGAGGTGGTCGAGCTGCTGCGGGAACGCGCCAGGCGGGTCGAGGGCGACCTCGCCGAGGGTGCCGCGGTGCTGCGCGCCGCCGCGGACAGGAAGGTCGAGGAGGCCTACCTGCTCGCCGCGCACTACCTCCAGGAGCAGCTCGCCACGGAGCTGAGCTGGCTCACCGACCTCGTCGGTCGGCTCGAACGCAAGGAGCTGCGGTGGCCGAACGAGGACGCGTTGTGACCGGCACGCCCGCCAACCCGTGGCACGCGCTGTGGGCGCTGGTCGTCGGGTTCTTCATGATCCTGGTGGACGCCACGATCGTGTCGGTGGCCACGCCCGCCATCATGGAGGATCTCGGCGCCGACGTCGCCTCGGTCGTGTGGGTCACCAGCGCCTACCTGCTCGCGTACGCGGTGCCGTTGCTCGTCACCGGCCGGCTGGGTGACCGCTTCGGCCCCAAGCAGGTCTACAGCGTCGGGCTCGTGATCTTCACGTTGGCGTCGCTCTGGTGCGGGCTCACGACGACCGTCGAGCAGCTGATCATCGCGCGGATCGTCCAGGGCCTCGGCGCGTCGATGATGAACCCGCAGACGATGACCGTCATCACCCGCACGTTCCCACCCGACCAGCGCGGCCGCGCGATGAGCCTGTGGGGCGCGGTCGCCGGCGTCGCCACCCTCGTCGGCCCGATCCTCGGCGGGCTGCTGGTCGACGGCCTCGGCTGGGAGTGGATCTTCTTCGTGAACGTGCCGGTCGGGGTGGTCGCACTCGTCCTCGCGATGCGGCTCGTGCCGGACCTGCCCACCCACGTCCACCGGTTCGACCTGCTCGGTGTGCTGCTGAGCGGCGTCGGGCTGTTCCTGCTGGTGTTCGGCATCCAGGAGGGGCAGACCTTCGGCTGGGGCCCGATCGTCGGGCCGATCCCGGTGTGGGCGCTGATCGTCACCGGGCTCGTCGTGCTCGCCGCGTTCGTGTTCTGGCAGGTCCGCAACCGGGGCGAGCCGCTGATGTCGCTCACGCTCTTCCGGGACCGCAACTTCAGCCTGGCCAACATCGCGATCACCACGGTCGGGTTCACGGTCACGTCGCAGGCGTTCCCGATCATGCTGTACGCGCAGGCCGTGCGGGGCCTCACCCCCACCGAGGCGGCGCTGCTCCTCGCCCCGATGGCCGTGCTGTCCGGGGTGCTGGCGCCGCTCGTCGGACGGCTGGCCGACCGCCACCACCCGCGCCACACCGCCGGCGCGGGGCTCCTCGGCGTCGCGGTCGCGCTCGGGTGGCTCGCGGCGGTGATGGTGCCGGGCGCGCCGATCTGGCAGCTGATGCTGCCGCTCGCCCTGCTGGGCGCCGCGTACGCGTTCGTCTGGGCACCGATCGGGAGCACGGCCACCCGCAACCTGCCGATGGCGCACGCCGGTGCCGGTTCCGGGGTCTACAACACCACCCGGCAGGTCGGCGCCGTGCTGGGTAGCGCGGGCATCGCGGCGATCATGGAGGCGCGGCTCGCGGCGCTCCTGCCGGGGGCGTCCGGGGAGGCCGAGGCCGCCGTCGGGGAACTGCCGGCGGCACAGCACGGGGCCTTCGCCGCGGCCATGGCGCAGTCATTGCTGCTGCCCGCGGGCGTCCTGCTGATCGGGCTGGTCGCGGTGCTGTTCTTCGCCAGGCCCACCCACCTGCGCCGGGCCGACCCTAGGAGCGCCGGTGCAGCCACACCCCTGCGGCGATAGTCATGGCCATGGCGAGCACGAGGACCGCCGGCAGCACCACGATCACCGAGAGCAGCATCCCGAGCAGGCCGACCACGAGCACGAGAACGGGCCACAGTCCCGACGAGCCCCCGCCCCGCGGCCGCCACCGGCTGAGGCGGCGGGCGAACTCGGGGTCCTCCTCCCGCAGCCGGCGTTCGATCTCCTCGAGCCGGCGCCGGTCGTTCTGGCTGAGCATCGCATCGTCTCCCCCGCAGGAACCCCGCGCACGCGTCTCCGGCTGGGGTGACCTGCGAGTTCCCGCTGGCGGAGCGCTCAAACGGCGCGCCGGCCGGATTCCGGGCCGCCCCAGTACTCGTCGGGTTCGGGGTCGTAGGCGGGCGCGTGGCGGGCGCACCAGCCCAGCTGCACCGGGCGTTCCCGGCAGCCCTCCGCGTCGCAGCGGGTGAGCCAGGTCCACAGCTGCTCCAGCCGCGACGGCGTGCCCTGCGCACGCCCGTCCGGTTGTCGCGACGCGATCGTCATGCTTCCCCCCGTGCAACCCCCGTTGCGCTAGCAGTATCGGGCGGCGGGTGATCTCCGTTAGCAGTTCGTGGGGGAGATCGCCGAGAAGCACCTCGGGTACTGCTGGATCGAGCGCGGGGGCGCCGTCCTGTTCCTGCGCCGCACGCCCGGCACGTTCCTCGGAGGGAGGTGGGAGCTGCCGGGCGGCACGGTCGAACGCGGCGAGACCGCGGAGGCCGCCGCCGTCCGCGAGGTGCACGAGGAGACGGGGCTGGCCGTGCGGCTCACCCGCGAGCGCAGCCGGCACGACTGGCCGGACGTCGCGGGCCGCGACCTCCGGATCCACGCCCGGGTGTTCGAGGCCGAGGTGCTCGGGCCCAACGCGGTCCGGCTCGACCCGCGCGAGCACGTCGAGTTCGCGTGGGTGTCACCGGACCGTGCGGCAGGACTGGACCTGGGACGGCACTTCCGCGAGACACTGGCCGCACCGGGCGATGCTCGCCCCACGGCACAGGAGGTCGCGATGCCTTCCCGTCTCAACCCCTACCTGAACTTCGCCGGCGACGCGCGGGCCGCCATGGAGTTCTACGCCGACGTCTTCGGCGGCACCCCCACGCTCAGCACCTACGGCGAGTACGGCTCCCCGGACGCGCCGGAGGCCGGCAAGATCATGCACGGGATGCTGGAGACGCCGGCCGGCTACACGCTCATGGGCGCCGACAACCCGCCGGGGATGGACCTCGACCCCGGCAACGACGTCTCGCTGAGCCTCAGCGGCGACGACGCCGACGAGCTGCGCGGCTACTGGGCGAAGCTCGCCGACGGCGGCACCGTGACCGTCCCGCTCGAGAAGCAGATGTGGGGCGACGAGTTCGGGATGTGCGTCGACCGGTTCGGCGTCCGCTGGATGGTGAACATCGGCCGGTGACCGCTGTCCCCGGCCCTGGTGGTGAACTTCTCGCCGGGGGGCCGCGTGTCCCCCTGTGGCGGGCCGGCGGGGTCCGCGGGACCCGGAGGTGCGCGCGAAGATGATCCTGCGACGGCGGGCGGGAGCCGAGACGGAACCCGCCCGATGGCGCCCGTTCGCGGCGCGGCTGGTCACGGTGCTCGCCGCCCTGCTCGTGCTCGCCGCCCTCGTCGCGCCGGACACGATCACCGACCTCGCCCCGGCCGCCTTCCTGCGGTTGCCCGTGGAGGTGCTCGGCGCCGTCGCCGTGCTGCTCGCGCTCCCCGACCGGGCCCGCCGGCCGGTGGCGGTGGCCGGCGGTGCCGTGCTGGCCCTGCTCACCGTCCTGAAGATCCTCGATGTCGGCTTCTCCGCCGTGCTCGCCCGCCCGTTCGACCCGGTGCTCGACTGGGCGCTGCTCGACGACGGCCTCGGCTTCCTCGGCTCGTCCACCGGCCTGGCCGGACAGGTCGCCGCGGTCGTCGCGGCCATCGTCGTGACGGTCGCGGTGCTGGTCCTCGTGACGCTGTCGGTCGTACGGCTGGCCGGCGTCACCGTCCGCCACCCGCGACCCGCGACCCGCGCCCTCGCCGTGCTCACGCCCGCCTGGGTGGCGTGCGCGGTGCTGGGTGCGCAGCTCGTCCCGGGGGTGCCGGTGGCCTCGGCGGCTGCCGCGATCGCCGCCGGGCAGCGGGCGGTGCAGGTGCCGACGAGCCTGCTCGACCAGCAGGCGTTCACGGCAGCGCTCACCACCGACCCGTTCCGCGACGTGCCGGGCGACCAGCTGCTCACCGCGCTGCGCGGCAAGGACGTCGTGCTGGCGTTCGTCGAGAGCTACGGGCGCAGCGCGCTCGAGCAGCCCGAGCTCGCGGGGCCGGTCACGACCGCGCTCGACGCGGGGGACGCTCAGCTGGCCTCCGCCGGGTTCTCGGCCCGCAGCGGGTTCCTCACCTCACCGGTGGCGGGCGGCAGCAGCTGGCTCGCACACGCCACGATGCTGTCCGGGATGCGCGTCGCCAACCAGGCCCGCCACGACGCGCTGATGGCGAGCGACCGGCTCACGCTCCCGAGCGCGTTCGCCGCCGCGGGCTGGCGGACCGCCGCCGTCATGCCGGGTACCACCGGCGAGTGGCCGGAGGCGCGGTTCTACGGCTACCAGCGCGTCTACGACTTCCCGGCCCTCGGCTACCGCGGGCCCGACCTCGGCTGGGCGAGCGTGCCCGACCAGTACACGATGTCGGCGTTCGAGGGCGCGGAGCACGCACAGCCCGACCGTCCACCGCTGTTCACCGAGATCGCGCTCGCCTCGAGCCACATGCCGTGGCCGCTCATCCCGCCGGTGATCGGCTGGGACCAGGTCGGCGACGGCTCGGTCTACGGGAAGTTCGCGACCGGCGAGCCTCGCGAAGCCGTATGGGCCAAGGGCCCCGACGCCGTGCACTCCGCGTACAGCCGCTCGATCGCCTACTCCCTGGGGACGCTCACCTCGTGGGTCCAGACGTCGGGCGACGACGACCTGGTGCTCATCGTGCTAGGCGACCACCAGGCAGCCCCGATGATCATCGGCCCGGACGCGGGCCGCGACGTCCCCGTCTCGATCATCACACGGGATCAAGGCGTGCTCGACCGGATCGCGGGATGGGGCTGGGAGGACGGCCTGCGGCCCGGGCCGCAGGCCCCGGTCTGGCCGATGGAGGACTTCCGGGACCGGTTCCTCACCACCTTCGGCCCCCGGGACCCGGCGGCGCACTAGCACCTCCACGAGGAGGTCATGGCCCTTAGGGTGGCAGCGTGAACCGGGCGCTCGCGGTGCTGACGGGCGGTGCGTTCCTCACGCTGCTGATCGGGGCCGTCGGGTCGGGCCGGCCCCTGGTGGTGGTGCCGCTCGGCGCCGTGTACGCGCTGCTGGGCACGGCCGGCTTCCGGTGGGTGCGCAGGCGCGGCCGGCCGGCCTGGTCGGTGGCCTACGTCGCGGTCCAGCTCGCGCTGGCCTTCGCGACGTTCGCGTTGCAGCCGGGCGTCGCCACGACGCTCTTCCTCGTGGTCCTGGTGAGCCAGTGCGTGCTGCTGCTCCCACGCCCCGCCACCGTCGTGGTGGTCCTGCTCATCCCGTTCGTGCACGCGCCGATGGACTCGTGGCAGGCGGCGTTGCGCGAGGGCGTCGGCCTGTTCGCCTCGGTGGTGTTCGCCGCGGTCATCACCGAGCTGCTGCAGCGCGAGCAGCAGCTGCGCCGCGACCTGGCCGCGGCGCACGAGCAGCTGCGCGACTACGCCGCACAGGCCGAACGCCTCGCCACCGCCCAGGAGCGCAACCGGGTGGCCCGCGACATCCACGACGGGCTCGGCCACTCGCTCACCGTCGTGCAGATGCAGGTCAAGGCGGCCCGGGCGGTACTTCCCGCCGATCCGGGGAAGGCCGACGACGTGCTCGCGAAGGCGCAGCACCAATCGGAGGAGGCGCTCGGTGCGGTGCGCAGGTCGGTGTACGCGCTGCGCGAGCCGCGCTCGACCGGGCCGCTCCCCGAAGCGCTGAGCCTGCTCGCCGAGGAGGCGTCCGCCGCGGGCGTACCCACCCGGCTCGACGTGTCCGGCACCGAGCGGCCGCTGCCGGACGACACCCGGGAGGCGCTGTACCGGGCCGCCCAGGAGGGGCTCACGAACGTCCGCAAGCACGCCCGGGCCAACCGCGCCGACCTGCTGCTGGACTACGGCGAGACCGCCGTCCGCGTGGCGGTCCGCGACGACGGCGTGGGCACCGGCGACGGCCGGGCAGCGGGCTTCGGCCTGGTGGGGCTGCGGGAACGGGCCGCGCGGCTCGGTGGGCAGCTGCACGTCGAGTCGGTGCCCGGTGCGGGCTGCACGCTGACGATGGAGGTGCCGGGGTGACGGCTGTCCGGGTCCTGCTCGTGGACGACCAGGCCCTCTTCCGGGAGGCGCTGGCCACGCTGCTCGCCGTGCACGAGGGGGTCGAGGTGGTCGGCGAGGCGGGCGACGGCGACGAGGCGCTGCGCAAGGCCGCGGAGCTGGCGCCCGACGTCGTGCTCATGGACCTGCGCATGCCCGTGCTGGACGGCATCGGCGCCACCCGCAGGCTGCGCGTCGAGCAGCCGGGCGTCCGGGTCATCGCGCTCACCACGTTCGACGACGACGAGGACGTGTTCGCGGCCCTGCGCGCGGGCGCGGTCGGCTACCTGCTCAAGGACGTGTCCTCGGCGCGGCTGGTCGAGGCCGTGCACGCGGCCGCCCGCGGCGAGTCGGTGCTGCAGCCGTCGGTGGCGGCGAAGGTGGTGGCCCGGTTCGCCCAGCTGCCCGACGACGCACCGCAGGAGCGCGCGCCACAACCCCTCGTCGTGCCGCTGTCGGAACGCGAGCTCGGGGTGCTCCGCCTGCTGGCCGACGGCCGCAGCAACCGGGAGATCGCCGCGGAGCTGTTCCTCGCCGAGGGCACCGTGAAGAACCACGTGACGAACGTGCTGGCGAAGCTCGGCGCCCGCGACCGCACCCAGGCGGCGCTGCGCGCTCGCGGCCTCGGGCTGCTGTAGGGCTGTCGGGCGGAACCCCGGCGGCGCGGACGGGTCACTCGGTCACGCCGGAGTCATGACCCCCGCACATGACTTCCGGCACCTGGCAGGGACGCCGATCGCGACGACCCTTCCCGGCATGACAACGACGCACACCGCCCGGACCAACTCCCGCAAGCTGGTCCGCTTCGCCGCCCACTACGTCGAGATGGTCGTCGCCATGGTCGTCGGGATGGTGGCGCTCGCCCCGCTCTGGCCCACCGGGTGGGTGGCCCGGCCGGACGTGAACGCGATGTCGATGGCCATCGACATGACGATCGCCATGGCGCTGTGGATGCGCATCCGGCGCCACTCGTGGCCCCGGACCGCCGAGATGAGCGCGACGATGTTCCTGCCGTTCGCCGTGCTGCTCGTGCCGTACTGGCTGGGCGCGATCTCCGCGATGACCGTGATGGTCGCCGCCCACGTGATCATGTTCCCGCTGATGCTGGGCGTCATGCTCTGGCGGCGCTCCGACTACTGGCACTGACCGTGCGACGCGCGTTGCCCGTGTCCCTGCCTTCGCAATGTCCGCCACATCAAATCATCACCAAGATCCTCGACCGCATGCGTGGTATCCGTCACACTCATTCGCCATGGTGGACTCAGCCCCGGCCCAGGCCCAACCCGAACTCAAGCGGGCAATCGGCCCTGGTCTCCTGCTGTTCTTCGTGGTCGGCGACATCCTCGGCACGGGGATCTACGCCCTGACCGGTTCCGTGGCCGCCGAGATCGGCGGCGCCCTCTGGATACCGTTCCTCGGCGCCTTCGTCGTCGCGTTCCTGACCGCGTTCAGCTATCTGGAGCTCGTCGGCAAGTTCCCGGGCGCGGGCGGGGCGGCGCTGTACACGCACCGCGCGTTCGGCGTCCAGTTCCTGACGTTCATGGTCACCTTCACGGTGATGTGTTCCGGGGTGACGTCCGCGGCGTCGGCCGCCAAGGCGTTCGGCGACACCTACCTGAAGCAGTTCGCGGTGCTGCCGCTCTGGATCGTCGCGCTGGTCTTCGTCGCGGGCCTCGCACTCATCAACTTCCGGGGCGTCGGGGAGTCGGTCAAGGCGAACGTGCTGCTCACCTGCATCGAGGTGAGCGGCCTCGCGATCATCATCATCGCCGGGCTCTGGGCGATCGGCGGCGGGCAGGGCGACGCCAGCCGGCTCGTGGAGATCGACACCACCGACTCTGGGCCGTTCCTGGCGATCACCACCGCGGTGTCGCTCGCCTTCTTCGCCATGGTCGGGTTCGAGGACTCGGTGAACATGGCCGAGGAGACCAAGGACCCGGTGAAGATCTTCCCGAAGGCGATGCTGCTCGGGATGGCCGTCGCGGGCAGCATCTACGTGGTCGTCGCAATCGTCTCCTCGATGCTGATGCCGGCGGGCGACCTGGCCGAGGCGGGGAGCGGCGCGCTGCTCGCGGTGCTGGAGGTCAGCGCGCCCGGCTTCCCGCTCCAGCTGTTCGCGGCGATCGGCCTGCTCGCTGTGATCAACTCGGCGCTGATCAACATGCTGATGGCGAGCCGGCTGCTCTACGGCATGGCCAACGAGCGGGTGCTGCCCACCGTGTTCGCCACCGTGCACCCCACCCGCCGCACCCCGTGGGTGTCGATCGTGTTCAGCAGCGTCATCGCCTACGTCCTGGTGGTGACCGTCGACCTGAGCGTGCTGGGTGGCACCACCGCGCTCCTGCTGCTCGCCGTGTTCACGATCGTCAACATCGCCGTGCTGGTGCTGCGCAAGCACAAGGTCGAGCACAAGCACTTCCGCGCCCCGACCTGGGCACCCGTCGTCGGCGTGTTCCTGTGCGGCTTCCTCGCCACGCCGCTGTCCGGCCGCCCGACGTCCCAGTTCATCATCGCGGGCATCCTGCTTGCGGTCGGCGTGGCGCTCTGGTTGATCAACCACCTGGTGGTCGGGAAGGTCGAGTTCGATCCGACGCACCTGGACGACAGCCGGGAGCACCCACACCCCATGGATCCGGAGAAGTGACCCCTATTCGGGTGTCAGCACGAAGTGGACGGTTCCGCCCGTCCTGCTCCGGCCGACCCGATGGGCCAGCGGGACGAGCAGCCCGTGCAACAGGGGGTGTTTGCGGCGCAGCAGCCGGGCGGCATCCCGGGCCTCCGCGCCATCGAGCAGCCGGGCCGTGCCGCGTATCGCCGGCCCCGTCGGGCGGCCGCGGAACGTCGACGGGGCCACCTCCACCGCGGGGTCGCGCCGCAACCTGCGGGTCTTGCCGGCCTTCACGAAGGACCGGAACACGGCGCGCTCACCGTGCACGGCGAGGCTCACCGCGGTGCTGACCGGGGTGCCGTTCCGCCGGTAGGTCGTGAGCGCAACCGTCCGTTGCCTCACGAAGGGCGCGAGCGTGATCGACATCAGGGGCCTCCACGGGTCGGGTCACCCCCTGAGACGGATCCACCCCCGAAGCTGTGACACCAGTGGCCAGCCTGCCGCGCCGGCGCAGCCGAGCGGGCCGGACCGCCTGGATCGCCGCGTTGAGGTACGCACCGAGGATCACGGCGAGCGCGATGAAGTACATGCCGAGCAGGAAGGCGATCGGCGCGGCCAGCGCCCCGTACGTGTAGCCGGTGCTCGTGACCCAGTCGAGGTAGAGCCGCAGGCCGGTGACACCCACCAGGAACACGACCGCGGCCAGCACCGCCCCGGGCAGGCCGCGGTACCAGGGCGGCTTGAACGGCAACGCGATCTTGTAGAGCGTGGTGAGCGCCAGCACCAGTACCACGACGACGACCGGGAGGTAGACGACGTTCACCACCGCCCGCGCCGCCGGCTCGACCGCGTCGGGCAGCAGCGGGAGCAGGCGGTCGGGGCCGAGCGCCGCGACCGGCAGCAGCACGATGCCGACGGCGAGGCCCGCCAGGTAGAGCAGGATCGCGAGGGCGCGCTGCCACACCCAGCTTCGCACCGGGTACTGGTCGTGGGCCCGGGTGATCGCGTCGACGAACGTCGCCATCGCCGAGGAGCCGGACCAGAAGCTCAGCACGAACCCGATCGAGACGACCTCGCCGCGCGCGGTCGTCAGGACGTCGGCCACGGTGGGGACGATGATCTCGTCCACGGCGTTGCGGCTGAACACCCCGCTGGTGAGCCGGATGATCCACTCCTGCACGGCGACCACCGTGTCCGGACCGAACCAGCGCTCGGCGTACCCGAGCAACCCGAACAGCCCGAGCAGCAGCGGGGGCAACGAGAGCGTCTGCCAGAACGCCGCCGACGCGGACTGGCTCAGCACGTCGTCGTCCCACGCCCGGCGGAGCAACCGGGTGATCACGCGCCGGAGCGGGCCCGGCGCCCGCACCGCGCCCGGCGCGGCCGGGCCGCGCCGCGACATGCCGGGGCTCAGTCGGGCGGCGCGGGCCGCGGCTGCCCGCCGTTGGTGTTCGGGATGCCGTCGGGCACGGCGGCGTCGGCGACGGCCTCGGCCGCTGCCTCCTCGGCCTGCGCCGCGTCCTCCGCGGCGAGCGCCGCGAGCCCGTCCGACGACGTCCGCTCGCGGGTGGCGGGCGAGGGCGGAACGGCCTCGGAGAAGGCCTTCGACACGCCCTGCAGCGCGGAGGTGACCTCGCTGGGGATCACCCAGAACGTGTTGCCGTCGCCCTGCGCGAGCTGCGGAAGCACCTGCAGGTACTGGTAGGCGAGCAGCTTCGGGTCCGGGTCGTTGCGGTGCACCGCCTGGAACACCTCGTCGATCGCCCGGGACTGGCCCTCCGCCTTGAGGATCGCCGACGCCCGGTCCCCCTCGGCGCGCAGGATCGCGCCCTGCTTGTCGCCCTGCGCGGTGAGGATCTGCGACTGCCGCTGGCCCTCGGCGGCGAGGATGGCGGCGCGCTTGTCCCGCTCGGCGCGCATCTGCTTCTCCATCGCGTCCTTGATGGTCTTCGGCGGGTCGATGGCCTTGATCTCCACGCGGTTGACCCGCAGGCCCCACTTGCCGGTGGCCTCGTCGAGCACCCCGCGCAGGAGGCTGTTGATCCGGTCCCGCGACGTGAGCGTGACCTCCAGGTCCATCGAGCCGACCACGTTGCGCAGCGTGGTGACGGTCAGTTGCTCGACGGCCTGCAGGTAGCTGGCGATCTCGTACGCCGCGGCGCGCGGGTCGGTGACCTGGAAGTACAGGACGGTGTCGATCTCGACGACCAGGTTGTCCTCGGTGATCACCGGCTGCGGCCGGAACGACACGACCTGCTCGCGCAGGTCGATCACCGGGTAGACGCGGTCGATGTAGGGGATCACGAAGTTGAGGCCGGGCTGCAGCGTGCGCTGGTAGCGGCCCAGCCGCTCGACGTTGCGGGCCCGGGCCTGCGGCACGATCCGGACGGTCCGCATCACGGTGATGACGGCGACCAGCGCGATGAGCAGACCGACGATGATCAGGGCCAGGTCCATGGTCACTCCCTGGGGTAGACGACGGCGGTGGCCCCGTCGATCTGCAGGACGCCGACCGTGGCGCCGGCCGGGATCACGACGGTGTCGTCCACCGCGCGCGCGGTCCACTCCTCGCCGCCGATGCGCACCCGGCCCTCCCGGCCGTTGACCTCCTGCAGGACGTACCCCGGCTTGCCGACCACCGCGTCGACCCCGAACGGTGCGCCACCGTGCGGGCCCTTCAGATGGCGCCGCGCGACCGGGCCCAGCAATCCGACCCCGGCCACGGCCGCGCCGGAGAACACGACGAGCTGCAGCGGCAGCGGCAACCCGAGCGCCGCCGAGAGCGCGGTGATCAGGGCGGCGCCGCCGAGGATGCCGAGTGCCGCGGTGAGCGTGAAGACCTCGAGCACGATGAGGCCCACCGCAGCGATCAACCAGACGACCCACATGTCCACGGGCATCGGTCCCTCCCGCCCACGAAAAGGGGGGCTGACCACCCCAGTATGCGCCGCCGGACCTGGGAGAAGAAGGCCGATCGCTCGGTCGGTACGCGTGGAGGCCCCGCGCAGAGATCGGGTGCCGCGGCCGTGGCACGCTCTGCCGGTGCGGGTGCTGGTGGTCGAGGACGACGACGGGGTGGCGGGCGCCGTGGTGGAGGCGCTCGCGACGCACGGTCACCGCGTCGAACGGGTGGCGCGGGCCGCGGACGTGTGGCCGCCCCTGCGCGACGCCGAACTCGTGCTGCTAGACCTGGGCCTCCCCGACGGCGACGGCATGGACGTGCTGCGCAGGCTCCGCCGGATCACCGGCACCCCCGTGCTGGTGCTGACCGCCCGGGACGCCGAGCGGGACATCGTGCGCGGCCTGCGGCTCGGCGCCGACGACTACCTCGTGAAACCGGTACGGCTGCGGGAGCTGCTGGCGCGGGTCGACGCCGTGGCGCGGCGCACCCGGCCCCCGGAGGCGACCCCCACCGACGTCGTCGAGGTCGAGGACCTGCTGGTGGACATGGGCGCCCGCCGCGCCGCGGTCGGGGGCGAGGAGGTCGCGCTCACCGCCAAGGAGTTCGACATCCTCGCCGCCCTCGCCCGCAGGCCGGGGGCGGCGGTGAGCCGCCAGCAGCTGCTCGACGAGGTCTGGGGCGACGCGTACCTCGCCGTGAGCCGCTCGCTGGACGTCCACCTGGCGTCGTTGCGGAGCAAGCTGGGCCGCCCCGGGCTCGTGTCGACGATCCGCGGCTTCGGCTACCGGCTGGGCCGCTAGGCCATGTCCCGCGGACCTTGGCCGCGCTATTCGCGCCCAGATCGTCCCTGGCTGCGTTGTCGGCCCGACCGGGTATGCCCATACAACGGCTCGGACCTCCGCCTTGCCGGGAACGATCTGGACGCGAATCCCATCGACCAAGATCCACGGGACACGGCCTGATGCGGCGGCGGCTGCTGATCGTGCTGTCGGCGTTCGCGTTGGCCGCCGTGGCCGGGTTCGCGGTGCCGCTGCTGCAGAGCACCGCCGCGCGCCGCACCCAGGAGTTCGTCCTCACCCGCGGGGGCGATCTCGACCGGTTCGCCGGGCTGGCCCAGCAGGCAACCGGCCCGGCCGGGACGGGCACCCTCGCCCAGGAGGTGCAGGCCCACCACGCCGTCTACGGCGAGGGAGTCGCGGTCGTCGACCGCTCGGGCCGGGCGATCGTGGAGGCCGGGCTGCGCGCCGACGACCCGGCCGTCGTCGCCGCGGTGGACGCGGCGCTGCGGAACCAGCCCGCGGCCCGGCCGGTCGGGCTGCGGCCGTGGTCGACCGACCCGATCCTGCTCGCCCGCCCGATCGGCGCCGGCACGGAGGTGGGAGGCGCCGTCGTGCTGCGGGCCGAGCCGGCCGCCGCGGCCGCCGACATCACCATCGCGTGGGCGACCGTCCTGCTGGGGGCCCTGCTGGCGGCCGTCGCGTTCGCGGCGCTCGCGCTGCTACTGGCCCGGTGGGTGCTGCGCCCGATCCGGGAGCTCGCGGCGGGCGTCGGGGAGGTCGCGGCGGGGCATCCGGGGGCGCACGTGTCCCCGCGGGCAGGCCCCACCGAGCTCCGCGAGCTCGCCGCCGCCTTCAACCGCATGTCCGACGCCGTCGAGACCAGCGCCGAGGAACAGCGCAGGCTCGTGGCCGACACCTCGCACCAGCTCCGCAACCCGCTCGCCGCGCTGCGACTGCGCGTCGACACCCTCGACCCGCACGTCGCCACGGCCGGACACCCGACCTACCGGTCCACCGTGGTGGAGCTGGACCGCCTCGAAGCGCTGCTCGACGGGCTGCTCGACCTGGCGTCCGCGGAGAGCCGGGCCACCGCACTGGCCGCCGGGGCCCAGCCGGACGACCGGGCCGAGCTCACCGCCGTCGTCGCCGAGCGCCTCGACGCCTGGCGCCCGGCCGCGCAGGAGGCCGGTGTCCGGCTGCGCGCGACGTCGGCCCCGGAACCGGTGGAGGCCGCTTGCACCGCCTCGGAGGTGGAGCAGGTGCTCGACGTCCTGCTGGACAACGCCGTCAAGTACGCGGGCCGCGGCGCCACCGTCTCGGTCGCGCTCCGCTCCGTCGACGGGCGGGCGCTGCTCGAGGTGCGCGACGACGGGCCCGGCCTGCCGGCCGAGCAGCTGGAGCGGGCGACGCAGCGGTACTGGCGGGCGCCCGGTAGCGCCGCGCGCGGCTCCGGGCTGGGCCTGCCGATCGCGGAGCGCCTGGTCACCGCCCGCGGCGGCGCCCTGCGCGTCGCGTCGCCGCCGGACGAGGGACTCGTGGTGACGATCGAGCTGCCCTCATGACCGACGCCCCGACGGCCCTGTCCCGCCGCGCGCTGCTGCGTGGGCTGCTCGCCACGCCGCTGGTCGCCGGCTGCACGGTCGGCGCGGCGCCTCCCCTCGCACTGGCGGCCGGTGAGCCGGGCGGGTTCTACGTCGAGTTCGGGGAGCTGCTCGGCACCGCGCTCCGGGCGGCAGGCCTGCCCGTCACGGTCGTGAGCACCGGGGGCAGCGTCGAGAACATCGAGCAGCTCCGCGACGGCACGGCCGCGCTCGGGCTCGCGCTCACCGACATCGCGCTCACGGCCCGGGTCGGGGAGGGTCCGTTCGGCGCGCCGGTGCCGCTGCAGGCGATCGGCCGCGTCTACGAGAACTACATGCAGCTGGTGGTGCGGGCCGAGGACCACGCGACGAGCACCGCGGACCTCGCCGGCCGTCCGGTCTCGCTCGGCGCCGTCGGCTCCGGCGCGGCCGTGTTCGGGGACCGGCTCCTCGCGGCGGCCGGGATCGCGGCCGACGTGACGCACCGCCCGCTCCGGGACGCCGTCGCCGCGCTCGAGTCGGGTTCGGCCGACGCGCTCCTCTGGTCGGGCGGGGTGCCGACGCCCGCACTCGCCGAGCTCGCCGCCCGGCGCCCGGTCCGGCTGCTGCCGCTCGTCGAGCACCTGCCGCAGCTGCGGTCCCGGCACGGCGGCGTGTACGGCCCGGTCACCGTGCCCGCCGACGCCTACGGACCCGCCGCGCCGGTCCCGACCGTCGGCGTCGCGAACCTGCTGGTCTGCACGCCCGCCCTGCCGCCCGCGACGGCGGGCGCCGTGGCGCGCACGCTCGTGGCCGCGGCGCCGGACCTGGTTCCCGAGTCGGCGCTGGGCACCCAGTACCTCGACCAGCGCTCGCTCATCGGCACCGGCGAGATCGCACTGCACCCGGGGGCGGTGGCCGCGTACCGCGCCATGCACGGCTGACGAACATCTTGCCGGCCGCCGGCCGGTCCTGGCCGGGGCATGATCAGCGGATCCGTGACATGAACCGCACATCGAGGCTGTTGCCAGATCCAGCCGCCGGGCGGCGGCCCGTGATCAGCGGTATCGGTTGTCCATGGTTGCGGCAACGACGATGTGCACCCGATAACGGCAGATCAGGGCGACGATCAAGGGATGATGGTCGCTGTTGAAGATCGACTAGCGACCATTTCCCCTTGATCGCCGAACACCGCCGCGGCCGATTAGGCAACACCCTCCATCTGCGGCTCATGTCACGATCGTGGCGATCAAGGCGGCCGCTCTGTTCCACCGGGAGCGGCTTGATCAGCGGCGCTCCTGGGAGCGGCTCCTCTCCTAAGGACTTGTAAAGATCGCGCGCTGCCCGCGTCCGGCCGACCTACGGTCACCGGGCGGCAATCCCCGGCATCGACGAGGAGCGGGATCGGATGAGTACCTCTGGAACGACGACGGCGAGGCCACCCGTCGGATTCGGCGCGAAGGTCAAGCAGGTCGGGCCGGGGTTGCTCGCCGCGGCCGCGGGCGTCGGCGCGGGCGACCTGGTCGCGACGATGGTGGCGGGCGCCCGGTTCGGGACGCTGCTGCTGTGGGCGGCCGTGCTGGGCGCCGTCCTCAAGCTGGCGCTCGCCGAGGGCGTGGGGCGCTGGCACCTCGCGTCGGGTTCCACCCTGCTCGACGGCTGGCGGCGGCTCGGCCGCTGGGCCACCGTCTTCTTCGGCGTCTACATCGTGATCTGGGGCTTCGTGTACGGCGCCACCGCGATGTCGGCGGTCGGGCTCCCGCTGAACGCCCTGTTCGGCGGCCTCGACGTCCGGTACTGGGCGATGATCGCCGGCGTCGTCGGTCTCGTGCTGGTGTGGCTGCAGCGCTACCAGATCTTCGAGAAGCTCATCACCGTCCTGGTATTGATCAAGTTCGTCTCCGTCGTCTCCGTGGCCTTCCTCGTGGCGCCCGACCTCATGGCGCTGAGCAACGGACTGGTCCCCCGGCTGCCCGAGGGCTCGGTGATCTACGTCCTCGGCCTGGTCGGTGGCGTCGGCGGCACGATCACGATGGCCGCGTACGGCTACTGGATGATCGCGAAGGGCTGGAAGGGCACCGGCTGGTTGTCGATGATGCGGCTCGACAACGCCGTCGGCTACGTCATGACCGCGATCTTCGTGATCGCCATGCTCATCATCGGCTCGGAACTCCTGCTCGGCCGCGACCTCACCGAGAGCGACAAGGGCCTTCTCGTGCTGGGCACGGAGCTCGGGACCAGGTACGGGGACTGGGCGCGCATCCTGTTCCTCGTCGGCTTCCTCGCGGTGACCACCACCTCGCTCCTCGGCGTGTGGAACGGCGTCAGCCTGCTGTTCACGGACTGGACGCGCACGATCCGGATGCCGCACGGCGCAGCGGCGGAGGTCGGCGCAGGCCACAGCCACCAGCACGATGAGACGACGAGCGACACGGGGTACGAGGCCACGGAAGCCGAGCGCAGCACCCCCTTCCGCGCATACCTGATCTGGCTGACGATCCCGCCGATGGCGCTGCTGTTCTTCGACAAGCCGTTCGCGTTGACGCTGGTCTACGGCGTGCTCGGGGCCGCGTTCATGCCGTTCCTCGGGGTCACTCTGATGCTGTTGCTGAACTCCAAGCGGGTCGCCGCCGCCGGCCGGTCGGGATGGCTGTCGAACGTGCTGCTCGCGCTGGCGTCGGCGCTCTTCGTGGTGCTGCTGGCGATCGACATCTGGAACCGGGTCAGCTAGGACCGGGGCAGGGCGAGGAGCGGTCGGCGCCCGCCGGGAGGAGGGCGAGCGCCCCGGCGCTCGGCTCGCCGGGGAGCAGGCGGCAGAGCTGGGCCTGCCAGTCCCCGGCCCGCAGGGGGATCACCTCGGGGAGGTTGCCGCTCCCGCCCTGGATGGAGAGCGAGCCGTCCGCGATCGTGCTGCCCACCACCCGCATCGGCTCGATCCGTCCGGCCTCGGCGCGACGCTCGAGGTCCCAGAGGACGATCTCCCGGCCCTCGGTGAAGCTGGTGACGGCCACCAACCGCCCCTCGGGGTCGAAGCCGATGAGCTCCCCCGTGCCCGGCGTGAAGATCGGGGGCCCGACCGGCTCCATGTCCGGGAGCCGGCGCACCTCCAGGTTGCCTTGGGGGGTGACCGCGACGAGGGTGTCGCGGTCCGCGACGACGCTGCGGGAGCTCTGCACGACGAGGGCGGTGCTGCCGAGTCGCCGCCCGGCGGGGACGTCCCAGAGCTCGAGGTGGCCCGCGGTCGCCACGACCGCCTGCCCGGGATGTCCCTCCCGCGCCCAGGTCATGCCGGCGAAGTCGCCGTCCACGTCGACCGGCCCGCCCAGCCGCGACCCGGTCCGGGCGTCCCAGGCCGTGAGCGAGCCGGGGGTGTGGACGAGCGCGACGTCCGTGACGCCGTCGGTCGACGTGGCGAAACCGATGTCCTGGTCGGGCGCGACCGGCACCGGCGGGAGCTCCAGGGCCGGCGTGAGGGTCGCCAGGTCGTACCGCTGGAAATGCCAGAAGTCCGCGTCGTCCTGCCCGAAGAGCCACATCACGTCGCCCTCGATCATCGAGGAGTGGTTCGGGACGTTCCCGCGCGCGGCGATCTGCCGTCCGGTGCGCGGGTCGTGGAGGGCGAAGTCGAAGCCGTTGGCGCCGAAGGGGGTGCCGGCATCCGGTGCGTCGGGGATCTCGTTCGCGATCAGCAGGCCGGCGGAGGTGTTCCACACGTACGGGCCGATCCCGCCGCCCGTCAGGCCCGGGGGCTCGGGCAGTGCCTGGAACCGCACCAGCCGCGGCCCGAGCGCCACGTACACGTCGAGGCCGCCGTCGGCGCTCGGCCGGGCGCTCACCGGCTTCCGGCCGCGGTCCCACGCGTTGTAGTCGAGGGTGGGGGCGGTGAACCGGAACGCCGCGCCGGAGGTCAGGTCGACGATCCGGCTCCCCTCCGCGGCCGAGGGGGAGCCCGCCGTCACGCTCTCCACCGCGTACCTGCCGTCGGCGGTGAAGTGGGCGTCCGAGCAGAACCCGGTGAGGTCGATGCGTCGTGCCTCCGCGCCGGTGACGACGTCCTGTACCACCAGGTCCCCGGCGGTCCCGGAGGTACAGCTCGTCGCGTACGCCGCCCCACCACCGAGGGTCGCGTCAGCGGGCAGCGTGCGCACCACCGCGCCGGTGCTGACGGACCGGACGGTCAGGCCGTCGCCGGCGCGGACGACCGCGAGGCCGGGATCGGCGGTGAGCACCACCTCGAGCGTTCCGGCGGGGAGCGGCATCGGCGAGGTGCTGGTCCGGCCGGTCCGCACGTCGTGGACCCGCAGCGCCGGGCCGGACTCGGGGCCCTCGAGCCAGGACAGCCGCGCGCGGTCCGCGGCGAGCCGTGGTGACCGCGGCGAGCCGGACGGGCCCGCCAGCTCGACGGCCGGGGCGGACGCGCCGACGTCCCACAGGCCGAGCTCGCCGGCGGTGGTGAGCAGGGCGATCCGGGGACCGTCGGCGCCGAGGAACACGAACTGCACCTGCGCCGGGTCGACCGGCGCCCACGGCTGCGGAGCGGGCCCGTCGATCCCGGTGACCAGGGACGCACCCGCATCGTTCCCGATGACGAGCAGCCCGTCGGCGACGAGCGCGGAGTTCGCGGACCGCCCGCCGGGATCGGTGTGGACGACGGCCTCGGCGCCGGACATGGCGAGGTAGGCGTCGGCGAGGGCGGTGCGCGCCGCCGGGACGCCCGGATCGCTGCGCCAGGCCGCCAGCGCGAGCTCCGCCGCCAGCACCGGATCGGTCCGCTGCCGGGCGCCCGCCTCCCGGGCGAGCGAGTCCGCGTTGGCGGTGGCGAGCTGGTCGGCGACCTGGTCGCCACGCCGGACCGCGACCACGGCGAGCGCGCCGGCCGTCAGCACCAGCACGCCCAGCACCGCGGCCACCACCCGCCACCGGCGCACCTCGCGGCGCTGGCGGGTCCGGCTGCGCCGCACGTAGTCGGCGTGGCCGGCCCCGAGATCAGTGGGGCGCTCCCCGACCCACTCGCCCGCCGTCTCCAGCGCCGCCCCGCGCAGCAGCGCCCCGTCGTCGCGGCCGCTCTCCTCCCACCGCTCGCGGGCGGCGTCGAGCTCGGAGCGCCAGGCGAGGAACTCCCGGTCGGCCGCCAGCCACCGGCGCAGCCGCGGCCAGTGGTCGATCAGCGACTGGTGGGCGAGCTCGACGGTGCCTCCGCCCGCCTCGCCGGTGACGACCACCAGCCGGGCCCCGGCCAACACCGCCACCATCGGGTGCAGCGCGGGAGGCAGCTCGTCGAGCCGCACCGGGCGGCGCAGCACGCGGCCGTCGCGTGCCGTGGTGGCCAGGCGCACGCACAGCTCCCGCAGCGGCCCGTCGTCGCCGTCGGGGCCGCGGACGGCGGCGGCGACCCGCTCGGCGTGCGCGGCGAGCGCGCCCGCCACCCCGCCCGCCGCCTCGTAGCCGCGCACCGTCAGGGACCCGCCCTCGCGGCGCTCCCACAGCTGCGCGAGCAGCGACTCGACCAACGGCAGCTGGCCCGGCTCGGTGCCGGCCTCGTCGAGGATGCGGTCGACGAGGCCGTCCTCGAAGTCGAGCCCGGGCGCCCGCTCGGCGGGCCCGACGACCGCGGCGCGCAACCGGGCCCGGTCGAGCGGGCCGACGAACACGCTGCCGGCCCCCAGCGCGTCGGCCGCGTCGGGGGTGAGGATCTCGTCGATCGCCGTGCCCCGCATCGTCAGCACGACGCGCACGTGGGAGCCCTCGGCGGTGGCGACGGCGACGAGCGCGGCCAGCAGCTCCCTGGCCGCGACCGGATCGGCGTCGGCGAGCTCCTCGAACTGGTCGACCAGCAGCGCGCACCCCAGCCCGGCCTCCTGCTCGCGCAGCGCCGCGGCCATGTCCTCGAGCACCGGCGCGCCCGGTCGCACCCGCAGCTGCGCCACCGGGGTGCCCTCCCGCCGCAGCCGGGGCAGCAGCCCCGCCTTGACCAGCGACGACTTCCCCGAACCGGACGGCCCGGCCACGACGACGATCGGGTTGGCCCCGGCGGCGGCGACCAGGCGCTCGATCTCCGGCGCCCGCCCGAAGAAGTACTCGGCGTGCTCCTCGTCGAACGGCTCCAGCCCCCGGTACGGGCTCGGGAGCAGCTCCGGGTCGAGGCCGAGCACCTGCTCGACGGGCACGAGGTAGGCGGTGGTGACGTCCGGGTCGCGATCGGCGGCCACGGTCATCCCGA
The DNA here is from genome assembly GCF_054486945.1 of Pseudonocardia wallangbongensis. Classification (NCBI taxonomy): domain Bacteria; kingdom Bacillati; phylum Actinomycetota; class Actinomycetes; order Pseudonocardiales; family Pseudonocardiaceae; genus Pseudonocardia; species Pseudonocardia wallangbongensis. The sequence continues at coordinate 169,254 of NZ_JBRERS010000002.1, forward strand.
CCACGGCTCCGGTGTCGGCGTCCCACACCGGTGCCCCGCTGAACCCGCCCTCGACGCGCTGGTCGCCGGCGACGCTCTGCAGCTGGTACCAGCCGGTGCCCTGCCCGCCGCGGATCCGGCCGGTGGACCACACCCCGTCCCAGCGGCCGTCCGGGAACCCGAACACGTGGAAGGCGTGGTCCCACAGCCGGTCGACGCGCCGGAGCGGCGGCATCACGGCCCCTGCGGGGGCCGGCTCGGCGAGCCGCAGCACCGCGACGTCCCCCGTGCCGTCCTCGGCGATCGGCACCCACCGGTGCACGCGGGCGGACCGCACCGTCGTACCGCCGGGGACGGTCGGGAAGTCGATCGTGACGGTGGCCGCAGGCGGCTCGGCGTCGTACGCGTCCGTGCGCAGAGCCGCAGGCGGCTCGGCGTCGTACGCGTCCGTGCGCAGCGCGGCGGCCACGACGTGGGCACAGGTGGCCACGAGATCGGTACCGACGAGGAACCCCGAACCCACGACCTCGCCGGCGGCGTCGCGCACCCGCACGCAGGCGGTGGTGGCGAGCCCGGCGGCCGCCGCCCGACCGACCTGCATCGACACGCCCCCGGCCCCCCTCCGGCTCGCGAACCCTCAGGGTAGGGCCTGGGGGCTCAGCGGAGCGCCTCCAGGTCGATCTCGACCGGGAACGGTTCGGTGGCCGCGAAGCGACCCGTCACCGTGCCGCCATCGGCGTAGCCGAACTCGCCGGCCGGGTGGCAGGCGAGCAAGGTGACCGGCTCGGTGAGGTCGACGATCCAGTAGTGCGGGATTCCCGCGTCCGCGTACTCGTTGCGCTTGGCCACGTAATCGGTACGAGTGGAGCCCGGCGACACGACTTCGACGACGAGCGCGACCTCTGACGCTCGGAGCACGCCACCCTCGCGGCGCACCCGCTGCACGCCTTCCTCGCGCACCACCGCCAGATCGGGTCGCCGGACCGTGCCCGGCGCCTCCGGTGGAGCCAATTGCAGATCGACGTCGATGCCGGGGATCACGCGCAAGCCCGCGGGCAGCCCCGCGCGTAGGACGACAGCCAGCTCCAACGCCGCGCTGTTGTGGTCCGGAGCCGGACTCGGCGACATCAACAACCGCCCTTCCACCAGCTCGATGTAGCCGAGCTCGACCTCTCCGATCTCGAGGTACTCGGCCACGGTCAGCAGGTGCCGCGGGGCGACCGGCTGGATCGTCACGGGGGCTCCTCCCAGTTCGCTGTGAAGTTTGGCAGGAGCCGTGGCCCGCGCACCCACGACCCGCCGCGCAGCGCGGGCCGAACGTCAGCGCGGCGCCGCGGCGGCGAGTCCCGTGACCATCCCGCGGAAGGTCCGGGTCAGCACGAGGCCGTAGAGCCAGCCCGTGCCGGGGCGCCCGGGGAAGAAGGTGGCGCTCCACCGGATGCGCGTGCCCGTCCCGGCCGGTGTCAGATCCACGACGGCCCGGTAGTCGCGCAGCGGCAGGCCGGAGAGCAGCGCGTAGCTCAGGCGACGGGCAGGCTCCCGCTCCACGATCTCCTCCTGCACGCAGTGCCGCCCGGTGTTGAACTGCGCGATGCCGCCGAGCCCGTCCGGCGTGCCGTCCCGGCCGGGCCGCACGCCGGAATGCGAGCCGAGCGGCGACCAGTTCGGCCACGTCGACCGGTCGGAGAGCAGCGACCAGACCGCGTCGGGCCCTGCCTCCGTGGTGGTCTCGGCGGCGATGCGCTTCATCCTCATGTCAGCCTCCTGATGTACAGCTCGTGAGCCGCGTCGGTGGCCGCGCGGTCACCGGTGGCCAGTAGGTCGAGCAGGAGCCCGCGGACGGTCGCGAGGCCGAGCCGGACGGTGGTGCGGGCCTCGTCGGACGGCAGCCCGCGATCGACGAGCAGACCGCTGAGCTGGTCGATCCAGGCCGGCACGACCCACTCCAGCATCGGCGCGGCACCCGGGTCGCCCTGCAGCGCGCGGCCGTACAGCTCGAAGAAGAGCCGCTCGTGCGGGTGCAGCCGCGGATCGGCCACGCGCTCCCACATCCGGCGGGCCAGGTCGGCCGTCGACGCGCCCGGGTCCGCGGCCAGCTCGGCCATCGCGTCGCGCTGCTGCTCCTCGACGGTGCGGACGATCGCGAGCAGCAGCCCGTCGCGGGACCCGAAGTGGTAGATCAGCATCCGATGGCTGGTGCCGATCGCCGACGCGATGCCGCGCAGGGTGGCGCCGCCGAGGCCGTGCTCGGCGAGGTGGGCGATCACCGACGCCAGCAGCGCCGCCTTCGCGTCCCCCTCCACACGAGGGACTGTACCACTTGGTACATGGCGCCTCGTCAGCGCACAGGCACCTGCACCGCGGCGAGCACGTCCGCCACCCGCACCGGGGCGCCAGTGCGGGCCGACTCGTACACCGCTTGCACGGTGGCCAGCGCGAGCAGCGCGTCGTCCAGCGTGACGCCGGGGCGGCGGCCGGTGCGGATCGCCTCGACGATGTCGCGGTACTGCCGGGCGTGCCCCGTGAACATCGGACCGTGGGCCGGGTCGGAGTCCTCGCCGGCCGGCAGGACGCGCGCGGTCTGGTCCGAGCGGTCACCCTGGTCGGCACCGACCCCCGCGTCCCCGCCCGCCTCGGCCCCCGCCAGCTCCTTGCTGTGGAAGTACCGGAGCCGGTCGTCGTCGATCACGGCGGAGCCGGCGTCGCCCAGCACCTGCAGCCGGACGGAGAGGCCCGGGTAGGCGGCCGTGGTGGCGTGCAGGGTGGCCAGCGCGCCCGACTCGAACCGGACGACCGCGGCGACCGTGTCCTCCACCTCGACGCGCTCGTGCGCGAGCAGCCCGGCGAGCGCCGTGACCTCGACCGGTGTGCCGAGGAACCACACCAGCAGGTCGACGGTGTGCACGCCCTGGTTCATGAGCGCGCCGCCGCCGTCGAGCTCCCAGGTGCCACGCCAGGCACCGGAGTCGTAGTAGTCCTGGCTGCGCCACCACGACACCGTCGCCACCGCCGACGTGATGCAGCCGAAGCGGCCCGCACCGATCGCCTCGCGCACCGCCACGCTCGCCGGGTCGAAACGGTGCTGGCTGATCACCGTGACCACGGTGCCCTCCGGCGCCGCCGCGGCAGCCGCCGCGATCGGGGCGGCCGCCTCGATCGTGACGTCCACCGGCTTCTCCACCACCACGTGCCGGCCGGTCTCCAGCGCCGCAACCGCGATCTGCGCGTGGGCCCCACTGGGTACGCAGATCGCCACCGCGTCGACGTCCTCGCGGGCCAGCGCCTCGTCCAGGGACGTCGTGACGGCCGGCGCCGGGTCGAGACGCCGGGCGAGCGCTCCGGCGACCGCCGCATCGCTGTCCACGAGCACGCTGACCGCCGTGTCCGGGTCGGCGGCGAGCACCTCGGCGTGCAGCGCGCCGATCACCCCGCAGCCGACCACCGCGAACCGCAGCGTCACCGGTACTCCACCCCCACCGCGTCGAGGATCCGCGTGAACGCCGTGGTCGCCCGGCGGAAGTGGTGCTCGCCGGAGAACCCGCCGAGCGCACCCGCGGTGGCCAGGTGCGGCTCCATCGAGCAGAACCCGTCGTAGCCGTCGGCCTGGAGCGCGCGCACCGTGGCCTCCACCTCGCCGTCCCCGGCCCCGGCCGGCACGACCGTGCCGTCCGCCAGCAACGCGTCCTTCACCTGCAGGTACTCCAGGTGCGGGCGGAGCGCCTCGTAACCGTCGGTGAACGGGGTGACGCCGACCTGCACGAAGTTGGCCGGGTCCCAGGCGAGCCGCAGCGCCGGCGAGCCGACGGACTCCACGATGTCGAGGCAGCGCTGCGGGGTGTCGCCGTAGATCTCCTTCTCGTTCTCGTGCAGCAGCACGACGTCGTGCCCCGCGGCCTCCGCGGCCAGCGCGGCCATCCGGCGCAACACCTCGTCGCGGTGCGCCGCCGGGTCGTCGCCCTTGGGGATGAAGAAGGAGAAGAGCCGGATGTAGGGCGCCTGCAGCGCCCGGGCCACGTGCAGGGCGCGACGCATCCGCACCAGGTGGGCCTCGAAGTCGTCGAGCACCCCGATCTTGCCGATCGGCGAACCGACCGAGGAGGTACCGATGCCGGCGCGCTCCAGCGTGGCGCGCACCTTCTCCAGCCGGTCGTCGTCGAGATCCAGGACGTTGGTGTCCCACGCGCTGCGGAACTCGATGTGGCGGATCCCGAGGTCGGTGAGGACCCGGCACTGCTCGTCGAGATCGGGGGAGATCTCGTCGGCGAAGCCGGAGAGGGTCCACATGCTGTTACGCTCCCGTCTGGGCGCCGTCCGATCGGGGCGCCCGGCAACCGAGCGTAGTAGGGGCTCGGCGCGGCGATTGCCGATCCAAGGGCCCGGGTAGGCGGGGGCCATGACGTCGACGGATGCGGAAGCCCGGCCGCGGGTCGTGATCGTCGGAGGCGGGTTCGCCGGGCACACGGCGGCGCGCGGGCTCGCGAAACGGATCGGCCACGCGGCCGAGATCGTGTTGATCAACCCCACGGACTACTTCCTCTACCTGCCGCTCCTGCCCGAGGTCGCGGCCGCCGTGATCGACCCGCGACGGATCACGGTGCCGCTCGCGGCGACGTTGCCCGGCGTGCGGGTCGCGCTCGGGGAGGTCGACGCCATCGACCTCGACGCCCGCACGGTCGGCTGGGCCGACCCCGAGGGCGGTCGGGGCGAGCTGCGCTACGACCGGCTCGTCCTCGCCGCCGGCAGCGTCAACAAGCTGCTCCCGATACCCGGCGTGGCCGACCACGCCCACGGCTTCCGCGGCATCCCGGAGGCCCTCTACCTGCGCGACCACATCACCCGGCAGATCGAGCTGGCCGCCTCCGCCACCGACCCCGCGGAACGCGAGGCGCGCTGCACGTTCGTCGTGGTGGGCGCCGGCTACACCGGCACGGAGGTCGCCGCCCAGGGCCCGCTGTTCACCGACGCGCTGGTGCGCCAGCACGCCGCGCTGCACGACCAGCCGGTGCGCTGGCTGCTGCTCGACCTCGCCGAACGCGTCCTGCCCGAGCTGGACCCGCGGCTCTCGCACACCGCGGACCACGTGCTGCGCGAGCGCGGGGTCGAGGTGCGCACCGGGCAGTCGGTGCAGGAGGCCACCCGCGAGCATGTGTGCCTCACGACCGGGGAGAAGGTGCCCACCCGGACCCTGGTGTGGTGCGTCGGGGTGCGGCCCGACCCGCTCGTGGAGGGCGTCGGGCTGCCCACGGAGAAGGGCCGGCTCGCCGTCGACACCCAGCTCGCGGTTCCCGATCACCCCGACGTGTTCGCCTGCGGCGACGCGGCCGCGGTGCCGGACGTGACGCGTCCCGGGGAGGTCACGGCGATGACCGCGCAGCACGCCACCCGGCAGGGCAAGCTCGCCGCGCGCAACGTCGCCGCGTCCCTCGGGTTCGGGTCGCCCCGCGGCTACCGCCACCACGACCTCGGCTTCGTCGTCGAGCTCGGCGGGCACGACGCCGCCGCCAACCCGCTGCACGTGCCGCTCTCCGGCGTCGTGGCCAAGGCCGTCACCCGCGGCTACCACCTGTTGTCGATGCCGACCAACCGCACCCGCACCGCAGCCGACTGGCTCCTCGACGCGGTGCTCCCCCGCCAGACCGTGCAGCTCGGGCTCGTCCGCGGGTCCGACGTGCCGCTCGAGACGGCTTCACCCGAGGTGGGAGGACCGAAGGGACCGGCGGCGAGGCGGTGATCGGGTAGCTTCCGCCCGTGGAGCGGGAGAAGGTCACGCTGACCGGAGCGCCGGAGACACTGCTCGCCACCCTGTACGGGCGGGCGCTCGACAGCCGCGCACCCCGCTCCGTCCTGCACGACGAGACGGCGGCCCGCGTCGTCGAGCGGATCGACTACGACTTCCGCCGCACCGGGATGACCGCCACCACCGCGGCGGGGGTCGCGCTGCGCGGCCGGCAGCTCGACACCTGGACGCGCGAGTTCCTCGACGCCCACCCCGAGGCCACCGTCCTGCACCTGGCGTGCGGGTTGGACACCCGCGCCCAACGGCTGGCGACGGGCCCGTCCGTCCGCTGGATCGACCTCGACCACCCGGAGGTCGTCGCGCTCCGGGAGCGCCTGCTGCCGCCCCCTGCGGGCGACTACCGCCTCGTCGGCGCCTCTGCCACCGACGACGGCTGGCTCCAGGCGGTGCCCGCCGACCGTCCCACCGTCGCCGTGTTCGAGGGCCTCACGATGTACCTGCACGAGGAGGACGGGCGCCGGCTGATCGAGCGGATCACCGGCCGGTTCCCGAGCGGCCAGCTGCTCTTCGACTGCTACGGCACCATCGGCATCCGGATGCAGAAGCTCGTCACCGCCGTCCGCAACTCCGGCGCCACCCTGCACTGGGGCATCGACGACCCCCGCGAGCTCGAGGCCTGGCACGACGGCCTGGTGCTCCTCGACGCCCTGCGCAGCGTCGACATGCCCGGCCTGGACCTGCTCCCCCGCGCCGGCCGCGTCCAGATGCGGGTGCTCGCACGGCTGCCCAAGCTCCGGGACGTGGGGCGGATCCTGCGCTACCGCTTCTGACGGCCACCCCGATCAGCCACACACCAACTGTGGTGCTCCCACACCAACTGCAGTTCGTGTGCCGGCTACACAGTTGGTGTGCGACCGCCCCCAAGCCGCGGCCCACCCCCTCGCACACCAACATCAGCGCTCCCACACCAACTGCAGTTCGGGTGCCGGCCCCACAGTTGGTGTGCGACCGGCCTCGGGGCTCAGCGCACCAGGCGGAAGAAGGCCCGCAGCTCCGCCGCGAAGAGCTCCGGCTGCTCGAAGGCCGCGAAGTGGCCGCCGCGCTCGGGCTCGTTCCAGTAGCGGATGTCGGGGAAGCGGCGGGCCGCCCAGCGCCGGGACGGGCGGGGGTTCTCGTGCGGGAACACCGAGCAGCCGACGGGGACGCGCACCTCGTCGGTGGTCTCGCCGGCGAACGTGCGCTGCACCTCCCGGAAGCTCTCCCAGTACAGCCGCGCGGCCGATGCGCCGGTGCCTGGCAGCCAGTAGAGCATCAGGTTGTCCAGCATCCGGTCGCGGGTGATCGTGCTCGCCGGGTCGGTCCAGGCGTGGAACTTCTCGACGATCCACGCGGCGAGCAGGGCCGGTGAGTCGACGAGGCCGTACCCGATCGTCTGCGGGCGGGTGGACTGCTGCATCGAGTAGCCGTCGCCGTCCGCCCGGCCCCGGGCGAGGTCGTCGAGGGCGGCCCGCTCGGCCGCGGTGAGGTCGTCGAACGTGGCCGGGTCCGGGGCCGCGAGGGGTGGGACGAGGTGGATGCCCGCGACGTGGGCCGGGTCGAGCTTGCCGATCCAGGTGCTGACCGACGTGCCCCAGTCGCTGCCGGCGGCGCCGTAGCGGTCGTAGCCGAGCCGGGCCATGAGCTGCGCCCACGCCGCGGCGATGCGCTGCACGGTCCAGCCGCGGCGGGCCGGCCGGTCGCTCCAGCCGTATCCGGGCAGCGAGGGGCACACGATGTGGAACGGGTCCGGCGGCTCGGTCAGCAGCGCGATGACATCGAGGAACTCGACGACGGAGCCGGGCCAGCCGTGCGTGAGCACGAGAGGCAGGGCGTCCGGGTGCGGCGAGCGGACGTGCAGGAAGTGGATGCCGAGGCCGTCGAGCTCGGTGCGGAACTGTGGCAGCGCATTCAGCCGCGCCTCGGTGGCGCGCCAGTCGTAGCCGTCGGCCCAGTACGCGCACAGCTCCTGCAGGTGCGCGATCGGCACGCCCTGCTCCCAGCCGTCGACGGTCTCGCGCTCGGGCCATCGGGTGCGCCGCAGCCGGTCGCGCAGGTCGGTCAGGTCGGCGTCGGGCACCGCGACGCGGAACGGGGTCACGCGCACGGGTCCAGGAGGCGCGCGAGCTGCGCGAGGTCGGCGATGCGCAGGTCGCCGTCCAGCCCGCGGAGTGCGGCCGTGCGCATGCCGGCGGCCCGGCCGGACGCGAGGCCGGGCTCGCTGTCCTCCACCACCAGGCACGCCGCGGGATCGACGCCGAGCCGGGCGGCCGCGATCCGGAACCCCTCCGGGTCGGGCTTGCCGCGCCGGACGTCCTCGACCGTCACCAGCGCTTCCCGCCGGGGGTACGTCGGGGGTATCGGTGGATCCAGCTTCTCGCTGGGCGTGCCGGCGGGCAGTCCTCGTTCCGGGTTGTGCTCGGGCTGTTCGCCGGTGCGTCCAGCGTGGAGCTGGGCCGCCGAGACCCTTGGCGCACCTCCGGCGGGGAGCGCTAGCAGCGGCGGTTCGATCCCCGCCGCACCCAGTCGCGCCTTGGCCAGCCGCACGTCCGCGCTGGTCACGACGGCCCAGGGCAACCCCAGCCGGTCCAGCGCGGCGAGCAGTTCGGGCGCGCCCGGCGCGGCGACGACGTCCGCGACGTCGTCGTACTGCAGGTCCATCTGGCGCTGCGCGGACGCCGCGACGGCCCCGTCGTCGAGCTCGGGGAGCAGGCGGCGCACGGTGGGCCCGGGCGGGCTGCCGTGCGCGATGGCGATCACGGATGCCGGGTCGAGACCGTGCTCGGCCGACCAGGTGCTCCACGCCCGCTCCACGGCCGCGTCCGAGTCGACCAGGGTGCCGTCCATGTCGAGCAGGACCGCGCGCACCGACGTCATCTCCATGGGACCTCCGATTAAACTCGGTATCCGAACATAATCTGCCCGGCGACGAACCCGCGGCCCGACCCGGGGTGGGGCGTGCCCCACCCCGGGTCGGAGGTCAGCACGGTGGGCCGCCGATCACCACCTCGGCAGGCTCCTCGCCATGAAGACGCTCGCCGTGGCCGCCGCCGTCACCGTCCTCCTCGCCGCTTCGGCCGCCTGCGCCGCGCCGGCCACCGCCGAGCCCACCGCGCTCGCCTGGGGTCCGTGCCCCGGGGGGAACGCCGACCCGCGCCAGCGGTGCGCAACCCTCGACGTGCCGCTCGATCACGACATCCCCACCGGCGAGCACATCGGGCTCGCCGTCTCCCGGATCCCGGCCGCGAACCCGGCGGCACGCCACGGCACGCTCGTGCTCGTGCCCGGCGGACCCGGCGAACCCGGCCTGGACGACCCGTCCGACGCCGCCTCCCGCCTCCCGCAGGAGATCCTCGACGCGTACGACATCGTCGGTTTCGACCCGCGCGGGGTCGCCCGCTCCGCGCCGGTGAGCTGTGGGCTGGCGACGGAGGACCTGTCCCTGGTGAAGCTGCGCTCATGGCCTGCGGCGAACGGCGACATCGCGGAGAACGCCGCCTTCGCCGAGCGCACCGCCGACGCGTGCGCGGAGCACGGCGGCCCGCTGCTGGCCGAGATCAGCACGGCGAACGAGGCCCGCGACATCGACCTGATCAGGGCGGCGCTGGGGAAGGACCAGGTGTCGCTGTGGGGCGTCTCGTACGGCACGTACGCCGGCGCCGTCTACGCCCAGCTGTTCCCCGGGCGCACCGACCGGGTCCTGCTCGACAGCGTCGACGATCCCGACCCGCAGCGGGTGGCCCGCGGCTGGCTGGCGAACTACGCGGTCGGCGTCGAGGACGCGTTCCCGGCCTTCGCGCGGTGGGCGGCCGACCCGGGCAACCCGGAGCGCCTGGCCGACATCCCGGAGGCGGTGCGGAAGCGGTTCCTCGACCTCGCCGAGCGCCTGGACCGGGACCCGCTGCCGTGGCCGGGCGCCAAGCCGCCGGAGCTGAGCGGCAACGTCTTGCGCCAGGCCCTGCTGGACGGTCTGTACGCACCCGACCGCTACCCGACGGTGGCGGGGCTGATCCGCACCGCGCGGGATGTCGCCGACGGCCGGCCCGGCGCCGCGCTGCCCCCGGCGAGGACCCCGCCGGACGAGGTGATGCAGAACTCGGCGGCCGCGGTCGCGGCGACGATCTGCAACGACGTCGCCTGGCCCACCGACATCGCCGCGTACCAGCGGGCCGTCGCCGAGAGCCGCCAGCGCCACCCGCTGACCGCCGGCATGCCGGTGAACGTGACGCTCTGCGCGTTCTGGGATCGGCGGTCGGCCGAGGAACCGGTGCGGATCGGCGACGACGGCCCGGAGAACGTGCTGCTGGTACAGAACCTGCGCGATCCGGCGACGCCGCACTCCGGCGCGCTCGCGATGCGCGACGCGCTCGGGGACCGGGCGCGGATGGTGACCGTCGACGCCACCGGCCACGGCTCCTACGTCAAGACCGGCAACGCCTGCGGCGACGGCCTGGTGACCGGCTTCCTCCTGACCGGCGACCGCCCGGACGAGGATGTCTTCTGCCCGGCCGCCTGATCGCGAGCGGCATCAGGGCGTGTCTGGTGGATCAGGGTCGGTGGGCTTCGGGATCCGGATCGTCCCTGGCAAGGCGGAGGCGCGAGCCGTCGTACCTGGTGTACCCGGTCGTGCCGACAACGCAGCCAGGGGCGATCTGGGCCCGAAGACCGCGATCATGATCCGCCGGACACGCCCTAAACTCGGCAAGCAGGCATAATCCGCGAGGAAGGCCCGATGGCGAGCCCACGCTGGCACGGAGCACTCACCGTGCTCACCGAGATGCGCCGCTCCCCGGGCACCACGCGAGCGGCGGTGGCGCAGCGGCTCGGGTTGTCCAGCGGCTCCGCCACGGACATCACGGCCCGGCTGCGCGAGCTCGCGCTGCTGACCGAGACCCCGGCGGCCGTGGAGGGACGCGGCCGGCCCACCACGATCCTCGCCCCGCACCCCGACGGCCCCGTCGTCATCGCCGTCGACCTGCGCCACGAGGACTGGCGCTGCGCGGTGGCCGGCCTCGACGGCCACCCGACCGTCGTGGACGGCGCCCCGCACGCCATTCGCGAGCCCGAGCGGGCCGTTGCCGCCGTCCGGGAGGCGATCCGGCGTGCGCACGCCGGGCTGCGGGACCGGGTCCGCGCGGTCGGCGTCGCGGTCGCCGCCACCGTGCAGGACGGGCGCGTCGTGCAGGCGTCCACTCTGGGCTGGGGCCCGGTCGACCTCACCCCGCTCGGCCTGCCCGGCGTCCCGCTCCGGATCGACAACGACGCGACCCTCGCCGGGGTCGCCGAAGCCCGCGGCGGCGCGGCGGCGGGTGCCGGCACCGCGCTGCACGTCACGGTGGAGGTGGGGGTCGGCGGCACGCTCGTGGTGGACGGCCGGTCGGTGCGCGGGGCCACCGGCGCCGGCGGCGAGATCGGCCACCTGCCGTTCGGCGACCGGACGCTGCGCTGCCCGTGCGGCGCACTCGGCTGCTGGGACCTCACCGTCGACGGGCGCGCGCTCGCCCGCCACCTGGGCGAGCCGCCACCGCCCGATCCGCGTACCTACGCCAAGGCCGTGCTGGACCGGACCGACCCCACCGCCCGGGCCGCCGTCGGACGCGCGGCGGCGAGCCTCGGCGGCGGCATCGCCGGCCTCGTCAACGCCCTCGACCCGCAGGTCGTGACACTGGGCGGGCTCGCGCAGCCGCTGCGGGCCGCCGGGGCGGGCGCGTTCACCGAGGCGTTCACCGGCGGGCTGATGACGTTCCGCCGGGCGGCTCCTCCCCCGCTGCGCGCCGCGGCGCTGGGGGACGGCGCGGCGCTGCACGGGGCAGCCGCCACGGCCCTGGACGCGGTGCTCACCGAGGAGTCGCTCTCGACGTGGGCGCGGCTGCGAGGCGCGTAGGCCACGTCCGATTGCCGCCAGCCCCGGCCGTCGCCGGTGTGCAGGCTCGGGTGCCATGACCGCCCGCTTCGACGAGCTCATCGATCGGTACGTCCTGACCAGCGCGGAGTTCGAGCAGCGGCTGCGGCGGGTGCGGGCCGACCAGTGGACCCTGCCCACCCCGTGCAGCGAGTGGAACGTGCGTGACCTGGTCAACCACATGGCCCGGGGGAACCTCAACTACGTCCGGCTCATCGGCGGCGCCACGAGCGCGGAGTTCCTGCGGCTCCGGGATGCCGACGCGCTGGGCGCGGATCCGGTCGCGGCCTACGCGCGATCCGTCCGGGAGTGCGCGGCGGCCTTCGCGGCGCCGGGCGCCGTGCGGCGCACCGTCGACTACCCCCTCGGCCGGGTGACCGGGCGGCAGGCGCTGGCCGTGCGGACCACGGACAGCACGATCCACACCTGGGACCTCGCCCGCGCGATCGGCGCCGAGGACACCCTCGACGCCGGGCTGGTCCGGTGGATCGACGACCACCTCGACGAGATCTACGCCGGCCTCGCGGAGACACCCGTGTCGCTCGACTCCACCCACCGCTTCTTCGCCGCACCGCAGGGCGAGCCCGGTTCCGGCGCGTCGCGGCAGGACCGGCTGCTGCACCGAATGGGCAGGACCATCACGCACCGGCCGGGGCACGTCCGTATCTAGGCGCGCGGCTGGGACCCGTGCGCGGTCGCGCCTCCAGCAGCGGCAGGACACGGGGTTCGACCACCACCGAGAGCACCACCACGCTGGTCGAGCGGGCGATGGTGGGGCTGCGCCCCAGTGCGAGCAGGGTGTCCTGCAGATCCTGGTGGGACGACGCGCCCAGCCGGCAGAGGACATCGGACGAGCCGGTGGTGGCGTAGGCCTCCAGCACGGCGGGCAGGCCCGCGAGCTCCGCGGCGACGTCCGCCAGCTGACCCTGCGCGATCTCCAGCGTCGCGAAGGCCTGCACGGGGTATCCGGCCGCGGCCAGATCGACGTCGGGGCCGTAGCCGGTGACCACACCCTCGTGCTCCAGCCGGTCGAGCCGCGCCTGCACGGTGCCCCGCGCGACCCCCAGCGTGCGCGAGAGCTCCAGCACCCCGGCCCGCGGGCTCGCCCGCAACGCCCGCAACAGGTCGACGTCCAGCGCGTCCAACTCCATGTGGGCGGACTGTACAGCTGGTCCGGCTATCAAGCGCACAATCCGTTCAGGACGACCAGATCCGATGCCGGGAGTTGCGTAGCAGTTACGACGTGAGCTGTCCTGTGCCATGGCCATCGAGCAGACCCTCACCAACCAGGAGCGCCTGGCCGAGCTGGACCTCGACCAGCTGCGGCAGCTCGTCGGGCTCGTCGAGTACGACGCCGGGGGCGACCCCTTCCCGGTCACCGGCTGGGACGCCGTCGTGTGGGCCGTCGGCAACGCCACCCAGGCCGCCGCCTTCTACCAGCTCGCCTTCGGCATGGAGCTCGTCGCGTACTCCGGCCCGGAGACGGGCAACCGCGACCACCACGCGTACGTCCTGCGCTCGGGCGCGATCCGCTTCGTGCTGAAGGGCGGGGTGGACCCGGCCAGCCCGGTGCTCGACCACCACCGGCGCCACGGCGACGGGATCGTCGACATCGCGCTCGAGGTGCCGGACGTCGACCGCTGTATCCGCCACGCCCGCGCCGAGGGCGCCACGGTGCTGGAGGAGCCGCACGACGTCACCGACGAGCACGGCACCGTCCGGCTCGCCGCGATCGCCACCTACGGCGAGACCCGGCACACGCTCGTGGACCGCTCCGGCTACACCGGCCCCTACCTGCCCGGATACGCGGCACGCACCTCCGCGCGGCCCGCGCGGAAGCGGCTCTTCCAGGCGCTCGACCACGTCGTCGGGAACGTGGAGCTGGGCCGGATGGACGAGTGGGTGGGCTTCTACCACCGGGTCATGGGCTTCACGAACATGGCGGAGTTCATCGGGGACGACATCGCCACGGAGTACTCGGCCCTGATGAGCAAGGTGGTGGCGAGCGGCAACCACCGCGTCAAGTTCCCGCTGAACGAGCCCGCGATCGGCAAGAAGCGCTCGCAGATCGACGAGTACCTGGAGTTCTACGGCGGCGCCGGCGCCCAGCACCTCGCGCTCGCCACGAACGACATCCTGCGCACCGTCGACGCGCTGCGCGCCGCCGGCGTCGAGTTCCTCCCGACACCCGACTCGTACTACACCGACCCCACCCTGCGGGCGCGGATCGGGGAGGTCCGGGTGCCGATCGAGGAGCTGCGGGCCCGCGGCATCCTCGTCGACCGCGACGAGGACGGCTACCTGCTGCAGATCTTCACCAAGCCGGTCGGCGACCGCCCGACGGTGTTCTTCGAGCTGATCGAGCGCCACGGCTCCCTGGGCTTCGGCAAGGGCAACTTCCAGGCGTTGTTCGAGGCGATCGAGCGCGAGCAGGCGAGGCGGGGGAACTTCTAGGCGGTTCAGACCATGATTTTGGGTAGCTGCGTCGTCTTCGGGGTCGCCGTCGCCTTCTCCGAGCCCGCGCCGGTCAGCGCCCGGACCTCCATCTCGGCCTGCCGGGCGTCGGCCCCATCGTCCTTGCGGCCGAGGAAGGTGCCGATCACCCCGAGCAGGAACGACGCCGGGATGGACACCAGGCCGGGGTTGGCGAGCGGGAAGACGGCGATGTCGAGGCTCGGGACCATCGCCGTCGGGCGGCCGGACACCGCGGGTGAGAGCACGATCAGCCCCACGCTGATGCCGAGGCCGCCGTAGATGCTGCACAGCGCGCCCATGGTGTTGAACCGCTTCCAGAACAGCGAGTAGAGGATCGTCGGCAGGTTCGCCGACGCCGCCACCGCGAACGCGAGCGCCACCAGGAACGCCACGTTCTGGTTGCGGGCGACGATGCCCGCCAGCACCGCCACGACGCCGACGAGCACCGCGGTGCGGCGCGCGACCCGCACCTCGGCGTCCGGCGACGCGTTGCCCCGCTTGATGACGTTCGCGTAGACGTCGTGGGCGAACGACGCCGACGCCGTGATCGTCAGGCCGGCCACCACGGCGAGGATCGTGGCGAACGCGATCGCCGAGATGATCCCGAGCAGGAGCTCCCCGCCGAGCTGGTAGGCCAGCAGCGGGGCCGCGGAGTTGGTACCGCCGGGAGCGGTGGCGATCCGCTGCGCGCCGCCGGGCACGAGTGCGGCCGCGCCGTAGCCGAGCACGAGCGAGAACAGGTAGAAGATGCCGATCAGCCAGATCGCCCACACCACCGAGCGCCGCGCCTCCTTGGCGTTGGGCACGGTGTAGAAGCGCATCAGGATGTGCGGCAGGCCGGCCGTGCCGAGCACCAGCGCGAGGGCCAGCGACAGGAAGTCGATCTTGGCGAGGTCGGACGCACCGTACTGCAGGCCGGGGATGAGCAGCTTCTCCCCGAGCTCCTTGACCGCGCCCGTGGACGTCGTCATCGACGGGTTCGCCTCCACCGCCTCGCCCAGCAGCTCGGAGAAGTCGAACGCGTGCCGCCCGAGCACCCACGTCACCAGGGTGGCGGCGCCCACCAGCAGCAGCCCGGCCTTGATGATCTGCACCCACGTGGTGCCCTTCATGCCCCCCACCAGCACATAGGTGATCATCAACAGCCCGACGACCGCGATCACGACGCCCTGGCCGAACGTGTTGCTGTTCGGGATCTGCAACAGCAGGGCGATCAGCGCACCCGCACCGGCCATCTGGGCCAGCAGGTAGAACAGCGACACCACGAGCGTGGAGGTGGCGGCCGCCGCCCGCACCGGACGCTGCCGCATCCGGAAGCTCAGCACGTCGCCCATCGTGAACTTGCCGGTGTTGCGCAGCAGCTCCGCGACCAGGAGCAACGCCACCAGCCACGCGACGAGGAACCCGATCGAGTAGAGGAACCCGTCGTACCCGTTCACCGCGATCGCACCCGCGATACCGAGGAACGAGGCCGCCGACAGGTAGTCACCCGCGATGGCGATGCCGTTCTGCGGACCGGTGAACGACCGGCCGGCCGCGTAGTAGTCCGACGCGGTCCGGTTGCTGCGGCTCACGCGGAACACCACGACCAGCGTCACGAGGACGAACGCCGCGAACACGGAGATGTTGAGGACCGGGCTGCCGAGGTTCTCGGACATCAGTGCTGCCCCTCCATGCGGGTGCGGATGGACTCCGCGACGGGGTCGAGCCGGGCGCCGGCGTAGCGCACGTAGAGCCCGGTGATCACGAAGGTCGTCACGAACTGCAACAGGCCGACGACGATCCCCACGTTGATGTAGCCCAAGAGCGGGATCGCCATGAGGCGGGGCGCGTAGGAGGCGACCAGGACGTAGCCCAGGTACCAGAGCATGAAGGCCGCGCTCATCGGGAACACGAACCGCCGCAGTCGCGACCGCAGCTCGGCGAACTCGGGGCTCGCCTGAACCCGCTCATGGAGCGTCTGCTCGTCTCTCACCCGGCACCGTCCCAAATCAACTTTCGAGGTGTCTGCCAGCCCGGTGCAACGACCGCGGGACCAACCGGTTCCGCAGCCCTGACCTGCAAGATCGAATTTCGGGCACGATGGGGAGCGCCGTTCTCGATGGGGCCGACCCGACCGGGTGAAAGTACGTGGGACGCGGTGAGCGTCATCACGCAGCAACGCAGGAACGGCCACCCGGAGTAACCGAATAGGGCCGGTGCCTGCGATCTTCATTCCTTCGGGCCGACTTCTCGCCGCACTCCCGAGCGACAGGCCGATGCCCCGGCGTGACGGACCCCGCGGCTACGCTCCCCCGCGATGGGGGGAACCAGGGAGCTCGTCCGGGCCGCGGCGCGCCCGGTCGCGGTCACCGCGGCCACCGCGGCCTGGGTGCTCGGCGCCGTCGTCAACGACCTCGACGGCTGGTCGTTCACGCTCGCGGCGGCGGTGGGCGCCGTGCTCACCGCGCTCGCCGTCGGCATCCCGCTGCGGGCCGAGCACAACGCGCGTGTGCGCGCCGACAGCGCCGAGCAGATCGCCGAGGACGCGTCGGCGCGCATCCAGCTGGTGTTGAACGACGCGCTCGAGCCCCTCACCTACCTCATCGGTCGCATCACCGACCGCAGGCGCTGGTCGTTCGGGCGGGAGGCGGGCGAGCTGCAGGGCCAGGCCATGGCGGTGGTGCTGTCGGCGGCCGCCGAGGTCCTCGGTGCCGACCGCCTGCGCTCCTGCTTCTTCGTCCGTGAGGACGAGAAGCCGGTCCGGCTCGTGCCGTCGGCGTTCCACGGGCGCGCGGAGGAGCCGCGCACCACGTTCGTGGAGGGCACGGATCTCGGTGACTTCGCGCTGGGCCTGCTCGCCCGGCGCGAGGACCTGTTCTGCGCCGACACCGAGACCGCTTTCCCGCCCGGCTGGGACCCGGGCCCGCACAAGTACCGCACCTTCATCGTGGTGCCGGTGGCCACGGAGGCCCGCCAGTTCGGGATCCTCACCGTCGACGGGCTCGAGGTCGGCGACCTCACCGAGGACGACGTCGCAGCCGTACGGGTGCTCGCCCGCCTCTTGGCGGTCGCCCTGGGCACCTGAACCCGGCTATCCTTGGGTCGTGGCGAAATCCCGGAAGAACGGCGACGACGTCCAGCGCGCCCGGCTGGCCCGGCTGCTGAGCGACCCGGCCACCTATTTCGCCGACGCCCGCCGCCAGGCCCACGAGCAGGCCAAGCGCCTGCTGGCCGCCCGCCTCGACGAGCACGGCGAGCCCTCCCCCGGCCGCCCCTGAGCCGGGGCCGACGGCTCACACCCCCAGCTGTCGCGTCACACACGAACCGTGGCGCTCACACACCAACTGCAGTTCATGTGCCGGCACCGAAGTTGGTGTGTGACCGGGTGAACGACGTCGCAAGCGAGACCTCCACACTTTCTCCACATCGCGACCAGCTCCCCTCCACAGCCGCGGCCTAGATTCGGCGCCATGACCGGGGGGCGGCGGGTGCTGGTGGTCGACGACGAGCCGACGATCGCCGGGTCGATCGCCGCGCGCCTGCGGGCCGAGGGGTACGCGGTCGGGGTGGCGCACGACGGCCCGTCCGCGATGGCCCGGTTCGAGGCGGACGAGCCGGACCTCGTGGTGCTGGACGTCATGCTCCCCGGCTTCGACGGGCTGGAGGTGTGCCGCCGCATCCAGGCGCACCGGTCCGTCCCGGTGCTCATGCTGACGGCCCGCGACACCGAGACCGACCTGCTGGTGGGTCTCGCCGTCGGCGCGGACGACTACCTGACGAAGCCGTTCTCGATCCGGGAGCTGGCCGCCAGGGTCGGGGTGCTGTTCCGCCGGGTCGAGCGCGCGGCGGC
Organism: Pseudonocardia wallangbongensis; assembly: GCF_054486945.1. Taxonomy (NCBI): domain Bacteria; kingdom Bacillati; phylum Actinomycetota; class Actinomycetes; order Pseudonocardiales; family Pseudonocardiaceae; genus Pseudonocardia; species Pseudonocardia wallangbongensis. Next base: position 187,215 of record NZ_JBRERS010000002.1, read on the forward strand.
CGCGCACCGGGTGACGGGGCGGATCGTGCTCGGCGACCTGGAGATCGACCCCGCTGAGCGGCGCGTGCTGCGCGGCGGCGCGGCCGCCCACCTCACGCCAACCGAGTTCGACCTGCTCGTGCACCTGGCCAAGCAGCCACGCACCGTGCACCCGCGGGAGGCGCTGCTCGCGAGCGTGTGGGGCTGGGCCGACGCCACCGGCACCCGCACCGTCGACAGCCATGTCAAGGCGCTGCGCCGCAAGCTGGGCGCCGACCTCATCCGCACCGTGCACGGGGTGGGCTACGCCCTGGACATCCCCCGATGAGGCCGCTCGCGGACCTGCTCCCGCGGCCGCTCGACCCGCTGCGCTCGATCAAGCTCAAGATCAGTGTCCTGCTGCTGGGGTCCGGGGCGGCCGGCGCGGTGTACCTGTGGCTGGAGTACCGGTGGCTCCCGCCGCTGGCGACCACGCTCGTGGCGCTCGCGATCGTGCTGCTCACCGCGCAGCTGCTCGCCCACGGCATGACCCGGCCGCTGCGCGACATGACGGCGGCCGCGATCGCGATGGCGCGGGGGGACTACACCCGCCGGGTGCGGGCCACCTCGCGGGACGAGGTCGGCACACTCGCCACGGCCTTCAACCAGATGGCGGGCGACCTCGCCGCCGCCGACCAGCAGCGCCGCGAGCTCATCGCCAACGTGTCGCACGAGCTGCGGACGCCGATCGCCGCGTTGCAGGCCGTGCTCGAGAACGTCGCCGACGGCGTCGCCGAGCCCGACCCGGCCACCCTGCGCACCGCGCTCGCCCAGACCGAGCGGCTCGGCGCGCTCGTCCGCGAGCTGCTGGACCTGTCCCGCATCGACGCCGGCGCGCTCACGTTGCAGCCGGAGCTCGTGCAGCTCGTGCCGATGCTGGACCGGGCGGTGGCCGAGGCGCGGGTGGCGGCCGACGTGGCCGGGCGGGACGTCGGCTTCCGGCTCGACGTCGCGCCGCCGGGGCTCTCGGTGCGCGCCGACCCCAACCGGCTGCACCAGGTGGTGCTCAACCTGCTCGACAACGCGGCGCGGCACGCGCCGCCGGGAACGGACGTCCACGTCGTCGGACGTCGAGAGGGAGGGGATCTCGTGCTCGAGGTGCGGGACGAGGGGCCGGGGATCGCCCCCGAGGAACGGGACCGGGTGTTCCACCGCTTCACGCGCGGTGAGCGGGCCGTGGGCGGGGGCACCGGTCTCGGGCTCTCGATCGCCCGGTGGGTGGTGGACCTGCACGGCGGGCGGATCGCCGTCGTCGACGGGCCGGGGACGAACGGGCACCCGGGCTGCCGCATCCGCGTGACCCTGCCGGGGCGGTCGTGAACGAGGCGCCGCCGGCAGCGGCGGAGCCGGTCGAGCCGGTGGCGGCACCCGGGCCGGTGGCAGCGGGATCGCCCGTCGAGGTCTTCCCCCTCTGGCGCGCCCCGGCCACACCGCCCACGCGGCTGCTGCTCGGGGCGGCCGCGGCGGCGGGACTCACCACGGCGATCGTGCTGCCACTGGAGCGGCCGGGGCTCGGCTGGTTCGTCGCCGCGGTCGTGAGCGCGGTCGTCGTGGCGGCGGTCGCCCGGCAGGCGCACCGCCTCGACCCCACCCCGCACGCACGGCGCGCGTACGCGGTCGACGGGGCCTGGGCGCTCGCCGCCGTCGGCCTGGTCGGGATCGGCGCCGTCCGGGACGCGGAGTGGCTGATCGCGCTCTGCCTGCTCGCGGCCGCGTGCGCGGCGTCGATCGCGGTGGCCGGGCGGCACTTCCGCAGCCTCGTCTTCAGCGCGATGGCCGTTCCGCTGGCCGCGATGCGGGCGCTGCCCTGGGTCGGGAGGGCGCTCTGGGCGGCGCGGCAGGGCGCCGGCGGGCACGCCGCCCGCACGACGGTGGCGGCTGCGGTCGGGCTGTGCCTGGTGGCCGTGTTCGCGCCGCTGCTCGCCTCGGCCGACCCGGCGTTCGCCCGGCTGCTGGACGACCTCGTGCCCACCGTCGACGACGCGGGCGTCGCGCGGGCGGTGCTGTTCGTGCTCGCCGCCTGCGCCGTGCTCGGCTGCGGGTTCCTGCTGGTGGCTCCGCCGGCCCCACCCGGACCGCGCCCGAGCGGCCCGGCCCGGCTGCGTCGCGTCGAGTGGGCCCTGCCGATCGGGCTGCTGGTCGCGCTCTTCGGGCTGTTCGTCGGGGTGCAGTTCGCGACGCTCTTCGGCTCGGACGACTACGTCCGGCGCACCACCGGCGTCACCTACGCCGAGTACGCGCGCGGCGGGTTCTGGCAGCTGCTCGCGGTCACCGTGCTGGCGCTGGGCGTCGTGCTGCTCGCCTCCCGGTACGCACCCACCCCGAGCCGCGCCGACCGCGCGTGGAAACGGGGCCTGCTGGCCACGCTCGCCGCGCTCACGCTGGTGATCGTCGCCTCGGCGCTGGGCCGCATGTGGCTCTACCAGGAGGCGTACGGCTTCACGACGTTGCGGCTCGTCGTGCTGACCTGCGAGCTGTGGCTCGGCGCCTGCTTCCTGCTCGTGCTGGGGGCGGTGCTGCGCCTGCGGGCGAGGCCGCTGGTCCGGGAGATGGCGGCCGCGGGAGTGGTGGCCCTGCTCGCGCTCGCGGTCCTCGACCCCGACGAGTTCGTCGCGACCTCCAACGTCGACCGGTACGCGACGACCGGTCAGCTCGACACCTGGTACCTGGGCACGCTGTCGGCCGACGCGGTGCCGGCCCTCGCCCGGCTGCCGGAGCAGCAGCGCTGCGAGGTCCTTCCCCGCATCGCCGCGAGGCTGACCGGACCGGAGGAGGGCTGGACGGGCTGGAACGCGTCCCGCACGGCGGCGCGCGAGGTGCTGGCCGAGATGCACTGCTGAGTCCCCGTGACGTGAACTAGGCTCGGTGGCACCACGTTCGCCGCCGAATGGGGAGCTCGATGACCGCCGTTCAGGAACCACCCACCGCGGTCCGCACCGTGGCCGTCACGATCGACGGCCGAGAGGTCACCGTCGCCGAGGGCACCACGATCTACGACGCGGCCCGGCAGGTCGGCGTGGACATCCCGGTGTTGTGCCACAACGAGCGGTACGACCCGGTCGGCGTGTGCCGGATGTGCGTGGTCGACACGGGCTCCCGCGTGTACGCCGCGGCCTGCGTGCGGCCGTGCGAGGACGGGATGCAGGTGCAGACCTCCACCCCGGAGGTCGAGCGTTCGCGAGCGGTGCTGACCGAGATGCTGATGGCGGACCAGCCGGCCCCGGAGGACGACCGCAAGCACACCACCACGCGGGACAACCTGCTGTTCGAACTCGCTGACGGGTACGACGTCGTCGGGCCGGACGGCCTGCCCCGCGGTTCGGGGCGGGGCACGGACCTGTCCAACCCGGTGATCGCGGTGGACCACGACGCGTGCATCCTGTGCGACCGCTGCGTGCGGGCGTGCGACGACGTGCAGGGCAACGACGTGATCGGCCGCTCCGGCAAGGGCTACTCCACTCGGATCGCGTTCGACCTGAACGACCCCATGGGCAAGAGCTCGTGCGTGACGTGCGGCGAGTGCGTGCAGGCCTGCCCCACCGGGGCGCTGACGAACAAGTCCATCGGTGGCATCCCGATCCGGCCCCGCGAGGAGCTGGACCAGGTCGACTCGGTGTGCCCGTACTGCGGCGTCGGCTGCGCGCTCACCTACAACGTCGACCGCGAGCGCGGCGCGATCGTCTTCGCCGAGGGCCGCGACCAGCCGGGTTCGCAGAGCAGGCTGTGCGTGAAGGGCCGTTACGGCTGGGACTACTCCGCCTCCCCGCAGCGGCTCACGATGCCGCTGATCCGCATCGACTCCTCGTACCCGAAGGGCCCGCTGTCCGCGGACGTGCGCGGTGACCGCAACAGCGAGAACGACCGGGGCCGCGCCGGATCGGGCGGCAACCGCAGCGGCGGCGGGAGCCGGGACAACCGGCCGGGCAAGGACCGCGGGCGCAAGCCGGGCGGCCTCGTCGACTACGACGAGGTGATGCCGCACTTCCGGGAGGCCACCTGGGACGAGGCGCTCGACCTCGTCGCCCGGCGCCTGAAGGAGGTCCACGCGGAGGGCGGGCCGGGTGCGATCGCCGGCTTCGGGTCGGCGAAGTGCTCCAACGAGGAGGCATACCTCTTCCAGAAGCTGATCCGCACCGGCTTCGGCACCAACAACGTCGACCACTGCACGCGCCTGTGCCACGCGTCGTCGGTGGCGGCCCTGTTCGAGGGGGTCGGCTCCGGAGCGGTGTCGACGACCTACGGCGACGTCGCCAACGCCGACGTCGTGATCATCACCGGTTCCAACCCGACGGCGAACCACCCCGTCGCGAGCTCGTTCTTCAAGCAGGCCCGCCGCCGGGGCACGAAGGTGATCTACGTCGACCCGCGTGCCTCCACGGTGGCGGAGCACGCCGACATCTTCGTGCAGCTCAAGCCGGGCACCGACGTGGCCTTCTACAACGCGCTGATGCACGAGGTGATCCGGCTCGGGCTGATCGACCGGGAGTTCATCGCCGGCCGCACGTCGAACTACGACGAGCTGGCCCGCACGGTGGCCGACTACCCGCCGGAGCGCGCCGCGCAGATCACCGGCGTCGACGCGGACACCATCCGTGAGGTCGCCCGCACCTGGGGCGAGGCGGGCGCCGCGGTCGTCTACTGGGGGATGGGGATCTCCCAGCACACGACGGGCACGGACAACGCCCGCTGCCTGATCGCGCTCTGCTCGATCACCGGCAACGTGGGCCGCCCGGGCACCGGGCTGCACCCGCTGCGCGGCCAGAACAACGTGCAGGGCGCCTCGGACGCGGGCTTGATCCCGATGTTCTACCCGGACTACCAGGGCGTTGACGCCGACGCGACGCGTGAGCTGTTCGAGCAGGCCTGGGGCACGCGGCTCGACCCCAACCGCGGCCTGACCGTCACCGAGATCGTCAAGTCGGCGCTGGAGCCGGGCGGCGTGCGGGGCATGTACATGCTCGGCGAGAACCCGTTCCTGTCCGACCCCAACACCAACAAGGTGCGCAAGGCGCTCGCGGCGCTCGACTTCCTCGTGGTGCAGGACATCTTCTTCACCGAGACCGCCGAGTTCGCCGACGTCATCCTGCCCGCCACCTCGTACCTGGAGAAGGACGGCACCTACACCAACACCGACCGCCGGGTGCAGCTCGGGCGCAAGGTTCTCGATCCACCGGGCGAGGCCCGCCCGGACTGGGTGATCGTGCAGGACATCGCGCGGCGGGTGGGGCTCGACTGGCGCTACGAGGACCCGAGCACGGTGTTCGACGAGATGGTCGAGCTGATGCCGTCGTACGCGAACCTGCGGTGGGACAACCTGGGCTCCTCCGGCAAGCTCTACCCGAACGCCGACCCGGAGCACACCGACGGCACGATCGTCATGTTCGACGACCGGTTCAACACCGACGACGGGCTCGCCCACCTCGTGCCCGCCCAGTGGCTGCCGCCCAGGGAGCTGCCCGACGCCGGCTACCCGATGGTGCTCAACACGGGGCGGCTGCTCGAGCACTGGCACACCGGCTCGATGACGCGGCGCTCGTTCGCGCTCGACGCGATCTCACCCGTGGCCGAGGTCTACATGCACCCCAAGGACGCCGCCGACCGCGGGTTGGCGCACGGGGAGCGGGCGCGGGTGCGGTCCCGGCGCGGCACGATCGAGCTGCTGGTGCGGGTGAGCCACCGCGAGCAGCTGGGCAACGTCTTCATCCCGTTCCACTTCCGGGAGGCGGCGGCCAACCTGCTGACCATCGACGAGATCGATCCGGTCGGCAAGATCCCGGAGTTCAAGTTCTGCGCGGTACAGGTCGAGGCTCTGTGAGCGAGCTTGCGAGCTCACCATCGACACAGCGAATCTTCGCGGCGGTGACGAGCGCCAGCGAGGAGGCGCCGTGAAGGAAGGGCCTCGGGCGGCCGGGAGGGAGTTCTTCTCCACCCGCACGGTCGCCGAGGCCCTCGCCGGGTTCCGGCCCGCGCGGCGCACCCCGGTGGAGGACGTGCCGCTCGCCGACGCCCTGCACCGGGTACCCGCCGGCGCCGTGCCGGCCGCGGCGTCGCTGCCCGGGTTCGCCCGCTCCACCGTCGACGGCTACGCGGTGCGCGCCGCCGACACGTACGGCGCGTCCGAGGCCCTGCCCTCCTACCTCGACCTGCTGGGCGCCGTGCGGATGGGCGCGGCTCCGACGGTGGCCGTACGGCCGGGTGGGGCGGTCGGGATGCCGACCGGCGGCGTGCTGCCCGACGGCGCCGACGCCGTGGTGATGGTCGAGCACACCGCCGAGACGATGCCCGGGACGATCGAGGTCACCCGGCCGGTCGCACCGGGCGGCGGGATCGTGCGCGCCGACGAGGACGTCGCGGCGGGCGATGCGCTCGTACGTGGCGGGCGGCCGCTGCGTGCCCCCGACCTCGGGCTGCTCGCGGCGGCGGGCGTCACCACGGTGCCGGCGCACGCCCGGCCGCGCGTGGTGATCGTCTCAACCGGCGACGAGGTCGTGCCGCCGGACACCCCGGCGCTGCTCCCCGGCCAGGTGCGCGACGCCACGGCCTCCGCGCTGGCCGGGCTCGTCCGGGACGCGGGTGGTGACCCGGTGGTCGCCGGGATCGTCTCCGACGATCCGGGCGCGTTGGAGGCCCGCCTGCGCGAGGTCCTCCCGGGGGCCGACCTGGTGGTCGTCTCCGCGGGCTCGTCGGTCGGCGCCCGCGACGAGACGGCGGGCGCCGTGGCCGCCCTCGGCGATGTCTGGTGCCACGGCCTCGCCATCAAGCCCGGCAAGCCGACGCTGCTCGCCGAGTGTTCCGGCGTGCCCGTGGTCGGCCTGCCCGGCAACCCGCTGTCGGCGCTGGTGGTGTTCCGGCTGGTCGGGGTGCCGCTGGTGTGGCGGCTGGCCGGTTGCGCCACCCCGCCCCCGGAACCGTCCACGCGCGCCCGCCTCGCCCGCGACCTCCCGTCGGCGGCGGGCCGGCTGGACGTGGTGCAGGTCGCTCTGCGGGACGGCGAGGCCGAACCGATCTTCGGCCCCTCGGCGCTCCTGTCGGTGCTCACCCGCGCCGACGGCTACGTGGTGGTGAACGAACCGGCAACGGGCCTGGAAGCGGGCCGCGAGGTGAAGGTGACCCTGTACGGGTAGGCGCCACCGAGCGAGCGGCACCCTGGCTCGCTCGGCCGGTGCGAGCGAATGTGCCGTTCGCTCCCCGGCGCCCGCTTCACCAGAACACACCTTTCGGGTCCAGGTCCGACATCAGCTCCGCCCGGCCCGCCACCTCGATCGGCCAGTCGTTCGCCGCCCGCTCGCCGAAGCGGAAGTTCGGGGTGGTTCCCGCCGTCCACGGCGCGACCGCGTCCATCAGCTCCCGGTGCAGGCGGCCGGGCACGTCGGTGCCGTCCACCAGCGAGAGGACCTGCAGCAGGTAGGGGGCGTCGCGGTGCGCCACCGCGTCCGGCACGGCGGGCGGGCGGGCCAGCGCCCCGCCCAGGTGGCGCAGGCTCAGCACGCACATGACCGGCGCGCCGGGCCCGGTGATGCCGAGCGCGGCGTCCAGCACGGCGGGGTCGAGCGCGCGCAGCATGGCGTTCGTACCGGTGTAGGGGTGCGGGTCGGCCGGCTCGTTGAAGATCGCCGCGGCCCGGGTGTACGGCAGCTCGCCCAGCGTGCCGGTGGTCGGCACGGCTGCGCGCAGGGGTGCGACCAGCCGCTCCCCCTCCGCCGCCGAACCGGTCCAGGCGATCCGGACCTGCGCGATGTAGCGCCCCCGCAGGTGCTCGGGCACCATCGGCAGGTCGGGGTAGGGCAGCGCCCCGATCGACGACGTGAGCCCGTCGGGCAGGCCGGCCGTCCACTCGCGGTACGCGGCGAGCAGGGCCGGCACGTGCTCGCCCGCGACGGACAGCGCGCCGCCGTAGATGCGGCCGACCGGCGCGAGCTCGATCTCCATCCCCGTGACGACGCCGAGGCCGTGCCCGGCCCCGCGCAGCGCCCGGAAGAGCTCCGGGTCCGACTCGGCCGTGACGTGCCGCGGACCGGTGGCAGTGACGAGGTCGATGCTGCGGACCCGGTCGCTCGCCCACCCCAGCTCCCGGGCGAGCACGCCGATGCCGCCGCCGAGCGTGTAGCCCACGACGCCCGCCTCCGGCGAGGAACCGCTGGGCGGGGCCAGCCCGTGCTCGGCGGCCGCCTCGACGACCTGCGCCCAGCGGGTGCCCGCCTCGACCCGCGCCACGCGGGTCACCGGGTCGATGCGGACGCCGTCCATCCGCCGGGTGGTGATCAGCACGCCGCCCGGGAGCGGCACCCCGCGCCCGTGGCCGCTGGTCTCCACCGCCACCGGCAGCCCGTGATCGGCGGCGTACCGGACGGCCGCCCGGACGTCGTCCGCGCTCGTCGCGCCGACGACGAGGTCCGGCCGGTGCGGGTGCGCCACCTGGTAACCGGAGAGCTCCCCGTGGAACCCGTCGTCGTCGGGCCGGAACACCGGCCCGTTCACGTTCTCGATCGCGTTCATGCCGGCGACGCTACGGACCCTTCCGGACAGTATCGGTCCGGAAGGCGTCACGGGTCGAGCTCGGCCACACCCACGAGCACCCGCTCGCACGCCTGCACCAGCACGGCGGCCGCCTTCCGCAGGTCGACCCCGGCGAGCGGGTTCGCCGCGTGGCGCTGCCACCGGGCCAGCTGCTCGGCCGCCGCCTGCGCGACCTCCTGCGGCGTCGCATCCGGCGCGAGCCCGAGCCGGGTACGGGGATCGGGGCCCGCGGCCCCGAGCAGTCGCTCGACGGCGGAGCGCTCGCCGGCCGGGAGCTCCAGCTCGCCGGCCCGCACCGCGTCGACGACGTCCAGCTCCGTGAGCTCGAACGCCGCGGAACGGATCCGGTCCAGCCGGTAGCGCAGCCCGTCGCCACCGACCGGCGGCGGCTCGTGCCGCACCAGGTCCTCCAGGGCCAGCAACACCGCGCGCGACCGGAACGCGTCCGCGCGCCGGGTGAGCCGTTCCGCCACCAGCTCGCGCAACACGGGCAGGCCGCTGTCCTGCACGAGCGCGGCCGCGAGTGCCTGCCGGGTCGGGGCCCGCCCGGACCGGATCTCGGCGACGGCGACCCCCACGACCGCACCTTCGAACGGGACGCGACGCTCGACCCCGGACGGCGCCGCACCAGGACCCCCTACGGGCGCCTCCCCCGCAGGTCCGGTGCCGACCGCCACGGGCTCGGCGTCGCGTTCGGCCCGGGCCTGCAACGCCCGGAACTGCTCGTCGGACAGCCGGACCCCCGCCTGCGCGAACGGGGGTGCCACGGGGACGACGACGTGGCAGAGCCGCCGCACGTCGGCCACCGCCGCGCACTCGATCGCCACCCGCTGCGCCGCCTCGTCCACGGGCCCGTCCACCAGGAGGGCCCCGACCGCGTGCGCGGGGCGATGCCACGCGGACCCGAACGGCCGGCCGGGCAGGAGCACGCCGCCTGCGGGGTCGAGCCGCAGCAGCACGACGAAGGCGTCGGCGGGCGGTGCCGCCGGTGCCGCGACGTCGACGAGGCCGGCCACCCCGTCCGTCCCGAGCGCCGCGAGCGTCGCCGACCCGTCACCCGCCACCCCGATCCGCGACGGCGCCTCGAGCCGCTCGGCGAGCACGCGCACGGCGTCGGTGCGCGCGGTGCTGCGATAGCGCTCCCGCGCCTCCCGCACAGCATCGCGGACCTGCTCGATGAGGGGCTGGGCCACCTCCGGGGCGCCGTCGACGACCGCCGCGGCGGGCCGTGGAACGGGCACCGAGCCCTCCACCGTCGTGCCTTTCCCGGGGGCCGACCGCACGTCGATCTCCCCGCCCACCGTGGAGATCCGGACGCCGACGTTGCGCAGGCCCCGGCCCGGGGAGCCGGTCACGCCGCTCCGGTCCCAGCCCGGGCCGTCGTCCCGCACGGTGAAACGCAGCCGGCCGTCCTCGGTGCACAGGCGGACGGCGATCGGGGCACCCTCGGCGTGCTTGCGCGCGTTGTTCACCGCCTCCAGGCAGGAGAAGTACACCGCCGACTCGACGTCGTCCGGGAACCGGTCCCCGGCCACGCCGCTCGCATCCACGGCGACCGGCGGCTCGCCGCCCGCCAGCTCCTTCTCCAGCGCCCGCAGGAGCCCCAGCTCGGCCAGCAGCGGCGACGACACCCCCATGGCCGTCTCCGCGAGGACCGACTCGGCCACGTCGATCTGGCCGCAGACCTGCGCGAGCCGTTCCCGCGCCTTGACGAACTGGGCCATGGACACCTGGTGCTCCACCAGACCGAGCGCGAGCCGCAGCGACACGAGGTGGTGCTGCGCCCCGTCGTGGAGGTCCCGCTCGATGCGCCGCCGCTCCCCGTCCATCTCGGCGACGACGGCGCGCCGGGACGCGGCGAGCTCACTGGCGTGGGCGAGGGCGGCCCGCAGCTGCCGCTCCAGCTCGATGCCGTACCGGCTGGCCTGCAGCACCGCGCCGAGGCTCTCGGCGACGTCCTCCAGCAGGTGCTGCCGTTGCTGCTGCAGGCCGGCGACGGCGTCGTAGTCCACCGCGATCGTGCCGATGGCTTCCGTCCCGTGCCGGACGACCACCTCGACGAGCTCGTCATGAGCACGCGCGGACCCTTCGCTCCAGGTGTAGCTGCGGTCCCGCAGCCCCGGGCGGGTGACCGTGAGCCGGCACGTGGCGGCTCCCAGCCCGCGCCCGACGGCCTCCGCGACGCGCGCCAGGTCCGGCGCGTCGGTCGCGGTGACGCGGGAGAACGCCGTGATCCCGGCGAGCACGCTGTACGGGGTGGGGCGGGTGCCGAAGAGGAGCCGGTCGGTCCACCGTTCGGCCCAGATGTAGGCGGGGCGCAGCGCCACCGCCGCGAGGACGGTCGCGAGCAGGGTGGGCAGGAGCGCGCCCTCCGCGAACGCCAGGCTCGTCGTGCTGATCACCGCGCAGTAGCCGCCACCGACCAGGGCCGCCGTGAGCCCTGCCGCGAGCCCGCGGCTGAACAGGCGCTCGACGTTCCACAGTCCGCCGGGCCGGGTCGCCACGAACACCGCGCCGGCGATCGAGACGCTGGCGAGCCGGGAGAACCAGAACAGCAGCGCGGTCGGCTCGCCGCCGGGAGGCCCGCCCACACCGGCGGTCGGGTCGGCCAGGAGCAGCAGGTCGCCCAACCCCGTCGCCCACATCAGCAGGGTGATCCCGGCGAGCACGATCGCGATGGCGGCGGCCACCGCCACCACGCTGAACAGCAACCGCGCCTGGGTGCGCGCCGTCGCCGTCGGGGCACCCCTGATCTGACGCGGCAGGACCAGCACCCCGACGATCGGCCCGAGGAAACCGAGCAGCAGCACGCCGCTGACGGCGTGCGGCAGTGCGGTACCGAGCCCGACGAGCAGCAGCGTGCCGCAGGCGGCGAGCACCAGAACGGTGCGGACCGTCCGGACGGGACGGGGCTCGCGCTCCACCGGGAACACGAGCAGCGCGAGGATGTAGGCGACACCCGGGACGCCCTGGTGCAGCAACTGGTGGAGCGGGCCGAGGTGCAGCCCGAGGGCCGTCTCGACCCCCATGGCCGTGGCGTGGGCCTGCAGGTTGAAGCCGCCGGCCGACCCGACCAGCGCGAGCACCTGCAGCCGGGTGGACCAGCTCGATCGCGTCTCCTTCCGCGCGACGAGCGCGCCCGCGACGCCGAGCGCGAGCAGGCTGATCGCGTAGTCGAGGGCGCCCTGTGCCGTGGGCCAGCCGGCCTGTGCCGTCGCGAGGATGCCCTGCGCCCACGGGTCGCCTGCGGCGGCGGAGATGGCGAGGGTCGCGGCAACCGCCGGGTCGCGGGCGGCGACCCACGCGACGACGCCGACACCGAGCGACGCCAGCGACAGCACGCCACAGACCAGCAGGAACGCCGCGTACGCGGCCAGCACGAGCCCGCCGCGACGGGGCCTCGCGGCGACGGCGGTCACGAGGTCCTCAGTTCGGCGCCGACGCTGCTGCCGACGACCGGTTCGAGCCGGTCGGGCAGCCGTACGCACAACCGGACCGAGCCCGAACCGGCGGACTCGGGCGTCCCGGCGTCCGTCGTGATCGTGAGGTCACCGCCGAGCGCCGCGAGCCGCTCGCCCTCGTCGGCGAGCGCGCCGGCGAGCGCTTCCGGGTTCACCGCGGCCGCCGGGTCCTCGATGCTCACCACCACGTGAGCGTCGGCGCGGTCGAGGTGTGCGAGCAGCTCGCCCTCGTCCGGGCGGCCCGCGAGCACTCCCAGGGCCGCGGCGACGACGTAGTACACGCCGGACTCGATCTCGTAGTCCAGCCGGCCGCCCAGGTCACCGGACAGCCGCACCGGCCGCGGCAGGTCGGCCGCCACCTCGTCGAGCGCCGCGGCGGGACCCTGGTCGCGCAGCACGGCGGGGTAGACCCCGCGGGCGATCAGGCGGAACCGGGCGAGGAGCTCGTCGAGCGCGAGCCGGGCGTGCGCGAGCGCCCGCTGCGCCGACTCCACGTCCTCGGGGGAGCGGCCGAGCTCCGCGCCCGCGGCCGCGACGTCGGCCCGCAGGGCGGCCAGCCGGATGCTCGTGGCGTTGCCCAGCTCCATGACCAGGCGCCTGCGCTCCACCTCCCGGGCCCGGGCGAGGCGTTGCCGCGACGCGTGCAGCTCCCGGGCGAGGTCGTCGGCACGGCGCACCCGCTCCGCGAGCTCGGCGTTGAGCGCCACCCCGCGCAGCAGCAGCGCAGCACCGTTGGCGACGTCCCGCACGAGCTCCTGGTCGCCGGGGGTGATGGGCGCGCCGGGCTTGGTGATCGTGAGCGCCGCGCGCAGGATCGTGCCGTCCAGCACCGGGACGACGTGGTCGACCTCCGGTCTCGCGAGCAGCACCGCCAGGTTCTCCACGGTGTCGGGGCCGCGGCTGGAGCCCAGGTGCGGCCACTCCGCCGCGGCCACCAGCCGGTCGCCGACGGCGAGCCACACGACCGCCCTGGTGGCGCCGGTGCCGTCGGCGAGCACCTGTGCGAGCCCCGGCAACGCCTTCTCCAGCGCTCCCCCGCGGATGCGCGCCGCGGCCGCCGCGAGCGACGAGTACGGCGTGACCTCGCGGTGGTGGGTGACCCGCTCGACGATGCTGTCGATCCACGGCTGGACGGCCCCGAGCCCCACCGCCGCCACGACCACCGCGACGAACGGCGTCAGCACCTCGAGCGCGCCGTGGCCCACCACCCGCGCCGACCAGTTGACCACGACGACGAGCACGACTGCGACGCCGCAGGCGACCAGCAGTGCCCGCAGCGACCGCGCCACGCTCGTCCGACTCATCGCGCCGCCGATCCGCGCCCGATCGGGTAGTGGTGGTGCCCCAGCGACGTCACGTTATGTGCCAGGGCGACGGAGGCCAATCGGGCGGACGGGCTAGTGCGGGCCATCGATGGGCGTCAGTCGCCGTCACGCTGCGAGCGCAGGTAGGTGAGCACGGCCAGCACCCTGCGGTGGTGCTCCGTGGTGTCGGGTTGCAGGTTCAGCTTCCCGAAGATGCTGGCGATGTGCTTCTCGACCGCCTTCGGGGTGACGAACAGCTGCCCGGCGATGCCGTTGTTCGACCGCCCCTCGGCCATGAGGCGCAGCACGTCGAGCTCGCGCTCGGACAGCGTGGAGATGATCCCCTTCCGCTCCCCGCGCGGCCGCTCCACCAGCCGCCTGGCGAGCACCGGCTCGATGACGATCTCACCGCCGCTGATCCGGGAGAGCGTGTCGCTGAGGACGTCGACGCTCCCGACCTTCTCCTTGAGGCGGTAGCCGACGGACTCGGTGCCGATCTGCAGGATGCGCATCAGGTAGTGCGACTCGGCGTAGTGGGACAGGAACAGCAGCCCCATGCCCGGGTACGAGGTGCGCAGGCGTTCCGCGGTGACCAGGCCGCCGTCCGGCTCGGGGGGCATCCGGATGTCGAGGATCGCGATGTCCGCGGGTTCCTCCCGCAGCAGCTCGACGAGGGAGTCGCCGTCGGCGGTGCAGCCCACGACCTCGTGCCCCGCCGCCTCCAGGAGCATGACCAGTCCCTCGCGGAACAGTGCACCGTCCTCGGCAAGCGCTACTCGCATGGGATCCTCATCGTGATGGTTGTGGCGTCCGGTCCACCCGCCACGTCGATCGCACCGTCCAAACGCCGGACGGCCCCGAGCATCGCGTCGGCGTGGCGCTGCTCGACGCCGACGACGTCCACGGCCAGCGTGCGGTCCTCGCGCCGCACGACGACGTCGAGGCGGGGCGAGCCGGGAGGCACGGTCTCCAGGCACCCGACCACCGCGAAGTAGGCGGCGCCCTCGGCCGCGGGTCCGAAGCGGTCCTCGGGGGCGTCCACCCGCACCGGCACGTCCATCTGCTCGGCCACCTCGCGCAGGGCCGCTCCGAGGCCCGCCTCGTCGAGCAGCGGGGGGTAGATCTTCCCGGAGACGTCGCGCAGCTCCTGCAGCACAGCATGCAGCTCGTCCTGGAAGCCGTCGATGTAACCCTGCAGGTCGCACTCCGCCTTGGCGGCGCGGTGGCGCAGCAGCCCGAGCTGCAGGGTGAGCGCGGAGATCCGCAGTGCCGCGCCGTCGTGCAACTGCCGCTCCAGGCTGCGGCGCAGCCACCACCGCTCGCGTTCGGTGCGGAGGCGGGCCTCCTTGGTGGGGGCGGACAGCCGGGTGCCGGGATCGGCGGACGGCGACGGGGACGGGGACGGGGACTGCGGCGGTTCGGGAGACGGGCCCTGCTCGGAGGCCGTGCGGGGAGCGTCGCCGGCGCGCTGCGCTGGCTCGAGCATCATGCAGTCATCGTCCGGCGACAGCGCGTATCAGTGAATGGGGCGCACCCCACCTCGGGTAGGGCTGTCCCCCTTGTTCGCCCGGAATTCGGCCAGAACGGTAATAGCCGGCCCCCGGGCGGCGACGGGGCAGACACGAGACCCGATGGTGGGAGGAGACGTGGGCTATCACCTCGGGGTGGACCTCGGAACGACGTTCGTCGCAGCCGCACTGGCCACGGACACCGGAATCGAGATGTTCACCCTCGGCGACCGCACGGTGGTGACACCCGCCGTCGTGTACCTGCGGGAGGACGGCGCCCTCGTCTCCGGGGACGCGGCCGCCCGCCGGGCGGTGAGCAGCCCGGAGCGGATCGGGCGTGAGTTCAAGCGCCGCCTCGGCGACCCCACGCCGGTGATGCTCGGGGGCACGCCGTACGCGGTCACCGTGCTGCTCGGCTCCCTGCTGCACGACGTCCTCACCCGGGTCACCGAGACCGAGGGCACCAAGCCGGACAGCGTGGTGCTCACCCACCCGGCCAACTGGGGGCCGTTCCGGCGGGAGCTGTTCGACGAGGTCCCCCACGTCGCGGGGCTCACGGCGCCGCGGATGGTCACCGAGCCGGAGGCCGCTGCGGCGCACTACGCCGCGTCCCGGCAGCTGTCGGACGGCGAGATCATCGCCGTGTACGACCTGGGCGGCGGCACGTTCGACGCCACCGTGCTGCGCAAGCACCCGGGTGGCATCGAGATCCTCGGCGTCCCCGAGGGGATCGAACGCCTCGGCGGCGTCGACTTCGACGAGTCCATCCTCTCCCACGTCAACTACGTCGCGGGAGGTGCGCTGAGCGAGCTCGACATGAGCGACCCGCAGACCGGCGTCGCGCTCGCCCGCCTGAACCAGGACTGCGTGCTGGCCAAGGAAGCGCTCTCGATCGACACCGAGACGACCATCCCGGTGTTCCTGCCGAACCGGCACTTCGACGTGCGGCTGACGAGGGCCGAGTTCGAGGACATGATCCGGGCGCCGATCGAGTCGACGATCGGCACCCTCGTGCGCACGCTGCGCTCCGCCCAGGTCGACCCGAGCCGGCTCTCCGCCGTGCTGCTGGTCGGAGGATCGTCGCGCATCCCACTGGTGGCGCGGATGATCTCCGAGGAGCTGGGCCGGCCGACGGTGGTCGACGCGCATCCGAAGTACGCCGTCGCGCTGGGGGCGGCCACGCTCGCGCGCGCCGGTGCGAGCACCACGCGCAGCAGTGCCGCCGCCGGGGCCCCGGCCGCACCCGTCACCGAGTTCCCGAACATCGTCCCGGACGAGGCGGGCGCGCCCGCCGTCCCCCACGTGCTCGACGCGGGGCCCGCACCGGCGTTCCGCACACCGCCTCCGATGGCCGAGCCCGGAACCCAACCGCCCATGCCGGTGCCCGCCGCGCACCCGGGGTTCGGCGCTCCGGGTACGACCCAGGACCGGTCGCCCGCCGGGCCGCCCACCGGCCCACCGGCTCCCCCCGTCCTGGACGGCGACCGGGGCAGCAGCAACCGCGTCCTGCTGGTCGTGGCGGCGGTGGTCGCGCTGCTCGCCGTGGTCGGCGGGGTCGGGTACGTCGCGATCGACCAGCTCCGGGCGGCCCAGCAGGCGCCCGCCGCGCAACCGGCCGCCGTGCCCGGGCCTGCGGCGGCCGCCGCACCCCCGCCGGCGGCAGCCGTGCCGCCGTCCCCCGCCGCTCCCGCCTCGAGCGTGCCGGTGCCGTCCCTCGGCCCCACCGTTCCGGCCGGGGCCACCTCCGGGTTCGTCGTCGTCTCACCCAACGGGCGGCAGGCCTACGTCGCGAACCGGACCGCCGGCGTCGTCACGGTCCTCGACACCGCGGTGAACCGGGTCACGGCCACGATCCCCGTGGCAGCGGGCCCACCGCAGTTCCTCTCGTTCTCACCGGACGGCAGGACCATCTACGTCAGCATCTGGGACGACGCCCGCACGATCGCCGCCGTCGGCGTGCTCGACACCACGAGCAACTCGATGGTCGCCACGATCCCGGTCCGCACCAGGCCCTACCTCGCCGCCGTGAGCCGCGACGGGAAATGGCTGTACGTGCCCAACCACGACTCCGGCACGGTGTCCCTGATCGACACCGCCACCAACCAGGTCACGACCGAGATCAAGGTGGCCCCCAACCCGCACTGGATCGATTTCTCGAAGGACGGCACGCGCGCCTACATCGCCAACCACGAGTCCAACCTCGTGTCGGTGCTCGACACGTCGAACAACACCGTGATCGCCGAGGTCCCCGTCGACGTCAGCCCGCACAGCGTGGCGGTGCACCCGACCCGGCCGCTCGTGGCCAACGTCAACTACGACTCCAGCACCGTCACGATGATCGACACGAACACCGAGCAGGTCGTGGCGAGGATCCCGGTGGGCAGGAAGCCACAGGACATCACCTGGGCGCCCGATGGCCGGTTCGCCTACACCGCCAACGTCGAGGGCAACTCCGTCTCGGTGATCAACGTCGACACGATGACCGTGACGGCCACCATCCCGACCGGCGCGTCGCCCACGTCGGTGGCGGTGAACCCGGACGGCAGGACCGGCTACGTCACCAACCTCGACGACGGCACGCTCACGCTGCTGAACCTCGCCGGCTGATCCGGTGGGGTCCGCCCCACCCCGGAATGGCGGGTCGGCCCGCCGGTTCCGTAGGGCAGGCGCCATGTATCGCCGAAGATCAGGGGAGCATCCTTCACGGGTCGGAAGAAATTGCCGGACCGGAAGGAGAACGACGATGAGCACCACCGCCGCACCCCTCAGCAATCGTGATCGTGCCGTTCTCCGGGCCGTCGCCGCCGGCCGGTGCCGGATTTCCCCGGCCGGCGGTGCACTGGTCGTCGACGGCATGTACTTCGCCGACCAGTTCGCCGGTTCGCGCCTCGCCGCCGCAGGCCTGATCGTCCCTTCCCCGAAGCCGGGGCCGGCGCTGCTCACCGCGTCCGGGCGCGCCCTGATCGGCGCCGGAGTGGCCGCCTGACCAGCGCCGTCACCCCGGATCCCGGACCCGTTCCGACCCTCCCACGAGCCCGGCCGCCTCCCGCGCGGCCGGGCTCGCCCACGTCCGGCCCGGCCTGGAGGAGGGTTCACCCCAACCCGCGAACGGGTGCCAACTCCCCGCGCCGTGGGGTCCACTCGGTGTTGTCGACGCCCGCGAACCGCCATTCTCGACATGGGCAGAAACTGCGGAAACACGTCCCGCAGCCCGTTTACCGAAAGGTGGAGCACATGTCGGACTACTGCGACGACGAGTACGAGGACGTCGACTGGGAGGACGAGACCGAGGAGTCGGACGAGGACGAGCAGGAGGAGGTCGACCACGAGGACGAGGACTGCGAGGACTACGAGTACGCCTGATCCTCGCACCGGCCTCGGATCGAGAACATGAACGCGCAGCCCGTGCCGGGATCTCGACGAGCCCACCCGGGCCCATCGGTCACCGTGCAGGTTGCCGGCGGCACGCAGCAGGACCGGACCGCGCTCGCCGCGGCCCTGCTGCGTGCCGGGTCCGGCGGCGTCACGTTCACCGGAGGCCAACCCGGCGGCCCCCTGGGCGCCGCGGTCGACGCCGTCGTGCTCCTCGCCCCCGCGGCACAGGTCATCGGGGCCGCCGAGCTCGACCTGGCACACACCCTGCGCCACCGCTCCCCCCGCATCCTGCTCGCCCTCACCGGATTCGACCGGCACCCCGGGTGGCGGGAGGTGGTCGACGCCGACCTCGATCGGCTGCGGGCCGTCGGCGCCACCGTCGCGCCGTTCGCGGTGTCGGTCGACATGCACCACCGCGCCGTCGCCACGGGCGACCTCGACCTCGCGGCCGCCTCCGGCATCCCCGCACTCGCCCGGCGCCTCGACGACATCGCCGAGCAGGCCGCCCCCCGCCCCGCACGCCGGCCACGCACCGTCCCCGACCGCGCCCGCTGGCAGCAGGTGCTCGCCGACGGCATGGCCGCCGCGTCCTCCGACGTCGACTTCGACCTGCGCAGCCGCGTCCGCGCCGCCGTCGCCGACGCGGAGGGCGTCGTGGAGGCGAGCGACCCCACGCGGGACTGGACCGCCATCGAGACGTGGCTGCGCGCCCGCCTCACCTACGAGTGCGAGCAGACGTTCGCCCTGTTGGCCGACCGCACCGCGGACGTCACGGCAGCACTCGACCGGGAGCTCGGCGGCGAACCGCTGCCCCGCCCCACCCCTCCCGACCTGCCCGACCCCTTCGGCCACCTCCCGGCCCGGGACGCACCGCAGGGCTTCCGCCGCCCCCTGGCGACGCGCGGCCGGAGCATTCTGATGTCCGGGTACGGCGGCCTGATGATGGCGCTGATCCTGCCCCGCTTCGCCGGCGTGCACCTGCCGGCGTGGGTGATCGTGACCGGCGCCCTCACCACCGCCCTCCTCCTGGGCGGCGCCACGCTGAGCGGCGAACGCAAGCGACAGCTGGAAACGACCCGCACGCGAACGAAGACCCGGGTCCGCCAGATGACGGACACGTACGTCCTGGTGACAACAAAGACAACCCGCGACACGATACGCAACACCAACCAAAAACTACGCACCGAATGCACGAACCGCACTATGGAGCCATAGCGCTGTTTGACGGGCTTGAAAACAGCAGTATGGCTCCACAACGCTACCTGTGGATGGCTTGTGGATGGTCGTTTGACCATCTTCCCTTCTTCCTGCAGCTTTCTCTCGTGGCTCTTCCTCCGCTGCCCTTGCTGTTTCGTGGGTCCGAGGCCGTCTCGCGCGGCTTTCTCACGTCCGCGCAGC
This sequence comes from Pseudonocardia wallangbongensis, assembly GCF_054486945.1. Taxonomy (NCBI): domain Bacteria; kingdom Bacillati; phylum Actinomycetota; class Actinomycetes; order Pseudonocardiales; family Pseudonocardiaceae; genus Pseudonocardia; species Pseudonocardia wallangbongensis. The sequence continues at coordinate 206,796 of NZ_JBRERS010000002.1, forward strand.
TGCGTGGAACCGGTGTCCTCAGGCTCTGCCGGGACATCTACACGTCGTCCGGTACCAGGGTCACCCACGAGCTGCGCTGCCGCGCGCTCGCGATGGCCCTACCGCCGGGCACCGTGATCACCGGCCGGTCGGCCGCCACCGTGCGCGGGGTGCGCCTGTGCTGGCCGGAGGACGACGTGCAGGTCCTGGCGCCGTTGGAGGCGCGGCTCGGGCGGCGCAGCGGTGTGGACGTCCGGCGGACGGAGATCGCACCGGACGAGTGGGAGCCGTGGGCGGGCGGGCGGATCGCCACGCCTCTCCGCATGGCACTCGACCTGCTGCTCGCCCGGCCGTTGCCCGACGCGGTCGCCGACATGGATGCCGTGCTGCGCGCCGGGAAGATCGATCCAGCGGTGGTCACGCGGATGCTGGGGGAGCGTTCCGACAACGGGATCGTGCTCGCGCGGCGCGCCCTCGAGCTCACCGATGCGCGCGCCGAGTCCCTGCCGGAGTCGAAGCTGCGGGTCCACCTGGTGCTGGACGGCCTCGATCCGGTGCCCCAGTACTGGATCGAGGACGAGACCGGCCGCATCGCCCGAGTCGATCTCGCGCTCCCGGAGCACAAGCTCGCGATCGAGTACGACGGCGACTGGCGCGACGGCGAAACGTGGGCGCTGAACCGCGACCGCGACCGCCTGAACCGCGTCCACGCCCTGGACTGGCGCGTGATCTTCGTGACGGCCCCCCTGCTACGCAACACACAGAGATTGCTGGGGACGGTAAGGGGAGGGATCCCCAACTGAGTGTTATGGAGCCATAGTGCTGTTTTCGACGCCCCTAAAACAGCACTATGGAGCCATACTGCGGTCGAGGTGGCGGTGTTGGCGGTTGGACAAGGCCTTCAGCAAGGTTGTCAGGGCCACCGTTGCTGCTATTGCTGCTGCCAGGAGCGTTGCCATGCCTCCTGGGGTAGCGGCGCGTGTTCGGGGCGCCGCGGTCGCCTCGCCGTGGTGGTCGGCGTGTTCCACCGGTGTCAGCACGGGGCGGGGCGCGGTCCCCAGCGCGAGCTTCAGCGCGTCGTGTGCCGGCTTGGGGCCGCCTTCGGCCCAGGTGTTGGTCCACTCGACCGTGGTCCCGGCCGCATCCGTGCAGGCCGCCCGGATGCGGACCGGGCCCGCGCCCTCCGGCATCAGGTCCACGTGCATGGTGAAGTCCACCGCTTCGGCGTCCCGGGGGGCCGTGGCCGTCCACTCCACTGCCGACACGGTCTCCGTCACGGGGCCGTCCGCGCTCGGGGCGGGCGCCGGGAGCGTGGACGTGGTGAGCTGCGCCGTCCATCCCGGCGGGTCCGCCGCCGTGACGCCGACCAGGGGCCGCCCGGTGGGCAGGAGCAGCCGGAAGCCGGTGGCGGGGGCCGCCGGGTCGCCGCCGGTCATGCGGAAGACCAGCGTGACGTCGCGGGCACCGGGCTCGACGTGGTCGGGCTCGATCACGACCTGCGTCCCGCCCAGCGCCCCGGCCGCGCTGCCGGCACCCGACAACAGCGGCCCGAGCGCCAGCAGGACCGCGGCGACGACCCGCTGCACCGTCATCCGTGACGGCTCAGGTCGTGGAAGAAGCCGTCGACGACGTGCAGGTCGCCGGCGCGGGCCACCTCGTCGTAGACGTGCTTGCCCACGGCGAGGTCGAGCACGCCGAGGCCGAACGGGGAGAACACCACCGGCTTGTCCACCGGGATGCGCACCCGACCGGCCATCACGTCGTCGAGCGTGCCGTCCAGGAACTCGCGGTTCCCGGTGAGCTGTTCGACCAGGTGCGGCGACGTGTCCGCCTTGAGGCAGTGCTCGACGTCGTCGACGACGTTGGTCGACGCGAGCAGGATCTCCGGCGCGAGGTCGCGCAGGGACACGTGCAGCACCACCGGGTTGTGCGCGAACCACGACACTTCGTGGACGTGCGGCGTGCTCGCCACGGTGGCGAAGACGACCAGGTCGGACGACCGGATCAGCCGCTCGATGCTGTCGTGCACCGTGATGCGCCCCGCCACCCCGGACCGCTCCAGGTGACCGCGGAAGCCCGCGGCGCTCTCGGCGGACAGGTCGTGCACGCCGACCTCGTCGAACGACCAGCCGGTGCCCGCCAGGAACGTCTGGATGTAGCGGGCGATCAGCCCCGTCCCGACGAACCCGACACGCGTCGGCCGCGCCCGCCCCCGCGTGAGCCGGTCGGCCCCCAGCGCCGCCGACGCGGCCGTCCGGGTGGCGCTGATGATCGAGCTCTCCAGGCAGGCGAACGGGTAGCCGGTGTCGTGGTCGTTGAGGATCAGCACCGCCGAGGCCCGCGGGACGCCTGCCGCCACGTTCTCCGGGAAGCTGGAGATCCACTTCAGGCCGTCCACCCGGATCCCCCCGCCGATCGACGCGGGAAGCGCGATGATCCGGGCCGTCGGGCGGTCCGGGAACCGCAGGAAGTACGACGGCGGGTTCACCGAGTCGCCTGCGCCGTGCAGCCGGTAGGTGGCCTCGACGAGCTCCACCACCCGCTTCTCCCCGCCCTGCAGCGCGCGCTGGACCTGGGCACCCGAGATCACCGCGAACGGCGGCACCCCGCTCACCGCACGGCCTCGCTGCCGCTCGCTCACCGCACGGCCTCGCTGCCGCTCGCTCACCGCACGGCCTCGCTGCCGCTCGCTCACCGCACGGCCTCGCTGCCGCTCGGCCGGCGCTTCGCGCAGGCGCTGTGACATTGGTTCGCTCGCTGCCGCTCGCTCACTGGTCGGCCCCCGGCACCGGCATGCGCAGCGGGGCGCTCATGCCGACGACGACCTCGCGTTCCCCCTCGTACGGCTCCCGGCTGTGCGCCATCCGCACGTTGTCGACGAGCATCAGGTCGCCGGCCTGCCAGGGCTCGCGGAGGGTGTTGGCCTCGTAGACCTGGTTGAGCAGCTCGACGACGTCCGCGCCCACCGGTTCACCGCCGCCGAACCAGGTGGTGAACGGGAGGCCGTCGGCGCCGTAGGCCTCCGCGAGGTACTCGTGCACGTCCGGGTCCATCGTCCACTCGCTCAGGAAGGCGATCTGGTTGAACCAGCACGCCTGCCCGGTGGCGGGGTGCCCGACGAGGGCGTGGCGTCGCTGCCAGGTGCGCAGGCCGCCGTCGGGCCGCCACTCGAACCCGATCGCGTTGGCCCGGCAGTAGGCCTCGACGGCGCCCCGGTCGTCCGTGCCGAACGCGTCGGCGTAGGACGCGCCGATCTCGTCGTTGTAGTTGCGGACCAGCGTCCAGCCCTCCCGCGCGAACCGCTGCACCAGGTCCGGGGGCAGCTGGTTCAGCACGGCCGTCGAGTCGGCCACCCCGGTGACGCCGCCCGCCCTCGGCGGGGTGATGCAGGCGAACAGCATCAGCGACGGGACCTCGAGGGTGTAGCTCAGCTCGTGGTGCATGCACATCGGCTGGTTCGCGGGCCACTTGGTCGACGAGTAGACGCCCTCGACGTAGGGCCTGCGCGGCGCGAACGCCTCCCGCTCGGCCATCAGGCCGGTGCCGAGGTTCTGGAACACGGCCGCTGCGCCCGCGGCGTCGCGCAGGCCGAGGCCGCGGACGAGAACGGCGCCGTGCTGCGCCACCACGCCCCGTAGCCCGTCCCGGTGTTGGGCCGTCCAGGCCGCGGCGTCGGCGGTGGGTTCGACGTGCAGGAGCGGGGTCCGACCGGGGCGCAGCTCGACGTCGAGCGGTGGCGCCAGGTGTGGGGACGACATCGCGATCTCCTCTTGTCCGGTTTTCTCGTGTGAGGGACTCGGATCGGATCAATCAGGCGTATCGGCAGGCGAGGGCGACGTTGCGTCCGTCGTCCGCCGGCTCGTTCGGTGTCGGCCTGCTGTCGATCAGGCCGGCGAGATCGGCCAGCACGGGGTGTCGGATGACGTCCTTGAGGGACACGACGCGGTCGAGGGCGACCGCGAGCTTCACGGCGGACAGCGAGGAGCCGCCGAGGTCGAAGAAGTGGTCGCGCCGGCCGATCCGGTCCGCGTCGAGGCCGAGCATCCGCGCCCACACGGCCGCGAGCAGCATCTCCGTCGGGGTGACCGGCGGTTCGCGGTCGTCCTCGTCGGTGGTCACCGCGAGCGCGGCCAGCTCGGTGAGCGCCTTCGTGTCGATCTTGCCGTTGGCCGTCAGCGGCAGGCTCTCCCGCCAGTGGAACGCGACCGGCACCATGTAGTGCGGCAGCGACGCCCCGAGCCGCTCCCGCAGGAGGTCGGCGTCGAGGGGCCCGTCACCCGAGTAGAAGGCGACCAGGTGCTTGCCCCGGTCGGGCCGCTCGGCCACGACGACCGCGCCGTCGCGGACGCCGGGCACGCGCAGCAGGGTGTTGTCGATCTCGCCGATCTCGATGCGGAAGCCGGAGATCTTCACCTGGCTGTCGCGGCGCCCGAGGAACTCCAGCTTGCCGTCCGGCCGCCAGCGGCCGTAGTCGCCGCCCTTGTAGAGCCGCCGGCCGGGGCGGTGCGGGTCGGTCAGGTACGTGGTGCGCGTGCGCTCGGGGTCGTTGACGTACCCGCGGCCCACGCAGACGCCGGAGAAGGCGATCAGCCCGGGAGCGCCGAGCGGCACCGGGTGGAGGTGCTCGTCGACGACGTAGACGCTGACGTTCTGCACCGCGGGGCCCAGGGGCATCCGGTCCGTGTCCGGGGCCGCGCGCATGACCTCGTGGTTGGTGTCGTCCGAGGTCTCGGTCAGGCCGTAGGCGTTGACCAGCGCGGTGCCGGGCCGGGCGGCGAAGTAGCGCTGGGCGAGCTCGGTCTTGAGGGCCTCGCCGGTGGCGGAGACGCAGTGCAGGTCCGGCAGCTCGTGCGGGTGCTGCTCGAGGTAGGACAGGACGACCTCGAGGTAGGAGGGCACGACCTGCGCGACCCCGACCCGCTCGCGCTCCACGGTGTCGACGAACCGCGCGACGTCCAGGATCACGTCCTGCTCGACGAGGACGGTCCGCCCGCCGACCAGCAGCGCGGACACCAGCTGCCACAGCGAGATGTCGAAGCACTGGGGCGCGACCTGCGCCACCACCTCGCGCTCCCGGATGCCGAGGTCGGCGATCTTGGCGTGGAGGTGGTTGAGCATGCCGGCGTGCTCGCACATCGCGCCCTTCGGCTCGCCGGTGGAGCCCGACGTGAAGTAGATGTAGGCGAGCTGGTCCGGCGCGACGGCGACGCCGAGGTCGTCGGCCGCGTGCCCCTCCGCGTAGGCGGTGTCGGCGAACACCTGCTGCACCCCCGGGACCGTGTCGAGGGCCTTGTCGAGCGTGGTGGTGCTGCCGGGTTCGGTCAGCACCAGCGTGCAGTCCGCCCGGGACAGGGTCCTCGCGATGCGGTCCGCTGGGAAGTGCGGCTCGATGGGCAGGTACACGCCACCGGCCTTGAAGATCGCGATGACGGCGGCCATCCAGTCCAGGTTCCGCTCGGTCACCACCGCGACCACGCCCTCGCGGCGCAGCCCGCGCGCGAGCAGCGACCGCCCCAGGCGGTTCGCCCGCGCGTTGAGTTCCCGGTAGGTCCACTGCCGGTCGCGGTGCACGGCGGCGACGGCGTCCGGCTGCAGCCGTACGCGCTGCTCGAACAGCTCGTGGAAGCGGCGGTCCGGCAGCTCGCGGCGCGGGCCGGCCAGCCCGTCGAGCTGGAGGCGCAGCTCCTCGGCCGACAGCAGCCCCGCCCGGCCGTGCTCGGCATCCGGGCCGGCGACCATCGCCTCGAGCGCGGCCACGTGGTACCCGGCGATCCGCTCGACGCTCGGGGCGTCCAGGGCTTCGGTGCGGTACCGGAGGCGCAGCGCGCCGCCCCCGTTCGTCAGCCCGATCCGGAGCACGACGCCGCCGGCGAGGCCGGCCCGGTCGTCGAGGATGTCGATCGGGTCGAACTCGGTCTCGAACCGCGGCGCGGTGACGCCCAGCTCGCCCTCCATCTCGTCCAGGTCGAACGCCCGGTGCCGCACCACGTCCATCTCGACCGGGGCGACCGCCCGCAGCAGCGACCGCCACGAACCGGGTTCGGCCGCGAGCGGGCAGGGCAGCGCCCGCCCGGCCGGGCCGGCCGCGTAGCCCGTGACGACGTGCCGCTCGGCGGACAGGGCCGCCAGCACCTTCGCGTGCGCGGCCAGCACGAGGGTGTGCAGGGGCAGGTCCATCGAGCCGGCCAGCCGGCGCATCGCGGCGACGAGCCCGGTGCCCAGCGGCGCGACGCGCTCGCCGGTTCCGGGGGCCGGGTCGAGCGTCCACCTCGGGATCGCGGTCGCGCCGCCGGTCAGCAGGACCCGGCTCCAGAAGTCCCGGCCGGTCTCGATCTGCGTGTTCATCGAATCGTTCCTCTCCTTGCCGGGTCTACTGGCCGCGGACGAGCACGGCGGCACAGTTGTCGTCGATGCTGATCCGGCGCACCTGCAGATCAGCGGACTGCTCGCGCATCTTCTTCGCGGGGTTTCCGCCCCACCGCGCGTCGGAGGGCATTTCCTCGCCCTTCATGAGGAACGAGTCGGCGGCGAGCACCGCGCGGTCGCCCATCGTGACGCCGTAGAGGACGAATGCGCCGACGCCGATCGTGCAGCCGGCGCCGATCACGGTGCGGTCGGACTTGAAACCGCCGTCCTCCTGAGAGTGGCACTGGATGACGCTGCCCGCGTTGAGCGTGCAGTCGTCCCCGATCGTCACGAACGACCGTTCCGACATGTAGCAGCCGTCGTCGAAGACGCGGCGGCCGATCCGCACACCCAGCAGCCGCCACATCACGTTCTTGAGCGGGGTGCCGTTGAAGACGTTGAAGTAGGCGTCGGCACGAACCTTCCAGAAGCGTTCGTGCCGCCAGAACGCACGGTCGTAGAGCGAGCAGCCCAGCGGCCGCAAGGCCTGCAGCGGCCGGAGCAGCCGGTCGACGAGGACGAAGTACACGACGGTGAAGACGAACGCCCCCACGCTGGCGACCGCGATCCCGAGTCCGCCCCACGACGCCCAGAGGTCGAGCGCCCCCATGTAGAGCACGGTGACCACGAAGAAGTAGATCCAGCGCACCAGGAGCGACAGCGCGATCGTGATGGTGTTGTGGACGTTCTTGGCCCGCAGGCCGCGGCGCAGCTCGTCGGCGCCGTTCACGAGGAGCTGCTTGTCGCGTTCGACCGACCGCGGGATCTCGAAGGCGGGCGATCCGAGCAGCCCCACGCCCTCCCGCACCCGGTCGTCGACGGGAACCATCACCTTCGTCGCCAGCAGGCAGTTCTCGCCGGTCGCGCCCTGCGCGGGATAGGCGACCCTGTTGCCGATGAAGTTGTGCGCCCCGATCGACACGCGGGACATCCGGAACGATGTGTTCGAGAAGTCGGCGTTGATGATCGACAGGCCGTCCGCGACCATCGTCGCGCTGCCGACGGTGGTGAGGAACGGGGTGTCGTGCTTGACTTCCTCGCCGAAGTTCGCGCCGGTCTGCACGCGCGCGGGAAAATCGTATCCGAGCCAGCGCAGGTAGTGGACGATGTAGGAGCTGTCACCGAAGAGGCGCGTGAAGAACTTCTGGTTGGTCGTGCGTGCGATCGCGCGCTGGGCCCAGTAGTGGAATCCGTAGAACGGGTAGACCCGGTCCGGTCGCACGGCCAGGTTGAGAAGCCGGGGAACGGTGCCGACGAACGCGAGACCGAGCAGCATGCCGCCGAACAGCAGCAAGGTGGTGATGGCCAGCGCGTCGACGTAGAACGTCCAGCTCCGGAGGGACAGGGGCCCCGGGTCGAGCAGCGCGGCGAGCTGCGGGACCTCGGTGAGCAGCAGGACCAGGCCGCCGATCGCCAACGGCGTGCCCACCAGGAGCAGGTTGACGAGCTGCACCGTCACGAAGGCGGCCCGGCGCACGATGCCGACCTTCCGCGGGTCGAGCGGCCGGGCGGCCGGCTCCGTCCGCAGCGCGGGGGAACCGTGCCAGCGCTCGCCGTCGGGCACGGTCTGCCCGGCGTGCAGCGAGGAGGAGTGTGCCAGCTCGGCACGGTCGCCGAGCGACGTCCAGATGTCGAGCACCGTCGCCTCTCCGACCAGAGCACCGTTGCCGAGGCTGACCGCACCCGTCTGGATGACGCCGTCGTGGGCTCGATAGCCGGGGAAGAACGAGTCCTTCCGGACCACCGCGCCGGCGCCGATCCTGAGCATGTCGGTGCACACCGGCACGTTGCCGGACAGCACCACGGCGCCCCGGCCGATCTTCGCGCCGAGCATCCGCAGGTAGAGCGCGTAGAGCGGGGAGCCGACGAACAGTGCCATCGGGTTGCGCTGGACGAGGGTCCTGACGAGCCAGAAGCGGAAGTACGCCATGCTCCAGACCGGGATCTCCTGGGGCTTCCAGCGCCCGACGAGCACCCACTTGAGCAGGACCGGAAGGGCGCAGAGGCCGAGGAACATCGCGCTCCCGACTGCGACCGACCGCAGGTAGATGTCGACCAGGCCCTGGCTGACCAGGATCCATTCGTAACCCTCGACCCCGACGACCGCGACGGCCGACGGGTAGCCGATGAGGAACAGCAACTGCAGCGCGCCGCAGAGGACGTACCGCTGCTTGCGGGTGGGCGCCTGCCGGTGCCGGGCAGCGCGCACCGTGCGGACCGCCCGCACAGCCCGCATGATCTGCGTCCCGAGCACCGGCGGCTCCGCCGAGTCGTCCGGACCGGCGGCCCCGGACGCCCGCGCACCGAACGCCGCGGCCAGCTTCGTGACCGAGGGGTTCGCGTAGACGTCCTTCATCGCGATCGCGGGCAGGTCGTCGCGCTTGCGGAGCTTGGCGCAGAACCGCGCCATCAGCATCGAGTCCGCGCCCAGGTCGTCGAAGAAGTGCGCGTCGACCGGGACCTCGGCCCCGGTCACCTCGGCCAGGACGTTCGCGAGCGCGGCGGCGAGGCCGGGGTCGGCCGATCCCGGCGCCGGTGCGAACGCGCCCGCGAGGCCCGCGATGCTGGGGTTCGCGTAGACGTCCTTCATCGCGACGGACGGCAGGTCGTCCCGCTTGCGGAGCCGGGCGCAGAACCGCGCCATCAGCATCGAGTCCGCGCCCAGGTCGTCGAAGAAGTGCGCATCGACCGCGACCTGCGGGGTGCCGATGACCTCGGCCAGCACGCCGGCGAGGTCCCGCTCCAGGTCGGAGAGCGGGCCGGCACCGGTGGGCGGCGCGGCCGGCGGCTCCGCCAGGTCGACGAAGGGCGCGACGACGGGCGCCACGAACGGCGTCGGGAGGACCTCGACGGCCTGCGGAACCGGGAGGGCGACGGCCTGCGGAACCGGCAGCTCGACGGCCTGCGGAACCGGGAGTGCCACCGCCTGCGGAACGGGCGGCTCGACCGCCTGCGGCGCCCGCGGGAAGGGTGTCGGTCGCCGGAAGGGTGTCGGGCGCGCCGGCGGAGTCGCGGGCTCGATCTCGCCGGTCCGCAACTCGGCCGCCACGTCCTGCCCGTCGAGCCGACCGAGGTACTCGATCTCGCCGGCCGGGTTGACGCGGCCCAGGTCGCCGGTGCGGAGGATCCGGCCGGACGGGTTCGCCGGGATGCCGAGGAAGTCGGGGATGAAGGTCTTGTCGGTGAGGTCGTCGCGGTTCAGGTAGCCGCAGGCCAGCCCGATCCCGGCGATACCGATCTCCCCGACCTGCCCGTGCGGGAGGGCGTGGAACGGGTCCGCCGCGTCGAGGACGACCGTGCTGTAGGTGGGCAGGGGGATCCCGATGGTCGCCGGTTTGACCGGGTCCAGCTCGGTCCACGTGGCCGACACCGTGGCCTCGGCCGGGCCGTAGACGCCCAGGAACCGGCGGCCGGGCCGGTGCCACCGCCGGACGAGGTCGTCCGGGCAGCCCTGCCCGGACACGAGCAGGAACCGCAGGCCGGGAACGTCGCGCTCGAGCGTGGCCAGCAGCCCCGGGGTGCAGCACAGCGCGGTGACGCCCTGCGCGTTCAGGAAGTCGTGGAGGTCCGCTCCCCGCAGGTCGACGCCGGCCGGCCGGGGCACCAGCGTCGCGCCGACGGCCCACGGCACCCAGATCTCCTCGGCCGAGAAGTCGCAGGCGAGCGGCACGCCCTGGTAGACGCGGTCCGACGGGCGGATGCCGTACACCTCCGCGGCGACCTTGATGAAGTTGCAGACGCTCCGGTGGTCGACGGCCACGCCGGTCGGCCTGCCGTCCGGGCCCTGCCGGTAGGTGATGTAGGCGAGCGAGTCGTCCCGCCCGCCCCGCTCGGTGTCCGTGAGCCGGTAGGACTTCTGCTCGTCGATCAGCGGCGCCGCGTGGTCGAGGCGGACGATCTCGGCACCCGACGCGGTGAGCAGGCCGATCTGCTCGACCCGGTCGACCACGTCCGAGTACGACAGCACCGTGTGCATCCCGGCGTCCTCGACGACGGCGGCCACGCGGTCCGCCGGGAGGCCCGGGTCCACCGGAACGTACGCGGCCCCGATCTTCAGGACGGCGAGGATCGCCACGTACGCGTCGGCCGGCCGGTCGAACAGCACACCGACCCGGTCGCCCGCGTTCGAACCCCGCGCGCGCAGGAAGCGGGCGAGCTGGTTGGCCCGGGCGTCGAGCTGGTCGTAGGTGAGCGACAGGTCGGCGGAGTCGACCGCGAGCCGGTCCGCCCGGCCGTAGGTGCGGACCCAGTCGCACCGCTCCTCGAAGAGGCGGTCGAGGCGCTCGTCCGTGCGCACCCGCCAGCCCTGCGCCTCGTACCGGTCGACCAGCACCAGCTCGGACATCGGGATGGACCGCCGGATGTCGTCGCGCTCCGCGAGCGGGACGAGGTGCTGTGTGCTCATCGCAGTGCTCCTCAGGCCGTGCGGCTGCCGGCGGACAGCTCGTCGAGCACGCCCTCGCCGTAGAGGTCCTGCACCCAGTTGCTCTGGTAGATCGTGTCGAGGTAGCGCTCGCCGAGGTCGGGCGCGATGGCCACCGCGGTGAGGTCACGCGCGTCGTGGCGGGTCAGCCAACCCGTCGCACCGCTGACGACCGTGCCCGTCGAACCGCCGAACAGGAACCCGCGTCGGGCCAGCCGGTGGCAGGTCCGGATCGCGTCGGCCTCCTCGACGTGCAGGACCTCGTCCACGTAGCTCACGTCGAGCAGCGGCGGGCGGACGTTCATGCCGAGACCGGGGAGCATCCGGCGCGCGGCCGGCGTGCCGAAGCTGACGGATCCGACGCTGTCGATCGCGACGATCCGCACCGAGGGGTGGTGGTCCTTGAAGTAGCGGGCGCAGCCCATGAGCGTCCCGGTCGTGCCGGCCCCGACGAACAGGACGTCCAGCCCGGGGAACTGTCGCGCGATCGCGGGTCCGGTCGTCCGGTAGTGCGCCTTCCAGGAGTTGTCGTTCGTGTACTGGTTGAGCCACACGTAACGCTTGTCGGACGCGCAGAGGTTGCGGACGTAGTTCAGGCGCGCGCCGAGGTACCCGGTCTCCGGGTCGGGTTCGGTGATCACGTGGACCTCGCTGCCCAACGCCTCCATCAGCAACCGGGTCGCCAGGTTGCAGCGGGAGTCGGTCACGCACCGGAACCCGTAGCCCTTGCTCGCGGCGATGATGGCGAGCGCTACGCCGAGGTTCCCGGACGAGGACTCGACCAGGACGGACCCCGGCCGCAGGGCACCGCTGCGCTCGGCCGCCTCGACCATCTCGTTCGCGGCCTTCAGCTTCACGGATCCCGCGAAGTTGAACCCCTCGCACTTCAGGAACAGCGGGCGTCCGAAGATCGATCGCAGGTCGACGTAGAGGTCGTCCTGGTTGAACTCCTGAGGAACGGAGATGATCGGCATGATGCCCCCTCACTGCTGAACCGGCCGGATGTCTCGGCCGATGAGCCACTGGGTACGAGAATGCGGTCGGGAGCGGCGCGGAACGATGGGGGCAGCACGTCGCTCGGTGCGGCCCACCCCCGGATCCACGTGGGGTTGTCCCGACCGCCGGGAGCGGGGGTGAACCCGCCTCGGCGCGACCGGGCGTACCGTTCCGAGGTGGTCGCCGACTCCCCGTTCGTCTCCGACGTCCCCGCCGTGGCGGCGCTGGACGCGTGGCGGGACGCGTGCGCGGCCGCCGGCTGCCCCCCGCGGGTGGACGCCGTGCGGGTTCCCGTGGGCGAGGCGGTCGGACGGGTGACGGCCGAGCCCGTGTGGGCCCGCCGCTCCTCCCCGGCGTTCGATTCCGCGGGCATGGACGGGATCGCGGTACGGGCGGCCGACACCGTCGGCGCGGCGGAGACCACGCCCGTGCTCCTCGCCGACTTCGCCGTGGTCGACACCGGTGACCCGCTGCCCGACGGCTACGACGCCGTGGTCATGCGCGAGCACGTCCACCACGTCGGCGAGGCCGCCGAGGTGCGCTCCGCCGTACCGCCGTACCAGCACGTGCGCTCGATCGGCGAGGACGTGTCCGCATCCGAGTTGCTGCTCCCGGCCGGGCACCGGCTGCGCCCGGTCGACGTCGCGGCGGCCGCGGCGGCCGGGGCCGTGGAGCTGGCGGTGCGGCGGGCGCCGGTGGTCGTGGTGGTCCCGACCGGCGACGAGATCCGCCCCATCGGCACCGAGCCGGCGCCGGGCGAGATCCTCGACACCAACTCGCTGATGCTGGCGGCGCAGGCCCGGGAGCTGGGCTGCTCGGCCCGCGTCACGCCGATCATTCCCGACGACCCGGCGCTCATCACCGAGGCGATGCGCAAGGCCGCGGCCGACGCCGACCTGGTGGTGCTCGTCGCGGGCTCGAGCGCGGGGCGCGACGACTACACGGCGCGGGTCGTCGCCGGCGCCGGCACGCTCGCCGTGCACGGCGTCGCCGTGCGGCCCGGCCACCCGGTCGTGCTCGGCGCCGTGGACGCCACGCCGGTGCTCGGTGCCCCCGGCTACCCGGTGTCCGCCGCGCTGACCTTCGACATCTTCGCCGCGCCCCTGCTGGCCGCGCTGGAGGGCGCCGCACCCCGCGAGCGCCCCACGACCACGGCCCGGCTGGCCCGCAAGCTCGCCTCCAACGTCGGCATGGACGACTGGGTGCGGGTGCGGCTGGGACGGGTCGGCGGCGAGATCGTCGCGACCCCGCTGCCCCGCGGGGCGGGCGTGCTCACCTCGCTCGTGCGCGCCGACGGGCTGCTCGTGGTGCCGGCCGGCCTGGAGGGCCACCACGCCGGGGAGCGGGTGCGGGTGGAGCTGCTGCGCGGGCTCGGCGAGATCGGCCGGACGATCGTCGCGATCGGCTCGCACGACCTGGTGCTCGACGTCGCCGCGTCCGCGCTGCGTACCGCCGACCCGCTGCTCACGCTCGCCGGCTCGAACGTCGGGTCCCTCGGCGGGCTCGTCGCGCTACGGGACGGGCTGTGCCACCTCGCGGGCTCGCACCTGCTCGACCCGGCCACCGGGGAGTACACGCTGCCGTACGTCGAGAAGGTGCTCGTGGGCGAGGACGTCGCGGTCGTGCGGCTCGTGCACCGCGAACAGGGCCTGCTCGTCGCGCCCGGCAACCCGCTCGGCGTCTCCGGCATCGGGGACCTGCCCCGCGTCCGCTACGTCAACCGGCAGCGCGGCGCGGGCACCCGGGTGCTGCTCGACCACGAACTGTCGAACCGCGGCATCGAGCCCGCGGAGGTCGACGGTTACACCCGGGAGGAGCACACCCACCTCGCCGTGGCCGCCGCCGTCGCGGCCGGCCGCGCGGACGCGGGCCTGGGCATCCTCGCCGCGGCGCGGGCGTTCGGGCTGGACTTCGTGCCGGTCGCGCGGGAGCCCTACGACCTCGTCCTGCGCGCGTCGACGGTCGACGACCCCCTGCTCGCGCCGCTGTGGGAGCTCATGGCGAGCGCGCCGTTCCGCGCGGAGGTGGAGGCCCTGGGCGGCTACGGCTGCACGGAGACGGGCCGCAGGATCATCTAGCGGGGCACATCGGTGGAGCGACCGGCACCTTCGCTCGCACCAAGATGAGTGAGTCCGAACCCGGCCGTCCCTCCGATGATCGCCAGGTGCGGTTCCAGAGCCGCAAATCTGCGGCTCCACGACCGCTTACGGCGATCATGCGACTGCCGGCGACCGACCGCTGTCACGGGGCGGTGCCTTCCGCGGAACCCACCGCAATGCATGGTCGAGTCGACGCCGCGGGTCTTGCGCCTTGATCGGAAACGCAAGGTGTCGACGTGACCATGAAACGTTGCGGTGGGCGCGCCGTACCCGGCCGGTGACCGGCTGCCCCGCAACCTCGACCCGGCCCCGCACGCCGTCACCGGCCTTCCCCCGCCCCTACCCGTGTGTGCAGTGGCCGGGTGGGCACAACTACCGGACCCCGTGGCCCGTGATCAGCCGCCAACCGTCGAGCTCGGACTTACTCATCGAGTGTCCCCCGGTGGGGTTCGCTCCTCGGGGACCGCCGTCACTCGTCGCTCAGCTCGTCCTCCAGGGGACGCAGCTCGGCCGTGAACTCGTCGAGGAACCCGGCCCAGCCCGGGAGGGGCGCGGCCGGTCGCACCACGAACTTGGTGAGGCCCACGTCGACGTACCGGCGGACGAGGTCGCGCGCCTCGCCCCAGCCGTGCGGCACGAGGCCGTCCGGGTCGAGGTCCGGGCGGCGCCGGACGACGCGCTCCCGGGCCGCGGCCACCTCGGCGTCGGAGGCGTCCGCCGCCACGACGGCGATGTTGGTGCCGTAGTGGTCGTCCTCGATCTCCCGGCCCGCCTCCGCCGCCGCGCGCTCGATCTGCGCGCGGGCGTCCCCGGCCTCGTCCGGGGTGACGAAGCTGCCCAGCCAGCCGTCGGCGAGCCGGCCGACCCGCCGCAGCCCGGCCGGGGCGCGGCCGCCCAGCCAGATGTCCGGCGGCCGGGGCGGCAGCGGGGCCACGGACACGTCGTCGAGGTGGAAGAACCGGCCGTGGTGCGTGACGCGGGGTTCGGCGAGCAGGCGGCGCACGACCTCGAGGGACTCGTCGAAGAGGGCGGCGCGGGACCCGTCCGGCGCGGGGAAGAGCTGCCGCTCCGCTGCGATGGCCGGCTGCACCCCGAACGCGGGCAGGATGCGCTTGGGCGCGAGGGCGGCCAGCGACGCGAGTTGGGCCGCGACCAGCGCCGGGTTCCGGCCGGGCAGCACGATGACCCCGCTGCCGACCTTCAACGTCCGGGTGCGGGACGCGGCGAAGCCCATCCCGACGAGCGGGTCGATCAGCGGGCCGGACGCCTGGTCCGCCAGCCACAGCGAGTCGATCCCCCTCGCCTCCAGCTCGTCGACGAGCTCGCCCAGCTCCGGGCCGGGACCCGGCCCGCCGGCGAGTGGAACCGACCCGATGCCCACGCGGACCTTCACGGTCGTCACGCTACTGGGACCGGCCGACTACTGTCGGCGCGTTGTTGTGCACGCGACCCCGGCCGGCCCCTGCCCCGCGTCGCTCAGTCGAGGACCCGGAGCACCCAGGGCCAGGCCGGCCGGCCGGAGTCGGGGTGGTACTCGCACGCGTACGCCTTCGGCGCACCGTCGGCCGTGAGCTCCTTGCCCCAGGCGTGGCATTCGGACTCCGTGGTCGTGTAGCCGTAGGTGTACCAGGTGGACTGGACCGAGCTCGCGGGTGGCGGGGCGGGCAGGCGCTCCTCCGGCGGCGCCGCTGCGCCCGTACCGGTCAGCCCCAGGCAGAGTGCGCCCGCAACAGCGAGAACAACGAACACGCGTCTCATGTCATCTCCTCGAATCGGTCCGGCGGGTTGTCGATCAACACCGCCGGAGTGATCTTGAAGTGATCGACTTGGCGGGGCCAGGCCAGCAACCGGTAACCAACCGGACATCGGACAGGTGGCCGTAGGGTCGGCGCGTGGCCGTCCACCCCGAACACCACCAGCAGGGCTACGACATCCGGTTGGAGTGGGGCCGGGAGGGCCGCGGCGCTGCTGGCCGCCGAATGCGCGGTCGTGATCGTCGTCGACATGCTGTCGTTCTCCACCGCCGTCGACGTCGCCGTGGGTCGCGGGGCGGCGGTGCTCCCGCTGCGCTCCGCGGATCGCGAGCGGCCCGTTCCGCCGGACGTCGTCCGCGCCGGTCCACGGCGCGGACCCGGCCCGTCGCTCTCCCCCGCGTCGCTCACCGGGCTGGCCGCCGGCACGCGCCTCGCCCTGCCCTCGCCCAACGGCGCCACCCTCTGCGCCGCCGTCGCCGCCGGCGGGGCCGTGCTGTTCGCGGGGTGCCTGCGCAACGCGTCGGCCGTGGCGGCCGCGGCCCGGGACGTCGGCGGGCCGATCGGGATCGTCCCGGCCGGGGAGCGCTGGCCGGACGACACCATGCGCGTCGCCGCCGAGGACGCGCTGGGCGCAGGCGCCATCGCGGCCGCGCTGCCGGGCCGTTCCCCGGAGGCCGAGCTCGCCGTCGCGCAGTTCACGGCCGCCCGCGGCCGGGGGCTCGGCGAGCTGCTCGCCGCCACGTCCTCGGGGCGCGAGCTGCACGCCGACGGCTTCGCGGCCGACGTCGAGCTCGCCGCCGCCCTGGACACCAGCACCGCCGTCCCGCGCCTGCGCGACGGATTCCTGCAAGGCGTGTGATGGACGGGCGCTGGCTCGAGGTCGGGGACGGCGTGCTCGCCCGGCGGTACGGGGAGCTGGACCTCACCGTCGGGCTGGTGCTCGGCACCGAGCGGGCGCTCGTCGTCGACACCCGGGGCGACGCGCGGCAGGGCGCCGAGCTCGCCGCCGCGGTACGGGAGATCACCACCCTGCCGCTGGTCGTCGCGATCACGCACGCCCACTTCGACCACTGCTTCGGCACCGCCGCCTTCGTCCCGGCCCCGGTGCACGCGCTGCCCCGCTGCCGCGCGGTGCTCGCCGCCACCGCGGCGGCCCAGCGCAGCCGGTGGGCCGCCCACTACCGCGCCCACGGCGATCCCGGCACCGCCGACGCGCTGGCCGCCACCGAGCCCCGGCTGCCCGACGCCGACGCGCCCGCCGCCCTGGACCTCGGCGGCCGCCCGGTCGAGCTGCTACACCCCGGCCGGGGCCACACCGACCACGACCTGGTCGTCGCGGTGCCCGACGCCGGCGTCGTGTTCGCCGGTGACCTCGTCGAGCAGGGTGCGCCACCAGACCTTGAGGACGCGGTCGTGCCGGAGTGGCCCGCCACCCTGGACACGCTCCTCGCCCTGCGGCCCCACACGGTGGTGCCCGGCCACGGCGACCCGGTCGGCCCCGCGTTCGTGGCCGGGCAGCGGGCGGAGCTGGCCGGCGTGGCGGCCCTGTACGCCGCGGTGGCAGCGGGTGCGCTGTCCGCCGCCGAGGCGGCCCACCGCTCCCCCTACCCGGACGTCCCGTGGCCCGACCCTCACTAGGGTCACCCGGGTGACGTTCTCAGCACAGCTGCGGGAGCTGACCGCGCCCACGTGGGACGCGGCCGTCGGGCACCGGTTCGTCGACGAGATCTGGCGCGGCGGGATCGACAGCGATGTCCTCGCGACCTACCTCGTGCAGGACCACCAGTTCGTCGACGCCTTCCTGGCTCTGATGGGCGCGGCCGTGGCCTCGGCCGACCGCGCGGACGCCCGGGTGGTCCACGCCCGCCAGCTCGGCATCATCGCCGGCCCGGAGAACGACTTCTTCGCCCGCGCGCTGGACACGCTCGACGTCCCGCTGGCCGATCGCACCGATCCCGGCCTGCTGGAGCCGACGCGCGGCTTCGTCGACCTCATGGACGAGGCCCGCCGCAGCGCCGACTACCCGTCCTGCCTCGCCGTGCTCCTCGTCGCCGAGTGGCTCTACCTGGAGTGGGCGACGCGGCCGGAGGAAACCCCGCCGGAGGAGCCGCTGCAGGCGGAGTGGATCGCCCTGCACAGCGGGCGGGCGTTCACCGCGTGGGTGGAGTTCCTGCGTGCGGAGTTCGACCGCAGGTGCGCCGACCTCGATGCGCCCCACCGGGACCGGGTCCAGGAGCTGTTCGTGCGCGCCGTCGACCTCGAGCTGGCGTTCTTCGACACGGCGTACACCTGACCGGGCCCGTCAGGAGACGCGCGTCACACCCACGCCGGCGACCTCACATCCGGCGGCGCTGCCGGGTCGTGGAGGTATGGACGCTCGCCTGGATCTCACCACCAACCCGGTCTCGGCCAAGGTCGTGAAGCACATCGTCGCGGCCAGCCGGGCCGTCGAGGACTCGGCGCTGCCCGCCGCGACGTATCAACTGGTGGCCCTGCGCGCCAGCCAGATCAACGGCTGCGGGTTCTGCACCGACATGCACACCAAGGACGCCGCGCACGCCGGGGAGACCGCCACGCGCATCAACCTGGTCGCCACCTGGCGGGAGGCAACGGTGTTCACCGACGCCGAACGCGCCGCACTGGAGCTGACCGAGCAGGGCACCCGGATCGGCGATGCCGCCGGCGGCGTCTCCGACGACACCTGGGCGGACGTCGCGAAGCACTACGACGAGGACCAGCTCGCCGCCCTGGTGTCGCTCATCGCCGTCATGAACGCCTTCAACCGCGCGAACGTCATCGTCAAGCAGCCCGCGGGCGACTACCAGCCCGGCCAGTTCGGGTAGCGAGCGTTCGACCACCCACCCACTCCGCCACATCCGTGAGGAACCCATGCCCACTTCCGTTGCGATCCCCGGCTACCTGGCCGGAACCTGGACCCCCGACCCGGCGCACTCGGAGATCGCCTTCTCCGTCCGCCACCTCATGATCAGCAAGGTGCGCGGCCGGTTCACCGGCTACGACGTCACGATCGTCACCGGCGACGACCCGATGGACTCGTCGGTCACCGCCACGATCGACATCGCCTCCGTCGACACCGGCAGCGAGACGCGCGACACCCACCTCCGCTCCGGCGACTTCCTCGATGCCGAGAAGTACCCGACGATGACCTACCGGTCGACCGGCGTCCGCCGCACCGGCGACAGCTGGACCGTCGAGGGCGACCTGACGGTGCACGGCGTCACCCGCCGCGTGCCCCTGGCCCTCGAGATGAACGGCTTCAGCCCCGACCCCTGGGGCGGGCTGCGGGCCGGCTTCTCCGCCACCGCGGAGATCGACCGGCACGACTTCGGCATCGACCTCACCGTCCCGATGGACACCGGTGGCGTCGCGCTCGGGGACAAGGTGTCGATCAGCATCGAGATCCAGGCGGTCCGCCAGGGCTGATCGCGGGGTGTCGTGGCGGTGCGTCCCTCGTGGGCGCGCCCGGTCACCTCGGGACGGCATGCCCACCACTCCTACCCGAGTGGTCGCAGCCGGCAGCTGGGTTGGATCCGTCCGGTGCGTCGGGGTGGGTGGCCGGCCTGGGTTCACTACCGACCCCCGGGGTTACGCGGGCGGCCGTCCCCGACGTGGGGGCACGCCCGTCTGTGGACGAGACCGTCCCCGCCGGGTGCCTACGCCGCGGCGGGAGGCGAGACACACAACGGCCGGTCGGGTACGGCGCGCCCACCCTCCGAGTCGGGTCGCGATCATGGCGAGATGGTCGCCAGTTGATCTTCGGGGGACATTTGCCCTTGATCGCCGCCGCAGGACCCCGATGACCTCCCGGTTCAGTCGCCGGTGACCCGCCCGTATCCGGAGCCGAGGACGTTGTTGCGAATGGTGATCCCCGAGCTTCCGTC
Organism: Pseudonocardia wallangbongensis; assembly: GCF_054486945.1. Classification (NCBI taxonomy): domain Bacteria; kingdom Bacillati; phylum Actinomycetota; class Actinomycetes; order Pseudonocardiales; family Pseudonocardiaceae; genus Pseudonocardia; species Pseudonocardia wallangbongensis. The sequence goes on from NZ_JBRERS010000002.1 coordinate 226,354, forward strand.
GGTCTGCTGGACGGCCTTCCGGCCGGCGCCGGCGAAGTTGTTGTTCTGGATGACGAAATCGTGGGCGTCGCGCAGCGCGATGGTCTGGTTGGCATAGCACTGGAAGTAGTTGTGCTCGATCTTCCAGCCCCTGGTGGCCCCCCTGCCGCCGCCACCGCCGTCGGTGCTGCCGGGGCCCTCCACCATCAGGCACTGGTGGAAGGCCGGGTCCTCGCAGTGGTTGTCGGCGATGACCGCACCCGCGCTGCCGCCGCCCGTGCTCGGGGTGGCGTAGGTCTGCATGCAGTCGAGGTGGGCGTCCTTCTCGGCACCCTTGAGGATGTCGAAGAACCGGTTGCGCAGGATCTTCGCGCCGTCCCCGAAGAACCGGAGGCCGTCGATGTCGTCGCCCGCGTAGTAGACCTGCGAGATCGAGTTGTCCTGCACGACGTTGTTCGTGCCCTTGGTCCACACGCAGTTGCCGGCGCAGTTGGCGAAGTTGAAATTCTGGACGGTGACGTTGTCCGCGTTCACCGTGATGCCGACGGCGTCGTGCCCCCGCCCGTCGTAGATCACGTTCGAGGTGGTGATGTTGATCCGGGACGTCTGGTCCGAGGTGATGCACACGACCCCGGGCGCGGCGCAGTACGTCGAGGCGGCCGGCGGCTCGAGGGGTGTCGAGCTCGAGCGGAGCTGCACCCCGGACGCCGCCCCGGACGCTGCGGTGCCGGCCCACAGCGACGGCAGCAGGAAGGCGACCGCGGCCAGCGCCGCGAGCAGCGGCGGGAACCATCGAACGCGCGCCCGCACGGCGTGGATGCGTCGATGCGCCGCCACGTCGACCCCGCCGGAACCCTGGTCGATCAAGACCCTCCCTGGATGGTGCTCAGGACATTCCTACCCCCGCCCCGCGCAGGCCGAGACGAGGGGTAGCGGATCGGGCGACTCCCCGGTGGGCTGGAACACCACCGTGCCGGCCCCGATCCCGGAGAGCACCTTGATCGACTCGTCGATGCGGGCCGCCAGGTCGGGGGCGCCCGTGTCGACCTCGACGAAGACGACCATGTCGAACGGCTCCCCTGCGCGGCCCGCGGCCCGGCACCCGGCGGCCGCGGTGGCGATGCCCTCCCGGACCTGGTCGAGGCTGAGCACCGAGTCGAGGATGACACCGTCGGCCACCTCGCCGGCCAGGCCGACCGTCTTGGGCCCCCGGCCACCGACGAGCAGCGGCGGCGGGGTGGCCGGCGGCCAGTCCAGCGCGACGTCGCGCAGGCGCACGTAGCGACCCTCGACGTCGACGGTGCGGCCGTGCAGGAGATCCCGGACGGCGGTGGTGTACTCGCGCAGCAGCGTCATCGGTGACGGGACCCGCGCCCCGACCTGCTCCATCCACTCCAGGACGCCGTGGCCGAGCCCGGGGTGGAACCGGCCGGGGAACATCCGGGCGACGGTGGCGATCTCCATCGCGGCGAGCGCCGGGTTGCGCAGTGGCACCGGCAGCAGCCCGATCGCGACGTGCAACCGCTCCGTCCAGGCGAGCGCCGCGGTGGCCGCGCTGAGGCCGCCCTCGCAGAAGCAGTCCTCCCACAGCCACAGCTGGGCGATGCCCGCCGCCTCGGCGGCCCGCGCGACCTCGCGCAGCTCCTCGGGCGGCGACTGCGGCCGGAAGGTCACGCCGATCGTCGGATCCGTCATGGGTGCGATCACACCATGGGGGGCCGACACGAACTGGAAACACGTCGTGGCTTGCGCCGGTGCCCCGCGGCGTCGTCCACTCGACGAGTATTTTCCGGTTCCGGCGATCAGGCACCTCGACGGGCGTGCCTGCAGACCCGGACTCGAGGAGAACGAACATGGGCTCCGACGCGTTGTAGCAGGTAGCACCGTCGGAGATGGAGCAGCAGGCAAGGGGGCTGTGACAGATGGAGCAGGTGGGGACGCCGGGTTTCACGGAGCGACGGCTCGCTCGCCTCGGCGGGGGCACCGACACGCCTGGGCTCTTCTCCTCGCGCTTCTTCCATCCGGCCCCGTCCCCGGACGGCGCGCTGCTCGCCTGGATCTCCGACCGCGACGGCCGTCCGCGCGCGTGGGTCGCTCCGCTGCCGCCCGTCGGCAGGGCGGTGATCGAGCCGGACCGGCCCCTGCCCGCCGACGGCGACGTCGAGACGATGTGCTGGTCACCCGACGGTCTCTGGATCGCCTGCCAGGTCGCGCCGTACGGCGGCGAGCGCACGCGCGTGCAGGTCGTCTCGCCGGACGGCAGCGAGGTGCGCGACCTCGCGCGCGGCGCGGCGGCCAGCACCCTCGGGGTGTGGTCCCCCACCGGCCGCCAGCTCGGCATCACGGTCTACGCCGAGGGTTCCGGTGACGGGCAGGCATGTCTCGTCGACCTCCGCGACGGCACCTCCACCGTGCTCGCGGCCGGCCCGTCGGCGCGCGTCTGCGCGGTGAGCGGCGACGGCAGGCGGGCGGTCGTGGGGCTCGGCCCCCGCGGGGCCCGCCGGCTGGAGCTGGTGGACCTGCGCAGCGGTCGGCGCACGGAGCTGCTGCCCGGTGGCGCCAACGTGGCCGACGCCCGGTTCGGCGTCACCGGCCGCCAGCTCTACGTGCACACCGACGCGGGCCGCGAGCGCCCCGCGCTGCTCGCCGTCACGCTGCGCGGCTCCAGCGGGGTGTCCACCGTCTACCCCATCGCCGAGCGCCCGGACGACGACCTCGACCTGGTGTCCCTCGATCCCGCGGGCGTGCGCGCCGCGCTCTCCTGGAACGTCGACGGGCGCAGCGAGGTGGAGCTGCTCGACCTGCGTTCCGGGCTGCTCGAACCGGTCGTGCCGGTGCCCGGCGACGTCGTCACGAACGCCGCGTTCACCCTCGACGGCACGGCGCTGCTCGTCGCGAACGAGGGCCCCGCGGTCTCGCCACGGCTGTCGCGGATCGCGCTCGACGTCCACGGCGACGCCACCCCGCTGCTGCGCCCCGCAAAGCAGTTCGGCGCGGCGCTCGTCGAGCCCACGCTGCACGAGTTCCGCGGTGAGGACGGGCTGCGCCTGTCCGGCTGGCTGTTCCGGCCGCGCGGCGCCCTCGGCCCGCTGCCCACGCTGATCTGGCTGCACGGCGGCCCCGAGGCGCAGGAACGGCCCACGTTCCAGCCGCTGTTCCAGGCTTTGGTTGCGGAGGGCGTGGCCGTCTTCGCACCGAACGTGCGCGGCTCCGGCGGCTACGGTCGTACGTTCACCACGGCCGACGACGGCGAGCGCCGTTTCGGCGCGATCAACGACGTGCGGGCGGCCGTCGAGTTCCTGGTCGCGGCGGGTCTGGCCGACCAGACCCGCGTCGGGGTGTCCGGCCGCTCCTACGGCGGCTACCTCACCCTCGCGGCGCTGGCCTGGTTCCCCGACCTGTTCACGGTGGGCGTGGACGTGTGCGGCATCTCCGACTTCACCACCTTCTACGCGCGCACCGAACCGTGGATCGCCACCGCGGCCACATCCAAGTACGGCGACCCGCACGCCGACGCCGCCCTGCTGCAGGAGCTCTCACCGCTGCACCACGTCGACCACATCGCCGCACCGCTGCTCGTGGTGCACGGCGCGCACGACACGAACGTGCCGCTCGCGGAGGCGCAGCAGGTGGTGGACGCCCTGCGCGAGCGCGGCGCGAGCCCGGGGTTCCTGCTCTTCGAGGACGAGGGCCACGAGGTGCACGGCACCGACAACCGGGTGGTGTTCGTCCGCGAGGTGGTGCGCTGGGTCACCGCGCACCTGCTGGGCCTGTCCGAGCAGACCGCCTGAGCCGGCGCGGGCGAGGCCGAGAAGAGGCGCAGCACCACGTCCACCCTTCCCGTTCGCCCGCCGGCGGCTGGGCGACGTCCGCGGGTGAGCCTCGACTCGCCGGCCTCCATGCGAGCTACAGCTTGCTGAACGACTGGATGATCGTCTGGCCGTCGGAGCCCGTGCCCACGACGAACCGGTAGGGCTCGCTCGACGTGCCGCCGTCGCGGCGGGTGAACACCACGGTGCCCTCGACGGTGTCGTCGCCGGTCTGGCGAACGTTCTGCAGGCTCACCGATGCCACCTCGGCCCAGAAGCCGTCGTAGCCGCTCTGCCCGCCCGACCGGTTCTGCGCCTCCGAGCCGAGCAGCTTCCACGCGGCGTCGGTGTTGTCGGGCAGCAGGCCGTAGTAGTTCTGGACGAACGCGGCGGCGCCCGATGCGGGGGCGGGAGCCGAGGTCGGCGCCGTGGTGGGCGGTGCGGTGGTGGCCGCGGGCGCCGTGGTGGCCGGCGGTGCGGGAGCGGCCGGGGCGCTGGTGGTGGCCGGCTGGGCGGCGGGGGTGCCGTCGCCGGTACCGGCGTCCGCCCCGCTGGTGAGGATCGCGATGGTGACGCCCGCAGCCACCGCGAGGACGCCGAGCGCACCCAACAGCAGGGGCATCCGGCTGCGGCGGCGGCGCGGCGGCTCCCGGAGCGGCACGTCGGACAGCGTGCGCGTCCCCGGCGGAGCGGGCGGCGCGGCCGCCGCGGTGCGCACCGGGACCGTGGCCACGAGCGGCGCCAACCCGGAGTCGGCGCCCATCGCGAGCGCGGCGAACGCGTCGCGGGCCTGGGACGCCGTCGGCCGGTCCGCCGGCTCCCGGCTCAGCAGCCGCATGATCAGGCCGACGACCGGGCCCTCCTGCTTCGGGCGGCGCGCCTGCTCGGTGGCGACCTTGTGCAGGAGGGCGTAGGCGTTGTCGTCGAGCCCGAACGGCGGGGTGCCCTCGACGGCGGCGTACAGCGTGGCGCCGAGCGCGAACACGTCGGACGCGGCCGTGGGGGTGAGCCCGCGCGCCACCTCGGGTGACAGGAACGCGGGGGTGCCGGCGATCAGGCCCGTGCGGGTGAGCTGCACGTCGTCGACGGCGCGGGACACGCCGAAGTCCGTGAGCTTGACCCGCCCGTCGTCGGCGATCAGCACATTGCCCGGCTTGACGTCGCGGTGGGTGACGCCGGCGAGGTGCGCGGCGGCCAGTCCGTCGGCCACCTGGCGCCCGATGTCGCCGACCTGCTCCTGGGGCAACGGGCCCTTCTCCCCGAGGACCTGGGCCAGCGACCGCGAGGGGAGGTACTCCATCACCAGCCAGGGCCGGTCCTCGTGCACCACGACGTCGAACATGCTGATGACGTGGGCGTGCTGCAGCCGGGCTCCGATCCGCCCCTCGCGCAGGATGCGCTGGCGCGACACCTCGAGCGCCTCGTTGCCCGCCGCGGTGGGCGGCTCGGCGGCCGCGAGCAGCTCCTTCACCGCCACCGTGCGGTTGAGCAGCTCGTCCGTGGCTCGCCAGACGGCCCCCATCGCACCAGCGCCGATGTGCTCGTCGAGCCGGTAACGGCCGCCGACGCGGACCGGGGTGTCATCGGATGCGGGGCTCATCGCCCGCAAGGGTAGCCAGGTGCGCTGAGAGCGTGCTTAAGGCGGTGCCCGTCCGCGACCGGCTTACCGCCGATGCTCCGAAAGGGTCAACCGCGCCGCCAGCACGCTACCCACAGCAGCGTCGCTGCGCCAACCGTGAGAGCTGCGCAGAGGAAGGCGGGGCCGTCGGCGAGCGCACCCATCACCGCGACGCCGACGGTCGCGCCGGTCTGCCGGACCGCGTTCAGCAGGCCGCCCGCCGTGCCGGCGGTGCCCGGCGGCGCCGCCGCGACCACGACGGTGACCAGGGCCGGCAACGTCAACGACACCCCGGTACCGATCAGGAGCAGCCCGGCCCCGAGCACCGGGTACGGCGCGGCGGGCCAGGCCGCGAGCAGCGCCGGGCCCGCGACGAGCAGCACGAGCCCGGCGAGGACGGGCAGCCGCGGACCGCGGGCGGCGACGATGCGGGCCGTCAGCACCGGCCCGGCCGCGGTCGGGAGCGTGAGCGGGAGGAACGCGAGGCCGGCCTGCAGCGGGTCGAGCCCGTGCCCGTCCTGCAGGAGCAACGTCGTGGTGAACAGCACGCCGGCGAGCACGAAGTTGACGGCCGCCCCGGCCACGAGCCCGGCGGCCACCCCGGGCGCGTGCAGGAGCGCGGGCGGGACGGTGGGCGTCGGGCTGCGCCGCTCCCAGCGGACGAACAGCAGCGCGCCGAGCACCGCCGGCACCGCCGCCAGTGGCTGCGCCGCGACGACCCCGTCGGTGAGGGAGGCGAGCACGACGCAGGCGGCGAGTTGCGCGCGCCATCCCGGCCGGCCGGACACCGGCCCGGCGCGCCCGTCGAGGTGCCCGGTCAGGGCCAGGCTCGCGGCGGCGAGCGGGACGTTCACCAGGAAGACGGCCCGCCAGCCGCCCAGGTCCACGAGCAACCCGCCGACGAGCGGCCCGGCGACCAGCGCGACGCCGGTCGTGGCCGCCCACGTGCCGAGCGCCTTCGCCCGGCGTTGCGGGTCCGGGTGCAGCTGCGTGATCAGCGCCAGCGAGCTCGGCAGGCACGCCGCCGCGGCCACCCCGAGCAGCGCGCGCAGGCCGGTCAGGACGCCCATCGTGGGTGCACAGGCGGAGACCAGCGACAGGAGGCCGAACGCGGCGACACCCCAGCGGAAGACGCGGTGGGCGCCGAGGCGGTCCGCGGCCGCGCCACCACCGAGGAGGAACGCGGCGAACGTGACGGTGTAGGCGTCGACCACCCATTGCTGGCCGGCGAGCGACCCGCCCGTCGAGGCCCGGAGGTCCGGCAGCGCGACGGTCAGGACCGTCGTGTCGAGGAGCACGAGGAAGTACGCGAGGGAGATCCCCAGGAGCCGCGGGGTGGATGCGGCGGTGTTCGGAGCAGTCGTCACGCCGCCGACTCTGAACAGCGCCCGGCCGCTGACCAACAGGCCGGACCGGCGTCGGCGTTCGGTCATCCCGAACGCAGGAGACCTACCCTGGTCGGGTGGACCTACGACACCTGCGCGTCTTCCTGGCGGTCGCGGAGACGGGCACGGTGGCGGCGGGCGCCGAGCGCGCCGCGCTGTCCCGCGCCACGGTGTCCGAGCAGGTCCGGTCCCTCGAGGGCGCGCTCGGCGTCGTGCTCTTCGAGCGCCGGCGCGACGGGATGGTGCTCACCGAGCGGGGACGGCGGCTCGTGCCTGCCGCGCGGCAGCTGCTCGAGCACGCCGACGCCGTGCGCCGCCTCGTCACCGGCGCCCGGACGACCATCGGGATCGGCGCACTGGAGACGCTCGTGGCCACCCGCCTCCCCGCCGTGATCGCCCGGCTCGCCGACCGTCGCCCCGATCTCCGGCTGGACGTGCGGTCGATGATGCGCGGCCCCCTCCTGCGGGCCGTCGCCACCGGCGCCCTGGACGCCGCGCTCCTGCTGGACGTGGGGACGTCGCTCGGGGAGCTCGGGTTCGACGACGAGGGTGGCGCGCTCCAGTTCGTCGACATCGGCTCGGTCCGGCTGCGCCTCGTGGCTCGGCCGGGACACCGGCTCGCGGCGGCCGGGCCGCTCACGCCCGCGGACCTGGCCGACGAGCACGTCCTCGTGACACCGTCCGGCTGCTCGTTCCGGATGGCCGCGGAACGGCTGCTCGGCCCCGACGGCCGGCGCACCGAGCTCGCCAGCGTCTCCACCGTCAAGGCATGGGTCGGGCAGGGCATCGGCATCGCGCTGCTGCCCGACTTCGCGGTGGCCGGCGAGCTGGCCGACGGCACCCTCGTGCCGCTGCCGCTGCACGGCCCGCCGGTGGAGCTCGCCCTGCGCGTCGTCTGGAAGGGCGGCGACGACGGCCGCGAGCTGCGCGACGCGCTCTATGCAATTGCCTCCTGAGCGGCCGGTTCCTTGCGGGAACCTTCCGTTCGGCGCACCAGATCAGGCATCGGTGACAGACCGTGCGTCTTTTCGGTGACGACGCTCTCGCGTGGCGGCGGGAGGGCCCTCACGGGGGCACGATGGTCGCATCGTGCGGCGCGGTCGGGCGCTCCACGAGCTCATCGCAGCCGGCAGCGAAGGGGAGAAGATGAAGATCGCCGACATCCTCGAGACCAAGGGTTCCACCGTTCACTCCGTGCTGCCGTGGCTCACGGTGACCGAAGTCGTCGACCGGCTAGGCATGCTCGGGATCGGTGCCGTGCTGGTGTGCGACGAGAACAGCGCGATCGCGGGCATCGTGTCCGAGCGCGACATCGTCCGCGCCCTGCGCAAGCACGGCGCCGACCTGCTCACGCTGCCCGTCAGCGAGGTCATGACCCACTACGTCCAGACGACCCACCCGGACGAGACGGTCGCCCACGCGATGGCCCGCATGACCGCGGGCCGCTACCGCCACCTCCCGGTCATCGACAGCGGCCGCCTCGTCGGCATGGTCAGCATCGGCGACCTGGTCAAGCACCGCGTGCGCGAGATGGAACTGGAGACGGGCGTCCTGCGCGATGCGCTGATCTCCCGGTACTGACCCCCGGTCGCGGCAAAGCCACTCTCACGCCATCTGGTGGCGTGAAAGTGGCTTTGCCGCAATGCGGTCCAGTGATCAGTCGAACGCCGGGTCTTCCGTGCGCGTGCGCTTGAGCTCGAAGAAGTGGGGGTAGGACGCCAGCAGGCGGGCGCCATCGAACACGCGGCCGGCGTCCTCGCCGCGGGGGATGCGGGAGAGGACCGGGCCGAAGAAGGCCACGCCGTCGACGTGGATGGTCGGGGTGCCGACGTCCAGGCCCACCGGGTCCATCCCGCGGTGGTGGCTCGCCTTGAGCTCCTCGTCGTACTCGGTGCTGGTGGCGGCCTCGGCGAGGGTGGCGGGCAGGCCCAGCTCCGCGAGGGCCTCCTTGATCACGACGTCGAAGTCCTTGTTGCCCTGGTTGTGGATGCGGGTGCCGAGGGCGGTGTAGAGGGGTGCCAGGATCTCGACGCCCTCGGAGCGGGCGGCGGCGATCGCGACGCGGACCGGGCCCCAGGCGCGGTCCATGAGCTCGCGGTAGTTCTCGGGCAGGTCCCGGCCCTCGTTGAGCACGGCGAGGCTCATCACGTGCCAGTCGATCCGGACGTCGCGGACCTCGCGCACCTCGAGCATCCAGCGCGAGGTGATCCACGCCCAGGGGCAGAGCGGGTCGAACCAGAAGTCGACGTGAGCGGTCTCGGCGGGTGCGGCGCTAGTCACTGCTGCTCCTCGGGTCAGGTGCTCTTCCAGCGGCACCAACTCGTCGGAGGTACCCCGCATTCCGCCACGGGCCCGATCTCGACGGCGCGCCGCGGACGCACGTGGTTGGATCGGCAGCCAGTCCGAGCGTCCCACCGACCCAGGAGTGCCGAGTCCGCATGGCCCCTCCCAACCTGACCCGCACCGACGCCGAGCGTCGGGCCGCGCTGCTGGAGGTCGTCGACTACTCCGTCGAGCTCGACCTCACCGACGGCGGCGGAGCCCCGGGTGACGCGACGTTCGCCACGGCGACGACCGTCCGCTTCCGCTGCGCCGAGCCCGGCGCCGGGAGCTGGATCGACTTCGTCGGCCCCGCGGTCGCCGAGGCCACGCTGAACGGCGAGCCGCTCGACGTGTCGGGCTACCGCGAGGAGGACGGGATCCCGCTGCCCGCGCTGGCGGCCGACAACGAGCTGCGGGTCGTGGCCACCGGCCGGTACATGAACACCGGCGAGGGCCTGCACCGGTTCGTCGATCCGGTGGACGGCGCCGTCTACCTGTACTCGCAGTTCGAGACGGCCGATGCGAAGCGCATGTTCGCCTGCTTCGACCAGCCCGACCTGAAGGCGCGCTACACGCTCACCGTCACCGCACCCCCCGCCTGGAAGGTGGTATCCAACGCCACCGCTTCGAGCGTCGCCGACGGCGTGCACCGGTTCGCGACCACCGAGATCATGTCGACGTACCTGGTGGCGCTGATCGCGGGACCGTACGCGGAGTGGCGCGACGAGCACGACGGCATTCCCCTGGGGATCTACTGCCGCGCCTCGCTGGCCGAGCACATGGACGCCGAGCGGCTGTTCACCGAGACCAAGCAGGGCTTCGACTTCTACCACCGCAACTTCGGCGTGCGGTACCCGTTCGGCAAGTACGACCAGCTGTTCGTGCCCGAGTTCAACGCCGGCGCCATGGAGAACGCCGGCGCGGTGACGTTCCTGGAGGACTACGTCTTCCGCTCCCGCGTCACCCGGTTCCTCTACGAGCGCCGGGCCGAGACCGTGCTGCACGAGATGGCGCACATGTGGTTCGGTGACCTCGTCACCATGCGCTGGTGGGACGACCTGTGGCTGAACGAGTCGTTCGCCACCTGGGCGTCGGTGCTCTGCCAGGCCGATGCCACCGAGTACCGCAACGCGTGGACCACGTTCGCCAACGTCGAGAAGTCGTGGGCGTACCGGCAGGACCAGCTGCCCTCCACGCACCCGGTGGCCGCCGACATCCCCGACCTGCAGGCCGTCGAGGTCAACTTCGACGGGATCACCTACGCCAAGGGCGCGTCGGTGCTCAAGCAGCTCGTGGCGTACGTCGGGCTGGAGCCGTTCCTCGCGGGCCTGCGCACCTACTTCCAGCACCACGCCTGGGGCAACGCCACGTTCGCCGACCTGCTGGCGGCGCTCGAGGAGTCGTCGGGCCGGGACCTGTCCGGCTGGGGCGCGCAGTGGCTGCGCACCACCGGGCTCAACCTCCTGCGCCCGTCGTTCGACGTGGACGCCGAAGGCCGGTTCACCCGCTTCGCCGTGGTGCAGGGCGGTGCGCGGCCGGGGGCGGGCGAGCTGCGCACCCACCGGCTCGCCGTCGGCGTCTACGACGACCGGGACGGCAAGCTGGTGCGCACCCACCGCGTGGAGGTCGACGTCTCGGGCGACCGCACCGAGGTGCCGGAGCTCGTCGGGGTGCCGCGCGGCCGGCTCGTGCTGGTCAACGACGACGACCTCACGTACTGCGCCCTGCGCCTCGACCCGGGCTCGCTCGCCACGCTCGTCGACCGCATCGGAGACATCGCCGAGCCGCTGCCCCGCACGCTGTGCTGGTCGGCCGCCTGGGAGATGACCCGCGAGGCCGAGCTGAAGGCCCGCGACTTCGTGGCGCTGGTGGCCGGCGGGTTCGGGGCCGAGTCCGAGGTGGGTGTGGTGCAGCGGCTGCTCATGCAGGCACAGACCGCCACGGCGTCCTACGCCGACGAGCAGTGGGCCGCCGAACGCGGCTGGCCGCTCCTGGTCGACGCGCTGCTGTTCCGGCTCTCCACGGCACCGGCCGGTTCGGACGCGCAGCTGGCCGTCGTCAACGCGCTCACCGGCAGCGTGCTCTACACCTCGGTGTTGGAGGGCATGCGCGGCTGGCTGGACGGCGTCGACGTGCCGGACGGGCTCACCGTCGACACCGACCTGCGCTGGCGGCTCCTGCACGCGCTCGTGGCGCACAGCTACGCGCGCGAGCCCGAGATCGACGCCGAGCTGGAGCGCGACCCCACCTCCACCGGGCAGCGGCAGGCCGAGCGCGCCCGCGCGCTGATCCCGACGGCCGAGGCCAAGGAGCGGGCCTGGAACCGCGCCGTGCACGACGACGAGATCCCGAACGCCGTGCAGGAGGCCATCATCAGCGGCTTCGCCCACCCGGCGCAGCGCGGGCTCCTCGGCGGGTACGTCGAGCGCTACTTCGCCGAGGTGGCCGAGGTGTGGTCCCGGCGCACCAGCGAGCGGGCCCAGCAGGTGGTCATGGGCCTGTTCCCGTCGTGGGCGGTGGACAAGTCCACCGTCGAGGCCGCCGACGCCTGGCTGGCCGACGCGTCGCACCCGCCTGCGCTGCGTCGCCTGGTCTCGGAGGGCCGCGCCGGGATCGTCCGGGCGCTGGGGGCGCGGGAGTTCGACCGGTCCTAGCCGCCCGTGCCGGGCTCACACACCAACTCCGGTGCTGGCGCACCAACTGCAGTTGGTGTGTGAGCGCGGATGTTGGTGTGCGAGCGCCTCGGGGCGGCCTGGCTCAGCGCGCGCCCAGGGTCTCGGCCAGCGCGTCGCGGACCTCCGGCTCCTTCGGCGGCTCCTGGCCGCGCTCCCCGGCGAGCACCTGCAGCGACGTGATCGGGTCGGCCAGGCCGCAGGAGACGAACTGGTCGAAGGCCCTCATGTCGGGGTCGACGTTCAGGGCGAAGCCGTGGCTGCTGACGCCGCCGCGGATCCGCATGCCGATCGAGGCGATCTTCCGGTGGTCCTGGGTCCACACGCCGACGAGGCTGGAGCCGCCCGGCGGGGTCTGGCGGCGGACGGCGGGGAAGCCCAGCACGTCCAGCGCGGCGATGATGCCCTGCTCCATCCAGCGGACGACGTCGGCGGGGCCGCGCTCGCGCACGTTGGCGACGAGGTAGCCGACGATCTGGCCGGGTCCGTGGTAGGTGGCCTGTCCCCCGCGGTCGACCTCGACCACGGGGAGGCCGGACGCGGCCGGTGGGAGGTCGGCGGGTGAGGTCCGCGAGCCGTAGGTGACGACCGGTGGGTGGGAGAGCAGGAACAGCCGGTCGCCCGCCGTGCCCGCCTGGCATTCGGCCACCCAGCCCTGCATGGCCGTGATGGCGTCGTCGTAGTCGACCTCGCCCAGTTCTACGCGGGCGAGGTCAGGGAAGACCCGCACCACTCAGCGGTCGAGCCCCACGCTGCGCAGGAAGCGCCGCCACGTGCTGTTGGCGGGGCGGTACTCACCGCACGTGGCGCGGCCGCAGGCGCCGCAGTCGGAGCCGGGCCGGTAGTGCTCGTGCGCCTCCGGGCCGTGGCCGCACGTGCACGGATCGACGACCGTGTGCTGCGCGGGCGGCTCGGGCGGGTCTGTCGGCGCCGGGAGCGGCTCCCGCCGCTGCACCGGGAAGGAGCTCTCGAGGTCCGGGATGGCCGGCATACCCGTGGGTGGTGTGAGCACGGACGAGCCTGCAGTGCTCCGCCGGCCGCGACGCTGCCCATCGCCGGCTGAATATCCCGATGCCGCGTCACCCATGTAGGTCCCTGCCCTTCATCAGTCCGTGGCCCCGAAGGGCCGTGGACGAACAGTATGCGACGCAGACCACTGGGTCGACCATCACCAACTCCGGTTAAAGCTCGGAGGTTACGGCCGATCTGTTACCGGTCGCATACCGTGTACGGGCCCGGGTACCCGGCGGTGGGCGGTCGGGAAACGGCGGCCACGAGGGTGCTGGAGGACTCTGGCAGTAGCGAGCGGCGTCCAGGGTGTCATCGCCAAGGCGAAGGCTCGGACCGACACACCCGGTCGCCGACGCGGCCAACAGTGGTCAGAGGCGCGGGGCGGCCCACTTCACACAGCCAGCACTGGCTTCACACAAAGCCGGCCATGTGTGAAGCCGGTCCTGGATGTGTGAAGTCTTGTCGGCGAGGGCTGGGCCGACGCGAGCAGCGATCCAGGCCCTTCAAGGAACAAGTGGGTGAAACCCGGGCGGCGCGCAGCAGGTCGGAGTCCTCCAGCGCGCTCCTGGACATCGGCGGGTGGGGCCGACCTCAGTGCGTGCGGGGGCGGCCGCCCGCCTGGTCGGCGAGCATGCGCAGGCCGCTCAGCAGGCCACCGAGCAGGTCGCCCTCCCTGAAGGAGGCCAGCATGCTCATGACGGCGAGCTTGGCGCCGCGGTCGGGCAGCCGGGTGCGGGCCTCGGCGCCGCTGAGCACCTCGACGAACCGCTGCTCCGGGCTCACGGCCACGAGCACGGCGTCGCTGGAGCCCTCGAGCTGGTCGTGCAGCTCGGCGACGCGGGTGGACGGCTCGGGGCCGAGGTCACCGAGGTACACGCTGAAGCGCAGCCCGGTGGCCCGGCTGGTGAGCGTGAGCGCCTCGTCGAGCCGCGCCATCTGCACCGGGGTGAAGGGCTGCTCGGCTCGCGACGGCTCCTGGTACTCCTCCGCGCGCGAGATCCGGCCCGACGCGGTGACGACGGCCCCGACGGGCAGGTCCTCGCTGCCGGGATCGACGACGGCCGTGCCGGTGCCACCGTGGTCGGTGGTGCTTCCCGGGTGCACCTCACCAGCTGCCACGGGCACCTCCTCGATCAGCGCCGGCGCGCGCGCCCACGAGGGCGGGGGCGCGGTCGGCGGAGTGGTCGCCGGTGTGGTCGACCGCGGGCAGCTGCGCCCCCTCGGGGTTGGCCGTCCACCACATCGGTTCGTGCGGCCACGGCTGCCCCACCCGGTACCGGGGCCTGCGGGCCATCCTCGGTGCGACCACGAGCAACGCGATACCCAGGTACAACGCTGCCGCGGGCACCGCGAAGTAGAGGATCGTCTCCCACACGCTCACGTGCTCAGACGATAGTCGACGGCCCGCGGGCACCCGGCCGCAGGGCGCCCCCGGAGCCGCCGCTGCGCGGCGCGGGATCGTCCGCAACGGGCATTGCACATTCGAGCGCATTTCGGGCGCTCCAAGCGGCCGCAGCACCCGATTTTGACCCGTTCGTAGTAACTCATTGGGCCAAGTGTGCTGTAACGTGTCCCCCAAACGCCGACCTGAGAAAACGCTGTAACACCCCCTCCTATTCTCCAGATAGCCAGAACAGGCGGCGGGCTCGGCATTCGAAGTTCTCGTCGGCGGCGTTCGTGATCAGCTGGGGCACGGGACGCGAACACCGCTCGAGATCCGCGGATGCGGACCCATCGCCTACGACGACGGCGCGACCTCGCGCCGACGTCCGTCAGGGGGAGCAGCATCGCAGGGTCTGGGGGACCGGTGGCGAAGCGAGTGGGAACTCGGGTGGCCGTAGTGGGGTATGGCTACTGGGGGAGCAAGCACGTACGTGTGCTGAGCACGATGCCGGACGTTGCCGTCGTGGTCGTGGACGAGCACGTCGGACGCCTCGAGGAGGCGGTGGCCTACTACCCGTCGATCGAGAGAACGGCCACGTCCCTCGCGGACGTGCTCGACGACGTCGATGCCGTGCTGGTGGCCACGCCACCCGCGGGGCATGCCGAGATCGCGTTGCAGGCGATCAACGCGGGCAAGCACGTGCTCGTGGAGAAGCCGATGGCCACGTCGGTCGCGGACGCCGAGGCGATGGTGATCGCGGCCGCCGTGCACGGCGTGCAGCTGATGGTCGGGCACACCTTCGAGTACAACGCGGCCGTCCGCCGGCTGCGGGAGATCATCCGTTCGGGAGCGCTGGGCCGCGTCCTCTACATCGACTCGGCCCGGTTGAGCCTCGGGCGGTACCAGCGCGACGTGAACGTGATCTGGGACCTCGCCCCGCACGACATCTCGATCGCCTCGTACCTGCTCGACGAGCTGCCGGTCGCGGCCTCGGTGTGGGGTGACCGCAACGTCACGCCGTGGCGCGAGGACGTCGCCTACCTGCGGCTGGACTTCCCGCAGACGCGCGCGTTCGTGCACGTGAGCTGGTTGAACCCGAACAAGGTGCGCCGCACCACCGTGGTGGGCGAGCGGAAGATGGCCGTCTACGACGACATGTCCGACAACGAGCGGATCCGGATCTACGACATCGGGGTCGACCCCTCGAGCATCGACGACCCGCACAGTGCCCACGAGCGCCCGGTGAGCTACCGCACCGGCGACATCGTCTCGCCGTTCGTGGCGTTCCACGAGCCGTTGATGGCCCAGGACCGGGCCTTCGTGGACTCGGTGCGCACCGGTATCCCGTCGGAGACGCCGGGCGAGCGCGGCCTCGACATCGTGCGGGTGCTCGCGGCCACCGACTCCGCGCTGGTCACCGGGCGTACCGCCCCGGTGCTGAAGCCCGCGCAGATCGCCGGCGTGCGAGCCGTCTCATGACCGGCTCGGTCAAGGTTCCGTTCCTCGACCTGGCCGCGGTACACCTCGACCTGCGCGACGACCTCGACGTCGCGTGGAAGGAGGTGCTCGCGCACGGGCGGTTCATCGGCGGCCCCGAGGTCGCCGCGTTCGAGGCCGAGTTCGCCGCGCACTGCGAGGTGGAGCACGGCGTCGGGGTCGGCAACGGGACCGACGCGCTCGAACTGGTCCTCGCCGGGCTGGGGATCGGCCCGGGCGACGAGGTCATCGTGCCCGGCAACACGTTCGTCGCCACCGTCGAGGCGGTGCGCGCGGTGGGCGCGCGGCCGCGGTTCGTGGACGTGCGTCCCGACACCCTGCTCGCCGACCCGGCGGCCGTGGCCGCCGCCATCACCCCGCAGACGGCGGCGATCGTGGCCGTCCACCTGTTCGGGCAGATGGCCGACGTCGACGCGCTGGGGCGGCTCGCCACCCGGCACGGCATCGCGCTGGTCGAGGACGCCGCGCAGGCCCACGGGGCCCGGTACCTGAGCCGGCGGCCGGGCGGCTGGGGCGCGGCCGCCGCGTTCAGCTTCTACCCGGGCAAGAACCTCGGTGCCCTCGGCGACGGCGGCGCGGTGGTGTCGAACGACGCGCAGCTGATCGAGAAGATCCGCCTGCTCGCCGACCACGGCCGTTCTCCGACCGACCGCTACGTCCACGAGGTCTCCGGCCGCAACAGCCGCCTGGACACGCTCCAGGCGGCGGCGCTGCGGGTCAAGCTCGCCCGGCTGGACCGGATGAACGCCGCACGCGTCGCGCTGGTCGAGCAGTACCGGCGCGGGCTGCCGTCGTGGTGCGTGCCGGTCGCGGAGGACTCGGCCGCCGAGGCCGTCTACCACCTGGCCGTGGTCCAGGTGCCCGACCGGCCCGCGGTCACGGCGGCGCTCGACGCCGCCGGCATCGGCTGGGGCCTGCACTACCCGGTCCCCTGCCACCGCCAGCCCGCGTTCGCCGAGTACGCCGACGGGCCGCTGCCTGTGGTGGAGGCGGCGGCCGGTCGGATCCTGTCGCTCCCGCTGTCGCCCGCGATGGCACCGGAGCAGGTCGACCTGGTCTGCGAGGTCCTCCACGATGTCCCGACCTGATCGCCGTCGCCGCGTCCCGTCGCTGCGGTCGCCCCGCGTGCTGATGTACCACTACTTCGGGGAGGCGCCCGGCGCCGACCCGGAGCAGCTCTTCGTCGGCGAGCGGGCGTTCGCGGCGCAGCTCTCGCACCTGCGGCGCCGCGGCTGGCGGGCGCTCACGCTCGACGAGTACCTGGCCGCCCTGGACGGCACCCCGACCCCGCGCCGGTCGTACCTGCTGACGATCGACGACGGCCACGAGTCGGCGCCCAGGATCGCCGCGCCCGCGCTCCGGGCCGCCGGTGTGCCGTCGGTGTTGTTCGTCTGCCCGGACC
The DNA here is from genome assembly GCF_054486945.1 of Pseudonocardia wallangbongensis. Taxonomy (NCBI): domain Bacteria; kingdom Bacillati; phylum Actinomycetota; class Actinomycetes; order Pseudonocardiales; family Pseudonocardiaceae; genus Pseudonocardia; species Pseudonocardia wallangbongensis. Next base: position 243,433 of record NZ_JBRERS010000002.1, read on the forward strand.
GGCTCGGCGGCCGGGCCGAGTGGACGGACGCGTACTCCGCCGAGCGGCTCGCACCGGCCGAGGAGCTGAAGGGGCTGCCGGACGTCGGCATGGAGCTGGGCGTCCACAGCGCCGACCACACGCGCATGGTCGGGATGGGCGCGTCCGAGCTGCGGGTCCACGTCTCCGACGCGCGCGACCGGCTCGAGGCCACCACCGGTGTGCGGGCCCGCACGTTCGCCTACCCCTACGGCACGCACGACCCGGCGGCCCGGGCCGCCGTCGCCGGCGCGGGCTACGACGCGGCGTTCGCGGTGGCCCGCGAGCACGGCCGGTTCGCGGTGGACCGGGTGTTCGTCCGCAGCACCGACTCGATGCTGCGGTTCCGCTTCAAGCTCTCCACGGTCTACCGGGTGATCTCGCGCGTCGGCGGGCGGGCCTGGCGGCTGCGGCACGCGGTCCGCGGGATCGGGGCGCGGCTGCGCAACCCGGTGTCCGCACGCGGGGCCGCCACGGTGCGCCGGCTGGCCGACGTGGTGATCTCGGGCGCGGCGCTCGTGGCGTTGGCGCTCCCGATGCTCGTCATCGCCGCCGCCATCCGCGTCGAGAGCCGCGGCCCTTCCCTGTTCCGGCAGCAGCGGGTCGGGCTGCGCCGCCGCTCGTTCGAGATGCTGAAGTTCCGCACCATGAAGCCGGGCGGCGACGACAGCGCGCTGCGGGACCTCATCGCTCGCGAGCTGCGGGGCGAGGACACCGTCGTCAACGGCAGCTCGAAGCTCGACGGCGACACCCGCATCACCCGGGTCGGCCGCTTCCTGCGCCGCACCAGCCTCGACGAGCTGCCGCAGCTGATCAACGTGCTGCGCGGCGACATGACGCTCGTGGGGCCGCGGCCGTGCCTGGAGTGGGAGGCCGACATGTTCCCGGCCGAGTACGCCACGCGGTTCGACGTGCCGCCGGGCCTCACCGGGCTGTGGCAGGTCAGCGGCCGCAGCGAGCTCGGCACGCTCGACATGTTGCGCCTCGACGTCCGGTACGTGGAACAACGCTCGCTCGCGCGCGACCTGGAGATCCTGGTCCGCACGGTCCCGGCCATGCTGGGCGGGGGCGGGTCGCGGTGACCACGGTCCTCGTCGCGACGACGGGCGGTCACCTCACCCAGCTGAACGCACTGGCCGAGCGCATCCCGCCCGACCCGGACGCCGTGTGGGTCACCCACGCCAACGAGCAGAGCACCTCGCTGCTGGCCGGGCGCGACGTGGAGTACGTCCCGTACGTCGGGCAGAAGGACGTGCCGGGCGTGCTGCGCTGCATGCTGCACGCCCACCGGCTGTTCCGGGCCCGGCACCCCACGCGGGCGGTGTCCACGGGCTCGGGCATCGCGCTGGGCTACCTGCCCTACCTCGCCGCCCGCGGGGTGGAGTGCCACTACATCGAGAGCGCGGCCCGGGTGGGTGGGCCGTCGCTCACCGGCCGTGTCCTGCGCTGGGTCCCCCGGGTGCACACCTACACCCAGTCCCGGCGGTGGAGCGGTGGGCCGTGGCGCTACGGGGGCAACGGGTTCGACGTGTACGAGGCGGTGCCGGCCGAGCGGGTGCCCGGCGAGCGCGTCAAGGTCGTCGTCACGGTGGGCACGGCGGCCGAGTTCACGTTCCGGCGGCTCGTGCTCCCGCTGGCGAAGCTGCTGGCCGCCGACGGCCCCCTCGAACAAGCGCTCGGGCGGCCGGTCGACGTGCTGTGGCAGACGGGCTGCACGCCGGTCGACGACCTGCCGATCACGGCCACCCCGTTCCTGCCCGCCGCGGACCTCATGAGCGCCCTCGAAGCGGCGGACATCGTGGTGAGCCACGCGGGCACCGGGTCCGCGATCGCCAACCTCGCCGCCGGCCGCTTCGCCGTGATGGCGAGCCGGGAGGCCGAGTTCGGCGAGGCGGGCGACGACCACCAGCGGGAGCTCGCCGACGAGCTCGCCGCGCGCGGCCTGGCGCTGCACCGCGGCCCCGCCGACATCACGGTGAACGACCTGGTCTCCACGCTGTCCACGGCGGTGCGCAGGGTGTCGGAGGTCCCGCCGTTCGAGCTGCGGCCATGACCGTTCCGAGCATCATCGCGGCCGACCCCGTCACCGATCCGCGGTGGCGGCGGCTCGCCGCGCAACCGGTGGGAAGCCTGTTCACCTCCCCGCCGTGGATCAGTGCGGTCTGCCGGTCCTACGGCTTCACGCCGGAGGCGCGGATCTCGGTCGACGCCGCGGGGGAACCGCTCGGCGGGTTCGCCTGGGTCACCGTGGATGATGTGCGCGGCAGGCGCGTGTCGAGCCTGCCCTTCTCGGACCGCGCCGACCCGCTCGTCACCGACCCTCCGGTCTGGACCGCGCTCCTGGACGCGGCGAAGACCGGCGACCACCAGCTCACGCTGCGCTGCATGGACGACTCGGCGGCGCTCGCCGACCCCCGGCTGCGCGCCATCGGCGCGGCGGCGTGGCACGGCACCCCGCTGGACGCCGGGATCGACGAGCTCCACCGGCGCATCTCCGGCACGTCGCGGCGCAACATCGCCGCGGCCGGGCGGGCCGGGGTCCGCGTGGACGTCCGGGACGACCTGGACGCGGTGCGCGCCTTCCACCGCCTGCACGTCGGGCTGCGCAAGCACAAGTACCACCTGCTGGCGCAGCCGCTCGCGTTCTTCGAGAACATCTGGCACGAGCTCCACGAGGGTGGGGGCTGCGTCACGCTGCTGGCGTCCCTCGACGGCGAGGTGATCGCGGGCGCGATGTTCCTCGAGTGGAACGACGTCCTCTACTACAAGTTCGGCGCCTCCGATCCCGCCCACCTGCGGGCCCGCCCGAACGACGCCGTCTACTGGACCGGGATCCGGCGTGGCGTGGAGCGGGGGCTCCGGCTCGTCGACTGGGGGCTCTCCGATCTCGACCAGCCCGGCCTCGTCGCGTTCAAGGGGAAATGGGCCACCGACGAGCGCCGGATCGTCACGCTGCGTTCGGGCACCTGGCTGCAGGCGCCCGAGCAGGAGGAGTTCGGGCGGGAGCTGGGTGAGCTCACCCGCCTGCTCACCGACCCGTCGGTGCCCGACGAGATCACCGCGCGGGCGGGCGCACTCCTCTACCGCTACTTCTGCTGAGGGGGAACCAGTCATGACCGTCGTCGCCGGTCCGGTCGTCGTCGTCGGGCAGGGTTATGTCGGCCTGCCACTCTCCGTGCGGGCCGTTCAGGTCGGCCACGAGGTGATCGGGTTCGACCTGGACAAGCACCGCACCGACCAGCTGCGCCGCGGTGAGAGCTTCATCGACGACATCAGCGACGAGGACATCGCGGCCTGCCTGCGCACGGGCCGGTTCATGCCCACCGACGACCCGCGCGAGCTCGCGGGCTTCCGGATCGCCGTGGTGTGCGTGCCCACCCCGCTGCGCGACGGCGCCCCCGACCTGTCCTACATCGAGGAGTCGGCCCGCATGCTCGCGCCGCACCTCACGCGGGGTGCCTGCGTCGTGCTCGAGTCCACGACCTATCCGGGCACCACCGAGGAGGTGTTCGGCCCGATCCTCGAGGCCGGGTCCGGGCTCGAGGCCGGCACCGACTTCCACCTCGGGTACAGCCCCGAGCGCATCGACCCGAACAACCCCACCTGGCACCTGGAGAACACTCCGAAGATCGTCTCCGGTGTCGACGAGGCCTCCGCGGCCTCCGTGCGGGCGTTCTACGACACGATCGTCGACCGCACGGTGCCGGCGCCCGGCACGCAGGAGGCCGAGCTCGCGAAGCTGCTCGAGAACACGTTCCGCCACGTCAACATCGCGCTGGTCAACGAGCTGGCGATGTACTGCCACGAGCTCGGCATCGACGTGTGGTCGGTCGTGGACATGGCGGCCACGAAGCCGTTCGGGTTCATGAAGTTCACCCCGGGCCCCGGCGTGGGCGGGCACTGCCTGCCGATCGACCCGTCGTACCTGTCGTGGCAGGTGCGCCGCTCGCTGGGCCGCACGTTCCGGTTCGTCGAGATCGCCAACGACGTCAACGACAACATGCCCGCCTACGTGGCATCCCGGGTCACCGAGCACCTGAACCGCCGGAAGCTCGCGGTCAACGGCAGCCGGGTGCTGCTCGTCGGGCTGACCTACAAGCGCAACTCGGGCGACGCCCGCCAGAGCCCCGCCGTGCCGGTGGCCCACCGGCTCGCCGACCTCGGCGCGCAGCTGTCGGCGATCGACCCGCTGGTGGCCGCCACCGACGTGCCGGACGGTGTGGAACTGGTCGAGTGCACGCCCGAGGTGCTCGCCGCCGCCGACGTCGTGGTCGTCCTCACCGACCACGACGACGTCGACTGGGAACTGGTCGAGCGTCACGCCGACCGGGTGCTGGACACCCGCAACCGGCTCTCCGGCTCGGGGGTGGATCGGCTGTGATCCGCATCCGACAGCGCTGCCACGATCCCGACGAGCCCGAAGAACAGGCCGAACACCGGCGGGCCCGTGAACGTCACGGTGGCGACGGACTGCACCAGGCAGGCCACCATCCACCCGATCGTCACCAGGCCGATCCACCGCTGGAGCGGCGGCCGGGACGACCGCCACAGCCTGCGGGCCGCCAGGTAGATCGCGAGCAGGCCGGCCACGAAGGCGATGGCGCCGAGGAAGCCGCTCTCGCCGATGACCGCAGGCCACTCGGTGTCGGTGAGGAAGCGGCCGTCCTCCACGCCGCGGCCCAGCCCCCACACGTCGGGGAACCCCCGCGCGACGTACTCGGGGCTGTAGTTCTCGGCGGCCGTGGCCGACCCGTACCGGCCGAACCCGGCGCCGAGGGGGAAGTGGTCCGCGGCCACCTCGAAGGAGCCGATGGTGAGCACCGTGCGGGCCGCCGAGGTGGCGGCGTTGGGGTCGAGGTACTCCTGGTAGGTCTCGTTGGCCACGGACGCGAGCGGCGCGGCCAGCAGCACCGCCGCGAGCGGGACGCACACGGCTGCGGCGAGCAGCGTGCCCTTGGAGCGTGCCAGCGCGTGCACCCAGACCCACGCCGCGGCGAGGCTGCCGATGGCGGTGCGGCGGGCGGACAGCAGCGAGCCGGCCGCGGTGGCGATCATGAGCACGAACGTCAGCGGGCCCTTCCGCACCGCCACCCGCCAGGCGGTGAGGGCGATCGCGGACAGCGTCATGAACTGCCCGAGGTCGATCGGGTGGCTGAACGGCCCGACGAGGGACGGGAGCGCGCCGCGCGCCTGCACGGCGTTCTCGTCGCTCGCCATGAACGCCAGCCAGGGGTCCTCGAGCACGAAGTTGGCCGCCGTGGCGACGACGCAGAAGACCACGAGCACCGTGCCGGCCTTGGCCGCGGAGCGCAGGTGCCGTTCCTCCCAGTCGACCTGGGCCACGGCCCACGCGAACACGAGGCCCTTGGCCATCACGAACGCGCCGGTGAGGAAGATGTCGGGCGCCACCCCGAGGAAGAGGCCGCTCAGCAGCCCGGCCACGAGGAAACCGGCGAACCACCACTGCCCCGGGAACACGCGCAGCGGCTGCCGCGCCACGAGCCGGCGCAGCGGCAGCACGAAGGCGCAGAGCAGCACCATCGCCTCGTCCAGGTAGCTCAGCTCCGGCACCGGCACCAGGTGCGTCAGCGGGCGGACGAACAGCGCCGCGAGCACGGCGAGCCCCACGGTGGTGCGGGGTGCCACCACCGCCACCAGGAGCAGGACCACGCCGGCGAGGGTGGCCACGGCGGCGATCGGCTGCACGACGGCCAGCGCACCCAGTGCGGCCGCCGCGAGCGCCCACGGCCACATCGGCCGGCTCAACACGGTCATCACATCCAAGGTGCCAGGCTGGTGATGATTGGTGCAAGGCGCGCTCCCCCACCCTGCACGTCCGGACACCGAATATTGCGACGGGCTGATTCCCGGGGGCGAAAATGACCGTTGACCGAGCCATTCACATCCTGCGCGAGCGCTGGAAGATCGTGGCGCTCTGCCTGGTTCTCGGCGTGCTCGGCGCGGGGGTCGCGAACTACTTCGCGCCGCGCGAGTACAGCTCAGACATCACGCTCTACGTGTCCCTGCAGGGCACCGCCGAGGACTCGGACGAGGCCTACCAGGCCAACGAGCTCGCCAAGGAGCGGGTGCTGTCGTACGAGCCGCTCCTCACCGACGAGCGCATCACCCAGGCCGTGATCGACCGGCTCGGGCTGACGATGACGCCCGCGGAGCTGGCCCAGCACATCACCGTCACGGTCGACTCGGACTCCGTCGTCATGACGGCCGCCGTGCGGGACTCCACCCCGCAGGGGGCGGCGGACGTCGCCAACGCGCTCGCCGCGGAGTTCGTCGGCCTCGTCGGGCAGCTCGAGGAGCCGATCGGCCCCACGGCCGCGCCCGCCGCGCCGGCGCCCGGCCAGCCGGCCCCGCCCGCCCCGGAACCCGCGAAGATCGGGGCGGAGATCATCCGCCCGGCCACCCCGCAGCCCACTCCGGTGTCGCCCGACACCCCGTTCAACCTGGCGTTGGGCGCAGCGCTGGGCCTGCTGATCGGCGTCCTCGGGCTGGTCATCCGCGAGGCGCGGGACCACTCGGTCCGCTCGGTGTCCGAGCTGAACCGGCTGGCGCCGGGCCCGGTGCTTGCGGAGATCGCCCACGACCGCCACGTGCCGTCCCGCCCGCTGATCGTGGACGAGCCGTTCACCTCCCCGCGCGCCGAGGCGTTCCGGAAGCTGCGCACGAACCTGCAGTTCCGCGGTGGCCGCCGCGGCCACCACGTCGTCGTGGTGACGAGCGCCCGCATGGGCGAGGGGGTGTCCACCACCGCGTGCAACCTCGCGATCGCGATGGCGGAGGCCGGGAACCGCGTCCTGCTGGTGGACGCCAACCTGCGCAACCCGCGGGTGAGCGACTACCTGGGGCTGGACCCGTTCCCCGGCCTCGTGGACGTGCTCGCCGGACGGATGGTCTGGCAGTACGCGCGGCAGCCGTGGAACCGCGGCGGTTTCGACGTGCTCACCGCCGGCCCCTACCCGCACAACCACAGCCAGCTGCTCGCCTCCTATAGCCTGGCTGACCTCTTCGCCGACATGCGCAAGCACTACGACTTCGTCGTCGTCGACACCCCGGCGCTGCTCGCGGTGTCCGACGCGGCAGCGGTGGCCGCGCGGGCCGACGGCGTGGTCCTCGCGGTCCAGCACCTCCAGACGTCGCAGGAGCAGGTGAGCGCGGCCGTGGAGGCGCTGCACACCGTGTCCGCCCGGCTGCTCGGCACCGTCCTCACGATGACGAAGGGCCGGCTGCGCCGGGAGGGGCGGGTGCCGTCCTACCAGGCGCCCGTGTCGACCGCCCGCCGCGACGGGCCACTCGCGCCGCCCACCACGACTCCGCCCGAGCCGGTGATCCAGAGCCCGCCCAACGGGCTGCCGCGCGCCATACCGGCACAGGCCGGCAGTGACGACCTGCCGGCCGACGGGCCGGCCGAGCCGGCTGACGTCCCGGAGGAGACCACGGTCGAGTCGACCACCCGGCCCGTCGACCACCCGGAACGGCGGCCGTCACCCACGCCGCGGCGCTAGCACCGCCCCCACGCTCCTAGCGTTCCTGGCCGATCGTCTGCGGCACCGCGGTGCGCAGGAGCACGAGGTAGACCCCGGCCATCGTCCAGCGCAGGAGCAGCGTGGCCAGCACGATGCCGATCGGGCCGAGGAGGACGTAGAAGATCGTGTCGAGCGCGGCGTTGAGCACGGCCGTGACGGCGGCGATCGCCAGCATCCAGCGTTGCCTGCGGGCCACCACGAGCAGGCGGGTGCCGACCACGTTGAACACGTGCGCCGGGAGCGACAGCATCACGATCGCGCCCCACAGGAAGCCCTGGCCCCATGACTCGGGCAGCAGGCCCGACGCGAGCGCGGCGAGGCACACGATCGCCCCACCGGCGGTGAGTACCGCCGTGACGACGCCGAGCACGCGGCCGTCGCGGCGCAGCAACGCGGTGGCGTCGCCGGGCGCCATCGTCGGCAGGCGGGCCCACGCACCCACGCGCCGCACGAGGAAGGCCATGTTGACGAACTGGGCCGCCGCGTACATCAGCCGGTCCGCGATCTCGTAGCTCGAGACGGAGCCCGCTCCCGATGCGGAGAGGTACAGCCGGTCGACCGCCGGTCCGAGCTGGGTGACCCCGGACGAGAGGGCCTGCGCGACCAGCCCGAACGGGGTCAGTGCACCGTCCTCGGCGCCGGCCTGCTGGGCGCGCAGCCTGCGCACCCACACCGCGAGGACGACGGCCCGGACCGCCTCCCCGGCGGGGAGCATCGCCGCCACGGCGACCAGCGGCGCGTCCCACCAGACCGCGAGGAGCACCGCGGGCAGCAGCGTGCGCATCGCCTGCACCGCGATCGGCACCGTCGGGCCGCCTCGGGCGATGCACTCACCAGAGAGGATGCTCGCGATCGCGGCGAGGATCGGGGCCGGCGCGACGGCGCACACGAGCATGACGAACTCGCCCCGCGCAGGCGAGCCGATGGCGTATGCGATCGCCAGCGCCGGCACCACCAGCACCGTGACGACCGTGGCGAACAGCAGGACCCGCCGCCGGTAGTCGCGCAGCGCGGCGGGCGCCGGGCGCCGGTCCCGCCCGAGCACCCGCCCGTACTCGGCGATGGTGGTCAGCTCGACTGCGGAGCTGATGATCACCGACACCGTGATGGCGACCGACGTCGCGAGCAGCAGGATGTCGGAGTCGCCCGGATCGAGCACCAGCGCGGCGACGAACGGGAACGTGAAGCCCGGCAGCGAACCGATGATCGCCGCTGCCGCGGTGTGCAGGTCCTGCCTCACCGGGCTAGCGCGTATTCAAGCGGCGGAGCCGCTTCATAGGAGCACGCCACCGGCACCGCCGCGGGTTCTCAGACGTCTGCTCGCGAGGACAGCGGCGACGTGGTGAATTGGCATTCATGAGGAGTCGATCCCGGCGTGAGCAGGCGTCTGAGGTTCCGCTACCGGCACCGCTACGCAAAACCATGCTCGAACACTCTCTCAGGTCAGGACTGAAGCGGCCCACCGGTACTGCTCCGCCAGCCCTTCGCGCAGTGGCACGGCGGGTGCCCAGCCGACGGCCGCCTCGATGGCCGCCGTGCTCCCGCCGGTGCGTTCGACGTCGCCGGGCACGGGGTCTCCCCTGCGGACGGCGGGCACCCGGCCCGAGATCTCGCCCAGGAGCTCGATGACCTCGTTCACCGTGGTGGAGGTGCCGCCCGCCACGTTGAACACGGCGCCCGCCGCGACGTCGGCGGCCGCCACGCGCACGTTGGCCTCGACGACGTCCTCGACGTAGGTGAAGTCGCGGACCTGCTCGCCGGTGCCGAACACCGGGATCTCCGCGCCGTCGCGGACGGCCGTGCAGAAGCGCGTGAAGGCCATGTCCGGCCGCTGCCGCGGGCCGTAGACGGTGAAGTAGCGCAGCGAGACGGTGGGCAGGCCGTAGTTCTGCGCGTAGAGGACGCACAGGTGCTCTGCGGCGAGCTTCGTGACGCCGTACGGGGACAGCGGCCGCGGCAGGTCGGACTCCTGCGTGGGGTAGCGCAGCGCGTTGCCGTACACCGACGAGGAGGAGGCGTAGACGAAGCGGGTGAGGTGCGGCGCCCGCAGCGCCGCTTCCAGGAGCTTCTGGGTGGCGCCGACGTTGCCCTGCAGGTACTCGCCGAAGTCGGCGCCCCAGGACTTGCGCACGCCGGGCTGGCCGGCCTGGTGGTAGACGACCTCGACGTCGGCCAGCAGCGCGCCCAGGTCGGCGGCGTTCAGATCGGCCTCCACCAGCCGCAGCCGGGGGTGCTCGATGTCCCGCAGGTTGTCGCGCTTGAGCCGCGGGTCGTAGTAGTCGGTGAGCGCGTCCACGCCGACGACGTCGTGCCCGTCGGCGAGCAGCCGGCGCGCGAGCGTGCTGCCGACGAAGCCGGCCACGCCCGTGACCATCGCCCTCATGACGGCGCCCTCATGACGGCGCCCTCACGACGACGCGACCGGGGTGAGGCCGCGGAAGAAGACCTCGCGGACGACCTGGGGAGCGCTCAGGCCGGCGACGGCGGCGGTGACGGCGCTCCGGTCCAGGCCGCGCGCCGCGCGGATGGCGGCGGCGAGCGCGGCGCGGTCCCGCCCCCGCACGAACCCCGACACACCCTCCGCGACCAGGCCGCCGGTGTCGGCGCCGTCGGTGACCACGGCCGGCAGCCCCATGGCCAGCGCCTCGACCAGGACCCGCGGGAAGCCCTCGTAGCCGGCGTGCGAGGTCATCAGGAAGACCCCGGAGCGACCGCGGGCCTCCGCGACGTCGGCGGGGCCGAGCCGGCCCCGCAGCGTGATGCGGGCGCCGACCTCCGGCGGCAGGGCCGCGATCTGCTCCTCGAGCGCGGGCTGCAGGGGGCCGGAGCCGATCACTTCGAGCGTCCACGGCTCGTCGGGGTGCTCCGCCGCGAGGTGGGCGAAGGCGCGCACGGCCAGCGCGGGGTCCTTCGGGACCACCAGCCGGCCCACCCAGACCACGTTGTAGGGGTTCGCGGGCGTGTCGACCGGATGCGTGATGGCCGGGTCGAACCAGGTGGGCGCCGAGACCGTGCGCGGGTTCCACTGCCGCACCTTCTCCGCGTACGCCGGGTTGAACACGATCACCCGCTCGGCCATCCGCGCGATCATCCGGTCGAGCCGCTCGTGCAGGCCCCCGGTGAACCGCCAGTACGAGTCCGACGTCGGTCCGAGCAGCCCGCGTTCCTGCGTGTGGATGCAGTACACGAGCGGCCCGCGGAACAGCAGGCGGGTGAACAGGCCCACGTCGACGCGGTGCGCCTGGACCGCCTTCGCCTTCGGGATGCGCCGCCGGTAACGCAGCAGCCCGGCCACGAGCCGCAGCGAGAAGGGCACGAGGCCCTTCGGCCGGGACGTGTCGATCCGGGCGACCGGCATGAACCAGAACTCGCGCTCGCCGCGGCGGACCCGTTGCCACACGCCGAGCGGCCCGTCGGGCGAGCCCGGTTCGTGGATGCCGACCAGGCCCAGCCGGACGTCCTCCGGCGCGTACTCGAAGAAGCCGCGCAGGCAGGTGTCGATCCCGCCGATCGTGACCGCGCGCCGCGGGTCGGACTGCTGGATCACGAGGCGGTCGATCTCGCCGTTCCCCGGTGCGGCACCGTCACGCATCTCGTTCCTCCGGAACGCGCTCGGCGAGCCGGGGCGGGCGCCCGACCGCCATCCAGGAGAAGCCGGCGCGGCTCAGGACGTCCGGGTCGACGAGGTTCCTCGTGTCGACCACGATCGCCTGCCGGACGACCGTGGCCAGCCGCTGCCAGTCCAGCCCGCGGAACTCCGGCCACTCGGTGAGGACGACCAGCGCGTCGGCGTCCTTCGCGGCCACGTACGGGTCGTCGACGACGGTCAGCAGGTCGTCGTCGAACGCGGCGCCGTGCCGCACCGGGTCGTCGGCCCGGATCGCCGGGTCGAACGCCTGCAGCTCGGCGCCGGCCTGCCGGAGCAGGGCGGCGACGGCGAGTGCGGGCGAGTCGCGCAGGTCGCTGGTGCCCGCCTTGAACGCCAGCCCGAGCAGGGCGACCCGCTTGCGGGTGAGCGACCCGTTGCGCTTGCCGGTGACGGCGGTCTGGACCTTCTCGACGATCCGCCTGCTCTGGCGCGTGTTCGTCTCGATCGCCGCGCGCAGGAGGCGGAACTCGAAGTCGACGGAGTCGGCGAGCTGCAGCAGCGCCGAGGTGTCCTTGGGCAGGCACGAGCCGCCCCAGCCGGGTCCGGGCGAGAGGTAGGACTGGCCGATCCGCTTGTCGTAGCCGAGACCCTCGGTGACGTCCTCGACGTCGGCACCGAGCCGTTCGCACAGCTCGGCGATCGCGTTGACGTACGACAGCTTCGTCGCGAGGAAGCAGTTGGCGGCGTACTTGATCATCTCGGCGCTCGCCAGATCGGTGAGCACGGTCGGGGCGCCGAGCCGCGCGTACAGCGCGGCAACGCGCTCCGCGGCGTCCTGGGCGTTCGACCCGACGATGATGCGGTCGGGGTGCAGGAAGTCGTACACCCCGGAACCCTCGCGGAGGAACTCCGGGTTGCTCACCACGGCGACGTCGGGCCGCTCGATGAGCTCCGCGGTGCGCTCGCCCGTGCCCACGGGCACGGTGGACTTGTTGACCACGATCGCCCCGGCGGGCAGCACCTCGCGGACCTCGTCGATGACCGCCTCGACCGCGGAGAGGTCGGCGATGCCCCCGACCCCCATGGGGGTGGGCACGCAGACGAACAGGACCTCGCACGGCGTGCCGTCGCGGCGCAGCTCGTCCAGCGCGGCCCGCGCTCCGGTGACGAACGACAGGCGCCCGGCCGCCAGCATCTCCCCGACCATCTCGGCGAGCCCCGGCTCCCGGATGTCGATCTTCCCGGCCTGCAGCCGCTCGACCTTGGCGCGGTCGACGTCGGCACAGATCACCCGATGGCCCAACGACGCGAGACACGCACCCGTCGTCAGGCCGACATACCCCGTTCCCACCACCGCGATGCGGCGGGCAAACTCCGACACCAGCGTCTCCTCCCCCGTCAACGCAGGACGTCGTCATGACCCCTTTCGGGCCAACGCCGGGCCGCGTTACCAGTTACTACTCGGCCGGGGGACCCTGGTAGCCCTCCGCCGCCGACGGGTCGTCGAACCCGACCTCACGGCCGTACCCCGAGCCGACCCGGTTGTCCCGCACGACCACGCCCGTGGAGTCGCGGCCGAGCGCGAAGGCCTTGTTGCCCTCGCCGACCATTTCGTTGTTGCTGATCGTCACGTCCTGGATGTCCTCGAGCGCCACCGACTGCGCATCGGCGTTGGACTCGCAATAGTTCCCGTCGAACAACCAGTTGCGGCTCACGCCGTCACCGGAGCCGCCTTCGTCGTTCGGGCCCTCCGCCATCAGGCACTGCGCCCGGATCCCCTCGCACCGGTTGCCCTGGATCACGACGTTCGAGCTGCCGGGCAGCTCCACCGCGAACGTCTGGATGCAGTCGACGTGCGAGTCCTCGACGTCGTTGGCCTCGAGGTCGTAGACGCGGTTGTTCAGGATCTGAGCCCCGTCGCCGAAGAAGCGGATCGCATCGACGTCGTCACCCGCGTACTCGACCTGGGTGATCTCGTTGTCCCGCACGGTGACGTTCTCGCCGTTCGCGACGATGCCGGTGCTGTCGGCGCCCTTGGACACGAAGCCCTCGACCACGACGTTGTCGGCCTCGATCCGGATCCCCGGGACCTCGGCCCCGTTGCCCCGGTAGTACACCGGGGCGTCCGGGGTGCCGCTCGACGTGATGTCCAGCTCGTCGTCCAGATCCCCGGAGAAGCACACGGCGTCACCCGGAGCCGGGGTCTCCTCCGGCGTGAGGCAACGCTCCGGCGCCGATGGTGGCGGCGACGGGAGACCGGCCGGGCGCGCCGGCGTGGCCGTTCCCGATGTCGAACAGGCCACCAGACCCGTGAACATCAGCACCGCGACGAGCGCCCCCAGGCCCCGCAGCACCATGCCCGCACCTCCCCCGCCGAGCACATCGTGCTCAGCCTCCACCTGGCAGCGTACGGAAGGCATGAAGTGCAGGACGGGAGAAACTGTGAGGGCTCACAGCTACCGAAAGATCGCGGCCATCTTGTCGAGGCACTGCTCCAGGCCGGCCCGGGACACGTCACGGGCCTCGGCGGTGCCGTAGCCGAACTCCCGCACGGTCAGCTCGGTGCGCCCGCCGTCGGCCGGCCGGAGCGTGACCACGTGCCGCACCGCGCGGGGCACCCCCGGCGGGATGGCCTCGTCGGGGAGCAGCGCACGTTGCGCGTCGGTGAAGTCGAGCGCGAACTCGAGCCGTTCGGGCGGAACGACCGTGCGATACGTCCAGGTGTTGTACATGTCCTGACCGCCGTACTCGGCGGGTGCGCGCATGCAGACCAGCGACGTGCCACCCTCCCGGACGTCCAGCTCCGCGAGGGGCGCGGTGAAGCCCGTCGGGCCCCACCAGCGCATGACGTACGCGGGTTCCGTCCATGCCTTCCACACCTGCCCGACCGGGGCGTCGAGCACCCGGGTGACGGCGAGGTCGTGCGTCGGGATGCCGCCCCGGCCGCTGATCTGCTGCACCGACCACCGGTTGCCGTCCGGGTCGCCGAAGTGCACGAACCCGACGTTGTCGAGCGCGTCACCGGCGCCGGCCGGCCGGAACGACACGCCGTCCTCGCTGACGACCACCCCGCTGTTCTCCACGCCCCGCTCCACCAGCTCCGCGTGCGCGGCACGGACGTCCGGGACGACGAGCACGAGTCCGCGGAGCGACCCCGGCACCATCTCCTCGAAGTAGCCCGCTGCCACCTGGATCGAGCAGCCCGAACCCGGCGGCGTCAGCTGGACGAACCGGTGCCCGTCGTCGGCTCGCACGTCGAAGTCGACGGTGAACCCGAGCCGATCGGCGTAGAACGCCTTCGCGCGCTCCACCTCCGCCACGGGCACCTGCACGACCTCCAGCGTCCACTGCATGACCTGCTCTCCCTTCCCTCGGCGCCCCTCCGAGCGTGCCCCGCGGACCGGCCTGCCGGATCCGTGCCGACCACCTATCGGCTACGCGGGCACCACTCGTCCGCGCGTACGGTGGGCCTGGCACGGCCACGAGGGGGAGTTGAGGCAGTGCTGGAGATCGAGGTCGACGACAAGCCGTCGCACCCGGAATGGGATGAGTGGGTCGCCGCCGCACCCGGTGGGCACCACCTGCAGTCCAGCGGCTGGGCGCACGTCAAGGCCGGCACCGGCTGGCGGGCCACGCGGTTCCTGCTGCGCCGCTCCGGTGAGCTGGTGGGTGGCTGCCAGCTGCTGGACCGGGACGTCGCCGTCGTGGGCCGGATCGGCTACGTGCCGCGCGGACCGGTCATCGCGGACCGCGACGCCGACCTCGTCGACTCAGTGCTGGATGCGCTCCGCGAGCACGCGCGGCGCCGCCGGATCGCCGTCGTGAAGATCCAGCCACCGGTCGACCGCGGAGACCTCCCGCCGCTGCTCGAGTCGCGGGGCCTGGTCGCCAGCGAACTGCACACCGCGCCCGCGGCCAGCGTCGTCGTGGACGTCGGTCCGGAGCGCGACGAGGAGGCCATCTTCCGCGGTCTGCGCGCCACCACCCGCCGCCGCGTCCGGCAGGCGCGCAAGCACGGCGTCACCGTGCGGACCGGGGGCGCCGACGACCTGCCCGTCCTGCAGGCGATCATCGAGGCCACGGCCCGGCGGCAGGGCTTCGCCCCGTACCCCGCGGACTACTACCAGCGGCTGTGGGCGGCGTTCGGCACGTCCGGCCACGCCCGGCTGTTGATCGCCGAGCACGAGGGCGTTCCGCTGTCGGCGGTGCTGCTCGTCGCGTTCGGGGACACCGTGATCTACAAGATCGGTGGACTGGCCGACGTCGAGGGCGCGCCGCCTGGGGCCAGCGAACTGACGCACTGGACGGGCATCACCTGGGCGCGCGAAGCCGGCTACCGCTACTACGACTTCGAGGGCATCCCGCTCGAGCTCGCGCAGGCCATGCGCGAGGGGAAGCCGGTGGAGCCGAAGGGCGTCGCGTTCTTCAAGCTCGGGTTCGGGGGCGAGCCGGTCGTGTACCCGGGCACCTCCGACCTCCTTCCCGAGGGGCTCCCCGGGCGCGCGCTCAAGTACGTCCTGCCGCGTGCGGAACGGTGGCGGGGCGTGGTGCACCGGCTGTCAGGGCGCGGCAGCTAGCTCGCCGCGGCCGGATCTGCGGCCGCCAAGGCACCCGGCTGGGGATCATGCGTGCCGGCCGGGTGGTTCAACGGAACGGGACCCGGGCATTTCGTCCACACGCTCGACGTAGACGTGAGCGGGCTCCGGTCGAGATCGAAAACCGCTGGTGTCTACCTCGTCCGTGTGGACAACCAGCCGGCGCGACCGCTCCACCGAGGCCGTGGCGGGTGCGGGTCGGGACCACCGGGCAGGAGCATGAGCGTGGCGGCCCGCTCGAACGTCGCCCCGATGCGCTCGAAACCTGTGACGGCGGCCGCGAGCGCGTCCCGGTCGCCGTGCAACCGGCCGGTGGCGCGGGCGAGGCACGCGGCCGCCCACGCATGCCCGGCCGTGGCGGGTCCGGCGGCCGCGAGCCGTTCGGCGGCGTCCGCCCGGCCGGCCACGACGGCCAGCTCGGCGTGGGCGGCCACCGCGTAGGCGTGGTAGCGGCCCTCCGTCGGCTCCGGCACGTCCGCCGGGCGGCCGAGGTGCACGGCGGTCCGCGCCGCGGTGAACACGCCCAGCGGCGCGTGCTGCAGGTGGAAGACGTTTGCGGTGCCGGCCTCCGCCGCGCGGGCGTTCCAGGTGGCGGCCTGCCCCACGTCCCCGCCGAGCCCGCACGCGAGCGCGGCGAACTGCGCCGCCACCGGCAGCCACACCGCGGGCGGGCGGCCCGCCCGCTCCCAGCCCTCCCACATCGCCGGCGCCTCGCGGCGGGCTCGGTCGAGGTCACCGGCCAGCACCAGCGCCGGCAGCACGGTGCTGACCGGGAGGTAGGGCGAGTCGCCGTGCGCGTCCCCCAGGATCCGGCGGGCCACGTCCTGCGCCGCCGCGACCTCCCCGACCGCCACCGCGTCGGCGCACGCCACCGCGAGCACGTCCTCGATCTCGGCGGCACCCTCGGGCTCGGTCGGATCGAACGCCGGGAGGAACGCGAGCCGCTCGGTGGACAGCCGGTGCGCGTCCTGGAGGCCGCCCTCGACGACGGCGGCGCCGCGGAGCGCCCCGAGAGCCGCGCTCAGCAGCAACGGATCCCCCGTCCGCCGTGCCGCGACGACCGCGTCCTCGGCGAGCGCGCGGTCCGGCGAGAGCTTCCGCGGCCCGGCGTTCCACGCGGCCGCGATCGCGAGCCGGGCGGACGCCACCGCGTCGGTGCCGTCCGCCGCGGCCGCCGCCTCGGCGAGCAGCGCACACAGCCGCTCGTGGGGCACCTCGACCGTGAACGTGGCCGGGCAGCGGCAGGCCAGGTCGACCGCCAGGGCCAGCACCGCCGCCGTGGCGTTCCCGTCCGCGGCGACCCGCCCGGCATCGACCAGGAGGTCGAAGGCGATGCCCGTGTCGTGGCCCACCTCGGCGCACTCGGCCGCCGAGCGCAGGTCACGGGCCCGATCGTCCCGCGTCCCGGCGTGCCCGGCCGCCTGCTGGTACCGCCCGCGCGCCTCCTGGAGGAAACCGCTGATGTGGGTGATCCGCCCGAGCGAGCGCGCGAGCCGGTGCGCCGCCGGGTCGGGACCGGGCGGGTACGACGCCAGCGCGTCGCGCAGGTCGTCGAGCACGAGGTCGACGTCCGCGCGGCCCGGCACGGCCCGGTCGACCGCCCACATCCGGTACCGGTGCTGCACGTCGCCGGTCTCCCCCGACTCGCGCAGCTTGTCCGCGGCCACGGCGCGGATCGTGGCGAGCAGCCGCCACCGGCCCTGCGCCCGATCGTGGAGCACCAGGCTCTTGTCGACGAGGCGGCCGAGGACGTCGGCGGCCACCGGGGGCTCGATCCCGCCGACGGCGGCCGCGGCGGGCAGGTCGAACCCGCCGGCGAACGCGGCGAGCCGTCGGAACAGGGCGCGCTCCTCGTCGTCGAGCAGGTCGTGGCTCCAACCGATCACCGCACGCAGCGACCGGTGCCGCACCTCCTGCCCGCGACCGCCCGCGAGGAGCCGCAGGTAGTCACCGAGGCCCGTGAGCAGGCCGGGGGCGCCCAGCGCCGCGCTGCGGGCCGCCGCGAGCTCGATGGCGAGCGGGAGCCCGTCGAGGCGGGCGCACAGGTCCGCGACGGCGCCGGCCTCGATCGGCGCCACGGCGCGGTCGGCGAAGAGCCGCTCGGCGTCCGACCCGAGCGGGAGCGGACCGACGGCCACCACCCGCTCCCCCGGCACCGCGAGCCGCTCCCGGCTGGTGGCGAGCACGGTGCCGGTGGGGCACGCGGCGAGCAACCGTTCGACGAACCCGGCGACGGCGTCGACGACGTGCTCGCAGTTGTCCAGCACGAGCAGCGAGCGGCCGCGGGCGAGCCTCCCGGCGATCGCCGCTTCGAGGGGCTGCTGGGGTCCCTCGACCACCCCGAGCGCGGCCGCCACGGCCTGCGGCACCGAGTCGTCGCGGGAGGGCACCAGGTCGACGAACGCGCCGCCGAACGGGAACGCCGCCTCCCCGGCCGCGACCGCTGCCAGCCGCGTCTTGCCCACGCCGCCCGGCCCGGTCAGCGTCACGAGCCGGTGCCCGGCCAGTGCGGCGAGCACCGCGGACCGCTCGACGGCCCGCCCGACGAACGACGTCCGGGCGGCCGGCAGCCCCGCGATCCCGCCCGGCGGCGGCCCGGCCTCCGGCCCGACCAGCGCGGCCAGCTCCCGCCGGTCGGCCACGCCGTACTTGCGCAGCAACGACGAGACGTGCCCCTCGACGGTGCGCACCGACAGGTGCAGGCGCCCGGCGATCTGGGCGTTGCTCAGGTGCGCGCCCACGGCCGCGAGTACCTCGGACTCGCGGCCGGACACCTCGACGGGGTGCGCCATCCGCCCATCATCGTCCACGTGAGAAGCGCGGTAGCTTGGATGGAGTGACGGCCATCGCCCCGCGCCCCGACCGGGCGCTCATCCCGCCCGGGCTGCGCGCGCCCGCCGCAGCCGTCTCGGTGCTGGCGCTCCTGGTCTTCGGCTTCTTCGCGGCGCGGTACGCGGACGACACGACCGCGGGCCGCCTCGACCGGCGCGTCGAACGGCTCGTCAGCGACGGGCCGTCGCTGCCCGGCGCCGTGATCCTCCTCGGCAACCCGATCACGGTCGCCGTGCTCGCCGTGCTGCTCTCCGTACTCGCGTTCGCGCTCGGTCACCGCAGGCTGGCGGCGCTGGCGATCATCGGGCCGGGGCTCACCGGCCTTGCCACCACCGGCCTCAAACCGCTCGTCGGCCGGACGATCGACGGCGGGCTCGCCTTCCCGAGCGGCCACACCGGCGGGGCCACCGCGCTCGGGGTGGTGGCCGCGCTGCTGCTGATCGCCGTGCTGCGCACGGCCACCGGCGCGAGCGCCCTCCTCATCACGGCGGGTGCGCTCGTGTCCGGGGGCGGGATGGCGCTCGCGCTCGTCTCCGACCGCATCCACTACCCCACCGACACGGTCGGCGGCTTCTGCGTGGCCGTCGCGGTGGTGCTGACCAGCGCGTTGGTGATCGAGCGGTATCCCTCGATGGGGAAGGCGTCGGGCCCCGGTCCATCATGAGCGGGACGACCCACCAGGACGAAGGTGCCCGCATGCCGCTCCCCGATGCGCCCCTGCCGAAGTCGGCGGCGCTGAACGCCCGCCTGCACGCCGCGGTCCCGGGGGGCGCCCACACCTACGCCAAGGGCGACGACCAGTACCCCGAGAACCTGGCGCCCGTCATCTCCCACGGCCGCGGCGCCCACGTCTGGGACGCCGACGGCAACGAGTACATCGAGTACGGCTCCGGGCTCCGGGCGGTCAGCCTCGGCCACGCCCATCCTCGCGTCGTCGAGGCCGTGCGCGGCGAGCTGGACAAGGGGAGCAACTTCGTCCGCCCCGCCGTCATCGAGGTCGAGGCCGCCGAACGCTTCCTCGCCACGGTGCCCACCGCCGAGATGGTCAAGTTCACCAAGAACGGCTCCGACGCCACCACCGCCGCCGTCCGGCTGGCCCGCGCGCACACCGGCCGCACCGTGGTCGCCCTGTGCCGCGACCACCCGTTCTTCTCCACCGACGACTGGTTCATCGGCGGCACCCCGATGTCGGCCGGCATCCCGCAACAGGACACCGTCACCTTCCCCTACGGCGACCTCGACACCCTCTCCTCGCTGCTGGAGCAGCACGAAGTCGCCGCGATCATCCTCGAGGCCGCCACCCAGACCGAACCTCCCGCGGGCTACCTGGAGGGCGTCCGCGAGCTGGCCACCCGGCACGGGTCGGTCCTCGTCCTCGACGAGATGATCACCGGTTTCCGCTGGAGCGAGCACGGCGCCCAGGGCCTCTACGGCATCACGCCCGACCTCTCCACCTTCGGCAAGGCCATGGGCAACGGCTTCGCCGTCTCCGCCCTCGCCGGCCGCCGCGACATCATGGAACGGGGCGGCCTGCACACCGACCAGGAGCGCGTGTTCCTGCTCTCCACCACCCACGGCGCCGAGACCCACTCCCTCGCCGCCGCCATCGCCGTCATGGACACCTACGCCGAAGAGGGCATCGCCGACCGGCTCCACGCGCTCGGCAACCGCCTCGCCGCCGGCGTCCGCGACGCCGCCGCCGGCATGGGCGTCGCCGACCACGTCAAGGTCCGCGGGCGCGCCAGCAACCTCGTCTTCGCCACCCTCGACGCCGACGGCAGACCGTCCCAGCCCTACCGCACCCTATTCCTGCGGCAGCTGCTCGGCGGCGGTGTCATCGGGCCGTCGTTCGTGGTCAGCGCCGCCCTCACCGAGGACGACATCGACCGCACCGTCGAGGTCGTCGGCCAGGCGTGCGCGGTCTACCGGAAGGCACTCGACGCCGGGGACCCCACTCCGTGGGTGGGTGGGCGACCGGTCAAGCCGGTGTTCCGGCGCTACGTCTGATCGGGTTCGGGTCGCGCTCGACATCCCGCGGTGCGGCCTCGATCACGCCGATTCCCCCGACCCGGGAATCCCACGAGGCGGGCAGAAATTCGCAATCACACCGGTTCCCGGCGGCGCACTGAATTGTCGGAGCGTGGCCGATCGGGGCCGGCGTGAGCCTTTGCCCCGACCCATGAAGATTCGGACGATGCGCACCGAGCAGCCCGCGGTGATTACGCCGTTCGACGCCCGCTCGAACCGCCCCGGATACGCGATCCGACGACCGTCGTTGCGCTGAGCCGCGGACGGGCGAAAGCGCTCGACAGCGGACGGCGCGTCAGGCGACGCGTCCCCCCGGCGGGACCGCCCGTCCCGCCCGTGTGCATCCGGCCGGCGGGCGCCGACGAGCCGGCACCCGACTGACCTCGTGGTTCACGGTGGACCACACCCCGGCATCTCGAGCCGCCACATCGCACGCACGTGGCACTCCATGACTCCCCTCACGCCATGTCCACCGTCTCGGGAGCTCAGATCGTTACAAGATTTCCGAACAGCGCAGGCGCTTTGGGCCGTTCGGCGCAGATGGAAGCCTCCGCGTGCGGGCCGAATGCAGCAGTTGCTCCGGCACCGAACGCGTTCCTGTGAAAACCCTTATTTCGCTCGCGTAACAGCGGCGACGAGAACGTCGAAAAACTTTTTACGTGCCGCGTACGACGGGGGGTCGGCGGCAGTCGGCGAGCGAGCGACAGCCCTTGTATGAAGCCGACTCGGCACGCGAGACAACAACCATGGGGGGAACACAACGATGGCAGTAATGCCACCTCCGAGGCTCCTCGACCGCCTCGTTGCGGATCGCCTGCCACATCATCCACCGAGGCGTCTCGAGCACTTCTTCGAAGCCGGCTGCGACCGGAACCCTTCGGCCGTCGCCGTCGAGGACGGCGACCTCGCCCTGACCTACGCCGAGCTGGAACGACGGGCGAACCAGCTCGCGCACCTGCTCCGCGCGCACGGGGTGGTCGCCGGGTCGCGGGTCGGCCTGCTCCTCGAGCGGTCATGGCTCACGTACGCGGCCCTGCTCGGGGTGCTCAAGGCCGGCGCGACGTTCGTTCCGATCGATCCGGGCGCGCCTGCCGACCGCGTCGCCTACATCGCCGAGAACGCCGCCCTGAACCTGCTGCTCAGCACCACGACGTTGGCCCCGACCACCGCGGAGCTCACCGCCACGCCGGTGTGGCACCTCGACGAGCTGGGCGAACACCTCCAGCGCGCCCCCGCCTCCCGGCCGGCGCCTGCCACCACCGATCCCGACGACGACCCGATCTGCTACGTGATCTACACGTCCGGATCGAGCGGGCGCCCGAAGGGCGTCGCCGTGACGCAGTCGAGCATCTGCAACTTCATCGACGTCGTGCCCGGCGTCTACGACGTCCGGCCCACCGACCGCGTCTACCAGGGGATGACCGTCTCCTTCGACTTCTCGATCGAGGAGATCTGGCCGACCTTCGCCGTGGGCGCGACGCTCGTCGTGGGGCCCACCGACTCGCGCAGGCTGGGCGGGGAGCTGGCCGACTTCCTCGAGGGGACCCGGGTCACCGTCCTGTACTGCGTGCCGACACTCCTCGCGACGATCCCCCGCGACCTCCCCCGCATCCGGAACCTCCTGGTCGGCGGCGAAGCGTGCCCCGCGGGCCTCGTCCAGCGGTGGAGCCGCCCCGGCCGGCGCATGCTCAACACCTACGGGCCGACCGAAGCCACGGTCACGTGCACCTGGGGGCAGCTCGTCCCCGACAGGCCCGTCACCATCGGGCGGCCACTCCCGACGTACTCGATCGTCATCCTCGACGACCAGCTGAGGCCCGTGCCGGACGGCGAGGTCGGCGAGATCTGCGTGGGTGGCCCCGGCGTGGCGCTGGGCTATGTCGGCCTGCCCGAGAAGACCGCCGAGCGGTTCGTGCCCCATCCCCTCGCCCCTCCCCGGCCGGACGGCCGGCCGGGGCGCCTCTACCGCACCGGCGATCTCGGGCGGATCGACCCCCACGGCGAGATCGTCTACCTCGGCCGGGCCGACAGCGAGGTCAAGATCCGGGGCCACCGGGTGGACCTCGAAGAGATCGAGAACGTGCTGCTCGAGGACCAGGACGTCGAGAGCGCCGTGGCGGCGCTCAAGGCGGTCGGGGGCAGCGAGGAGCTGGCGACGTACATCGTGCCGCTCACGGGCCCCGACGATCGGGACGCCCTCGTGACGCGCCTGCTCGAGCAGATGCGAAGGCGTCTGCCCGGCTACATGGTGCCGGCCTACCTCGACGTGCTCGACGCGCTGCCGATGATGCCCAGCGGCAAGGTCGACCGGAACCGGCTGCCCGCACCGGCGGCCCGACGCGTTGCCGCGGCCGGCCCGGGCGGGCCCGTGGTTGATGTCGCCGGTGACCTCGAGCGCCGCATCCGGGAGGTGTGGGCCGAGGCGATCGGGGTCGAACCGGACGCGCTGTCGGTCGAGGCCGACTTCTTCACCGACCTCGGCGGGCACTCGATGCTGGCAGCCACGGTCGTCTCCGCGATGCGCGAACGGGGGATCGGCCGCAGCCCGGCCATCCGGGACCTGTACGCGAACCCGACGGTCCGCTCGCTCGCCGCCGCCCTCGACGCATCCGGGGCCACCCAGCCCCTCGGCGCGGTGCCGGCGCGGGTGGAACCAGCCGGGCTCCACCCGTGGAGGAAGGTCGCCGGTGCCGGCACGGTGCAGGCCGCATTCCTCTACGCGCTGCTGTTCGTGGTGGGGTTCCCGATCGTCGTGGTGTACAGCCTGAACGACGGCGACGTCTCGATCGAGGTGCTCGGCCAGCTGGCCGTCGCCATCGCGGCGGCCTACCTGGGTGCGCGCTGGTTGCTGGTGCCGTTCTTCATCCGCCTGCTCGCGGCGGACGTCCGGCCCGGCCGCTACCCGCTGTGGTCGATGACCTTCGTACGCCTGTGGGCGATGGACGTCCTGCTCGGGTTCGCCCCGCTGCCCGTGCTCAGCGGCTCGCCGTTCATGCCCGGGTTCCTGCGCGTGCTCGGCGCTCGCATCGGGGCGGACGTGCACATCGCCACGGGCGCGGTGTCGATGCCGACGATGCTCGCGATCGGCCCCGGAACCGCCGTCGGCTACGGCGTCGAGGTGCGACCGTGGATCGTCGAGGACGGTTGGGTCCACGTCGCACCGGTGCAGATCGGGGCGGACGCCTTCGTCGGCGCCGGAGCCGTCCTCGAACCCGGGTCGTCCATCGGGCCCGAAGCTGCCGTCGCGAACCACTCGATGATCGGGCAGGGCCAGGTGGTCGGGGACCGCGAACGGTGGGCCGGATCGCCGTCGGCCCGGGTCGAGCGCCTCTCGCCCGCGGTCGAGTCGATGCTCGCGGCCATGCCCGTGCCCGGGTGGACACCCCGGCTGCGGGGGCGGGCGCTGCTCGGCCTGTGCCTGCTCGAACTGCTTCCGCTGGTGATGTTCGTGCCCGGCGTCGCGATGGTGTGGTGGGCGCTGCTGAACCACGGGATCGTGGCCGGCCTCGTGGCGGCCGCATTCGTCGGGCCCGTGTTCGTGCTCACCGTGTGCGTGCTGATCGCGGTCGCGCGACGCCTCGTCCTCCCCCGCACCCCGTCCGGGGTACACGGCCTGCACTCCGGGCTCGGCATCCGCAAGTGGGTCGTCGACAAGCTGCTCGAGCAGAGCCTCACCTACACGAACTCGCTGTACGCAACCCTCTACACGGTCCCGTGGCTGCGCGCGCTCGGCGCCGAGGTCGGCCGCGGCGCCGAGGTGTCGACCGCCGCCCACCTCGACCCGGCCCTGCTGACGCTGCACGACGAGAGCTTCGTCGCGGACATGGCCAGCGTCGGCAGCGCCACGTTCGCCAACGGCCGGATGGCCCTGCAGCACACCGTGGTCGGGCGGCGCGCCTTCGTCGGCAACGCCTCCATGGTCCCGGCGGGCACGACGATGGGTGACGACTCGCTCGTCGGTGTGCACACGGTGCCCCCGGCGGGGGGTGTGCCGCCCGGGACGTCGTGGCTCGGTTCCCCGGCGATCTACCTGCCGAAGCGGCAGGACAGCGGCACGTTCGACGAAGCGCTGACCTTCCGGCCCAGCCGGCGGCAGCGGGTCGAGCGGCTCGTGATCGAGTTCTTCCGGATCGCGCTCCCACCATCGCTCCTGGCGGTGGCGTTCTACCTGTACCTGCTCGGGATCTCGCAGCTCGCCGACCGCACGAGCCTCCTCGCGGTGGCCGCGCTCGCCCCGCTGCTCGCGATCGCCGCGAGCCTGCTCGTCGTGTTCACGGTGGCCACGGTGAAGTGGTGCGTCGTCGGCGCGTACCGCCCGCGGGTCGAGCCGCTGTGGAGCCGGTTCGTGCGGCGCACCGAGTTCGTCACCGGCCTCTACGAGGCCGCGGCCGTGCCCGCGCTGCTGAACCTGGTCATCGGCACGCCGTTCCTGCCACCGCTGCTGCGCCTGTTCGGGGCCCACATCGGGAAGCGGACCTGGATCGGCACCACCTACCTCACCGAGTTCGACCTCGTGACGATCGACGACCACGCGACGGTCGGCCGTGGGGTGTCCCTGCAGACCCACCTGTTCGAGGACCGCGTGATGAAGATGTCCACGGTCCACATCGGAGCCGGAGCGACCCTCGGGGATCGCGCGATCGTCCTGTACGACGCCGTCGTCGGCCCGCACACGGTGCTGAGCGCGCTGTCGCTGGTGATGAAGGGCGAGCAGCTCCCAGCCGAGACCAGGTGGCGCGGCATCCCGGCAGAGGGGGTGGCGGTGTGACGAGCGTGCAGATCACGGTGCTCGACCTCGACGGCGTCCCGGAGGACGCCCTCCGCGAGGGGCTCACGCCGGGCGACGTCGCCACGGCCGCGCACGTGCGGAACGAGCGGCGGCGCCGGCGGCTCCTCGCCGCCCGCCGCGAGTTCCGGGCCGCGGCCGCAGCTCTCGCCGGATGCCCTCCGGAAGCGGCGACGCTGCGCCGTGGGCTGGACGGCCGGCCGCTGACCGTCGCGCCCGACCGGCACGTCGCGGCCGCCGAGCAGGGTCGGTACTGCGTCGTCGCCACCGCGCACGGCCTGCCCGCCGGGGTGGACCTGAAGCACGTCGTCCACGCCCCGCCGGCCCCGGCGCTGGTGGGATTCCTGCCGGAGAGCGCCCGCGCGGCGCTGGCGGACGGTCCGGCCGACCAGGCCCCTCGGGAGTTCGCGCTGTGGTGGTGCCGCATCGAAGCAGCGGCCCGGGTGTGCGGCGCCGGCCTGGACGACGGCGCACGGTGCCTCGCGTCCTGTGCCCACCACGCGGAGGTGGTCGGGCCCGGCCTGGCGGTCGCCGTGGCCGTACCCGACCGGGCGCCGCTGCGGGTGCGGGTGTCGTTCACGCCCTCGCTGGCGGGAGCCCTGCCATGAGTACGCCCCTCGCGCTGGTCTACCGGGGCAAGGCCGCGAAGCCGGCCGCCTGCTCGGACGCGGTCGCCGAGCTGCTCGCCGACTCCGCCCACGGCTTCGACGTCCGGTTCGTCGGCCCGAAGGAGGACCTCGGGCTCAC
The DNA here is from genome assembly GCF_054486945.1 of Pseudonocardia wallangbongensis. Taxonomy (NCBI): domain Bacteria; kingdom Bacillati; phylum Actinomycetota; class Actinomycetes; order Pseudonocardiales; family Pseudonocardiaceae; genus Pseudonocardia; species Pseudonocardia wallangbongensis. The sequence continues at coordinate 269,569 of NZ_JBRERS010000002.1, forward strand.
GAGCGACGTCCTGGCCGGGGCGGCCCTGTACGCCCAGCCCGGCGGCGGCGAGCTCGGGCCCGCGTACCGCAGGATGCGCCGCTACCGCGACGCCATCCGGGCCTACGTCGCCGGCGGCGGCCGATACCTGGGCGTCTGCCTGGGCGGCTACCTCGCCGGCCGGACCCCGGGCTTCGCGCTCCTGCCCGGCGACACCGACCAGTACGTCCGGACGCCGGACGCGACCGTACGCACCACCGACGACACCGTGGTCGAGGTCCGGTGGCGCGGCTCGCACCGGCACCTGTTCTTCCAGGACGGGCCGGTGTTCCGCCTCGGCCCCGACGCCACCGGCGTGGACGTGCTCTCCCGGTATCCCAACGGGGAGCTCGCCGCGCTCGTCGCGCCGTTCGGCGCCGGCCGGGTCGGGGTGGTCGGCCCGCATCCCGAAGCCACTCCCGACTGGTACGGCGACCTCGGCCTCGCCGACCCCGACCCCCGTCACGCCGAGCTCGGCCACAACCTGGTCGATGCACTCATGGGCGGCCCGGCCGCCACCGCTGCCCGGCCCGGCGGGGCCGGCTCGAGGAGGATCTCGTGAACTCCCGTCCGCTGACACTGGACAACCCCGCTGCCGCCCGGGCGATGCAGGCGGTGGCGTCGTGACGCAGACCGCGCCCGCCAACGGGTACCCGCCCCCGGCGATCGCCTTCCCCCCGCCACGCCGGCCCCGCCTCGCCGGGGTCGACATGGCACGCGGCCTCGCGCTGGTCGGGATGGTCGCGGTGCACGCCCTCGTCGTCGTCACCGACGACGGCGCACCCACCCCGCTCTACACCGTCGTCGCGGGCCGGTCCGCCGCCCTCTTCGCCGTTCTGGCCGGGGTCGGGATCGCGTTCACGACGGGACGCGCCCGGGTGGCACCCGGCCGCCCGTTCTGGGCCGCCGCGGCGGCCCTCGTCGCCCGCGCGGGGGCCATCGGGCTGATCGGGCTCGCACTCGGCGGCACGGACGCGGAGATCGTGTCCGTCATCCTGTGCTACTACGCGATCCTGTTCCTCTTCGCAGTGCCGCTGGTGCTGCTGCCGACCTGGGCGGTTGCCGCCACTGGCGCCGTGGTCGCGGCCGGCGTCCCGGTCCTGAGCCACCTCGTGCGCCCGGGGCTGCCTGCGCCGAGCCTCGACAACCCCTCGTTCGCCGACCTGTTCGGCCACCCGCTCGAACTCCTCACGGAGCTCACGCTCACCGGCACCTACCCGGCGTTGCCGTGGCTGACCTACCTCTGCGCCGGTCTGGTGGTCGGCCGGCTGCGCCTGTCGTCGGTGCGCGTGGCAACGGGGCTGGTCGCCGGCGGCGTCGGGGCGGCGCTGGCCGCGTCCGTCGCGTCGCTGATCCTGCTCGACCCGCTCGGCGGCATGGCGAGCATCGCGGCCGCCACGCCCGCCGAGGACCTGGAGGGGTACCGCTCGGTCGCGGACTACCTCGCCCTGGTGCCCGAAGGCACCACCCCGACGACGACGTGGTGGTGGCTCGCGGTCATGGCGCCCCACTCGGGCACCACGCCCGACCTCGTCCAGACGACCGGCTCGGCGCTGGCCGTGATCGGGTCGATGCTGCTGCTCGCCCGGCTGGCGGGGCCGGTCGCCGGCCGCATCATCGGGATCGTGGGGGTGCCGCTCGCGGCGGCGGGATCGATGACGCTGACCCTCTACACCGCCTCGGCGATGTTCATGGACTCCGACCTCGACGGGTACGACCCGATGGGAGGGTTCCTCGTGCAGGTCGGGGTCGGCGTCGTGTTCGCACTGGTGTGGCGGAAGGCGATGGGAAGGGGGCCACTGGAGTCGCTGGTGAGCTGGGCCGCGCACCGGGCGCGCTCGTTCGTCGACCGGTGGAACCAGCTCCCCGCCCCGACGTGGCGGGAACGGACCTGGTGAGGGCGGGCCGGCCCGGCGCCGTCGTCGGGCTGCTCGTCGCGTTCGCCGCCGCGCTCGCCGGGTGCACGGCCGGGCCGGGCGCCCCACGACCGGCCGAGCCGGAACGCGCCGAGCCGTGGGAACAGCGGCCCGTCGTCGACCTCGCGTTCGACGTCGCCGACGACCTCACCAGCGTCCGCGGGCGCGAAACGCTCACCTTCACCCCGGATGCACCGGTCTGCGAGCTGGTGCTGCGGATGTGGCCGAACAAGCCGACGACCGCGGAGAGCGGCAGCGGGATGTCGCTCACCTCTGCCGTGGTCGACGGCGTGGCGACCCGGCCGGTCGTCCGGGCCGCAGGCGCACCGGAGTCGCACGACGGCACCCTCGCCGAGTTGCCGCTGCAACGTTGCCGGCAACCGGGCGAGCCGATCCGGGCGGATCTGGAGTTCGCACTCGCGCTCGGCGACGACGCCCCCGAACGGATGGGCTACTCCTCGTCGGCCGACGTCGCGTGGTTCGCCACCGCCTTCCCCCTCCTGTCGTGGGTGCGCGGTGAAGGCTGGACGCGCGACGACGCCGTCGACCTCAGCGGCGAGACCGTGGTCAGCGAGGACTTCCGGCTCGCCCAGCTGACCGTCACGGCCCCGAGCCGCTACCGCGTCCTCGCCACCGGCACGCCCGGCGGGACCAGCGGGGAGTCCGGCCGGACGACGCACCGCTTCACCGCCGACGCCGTCCGCGACGTCGCCGTCGCCGTCGGCGACTACGACGTGAGCGTGCACGAGCTCGCGGGTGTCACGGTGTCGCTGGGGACGCCGGCGAGCGGCACCCGCGTGCCGCCGGACGTGTGGGCATCGGAGATCGAGGACATGCTCTCGGCCCTGCAGGTGTTGCTGGGCCCGTACCCGTACCCGGAGCTCGCCGTGGCGATCGCGCCCCCGCAGTCCGACGGCATCGAGTTCCCGGCCGCGCTGCAGTTCGGCGACGTCGACCGCCGCGGCCTGCGCTCACTCGTCGCCCACGAGCTGGCGCACCAGTGGTTCTACGCCCTCGTCGGCAACAACCAGGCCAGGGACCCCTGGATCGACGAGGCCTTCGCCACCTACGCCCAGGCCGCCGTCGCCGGCCAGCGGGACGTCTACCGGCTCGACGACGTGTCCCGGCGGTGGCGCGGGCACCTCGGCGAACCGATGTCGTACTGGGCCGACCAGGGCAGCTTCGGACGCTACGAGCAGGGCGTGTACAGCCAAGGCGCGGCCCTGCTGCTCGAGGCGCGCGACCGCGTGGGGGCCGACCGGTTCGACAAGGCGCTCCGCGGCTACATCGCGGTCAACGCGCACCGCTTGGCGCGTCCGGCGGACGTCAAGGCGGCCTTCGCCGACCTGCCCGAGGTCGTCGAGATGCTCGACCAGCACGGTGCGTTGAGCTGAACCCGGCCGTTACGGAGCTGCTGTGCTCAGCACGGGCGAGACGGCGTCCGACGCGTCGATGCGCCACGGCATCCACGGCGTGTTCGCGGCCTGGTACATCGCCTCCAGCGCGATCCGTTCCTTCAGCGTGTCCGCGGGCTGCCAGAACCCGCTGTACGGGTACGCGGCCAGGCGGCCTTCCTTCGCCAGCACCGCGCACGCGTCCGCAACGAGGTCGCTGTTCTCCGGCAGGTAGTCGAAAACCTCCGGGCGCAGCACGAGGTACCCACCGTTCTCCTGCAGCCGCATGTCCTTCAGCGCGGTGATCGCCTCGATTCGATTGCCCTCATTCACCTCGACCACGTGGAACGCCGCCTGCGGCGGAACCGCGAGGAGCTGCCCGACGGCGTCGGGGTTCGCGGCGAACTGGTCGATCATCGTGTTGATGGGCGCGTCGGTGAGTACGTCGGCGTAGTTCGCGAGGAACATCTCCTCGCCCTCGAGCAGGCGCCGCACCCGGCGCAGCCGCTCGCCGATCGGGGACTCGAGGCCGGTGTCGACGAACGTGATCGACCAGTCGGCGATGTCGCTGCCGAGCAGCCGCACCTCGCCGCCGTGGAGGACGAAGTCGTTGGACCCGGTCTCGTGGTAGTCGAGGAAGTACTGCTTGATGTGGTGCCCGCCGTACCCCAGGCACAGGATGAAGTCCTTGTGCCCGTAGTGGGCGTAGTAGCGCATGACGTGCCAGAGCAGGGGCCGCGGCCCCACCGGCACCATCGGCTTCGGCGTGTCCGAGGTCCCGTCCCGCATCCGCATCCCGTAGCCGCCGCAGAAGAGCACGACCTTCACCGCTGGACCTCCTCCACGCCGCGACCACTCGGTTCCGAGCGTCTAGTCGGGTGCCCGACGAGGGCTGTTACACGCGCCACTGCCGTAACGGCGTGCGGCGGAAGGCCGAGTCAGCCGGTGACCACGTCGGTCCCGCCCCCTGAGGAGACATCGGTGAACCCTGCGTGCCGCCTGTGCGCCGCGCCGCTCACACGCACCTTCGTCGACCTCGGGATGTCACCGCCGTGCGAGAGCTACCTGCGCCCCGACCAGCTCGGCGAACCCGAGGCCTTCTACCCGCTCCACGTGCGGATCTGCGAACGCTGCCTGCTCGTGCAGCTGCCGGCGCTCGTCGCGGCCGAGGAGATCTTCACGGCCGACTACGCCTATTTCTCCTCGTACTCCGACAGCTGGGTGGCGCACGCCGGCCGCTTCGTCGAGGACGCGGCGGCACGGCTGGGACTGGGATCGAGCAGCTTCGTCGTCGAGGCGGCGAGCAACGACGGCTACCTCCTCCAGCACGCCGCGGCGCGGGGGATCCGGGTGCTCGGCGTCGAGCCGTGCGGCGGTGTCGCCGAGGCCGCGCGCGAGCGTGGCGTACCGACGGAGTCGGTGTTCCTCGGTGAGCGGACCGGCACGGACATCGCCGAGCGGCACGGCCCGGCCGACCTCGTGGTGGCGAACAACGTGCTCGCGCACGTGCCCGACCTGCTCGACTTCGTCCGCGGTCTGCGGGCCCTCGTCGCGGACGGCGGCCCGAACGGTGGCGGCACGGTCTCGCTGGAGTTCCCGCACCTGCTGCGGCTCATCGAGGGCCGGCAGTACGACACGATCTACCACGAGCACTACTCGTACTTCACGCTGCGCACGGCCGCGGCCGCACTCGCCACGGCCGGGCTCACCGTGGTCGACGTCGAGGAGCTGTCCACCCACGGTGGCTCGCTGCGCGTGTTCGCGCGGCCGGGCGAGCACCCGCCGTCGGAGATGGTGGAGAAGGTCCTCGCCGACGAGCGGGCAGCGGGCCTGCACACCGTCGAGGGCCATGCCGGGTTCGCCCGCGAGGTGTTCGAGGTCAAGGCCGGCCTGCTCGAGTTCCTGCTGAGGGCGAAGCGCGAGGGCCGGTCGGTGGCCGGGTACGGCGCCCCGGGCAAGGGCAACACCCTGCTGAACCACTGCGGGATCCGCGAGGACCTGCTGCCGTTCACCGTGGACCGCAACCCGCACAAGCACGGCATGTACCTGCCCGGCACGCGCATCCCGGTGTACCCGCCCACGCGGCTCGCCGAGGTGCGGCCCGACTACGTCCTGGTCCTGCCCTGGAACCTGCGCGCCGAGATCGCCCAGCAGATCGCCTACACGCGCAAGTGGGGGGCGCGACTGGTGGTACCGATCCCCCGGCTGGAGCTCGTCTGATGCCACGCCCTCGGTCCGCTGCCCTCAACGAGCGGCTGCACGCCGTCGTGCCGGGCGGCGCCCACACCTACGCCAAGGGCGACGACCAGTACCCCGAGGACCTCGCGCCGATCATCTCCCACGGCCGCGGCGCCCACGTCTGGGACGCCGACGGCAACGAGTACATCGAGTACGGCTCGGGCCTGCGCGCCGTGTCCCTCGGCCACGCCTATCCCCGCGTCGTCGACGCCGTCCGCCGCGAGCTCGACAAGGGCAGCAACTTCGTCCGCCCAGCCGTCATCGAGGTCGAAGCCGCCGAACGGTTCCTGCAGACCGTCCCGACCGCAGAGATGGTCAAGTTCACCAAGAACGGCTCCGACGCCACCACCGCCGCAGTGCGGTTGGCTCGCGCCGCCACCGGCCGCAGCCGAATCGCCCTCTGCCGCGACCACCCGTTCTTCTCCACCGACGACTGGTTCATCGGCGGCACCCCGATGTCCGCGGGCATCCCCCAGCAGGACGTCGTCACGTTTCCCTACGGCGACCTGGCCGCCGTCGAAACCGTGCTCGACCAGCACGAACCCGCCTGCGTGATCCTCGAGGCCGGCACCCGGACCGAACCACCCGCGGGCTACCTGGAGGGCGTCCGCGAGCTGGCCACCCGGCACGGGTCGGTCCTCGTCCTCGACGAAATGATCACCGGGTTCCGCTGGTCGGAACACGGCGCCCAGGGCCTGTACGGGGTCACCCCGGACCTGTCCACGTTCGGCAAGGCGCTCGGCAACGGTTTCGCGATCTCGGCGCTGGCCGGCAAGCGCGAGCTCATGGAGCGCGGCGGCCTGCGCAGCCACCACGAGCGCGTCTTCCTCCTGTCCACGACGCACGGCGCCGAGACCCACTCCCTCGCCGCCGCCATCGCCGTCATGGACGCCTACGCCGAGGAAGGCATCACCGAGCGGCTGCACGAGCTCGGCGACCGGCTCGCCGCCGGCGTCCGGGAGGCCGCCGCCGGCATGGGCGTCGCCGATCACGTCCAGGTCCTGGGACGGGCCTCGAACCTCGTCTTCGCCACCCTCGACACCGACGGCGAACCATCCCAGCCCTACCGCACCCTCTTCCTCCGCCAACTGCTCACCGGAGGCGTCATCGGACCGTCGTTCGTGGTCAGCGCCGCCCTCACCGACGACGACATCGACCGCACCGTCGAGGTCGTCGCCCAGGCCTGCGCCGTCTACCGCAAGGCCCTCGACGCCGGCGACCCGACACCCTGGATGGGCGGACGACCGGTCAAACCCGTCTTCCGGCGCTACGCCTGATGGCCCCGGACCCGCCGGGCTCGGAGACACTCACCGGCCGAGGGCAGCCCCGTACCGGATGCGACCCGCTGCGCTGCAGCGGCCAGGTAATGGACGTTGCACGGCCACCGCTCGGCCGACCGGGTCTGCCACCGGCACGCCGTGCACCGCCCATCTCGGTCGGGAACGTGCTCGGCGAGCAATGCACGCCAGACCTGCACCATCGGCGCGAGGGCAACGGCAATTGTGCTCGGGGGAACCATCGCCCCAGCGCCTGATGGTTGACGAGCTGGAATCGCCACATGGTCTCCCGAGAACTGGCCGTCAGATCGGATCTTCGGGAGGGTATTGCCGCATCGGCCATGCCAGCGAGCAGATTTCTCGTAATTTCTCGCTTCCTGCTGATCGACCCCGATACCCAGAAATCAGGCGCTATCGTCGCCGGCCTCGTCCGCAAGGTCGTTCATCACGCGCGCGATGATCGCTCGCGCAGAGCGGCCATAGCCAGCAACGGCAGCCAGTTGCCCGAAAGCGTCGCTGTAGAGCTCGACCTCCTGGGGCTGTCTTAGATCCAACGCTGCCGACATCGTCTCGACCAGGACCTTCTTGTCGTCATACAGCCAGAACCCGTGCCACGGAGAGGTGGTGTATCGGGTTTCGAAGCCGATGATGCCCAGCTTCACGTTTGGCAGCTGGGACAGGGAGATCAGCCGGTCCAGTTGGCCGAGCAGCACGTCGGGCGAGCACAACCGGAATCGCAAAGCCGCCTCGGTCAGCACGAAGTGGAACCTCTTGTCCGCCCGGTACAGGATTTCCTGCCGCTGGACCCGTGCTTGCACGGCATCGTTGACGTCGTTGTGCAGCTTGAGCCGCACGACGCCTTCGGCGAAGCGTGCTCGCGCGTACTCCGGTGTCTGCAGCAGACCCGGGATGACCGTCGCTTCGAAGGCGCGGAACAACCGCGTCTTCTGGTCCAGCTCCGCGAGCGCTCTCTGACGCGGGCGGAGGCCGCCCCGGAGGAGTCGCTGCCAGTCGGCGTGCTGGACCTCGAGGGTGTGCAGCGACGCAAGCAGCCCGGCCGACTCACCCTCGCTGGCGGTGGCGCGGGTCCATGCTCGTATATCGTCACCCGTCGGCGTCTGCCGACCATTTTCCAGCTTGGACACCTTCGACGGTGGCCAGGACAACGACTCCGCGAGCTGCTTGCCGCTGAACTCGGCATGTTGGCGGAGCTCGCGGAGTCGTCTGCCGAGCGCTTGGCGCGCCTCAAGGACGTTCGATACGTCCGACGCCCTGCTGTGTGGCAAAGTCGTCCCGTCCTGCTGCGTGATGCCTTGCGGCATCACGCCAGTAGTTGTGCTGCACGATCACTGCCGCATCATCGACGACTTCTCCGCCGAGAAATGCGTTGGAGTCGTCGAAGTGCATCCGGACCAGCTTGCACGAATCGAACAGCCAGTAGTCATGATCGGGTATATTTTGGCAGTCCGCCTGATCGCGCGGCAGGTAGCGGATGTCCTCACCCGCAGCATTGGTGAACTGTGCGCACCACACACCGAAACGGCTGTAGTCGGTGAGCGGCATGCTCACCACGCGGACCCGGGCGAAACGCCTTCCCGCAGCCGTTGCCTCCCGCAGCATGTCCAGCCAGCTCTGCATCCACGGGAGATCATCCGGCTCACCCGCGAGGAACCTCCGCAACGACTCGTTCTCGTACGTCACGTCGTAGGTATCACGCGTCTCCAAGCGGAACGCCGTGTGCTCGAAGGTGTGGAAGAGGTGCCGGAACTCCGGACCAGGCGCGATCAGGCTCAGCGTGCCTCCTCGAGATAGCGACGTGCATAGAACTTCAACACGTCCTCGGGGATCTCGATCAACTCCTCGTGGTCGGGGACCGGCCCGATGTCCGCCAGGGCCTGTGGATCGGTGACCTTCCAGCCCTGCGCGATGTAGGTCACGCGGTCCGCGCGGTCCGTCGCGTACAGGGTGGGCGAGTTGTCCACCTGCGAGTTGGGATCTTTTCCTAGGAAGAACGCTCGCACGGCGCCTCCATGCTCGAAATCCGTAGAAAATTCTTCTCCATCGTTGCGCAGGCTTACCCGCACGTCAAGGGCAAGCGGCGACGGCGCGCGGCACCCCTGGGCGGCCGGCCGAGTCGGCCTTCCGCCGCTACGGCTGAAGCCGGAGCAGGAGCAGCCAGTCCTCGCCACCCGCCGAGTTCCGGCCCGGCGTTGGGACAGCGCCGGAGGGATCTATGGCGACCTCCAGCGGCGGGGCCGTGGCGTCGGCGGGGTCCACCCAGCGGGCCGTCAACTGCGCGAGCCTCGTCGGATCCACGGTCAGCGTGCGCGCGGTCGGGACGTACGCCACCAGCGAGCCGCCGGCCCGCGCCGCGGTGACGTAGTCGCTGCCCATGATCCCCACCTCGGCGCCGGCGGCGACCGGATCGCCACGACCGCCGGTGATGACCTCCGCGGACTCGTCCGGCACGAGCGTCGGCCACTCGAGCGACTCGAAGAACTCCCGCAGCCGACCCAGCTGCACCACCGCAGGCGTGTCCAGCCGGCCCTCCCAGCCGGGCAGGAGCTCCCAGTCGTCGGAACCGTAGAAGTAGCCCGGCGAGCCGGACGTCAGCGCCCAGGCCATCTGCCGGCGCAGCACCACGTCCCCGGTGACCGGCGTGCCGGGCAGGTTGTTCTCGCCCTCGTAGTTGGCCTCCGACAGCAAGGCCGGCTTGCGGTCGCGCCGGTACGCGTCGAGAACCGCCCGGTAGGTCGGGAGATAGGTGTAGACGAAGTCGAAGTCGACCCTCGGGGCCCACTGGGGACTGTCGGTCGAGATCGATGCCGGGTAGCCGAGCTGGATCGAGAACGGCCGGTTGTCGCCCGTCGACCGGATGCCCGAGAGCATCTCCCCGAACAGCTCGTCGTACGCGGGGGGCGAGTCGTGCCGGCCCGGGAGGTCGTTCGGGAAGTGATCTCCGCCGGTCATCCACACGATGTTCGGGAAGCGCGCGTACCGGGCAGCGACCATCTCGCCATAGCGGTGGGCTTGCGCGCGTGTTGCGTTCCGGAAGGCGTTGCCGACGGTCCAGCCGTCCACCGGGTACAGGAACAGCGTGTTCCCGTGGGCGCACGCCACCTGGACGTACTCGTCGACCCGCTGCCAGTACGCCTCGTTCCACCGCGTGACGTCGCCACCCTCGAAGGGCAGGAGCCCGTCGTAGGTGCGGCCGTCGTCGCCCGGCCCACCGTTGTCGATCGCGCCGATCAGCGAGACGATCGACGCGTTGAAGCCCCGCGCCTCGCGATCGGCGAAGTACACCTCCGCCTGCGTCGGCGACCAACGCACCATTCCCGCCCACGGGGAGTCGCCGAAGACGAGCAGCGGGTCGCCGTGCTGGTCGGTGAAGTACCGGCCACGCGGTTCGACCGCGCTGACGTACCTGTGGTCCTGCATCCTCGCCTCGTCGCATGCCGGCTGGGGTTGCGTGACGGCGGGCGCGGGCGCCTGCCCGCAGGCGGCGCCCGCACCGACGATCAGCGACAGGCAGCCGATCACCAGCACACGCCGCACCCGGATCAGCCTATCGACGGCTCCTCGACGAGCGAGAACACCCGCTCGTAGGCCTCCTTGCCGAGTTCGATCTGGGTGCTCGCCCGCTCGCGCAATGGGGACCGGAGCACGGTTGCCTGTTCCCACGCCGATCGCGCGGCGGCCGCGACCCGGCCCTCGAGATCGGGATCGTCCAGCCGGACGAGGTGCAGCCCATCGTCACCGAACATCGCAGCGAGTCCGAGGAGCTTGTCGTCGTAGTAGCGCGACGACGACAGCCCAACCACGGGAATGCCCTGTGAAAGCGCGAACACCGCCAGGTGGTAAGCGCCGGTCACGACCACCCGGCAACCGCCGACCCGGCGGGCGACCTCCAGCGGGGTCACGAACCGCCCCTGCACCGGCGCCACATCGAGGTACTCGGCCACCAGCGGCAGGGTGGACCGCCGGTCCTCCGAGGCCTGCTCCGAGATGACCAGCGGGACCAGCCGGGCCGTGAACTCGCCCGCCACCGCGCGGACGGCCCGGCCGACGGCCTCCTGGGCCCGCACAGCGACCGGCGAGTAGCCGGCAACGCGCAGGCAGACACCGAGGCCGGTGCCCAGCTCCTCCCGACGGACCCCGTACGCGAGCTCGATCGCGTCGTCGCCGGTGATCACGATGTGGTCGGACGGCACCCCGAAGTCCGACAGCAGGTCCGGCCCGACCCGGTCCTCCCGCAACGCGATGAGGTCCACCCCCGGGAGCACCTTCGCGGCGCGAGACACCAACGAAGGCTCGGTCAGCGGGCCGAAGCCCTGCCCGACCATCACCGTGGGGATACCGCGTTCGACACCGTGCTGCAGCAGGTCGAGCGTGCGGTGGAACTGCCACGGGTCGATGTCGTTCATGTACCCGCCGCCGATCGCGAGGACGAGCGATGTCTCTCGCAACGCAGCCGCCACCACTGGGCGAGTCGAGATATCCGGTCCGGCACCGTCCGGCCCGCCTGCCTCGACAGATTCGGTCGCCGCCGCTGCTGTCCGCCGCTTGCGCAACCGCTTGACGACGCCCCTCAGCTCCTCACCGGCGCGCAGGGATCCCACCGAAGCGGTTCCGGCAACCCTCAGCCCGAGTCGCGATCCCACGGCGGCAAGTGGCTCTGCGACGAACCGGGGTAGCCGGCCGTCGGAGATCGGGTGCACGTCGGGGTGGTGGGCGCGCAGCAGCGTCGGTGCGCTGGTCATCACGTGCAGCGAGACGCCGGGCCAGCGCTCCCGCAAGCGACGCAGCGTGACGGAGAGCATTGCCAAGTCACCGATGTTGCTCATCCAGTGCTCGCCGTTCTGCACCACGATGCGAACTGGCGGGCTGTCCACTCTTCTCGTCATCGGACTCCTGCGGGACAAGATCGGTCAGCCTATCGGTCCGCACTCGACGGACCGCTGTTACTCGCTCTCCGACCCGGCGCGGTTAGCTGGTCGGTCGGCGGAGTGATGCACGACTCGGGGTAGAGCTAACGCTGCGGGTCGCCGCGGCGAGCTTCAAAGCAAGCGTCAGATCGACGCGCACCCCACGACCCCCGAGGGAGCAGGTGGACACACCGCAGCCGGGCAGCACGCAGCTGCGGAAGAAGCTCACCCGCGTAGCAACCGCCTCCGCCGGGGCGCAGGCCATCGCCCAGTGCGTCTCGCTCCTGCACACGATCGTGCTCGCACGCCTGCTGAGCCCGGCCGAGGTCGGCATCTTCGCGGCCGGCACGGTGCTCACCGCACTTCTCCTCGACGTCTCCGAGGGCGGCCTGCGGGCGGCGCTGGTGAACCGGCAGCGCGACGTCGAGGCTGCTGCGGAGACGGTGTTCTGGGCGACGCTGGTGAGCGGCGTGCTCATCAGCGTCGGAGCGCTCGCCACAGCACCCCTGATCGGCCTTGTGTTCAGCGACTCGACGGTCGGGCTGGTCGCTGCCGCCTCCGCCGGGGGGCTGCTGCTCCACTCGCTGACGAACGTGCCCGAGGCGCTCCTCCAGCGCGAGTACAGCGTGGCGCGCAACATCGTCCTCAGCCCGGCCGCCTCGCTCTCCTTCGCCGTCGTGTCCGTGACCTGCGCAGTGCTGGGACTCGGGGTGTGGAGCCTCGTGATCGGCACCTACGCGTCGTCGGTGACGCTGCTCGTCGGCGTGTGGGTGCTCGTCTCGTGGCGTCCGGGACGGGCGAAGGCCTCGGTGGCCCTGTGGCGCCAGCTCGCGCGCTACGGCTACCCGCTGCTGATCGACCACGTCGCCAGTCAGATCCGCACCACCGCGGAGCCGGTGGTGGTCGGACGGCTGCTCGACACCGCGGCGCTCGGGTTCTACCGCTACGGCCTGCGCATCGCCCGGTTGCCCGTCAACGTCATGATCAGCGTGGTGGCGTACGCGCTCTTCCCGGCGTTCTCCCACATCGCAGCCGATCCGGAGCGGCTGCGTCAGACCTACCTGAAGGCACTGCGCTGGGTCACTTTCTGCGCCGCACCGGTGTCCGGCCTCATGCTCGCGATCGGCGAGCCGGCCGCCGTCGTGGTGCTGGGCGAGCCGTGGCGGGAGGCCGGGGTCGTGCTCGTCGCCATGGCGGGGCTCGGGATCGGCAAGGCGTTCGCCTCAGTCAGCGAGGAGGCGATCAAGGGCTGCGGCCGGACCGCGCTGATCAACGTCGCGACCGCGGTGGAGTTCGCGCTCGGGTTGTCCCTGCTGGTCCTGATCGTACCGTTCGGGCTGCCCGGGGTCGGTCTGGCAATCTCGGCATCGGCGCTGGTCGTCGGCGTCCTGTGCCTCGCGCTGGCGCGCTCGGCGCTCGGCGCTCGGGCCTCGCAGATCGTCCGCGCGACGCTGCCGTCGGTGGCGGCCAGCATTGCCGCTACGGCGGCCGCCGGCGCACTCGAACGGCTCGTCCTGCACACCGACACCCGGGGGGTCGCCGTCGCCGTGGCCTTCCTCGTGCTCGACGCCGTGGTCTTCCTGGCGGTGTACCTCGCGGTACTCGCCGCCGTCGCGCCGTCGATGGTGGGCACGATCTGTCGTGTTGCCTGGTCGCGGCTGCTCCCCGGGCGGGATCAGCGCTCGGGCACCGACTGAAGGTCTCGGCCAGCCGAGCAGCACGGTGTCATGGGCGCCGGATCTGCTTCCGCCGGAGGTCGCCCGACCAATTGTCGGTCTCGGACGGTCAGGACCTCGACTGTCTTCGTGGCTCACGGCCGCTCCCCCCGGCGCGCTAGCGCGGCGACGATGTCCAACTCCTCGGCGGTGAGCGCGACCTCCCGGCCGGCAGGCCGAGCCCTCCGTCCAGTTGATCAGACGAATCGACAGTTCGAGAGGGGCTGCGCCAGTTCGCGCCCGGTAGGCGCGCGAGCACCACCTGCTGATGACTCCCAGACCACTTTGGCGTCATCGGACGCGGCCAGGCTCGGCGGCACCGCTGGCGATGCGAATCGCGTCGCTGACATCCCGCCCGCACGCGGGCGTGCATGCGTCAGACGATTTCGTCGAAGGGTATCGCGCGCAATCGGCGGAGATACCAGAAAAGGGTGCGGATGACGACGCCGATAAGCTTGTGAGTCCGGACGGGCAAGACTACTGTGACTCGCGTGAGGCTCGTACTCGTAACGGCGTTCCCTGCCGATCCGGGCACGCCGCGCGGCGGCGTGGAGGGTGTGAGCGTGGTGCTGGGCGGCGCTCTACGGCATCACCGCGATCTCGACCTCCATATCGTGACGACCGGGAACGTCGATGCGGTGCAGGTCGATCATTGGGGCGCGGCGCGCATTCACCGGCTGCCGTGGACCGCATCCCGCATGCTCTCGGGAGCGCTCGGACGGGACGCCCGCCGCCTGCGCGAGTATGTCAGCGGTCTCCGCCCGGATGTCGTGCACGCGCACGACACCTACGGGATCATGATGCAGTCGATCGACACGCCGCGCGTGCTGACCATTCACGGCTTCATCCATGCCGATACGTGGGTATCCGGTGCGTCACTGGCCCGTACACGCGCATTCGTCTGGAGACAGATCGAGATGCGCGCGTGGGCGAGTTATCCGCACATCATTTCTATCAGCCCGTACGTGCGCGAACGACTGACCGGTATCGCGACCGGTGCGGTGCACAACATCGACAATCCCATCGCCGATGCATTCTTCGACGTTCGACGCCGCGATGGCGCCGCGCAGGTGTTCTGCGCCGCCACGATCTCGCCGCGGAAGAACACGCTGGCCGTGGTCGACGGTTTTGCGCGGGCGAAGGCGCAAGGCCTGTGCGCCACGTTGCGGCTCGCCGGTCCACAGCCCGTCCCCGCTTACACCGAGGCAGTCCGCCAGCGCATCCGGCAGCACGGGCTCGACGACGCGGTCGTGCTGCTCGGCCAGCTGAGTACCGACGCCATGCTCAGCGAACTGGCAGGCGCCAGCGTCTCGGTGCTGATGTCGGTCGAGGAGAACGCGCCGCTGGCGGTGCAGGAGGCGATGGCCGCCGGCGTTCCGGTGATCGCCTCCAGCCGCTGCGGCATGCCGTACCAGATCGACGACGGCGAGAGTGGGTTTCTGGTCGAGCCGGACCGTGTCGACGACCTGGCGGCGCGATTGCTGCAGATCATCGGCGACGGCGATCTTCGCGAACGGCTGGCGCGGCGCGCACGCGAAGTGGCGCGCGAGCGGTTCCACTCCGAGCGCGTCGCGACGAGGACGATCGTGGCCTACCAGCGCGCCTGCGGCATCACCTCGCCGCCAGCTCGCCAATCGCCTCCAGGGCCGCTTGCGGCCACAGCAGGTGGTGGACGGCTGCCGGACTGAGCCGGCGCTCGACGATCGTCGAGGTCTGCGTCGGTGATGGCGGGTCGAGCAGCGCGCCAGGCCCGCCGCGCGCACCAGGTCACACAGAGCCGCCTTGCAACGAGTACTCGAGGTGCCTGCTGAACACGCCGTTACCCCGCCGACGCTGAGCATCCTCTGCGCGGCCCACGACACCGAGCCCTACCTGGCCGAGGCGATCGACTCGGTCGTGGCACAGACCGTCGGCGACTGGGAGCTGATCGTCGTCGACAACGGGATGTCCGACGAGGTCGTCCGGATCGTCGGGCAGTACGCCGACGACCAGCGGATCCGGCTCCTGCGCCAGGAGTTCCGCAGCCTGGCCGGCGGGATCGACGCCGCAGCCGGGGACGCCAGGGGCTCCTACTACGCCGTCCTGCCCAGCGACGGCCGGATCGAGCCCACGTTCTGCGAACGCGTCGCTGAGGTGCTCGCCGAGCATCCCGGGATCGACGTCCTCTGCATCGACGCACTCCCGTTCGTCGGGAGCGAGGACCGTCCGCCGACCTTCCGACAGCGCTGCGGCGTCACCGACGAACCCGGCGTGGGGCACAGCTTCGAGCTGGTCGAGATCATCCGGGAGGGTGCGCTCTACCACCCGGCCGCCATCCGAGCGTCTGCGTGGGATGCGGCCGGCGGGTACGTCGGCGACACCCCGCAGGTGGACGACCTCTCGATGTGCATCCGACTGGCGGCCGCCGGGCGTGACCTGCGGGTGCTGCCCGAACCGCTCGGCCGCTACCGACTCCGGTCCGACGCCGACCGCACCCGTGCTCAGGCCGACGAGTACGACGCCAGCGTGGAGCGGGCGTTCCTCCGGGCCGCCACCCTGACCGACGATCCGGCGGTGCGTGCCGAGGTGCGCACTGTGGTGCGCAACCACCGCTACGCGCGGGCGCTGCGGCTGGCCCGCGAGGCGATGCGCACCGGTGACCCCGCGACCGCGCGGCAACAGGCCTGGCTCGCCTTCCGTCAGCGCCCAGGACTCCGGCCTGCGGCGCTCTGGGCCGTGCTCCGGCTAGCGCCCGGTGGCGTCGATCAGGTGAAGGCGGCCAAGCGGTGGATCACCGGGCTGGTGCGCCCCGGCACCCGGCATCCGTGAGGGCCGCGCTCGCCGAGAAATCCGAAGAAGGGGCGCGCTCGCAGGTATCAGCGTTGGGCGACGACATACACTCCGGGCGCCAGGAGCTCTCGCACCGGTCGGCTACCGATCACCTTCATCACCTGCTGCGGGATCCTCGACCCGTATTTGAACATCAGGTAGTCACCGGTCAGGAACTCAGCTTCTCGGAACTGCCCTCGGAGTAGCTCCGCCAGCTCGTTCTGGCTGAATCCCGCGTGCGCGCCCAGCTCGTTCCGGAACCGGCCCCGCAGGCGCTTGCCCAAGTCGATGGCATTCCAGCGCAGCTTCTGTTTCCACGTGGCGTCGTACGAGCCGATGTAGCCGATCGCGCGGTTCCGGTTGGGGGTGGCCAGGTAGAGCAGCCCGCCGGGACGCAGCACGCGGGCCAACTCGGACAAGCTGCGGGCCGGGTCGGCCACGTGCTCGATTACATGATGGTAGAACACCATATCGAAGTCGTCGCCGGAAAACGGCATATCGAGCACCGAGCCCCGCTGGAGTTCGAATCCGGGAATGTCCGGGTAGTTTTCGGTCTCCCAGGCGGCGTCGATGTCGATCCCGACCAGTTCACCACCGAGCTCGTCGTGGATGTACCTCGCTTCGTGGCCTTTCCCGCAGCCTGCGACGAGGATCCGCGGGGGCTGGCTCGAGCGGGCCTTCCGGCGGACCGCGCGGACGAAATGCTGAGCGCCGGCGTGGGTGTTCTCGAGACTTCTTCCCTGGTAGTACATGAAGACCCTCCGAAAAGCAGCGGGTGGCCTCACCGCCCCCCTCGCGTCTACAGGCTCGCTGTATGGCGAGCCGGCGTTACGGCGTACGGCTCGTCATGGAATGGACGGTCGCCGCCCGCGCCAGCACCCGCGCGCCCGCGCGGCTGAGCCGCTGCTTGACCGGCCGGATCACCCGCAGCGCACCCGGAGCAACGGTGACGCCGACGACGACTGCGGTGCTGCGCAGGGTGCGGCGGGCCGCGAACGCCACCCGGGCCGCCGCGCGCGCCCCGGCCACGTCGCCGTTGAGGAACGCCCATCGCGCGCGCCGCAGCGCCTGCCGGTAGCGGAACCCGCGGAGCCTGCGGTCGAGCAGGACGAGTGTGGCGCCGTCACCGGACTCCACGGCGGCCGCGGTGTAGACCCGCTCGCAGGCCGCTTCGAACGCCTCGACACCGGTGGGGTCGCGCGACGCCGAGTCATCCCGCAGCCGGTACCTCGTGAGGCACTCGGGCAGCACGCGGATGTCGCGACCCGCGACGATCAGCCGCAGGTAGAGCGCGATGTCCTCGACGAGATCCGTGCCCGCGGCATACCCTCCAGCGGCCTCCCACGCGGCCCGCCGGAACGCCGCGAAGTAGGGGATCACGTCGTGCCCACCGATCATGTCCGCAAGCGTGATCCGGTGCTCCAGCCCGAATCGCCTGCGCAGGAACGAGCCGGCGAGGTCGTCGTCGCCATCGCGGAAGACCCGGGCGTCGCACGAGAGAACGTCGATCTCCGGCCGGTCGTCGAGCACCTCGGCCATCCGCCGGCAGAACGTCGGGGCGAGCAGATCGTCGCTGTCGAGGGGCACGAGGTAGCGACCGGAGGACGCCTCGACCGCGGCGGCGATACCACCGATCAACCTCCGGTTCTGCTGCCGGACGAGCCGGACGCGCGGGTCGCCGGTGTAGCGGCGGACGATGTCGGCGATCTCGTCCGACGGGCCGTTGTCGACGACGATCAGTTCCCAGTCCGGCATCGTCTGCGCGACGACCGACTCGATCGTCTCCGCCAGGTAGGCCTCGCACTGGTACGCCGAGCACAGGATGCTGAAGGCCGGCGGCCTGCTCCCAGGGGTCATCGCTCGAGCTACCAGCCGATCCCGACGTAGTGGGCACTGCTGCGCCTCGTTCCGGCGGCGGGCAATCGCACGAGGTCGACGACGGGACGATCGGCAATCGGGTCGACGGCCGCCGCGATCTCCGGTGCGGCGGAACCGACGACGAAGACCTCGGCGTGAGCGACGACCTCGGCGAGGTCGACGGTGAGGAGCCGGCCGATGTGCGGCAGGCGATCCGCGATGTGCTCCCGGTTGGCGCCGACGAGCCGGGACACCGAGACGTTCGGGTCGTAGATGCGCAGGTCGTACCCCTTGCCGATGAGCCGCTCGGCCAGCTCGACCAGCGGGCTCTCGCGGAGGTCGTCGGTGCCTGCCTTGAAGGACAGGCCCATCAGAGCGATCCGCCTGCGTCCGAGGGCGACGACCAGGTCCACGGCGCGACGCAGGTGAGCTTCGTTCGCGGGCATCACGTTCGCGAGCAGCGGGACGTCGACGGCGTGGCGCTGTGCGGTGTGCACGAGCGCGCGGACGTCCTTGGGCAGGCAGGAACCGCCGAAGGCGAAGCCGGGCCGCAGGTAGGCCGGGCTGATGTTGAGCTTGGTATCGGCGAGGAAGACGTCCATCACCTCGTGGGAGTCCAGGCCGGCCGCACGGCAGACCGCGCCGATCTCGTTGCCGAACACCACCTTCAGGGCGTGGAAGGAGTTGTCGACGTACTTCGACATCTCCGCGACGGCGATCGACACCCGGAACCGCGGGCCGGACAGCCCCGCGTACAGGCGCATCACCGCGTCGCCGCTGCGCGGGTCGCTCTCCCCCACCACGGTCTTGGGCGGCGACTCGAAGTCGCGCACGCTCGTACCCTCGCGGAGGTACTCGGGGTTGATGCACACGCCGAAGTCCACACCGGCTCGCTTCCCGGACGCGCGTTCGAGGGCGGGGACGAGGAGGCCCTCGCACGTGCCGGGCGTCATCGTGCTGCGGAAGACGACGACGTGCCACGACGGCTTCGTTGCCAGCGCTGCACCGATCTCGGCGCACGCCCGTTCCAGGAACTCCGTGGACAGGCTGCCGTTCGGTGCCGACGGCGTGCCGACGCAGACGAGGGTGACCTCGGTGGCCGCTACTGCCGCTCGGGCGTCGTCGACGATCCTCAGCCGCCCTGACGAAACGACGTCCGCGACGATGTCGTTGATCCGCTCCTCGACGATCGGCGAGCGTCCGGAGCGCAGCAGCGCCGCCTTGCGCTCGTCGACCTCGACGCCGACGACCTCGTGTCCGCGTGCGGCGAAGCAGGCCGCCGACACGCACCCGACGTAGCCGAGCCCGACGACGCCGAGCGGCGCGGGCGGCGCCCCGTCTTCCCACCGGTTCATGATCCCGCCCTCATCCGGCCAGGGCCGGACCGTTCCCCGGGGGCGGCAGGACCACTTGCCTGGAAGTGCCGATCCGCCAGTCGTCGAGGTAGACCCGTCCGACCGAGTCGATGCTGCGGTCGCGGTAGTACCCGGTCTTCACGGAGACGGTGGAGGTCACGCCCGCCGGGTTGACGTACATCGTCCCGCCGGGCGGCGCGAACCGGGGGAGGACGAGCTCGCCGTCGCGCCACACCTCGACGTACCCGACGGCCGGATCCGGCGAGAACTTCACGTGCATGATCCAGTCGGCCCAGCGGCCCTTGTCGGCGAGCCCGACCGGGTGGATGAACTGCCGAGGACCGTCGGGGTGCCCGTACCCCCCCTCGATGCGGAAGTCCCCGTCCTCCACGGTCAGCTCGAGTGGGGGCGAACCGTCGAAGTTCTGCTTGAACTGCATGATCACCTGCCACTCCGAGTAGTAGGTCGGGAAGTTCGGGTCGAGGTAGGTCGAGAACCCGAACCAGAGGTCCTCCCCTTCGACCATCTCCCGGAACTTCGGCTCGATCTCGTTGCGGCTGCCGCAACAGATCCCGTCGTCCGGTCCGGTTCTTCCGACGAGCGCCAGCTCCACGGCGTAGCCGCCGCTGCGCGCAGGGTTCTGGACGACCTTCGGCGGGGGTCCACCGACGGTGTTCCAGGGCGTGTCCAGGAACTGGGAGAGATCCCCTGTCTCCAGGTCGCCCGACCACAGGAGCATCCCCGGCGGCTGCGGCGCGGGGCTCTGACTGCACGCCATCAGGCTCGCCACGGCCAACAGGACCGACCCCCACCTGCTCGTTCGCGCAGCGATCCGCCCCCTCATGCCAGAACCGCCACATCGAAGGAGACCGCGCCCGGCGTACCCGTGTCGACCCGCACCGCGGCCCGCGTCGTTCCGTCCGTCCAAGTCACGTCCACCCCGCGCGATCCGTCCCGGGCGACCCAGAGGTCCTCCACCCTGAGGTCGCGATCGGCCGAGACGGTGAGCACGGTGGCGACGACCACCGGGCACTCCGCGTCCTCGACCACCGCACCGACCAGCCAGGCCGGCACGCGCGACTCGAAGGACGGCGACCACCACCCCAGCCCCTCGTCGTCGTCACCGCGCACCTGGTACGAGTCCAGTGCGGCGGTGCTGGTGCTCGCCACCTGCAGGACCGGTACGCCGGCCCGCGTCACGAGTTGCGTCGGCCCGTGGGCCTCGACGTCGAGGTCGGGGCCCAGGGGCCAGGAGGTCCGGAAGCGGTGCCGTCCCGTCCCCTCGAGAAGATCGAGGACGAGCACCCAGTCCCGGTCCGGTGGGGCGACGAGGTAGCGCCGGTGCAGCACGGGGTCGTCGAGCCGGGTGTACCCGTCGTGCTCCGCCTCGACGACTCCACGTCCCAAATCCATGCCGCGCACGCTCGTCGCCGCGTGCCGCGTCCACAGGAACGGCCCGCCCGCGACCGATTGGTCGAGTCGGTCGACCTCGACCGTGGCGTGCATCCTGGTGCGCCGGAAAGCGGTGCGCCACAACGGCTCGGCGTAGTAGCTGCCGGTGCCCGGATCCCCCACGAGATCGTGCCCGTCGGCGGCGATCGTGACGGCGAGGGCGTCCGCGTGCCCGTGCGCGGCCAGGGCCAGGTAGCCGAGCGGGCCGACGTCCATCATGATCCGCTGCTGCGCCCTGCGGAGAACCACCAGGCCGCCGCGCGGGGCGTACCAGCTCCCCGCTCGCACCGGACGGGTCTCCTGCTCGCGGCTCCCACCGGGGGCGAGCCACTGCGCAGGGAGGTCGGACGAGGCGGGCCAGGGGCCGCCGGTCGTCGCCGCGACCAGCGCGAGGTGGCGTTCGAGCGTGGCGATCGGATCCGGATTCAGCCGGAGCGCGAACCCGCCGTCCTCGTCGCCGTACCTCGGCAGCGGATCGCCGTCGCCGACGAGGTCGGCGAGGTACTCCGCGCTGCGCCGCACGGCCGCGCAGATCGCCTCCGGTGGCTGGTCCCCCCGCAGCGCCAGGAGGGTAGCGGGGACGAGCAGCAGCTGCGCACTGAAGATCAGGTAGGCCGACGACTGCTCGGCCCCAGCGCCGTCGGACAGGATCTGCCGGTCTGCCTCGCGCGCGAGAGCCGCGAGCGCGTCCCGCTCCCAGCGCCGCGCCCACGCCAGCTCGGGAAAGAGGATGCCGACGGTCGCCGCGCCGGCCAGCTCGCCGAGGAGGTGGTTGTTGGCGGAGCTGAACCGGGAGCGGTCCCGCCAGCAGAGGTCCGCGCTATCGGCGAGCATCGTGACGATCCGCCGGTACCGCTCGGGGGTCATGGCCGGGGCGTCCCGCAGGCCCTGCACCGCGATCGAGACCGAGATCGCCCGCAGGCCTGCCTCGAACCCACCGCGCCACGCGATCCCGTGGCCCGTCGGGTTCTGGTCGAGCCAGCTGTCGATCTGGTCGAGTGCCGCTTCGGCGTAGCCGTCGTCGCCGGTGAACAGCCAGGCCTGGGCGAGCCATGGCAGGTGCTGCAGCCGGTTGAGCTCCCAGATCCACTTGGCATCACCGCGATGGGTGCGGTGGTTGATGCGTGCCGCGGGCTTGTCCGGCCACCGGCAGCCGGTGCGCGGGTCGAGGTTCCAGTCGATGCGGCCGGGGAACCGGACCGGCGGGTTCCCGAAGAAGGCGAACGTGCCGTCACGGACGGCGTCCGCCGCACGGACGACCGCACTCGCCTCGTGGGGCAGTTCCCGGGCTATCGCGGCGGCCCGGGCCCGGTCGAGCACCACGGGCCGATCGGCGGCGTCCTGGAATCGCCGGAACGCCGTCTCCCATCCCGAGCCGGTGGCGTCGTCCAGCACCCCCGCGTCGCGGACGCGGAAGCCGAGAGCCCGCGTCGATCCGCCCACCGCGCTCGCGATCCGCCAGCCCACCTCGCGCGGCCCCATCATCCGGGCGCGCGTCGCGTACCAACCGATCCTGCCCACAGCCACCGCTGTCCCCCGCCCTGTCTGCGCGCCCCGTGGCTCCCCCCTCGACGGCGGGAGCGGGGCGATCCGTGAGTAGAAGTCCGTGAGGTTCCGCCGCGAGTGCGCCCACGACAGCTCACCCGCGACCCTGGCCTTGCCGATCTCGCCCATCTCCTCCCGCCTGCGCCGGTCACCGAGCAGCTCGTCGACGCACTTCGCGAAGGCGAGCTCGTCGTCCGCGGGGGCGTAGACGGCGGCGCCGCCCGCCGAGACCCGCGCCTCGACGAGGTCGAACGCGACGATCGGCCGTCCGGTCGCCATGTACTCGACGATCTTGTTCATCGAGGAGACATCGTTCAGCGGCGTCCGCGGATCCGGCGCGAGGCACACGTCGGCCGTGGACAGGCAGCGCTGCACGAACTCGTCCGGCACCCGTCCGGTGAACTCCACGCAGTCGTCGAGTCCGAGCCGGGTGCACAGCTCGCGCACCTCGTCGAAGCAGTCCCCGCTGCCCATGAAGATCGTGTGCAGGTCGGCGCGGCCCAGGTCGTGCCGCAGGTGCGCGAGGGCCCGCAGCGCGTAGTCGATGCCGTCCTGCGGCCCCATGACGCCGAGGTACGCCGCGAGGTGGCGCTTGCCCCGGCGGAGGTCGGGATCGGACTCGGTCGTCGTGAAGCGCTCCAGGTCGGGTGCGCTGCGCACCACCTGCACCACGGCCGGGTCCTTGCGGCCCCGGTCGATCGCGACCTGCCGGTAGCTCTCGTTCGTGCTGATCACGCCGGCGGCGAGGACGAAGGTCAGCCGCTCGCACAGCAGGGTCACCCGGAACAGCCACCTCCCACCGCGGGGGAACCGGGAGCGGAACAGCTCGGGTACGAGGTCGTGGTGGTCGAACACGAACGTGGCACCGCGCGCCATGAGCGGCAGCGCGGCCAGGAACAACAGGTCCGGCGGGTTGCAGGCCTGCACCACGTGCACCGGACCCTCCCGGCGCACGCGCAGGGCCAGCCGCAGCGTGTGCCACAGCGCGGAGCCGTACTCCCGCACGTAGCCGACCGGACCACCGGTGGCCGCCCGCAGCGGGTAGCGCAGGATCCGCACCCCGTCCAGCACGACCTCCGGCTCGGCGTCCCGGCCGGTCCCGGCCGGGCAGATCACCACCACTTGGTAGCCGGCCTCGACCAGCGCCCGGCTCTCCTGCCACACCCGCCGGTCGAACGGCACCGGCAGGTTCTCGACCAGGATCAGCACCCGAGGCCCCCGCGTCGACGCGCCCCCGGCCCCGCGAGTGCGGATCGCACGCTCACTCATCGCGTGCCCACCAGCTCGGTGAGCAGCCGCTGGTAGCCGGCAACGGTGTTCTCGATCGAGTACTCCCGCTCGGCCCGGTCCCGGGCCCGGGCGCCCATCGTGGCGCGCAGCACCGGGTCGTCGGCCAGCCTGCCCAGCCGATCGGCCAGCCCATCCTGGTCGCCGACCGGGACCAGGAAACCGTCCTGGCCCTCCGTCACCATGTCGGCCAACGCTCCGCAGTCGGTGCTGACCACCGGCAGCGCAGCCGCCATCGCCTCGAGCAGGGTCAGCGGGACACCCTCGTGCACCGAGGACAGACAGGACACGTCCAGGCCCGGCAGCAACTCGGCGACGTCGGACCGGACCCCCGTGAACCGCACGCGGGATGCGATCCCCAGCTCGTCGGCGAGTGCGCGCAGCTCCTGCTCCCGCTCCCCGCCGCCCACCACCACCAGCCGCAGCGCCGGGCGGGTCGCGGCGGCCGCTGCAAAGGCGCGCAGCAGCACGTGGTGCGCCTTCTGCGGGCTCAACCGGGCCACGATGCCGAACACGACGTCGTCCACGCCCAGGCCGAGCCGCTCCCGGGCCGCCGCCCGGTCCGCCGGCGTCGGGGGGGGTCGCAGCACGATCCCGTTGGGCACCACGACCTCGCGGGTCCGCCGCCACCAAAAGCGCCCGATGCCCTCCTCCTCCCGCAGGTATCGCCCCTGGCTGGGGGTCAGCAGCACGAGCGCGTCGGACAGGAACAGGGTGTCCACGTCGTGGCGGGGCAGCACCCGGTCTCCTACCCGGGTCAGGTCCATGTCGTGCACGGCGATCACGTTGGCGGGCACCCGGGCCAGTTCGGCGGCCAGCCGGCCGAGGGTGAGCGCGGCACGGTTGTGGTGGGTGACCAGAACCACGTCGGTGCGGTCCCGGCGCAGCAGCCGGACGAGCCGGGGCAGGGTCCGCAGGTCGCGGCGGCCGGCGCGGTCCATCACGTCCACGGGCACCCCGGCGGCGCGGAACTCCTCGGCCAGCGGGCCGCCGTCACGCAGGCAGATCAGCCGGGGCACCACCTTGTCCCGGTCCAGGTGCCGGAACAGGGTGAGCAGCAGCAACTCGGCCCCACCGACGAAGGTGCGGTCCAACACCGCGGTCAGCCGGATCGGCCGAGCCGGGGCCGCCGAGGCAGGGCCCGCCGCACCGCGCCCGGCAGTGCGCTCGATCGCCGTCTCCGCCTCGGTCACCGACCGCTCCAGGGTGAAATGCGACTCCACCAACCCCAGCTCACCGAACGTCGTGTCAGCACCGGGGCTCACCCCCGATCACCTCCCGATACAGGGCGTCCAACCTCCGCCAGACGACATCGACGTCGAACTCCGCCAGCACGCGGCGCCGTGCCTCACCACCCAAGCGCTCGCGCAGGCCCCGGTCATCCAGCACCTGGCGCATCGCGTTCATGAGGGAATCGACGTCATCCGGGGGCACGAGCACAGCAGAGCGGCCGTCTTCGACGAGTTCGGGAATCCCGCCGACATCGGTGGCCACGACGCAGACGCCGCGAGCCATCGCTTCGAGGACCGCCATCGGCTGCCCCTCCGAACGCGAGGGCAGGACGAAGACATCGGCCGCAGTGAGGAGCGTGGCGACCTCGGACGCGGGCAGCCAGTCCAGCACCTCGGCCGATCCCTCGATCCCGAGCTCCGCGATCGTCCGGCGCGCATCGTCGACTCCGCGATCCCCGGCCAGCGTCAAGTGAGCGGGAACGCGGCCGTCCCGCTCCGCTGTGAGCTTCGCCCAGGCCTCCAGCAGGCAGAACGCGCCCTTGGCCGCGCAGATCGCCCCGAGGAAGACCACCTTCAGCGTGTCGCCGGCGCGAGAGGCCGCCAGCCCCGGTACGACGACGGCGTTCGGGACGACCTCGACCCGCGCCCGGGGAGCGATCCGGCGGATGCGTGCCGCCCATCCATCGCCCAAGGTCACTACGACCGCGGCCTGCGTCAGCACCCGGCGTACCACCCAGCGGAACGGAGCCGGTAGCCGGGCGTGGAAGCGGTCGAACCGTCCTGAATGAATGTGGACGATCACCGGGACACGGAACGCACGCGCGATCCAGAAGAGCACGGCCTTACGGACGAAGCTCCCGCTCGACGACATGTGCAGGTGGACGAGATCGGGTCGCGCGCCCACGAGGGCACGCAGGTACCGGGGTACCGCCGACGCGAACGTGAAGATCTTCCGCATCGGGCTCCCGTCGCGATGGGTGACCACGTGATGCGTGTGCCACCGCGTCCAGAGCGGCGTATCCCGAATATTTCGCACGTGGGTCGCGATGCCGCCGCGGGTGTCCAGGCTCGTCGAAGCGACGAGCACCCGCCCCACGGGTGGTGCGGTCGATGCCTCGTCAATCGCCCGGTCGTCCATCACACAGCCACTCCGTCTCGTCGTTCGACCGAACTCGCCGTTGGATTCCGCTCGTTCCCGGACGAGTTCTCGAGTGAGGCGCCGACCGCAGCCCCGGCGATGAGGAACACCAGCAGGTTGGGGAAGTCGAAGAAGCGAAGATCGACCGTGGCTCCGCTGGCGGACCACACCAGGAGAGAGGCGAGCGCAATCACCCCGACGGCCCGCCCGTTCACCCCACGGGCCGGCAACCGCCGAAAGGCGCGGACCACCTGCCTCAACAGGAGCGCGAGGACGGTGAGCCACAGTCCGAGCCCGACCAGCCCGAGCTCGGCGGCGATGCCCAGCTCGTTCTCGTGGGAGGAGTACCCATAGCCCCGCTCCCACTTGATGTCGTTGGCCCATTGCTGGTGGTGGTGTGTGTTGATCTGCTGAAACCTGCCGAAACCCCAACCGATGACGGGTTCCTCCTGGATCGCCCATAGGGACGTCGAGATCATGTTCATCCGGTCCTGGACCTCACCGAGCGAACCCAGCCCGCCCTTCGCCCGATCAGCACTCGAGATCGTCGACCAATCCGCTGCGATAAACATGCATGCGCCGATCAGGACAACCACGAAGACGGCGCGTACGCCCCGTGCGATGAGCGCGCAGAGCACGACTGCGAGACCGAACACCATGAGCGCGGCACGGGTGTGAGTCAGGTAGACACCGACTGCACACATCGGCGCCACCAGCGCCGACAGCACCCGCTGCCACGCACGCAGCGATCGCTCCCGGGCGAGCACCACGGCCGCGACGAACCCCGCCGACATGACGAGTCCGTTGATGACAGGCTGGTCGAAGACGCCAACCGCCCGTTCCGGCCAGGACGGGGAATCGACGATGTAGCGCGGCCATACCAATGCTTTCGGCCCGGTGAACTGCAGTACGCTCACCACTGCCGAATATGCGGAGAACGCGAGCAGGCTCAGGAGCAGGACTCGAATCCGGGACGCACTGCGGAAGTACGCCCGCCCCACGACGTACCCGACGAACGGGAAGATGACTCCGGCCAGGAGGAAGCGGTAGAGGACGATCGGCTCGCCGCTTCTCGGATCCACCGCCGGATACACGTGCGGCCACACCACCGACACGACGTTCCAGAGCAGGTAGGCGACCATCACCGCTTCGAGCGGGCCGAAGTGGAAGCGGGTCTTCGCCCGAAGGCCCGCGAGGGCCGCCGACGCGACGAGCGCGACGAAAAGGAGCGTCATCGGCTCGGCCGGGAGGCCGCTGACGTGCATCGCCAGCCGCACGAACGAGGCGACCAGCAGCAGAACGGTCGTGACGAGCGGCGAGCCGAGCACGACCGCGAGGAGCGCGCACCCGGCGACGGTGATCAGCAGGCCCGACGGCCCCGGCACTGGGCCGGCGTACATCAGGCCGATGATCAGGACGATGCCGATGGCCGCGGCCACCGCCGTCCGGCCCGCGTGCGACGGCGGCGCGGTAAGGGGCAAGACCGCGGCACCGCGGAGCCTGACGCGCTCTCGGAGCGGGATCAGTGCGCCCAGCAGGGTGGTCACGTCCCGTCCTTCGACCCGTTCGACTCGATGGACACGGCACTCACCTGTGGGTACGGGGTCTGCCGGCCGTTCTGGGAGTCGCTGGTCGGCACGATCCCGACGCCGGCGCCGACGCGCGGGGTCAGGGAGTGCTGCTGCGGCGCCGCGTCCGCGGTGGCCGGCGGGGGCCGGCGCGTGCCGAGGTCGCCGCGCGTCCCGTCGATCACGACGCCCGCGACCACGGCCTCCGCGGTACGCAGGAGGCCGACGGCGGCGGAGAGGTCGTCGCTGCGTGTGCGCTCCTCGTCGACCAGAACGATCACCCGGTCCGCCGCCGCACAGATCAACTGGCTCTCCGGAGCCTCGAGCAGCGGTGGTGCCTCGATGATCACCAGCGCGACAGCGCGCGACGCGTCGCGGAGGACGTCGGCAACCAGCCTTGGGTCAGCGAGGCCGTACGGGTCGATGTGGGCAGCATCTCCGGGGGGAAGCACCCACAGGCCTTTCGTCCGGGCGATCGCCGCGTCGAACAGGCTCGTGCGGCCCTCCAGCACGTCGACGAGCCCCGGGGTCTCCTCGTACCCGGACCGGGAGACCCTCAGGTCGGCAAGGATGTGCAGAACACCACCGCGGCGCGCCGGCCACGCGCTCGCGAGTTCATGGGCGAATGCCGACAACCCGTCGCTCCGGCGCGCACCGACGACAGCGACCACCGTCGTCGCGCCGCCCGCGGTGGTGATGCTGTTGAGAAGGCCCTGCATGCGGACGCCGCTGTCGTCCCCACGCGACAGCTCCGCGAGAACCGGCACTCCCGCCACCTCCTGCACCTCGCCGGCATTTCGGACACGTCGGTCGAACACCGAGATGACGAGTGCGATCAGGACTCCGAGAACGGCACCGCCGAACGCACCGGCGACGACCCCCGGCAGCGGGCTGGGCGTAGAGCTGAAGACACCGGGGTCGAGCTGGAGTTGCTTGATGTGGTTGGTGTCGTCCGCGAGGAACTCCGTGAGTCGTCCCTGCAGCGACCTGATCTGGTCGAGGAGCACACTCTTCTGGAGATCGGTGCGCGCCTCTGAGTTGATGATCTCGACGTTCTTGTCGATCTCGGCTTGGAGGTCGTCGGCCGCTCGCCGGCGTTCCGCGACGAGGTTCTGCCGGATGTCCTCGCGAAACGTCTGGGTCGCTCCGACCACGGCGTTCCGCACAACGTCTTCGGATTCACCCGACGCCTGGATGTAGATGATAGGAGCCGACGCTGCGGTCTGCGCGGACAGCGTCACGTCATCAGGAACGCCGACCTGCGCGCGCAGCAACTGCTGATAGCTATTCTGGTTGAAATAGTCGACGTAACCGATCGCGAGAACAGCGTCCTGCTCGGGCGCTCGACTCTGCGATTGGCTGCTGAGAGCGGTCGTCGCGGTCCATGTGGTCGTGGCGGTCGGGATCGACCACAGCGCCGCGAGACCACCGCCGGCCACTGCTAGAACCACTACCAGTACCCACCATTCTACGACGCGTAGAGTATATTTCCGAAGGGGGGTCATCGGCTGCCTTTGCTGACGTTCGGGAACGCCCCGGCTCTCCGCTGCGTCCTGGAGTCCGGGCGTGGTTTGCAGTGGAGTACTCGTTGTGCGGGGCCCCACCATTACGCCCTTCAGCGGGCACCACGGCCCCTGAACGCCGCGCCCAGGGCTTTCCGCAGGATCAGCAGGTCGAGCGCCGGGCTCCAGTTCTCGACGTACCGCAGGTGGAGCCGGACGGACTCGTCCCACGACAAGTCGCCACGCCCCCTCAGCTGCCACACACCGGTCAGGCCGGGCTTGACCAGGAGCCGACGGCGCGCGTCGACACCGAATGCGGCCACCTCGGCGGGTAGCGGCGGGCGAGGGCCGACGAGTGCCATCGTGCCGGCGACCACGTTGAGCAACTGCGGAAGCTCGTCCAGCGAATACCGGCGCAGGACGGCACCCACGCGCGTCACGCACGGATCCGCCCGCCTCCCAGCGGGTGGTCCCGCTCCCCCGTGCTGCTCGACGGGCTCGGGGACGCGCTGCTCGGCGCCCACGGCCATCGAGCGGAACCTCAACATCCGAAACTCGCTGCCGTACCTTCCGACGCGCGTCTGGCGGAGCAGGACCGGTCCCCGGTCATCGATCTTGATAGCGACCGCCACGGCCACCAGTACGGGCAGGAGCAGGACGACGAGCAGGAAGGCGCCGAGCCGGTCGTAGCCGTGCTTGACCATCCGGGAGAAGCCGGTGAACGCCGACTTCCCGAGACGCAGCAACGGCAGTCCGTCCACCGGCTCCACGCGCAGGCGCGGGCCTGCGACATCCATGAGACCGGGGTCGACGACGAGCTCGGCGCCGACGTCCTCGATGCGCCAGGCGAGCTCGTGCAGGTGCCGCGTCGACCACTCCATGGTGCGTGCGACCGCCACCACCCGGTGCTCGCCCCGGGATACGACCCCCACGGCAGCATCCAGGTCACCCAGTACCGGCACGCCGTTGATCCGGTCGGTGCCGTCCGGTGCGATCCCGGTCGGCGTGCAGACCCCCGCCACGACCCAGCCCCGCGTCTCGTCGCGGCGGGTGCGGTCGATGAGATCCGCCACGGAGTCGCTCGTCCCGATCGCCAGCACGGGAACGACGCACCGCCCGCCCTTGCGTTGACGGCGGAGCCGGGCGCGCAGCAGCAGGCGGCCGGCCGCCGCGAGGACGCCGGCGAGCGGGATCACTCCGAATACCCATGGCCGCGCGGCCGAGGGCAACAGCGCAAGCCCCAGCATGCCCAGGACGACGGCGCCGAGCCCGACTCCTTTCACCAGCCGGGTGAACTCCTCGGAGCCGTGCCCGAGGACTCGGACGTCCCACGCCCGCGCGGCGGTCAATCCGGCCAGGGTGAGCAGCCCGGCGAGGACCGCCACTCCCGGACCGACGGCACCGGGGGTGGGGACGATCCTCCCCGCTCCGAGGAGGATCTCGGCGAGAACGGCCACGACCACGCCCGCGACGTCGGAGGCGATCACCTGGGTCCGGTAGCCCTTCTCCCACCGCGACGGTCCCGACTCGCCCACGGACCCGACGACACCGAGTCCCTCCGGCGGCACGTGCCACGGTTCGGCCGCGGACGACGGGCCATCGTCAGGGCGCGGCCCGTTGAGGCCGAGGTGAGGAGTCACGTATCCCTCGCTGCTCCGGGCACGTAGAAGTGCACGCCCGTGGAAGGTGAACGGGATGGCTCGACGCGATGCGGTCCGCGGACCGGCACTGATCACCGCTGAGCTCGCCGGACCCCGCCAGCTCGTTACTCGCGCGGGTCGATCAGTACGCGCCGTCGCCGTGCACCACGGCCCGCGCGGTCAGCAGCAGGATCCGGGCGTCCAGGGCGAGGGTCCAGTTCTCGACGTAGCGCAGGTCCAGGCGCAGCGTCTCCTCCCAGGACAAGTCGCTGCGGCCGCTCACCTGCCACAGCCCCGTCATGCCGGGCTTCACGAGCAGCCGTCGCGACGCCTCGGCCGCGTAGCCGGCCACCTCCGACGGGAGCGGGGGCCGCGGGCCCACCAGCGACATCGAGCCGCCGAGCACGTTGAACAGCTGCGGCAGCTCGTCGAGGGAGAACCGGCGCAGGAACTGGCCCACCCGAGTGATTCGCGGGTCGCTACGCATCTTGAACAACGGGCCCGCCCCCTCGTCCTGCTCCAGCAGCTTCTCGCGCTGCTGCTCGGCGTTCGGCACCATCGACCGGAATTTGATCATCTTGAACTCCCGGCCGCCCACGCCCACGCGCGTCTGCCGGAAGAACACCCGACCGCCGTCGAGCGCCACAGCGATCGCGATTGCGATCAGCAGGGGCCCGATAACCAGCACGAGCAACACCGACGCGACTCGATCGAGCAGACCCTTGAGCAGGCGGGAGGTACCTGTGAACGTCGGGTGGGTCAGCCGCAGCAGCGGCAGCCCGTCGAGCGAGTCGACGTGCAGGCGCGGACCGGCGATCTCCATCAGCCCCGGCTCGACGACCAGCTCCGTGTCGGTCTCCTCGAGGTCCCAGGCCAGCTGCTGGAGCCGTCGCGGTGACCACCCGGGCGCCTGCGCCACGCTGACGGCGTCGAACTCCCAGCTCCGTGTCAGCCCGGCGACCGCGTCGAGGTCGCCGATCACCGGCACGCCCGCTAGGTCCGGGCAGCCGCCCTCGCCGCGTCCCGTGGGTGTGCACGCCGCGATGACCGTCCAGCCTTCGTGAGGAGCGCGGCGGGTCTGTGCGACGAGTGCGGCAATGGCTTCCTCCGTGCCGACGGCGAGCACGCGTGCCATCGCTGCACCGGCGCGTCGCCGCCGGTGCAGCTCCCACCGCAGCCCGAGCCGTCCGGCCGTCGCGAGGGCGCCCGCGATCGGGAGCACCCCGAAGACCCACGGCCGCCCGGCGGGGAGCTGGCTGGCGAGGCTGACGAGCGCGACGACGACCGCGGCGCCGAGGAACCCACGCAACAGGCGGCTGAACTCGGCAGACCCGTGTCCGACCACCAGCGGATCCCACGCCCGGGCCACCCCGAGCGCGCAAGCGGTGAGGCCGAGCACGATCGCCCCCATGGCGAGGACGACCTGAGGATCGGCGCTGCCCCACTGTGCATAGAGCGCCGCCGACACGACCACCGCGACCAGATCCAGAACGATCGCGGCCCGGCGGTACCCCCGCTGCCACCGCGAATGAGTCGCAACCCGTTGCGCGGGTTCCCTCGGTAGCCGCCGAACGAGGTGCGGACGAGGTGCGGGGTGAACCGGACGGCCGACTCGAAGAGCATCACTGCTCATGCGCTGCCTCCCCCTCGCGGAGCCTCCGATCCGACGACGAAACGGTTCGATCCCGGCGGGTCAGGCGTTAACCGGCGGGGCATCAACACCCGATCCGGGCGATACGAACAGGTGCCGGACGGGCCAACCCGCGAGCCGATCGGAGCAGAGCGGATTGGGTCCGACGGGACAGGGGTCTTCCCGTCCTCACGAGGCACATCACCGAGCTACCCGGTGCTCTCCGGTCGGTTGCTGGGGTCGGGATGCGAGGCGCCCGCCCGGCAGCGCCGCACGTTGCGGCCGGCGGCGAACGTCGTCCCACAGACAGGCGCGTTCCGAATGTGCTCGCAGGGTGTCCGGGCTGGTGACACGGGTGCCAAGGGATCGCGGCGAACGATCTCTCGCCATCTGCAGCCCTGACCGCGTAACGGGGTGCTGCTACGCGACGAGCCCATCACGTGCCAGCGGCTCGTTCAGGCCGCATCACCCCGATCGGAGCGGAAACGGATGCGACAACGCGAGGGCACCCGGCTCGTCGTGTTCGGATGGCACAACGTCGAGAAGACCTGGTACTTCGCCCCCCGCAGAGGATCCGGTCCACGCGGGCTCGCCCAACAGCTACGGCTCCTGCGGACCTTCGCGAACGTCCTGCCGCTCGAGTCCGCGCTGGCCGACCTCACCGCCGGTCGCCCGCTGCCGCGGCGCGCCGTCGCGCTCACCTTCGACGATGGATACCGCGACAACCTCACGATCGCCGGGCCGATCCTGCGCGACCTGGGGCTCCCTGCCACCTGCTTCCTCGTGCCGGGGCTCCTCTCGAGGACCGCGCGGCCGTGGTGGGAGGAGCTGGCGCATGCTGTGGCGCACGCCGGGGTCACCGAGATCACCTGGGATCAGCGGGTGCTTCCACTGCGCACGACGGTTCAGCGGCGTGCAGCGCTCCCCCCGCTCGTGCAGGGGCTGAAGGACCGCGACCGCACAGCTCGGGAAGCCGCCACGGAGAAGATCGTCGAATTGCTCGCACCGTCTCGTCGTTTCCACGTCGACGAGCACTTCATGGACTGGGACGACGCGCTGCGGCTGCGCGCCCACATGACGATCGGCTCCCACTCTTCGCACCACGCAATCCTTTCCCGGGAGGACGACGCCACGCAGGCGGCTGACCTGCGCTCGGCCCGGGCACAGCTTCAGGAGCGGCTCGAGGTCGAGACGCCCGTCCTGGCATACCCCAACGGCGGAACGGCCGACTACTGCACGGGCACGCTGAAGGCGGCACAACGCGCGGGACACTCGCACGCCGTGACCACCCGGCCCGGGATGAACAAGGCCACGACTCCACCGTTCGAGGTCCGGCGGATCATGATGAACCCCGAGCGCGGAGCGCTCGACCTCGCGAAGGTCCTCCGGGATGCTGTGGCCGGAGACCGATGACGCGCGATGGTGGATGCCCGTTCGCCGCGCATCGCACCGACGGCAATCGCGATCGGGCGATCGCTACCGTGATGAGGTGAAGAGGGAACCGCGCGGCCGGAGGTGGGAGCTGCGCGCGGCAGCGGGCCTGGTATGGGTCGCGGCAACGCTCGTCGGGCTCGCTGTGGCAGCAACGACGCGGATCGGACCCGTGATGTTCACCGTCTCGGGCAGCCACGGTGTGCATCTCGGTGACCTGGTCGCGTTCGCGGTGACCTACGGCGCGGGAGCTGTGCTCACACGCCGCATGCTGGTTCGGCGTGCGCCGCGCTCTCGACCGGACGGCCGACGCCCGGCCACCATCGGTCGCAACACGGACGTTGATCGGTAACAGGACCCGCCTGCCTGTCGAAAGCCCTGGTGGAGCTCCCCAGCCCCCGGCCACCACGGCCGCCCCTGACGTCGAGGGGTCACCACCTTGCCCAGTACCCCGTGGCACAGCACCGCCTTCAGCCACCGCGCCCGGATCGCCTGTGCCCTCTTCCCCGTCGGCCGTGCGATCGCCGTCGACCTGCTCGTGCTCGCCGCCCTGTTCACGGGCGCCACGCTGCTGGGGATCCTGATCCACGGCAGGCACGCCGTGGCGCACGAGGCGGTGGGGGTGCTGGCGCTCGCCGCCGGGCTCGCCGCCGCCATCCTGCTGGCGGCCGTGGCCGCGCTCACCGGCAGCGCGCGCACGGGGCGGATCGCCGGAGCGATCGCCCTCTACGCCGGCGTGGCGCTCCTCGTGGAGGCGACCGGCCTCGAGGACCCGATGAACATCTGGGTGCTCGCCGGCTCCGTCGCGGTGCTCGGCGCGCTCGGGCTGCTCGTGCTCGGTGTCCGCGGGCCGGTCACGGGGCTGGCCGGGCGATGGGCGGCGGGCGCCGTCGGCGGGGTGGCCATGGCGGTCGTCGCGGCCATCGCCGTCGTCGCCGTCGCCCGCCCCGGGCTGATGCCGCCCGGCTGGGTGGTGGCCACGACCGACGTCGTCGCGTGGTCGGGTGCCGGCGCCGCCGGGATCATCGCGCTCGCATCGGGCGCCCGCTCCGGGCGGGCGCTGGTCCGCCGCACCGGGATCGCCTTCGCCGCCCTCTCGGCCGCCCACGCCATCCGGATCATCGCGGGCGAGCCGCCCGGCTCCGGCCGCGGCGCCATCGACGCCGCCCTCGAACTCGCCGCCGTCGCGATGCTGCTCGTCGCCGCCGTCGCCTTCTTCGTCGCCGTCCTGCACGGCCTCCGCACACCGACCACGCCGGTCCCGGCCCTGGTCCGCACCCTCGAACGCGCCGACGACCACGAGGACACCGCCGCCCCGAGCCCGCTCGGCGCCGCCACCCTCGGCCCCGTCACGGACGGGATCCGGATCCTCACCCCCGCCCTCGTGGCCGGCGCCACCGCCGACGGCCACGACCGCGCGGGCGGCCCCCCACGCCGCTGGGGCCGCCCGAGCCCCCACCGCCGTGGCCGCCCCGACCGCGGCCGCCCACGGGGACGCCGCACCCGCGACTGACGCCCGGGTCGATCGTCAGTCCAGATCCGCCATGTCGAGCACGAACCGGTAGCGGACGTCGCCCCGTTCCAGCCGCTCGAGGGCCTCGTTCACCCGTGCCGACGGAAGCACCTCGACGTCGGCGGTGACGTCGTGCTCGGCGCAGAACTCCAGCAGGGCGCCGGTCGCGGCGAGCCCGCCGCTGCCCGCGGAGCCGAGCTTCTTGCGACCGATGAGGAGAGCCGTGGTCGGGACGGTCACCGGTCCGAGGTAGCCGACCTGGCTGAGCGTTCCGTCCATGGCCACCAGCTGCAGGTAGGGGACGAGATCGTGCGGACCCGAGATGGTGTCGATCAGGACGTCGAACCGGTCCCGGGCCGCCGCCATCCGGGCGGCGTCGGTGGAGACGACCAGGTCGTCCGCGCCGAGCCGGCGGGCGTCGTCGGCCTTCCCCGCCGACCTGCTGATGACCGAGGTCTCGGCGCCGAGGGCGACGGCGAGCTTGACCGCGAGATGCCCGAGCCCGCCCAGCCCGGCGACGGCGACCCGGGTTCCCGCTCCCACCCCGAGGGCGCGCAGCGGTTCCCAGACGGTGATCCCGGCGCAGAGCAGCGGGGCCGCGGCCGCGGGGTCGATGCCGGCCGGAAGCCGGTGGACGAACCGGTCGCGGACGACGTACTCGCGGGAGAACCCGCCGAGCGTCGTCGAACCGTCGCGCCGGTCCGATCCGCCGTAGGTCAACGTGGGGAACTCGTGGCAGAAGTTCTCCTGGCCCGCCACGCACATGGTGCACGCGCCGCAGGAGTCGACGATGTTGCCGACCGCGACGCGGTCCCCGGGCGTGAAGCGGGTGACGTCCGGCCCGGCCAAGACGACCACGCCCGTGAACTCGTGGCCCGGCACGAGCGGGCCGTCGCCGCGATGAGCGCGCACGGCGTGCAGGTCCGTGTGGCAGACGCCGCAGTGGTCCACGCGCACCGCGACGTCGTCGCGGCGGAGGTCGCGCCGCTCGAGGGGCGCCCGCTGCAGCGGCGTCGCGGAACCGCCCGCTCGCCAGCCCACGGTGCGTCTCATGACCCATCCTCCTTCAAACAGACTGTTCGGTCTGTTCTACGCTAGCAGCAAAGCAAACCGACTGTTCTGTTGATACGGTGCGCGCATGGTCGACCGGCCCCTCACGTCACGCGGCGCCGCCACCCGCCAACGCATCCTCGACGTGGCGACCCGTGAGTTCGCCGAGCACGGGATCGCCGGCGCCCGCGTCGAGCGGATCGTGGCGGCGGCCCGCACCAACAAGGCGCAGCTCTACGGCTACTTCGGGAGCAAGGACGGGTTGTTCGACGCGATCTTCTTCGGCTCGTTGGAGCGGATCGTGAACGTCGTCCCGATCGACGCCGCGGACCTCGCGGACTGGGCCGTGCGGCTGTACGACGAGTACCTGCGGCGCCCCGACCTCATCCGGCTGGCCACGTGGGCGCGCCTCGAGCGGCGCCCCGCAGGCCACCTCGTCGACGACGCGGACCGGCTCGACGACCGCAAGCTGCGCGCCATCGCCGACGCGCAGGAGGCGGGCGTCGTGCGAGCGGGCGACCCGTTCGACGTGCTGGCCATGGTCATCGCGATGTCCATGGCGTGGTCACCGGTGAGCAACGTCTACGCGGCCACCGCCGCCGAACCCCCGGAGGTCCACGAACAGCGGCGCACCCTGCTCCGGGAGAGCGTCACGCGCGCCGTGGGCACCGGCTGAGCAGGCGTCAGGCCGCGCGCTCGCCCAGCCACGGCTCCCAGGACGGCAGCGGCTCGACCGCCAGCACCAGGATCCCGCCCGCCGCGCGGTCGGGTGCCCGGGGCGCGACGGCGAGCGTCCAGCCGAGCTCCTCGATCAGCCGGTCGGCCTTGCGGGAGTTGCAGGTGCGGCAGGCCGCGACGCAGTTGTCCCACGCGTGGGCGCCGCCCTTGCTGCGCGGGACCACGTGATCGATCGTGTCGGCCCGCTTGCCGCAGTAGGCACAGCGCCGCCCGTCCCGCCGGAGCACACCGGCGCGGGTCATCGGGACGGCGTGGCGGTAGGGCACACGCACGTAGCGGGAGAGCCGCATGACCGACGGCGCGGGGATGGTGAGGTTCTCGGAGTGGAAGGCGGCGCCGAGGGTTTCCTCGACGCACTCGGCCTTGCCGGTGAGCATCAGGACGACGGCGCGCTTCGCGGTGACGACGGCGAGCGGCTCGAAGGTGGCGTTGAGAAGCAGGACCCGGGACCCCGTCGGGATCGCGCTCGGGTGCCGCGCGATCCCCGGTACCTCCCCTGGATCGGGGTCGGCACCGATGGGGTCCGGTTGTCGATGCTTCACGCGACCACCTCCCTGCCGCAGATAAGACCACAGCCGGGCGGGTTACGCACGTGTGATATAGAACCGACGCGCCGGGACGTGACCCGTTCGCGGTCAGCGGGCCGCGTCGGCCAGGAGATCGCTCTCGATGACGACCCGCATCCTGCCGAGCACGTCCATCATCGTGTCCACGAGCTGCTGCGCCTCCTTGCCGGAGCGGGCGGAGGCGATCTCGCGGCGGGCGTCGCCCATGAAGCTGGTGAGCAGCGCGACCAGCACCCGGTTGACCGGGCTGTTGCTCGCGCCGAGCAGCCGGAAGTTGTCCTTCACCCACGCCTTGCTGCTCTGCCGCAGCAGCTTCTGGAAGCCGGGCGGGGTGTCCCCGTCGTGCACGAGCTTGACCATGTCGCGGTTGGCCCACGTGGCTTCCAGGTACGCCCGCGCACCCGCCTCGAACAGCGCGAACGGATCGGAGGCCCCCTCGGCACGGGCGGCGGCGACGGCCCGGGCCGCCACGACGTGCTGCTCGTCGCGGTAGCGCTCCCACAGGGCCGTGAACAGCTCGCCCTTGCCGCCGAAGTGGTGGTAGAGGCTGCCGACGCTGGACCCCGCGCGCTCGACGACCTCCGAGACGCTCGCCTCCGCGAAGCCGCGCTGGGCGAACACGGCCCGGGCGGCGTCCAGGAACTGCGTGCGCGTCTGCTCGGTGGTGCTCCACTGCCGGCCTGCGCTGCGGCCGCTGCGCACTGTCACGGCGCCTCCCTCGGGGACCAGGCTCCACTCGGGGGCCGGTCGCGCGAGCCTACGTGGCCAGGGTACGGGCGGGGTGGAACACCGGGACCGCGGTCTCGTCGTGGTCCTCCCATCCCACCTCCACCCGCATGCCGACGTGGACCGCATCGGGGTCGGCGTCCACCTCCGCCAGGAGGCGGAAACCCTCGTCGAGATCGACGTACGCGACGACGTACGGGGTGCGCGCGCGGAAGTACGGGTGGCCGTGCCGGCGCACCACCGTGAAGGTGTAGACCACGCCTCGGCCCGCCGACTCGTGGACCTGCCCACCCTCGGTGCGGCGCGGGTAGAACACGACCTCGCCGTCGGGGCCGGTGCCGTAGGTGAGCCGGTGCTCGCCGCAGGCCAGCCAGAACGGGGCCGTGTCGGGCTCGGTGAGCACGGGCAGCGGGCGGGTGGGGGTGTCGGGCACTTCTCAGCCCCTCTCCAGGACGACGGTGGCGGCGGCGTGCCGGGTTCCGAGCAGCCCGCCGTTGCCGTGGGCGACGGCCGTGCGGGCATCCTCGACCTGCGACGTGGACTCCCCGCGCAGCTGCCGGGCGGCCTCGATGAGCAGGAAGATCCCCCGCATGCCCGGGTGGTTGGACGACAGCCCTCCGCCGTCGGTGTTGAGCGCGGGCCCGCCGGGCCGGTCGAAGCGCAGCCGCCCGCCCTCGACGAACTGCCCGCCCTCGCCCTTCTTGGCGAACCCGAGGTCCTCGAGCAGCGTGAGCACGGTGATCGTGAACGAGTCGTAGATCATCGCGATGTCGACGTCCTCGGGGCGCACCCCGGCCGCCGAGAACGCGGGCGGCCCGGAGAGCGCGGCGGCGCTGGTGGTGATGTCGCGGCCGTTGCCGGGGTAGCCGACGGCCTCGCCGGAGCCGGTGATCCACACAGGAGCGGTGCGGCAGTCGCGCGCGACGTCGGCCGCGGCGATCACGACCGCGCCGCCCCCGTCGGAGACGAGGCAGCAGTCGAGCAGGTGCAGCGGGTCGGCGACGAGCCGCGAGCCGAGCACGTCGTCGACGGTGATCTCCCCGGAGCTGCGGATGCCGAGCGCGGCGAGCCCGGCGACGGCCTCCGGGTTGCGGACGGCGTGGGCGCGCGTGGTGACCGCGATCTCGGCGAGCTGCTCGGGCGTGGTGCCGTACTCGTGCATGTGCCGCTGCGCGACCAGCGCGTAGTTGCCGATGAGCGGCAGCCCGTAGGGCATTTCCATGTTGTTCGCGGGCGCCGGGTCGGCCATCGGCCGGGCACCGGTGCCGATGGCGCGCGACTCGCTCTTCGCCGTGGACCCGTAGGTCAGCAGCGCGACGCGCGCCCGGCCGGCGGCGATGTCGCGCGCGGCGTGCGCCGCGTGGAACTCGTAGGAGCTGCCACCCACGGCGGTGGTGTCGACCAGCCGGGGCGAGATCCCCAGGTACTCGGGCACGGCGATCCCGGCCATGGGGCCGGTCTCCCCCGCGTCGTACACGGCGTCGACGTCGGCGAGCGTGAGGCCGGCGTCGGCGAGGGCGGCGGCCGCGCTCTCGGCCTTGATCTGCCACTTGGACAGCCCGTCGACCCGCCTCGACGGGTGCTCGTGGATCCCGACGATCGCCGCGTCGCGTGCTGCCATCCCCTACCTCCTAGTGGAACCGGATGCGGCCGCGGTCGATCACCACGGTGCCGTCGTCGGTGGTGGTGCGGAAGAGCCCCGAGCCTTCACCAGCGCCCGGCCCGTCGTCCCAGACCGAGACGACCAGGTCCTGGCCCGGCAGCACCGGCCTGGTGAACCGCCCGGACATCGCGTCGAACCGGTCCGGGTCGCCGGAGCAGACCGCGTGCAGCAGGGCGCGGCCGGTGAAGCCGTAGGTGCACAGCCCGTGCAGGATCGGCCGCTCGAACCCGCCGCGCGCGGCGAACGCGGGGTCGGCGTGGAGCGGGTTGCGGTCGCCGGACAGCCGGTAGAGCAGCGCCTGCTCGGGCCGGGTGGGGTAGCGGACCTGCTCGTCGGGCGCCCGGTCGGGCAGCGTCCACGGCTCGCTCGCGGCGCCGGATCGGCCGAACCCGCCCTCGCCGCGGATGAACACCCCGCTCCGGCTGGTGACGAGCGGCTTTCCGGTCTCGGCGTCGGTGGCCGTGTTCTCGCTGGTCACGAGCGCCCCGCTGCCCTTGTCGGCGATGCCGGTGACGGTGGAGACCACCTGCACCCGGCCGTCGACCGGCAGCGGCGCGTGCAGCTCGAACGCCTGCTCGGCGTGCACGAGCTTCGCCGGGTCGAAGTCGCCGAGGCGGCGGCCGGTGCGGGCCTGGGCGGCCAGCACGGCGAACGTGGGCAGCACCCGCAGCTCGACGCCCGCGGTGTTCTCGGTGGTGAAGGCGAGCTCGGCCGTGGGGTCGGACGCCCCGGCACCGACGCCGAGTGCGTAGAGGATGACGTCGTCGGCGCGCCACGTCCGTTCGACCGGGTCGGACGCGACCCCCACCACGCCGTGGTCCAGCGCCATCGCACAGCCTTCCGCTCGGCAGTCTTGGAACGCGGTTCTAGGACAGAGTTGCGGCGCCGCGGGCCCCGTGTCAAGCCGTTGACATGCACCTCGAGCCGCGCTCATAGTCGAATGCGGTTCTAGGATGCCGATCCAGATCCGGTTCCGGGAGGACGCGATGCCGCGATCAGTGACGCTCGACGCCGCAGACCCCGACGCCACCGACCTCGACACCGCGCGCAGGCGGCTCGCCACCCCGGACCGGCTGCGGGAGTTCTTCCGGCCGCGCAGCGTCGCGCTCGTGGGCGCGTCCGACGGCTCGGGCTGGAGCCGGTTCATCGTCGACAGCCTGCGCACGGCCGGCTTCAGCGGCGCGCTGCGCATGGTGCACCCGACCCGGCCCACCGCGTTCGAGCTGCCCACCGTGCCGAGCCTGCGCGCGTTGGACGAGCCGGTGGACCTGGCCTACGTCCTCGCGCCGACCCGGGCCGTCGAGGGCGTTCTCGAGGACGCCGCCGCGGCCGGGATCCGCAACGCGATCGTGCTGGCATCCGGCTACGGCGACGGCGGCGGCGCGGAGGGCCGCGCGCTGGAGCGCCGGCTCGTCGAGCGCGCCGTCGAGCTGGACGTCACGTTGCTCGGCCCCAACTGCCTCGGCTTCGTCAACGCCGCGGGCTCGGTGGCGCCGTTCGGGCTCGGGATCGTGCCGCCGCTGCGCCGCGGACCAGTGGGCATCGTGCTCCAGAGCGGGGCCCTGACCAGCAACGTCCTCGCGTTCGCCCGGGCCCACCAGGTGGGCATCAGCCTGCTGACCTCGATGGGCAACGAGGCCGTGATCACCACGGCGGACGTGGTCGAACACCTGATCGCAGACAGCGACTGCCGCGTCATCGGCCTCTTCCTCGAGTCGGTGCGCGACGCGCCACGCTTCACGGCGCTCGCCGCGGCCGCGCTGGCCGCGGGCAAGCCGATCGTCGCGCTCAAGGTCGGGCGCACCGAGGCCGGGCAGCGCACCGCGCTCGCGCACACCGGCGCGGTGGCGGGCGACGACGCGGTGGTGGACGCCGCGTTCCGCCAGTACGGCGTGATCCGGGTCGACAGCCTGGAGGAGCTGCTCGTGACGTGCGGGCTGCTCGGGTCGGGGCAGGTGCCGCGCGGGCGGCGGATGGGAGTGGTCACCGCGTCCGGCGGGGCCTGCGACATCATCGCCGACCGCAGCACCGACGAGGGGATTTCGATCCCGGAGTTCGGCGCGGCGACCACGGAACGATTGCGCGCGGTGCTGCCACCGTTCGCGGCCGCGCGGAACCCGCTCGACGTCACCGGTGTGATCCTCGCCGACCGGGGGTCGGCGCAGGCCGGCCTCGGCGACGTCGCCCTGAACGCGGTGGTCGAGGACCCCGGCGTCGACTTCGTGTTCAACATGCTCGCCCTGCCCGCCGTCCCGCCCCCGGACCCGTCGCTGATCGAGCAGCGGGTGGCCGCGATCGCCGCCACCCGCGACCGCTCCCCCGTTCCGGTCGTCAACTTCACCGCCACCTGCACCGACCTCTCGCCCTACGCCCAGTCCCTGCTGGACGCCCACGGGCTGCACGCGCTCGGCGGCATCGAGTTCGGCCTCCGGGCCGTCCGGCACGCGCTGCGCTGGCACGAGACCCGGCAGGAGCCGCCACCCGTCCCGGCGCCCGGCGCGGCGAGTTCCCCCGCCGGGCTGCCCACCGGGTCGTGGTCGGAGGCCCGCGGGCGGGAGCTGCTCGCGGCGGTCGGGGTGCCGCTGGTGCCGGCCGAGCTGGTGGCCGACGCGGACGCGGCGGTCGCCGCCGCCGAACGGTTCGGCGGCCCGGTGGCCCTCAAGGTCTGCTCGGCGGAGATCACGCACAAGAGCGACGTCGGCGGCGTCGCGCTGGGTGTCGGGGGTCTGGGCGTCACGGGCGCGGACGAGGTGCGCGCAGCGTTCGCGCGGGTGCTCGCGGCCGGGCGTGCCGTCACCACGGGCGTGGACGGCGTGCTGGTGAGCCCGATGCGCCCGCCCGCCACGGAGCTCTTCGTCGGCGTCACGGTCGACCCGTCGTTCGGGCCCGTGCTCGCCGTCGGTCTCGGCGGGGTGTTCATCGAGGTCCTGCACGACGTCGCGCTGCGGCTGCTGCCGGTGGACCCCGCGCAGGTGCGCCGGATGCTCGGCGAGCTGCGCGGCGCGGCGGTGCTCGACGGCGCGCGCGGCACCCGGCCCGCCGACCTGGACCGCGTGGCCGAGGTCGTCGCGCAGGTCGCCGAGGCGGCCGCCGCGCTCGGGCCGGCCCTGCAGACGCTGGAGATCAACCCGCTGCGCGTCGACGGCGCGGACGTCGAGGCCCTCGACGTGCTCGTCGTGACGTCCTGACCAGGAGGAACCATGGAACTCGATCTGGGGCCCGAGGCGGCCGCGTTCCGGGAGGAGGTCCGCGACTGGATCGCCCGCAACGCCCCCGCCGGGCTCGCCGAGCTGGTGGACTGGACGTCCCCACCGATGACGGGCGGTGACCGGGCCGCGTTCGAGAACGCGGAGGCCGACCCGCGGTACGAGGAGTGGGGGCAGCGCCTGCTCGACGACGGGTGGATCTGCCCGCAGTGGCCGGAGCACTTCGGCGGCCGCGGCCTCGGCCCGGTGCAGAACGCGATCTACAGCGAGGAGCTGGTGCGGGCGGGCCTGCCGCGCATCCGGCGCGGGTTCGGCGAGAACATGGTCGGGCCCTCGATCATGGTGCACGGCACCGAGGAGCAGCAGAAGCACTTCCTGCCCCGGATCATCACCGCCGAGGACGTCTACTGCCAGGGCTTCTCCGAGCCCGAGCAGGGCTCCGACCTCGGCGGGGTGCAGACCCGCGCGGCCGTCGTCGGCGACGAGGTGGTCGTCACCGGGCAGAAGGTGTGGACGTCCGGGTTCTACCGGGCGAACATGATCTTCGTCCTGTGCCGGACCGACCCGGACTCGCCCAAGCACA
The DNA here is from genome assembly GCF_054486945.1 of Pseudonocardia wallangbongensis. Classification (NCBI taxonomy): domain Bacteria; kingdom Bacillati; phylum Actinomycetota; class Actinomycetes; order Pseudonocardiales; family Pseudonocardiaceae; genus Pseudonocardia; species Pseudonocardia wallangbongensis. Next base: position 313,542 of record NZ_JBRERS010000002.1, read on the forward strand.
AGGGCCTGTCCTACGTGCTGCTGCCGATGCACGACAACAACATCGACGCCCGGCCGCTCAAGCAGCTCACCGGCTCCGCCGAGTTCGGCGAGGAGTTCATCGACGGCGCGCGGGCGCCGCTGTTCAACGTCATCGGGGGGCTGAACAACGGCTGGCGCGTCGCGATGACGACGCTGGGGCACGAGCGCGGCGGCAGCGCGACGATCGCGCACCTGCGGTACCGCCGCCAGTTCGAGGCCCTCGTGGAGCTGGCCCGGGAGAAGGGCCGCGACCGCGACCCCGCGGTGCGCCAGGACCTCGCCTGGTGCCACACGCACGTCGAGATCATGCGCTACCAGGGCATGCGGCTCATGGCGCAGCTGGCCGAGGGCCGCGAGCCCGGACCGGAGGCATCGGTGTCGAAGCTGTTCTGGAGCGAGTACGAGCGGCGCGTCGGCGAGATCGCCGCCGAGCTGCTCGGCGCGGAGGCCCTGGTGCGGCCGGAGGGCGAGGGCTACCGGACCAGCCACTGGCAGGGCGTGTTCCTCGCCAGCCGGGCCGGCACGATCTTCTCCGGCACCAGCGAGATCCAGCGCAACATCATCGCGGAGCGGGCCCTGGGCCTGCCCCGCGAACCGGCGCCGGTGGGTGCCCGGTGAGGGCACCGGGAGTTCAGGAAAGCCACATTCCTGAACCTGCAGTACATGAATGTGGCTTTCCTGAACCTCGGACGGACGGGAGGAGCGTGCGATGAGCGGGCGGTTGGACGGGCGGGTCGCCGTCGTCACCGGCGCCGGGCGGGGCATCGGGGCCGGGATCGCCCGGCTGCTCGCCGCCGAGGGGGCCGCCGTCGTCGTCAACGACCTGGGCGTGGAGCTGGACGGCAGCGGCGCCGACACCGGACCCGCGGCGACGGTGGCCCGGGAGATCACCGACGCGGGCGGCACGGCGGTGTCCGACGGCGGGGACGTCTCCGACACCGAGGTCGGGGAGCGCCTCGTCCGCACCGCGGTCGAGAAGTTCGGGGCGCTGGACGTGCTGGTCAACGTGGCCGGCATCCTGCGCGACCGGATGATCTTCAACCTGGCCGAGCAGGAGTGGGACGACGTCATCCGCGTCCACCTCAAGGGGCACTTCTCCACGATCAAACCGGCGGCCGGGTACTGGCGCGAGCAGCGCAACGCCGAGGGCCACTACCGGCTGGTCAACTTCACGTCGGTGTCCGGCCTGTACGGCGCCCCGGGCCAGCCGAACTACGCCGCGGCGAAGATGGGCATCATCGGGCTCACGTACTCGTGCGCGAACGCGCTGGGGAAGTACGGGGTCACCGCCAACGCGATCTCCCCCGGCGCCGCCACGCGGATGACCGCGTCGATCCCGACGGAGCGGCAGCGCGGCACGAGCGCGGGCGACGACGAGCGCTCACCGGACAACATCGCGCCGATCGTCGCCTACCTGGCGAGCACCGCGTCGGACTGGCTCACCGGGCAGGTGATCGGGGCCCGCGGCTACGAGGTGCACCTGATGAACAAGCCCGAGCCGGTGCGCCACGTCGTCTCCGACGGCCCGTGGCAGCCCGACCGGCTCGCCGACCTGGTCGAACGCGTCTTCAAGCCCGCCGTCAGCTAGGTCGTGTTTCAGAGCGGCGAAGCCGCTTCGTGGGGGCACGCCACCGGCACCGCCGCGGGTTCTCAGGCGCCTTCTCGCGAGGACAGCGCCGACGCTGTGAACTGGCGTTCATGAGGAGGCGATCCCGGAGCGAGAAGGCGTCTGAGGTTCCGCTACCGGCACCGCTACGCAAACCAGCCAATTCATAACAGGAGTTCAACGATGCAGCTCGTGTTCGACACCGAGCAGGAGGACCTGCGCCGCGCCGTGCGCCGGTTCCTGGAGAACGAGGTGCCGCTGACGACGGTGCGCACCCTGATGGGGACGCCGGACGCCCACGACCCGGCGCTGTGGCGCCGGATGGCCGGGGAGCTCGGCCTCCAGGGCCTCCTGGTGCCCGAGGAGCACGGCGGCAGCGGAGCGGGCTTCGTCGAGCTCGCGGTGGTGGCCGAGGAGATGGGCCGGGCGGTGCTGCCGGGGCCCTTCCTGTCCAGCGCCGTGCTCGCGGTGTCCGCGGTGCTCGACGCCGGCGACGACGAGGCGGCCAAGGACCTGCTGCCCGGCGTCGCGGACGGCTCGACGATCGCCACGCTCGCCGTCACCGAGGGCGAGGGGCGCTGGGAGGTGGAGGCGACGGCCGCCACCGCGCAGCCGTCCGGGCAGGGCTGGGCGCTGCACGGGACCAAGGACTACGTGCCGGACGGGGCGCTGGCCGACCTGCTGCTCGTGGTGGCCCGCACCGACGCCGGGCTCTCCCTCTTCGCGGTGGACGGCACGGCGGCAGGCGTCACCCGCACGGCGCGGCCCACCCTGGACCAGACGCGCCCGCTCGCCCGCGTCGGGCTCGACGGGGCGGTCGGCCGGCTCGTCGGCGCCGACGGCGCCGCCGGGGACACCGTCGGGCGGACGCTGCAGAAGGCCGCGGTCGCGCTCGCGCTGGAGCAGGTCGGCGGCGCGCAGGCGGCGCTGGACATGGCGGTGGCCTACGCGAAGCAACGCGTCCAGTTCGGCCGGGTGATCGGGTCGTTCCAGGCCGTGAAGCACAAGGCGGCCGACGTGATGCTGAAGGTCGAGTCGGCCCGTGCGGCCGCCTACTACGGGGCGTGGGCGGTGGCCGCCGGCTCCGACGAGGTGCCCGCCGTCGCGAGCCTGGCCAAGGCGTACTGCTCCGACGCCTACTTCGCCGCCGCCGCGGAGAACATCCAGATCCACGGCGGCATCGGGTTCACGTGGGAGCACGACGCCCACCTGCACCTCAAGCGGGCGGAGGCCACGAGGCTGTGGCTCGGGGACCCGAGCTGGCACCGCGCGCGGCTGGCCGATGCCATCGGGGTGTGACCGGGGCGGCCGGCGTCCGGTCGGGGGAGCGCGACCGAATCCGCTACGCGTGGCGGCTGCTCTCGGTGGTCTGCCTGGCGTCGCTGATGACCGGGATCAACGTCAGCTCGCTCAACATCGCGCTCCCGGCGATCGTCGACGGGCTCGACGCGGGCCCGGTGGCGGCGAGCTGGATCCTGCTGTCGTTCCAGCTCACGCACGTCACGCTGATGGTGTTCTTCGGGCGGCTGGCCGACGTGCTGGGCAGGCGCACGATGTACCTCACCGGCGTCGCGCTGTTCTCGGCGGCGAGCCTGTTCGCCGGGGCGGCGCCGGACGTCGGGCTGCTCATCGCGTGCCGGGTGGTGCAGGCGACGGGCGCGGCGATGCTCATCGCGAACAGCGCGGCGCTGGTCACGGCCGCGTTCCCGCGGCGGCTGCTCGGGCAGGGCCTCGGCATCTACATGGCGTCGTTCTCGCTGGCGCAGATGCTCGGGCCCACCGTTGGTGGGCTGGTCACCACCGAGCTCGGCTGGCGCTGGACGCTGCTGCTCAACGTGCCGGTCGGCGTGGTCTGCCTGCTGTGGGGCCTGCGGGTGATGGAACGGGTGCCGCGTTCGGGCGAGCCGCTGCGGCTGGACCCGGTGGGCAACGTGCTCGTGGTGCTGGCCCTCGGCGGGCTGCTCACGGCGCTCTCCCAGGGCGGTACGACGGGCTGGACGGACCCGGTGGTGATCGGCGGCGTCGTCGCGTTCGTCGTGGCGCTGCCGCTGTTCCTGGTCGTGGAGCTGCGCGTCCCGTTCCCGGTGGTCGACGTGCGGCTGTTCCGCGTGCCGGTGGTGGGCATCGGGGTGCTCGCCGGGTTCCTCGGCACGATGTCGCGCTTCGCGGTGGTGCTGCTGATGGGCCTGTACTTCCAGGCCGTCCAGGGGGACACGCCCAGCGAGGCGGGCCTCAAGATACTGCCGCTCGCGGTGGCCTCGATCGTGTCGTCGCCGGGCGCGGGGACCCTCCTGCGGTGGGTGCGGGCCCGGACGATGGCCGCGGTCGCGTCGTCGGTCTCGCTGGCCGGGCTGGTGCTGCTGCTGGTCGTGATCGACGTCGACACGCCGTACCCGCTGCTCATCGCCGCGGTCGTGGTGATCGGGTTCGGGTCGGGCGCGTTCATCCCGGCCAACAGCACCGCGATGCTGCAGGACGTCCGCTCCGAGCGGCTCGGGATCGTCAACGGCGTGCGTTTGATGGCGCAGAGCTCGGGGGTGGTGGTCAGCACGGCCGTGACGCTCACGCTGATCAGCCTGCCGCTGCCGCCCGCCCTGCGCGGGCACGTGCTCGACGGCTCGATCGCCCGGGTCGACCCGTCCGCCCTGGACGGGCTGATCACCGGCTTCCGGTGGTCGTTCGGCGTGATGGCGGTGACGGCAGCGCTCTGCGTGCTGACCTCGCTCGTGGGCAGGCGGGTGGCGCCGCCCGGGGTTCAGGAAAGCCACGTTCCTGAACCTGGAGGACAGCAATGTGGCTTTCCTGAACTTCCGGCATCTCGATAGGAGGCACATCAGATGGGAGTGCTCGACGGGCGGGTCGCACTCGTCACCGGCGCCAGCCGGGGCATCGGGGCGGCCATCGCGCGGCGGCTCGCCGCCGAAGGGGCCGCCGTCGCGGTCTCCGCGCGCACCACCGCGGCGGGCGAGTCGCGCTTCGCCGGCACGATCGCCGAGACGGCCGCGGCCGTCGAGGCCGCGGGCGGGCGGGCGCTGGCCGTGCGCGCCGACCTGTCCCGCCCGGCCGACCGCGCCGCGCTGGTCGAGCGGGTGGAGGCCGGGCTCGGGCCCGTCGACGTGCTGGTGAACAACGCGGCGGTCACCTGGTTCACGCCGGTCACCGAGTTCTCCGACAAGCGGTTCGCGCTGATGTTCGAGGTGCAGGTGACGGCGCCGTTCGACCTGGCCCGGCGGGTGCTGCCGGGCATGCGTGCGCGGGGCGGCGGCGCGATCCTCAACGTCTCCTCGCGGGCGGCGATCCACCCGCCGGTCACGCGCGCGGGCCGGGGCGGCACCGTCTACGGGATGTGCAAGGCCGCGGTGGAGCGGTTCAGCACCGGGCTCGCGGCCGAGGTGCACGAGGACGGCGTCGCGGTCAACGCGCTCTCGCCCAACCGCGTCGTGCCCACCCCGGGCACGCTCCACCACCACCTCACCAGCGAGGACGACCCGGACGCCGAGCCACCGTCGGTGATGGCCGAGGCCGCGCTCGCACTGTGCCGGCCGAGCGACCCGCTCCTGTCCGGCCGGATCGCCTACTCCCAGGACCTGCTCGCCGAGCTCGGCATCGCCGTCCCGGCATGAGACCGGGCTGGGTGCGGGTCGACTGCCACCTGCACACGGTCGCGTCCGGCGACTCCGTCCTCGGGTTGGAGGAGCTGGCCGACCGCGCCCTCGCGCGGGGCATCGACGTGGTGTTCGTGACCGACCACCACGAGGTCGCCGCGGCCGTCGCCGCGCGGGAGCGCGACCTGGGCGTGCGCATCGAGGTCGGCGAGGAGATCCGGACGCCGGACGGGGAGGTGCTGGGGTTGTTCCTCACCGAGCGGATCCCGTACGTGCTGCCGCTGCCGGAGGTGGTGGCCCGGATCCGCGCGCAGGGCGGGCTCGTCGGGCTCCCGCACGCCTACGACCCGGTGCGCGCCGGCACCGGCGCCGTGGCCGACGGGCTCTGTGCGGCCGGCCAGGTCGACTTCGTGGAGGCGTTCAACGCCAAGGTCGGCGACGCGGAGCACAACGCGGCGGCCGCGGCGTTGGCCGCCCGGCACAGCCTTCCCGCCACCGCGGGCTCGGACGCGCACGACGGGCCCGGCGTGGGCGCCGCGTACGTCGAGATGCCGGCGTTCGACGGTCCCGCGGACTTCCTCGACGCGCTCGGCCGCGGGCGGATCGTCGGTGAGCTCCGGCCGCACGCGCGGCGATTTGCGAGCCTTGACACGCGGCGTGACGTATCGCACGATCGAGAGCGATTCTAGAGCAGGATTCTAACGGTTTCGGCCGCTCGCAGCGCTGCGAGCGCACTGCGCCCCAACGAGGAGGCTGCGTGCCCACCACCGTGCCGACCCCGCAGCCGACCCCGCAGCCCGCCGCTCCGCTGCTGCGGATCGAGGACCTCCACGTCGAGTTCGACACCCCGGACGGCACGGTCGAGGCGGTCGCCGGGGTGGGCTTCACGGTCGGGGCACAGGAGACCGTCGCGGTGGTCGGCGAGTCCGGCTCGGGCAAGACCGTCACCGCGCTCGCCGTGCTCCAACTGCTCGACGGCGGGCGGATCAGCGGCGGCCGGGTGCTCTGGGACGGCACCGACCTCACCGCGGTCGACCGCCGCGCGCTGCGCCGGATCCGGGGCAACGAGATCGCGATGATCTTCCAGGACCCGATGACGTCGCTCGACCCGCTCTACAGCGTGGGTCACCAGATCGTCGAGGCGGTGCGGCTGCACCGCCGGATCGACAAGCGCGCCGCGCGGGAGCGCGCCGTGGAGCTGCTGGAGCAGGTCGGCATGCCCGACCCGCGGCGCAGGCTCGAGGCCTACCCGCACCAGCTCTCCGGCGGGCAGCGGCAGCGCGTGATGATCGCGATCGCGCTGGCGTGCTCGCCCCGGCTGCTCATCGCCGACGAGCCCACCACCGCCCTCGACGTGACGATCGAGGCGCAGATCCTCGAGCTGCTGCGCAGCCTGCAGGTCGAGTACCGCAGCGCGATGCTGCTCGTCACCCACGACATGGGGGTGGTGGCCGAGACGGCCGACCGCGTGGTGGTGTTCTACGCGGGGCAGGTCGTCGAGCAGGGCCCCACGGCCGAGGTGCTGCGCGACCCGCAGCACCCGTACACCGCGGCGCTGCTGGCCGCTGTCCCCAGCCCCGAGTCCGACCGCGCCGAGCCGCTCGCGGCCATCCCGGGGGTCGTCCCGCCGCTGCGGGCGATGCCGTCCGGATGCCGCTTCCACACGCGCTGCGCGATGGCGTGGGACGAGTGCGCGCGCGAGGAGCCCGCGTTGGCGCCCCTGCCGGGCGCACGCTCGGCCCGCTGCCTGCTGCACCGCTCGGGAGCGCCGCTACCGGCGGCCACCGGGAAGGGGGCCTGATGTCCTCGCCCGCGCCCCGGACGCTGCCCGGGGACGTCGCACCCGGCGGCGACCTGCTGGAGGTCGGCGACCTCGTCAAGCACTTCCCGATCACCCGCGGGCTGCTGCGGCGGACCGTCGGGCACGTCCGCGCCGTCGACGGCGTGTCCTTCCGCGTCGCGCCCGGGGAGACCGTCGGGCTGGTCGGCGAGTCCGGTTCCGGCAAGTCCACCGTGGCCCGGCTCGTGCTGCGCCTGCTGGAGCCGACGAGCGGGAGCATCCGCTTCACGGGCCGCGAGATCGGCCACCTCTCGGCGAAGGAGCTGGTGCCGCTGCGCCGGCAGATGTCGATCGTGTTCCAGGACCCGGTGAGCTCGTTCGACCCGCGCATGACGGTCGGCGCGGTGATCACCGAGCCGCTGGAGGCACAGGGCATCTCGTCCGGACGGACGGCCCGGCGGCGTGCCGGCGAGCTCCTGGAGCTGGTCGGGCTCTCGGCAGGCGACCTCGACCGCTACCCGCACCAGTTCTCCGGCGGGCAGGCCCAGCGCATCGGCATCGCCAGGGCGCTGGCCACCGACCCGCGGCTGCTCGTCTGCGACGAGGCCGTGAGCGCCCTGGACGTCTCCGTGCAGGCGCAGGTGCTCAACCTGCTGCGCAGGCTGCAGGCCGAGCTGGGGCTGTCGTACCTGTTCATCGCGCACGACCTCAACGTCGTGCGCTACGTGTCCGACCGGATCTGCGTCATGTACCTCGGGCGCATCGTCGAGCAGGGCCCCGCCGATCAGCTCCTCGCCGACCCGCGCCACCCGTACACGCAGAGCCTCGCCGCCGCGATCGCGGCCGACCCGCGCAGCCCGGTCCGGCGCCGCCGCGGCGTCGTCCGCGGGGAGACGCCGAGCCCGAGCGACCCGCCGCTCGGCTGCCACTTCCACCCGCGCTGCCCGCACGCGTTCGACCCGTGCACCTCCGTCGCGCCGGCGCCCGTCGCGGCGGGCCCGGGCCGCACCGCGTCCTGCCACCTCGTCGGGGAGGCCCGCGGTGCTTGAGTACGTCGTCCGCCGCGGGCTCTACGGGGTGCTCGTCGTCGCGCTCGTCACCGTCTTCGTGTTCCTGACGCTCCGGCTGATCCCCGGCGACGTCGTGCGCCTGCAGCTCGCCGACGCCCCCGGCGTGAGCCCGGAGCAGATCGCCGAGCGCGCCGCGCAGCTCGGCCTCGACCAGCCGCTGCTCGCCCAGCTCTGGCGGTTCGTCGCCGACGCCGCCACCGGCGACTTCGGCACGTCGTTCCAGAGCGGCGAGCCGGTCACCGCGCTCATCGCGGACCGGCTGCCCACCACGCTGCAGCTGGGGGTCATGGCGCTGGTCGTGAGCGTCGTGCTCGGCGTGCCGCTCGGGCTGCTGTCGGCCGTGCGCCAGAACAGCTGGCTCGACCAGGGGCTGCGCGCGGTCTCGGTGGCCGGCCTGTCGATCCCGAACTTCTGGCTGGGGCTGCTGCTCGTCACCTACCTCGCGCTGTGGTTCTCGTGGTCGCCGCCGCTGGTGTACCGCACGCCCGCCGAGGATCTCGGCTCCAACCTGGTGCACATGGCGCTGCCGGCGTTCGCGCTGGGTGTGGCCGGCATGGCCGCGATCGCGCGCATGCTGCGCTCCTCGATGCTGGAGGTGCTGCGCTCGCCGTACATCCGCACGGTGCGGGCCAAGGGCGCGCCGGAACGCACGGTCCTGTTCACCCACGCCGTGCGCAACTCCCTGGTACCGGTCTTCAGCCTGATCGGCCTGCAGGTCGGGCACATCCTCGGCGGCACGGTCATCCTGGAATCGATCTTCGCGATCCCCGGGATGGGGATGCTGATCTTCGAGTCCGTGCAGCTGCGCGACTACCCCGTCGTCCTCGGCTGCGTCGTCGTGTACGGCGCCGTGTTCATCCTGGTCAACCTCGTCGTCGACGTGCTGTACGGCGTCATCGACCCGCGCATCCGCTACGCCTGAGGGGAGTCGGCATGAGTGACGTCACGGCGTCGGTGCCGCTGCCGGCGCGCCGTCCGGCCGGTGGTCGCAGGGCCCGGTGGCTGCTCCGCCGCCAGCCGCTGGGCGCCGTCGCGGGGGTCGTGGTCGTGCTGCTCGTGGTGGCGGCGGCGCTCGCGCCCGTCATCGCGCCCTTCGACCCCACCGCCCAGCACCGCGAGAGCTTCCTCCAGATCCCCGGCGGCCCGTTCCTCATGGGCACCGACGACCTCGGCCGCGACATCTTCAGCCGGGTGCTCTACGGCGCTCGCACGTCGTTGCTCGTCGCGGTGTGCACGCTGGCGGTGGGCGGGGTCCTGGGCGTGGCGATCGGGGTGGTCTCGGGCTACTTCGCGGGCGGCTGGGTCGACACGCTCCTGCAGCGCGTCATGGACACGCTGATGGCGATCCCCGGCATCGTGCTGCTGCTGTTCGTGGCCGCGCTGCTCGGGCCGAGCATCCGCAACACCGTGATCGCGCTCAGCCTGCTCGTGGTGCCCTCGTTCAACCGGGTGGCCCGCGGCGAGATGCTGCGCATCCGCGAGGAGCTCTACATCGACTCGGCGCGCGCCGCCGGCTGCAGCACGTGGCGCATCCTGCGCCGGCACGGGCTGCCCAACCTGCTGGCGCCGATCCTCGTCGTCACCAGCCTCATGTTCGCGATCGTGATCATCGCGGAGTCCGCGCTGAGCTTCCTCGGCATCGGCACCCCGCCGCCCACGCCGTCGTGGGGAGCCATGCTCAGCGACGGCTCCCGCTACATGGAGATCGCCCCGTGGATGGTCGTCTTCCCCGGGGGTGCGCTCACCGTCGCCGTGCTCGCGTTCAACCTGCTCGGCGACGCGCTGCGCGACGTCTTCGACCCGAAGCAGTCCCGCTGAGAATCCGGGGGTCCCCATGCGCTCGTTCCGGCTCGTGATCGCGCTCGTGCTCGTGGCGCTCCTCGGCTCCGCCTGCTTCAGCGCTCCGGGGGGTGGGGGCTCCGGCGCCAGCCTCGACGAGCGCCGCCCGCAGCAGGACGCCGGACCGCCGCAGCCGGGCGGCGTGTTCCGCTACGCGCTGCCGTCCGACGCCCGCTCGCTCGACCCGCACAGCCAGTCGTCGTTCAACACCCACATCGCGATCGGCTCCACCTACTCCAAGCTCGTCGACTTCAAGACCGGGCCGGACATCCCCTACGGCGCGCCGGAGCTGGAAGGCGACCTCGCCGAGAGCTGGGAGACCTCCCCCGACGGGCGCACCTGGACGTTCCACCTGCGGCACGGCGTGCGGTTCCACGACGTGGCTCCGGTGAGCGGGCGCGAGTTCACCTCGCAGGACGTCCTGTGCACGCTCCAGCGGATCCGCGAGCTGCCCGGCCACCAGATCAACCAGATCGCGATGGTGCAGGACGTCACCGCACCCGACCCGTACACGGTGGTCTTCCAGCTCGCCGAGCCCTACGCCGAGTTCGACACCAACCTGGCAGGCCACTTCATGTGGATGCTGCCGTGCGAGGGCACCCGTGGCGAGTTCGACCTCGCCACCACCGCGATCGGCACCGGGCCGTACGTGCTGGAGCGCTGGGAACGCGACCGCGAGCGGGTGCTCACCGCCCACCCCGGCTACTACGTCGAGGGCCAGCCCTACATCGACCGCATCGAGATCTCGATCGTGCCCGACCAGGCCGCCGCGATCGCCGCGTTCCGCACCGGGCAGACCGACTTCCTCAGCGCGCTGACCCTCGACGTCGCCCAGGCCGAGCGCCTCCTCGCCGAGGACCCGGAGGCCGTCCTCCAGCGCGAGCAGGGCCTCACCCAGACCCGCGTGTACATGAACCAGGAACGCGAGCCGTTCGACGACGTGCGCGTGCGCCGCGCCGTCGCACTCGCGGTCGACCGGCAGGGGATGATCGACTCCATCCGTGCGGGAGGGAGCCCGACGGCGGCCGTCACGCCCACCCTGTTCGGCGGTCTCCCGTCCGAGGAGGCCGTGCGGCTGCAGCCGCACGACCCGGAGCGGGCGCGGGCGCTGCTCGCCGAGGCCGGGTTCCCGCAGGGCTTCTCCACCAAGATGATCATCACCGACGGGTACGGCGAGAACGTCGTGCGCGAGGCGCAGTGGGTGCAGCAGGACCTCGCGGAGGTCGGCATCCAGGTCGAGCTCGTCGTGCAGGACTACGCCACGTACTTCACCGAGAGCTTCGCCGGCAAGAACTACGACATGGGCTACGGGCTGCAGACCCCGATGCTCTCCGCCGACGAGTACCTGACCGGCGAGTGGACCTCCGACGGCACCCGCAACTGGTACGGCATCGCCGACCCGGCGCTCGACCAGATGATCGCCGCGCAGCGCGGCGAGCTGGACCGGGCCGCCCGCGAGCAGCAGCTGCACGACATCCAGCGCTACATCATCGAGAACGTGTCCAACCCGGTGCCGCTCTACGTCTACGACGGCCTGTCCATCTACGCGCCCTACCTGCACGACGTGTACCCGCACCCCGACTACGGCACGAGGCACCAGGCGCGGATGTGGCTGGGCCCGGAGGCGCCGGGGCGGGAGTGAGCCCCGCTCACGCGACGAACGGCACTCCCGTCGGTTCGACGAGAGTGCCGTTCGTCCCTCACGGGAGCGCTCAGCCGAGGCCGAGCTTGTCCGAGCAGGCGGGCCAGGCGTTCCAGCCCTGCGCGTCCTGGACGCGCTCGGCCACGGCGATCTGCTGGGCGCGGCTGGCGTTGTGCGCCTTGCCCTCGCCGCCGAAGGCCTTCCAGGTCGACGGCGTGAACTGCAGGCCACCGGAGAAGCCGTTGCCGGTGTTGGCCGACCAGTCACCGCTGCTCTCGCACTGGGCGAGCTTGTCCCAGACGCCGGACGGGGCGGCGTCGGCGGTACCGGCCAGGGCGAGCGGGGCGCCGACGGCGATCGCTCCGGCCACGGCGAGCCGGAGAAGGTGCTTGGACGTGGACGTGCGGGAGCGCAAAGCCATTCTTCGGGTTTCTCCTCGATGGGGGGCGAATGCCTCACGGGGCATCGTCGGCTCACTCAGCAGACCGACCGGAACGACCGTACGTGCAGGTCAGCCGCGTTCGTCAAACACGACTAGCCGGTGAGCCGAATCACGCAAAGCTTCCCCACCGAAAGTAATCATCGCAAATTCGCAGCGCACACCCGAAATCGATCAGCGCGGGGATTCGATCGATATCTTCGATATCAGCTCGTGATGGAGATGCGCTTCACACGGCGATCATGCGCCCGTGTGAGCGGTAACACCGTGGGCCGCGGCGTCAGCGCGTGATCGCGTCCAGGGCCAGCCCCACATCGGCGACCAGGTCCTCGGAGTCCTCGCAGCCCGCCGAGAAACGCAGCATGCCGGGCGCCACGGCGTCGCCCCAGCGCTGCCTGCGGTCGGCGGTGCTGCGCAGGCCGCCGAAGCTCGTGGCCGAGCCGACCAGCCGGGATGCGGCGAGGAACTCACCCACGGCCGACTCCGATGCGAGCGTGAACCGCAGCACGCCGTTCCAGCGGCGCATCTGGCGGGCCGCCACGGCGTGGGCCGGATCGGCCGGGTCGCCGGGCCAGCGCACATCGGCCACCGCGGGGTGGGCGCGCAGGACGGGGACGAGCGCGGCGGCGTTGCGGGCCTGCCGGTCCAGCCGCAGGTCGAGGGTGGCGAGGCCGCGGTGGGCGAGCCACGCCTCCATCGGCCCGGGCACCGCGCCGCCCCGCGAACGCGACTCGCGCAGGCGCGCCACCAGCCCGGGATCGCGCGCGCTGACGTGGCCGAGCACCACGTCGCCGTGCCCGGCGAGCGCCTTGGTGTCGGAGGCGATCACCAGGTCGGCACCGAGCTCGAGGGGGCGCTGCCCCAGCGGCGTCGCGGTCGTGTTGTCGACGGCGAGCAGTGCGCCGACCGCGTGGGCGGCCGCCGCGGCCGCGGCGATGTCGGTGACCTCGAGACCGGGGTTCGACGGCGTCTCGAGCAGCACGAGCGCCGCCCCGTCGAGCGGTGGGAGCGGCGCGGCCGTCGGCGTCTCGCGGACCTCGACGCCCAGTGGCGCCAGCTCCCCGTACGCGAGGGCGCGGGCGAGGTAGTAGCCGTCGGAGGGCAGCACGATCGCGCCGTCCCGGCCGGCCGGCCGCAGGACGGCGGAGATGGCGGCCATCCCGGACGCGAAGAGCACGCACTCGCCGCCGTCGAGCTCCCCGATCGCGGTCTCGAGCGCCCGCCAGGTCGGGTTGTCGGCACGCCCGTAGGAGTCGGCCGGGGTGGGGTCGCCCGGAAGGCCGAGCTGGAAGGTCGACGAGAGCACGGGCCCCGGATGCATCGGCGCCCCCGGCGCGCCGGTCTCGTGTCCCCCGTGGACGCACCGCGTGCCGTCACCGATCACGCCGGCACCCTACGTCCCGCCGGACTTCACACACCGCGCACCGGCGCTCGATGTGTGAAGTCGCCCTACTCCGGTCGGGGAGCCCGGCTGATCAGTTCCTTGCCCATCTCCGATGCGGAGAGGCCCTCGTGGCAGACCCTCCGGACCGCGTCGGCGATCGGGAGCTCCACCCCGAGGCGCTCGCCCAGGGCGCAGATGCTCTTGCAGCTCTTCACGCCCTCCGCGATCTGCCCGTGGTTGCCCGCCTCCGCCTGGGCGAGGGAGTCGCCGCGGCCGAGGTGCTCGCCGAAGGTCCGGTTGCGCGACAGCGGGGAGGAGCAGGTGGCCACGAGATCACCGAGCCCGGCCAGGCCGGCGAACGTCAGCGGGTCGGCGCCGAGCTCGACGCCCAGCCGCGCCGTCTCGGCGAGCCCGCGCGTGATCAGCGACGCCCTGGTGTTGTCGCCGAAGCCCATGCCGGCGGCGATGCCGCACGCCAGCGCGATGACGTTCTTGCCGGCGCCGCCCAGCTCGCAGCCGATGACGTCGGTGTTGGTGTAGGAGCGGAAGTAGCCGGTGGTGCACGCCTGTTGCAGCGCGACCGCGCGGTCGTGGTCGGCGCACGCGATCACGGTGGCGGTGGGCTCCTCGGCGGCGATCTCCCGGGCGAGGTTCGGCCCGGACACCACCGCGACCCGTTCCGCCGGCGCGCCGGCGACCTCGGCGATCACCTCGCTCATCCGCAGCAGCGTGCCCAGCTCCACGCCCTTCGCGAGGCTCACCAGCGTGCCTTCCGGCGGCAGCAGGTCGCGCCAGCCCGCGAGGTTGGCCCGCAGCGTCTGCGACGGCACGGCGAAGACGACCGCATCGGCCCCCTCGAGGGCCTCGGCGGGGTCCGCGGTGGCCGTCAGCAGCCCCGGGAGCGCGATCCCGGGGAGGTAGTCCGGGTTGGCGTGGCGCTCGTTCACCGCGGCGGCCACCTCGGGACGGCGCGCCCACAGCCGCACGTCCCGCCCGGCGTCGGCCATCACCTTCGCGAACGTCGTGCCCCACGAGCCGGCACCGAGCACCGCGACGCGACGCACCGTCACGAGGCCGTCCTCCGGTAGAACTCCTCGGGGGCGGGCTCGCCGCGCACCGTGGCGAGCAGGTCGCGCACCCTCGTCATGATCAGGTCGGTGACCTCACGCAGGAGCGCGGCGTCGACCGGGCGGTCGCGGTAGGCGGAGAGGTCGATGGGCTCCGCGCACCGCACGATGATCGGCTTCCGCGGCAGCGGCCGGAACTTCCTGTTGTAGCCGTCCAGCACCTCGCGCGTGCCCCAGTGGACGAAGGGCACCACCGGCACACCGGCCGACAGCGCCAGCCGGGCGACGCCGGTGCGCGCCTGCATCGGCCAGCCGTCGGGATCGCGGGTGATCGTGCCCTCGGGGTAGATCACGACGACCTTGCCCTCCTGCAGCGCGCGCGTGCCGTCGCGCAGACTCTGCTGCGCGTCGGCCGAGTCCCGGTAGACCGGGATCTGCCCGCTCCCGGCGAGCGCCCAGCCGAGCACCGGCGCGCGCCACAGGCTGTGCTTGGCGAGGAACCGCGGAACCCGGCCGGCCCGGTGCACCACGAGCCCGCTGAAGATCGGGTCGAGGTGGGAGACGTGGTTCGCGACCATCAGCGCGCCGCCGGACCGGGGAACGTGTTCCTTGCCCTCGAACCGGGAGCGGGCAACCAGCCAGCTGATCGGGTAGAAGAAGATCGCGCAGAACGCGATCCAGAACCCGCCCCTCTCACGCCTGACCACGACCCAGAGTGTTCCTGGCTCGGTCCCCGAGGTCCACCACCGGGTCAGGCACGATGGAGGGGTGACCTCGACCGTGGACCTCGTCGTCCCCGTGAAGCCGCTCGCCAAGGCGAAGTCCCGGCTCCGTGGTGCCGCCGACGGCGGTATCGGCTCCCCCCGCGCGCACGCCCGGCTGGCGATGGCGCTCCTGCGCGACACGATCGACGCGGTCCGGGCGGCCCCCGCAGTCCGGCGCCTGCTGGTGGTCAGCTCCGACCCGGTCGTGGCCGCCGAGCTGGGCGTCTTCGGCATCGAGGTGGCGCCGGACGGCCCGGTGCCCGGCCTCAACCCGGCGTACGGGCGCGGCGCCGCCCTGCTGCGCGGGCAGGACCCCGCCACGGCCGTCGGCGCGCTGCAGGCGGACCTCCCCGCCCTGCGCCCCGACGAGCTCGACGAGGCGATCGCCGCCGCGATCACGCTGTTCGACGCGGGTGTGCAGCGGGCCTTCGTCGCCGACGCCGAAGGCACCGGCACCACGTTCCTGCTCGCCGCGCCCGGCACCGCGCTCGACCCGCGGTTCGGGGTGGGCTCCGCCCGCGAGCACGAGCGCTCCGGCGCCCACCCCCTCGCCGGGGAGTGGCCCGGCCTGCGCCGCGACGTGGACACGGCCGCCGACCTGCGGGAGGCGGCCGACCTCGGCCTGGGCGAGCACACGAGCCGCGCGCTCACCCCAATCCCCGGCTGCGGTCCTCCCTGCAGGCGATGACCCCGTCGGGCCGGACGAGCACCCGGCGCCCGGCGTACACGGCGTCCCACCGGGCCCGGTGGTCGGGGTGCACGTCCGCGCGCGTGACCGCACCGTCCGGGACGAGGGTGCAGGTCGTCGGGTCGAACAGGTCGAGGAGGCTCCGCCCGCCGCCGAGGTTGACGTGCGGCGCCCGGGTGCCGGGCTCACCGCTCGGGGTGGCGGGGTCCTCGACCAGGGCGCCGGCCGCGGGCGGGTAGCGGAACCCCAGCACGATGGCGGCGGCGTCGATCTGGTCCGGTGGCGGCGGCTGCCCGGGGGTCTTGCGGGACCGCAGGAGCGCCTGCGCCACGGTGAGCTCGGCGATCGGGAGCCGTTCGTCCTGGTAGGTGTCGAGGACGCCGGCCGGTGCGGAACCGCGGCAGGCGGCGGCCAGCTTCCAGGCGAGGTTGTGCGCGTCGGCGACACCGGTGTTCCCGCCGAACCCGCCGTAGGGCGGCATGACGTGGGCGGCGTCCCCGACGAGGAACAGCCGACCGTGGCGGAACCGGTCGGCGACCCACGCGCCCGTGCTCCAGGTCTGCACGCTCTCGACCACCGGATCGAGGTCCGGCAGCCCGGTGGCCGTCCGCACGGCGTCCCGCAGGTGCATCACCAGGTCGGCGCGGTCCCACCCCGGGCGCAGGTGGGTGCCGAGCTGCCACGTCCGGTCGGCCGGGTCGCCCCGGGCGAACAGGAACGCCTCCGCCGAGCGGCACATGATCGCGCCGACGTGGCGCCCACGGAGCGCGGGCCCGAGGTCGGCCCGGAAGAGCGCGCTGACCGCGGTGCCCGCCACCGGCTCGCCGTGCATCCCGATCCCGAGCCGCCGGCGCAGGGCGCTGCGGGCGCCGTCCGCAGCGATCGCGTAGCGCGCCCGCACCGTGCTCGTCCCGGCCGGGCCGCGCAGGCGTGCCGACACGTCGCCGTCCCCGACGACGAGCCCCTCGACCGCCGTGGCGAACCGCAGGTCCGCGCCGAGCTCGGCGGCCCGGCGCCGCAGGACGGGCTCGATCCGCTGCTGGTCGCACGAGTACGGCCGGCTCGGGCTGACGTCCTCGGCCACCGACGTCTCCTCCGGGGGAGGGGCCACCCACACGTCGTGCTCGTCGGCCACGGTGGCGGCCACCACGAACCCCGCGTTCGGCTCGCCTGCCGCGAGGATGTCGTCCTCGACGCCCAGCGCGCGGTAGATCTCCATCGACCGGACGTTCACCAGCCGCGCCTTGGGGTGCAGCGACGTCGCCGGGTGGCGTTCGGCGACGACCACGCGGGTGCCGTGCAGGGCCAGGAGGGCCCCGGCGGTGAGACCGGCCAGCCCGCCGCCCACCACCAGCACGTCGGTCTCGACGTCCGCCATCAGTGCCGCCACGGGTTGCGCGTCCGCGCCCGTGCGGGGGTGTCCACGACGTCGTCGGCGAGCGAGGTCACCAGGCGCGACAGCTGTGCGGCGAACGTCGCCACCTCCTCGTCCGGCCATCCCTCGAGGTGCCGCGCGAAGCGCCGCGTCAGGTCGGCGCGGAACCGCGCACGCTCGCGGTGCCCCTCGTCGGTCAGCTCGATCACGTACGAGCGGCCGTCCGCCGCGTCGCCGACCCGCTGCACGAGGCCGGCCCCGGCCAGCTCCCCGACGGCCCGGGTGATCGACTGCGGCGGCACGCCCAGCTCCGCGGCCGCGGCGGAGGGACGCACGGGCTGCTGGGAGGCCAGGTTCAGCAGTCCCAGTGCCACCGGTCCCGGTTCGGACGCGGCAGCGGCGCGCTGCTGGATGCGGGCGACCCGGTGCAGGTCGCGGACGATCGACCAGACCTGATTACTTCCTTCCACGCAGGAAGTATATTGCAACCCACAGTTCACCTCGATGTCGGCCGCCGCCACGAACACATCACGGCCCGCGTGGGGAACAATCGCTACGTGGGTGACGACGTGCGCAGGACTCAGACGAACGGCAAGGGCGAGGTCACCACTCCCCGCCGGACCCGGACCGGGCGCACCGCCCCCCGACCGTCCACCCGCCGCGTCAGTCCGGCCGGCAGTGCCGGCGCCGGCGGGGCGGTCTCCACCGCGGCCCGCGAGCACCCCGGCCCGGCGGCGCCGCCCACCGGAGCCCGCGCGGCCAACCCGCCGTCGGCCGCCGCCGTGCCGGTGAGCCCGCCCGCACGCACGCCCGCGCCCGTCTCGGAGCTGCCCGACGACCGCTACCTCAACCGCGAGCTGTCGTGGCTGGACTTCAACGCCAGGGTGCTGGCGCTGGCCGAGGACGAGAGCCAGCCGCTGCTGGAACGCGCCAAGTTCCTGGCGATCTTCGCGTCCAACCTCGACGAGTTCTACATGGTCCGCGTCGCCGGCCTGAAGCGCCGCGACGAGACGGGGCTCGCCGTCCGCAGCGCCGACGGCCTCTCCCCGCGCGAGCAGCTGGCCCGCATCGCGACTCGCACGCAGGCCATCCAGGAGGCGCACGCGCGCCTGTTCCTCGACCACGTCCGTCCCGAGCTGCAGGCGCGGGGGATCCGCATCCTGCGCTGGGCCGACCTGACCGACGACCAGCACGCCCGCCTGTCGGCCTACTTCTCCGCCCAGGTGTTCCCCGTGCTCACGCCGCTGGCGGTCGACCCGGCCCACCCGTTCCCGTACATCTCGGGGCTCTCGCTGAACCTCGCCGTCACCGTCCGCGACCCGGACGGGCGCACCGAGCGGTTCGCGCGCGTCAAGGTGCCCAACAACGTGCCGCGGCTCGTGCGCGTCGACACCGACGACGACGGGGTCACCTTCCTGCCGATCGAGGACCTCATCTCCGCGCACCTCGGCGAGCTGTTCACCGGGGTCGAGGTGGCCGAGGTGCACGCGTTCCGGGTCACCCGCAACGCCGACCTCGAGGTCGAGGAGGACCGCGACGAGGACCTCCTGCAGTCGCTCGAGCGCGAGCTCGCGCGCCGCCGGTTCGGCCCGCCGGTACGCCTCGAGGTCACCGACACGATGAGCGACCACGTGCTGGAGCTGCTCCTGCGCGAGCTCGACGTCGACCCGCACGACGTCGTCACGGTGCCCGGCCTGCTCGACCTCACCGCGCTCTGGGCCGTGCACTCGGTGGACCGGCCCGACCTCAAGGACGACCCGTGGGTGCCGGCCACCCACCCGGCGTTCGCCGACCGCGAGACCCCGCGCAGCGTGTTCGCCACCCTCCGCGAGGGCGACGTGCTGGTCCACCACCCCTACGACTCGTTCTCCACGAGCGTGCAGCGCTTCATCGAGCAGGCCGCCGAGGACGAGGACGTCCTCGCGATCAAGCAGACGCTCTACCGCACGTCCGGCGACTCCCCCATCGTCGACGCCCTCATCGACGCGGCCGCGGCCGGCAAGCAGGTCGTCGCGCTCGTGGAGATCAAGGCGCGGTTCGACGAGCAGGCCAACATCCGCTGGGCCCGTGAGCTGGAGAAGGCGGGCGTGCACGTCGTCTACGGGCTGGTCGGGCTGAAGACCCACTGCAAGACCTCGCTCGTGGTGCGCCAGGAGGGTTCCACGATCCGCCGCTACTGCCACGTGGGCACCGGCAACTACAACCCCAAGACCGCCCGGCTCTACGAGGACATCGGCGTGCTCACCGCCGACCCGACGATCGGTGCCGACCTCACCGACCTGTTCAACTCGCTCACCGGCTACTCCCGCCAGACCTCCTACCGCAGCCTGCTCGTGGCGCCCTACGGGGTGCGGCGGGGGATCGTGCGGCGCATCGAGGACGAGATCGAGGCCAAGCGCGAGGGCCGGGAGGCCGGCATCCGCATCAAGGTCAACTCGCTGGTGGACGAGCAGGTGATCGATGCGCTGTACCGGGCCTCCCAGGCGGGCGTGCCGGTGGACGTCGTGGTCCGCGGCATCTGCGCGCTGCGGCCCGGCCGGCCCGGGCTGTCGGAGAACATCCGGGTGCGCTCGATCCTCGGCCGTTTCCTCGAGCACTCCCGCGTCTTCCACTTCGTCGACGCCGACGAGTACTGGATCGGCAGCGCCGACATGATGCACCGCAACCTCGACCGCCGGGTCGAGGTGCTCCTCCGCGTGGCCGACCCGCGCCTCGCCGCCAAGCTCGGGGAGATGTTCGACTCCTGCCTCGACCCGGCCACCCGCTGCTGGACGCTGCACGCCGACGGCCCGTGGGAGCCGTCGCCGCCACCGGAGGCGGACGTCTCGCACGTGCGCGACCACCAGGCCGAGATGATGATGCTCCGCCACGCCGCCGCCTCGGCGACGGACGCCGAGTGACTGCGCTGCGGATGATGGAGCCCACCGCGGCGGACGTCCTGGC
Organism: Pseudonocardia wallangbongensis; assembly: GCF_054486945.1. Classification (NCBI taxonomy): domain Bacteria; kingdom Bacillati; phylum Actinomycetota; class Actinomycetes; order Pseudonocardiales; family Pseudonocardiaceae; genus Pseudonocardia; species Pseudonocardia wallangbongensis. Next base: position 333,764 of record NZ_JBRERS010000002.1, read on the forward strand.
CGCCGGTGCCGTCCTGTGGCGCCACGGCGCGCACGGCGTGGAGATCGGGCTCGTGCACCGCCCGAAGTACGACGACTGGTCGTTCCCGAAGGGCAAGCTCGACGCGGGCGAGACGATGCCCTTCGCCGCCGTCCGCGAGATCGCCGAGGAGACCGGCCAGGTGTCGCGGCTCGGCCCGGTGCTCGGCGACGTCCGCTACGCCGTGCCGGAGGGCGGCAAGCTCGTGCGGTACTGGGCGGCCGAGGCGCGGGGCGGCGGGTTCACGCCGGGAGACGAGACCGACGAGCTGCGCTGGCTGGACGCCGCAGCGGCCGAGGAGCTGCTGTCCTACTCGCACGACCTCGACATCCTGCACCGGTTCGCGCACGTCGGTCCGCCGGTCTCGGTGATCGCGCTCGTCCGGCACGCGAAGGCGGGGAGCCGCAGCCAGTGGGACGGCGACGACGAGCTGCGTCCCCTCTCCGGCTCCGGCCAGGAGCAGGCGCGGCACCTCGACGGGCTGCTGGGGCTGTTCGGGCCCGACCGCGTGACCTCCGTGCCTGCGGTGCGCTGCCGCGACACCGTCGCCCCCCTCGCCGGCCGCTTGGCGCTTCCCATCGGCGAGGAGCCCCTGCTCGGCGAGGGCACCTACCAGGACGACCCGGCGGCCGGCCTCGCCCGCATCCACGCGATGGCCGGCGTCCCGGGCGTCACCGTCGCGTGCAGCCAGGGCGGCGTGGTCCCCCACCTCGTCCGGGCCCTCGCCACCGGCGCCCGCCTGCCCGGCGTGGACCCCGACGACGTCCCGGCCCGCAAGGGCAGCACCTGGCTGCTCACGTTCGGGCCCGAGGCCGCGCTCCGCGCCGCCGACTACTACGAGCACCCCACGGGCTGAGGGCCCGGCCGGCTGGCTGGCCGGCAGTGGGCGGCGGCCGCCTGGCCGTCACGTCAGGAGCAGCGGCGCGTCCCAGACGTCCGGGCCGATGGTGCCGGGGTGGTTCGCGAACGTCGCCAGCACGAGGGCGACGCCCGCCGCACCCTGGAGCAGGCCAGGCTCGTCCACGCCGATCCGGCGCCCGGAACGCGTCCGGTGCCCGTGCCGGAAGCCGAACGGCGCCGTCCGGTCGAAGTCGTAGAGCACGCGCTGCGCGAGGAGGCCGACCACGGAGAGCAGCACGGGGTCGGGGTCGCGTTCGGTGACCCGCAGGACGACCTGCAGCAGGCCGGCGGCCCCGTGGCAGATGGTCGGCCCGACGAGGCCGGTCTCGGACCACGGGCGCAGGGCGGCCCCCCGCAGCGCCGCCACCGCCACCGCGCACAGCTGCGCGTCGCCGAGCACGGTGCCGGCCAGGTGCAGGGCCCGGGCGACGCCGGCGGTCCCGTAGCACCAGGCCGCCTTGGCGGCCCCCGGGACGAGCGGTTCGTCCCCGGCCTCCTGCGCGAACCCGATCCGGGACGGCCACAGCGGACCGGCCTCGTCGGCGACGGCACGGCGCAACAGCCAGTCGGCGATGACGCGCATCGCGTCGGGCATGCCCTCCACCCGGTGCCCCCGCTCGTGGGCCACGGCCATCAGCGCCAACGGCCCGGCGATCCCGTGCGCGAGGCCGACGTCCAGGTAGCCGTGCGGGTACTCGGCGGGGTCGTCGGCGCGGCACCACCAGCCCGGCACGGGCCCACCGGGCGCGGCGACCGGGCGGGTGCACGCGACGAGGTGGCCGAGCGTGGTGTGGAGCGCTTCGGCGCTGCGCTCGTCGCCCAGTGCCAGCAGGAGCCTGCCCGTGCCGGCGAGCCCGCTCACCACGTCGTAGTCCGAGACCGCGAGGCCCGGGCCGTCCTCCGCGGCCCGCCGGGCCTGCGCCGCGACCCGCTCCTCGCACGCCGCCGACACCGCGTGCGCCAGCGTGCGCAGGAGCTTCGGGTAACCGCCGTGGACGCTTCCGTGCAGGACCGCCGCGGGCACCAGGTCGGCGCCCGCCCCGCTCGCGGCGGCCGCCAGGTGGGCGTGGGTGGCCGCCGCCCACGACGGGTCGGCGACCGACATCGTCGCGTGCAGCAGCGCGACACCGGGGTGGCCGAGCAGCAGCGAGGACGGGCCCCACGCCGGGTGCCCCGCCGGGCGCCGGGCGCGGCGGGCGGCGGTGGCGACCGGCTCTGGGGAGCGGAGCCGGTCGGCCACCTCCGTCGCGACGTCGATCGCACGCCGGCGCAGGTCGGGCGGGACGGCGAGCGGCAGCGCGGTCATCGCCCGTACCTCGCCCTTCCCGCCCGGACGGCCAGCGCCCGGTGCAGGAGGGCGTAGACGCCGCGCTCGCGGGCGTGGTCGACGCCGAGAAGGCGGTTGCAGTGCATGTGCGTGAGGCTCGCGGCGATGTGCGCCCGCCGTCCGGGAGGGCATCCGGTGCGTTCGAGCGCGGCGGCGTACGCCGCGAGTGCGTTCGCTCGCCGCGCGCGGAGCGCGTCATCCGGTACGCCGGGGAGCGGGCCCGCCACCTGCCTGCGCCGCGCCGCCGGCACCGCCCGGCGGTCGGCCACCGGCACCGCGGCGGCGAACCGGTCGGCGAGCCCGCCGGACGGGTCGAAGCCGAGCAGCAGGTCGTGCACGCTCGCCGCGGCCCGCACGTCGGCGTCGTCGCCGTCCGGGTCCCAGGCGAGGGCCAGCACGCTGTCGGCGTGGAAGGCCCGCTCGGCGTCGGCCATCGCCTCCGGCCCCCCGTAGCGCTCGACCTCGGGGTCGTACGCGTCGAGTGACGCCGAGGTCAACAGCCCGTCCTGGCGCAGCCGGTTCGCCCAGGCGTGCAGGCGCGGCAGCAGCTCGCCCCACAGCCCGTCCGGCTTGCCGCGGAACCGCAGCCGCAGGTGCGGCTCGGGATCGCGGTAGCGGACGAAGAACCAGCCGTCGACGCCGGCCGCGGCGAGCGCGGCGTCGTCCACCAGTTCGGGCAGCCGGGAACGCAGCACGGCCCGCTGCGCCTGCTCCGTCGCGTGGAGCTTCGCGTAGAGCCATTCCCCACCGGGCAGCTGGAGCAGGTCCGCCTCGCGCCGCCGCACCGTCCCGGCCACGGCCGGCGCCGCGGCCTCCGTACGCCTGCCCAGCAGCTGGAACACCACCTCGCAGGTGTGCGTCCCGCGGGGCCCGCGCAGCCAGCCCGCGTCGGACGGCGCCTCCAGCACCACGAGCCCGGGGTGCCGGCGCAGCTCGTCGCGGAACACCAGCCGGTGCAGCGGGTCGTCGAGGTCGACCGGGACGTGGTTGTCGGCGACGGTCAGCCGGACGTGCCGGGGCACGTCCCAGCGCTCCCGCCACTCGGCGAGGCGCCGGTCCGACCGGTCCGCCCCACGCAGCCCGCGTGGCGGCGACCAGCGGGCAGGAGCGAGCACGGTGCGGCCGTGCCGGACGCGGGGCAGGTACGGGGCGGCGGCGAGCGCACCCCAGCTCCACGGCAGGCACTGGGGGGTGTCCTGCGCGCCCAGCTCCAGCAGGAACCTCGCCACCGGGGGAACGTGCCCGCTGCGCGGGTTGAGCATCGAGCCGGGCACGGGGGCGATCCGCGTGCCGTCGTCGACGTCCACGACGTGGAGCCGGTCGGTGGTGGCGGTGACCGCGAGCCGGTGCAGCGGCAGGTCGGTCACGGAGGCGTCGGCCGTGCCCGGTGCGAGCGGGATGCGCAGGGGCAGTCGCTGCGGGACCGCCGCGACGTTCGCCGAGCGCGGCACGAGCGGGCGGTAGGCGACCTGCGCGGCCCGCACGCCGTCCGCCGGCGCGCCGGCCCGGACCAGCCCCGTCAGCTCGGCATCCAGCTCGGGGAGCAGGGGCGCGAACCGGGCCACGGTGGTGCCGGCGAGCGCCGAGCCGAGGCTCTGCCCCACGACGAGGCGGAAGTCGCCCGCGCACAGCTCGTCCCACCCGTCGGCGAGCACCTCGGCGCACAGCTCCATGGACGGCGGGGCGGGCTCGTCCCGCGCGAGCCGCTCGACGAGGGCGTCGTCGAGCACGATCTCGGTGCGCCGCTCGCGGACCGCGGTGAGGAGCTCGGCGGCGAGGACCGCCATGCGCTCCTCGTCCTGGTCCGGACCGGACGGCGGTTCGTCCCACCGCGGCAGGCCGAGGCCGGTGCCGCCCAGCAGCTCGGTGACGGGCACGGCGCGCTCGGTGCCGTACCGCTCGAGGAACCGCTCGTGGTAACCCGGCAGCCACGCGGCGGTGACCGGGGTGGACAGGCGCCACAGCACGGTGGCGGCGCGCTCGGCCTCGCGGGCCACCTCGACGGGGAGCGTGAGGTCCACGTCGAGGCGCAGGTCGGTCCGCACCGGCGAGGCGCCGTCGTCGTCGTGCAGCTCCCGCATCCGCGCGGCGACCCGCCTCCCGGCGCGCAGGTCGCCGTCGATCCCGCGCAGCGCCCCGAAGAGCTCGTGCGCGTCACCGCCCACCGCGAGCACGTGCCGGAGGGGATCGGCGCAGTCCGCGGGTGGGTCGAGGTCGGTGAGCAGCGCGTCGAGGTCGACGAGCCGGCACAGCACCGGCTCGAGCGTCCGCCGGTCGACCCCGAAGCGCCCGGCGAGGCCGGCCAGGAGCTCGGTCCAGCGAACCGGGGCGCCGGTCGCTTCCAGCGCGGCGGCGACGATCGGGGTCAGCCGGATCGAGGTCTCCCGCCGGGCCCCCGGGTCCGCCGTCCGCGCCGGCAGCAGCAGCCGTCCGTCGCGCACGGACCGGACCGGGTTGGCGACGACGCTCGCCCGCGCCAGGACCGCGGGCACGCTCCGCACTCCTGCGAGCAGCGCATCGAGCCAGGCCGCGTCCGGCCGGCCGGACGCCCGGTGCCGGTCCCCCGCGCGCAGCGCCGGGTTCTCACCGAACCGCACGGGCGCGACGCCGGCGAAGAGCCCGAACGGGGTCGCCCGGCCGGTCAACCGCAGGTGGTACTTGGTGAGCGCGATGAGCGCCCGGTGCAGATCCTTCGCCTTCGCCGGTGCGCCGGCAGCGATCGCCCGGACGTCACGCGCGAGGCTCGGGCTGGCGGAGTCGACCGCCTCCAGGAGCTGTCCGTCCGCCGCGAGAGCGACCAGGCGCTCCCGCTCGTCGGGCACCTCGGGCAGAAGGGCCGTCCGGCCGGGCCGGCGCGGCGCGGCCGCGGCCCGCAACAGGCCCACGGCTGCGCTCTCGAAGGCCGAGTCGCGCCGGACCGGCCGGACGGGCGTCATCACTTCTGGCAGGGCCAGTAGATCGTGGTGCAGATGTCGGTCACGCCGGTCTTCTGCGCGGACATCTGCGGCTCCACGACGACGGCGACCTCGATGTCCAGGTCGAAGTCGGCGGGGGCGAGCGTCTCGGTCGGCATCAGGCTGCTCCGATCGTCGGTGACGGGTTTTCGCGGTACCGCGCCCATCACACTAAGGATCGTTCAACGATCCGACAAGATGTTGATCCTTCGATCCTCGCGAGCTAGGGTGTCGCAGGCGCACGAAGAGGCGGGGCCGCGCGCATGCACGGCCCCGCCTCCATCCGAGGTGAGAGCTACTTCTTCGACTTGGCCTTCTTGGACTTGCCGTCCTTGGCCTTGCCACGGTCCTTCTCGGCCTTGGCGTCCTTGCTCCTCGCGCCCTTGGTCCCGACCGCGGTCCGGACCGCCTTGCCGTTCGTGGCCTTGCCCCGCTTGGCGGGCGCCTCGACGGCGGGCTCCGCCGCGACCGGCGCCGGCGCGGAAGCACTCGGCTTCGCCGCCCCGCCGACCGCCGCGCGGAACCCGGCACCGGGCCGGAAGGCCGGCACGGTGGTGGCCGGCACGGCCACGGCGGCGCCGGTGCGCGGGTTGCGCGCGGTGCGGGCGGCCCGGGCACGACCCTCGAAGACCCCGAACCCGGTGAGCGTCACCGACTCACCGGAGCGGACCCTGTCGACGATGGTCTCGAGCAGCCCATCGACGGCTGCCGCGGCGGTGCGCCGGTCCCCGAGGCGCTCGGTGAGCGCGTCCACGAGCTGCGTCTTGTTCATACACCCACGGTAGAAGGGTGTGCCCGGCCGCCCGAAGCGGCACGCCGGTCAGACCTGCGCGGTGGTGGGCAACCGTCCCGGACGGGTGACCTCGAACGCGGTGATCTCGTCGACGTGACGCATCGTGAGCCCGATGTCGTCCAGGCCCTCCAGCAGCCGCCAGCGGGTGTAGTCGTCGATCTGGAACGGGACCGTGAGGTCGCGCGCGTGCACGGTCTTCTCCTCGAGGTCGACCGTGACCTCGACGCCCGGCTCGTTCTCCAGCAGCTTCCACAGCAACTCGACGTCCGGCTGCGCGACCTGCGCCGCGACCAGGCCCTGCTTGGCCGAGTTGCCGCGGAAGATGTCGCCGAACCGGGCGGCGATCACCACGCGGAACCCGTAGTCCATGAGCGCCCAGACCGCGTGCTCGCGCGACGAGCCCGTGCCGAAGTCGGGCCCTGCGACCAGCACCGATCCCTGCGAGAACGGCTCCTGGTTGAGGATGAAGTCCGCGTTCGCCCGCCAGGCCGCGAACAGGCCGTCCTGGAACCCGGTGCGCGTGACGCGCTTGAGGTAGACGGCCGGGATGATCTGGTCGGTGTCGACGTTGGACCGGCGCAGCGGCACGCCGATGCCGGTGTGGGTGCGGAACGCTTCCATCAGGCCAGGTCCTCCGGGCTGCTCAGGGTGCCGCGCACCGCCGTGGCCGCGGCCACCAGCGGGGACACCAGGTGCGTGCGGCCGCCCTTGCCCTGGCGGCCCTCGAAGTTGCGGTTGGACGTGGACGCGCTGCGCTCACCGGGCGCGAGCTGGTCGGGGTTCATGCCGAGGCACATCGAGCAGCCCGCCGAGCGCCACTCGGCACCGGCCTCCCGGAACACGTCGTCGAGGCCCTCCGACTCGGCCTGGAACCGCACCCGCATCGAACCCGGCACCACCAGCATCCGGACACCGTCGGCCACCTTGCGGCCCTTGATGACGTCGGCGGCGGCGCGCAGGTCCTCGATCCGGCCGTTGGTGCAGGAGCCGACGAACACCGTGTCGACGTGGATGTCCCGCAGCGGCATCCCGGCCTGCAGCCCCATGTAGGTCAGGGCCTTCTCGGCGGTGACGCGCTCGTTCTCGTCGACGATCTTCTCCGGGTCCGGCACCTTCGCCCCGAGCGGCAGGCCCTGGCCGGGGTTGGTGCCCCAGGTGACGAACGGGGTGAGCGCGTCGCCGTCGATGTCGACCTCGGCGTCGAACGCCGCGTCGTCGTCGGTGCGCAGCTCGCGCCACGCGGCCACGGCCGCGTCCCAGTCGGCGCCCTTCGGCGCGCGGTCGCGGCCCTTCAGGTAGTCGAAGGTGGTCTCGTCGGGAGCGATCATGCCGGCCCGGGCGCCCGCCTCGATCGACATGTTGCAGACCGTCATCCGGGCCTCCATCGAGAGGTTCTCGATGACGTTGCCGCGGTACTCCAGCACATAGCCCTGGCCGCCGCCGGTGCCGATCTGCGCGATGATCGCCAGCACGACGTCCTTGCTCGTGACGCCCGGACGGAGCTTCCCGTCCTTCGAGCTGACGTTGATCGCCATGGTCTTGAACCGCTTGAGCGGCAGCGTCTGCGTGGCCAGCACGTGCTCGACCTCGGACGTGCCGATGCCGAACGCCATGGCGCCGAACGCGCCGTGCGTGGAGGTGTGGCTGTCGCCGCAGACGACCGTGAGGCCGGGCTGGGTGAGCCCCAGCTGCGGGCCGACGACGTGCACGATGCCCTGCTCGGCGTGGTTCATCGGGTAGAGCGGCACCCCGAACTCGGCGCAGTTCTTGCGCAGCGTCTCCACCTGCGTGCGCGAGACCGGGTCCGCGATCGGGAGGTTGGTGTCCACCGTGGGCACGTTGTGGTCCTCGGTGGCGACCGTGAGGTCGGGCCTGCGCACCCCGCGCCCGGCGAGGCGGAGCCCGTCGAACGCCTGCGGGCTGGTGACCTCGTGCACCAGGTGCAGGTCGATGTAGAGGAGATCGGGCTCCTGTCCCTCACCCTTGCGGACCAGGTGCTGGTCCCAGACCTTCTCGGCCAGCGTGCGTGAGTTCCCCACGGCTGCAGCCTCCTCGCTGGACGTCTCACATTTCGGGAAGTTAGTATCGGCTCGTGAGACAGCATAGCGGCATCGGTGTGCTCGACAAGGCCATGGGGGTGCTGCGGGCCACCGCCGCCGAGCCCTGCGGCCTCGCGGAACTGTGCGAACGCACCGGGCTGCCCCGGGCCACCGCCCACCGGCTCGCCGTCGGCCTGGAGGTGCACGGTCTCCTCCACCGCGGCGCCGACGGCCGCTGGCGCCCCGGCCCGGCTCTCGCGGAGCTCGCCGCCGGGGGCGTCGACCCGCTGCTGGAGGCCGCGGGCGCCGTGCTCCCGCGGCTGCGCGACATCACGGGCGAGAGCGTGCAGCTCTACCGCCGCGACGGCACCCACCGCATCTGCATCGCCGCCGCCGAACCCACGAGCGGCCTGCGCGACACCGTGCCGGTGGGCACGCGCCTGCCGATGACGGCCGGCTCCGGCGCGAAGGTGCTGGCGGCGTGGGCCGAACCGGCCGTCCAGCGCGCCGTGCTCGCCGAGGCCACGTACGGCGACCGCGTGCTGGTCGACGTCCGCAGGCGCGGGTGGGCGCAGAGCGTGGCGGAGCGCGAGTCCGGCGTCGCGAGCGTCTCGGCGCCGGTGCGCGACAGCACGGGCCAGGTCGTAGCAGCCGTCTCGGTGTCCGGTCCGGTCGACCGCATCGGCCGCCGCCCCGGCGTGCGATGGGCCGCCGACCTGCTGGCCGCCGCGGAAGCGCTACAACACCGCCTCTAGGAGTGACGCTGCGGGCGTCATGGATCCACAACGCGATCTGCAGGCCGTCGAAGCAGCACTACGGCTCCATGGAGCCGATGGCCTCACCGGGGCTGTACGCGCACCCGCGACTCGTGCACAGTCGTCTCGTTGCGCACAGGAGTCGTCCTGTCGCGCACGGAGACGGAGCGAGGCCGGACGGGGGCGGGCGCGGTGCACGAGAGCGAGCGCACGCGCATCACCCGGCTCGTCCTCGCCGGCGGCTCGGTCATCCGCAAGGAACCGCTGGGACCGGACGCCGAGCGCCGGCTGCGCCACGAACTGGCGATCCTCGAGCGGCTCCGCGGCGTGCCGGGAGTCGCGCAGCTCCTCGGCCCTCCGGAGGGCCACCCGGACGGCGGGACCGCGATCCTGCTCGCGGACGTCCACGGCACGAGCCTCGCCGAGCGGGCGCCACCCCGGACCCCCGGCGAGCTGATCGCACTCGCGACGAGGGTGGCACGAGCGGTGGCCGGCATGCACGGCCGCGGCGTGATGCACCGGGACATCACCCCGGCGAACATCGTCGTCTCCCCCGACGGCGCCCCGTGCCTGGTGGACTTCGCGCTGGCGACGTCGCTCGCCGAGCTGCGCCCCGAGTTCACCCACCACACCGAGATCGTGGGCACGCTGGCGTACCTCGCGCCTGAGCAGACCGGGCGCACCGGACGTCCCGTCGACCAGCGGGCCGACCTCTACGCCCTCGGCGCCACGCTGTACGAGCTGGCCACCGGCGCGCCGCCGTTCGGCTCCGGCGACCCGCTGCGGCTCACGCACGATCACCTGGCTCGGGTTCCGGCACCCCCGGCGGAGGCGAACCCGGACGTACCGGCGGCGCTCTCGGAGATCATCCTGCACCTGCTGGAGAAGGAGCCGGACAACCGGTACCAGTCGGCCGAGGGCGTGGTCCACGACCTCGAGCAGGCGCAGGCGGGACCGGGCCGGCTGCGGGTCGGTGAGCGCGACGTCCCGCTGCGGTTGCCGCCACCGTCCCGGCTGGTCGGGCGCCACCACGAGGTGGCGGCGCTGCGGGCGGCGTTCGACGGCGCGCTGGCGGGCCGCTGCCGGGGCGCGCTCGTCGGCGGCGCCCCGGGGGTGGGGAAGACCGCCCTGGTCGACCAGCTGCGGCCCGCGGTCACCGGCAGCCACGGGTGGTTCGTGGCAGGCAAGTTCGACCAGCACCGCCGGAATCCGCATTTCAACGCCGGGTACCACGCGTTCCGCGCGCTGGGTCGGCTGCTGCTGGCCGAGCCGGAACGCGAGCTGGCCGAGGTTCGCCGCCGGCTCCTCGCGGAACTGGGCCCGAACGCGCCCCTGATCGCGGCGATCCTGCCCGAGTTCGGCACCCTCCTGGGAACGCCGCCCGATCCGGGCGATCCGCTGTCGTCGCAGGTGCGGTCGCAGCGCGCGGGCGTTGCGATCCTGCGGGCCGTCGCGTCGCCGACCCGACCAGTCGTGATGTTCTTCGACGACATGCAGTGGAGCGAGCGCACCCCGCTCGGCTTCGTCGACCTCGTACTGACCGAGGAGCCCATCGACGGGGTGCTGCTGGTCGGCACGTACCGCGAGGCCGACCTCGACGGGGCGGATCCGCTCACGCCGTTGATGTCGCGGTGGCGCGAGCGGGACGACGTGCTGCACGTGCGCCTGGAGAACCTGCCCGTGGCGGGCTCCGTCGCCCTGGTCGCCGAGATGTTGCACGTGGACCGGGACGCGGCGGCGGGTCTCGTCGAGCTGATCGGCCCGCAGACGTCGGGCAACCCCTACGAGGTCGTGGAGCTGCTGGACGCGCTCCGGCGCGACGGTGCGCTGACGGCGACGGAAGCCGGGTGGCGGTGGGACGAGCAGGCGGTGCGCGCCCGGCTGGACCGGGCCGATGCCGGCGGGCTGGCGATCTCCCGCGCGCATGCGCTCGCGCCGCCATCCCGTGAGCTCACGGAGGCGATGGCGTGCCTGGGCGGGCGGGTCGAGCGGGGCGTCCTGCACACCGCGACCGGTGTTCCGGCGGCCGAGGTCGAGCAGCGCCTGGCACCGGCCCTCGACGAGGGCGTTCTCGTCGTGGAGCCCGGTGCGCGCACGGGGGGTGGGCGAGGCGCGGTGGTGCGGTTCCGGCACGACCGCATGCGTGAGGCCGTGCTGAGCGGGCTGGGCGCGCGGCGGCGGCGCGCCCTCCACCTCGCCATGGCGCGGCGACTCGCCCTGGATCCGGAGCACCCCGGGACGGCGGCGGAGCAGTACCTGCCGGTGATCGACCTGGTCACCGAGCGGACGGAGCGGCGGGCCGTGGTGCGCCTGCTCCGCCGGGCCACCGGGCCGGCGGTGCTGATCGGGGACCACGAGCTGGTGGCCCAGCTCCTGACGGCCGCGCTCGGCATCGCCGACCCGGCCGACACCGCCACGCTGCTCGAGCTGCACACCGGCCGCCACCGCGCGCTGTTCAGCATGGGCCGGCTGGAGGAGGCGGACGAGCAGTTCCGCGCGATCGACGGGCTGACCCGTTCCGCCACGGACCGGGCGCTCGCGACGTCCGTGCAGGTGCGGAGCCTGACCCACCGGAAGCGTTTCGCCGAGGCGACCGCCATGGGCGTCGAGGCGCTGCGCGACCTGGGCATCGGCGTGCCGCCGGCCGACCGGCTTGCCGGCGAGCTCGACCGCCAGTTCGACCACTTCTACCGGTGGCTGGCCACGGAGACCGCCGACGAACCGGCCGGCCCGGCCATCACCGACCCGGCCCTGGTCGCCGCCACCCACGTGCTCAACGCCCTGCTGCCGACCGCCTACTACAGCGACCACGCGTTGGTCGGCTGGCTCTCCCTCGAGGCCGTGCGGATCTGGCTCCACCACGGTCCGGGCCCGACGCTGATCGGCCCCGCGAGCATCGCGGCCTTCCACGCCATCGCGCTGCGCGGCGACACCGCTGCCGGGTGCCGGGCGGCGCAGCGGATTCTCGAGCTGGGCGAGGCGCGCGGCTACGAACCCGGGACCTCGCAGGCCCGCTTCGTGTCCGCGTGCGTCGGCTGGTGGTGCGAGCCGATCGAGAACGGCGTCCAGGCGGGCCGGCGCGCCACGGAAGGGCTGATCGCGAGCGACGACCTGGCCAACGCCGGCTACGCCCTCTACGCGATCGTGCCGAACCTGCTGGACTGCGCCCCCTCGGTGGACGCCTTCGTCACCCAGGTGGAGACCGGTCTGGCGTTCGTGCGGCGGACCGGCAGCGCCGACCTCGGCCAGTGGCTGGACGGGTACCGGTGGCTGGCCGACGCATTGCGGGGAGGCGGCGCCGACCCCAGCCCGGTCGAGCGGCTCACCGACAACCCGGTCGCGCTGCTCGTCGCCCACCTCACCAGGGCGATCGCCGCCGCCGTGTTCGGCGAGCCCGCCGAGATGTCCCGGCACGCCGCATCCGCGATGCCGCTGCTGCCGGCCGCGCTGGGCCTCTACCCGACGGCGGTCGCCCACCTGCTGCGCGGGCTCGCCCTCGCCGGGGACGTACGGGCCGCCGACGAGGACGAGCGCGCCGACCTGCTGTCCGAGCTCGACGGCGTGGTGCACTGGCTCGGCGCCCGCGCCGCGGACGCGCCCGAGAACCTCCTGCACCTGCAGTGGCTGGTCGAGGCCGAGCGGGCGTGGGCGGTGGGCGACTTCCGCGCCGCGGCCGTTGCATTCGACGCCGCGCGCCGCGAGTCCGCGCTGCGCCGGCGGCCGTGGCACCGGGCCCTGATCGCCGAACGGGCCGCCCGCTTCTTCCTCGAGCACGGCCTCGACCACACCGGACACGAGCTGCTCGCCCAGGCCCGCGCGCAGTACGCCGCCTGGGGTGCCGCCGCGAAGACCGAGCAGCTGGACTGGGCCTACCCGGCACTGCGGCCACCGGCCGACCTGCCGCACCGCCGGTCCACGGTGGCCTCCGGCACGCTCGACCTGCTCGGCGTCCTGTCCGCGTCCCAGGCGCTGAGCTCCGAGACCAGCGTCGAACGGCTGCACACCCGCGTCGCCGACGTGCTCAGCGCGATGACCGGCGCCACCGCGGTGCACCTGCTGCTGTGGAGCGGCGACCGGGACGACTGGGTCCAGCCCGCTGCGCCCCCCGGCGGTACCCAACCCGCGCCACCGATGTCCGTGCTCCGCTACGCGCGACGGCTACGCGAGCCGCTCGTCGTCACCGACGCCACCGACGACGACCGGTTCGCCCGCGACCCCTACTTCGCCGGCGCCGGCTGCTGCTCGCTGCTGGCCCTGCCCGTACTCAGCCGGGGAGCCCTCCGGGCGGTGCTGCTGCTCGAGAACCGCCTCATCCGCGGCGCCTTCACCGTCGACCGCCTCGACGCCGTCGCGCTCATCGCGGGCCAGCTCGCGGTCTCGCTCGACAACGCCCAGCTCTACGCCGAGCTCAGCGCCTCGCGGGCGCGGATCGTCGCCGCGGCCGACCAGGAGCGCAGGCGGATCGAGCGGGACCTGCACGACGGTGCCCAGCAGCGGCTGGTCTCGCTGGCGCTGCAGCTGGATGCGGCGCGGGCCGCGGTCCCGCCCGAGCTCGACCCGCTCGCCGGACGGCTGCGCGCCGCCCTGGACGAGGCCAACGGGGCGGCGCGCGAGCTGCGCGAGATCGCCCGCGGCATCCACCCGGCGATACTGGTGGAGGGCGGCCTCCCGCCCGCACTGCGGACGCTCGCCCGCCGCTCGACGCTCCCCGTCGACCTCCGGATCCGCGCCGAGGGGCGGCTGCCCGAGCCGGTGGAGGTCAGCGCGTACTACGTCGTCGCCGAGGCACTGACCAACGCGGCCAAGCACGCTCTCGCCTCGACCGTCACCGTCACCGTCGAGGCCGACGCGGACCGTGGGGCCCTGCACGTCACCGTGCACGACGACGGCCCCGGCGGCGCCGATCTCATGCGCGGCACGGGCCTGCTCGGCATCAAGGACCGCGTGGAGGCCCTCGGCGGCCGCGTCGACGTCGACAGCCCGCCCGGGGCGGGCACCAGATTGATCGCGCAGCTACCGCTCACCGCGGTGAGCGGCTCCGTCACCTCCCGCTAGTACCGATCGCGCGACCTGCCCAGCCATCATCCTGCCGGGCCGCTAACGTGGCCTCTGACGGCGCGCTCACCACAGCAAGTCACCACGCAAGCCGCCAAGCGACTGAAGACGGGGGACGATGAGTTACCTGCTCGGCATCGATCTGGGCACCACGCGCACGGCTGCCGCGATCGGTAGGCTCGACGCGCGCCCCGGCGAGACCGAGATCGTCAACCTCGGCGACCGCGCCAGCGCCGTCCCCTCGGTGCTCTACCTCGGTGACGACGGCAGCGTCGTCGTCGGAGAGGCGGCCGAACGCCGCGCGGTGAGCTCGCCCGACCACGTCGTCCGCGAGTTCAAGCGCCGCATCGGCGACCCGACCCCGCTGATCGTCGGCGGCCGGCCGTGGGCCCCGGAGGACCTCTCGGCCCGGCTCGTTCGCTGGGTCGTCGACCGCGTCGCGCAGCGCGAGGCCGGCCCCGCCGCCCGGATCGCCGTCACGCTGCCCGCCTCGTGGGGGCCGCACAAGACCGAGCGGCTCGGCGGTGCGCTCGCCGGGCAGGGCCTGCAGGTCTCCTACCTCGCCGAGCCGCAGGCCGCGGCGCTGCACTACGCGTCGGCCGAACGGGTGGAGCCCGGCTCGACGATCGCCGTCTACGACTTCGGCGGCGGCACGTTCGACGCGGCCGTCGTGCACAAGGACGGGCACACCTTCAAGCTCCTCGGCCGGCCGGAAGGGGTCGACCGCCTCGGCGGCATCGACTTCGACGAGATCGTCTTCGAGCACGTCATGGCCGGCATGCCGGAGGCGTTCGAAGGCCTCGACGAGAGCGATCCCGCGGTCCTGTCCGCGATCGCCGCGATCCGGCGCGAGTGCGTCGAGGCGAAGGAAGCGCTCAGCAGCGACACCGAGGTGTCGATCCCCGTGCTGACGCCCAGGGCGCAGGGTTCGGTGCGGATGCACCGCAGCGAGTTCGAGGCGGCCATCCGCCCGCAGGTCGAGGACACGGTCGACGCGCTGCAGCGCGCGGTGGGCTCGGCCGGGCTGGCGCCGCAGCAGCTGTCGGCGGTGCTGCTGGTCGGCGGTTCGTCGCGCATCCCGCTGGTGGGGCAGCTCGTCTCGGAGCTGCTCGGCCGGCCCGTCACGGTCGACGTCGACCCGAAGAACGCCATCTCGATGGGTGCCGTCCTGTCGTTGCTGCCGGCACCGCCCACCGGCTCCGGGCCGCGGCCGCGCGTCCCGGCGCCGCGCACGGGCGGCTCGGCGCGGTTCCCGATCGCCGCCGGCGCCGCGGGTGCCCCGCCGCACGGCGGGGGCGGTGGTCCGCAGGGGCCGTACGGGCCGCCCGCGGCGCCGCCGGGCGGCGGCCCGTACGGCCCTGGCCCGATGGGCGGTGCGAGCTCGAGCCTTCCGCCGTACCGGCCCGCACCCCCGCGCCCACCCGTGGCTCCCCCGCCCCGCCCGGCCACCCCCAACTACGCCCCGGACTTCGACGACGAGCCCTACGAGCCCTACGAGCCCCGGTACGACTACGCACCCGAGCCTCGTGGGAAGAGCCCGTCGTTCCTGGTGACGGCCGGCGCGGTGGCAGCGGCCATGGCCGTGATCGCCGCCGTGTTCCTGTGGCCGCAGCCGGACACGGAACCGGCCGCCGCGACCACCCCCCGCCCCGCCCCCACGCAGGAGGCCAGCGAGCCGGCGCCGACCACGACGGAGCGCCCGGCGCCCACGGAGGAGCAGCCGCCGGTCACCCGCCCGGTCCCGCCACCGCCACCGCAGACGCGCCCCACCACGGAAGACCCGCCGGTGACGACCACGGAACCCCCCGTGACGACCACGCCCCCGCCGGACACCACGGTGCCGACCACCCCGCCGACGACGGAACCGACCACCGAGCCCACGGACAACCAGGGCGGCGGCGCCAGCCAGACGCCCGACGCGGCGGCGCCGGTCTGACGGGTCAGGCGTCCCAGGTGACCGGGAGGCTCTTCACCCCGTAGATGTCCGCGGTCTCCGGGCGCAGGCCGACCTCGTCGGCCGGTACGGCCAGGCGCAGCGTGGGGAACCGGCTGAACAGCGCCGGGAACGCGACCCGCATCTCGACGCGGGCCAGCTGCTGCCCCAGGCACTGGTGGATGCCGTGGCCGAAGGCCAGGTGCCCGCCGGCGTGCCTGCGGACGTCGAGCACGTGGGGATCGGCGAACCGCCCGCGGTCCCGGTTGGCCGTGTTGTAGGAAAGGATCACCGTCGTGCCGGCCTCGATGGTCGTGCCGCCCAGCTCGACGTCCTGAAGCGCCGTCCGCATGAACGTCTTGGCAACGCTCAGGTACCGCAGCAGCTCCTCCACGGCCGGCTCGGCGAGCGCGGGGTCGGCGCGCAGCGCTGCCAGCTGCGCCGGGTTGCTCAGCAGCGCGAAGGTGCCTAAGCCCAGCATGTTCGCGGTGGTGTCGAGCCCGGCCGCCAGCAGGATCAGGCTCATCCCCCGCAGCTCCTCATCGGTCAGATCGCTGTCCGTGAGGTCGCTGAGCACGTCGTCCGTGGGGTTCGCGCGCTTGGCGGCCACCAGCTCCGCGAGGTACTGCTGGACCGCGGTGTAGGCCGCGATCATCTCCTCGTCGCTCGTCTCCCCGTTCATGAACGACTCGACCTGCTTCTCGAAGGAGCCCCGGTCCTCGTACGGCACGCCGAGCAGCTCGCAGATCATGATGGCGGGGATGGGCGTGGCGAACGCCGTCATCAGGTCGGTCGGCGGCCCGGCCTCCTCCATGGCGTCGAGGTGGTCGGCGGTGATCTGCTCGACGCGCTCGGTGAGCAGCCGCATCCGCCGTACGGTGAACTTGCCCACCAGCGGTTTCCGATAGCGCCCGTGCCGCGGCTCGTCCATGAGCAGGAACTCGCCGGGAGGCGCAGGCGGGACCTCCACCCCGCTGAAGTCGATGAGCGGGTGGTGGAGCATCAGCTCCTTGCGCGAGCTGAACCGCGAGTCCGCCAGAACCGCCCTGACCAGGTCATACCCGGTGACCAGCCAGCCCTCGTGCCCGTCGGGGAACCGGTAGCGGCTGATCGGGCCGTGCCGCCGGGCGTCGATCAGCTCTGCCGGCGGGTCGAAGGGGCAGCCGGGCCGACGCGCCGTCGGCAGGGTCGTGACGGCGTGGACGGACTCACCCATGACCATTCCTCGTCTCGCTCGTGTTGAGCCAATCTGGCATCACTATGGTGCCACAGCAGCGGGGCCAGCTGGTGTCCCGCCTGTCGAATGAGGCCGAAACACCCACTTCACCTGGAGGAACACCCGGGCTGGACCGACCGCGCGGCTGGCACCGCACATGGCACCACCGCTCGGAGCGGCGCAGATGAAGTCTGCCCCGGACCGCAGGGCCTCCGGTGGCGCCGCGCATCGTGCGGGGCCGCCCCTCACCCGTCAAGGGCGCTTCGCGTCGCTTCGCGCCCCTTGACGGGCGAGCCTCTGCGACCCCTCCGGGCAGTATCGCGGGCAGGCCAGGGCCTGCCCGGTGGGGCGCGCGGCGCCACCGGAGGCCGGTTTCACGGACATGATCACGGCTTCGGTGCGAAAACGGGCAAATATGACACGCAAACGCGCCGAATCGCCGATCAAGCCTCGGGCGGCCGGGCCCACGCACGAGACGCAACGCGGGAGGGATGCCCACGCAACCACAAGAGGCGAGCCGCCAGCCGAAGCCGAAGCCCAGGCGGAAGGCGAGGCCGAAGCCGAAGGCCAGGCGGAAGGCGAGGCCGAAGCCGAAGGCCAGGCGGAAGGCGAGGCCGAAGCCGAAGGCCAGGCGGAAGGCGAGGCCGAAGCCGAAGGCCAGGCGGAAGCCGAAGATGCCAACGCAACCACAGGAGGGGGGTCCGGGGGGCGAAGCCCCTCCGGGTGGGGTCTGGGGGCTGCGCCCCCAGAAATAAAGCGGAGCGAGGTGGTCCGCGTTCTCCGCGAACACACCTCGCCCCTCGCGTAGCCCCGACGGGATTTGAACCCGCGCTACCGCCTTGAGAGGGCGGCGTCCTAGGCCGCTAGACGACGGGGCCCTGGGAATCGCTCCGTGTTGAGTTTATCAGACCGCTTCTGGAGCGTTTCCGCTGGGGTACCAGGACTCGAACCTAGACTAACTGAACCAGAATCAGTCGTGCTGCCAATTACACCATACCCCAAGGGTTCACGATCGCCGGAGGCGTCCGTACCCTGCGCCGACCACTCTAGCCGAGGCTCGCAGCGCGCTCCAAACCGGCCCTCAGGCGGGCGAGGGAGCGCTCGCGACCCAGCAGTTCCATGGACTCGTAGAGCGGCGGCGAGACCGTGCGGCCGCTGACGGCCACCCGCACGGGTGCGAATGCCTTGCGTGGTTTGAGGCCCAGGCCGTCCACGAGCGCGGCCTTGAGGGCGCCCTCGATCTGCTCGTGGGACCACTCGGGAACGGCGTCGAGGCCGGTCAGGGCCGCTTCGAGCACCGGGGCGGCGTCGGCGCCGAGGTTCTTCTCCGCCGCGTCGTCGTCCGGTGCGAAGCCGTCCTCGGGCACGAAGAGGAAGCGCAGCATGCGCGCGGCGTCGGACAGCACGACGCTGCGCTCCTGCACCAGTGGCGCCGCGGCCGCAAGCACCGCGCGCTGCTCCTCGGTGGGCGTGCCGGTGATCACACCCTCGGCCTCGAGGTAGGGCTCGACGCGTCGGGCGAACTCGTCGACCGGCAGCGCCCGCAGATGCGCCGCATTGATCGCTTCGGCCTTCTTGAGATCGAATCGCGCGGCATTGCTCGACACGCGTGTGACGTCGAACGCATCGACCATCTCGGCGATCGTGAACACATCGCGGTCATCGGCGATCGACCAGCCGAGCAATGCGAGGTAGTTCAGCAACCCCTCGGGCAGGAATCCGCGATCGCGGTAGAGGAAGAGGTTCGACTGCGGGTCGCGCTTGGACAACTTGCGGTTGCCCTCGCCGGTGACGAGCGGCAGGTGCCCGTACCGGAACGGTCCGTTCCCGATCCCCACCCGCTGCAGCGCCTCGAGCAGCGCGATCTGGCGCGGGGTGGACGAGAGCAGGTCCTCCCCGCGCAGCACGTCGGTGATGCCCATGAGGGCGTCGTCGAGCGGGTTGGTGAGCGGGTAGAGCGGGGTGCCGTCACCGCGGGCGAGCACGAAGTCGGGCACCGTGCCGACCTTGAACGTGACGGGGCCGCGGACGAGGTCGTCGAACGTGATGTCGCGGTGGGGCATCCGCAGCCGGAACACCGGCGAGCGCCCCTCGGCGCGGAACGCCGCCTTCTGTTCCTCGGTGAGGTCGCGGTCGGCGTTGTCGTAGCCGAGCTTGGGGTCGCGGCCGGCCGCCCGGTGCCGGGCCTCGATCTCCTCGGGTGTCGAGTACGACTCGTATGCCTCGCCCGCCTGCACGAGGAGCCCGAGGGCGTTGCGGTAGGAGTCGCCACGCTCGCTCTGGCGGTAGGGCCCGTGCGGGCCCCCGACCTCCGGGCCCTCGTCCCAGTCGAGACCGAGCCAACGCAGGGCGTCGAGCAGGGCCTCGTACGACTCGACGGAGTCGCGCCGGGCGTCGGTGTCCTCGATCCGGAACACGAAGGTGCCGCCGTTGTGGCGGGCGTGTGCCCAGTTGAACAGGGCGGTGCGGATCAGTCCGACGTGCGGGGTGCCCGTCGGCGACGGGCAGAAGCGCACCCGGACGTCATTGCCAGCGTTCATGATGCGGCCAGCCTATCGAGGCCTGGCCAGGAGGTTCCCGTCGGCGTAGAAACCGACGGGTGTCGAGCACTGAGCGCACGACCTGCCTCGTCGTCGGCGGTGGTCCGGCGGGGATGATCCTCGGCCTGCTCATGGCGCGGGCCGGCGTCGAGACCACCGTCCTGGAGAAGCACGCCGACTTCCTGCGGGACTTCCGCGGCGACACCGTGCACGCCTCGACCCTCACCCTGCTCGACGAGCTGGGGCTCGGCGAGCGTTTCGCGGCGTTGCCGCACCGCGAGGTCGACCAGATCCAGGTGCAGCTCGACGCCGGGACCGTGCAGGTCGGCGACCTGAGCAGGTTGCCCGGCGCGCACCAGCACATCGCCCTCGTGCCGCAGTGGGACTTCCTCGACCTGGTGGCCGACGCGGCCGAGGAGGAGCCGACGTTCACGCTGCGGCGCAACGCCGAAGCCGTCGGGCTGTTGCGCGACGGCGAACGCGTGAGCGGGGTCCACTACCGCGACCGCACCGATGGTTCCGAGCACGAGATCCGGGCGAGCCTCACGGTCGCCTGTGACGGCCGTGACTCGGCGGTGCGCGCGGCTGCCGGTCTCGTACCCCGCACCTTCGGTGTGCCGATCGACGTCTGGTGGTTCCGGCTGCCCCGGCGGGAGACCGACCCGGCGGGCCTGCTCGGCCGCGTCTCCGGCGGGCAGTTCGCCGTCATGATCGATCGCGGCGACTACTGGCAGTGCGCGTTCCTCATCGCCAAGGGCAGCGACGCCGCGATGCGCGCGGCGGGCCTGGAGCGGTTCCGGGAGCGGATCGCGGCCCTGGCGCCGTGGATGGCCGACCGGCTCGACGCGTTGACGTCCCTCGACGACGTGAAGCTGCTGGACGTGAAGCTGGAACGGCTGCGCAGCTGGCACCGCGAGGGCCTGCTGCTGATCGGTGACGCCGCGCACGCGATGTCACCGGTGGGCGGTGTGGGGATCAACCTCGCCGTCGCCGACGCCGTGGCCGCCGCGAGGCTGCTCGCGCCCGCCCTGCGCTCCGGCGGCGTCGTGCCGCGCTCGTTGCTCCGGCGGGTGCAGCGGCGCCGGTGGTGGCCCACGGCGCTGATCCAGGGTGCCCAGCGCCTCGCCCACCGGGCCGTGCTCAGCCGCCGGGCCACCACGGCGAACACCCCGGTGGCGAGCCCCGCCGGCCCGGCCGACGGCTCCGTGCCGACCGCGCCGACCGAGGCGCTCCCGCCGCCCCTGCGCCTGCTGCGCCGCTTCCCGGTGCTGCAGGGCGTGCCGGGGCGCCTCGTCGCGATCGGCCCCTTCCCGGAGCACGCACCCGCCTGGGCGCGCCGCGCGCCCGAGCCCGCCCCTCCGCCGAGTTGATCCGGGCTTACAGGAAGTTGTTCGGCCAGATCATGGTGCGCCACATGTGCGCGACCGGTGACCCGTCGAACCCCAGCCCTTCGCTCGGCTGCCGGAAGTGCCGCCCGACGAGGTCGGTGAACTCCTCGAAGTCCACGCGGGCGTCCGGATCGAACGAGTACATGTCGTTCAGCGTGACGAGCCGCGACGTCATGTACCAGCGGTGCGTGCGGGCCGCCTCGTGCTCGCGGTGGATGTACTCCGGCGGGTCGTAGTCGGCGCCGAAGAAGGCGATGTACTCCTTCGGGTAGGCGTAGCCGACCGACTCGTCCGCGAAGTACCGCAACGCCTCGTGCTTCTCGATCGCCCAGGCGACCTCCTCGTCCACGTACGGCGCCACCATCTGCGCGCCCCAGTAGCCGTGGTCGCTGCGCAGCAGGCCGGGCACGGCGATGTCGTGCAGCAGGCAGGCCAGCACGACCTTCTCGTCGAGGCCCTTCTCCCGGGCCAGCCGGGCGCTCTGCAGCATGTGCGAGACGGAGAAGTCGTCGAAACGCAGCCGGTAGAAGTCCTCCAGCGTGGGACGCTCGGGCATCTTCGGCAGGGCCGGGTTGTCGCCCATCATGTACACGGTGTTCGGCTTGTCCATCTCGGCCCGCTGGGCGGCCTTCGCGCCGCTGTGGGCCGGGGTGCCGAGCGTGGCCGCGGCGGGTGGGGCGATCACCCGGCGCCTGCCGCCCACCGCGTCGTCCAGCGGCTCGCGGACCCAGCCCATGTCCCCGACGGCCCGGAACGGGCTCGGAGCCTGCGGTTCCTCGTGATCGGTCATCGTGGCCCCCTCGCGGCGATCAACCGTTAGCGTTGCACAGCAGTCCCGGTCCAGAAAGCCTTCCGGCGAGCCTTACCCGCCGGGTCATCGACCCGGCTACCCCACGGGCGCCACCGTGGTCCTCGTCAGCACGACGACGAGGAGACCACGATGTCGCACTTCACCACGCACGACGGAACCCGCCTCGCGTACGAGGACCACGGAACCGGCGAGCCGATCGTCTTCGTCTCCAGCTGGGTGCTGGACACGGACATGTGGGAGTACCAGATCCCGTACTTCGTCGAGCGCGGGTACCGCTGCATCGCGCTCGACCGGCGCGGGCACGGCCGTTCCGACCGCCCGTCGACCGACTACGACGTGGACACCACGTCCGACGACCTCGCCGCCCTGCTGGAGCACCTCGACCTGACCGGCGTCACGCTGGTGGGGCACTCGTTCGGCGGGGCCGAGGTGGCCCGCTACCTGGTCCGGCACGGCGAGGAGCGGGTTGCGCGCGTCGCGTTCCTCGCCGCCGTCATCCCGTTCATGAAGCAGACCGAGGACAACCCCGACGGGCTCCCCGAGGCCGCCCACGAAGCGGTGCTCGCCCAGCTCCGGACCGACCGCCCGAAGTGGTTCGCCCGGCAGGCCCAGGTCTGGTACGCCACCCACCTGGGCAACGACGTCTCGCCCGCCCTGATCGACTGGACGATCCGCAAGTGCCTGTCCGCCTCGCCGTGGGCGACCGCGCAGCTCTTCCGGTCCATGTTCCACGCTGACCACCGGGCCGGGCTGCGCGAGATCACGGTGCCCACGCTGGTCGTGCACGGTGCCGCGGACACGTCCGCACCCGTCGCGCTCACCGGCAGGCGCACCGCGGACCTGGTGCCCGGGTGCCGTTACGTCGAGTACCCGACGGCGGGGCACGGGCTGTTCGTCACGCACGCGGAACAGCTGAACGCCGAGCTGCTGGAGCTGCTCAAGGGCTGACCGCGACGCGCTCGCGCAGGGCCGCGTAGGCGAGGGCGTCCACCAGCGCCAGCCAGGACGCCTCGACGACGTTGCCGTGCACCCCGACGGTCGTCCACGACCCGGAGCGATCCGTCGACTCGACCAGCACGCGCGTCACGGCATCGGTGCCGTGGCTGAGGATGCGCACCTTGTAGTCGGAGAGCTCCACCCCCGCCAGCCACGGACACCTCGGCGACAGCGCCGCACGCAGCGCCGCGTCCAGGGCGTTGACCGGGCCGTTGCCCTCCTGGGTGGCGATCAGTCGCTCCCCGTCCAGCTGCACCCGGACCGTCGCCTCGGCGACCACCGCGCCGTCGGCGCCGTGCTCGATGATCACGCGGTACGACTCGAGCGTGAACGGTGCCGGCGCGTCCGCGCCGATGGCCGAGCGCATGAGCAGCTCGAGCGAGGCGTCCGCGGCCTCGAACGACCACCCCACCGCCTCGCGCTCCTTCACCGTCCGCGCGACCGACGACACCGCGTCGGGATGGCCGGCCAGGTCCAGGCCGAGCTCAGAGCCCTTGAGCTCGACGCTGGCCCGGCCGGCCATCTCGGTGACGAGCACCCGCTGCCCGTTGCCCACAACCGCAGGGTCCATGTGGTTGTAGAGCTCCGGGTCCACCTTGATCGCACTCGCGTGCAGGCCCGCCTTGTGGGCGAACGCAGACGTCCCGACGTAGGCCTGGTGGCCCTCGGGTGCGATGTTGGCGATCTCCGCCAACGCGTGCGAGGTGCGGGTCAGCTCGCCGGGCGCGCCGTCCGGTAGGACGGGCATGCCCAGCTTCGTCACCAGGTTCCCGACCACGGCGAACAGGTCGGCGTTGCCGGTCCGCTCGCCGTAGCCGTTGGCGGTGCACTGCACGTGCGTCGCACCCGCCTGTACCGCCGTGACCGAGTTGGCCACCGCGGCGCCCGTGTCGTCCTGGCAGTGGATGCCCAGGCGGAAGCCCGTGCGCGCGGCCACCTCGGTCACCACCTCCGCGATGCCCAGCGGGAGCATGCCGCCGTTCGTGTCGCACAGCACCGCGACGTCGGCGCCGGCCGTCACGGCCGCATCCAGCACCCGCAGCGCCGTGTCGGGGTCGAACCGGTAGCCGTCGAAGAAGTGCTCGGCGTCGAGGAACACCCGCCGCCCCTCGCCCCGCAGGAACGAGACCGTGTCGGCGACCATCGCGCAGTTCTCGGCGACGTCGGTGCGCAGGGCCCGCTCGATGTGGCGGCGGTCGGACTTCGCCACCAGCGTCACGACCGGGGCCCGGGAGTCGAGCAGCGCGCGCACCTGCGGGTCCGCCGCCGCGGTGAGCCCGGCCCGCCGCGTCGAGCCGAACGCCACGAGCACCGCGTGCCGCAACTCGAGCTCCCCCGCCGCGGCGCGGGCGAAGAACTCGGTGTCCTTCGGCAGCGCGCCCGGCCAGCCGCCCTCGATGAAACCGACGCCCAGCGCGTCGAGGTGGCGGGCGACGGCGAGCTTGTCGGCCACCGAGTAGCTGATGCCCTCGCGCTGGGCCCCGTCCCGAAGCGTCGTGTCGAAGACGTGGAAGGCGTCACCGAGCGGGGTTCCGGCCGGTTCGGTTCGGGACATTTCGAGGGGCTCCTGGCTGTCGGGACGCGATTCGGGCAACAAAAAAGACCCCCCGCGAATGCGAGAGGTCTGCGCGTCGGCTGTGGTGCTGGTTAGCCGACGCGCTCGTCAATAATGATCACGTAGAGGTGCTGCACGAGCCCAGTGTGGCACGCGCCGTCCCGCCGTGTCACACGCGCCCCCCTGCGGCGGCGAGCCGCGGGACGAACCCGTCCAGCAGGTGCGGCAGGCTGAGCACGCTCGAGAACTGCAGCGCGTCGTAGTCGGTGCCGTCCATGAACAGCGCCCGGCCCTCGCGGACCACGGGCAACGCGGCGAGGATCGGGTCGGCCTCGATCCCGGCCCGCTCCTGCGGAGAGCCGGCCTGCCAGACCAGCACGTCGGCGTTCAGCATGCCCGCGTTCTCCCGGCTCACCGTGCCGTAGAAGCTGTCGCCCGCCGCCGCGTCGAGCTCGGGTGGCACGACCATGCCGAGCGCGCCGAAGAACCGGGTGCGGGTGTCGTCGGTGGCGTGGAAGGGGTAGTTGCCGTCGTACATCGGACCGGAGAGGGCGACGGTGCGGCCCTCGAGCCCGGGATGCGCGGCCCTGACCTCGGCGAACCGCGCCTCGACCTGCGCCACGAGCTCCTCGGCGCGCTCCGGCTGCCCGAGCGCCTGGCCCGTCACCCTCGTCTGCACCTGCCACGGCGTGCCGAAGTCGACGTACTCGGCGGGTTGCACGACCGTGGGCGCGATGCGGCTGAGCGTGTCGTACTGCTGCCGGTCCAGGCCCGCCGTGACGGCCATGATCAGGTCCGGCTGCAGCGCGGCGATCTGCTCGAAGTCGACGCCCTCCCGCGGCAGGATCACCGGCCGGGCGGGGCCCGCGGCGGCGTCGGCCCACGGGAAGAACGCGTCGTCCTCCGGCCCGAACGCGTAGCGGACGGCGACCGGCACCACCCCGAACGCCAGGATCGCGTCCTGCTCGGTGTAGCCGAGCGACACCACGCGCTGCGGATGCGCCGGCACCACCGTCTCACCGAACTCGTGCGCCACCGTGACGCCGGCGGGTGGCGCCGCCTGCGGCGCGGCACCCGAGGCGCACCCGGCGAGGAGGGCTGCGGCGGCGAGACCGATCAGGAGGCGACGGAGCACCGGGGCTGTCTATCTCAAGTTAGGTGAGGCTGCAATAACCTGGATCACGCATCGGCTTCGAGCCGCAGGTCCCGGCCCCGCGTCTCGGGCATCCTGATCGCCGTGACCAGGCTGATGAGCATGATCGCGCTCATGTAGATCGCCACCCCGATCCAACCGGCGGTGACCTGCACCAGCACCGCCGCGAGCAGCGGCGCGATCCCGCCACCGAGCACCGCGGAGAACTCCCGCCCGAGCGTCACCCCCGCATAGCGGTAGCGCGAGCCGACCAGCTCGGCGAACGCGGCACCCTGCGAGCCGACCGTGCCGTACGCGGCGAAGATGAAGCCGATCACGATCACCAGCACGACGAGCGCCGGGTTGCCCGTGTCCAGCATCAGGAAGGCCGGTGCCGGGAACACGACCAGGAACGCGGCCACCGCGATGATCACCGGCCGCCGCCCGAAACGGTCGGTGAGCGAGCCCGTGACGTACGCGGACAGGCAGCCGAACAGCGCCCCGACCAGCAACGCCTGCGGCACCAACCGCGCGTCGACCCCCACCGTCTGGATCAGGTAGCTGGCCATGAACACCTGGAACACGTACGACTGCGTGTGGCCGCCGATGTTCAACGCGAGCGTCCGGTAGAACGGCCTGCGCCCCACCGTGAACACGCTCTTGATCGGAGAGACCTCGACCCGCTGCTCCTGCGCCCGCTCGCGCTTCGCCTGCTCGAACACCGGCGCGTCGCGCAACCGCCTGCGCAGGACGTACGCCGCGATCGTCACGAACGCGCTGGAGAAGAACACCACCCGCCAGCCCCACGCCAGCAGCTGGTCCGGCGGCAGCATCTGGACGAGGATCCAGATCACCGCCCCGAGCGCCGTCCCGGCCGACGCCCCCACGAACACCAGCGACGCGTACCGGCCACGACGCTCCCGCGGCGCGACCTCGGTGAGCAGCACCACCCCACCCGCCTGCTCCGCCCCGGCCCCGAGCCCCTGCAACAGCCGCAACACCACGAGCAACGCCGGCGCCAGCGCACCCACCTGCTCGTACGTCGGCAACGCCCCGATCAGGAACGTCGAGATCCCCATCAGGAACAGCGTCGCCACCAGCACGAACTTCCGCCCCAGCCGGTCGCCGTAGCGGGAGAAGAACAACCCGCCCAGCGGCCGGGCGAGGAAGCCCACCGCGTACGTCGCGAAACCCGCCAGCACCCCGATCGCCGGATCCGCCTGGGTGAAGAAGATCTTGTTGAAGATGATCGCGGTCGCGGTGCCGTAGATGACGAAGTCGTACTGCTCCAGAGCGGTGCCGATGAGCCCACCCCACGCCGCCGTGCGCAGGTTGCGACGGTCGACGACGTTGCCGGAGCCGTCGTCGACCTGATTCCCGGCAGAGGGCCTCACATCTTCGTCCACCCGGGTGACCCTAAGTGGGTGCCGCCCCCGCCGCAGGACCACCCCGCGATTGCAGCAAAGCCACTTCCATGCCATCTCATTGCATGAAAGTGGCTTTGCTGCAACGGGTCTTCCCATTCCGCCCCATCGGCTCCATCGTGCCGGTCAGCATGGGCTCATGGAGCTCATCAGGTTGCGCGCCACATTTCCCGATGGTGTGGCTTCGGCGAAGCAGCTCGTCGCGGCGGGGGTGCCGGAGCGGACCGTCTACTACCGCTGTCTCGACGGCGGCCCCTGGCAGAACCCGTTACCCGGCATCATCTTCCTGTTCTCGGGCAGGCCCACCCGCCGGCAGTCGGTGCTGGCGGCCGTGTTGCTGGGCGGGCCAGGGGCGATGGTGACGGGTGCAGAGGCCTGCCGCCGGCACGGGCTGCGGCGCGGGCCGGCGAAGCTGCGAGACGAGCGCGATGCGATCGACGAGGTCCAGTTGCTCGTGCCTGCCGGCCGCCAGCTGCGATCGACGGAGTACGTCCACGTCGAGCGCACGAAGTTCCTGCCCGAACCCGTCATCCGGTCCGGGGTTCCCCTGGCGCCGCTCCCCCGCGCCTGCATGAACGCCGTCCGGCGGCTGAGGACGGAAGGGGAGATCGCCGAGCTGCTCTCGGACGCGGTGCAGCGCCGGCTGTGCACGGTGGCCGAGCTCGCCGGAGAGCTGGACAGGAGTCCCCGCGCCCATACCGCCCTTCCCCGCCGGGTGCTGCGTTCGGTCGCCGACGGCGTGCACTCCGCCGCCGAGCTCGCCGCCAAGCGGATGTGGAGCAGAACGGGGCTTCCGACCCCGATGTGGAACGTCGAGATCTACACGGAGGATGGGGTGTTCCTCGGCGTGGCGGACTGCTGGCTCGACGAGGTCGCGATGGTGTGGGAGATCGAGTCGACGGAGTGGCACCTGAGCCCGGAGGACCACGACCGCACGGTCGAGCGCGCCGCCCGCTTCACCGCTGCCGGCGCGGTCTACACCGCATCGAAGCCCAGGAAGATCCGGACGGACCCGGCGGATGTGGCGCGGATCCTCCGCGCGACCCATGCGCAGGCTGCGGCCCGCCCTCGCCCACCCCTACGCGCCGTTGCAGCAAAGCCACTTTCACGCAACGACATTGCGTGAAAGTGGCTTTGCTGCAAGATCTCTCGGCCCCTACGACGCCGGGGAAGGGGTGGCCCTCGCGCTCACCAGCGCCGCTAGGCGGTCGCCGATGGACTGGGTGTGGCCCGTGGCGCTGTGGTCGCGGGTGGCCAGGTCGAAGGCGACGGCGGCCTCGATGCGGCGGGCGGCGTCGCGGTTGCCGAGGTGGTCGAGCAGGAGGGCCACCGAGAGGATGGCGGCGGTGGGGTCGGCGATGCCCTGGCCCGCGATGTCGGGGGCGCTGCCGTGCACGGGCTCGAACATGCTCGGGTTGCGCCGGCTCACGTCGAGGTTGCCGCTGGCCGCGAGGCCGATGCCGCCGGTGATGGCCGCGGCGAGGTCGGTGAGGATGTCGCCGAACAGGTTGTCGGTGACGATCACGTCGAACCGGCTCGGGTCGGTGACGAGGTGGATCGTGGTGGCGTCGATGTGCTGGTAGGCCACCGACACCTCGGGGTGCTCCAGCGACACCTCCTCCACGATGCGCGACCACAGCCGGCCCGAGTAGCTCAGCACGTTCGTCTTGTGCACGAGCGTGAGGTGCTTGCGGGGGCGCCGGGTCGCGCGGTCGAACGCGTCGCGCACCACCCGGTCCACGCCGAACGCGGTGTTGGTGCTGACCTCGGTGGCGATCTCGTGCGGGGTGTCCTTGCGCAGGATGCCGCCGGTGCCGACGTACGGGCCCTCGGTGCCTTCCCGCACGACGAGCATGTCGACCTCGCCGGCCGACGCGAGCGGGCCGCGGACGCCCGGGTAGAGGCGCGCGGGGCGCAGGTTGACGTGGTGGTCGAGCTCGAACCGCAGGCGCAGCAGCAGGCCGCGCTCCAGGATGCCGCTGGGCACCGATGGGTCGCCGACGGCGCCGAGCAGGATCGCGTCGTGCTGCTGCAGTTCGGTGAGCACCGACTCCGGCAGCAGCTCTCCCGTGGAATGCCAGCGTGCGGCGCCGAGGTCGTACGTGGTGGTCTCGGCGCCGGGGGAAACCTCGTTGAGGACTTTGAGCGCCTCGTCGATGACCTCCGGCCCGATGCCGTCCCCCGGAATGACCGCAAGGCGCATTGCCGATGTCCTCTCTCCGTCTGGCCCCGAAGCAGCCGGGCGCACGTTACCGGCCGCGACGGCACCACTCCGCCGTCGGCCACCCGATCGCGGTCACCCGGTGGCGTGGATCTGGTACGAAAGCGGATCACCGCGCCGTTCCTCGGCCCGGGACACGCCCTCGAGCGGGCCATTCTGCCCCTCGGCTCGACCACCGCGTTCGGCGCCCCCGCACTTGGCCAGCACCCGGTCGGCGGAAGGTCGACCCTCCGAACGCGCGCAGACGGTGGCGTCCGGAACGCCGAGTGATCAACTTCCGGTGAGCGTCCACGACGCCAGCGGCTCGTACCGGGCGGTCCGCCCGGGTCCGGCGCCGAGGTGGCTGCGCACGAGGGACAGTTCGCCGGCGGTCCACGGGTGCCCGGCGAAGCCGGCCAGTGCCTGGACGACCGGCCGCAGGTCGGCGCCCTCGCGGCCACGGGCGAGGGTGAGGTGCGGTCGGTAGGGCCGGTCCTCGACGTCCACCCCTGCCCGCTGCGCTGCCGCCCGCACGGACTCGGCGAGCCCGCGCAGCGCCGCGACGTCGCCGGTGACGCGGGTCCACAGCACCCGGTCGGTGAACCGGCCGGCGCCGTGCAGCGCGAGCCGCATCGGCGGGTGGCGGGACGCGGTGTGGCCGAGCCGTGCGGACAGGTCGGCACGTGCCCGGTCGCCGACCTCGCCGAGGAACGCCAGCGTGAGGTGCCACTTGTCGGGCCGGGTCCAACGCAGCTCCGGCTCCCCGGCACGCAGCGCCGCCGTGGCCGAGCTCAGCTCGTCGAGCGCCCCGGCGGGCGGCGTCACCGCCACGAACACGCGCATCATCGCTCGACCTCGCCGACGCTCGGCCAGCGCTTCGCGCGGGCGCTGTGACATTGATTCGCTCGCAAGCTCGCTCATCCCCGCCGGGGCGGCAGCGGCACGTGGGCGAGGTCCTCGGCCACCACGATCTCGCCACCGAACACCTCGGCCGCCTCGGCGGCGAACCGGGTGGGGTCGGGGTAGCGCTGGGAGAAGTGCGTCAACACCAGCTTCCGCACGCCGCACTCGGCGGCCACGGACCCGGCCTGCCGTGCGGTCAGGTGCCCGTACGTCCGCGCGAGCCACTCGTCCTCGGCGAGGAACGTGGACTCGATCACGAGCATGTCGA
The DNA here is from genome assembly GCF_054486945.1 of Pseudonocardia wallangbongensis. NCBI lineage: Bacteria > Bacillati > Actinomycetota > Actinomycetes > Pseudonocardiales > Pseudonocardiaceae > Pseudonocardia > Pseudonocardia wallangbongensis. The sequence continues at coordinate 363,971 of NZ_JBRERS010000002.1, forward strand.
CGCCGTCGGCCAGCGCGTACACGCCGTCGCAGAGGCGGGTGTCCATGACGAAGGCGAACCGCTGGCCACGCCGCGGCACGCTGACGTCCGCGAGGCGCACGGTGCGCCCACCCACGTCGAGCTCCCCCTCGCGCTGCAGCCTGCCCACGTCGGGACCGGATATCCCGCGCTCCGCGAGCCGTCCGGGCAGCATGCGCCGCCCGCCCGGTTCGGCGAAGCGGTACCCGAAGGCCTCCACGGGGTGGTCGAGGCGGCGCGCCTCGAGCACGCCGCGCGGGCCGGACGCGAGCACGCCGTCGCGCTCGACCGGCTCCTCGCGCACGTCCGCGATCTCGTGGAACGAGCTGGCGTGCCGCAGCCGCGCGAAGTACTCCCGTCCGGACGCGGGGAAGTGCGCGAACACCGGGTGCGTGACGCCGTCGAGCGAGAGCCGCTGGACGACGCCGGGCACCCCCAGGCAGTGATCGCCGTGGAAGTGGGTGACGCAGATCCGGGTGACCGCGCTGCTCGCCACCCCGGCCAGCAGCATCTGCCGCTGCGTGCCCTCCCCCGGGTCGAAGAGGAAGCCCTCACCGTCCCAGCGGAGCAGGTAGCCGTTGTGGTTGCGGGTGCGGGTCGGGGCCTGGCTGGCGGTGCCCAGCACCACGAGCTCGCGACCCGACATCGGTTACTCGAACGAGATGAGACGGGTGGTCCTGGCTCCCACCGAGGCGCCGATGGGTTCCAGCACCGCCGGGTCGATCGGCCGGTCCACCCGGAGCAGCATGATCGCGTCCTTGTGGTCGGTGGTCTGGCTGATCTGCGCGGCCTCGATGTTGACGGCGGCCTCGCCGAGCAGTGAGCCGACGCGGCCCATCACGCCCGGCCGGTCGGCGTACTCGAGCAGCAGCACCTCGCCCTCGGCGCGCAGGTCGAAGTGCCGGCCGTTGACCTCGACGAGCTTCTCCACCTGGGCGCGGCCGGTGAGCGTGCCGGACACGGTGATCGACTCGCCGTCCGGCATCGCGGCGCGCAGCTGCACGACGCTGCGGTGGTTCTCGCTCTCCGGCGCCGTGGTCAGCTCGACGTCGACCCCGCGCTCGGCCGCCAGTGCCGGCGTGTTGACGAACGTGACCTGGTCCTCGACGACGTTGGTGAACACCCCGCGCAGCGCGGCGAGCTGCAACACCGAGACGTCCTCGGCGGCCAGCTCCCCGGCGACGTCGACCGTGACGGTGGTGGGCAGGCGCCCGGCTACGGCGTAGAGCACGGCACCGAGCTTCTGCACCAGCGGGAGCCAGGGCCGCACCTCCTCGCCGACGATGCCGCCGACCTGCACGTTCACCGCGTCCGGCACGAACTCGCCTGCCAGCGCGAGCTGCACGGACCTCGCGACGTCGGTGCCGGCCCGGTCCTGCGCCTCGTCGGTGGACGCGCCCAGGTGCGGGGTGACGACCACCTGCGGCAGCTCGAACAGCGGGCTGGAGGTGGTGGGCTCGGTGACGTAGACGTCGACGCCCGCGCCGCCGACGTGCCCGCTGCGCACGGCCTCGGCCAGCGCGTCCTCGTCGACGAGACCGCCGCGGGCGGCGTTGACGATCAGCACGCCCTTCTTGGTGAGGGCGAGCTGGTCCTTGCCGATGAGCCCGAGCGTCTCCGGGGTCTTGGGCAGGTGGATCGAGATCGCGTCGGCCCGGCGCAGCAGGTCCTCCAGCGACACCAGCTCGATGCCGAGCTGCGCGGCGCGGGCCGGGGCGACGTACGGGTCGTAGGCGATCAGCTCGACGTCGAACGCGGCGAGCCGCTGCGCCACCAGCTGGCCGATCTTGCCGAGGCCGACGACACCGACCGTCTTGCCGTTCAGCTCGACACCGGTGAACGAGCTGCGCTTCCACTGCCCCTGCCGCAGGCTCGCGTCGGCGGCGGCGATGTGCCGGGCGGTGGAGAGCAGCAGGGCGACCGCGTGCTCGGCGGCCGAGACGATGTTCGAGGTCGGCGCGTTCACGACCATGACTCCGCGGGCGGTGGCCGCGGGCACGTCCACGTTGTCGAGACCGACGCCCGCACGGGCGACGACCTTCAACCGGGTGGAGGCGGCGAGCGCCTCGGCGTCGACCTTCGTGGCCGACCGGACCAGCAGGGCGTCGGCGTCGGCGATCGCGGCCAGCAGCGCGGGGCGGTCGGTGCCGTCCACGTGGCGGATCTCGACGTCGTCACCGAGAAGGGCGACGGCGGACGGCGCGAGCTTCTCGGCGAGCAGGACGACTGGACGGGCAGCTGCGGTGCTCACGGCGGATGCAGGGCTCCTGGATCGAGGTCGGGTGTGCGACCCCCGATCGTAGAACCCCGGCCTCACACCGCGGCCGGTCGCACCTGTTCCGCGAGCAGCTCGACCGAGCGCATCCAGGCCGCGCGATCCACCACCGGGAACGTCACGATCAGCTCGTCGGCGTCCGCGGTGCGCGCGAAGTCCTCCAGGTACTTCACGACGACGTCGGGGGTGCCCGCCGCGGTGTAGCGGGTCATCCCCCGGATCTGCTGGCCCGCCGGCGCCTCGAGCAGGACCTCCGCCTCCTCGTCGGTGAGGTCGTGGCCGCCGCGCGACAGGAACCGCTTCACCCGGTCGCGTTGCACGGCGTACAGCCGTTGCGCGGCCTCGTCGGCGGAGTCGGCGGCCACGACGTTGACGGCGGCCATCACGTGCGGCCGGGAGAGCTGCGCCGACGGCCGGAACTCCTGGCGATAGAGCGCGACGGCCTGTTCGAGCGCGTCGGGCGCGAAGTGCGACGCGAACGCGTACGGGAGCCCGAGGGCCGCGGCCACCTGGGCCCCGTACAGCGACGATCCGAGGATCGTGAGCGGCACGCCGGTGCCCCGGCCCGGGTACGCGTGCACGCCCGGCACGAGGCTCTCGTCGGAGAGGAACGCCTGCAGCTCCTGGACGTCCTGGGGGAACCGGTCGGAGGCCCGCGGGTCGCGGCGCAGCGCGGTGACGGTCTGCTGGTCGGTGCCCGGAGCCCGGCCCAGACCCAGCTCGATGCGTCCGGGGTGCAGGCTGGCGAGCGTGCCGAACTGCTCGGCTATCACCAGCGGGGAGTGGTTGGGGAGCATGACGCCGCCGGAGCCGAGCGCGATCCGCTCGGTGTTCGCCGCGACGTGCGCGATCAGCACGCTGGTGGCCGACGACGCGATCGCCCGCATGTTGTGGTGCTCGGCGTACCAGATCCGCCGGAAGCCCCACTCCTCCGCGCGCTGCGCGAGCCCGACGCTCGCCTCGAGGCCTTCGCGGACCGTCTCGCCGTCGCCGACGGTGGCGAGGTCGAGGATCGACAGGGGGAGCGGGAGGGACACGGCAGCGACCTTTCGTGAGGGACACGAACGTCAACCGACGGGGCCCGCCGGATCTTCCCGGCCCGGAACCCCAGCAAGGTGGCTTTGCTCCGGTTGAACCGGAGCAAAGCCACCTTGCTGCGTCGCGGGTAGCTCAGGTGGCCTTCTCACCCACCCAGCTCATCAGGCCGCGCAGCTTCTCCCCGACCTGCTCGATCGGGTGCTGCTGGCCCTCCGCCTGCAACTTCGTGAACGTCGGGCGACCGTTGTCGTCCTCGGCCACCCACTCGCGGGCGAACGTGCCGTCCTGGATCTCGCCCAGGATCTTGCGCATCTCGTCCTTCACCGCCGGCGTGATCACGCGCGGGCCGCGGGTGAGGTCGCCGTACTCGGCGGTGTCGGAGATGGAGAAGCGCTCGTTCGCGATGCCACCCTCGTACATGAGGTCGACGATCAGCTTGAGCTCGTGCAGGCACTCGAAGTAGGCGATCTCCGGGGCGTAGCCGGCCTCGGTGAGCACCTCGAACCCGGTCTGCACGAGCGCGGCCGCGCCGCCGCAGAGGACGGCCTGCTCACCGAACAGGTCGGTCTCGGTCTCCTCCTTGAACGTGGTCTCGATGACGCCCGCGCGGGCGCCGCCGATGGCCGCGGCGTAGGCGAGCGCGAGTGCCTTGGCGCCGCCGCTGGCGTCCTGTTCGACGGCGATGAGGCAGGGCACGCCCTTGCCGTCGACGAACTGGCGGCGCACCAGGTGGCCGGGGCCCTTCGGCGCGACCATCGCGACGTCGACGCTGGCCGGCGGCTGGATCAGCTCGTAGCGGATGTTGAAGCCGTGCCCGAAGAAGATCGCGTCGCCGTCCTTCAGGTTCGGCGCGATGTCCTGAGAGTAGATGAAGCGCTGCTTCGTGTCCGGCGCCAGGATCATGATCACGTCGGCCCAGGCGGAGACCTCGGCGGGCGTACCCACCTGCAGCCCCTCGTCCTGCGCCTTCTGCCGGGACTTCGAACCCTCGGGCAGGCCGATGCGGACGTCGACGCCGGAGTCGCGCAGCGACAGCGAGTGCGCGTGGCCCTGGCTGCCGTAGCCGATCACCGCGACCTTGCGGCCCTGGATGATCGACAGGTCGGCGTCGTCGTCGTAGTAGATGTTCACGCTCATGACGGGTGTGGTACGTCCTCTCCTGTTAACGAACGGCTGCAGCGGTGATGGAGCGGGGCCCGCGGCCGACGGCCACCATCCCGGACTGCACCATCTCCCGGATCCCGAAGGGCTCGAGGTTCTTCAGCAGTGCGCCGAGCTTGTCAGCCGTGCCGGTGGCCTCGATCGTGAGGGCCTCGGGTGTGACGTCGACGGCCTTGGCGCGGAACAGGTCGACGATCTCGAGCACCTGGCTGCGGACCCCGGGGTCGGCGCGCACCTTCACGAGCAGGAGCTCGCGCTGCACCGAGGCCGCCGACTCCAGCTCGACGATCTTGATGACGTGCACCAGCTTGTTGAGCTGCTTCGTGACCTGCTCGAGCGGGAAATCGTCGACGGCGACCACGATCGTCATCCGCGAGACCCCGGAGTGCTCGGTGGGCCCGACGGCGAGCGAGGTGATGTTGAACCCGCGGCGCGAGAACAGGCCGGAGACGCGGGCGAGCACGCCGGGCTTGTCCTCGACCAGCACCGACAGGGTGTGTCTCTGGGTCATGCTTCCCTCGTCATCTGCGTGCTGGCCGCCGCGTCGTCGGCCACGATCTCGTCCGCGTCGAACAGCGGACGGATGTCCCGGGCCGCCATGATCTGGTCGTTGCCGGTGCCGGCCGCGACCATGGGCCACACCTGCGCGTCGGCGCCGACCACGAAGTCGATCACGACCGGCCGGTCGTTGATCTCCATGGCCTGATGGATCACCTTGTCGACCTCGTCCTTGGACTCCGCGCGCAGGCCCACGCAACCCATGGCCTCGGCCAGGAGCTTGAAGTCCGGGATCCGGTGCTTGTGGGTGCCGAGGTCGGTGTTGGAGTACCGCTCCGAGTAGAAGAGGTTCTGCCACTGCCGGACCATGCCCAGGTTGCCGTTGTTGATGACGGCGACCTTGATCGGGATGTTCTCGATCGCGCAGGTGGCGAGCTCCTGGTTGGTCATCTGGAAGCAGCCGTCGCCGTCGATGCACCAGACCACCGAGTCCGGAAGCGCCATCTTGGCGCCCATCGCCGCGGGCACGGCGAAGCCCATCGTGCCGAGTCCGCCGGAGTTCAGCCACGAGCGCGGCTTCTCGTACCGGATGAACTGGGCCGCCCACATCTGGTGCTGCCCGACGCCCGCGGTGTAGACCGCGTCCGGCCCGGCGATCTCCCCGATCCGCTCGATCACGTACTGCGGCGACAGCGAGCCGTCGGCCGGCCAGTCGTACCCGAGCGGGTACGTCGTCCTGAGCTCGTCCAGCTGCTCCCACCACGACCCGAGGTCGGTGGCACCGGAGGCGCGCTCGGCGCGGACGGCGTCGATCAGCTCGACGATGACCTCCTTGCAGTCACCCACGATCGGGACGTCCGCGCGGCGGTTCTTGGAGATCTCGGCCGGGTCGATGTCGGCGTGCACGATGGCGGCGTTCGGCGCGAACGTCGACAGCTGACCGGTGACGCGGTCGTCGAACCGGGACCCGAGCGCCACCAGCAGGTCGGCCTTCTGCATGGCGGCCACCGCGGCGACGGTGCCGTGCATGCCCGGCATTCCGACGTGCTGCCGGTGGCTGTCCGGGAAAGCCCCCCGCGCCATCAGGGTGGTGACGACCGGGATGTCCGTGAGCTCGGCCAGCTCGAGCAGCTCGGCCGTGGCCTCGGCCTTCAGCACGCCGCCGCCGACGTAGAGCACGGGCTGCTTGGCCGAGGACATCAGCTTGGCCGCCTCGCGGATCTGCTTGCCGTGCGGCCGGGTCGTCGGCCGGTAGCCGGGCAGCTTCATCTCCGGGGGCCAGGAGAACGTGGTCCTCTCCTGCAGCACGTCCTTCGGGATGTCGACGAGCACGGGGCCGGGTCGGCCCGTGGACGCCAGGTGGAACGCCTCGAGGATCGCCTGCGGGATCTCCGCGGCGTCCGTGACGAGCATGTTGTGCTTGGTCACCGGCATGGTGATGCCGGTGATGTCGGCTTCCTGGAACGCGTCGGTGCCGATCAGCGGGCGGGACTGCTGCCCGGTGATCGCGACCACCGGGACCGAGTCCATGTGCGCGTCGGCGAGCGGTGTGACCAGGTTGGTGGCGCCCGGACCCGACGTCGCCATGCAGACGCCCACCTTGCCGGTGGCCTGCGCGTACCCGGTGGCCGCGTGGCCCGCACCCTGCTCGTGGCGCACGAGCACGTGCCGCACCCTGGTGGAGTCGAGCAGCGGGTCGTACGCCGGGAGGATCGTGCCGCCGGGGATGCCGAAGACGACTTCGCAGCCCACCTCCTCGAGCGAGCGCACGAGGGACTGGGCGCCGGTCATCGGCACCTCCTCGACACGCCGTACCGGCTGGCCGGTGGACGTGGCCTGGCCCTGGCGGCCGGGAGGCGGCCCGGGTTTCGGTGCCGGCGGCCCGGGGACCGGGCCGGATCGGGGCGTTGCGGTGGTCATCTGCTGATCGCTCCGCATGGGGTTCGGGATCCGGACAGAAAAAAACCCCCGACCGTCGGGCTGACGGAACGAGGGTGGCGCGTCGACGACCGAGGGCTCGCTCAGGCGTGGACGCGCCTGCGAAGTACGAGCACCCGGATGGCGGACATGGTGGCGACGCTAGCCGCCGGGCGCGTCGCGCGTCAATTCCGTGAGACGCACGTACCAGATCGTGGGACGGCCGGGGATCCAGCCGGCGACCGGTCGGCCGGCGATCCGCGTAGTTCTGCGGACGCGCGAGCCCCGGCGACGGGCGACCCTGCCCGGGTGAGCTCCGGCCTGTACGCCCTCAAGCCCTGGTACGCCGACCGTCTCGCCGGCATCCGGCGAGCCCTGGCCGCCCGCGGGGTGACGCCGGGCGCCGTCACCGCCGCAGGCGTCGGCTTCGGGGCGCTCGCCGGGCTCGTCCTGGCGACGGTGCACGGCCCGGTCGTGGCGGCGGTGCTGGTGGCCGCGCTGCTCGCGCTGCGGCTGGCCGCGGCGAACCTGGACGGCGCGCTCGCCCGCGAGACCGGCAGGTGCACCCGCTGGGGCGCCGTCGTCAACGAGCTGGGCGACCGCGCCGCCGAGCTGGCCGTGCTCGCGGGCTGCTTCGCCCTCGCGCCGCCGTGGGTGGTGCTGCTGGCGATGCTCGCCGCGAGCGCCCCGTCGTGGGTGGCGCTCGCAGGGGCCGCCGCCGGGGCGGCGCGGATCAACGGCGGGCCGGTGGGCAAGACCGAACGCTGCCTGCTGCTCGTCGTGCTCGCGGCGGCGCCCGCGTACGCGGCGGTGCTGCTCGTCGTGCTGGCCGCGGGGTCGGCCGGCACCGCAGCGCTCCGGCTGCGGGCCCTCCACGCCTCGTCCTGACCCGACGGACAGGGCAACTGCTTGACAAGGCAAGCAGCCCTCCGAACACTCGCGTTCAGCCAGCCGCACAGCGTTCCGAATGCTGAACGGCCCGGTCGACGCCCGTCGAGGAGGACGCGTGCCGTGAAGCTCCCCGCCTTCGCCTACCACCGTGCGGAGACGCTCGCCGACGCCACCGCCGTGCTCGCCGAGCACGCCGGGGAGGCCCGCGTCCTCGCCGGTGGGCAGAGCCTGCTCCCGGTCATGGCGCTGCGGATGTCCCACCCCGAGGTGCTCGTCGACATCACGTCGGCGAACGATCTTCAGACCCACCAGGTCTGCGAGGTCGTGCGGGTGCCGGCGGCCGTCACTGCGCGGACCGTCGAGACCGATCCGGCGGTCGCGCGGGCCCACCCGCTGCTCATCGCGTGCCTGGCCGAGGTCGGGCACGTCGAGATCCGCACCCGCGGCACGGTGTGCGGCTCGCTCGCCCACGCCGATCCCGCGGCCGAGATGCCGGCGCTGGCGCTCGCGACCGACGGTGTGCTCGAGCTGGTGAGCAGCCGGGGTAGCAGGCGGGTGCCGGCCGCCGACTTCGTGCTGGGGCCGTACACGACCGCGATCGAGGACGACGAGCTGGTCGCAGCGGTCGAGCTGCCCTGCCCACCGGCAACGGCGGGCTGGTCCGTCCGCGAGATCGCCCGCAGGCGGGGCGACTTCGCGCTCGCGGGCGCGGTCGTCGTGCTCGACCGGGGTCCGGACGGGCGGTGCGCGAGCGCCCGGGTCGCGCTGTTCGCGGTGGCGGCGGCGCCGTCCCGGGCGGCCCGGGCCGAGGAGGTGCTGATCGGCTCCACGCTGGACGACGCCGCACTCGACGAGGCCGCGCACCGCGCCTTCGCCGGCGTCGAGGTGCTCGGCGACCTGCACGGATCCGCCGAGTACCGCAGGCGGGCCGGCACCCGGCTGGTCGCCCGCGCGCTCCGCGACGCCCGTGGCCGTGCCCAGTGCCGACACCCGGAGGCCGCCCGTGCGTGACGCCCACCTGCCCGCCCCCGTGACCGTCACCGTGAACGGCAGGCGGGAGACCGCCGCCGTCACCCCGCGCACCACGCTCGCCGACTTCCTGCGCCACGGCATCGGGCTCACCGGCACCCACCTCGGCTGCGAGCACGGGGTCTGCGGCGCCTGCACGGTGCTGCTGGACCGGCGGCCGGTGCGCTCGTGCCTGACCCTCGCCGTGCAGGCCGACGGCCGGGACGTGGACACCGTCGAGGGGCTCGCCGGGCCCGGCGGCGAGCTGCACCCGCTGCAGGAGCAGTTCTGGCGCCACCAGGCGCTGCAGTGCGGGTTCTGCACGCCGGGCTTCCTCATGGCCGCGGTCGCCGCGGTCGAGGAGGACCCGGAGATGGACCGGGACGGGATCCGCGAGCGCCTCTCCGGCAACGCCTGCCGCTGCACCGGCTACCAGCCGATCGTCGACGCCGTCGAGGAGTACGCCCGGGGTGAGGGCCGGTGAACGTCACCGAGGGCTGGGTCGGCCGGCGCGTGCGGCGCGTCGAGGACCCGCGCATCCTCCTCGGCCGCGGCCGCTACGCCGACGACGTCACCCCCGCCCGGTGCCTGCACGCGGCGTTCGTCCGCTCGCCGCTCGCCCACGCGACGATCACCGCGATCGACACGGCGGAGGCGGTCGGGGCGCCGGGCGTGACGGCGGTGCTGACGGCCGCCGACCTGCAGCCCCACCACCGGTCGTGGAAGGGCCTGCTCGACTGGGCGGGCCTGGTGGGCGGCGACCAGCACCCGCTCGCCGTCGACGCCGTCCGGTACGTCGGCGAGCCCCTGGCCATCGTGCTGGCGGACAGCCGCGCGCTCGCCGAGGACGCCGCGGGGCTCGTGGTGGTCGACTACGAGGAGCTCCCGCCCGTCGTCGACCCGGTGCGCGCGCTCGAACCGGGTGGGCCGCTCGTGCACCCGGAGCTGGGCACCAACCAGGCGTTCGAGGGCGAGTTCGGCGGCGGGGACGTCGAAGATGCGTTCGCGGGCGCCGCCGTGGTCACCGAGGTCGCGATGAGCACGGCCCGGCACACGGCGGTGGCGATGGAGCCGCGCGGCGCGGTGGCCGAGTTCGACCCGGTGGCCCGCTCGCTCACCGTCCGGCTGTCCACGCAGGCACCGCACATGCTGCAGGCGGCGCTCGCGCAGATCCTCGGCCTGCCGGAGAACGCCGTGCGCATCCTCACCGACGAGGTGGGCGGCGCGTTCGGCATGAAGGCCCACGTCTACTCGGACGAGGTGGCGACCTGCCTGGCCAGCATGCTGGTCGGACGGCCGGTGAAGTGGATCCAGGACCGGGCCGAGTCGCTGGCGGCCGACACCCAGGCCCGCGACGAGCGGGTGCGTGCCGCGCTCGCCCTCGCCGCGGACGGCACGATCCTCGGCCTGCGCTCGGAGACGGTCAGCGACGGCGGCGCCTACTCGGTGTTCCCGCGCAGCATGGTGACCGAGGGCATCCAGGTCGCGACGATCATGCCGGGCCCGTACCGCGTGCCCGCCTACCGCGGCCGCATCCGGGTAGCGATCACGAACAAGGCGCCGCTCGCGGTCTACCGGGCCGTGGGCCACCCCGTCGCGATCCTCGTCATGGAAGCGCTGATGGACGAGGCCGCCCGCACCATGGGCATTGCCCCCGACGAGCTGCGGCGCCGCAACCTCATCGCCCCCGAGGAGCTGCCCTACACCTCGATCACGGGCCAGGTCTACGACAGCGGCTCGCACCGGGAGGCCCTCGAACGGCTCGTGGAGCGGCTCGGCCCGGCCGAGGAGCGCCGGGCGGACGCCGAGGCCCGCGGGCGGCTGCTGGGGGTGGGCCTGTCCTGCTTCGTGGAGGTCACCGCGCCGGGCGTGGCCTTCTACGGCAAGCGCGGCGCGCCGATCACCGCGCACGACCAGGTGGAGGTGCGCGTCGAGCCGGACGGGTCGGTGACCGTGCTGCTCGGCACCCCGGGCCAGGGCCAGGGCCTGCACACGACGGCGGCCCAGGTGGTGGCCGACCACCTCGGCGTCTCCTTCGAGACGATCACCGTGCTCTCCGGCGACACCCGCACGATGCCGCACGGCACCGGTGTGTGGGCGAGCCGGTCGGCCGTGGTCAGCTCGGGCGCCGCCTCGACCGCCGCCGCCGAGGTCCGGCAGCGGATGCTCGCGATCGCCGGCCACCTGCTCGAGGTCGACCCGGCGGACCTCGAGGTCCGCGACGGGATCGTGCAGGTCGCGGGCGCCCCGAACGCCCGGCTCACCGTGGCCGACGTGGCGGAGGCCGCCCACTGGCGCACCCACCGCCTCCCGCCCGAGCTGCGGGTCGGCCTCGCGGCCGTCGGCGAGTACAGCGGCCCGAACGTCACGTTCAACAACGGGGCGCACGCCGCCGTCGTCGAGATCGAGGAGGACAGCGGGCTGGTCCACCTCGTCGACTACGTCTGCGTCGAGGACTGCGGGGTGCTCATCAACCCCGAGATCGTCGCCGGCCAGATCCGCGGCGGCGTGGCCCAGGGCGTCGGTGGGGCGCTGCTGGAGCGCCTGCACTACGACGAGCACGGGCAGCTGCTCACGTCGACGCTCCTGGACTACCTGCTGCCGACCGGGCCGGACCTGCCCGACATCCGGCTGGACCACATCGAGACCCCGAGTCCGGTGACGAAGCTCGGCGTCAAGGGCGCCGGGGAGGCCGGCGCGGCGGGTGCGCCCGCGGCCGTGCACAACGCGGTGAACGACGCGCTGTCCCGGCGCGGGGCGCGGGTGTGGCACCAGCCGCTCACCCCCGAACGCGTGCTGCGCGCCCTCGACCGTGCCCGCGACGACCTCTGGCCGGACCCGCCGGAGGCCGTGAGCGTCCCGAGCTGGCCCGCGGCGGAAGGAGCTTCCTGATGTCCGGATCCGAGCTGCTGCTCACCGTCTTCAACGGGCTGAGCTTCGCGGGCCTGCTGTTCCTCGTGGCGAGCGGGTTCACGCTCATCTTCAGCCTGATGGGCGTGCTCAACCTCGCCCACGGCACCTTCTACCTCTGGGGCGGCTACCTCGGCCTCGTCACCCTCGGCGCGACCGGCAGCTGGGTCCTCGCTCTGGTGGCCGGGGCGCTCGGGGTGGCCGTCGGCGGTGGGGTCCTCGAACGGCTCGTGTTCCGCCGGGTGCGCGGGCTCGAGCTGCCCGAGGTGCTGCTCTCCGTCGGCATCTCGCTCGTGCTCGCCGACCTCGCGCTCGCCGGCTTCGGCGGTGACTCCCTCACGATGGCGCCACCCGCGGCCCTCGACGGCAGCATCGTCCTCGGCGACCTCGTCGTCCCCCGGTTCCGGCTCGCGGTGATCGCGGCCGCCGTCGTGGTCATGGCCGGTCTCGCGCTCCTGCTGAGACGCACGAGGGTGGGCGCGGTCATCCGCGCGGGCGTCGACGACGAGGAGATGCTCGACGCCCTCGGGGTGAACATCCGCCGGGTCGCGGCCGCCGTGTTCGTGCTCGGTGCGGCGCTCGCCGGGGCGAGCGGCGTGGTCGGCGGCGTGTTCTTCGGCCTCTACCCCGGGGCCGACGCCGAGATGCTGCTGTTCGCGCTCGTGGTCGTCGTGGTCGGGGGCCTCGGCAGCCTCGCGGGTGCCGTGCTCGGGAGCGTCGTCGTCGGGCTGGTCTACAGCTTCGGCGTCGCCCTCGCCCCCGACCTCCTCTACTTCGTTCTCTTCGGGCCGATGCTGCTCGTCCTCGTGCTGCGGCCCCGCGGACTCCTCGGAGGCAGGCTGTGACCGAACGCAGATCACGCATCGTCGCGCTCGTCGTCCTCGGCGTGGCCGCGGCTCTGGTCCCCTACGCCGTCGGCGAGTACTGGGTGGGCATCGCGACGGAGGCCGCGATCTTCGCCATCGTCGCCCTCGGGCTGAACGTGCTGATCGGCCTCGGCAGGCTCGTGTCCGTCGGGCACGCCGGCCTGTTCGCCACCAGCGCCTACGCCGCGTCGCTCACCCAGCAGCACTTCGACCTCGACTTCGTCGGCTCCGGGATCGCCGCCATCGCCGTGACGGTCGCGGTCACCGCCGTGTTCGCGGTGCTCGCGGTCCGCACGACCGGCATGTACTTCCTGATGATCACCCTCGCGGCGGGCATGCTCGTGTGGGGCCTCGCGCACCGCTTCACCGCGCTCACCGGCGGGGACAACGGGGCGGTCAGCGGCATCCGGCCGCTCGGCCTCACGCAGTACTACGCGTACTACTGGCTCGTCCTCGCCGTGCTCGTGGTCGTCGCCTGCGGGCTGTGGCGGTTCCAGGCCTCGCAGGCGGGGATGCGCATCCGCGGCACCCGCGACAGCACCGCCCGGATGACGAGCCTCGGCTACTCCCCCGCCGCACAGCGGTTCGTCGCCTTCCTCGCCTCGGGCACCGTCACCGCGGTCGCCGGGGTGCTCTACGCCGGCTACTACCCGGTGGTCAGCCCGTCCACGGCGCACCTGTCCATGTCGATCCTGTTCATGGTCATGGTCGTCGCCGGCGGGTCGTCGGTGTTCCTCGGGCCCGTCGTCGGCGCCGTCGTGCTCACGGTGCTGCGGGCCGTGGTGTCGGCCGAGACCCCGCGCTGGCCGACCGTCATGGGTCTGATCCTCGTCGCCGTCGTGCTGTTCGCCCGCGAGGGCATCACGGGGACGCTGCGGGACCGGATGCGCGACCGCCGCCGAGCCGCGAGAACCGCGCCACCCGTCGAGCTCGCCCCGACCTCCTGAGCCCCCGAAGCGGAGCAACGATGCGCACTCACCAGGCATTCGCGGCAGGCCTGCTGGTCCTGCTCGCCGGCTGTGCCCCTCCCGCGGCAGCCGACACGGACGTCCACCGGACCACCGGCCCGATCACCGTCGGGTACGTCGACAGCCTGTCCGGCCCGCTCGCCGGGGCCGGCCAGGACATGCTCGAGGGCACCCAGCTGTGGCTCGAGCAGCACGGCGGGCAGATGGCGGGCCGGCCCGTCGAGCTCCTCGTCGAGGACGACCACGGCTCGACCGAGACCGGCGTGCAGGTCACCAAACGGCTCGTCGAGGCCGAGGGCGCCGATCTCGTGATCGGCCCGCTCGCCGGCAACGTCGGCGTGGCGCTGGGCCGGTACGTGACCACCACCGAGGTGCCGCTGGTCTACCCGATCCCCACCAGCGACGTGTTCGTCCACGAGGACTACCCGACGGTCTTCCCGGTGACCGGCACCGCGCCCCAGTTCAACGCCCCGCTCGGCGACTGGGCCGTCCGCCACGGGCACCGCCGGGTGATCACGATCTGTTCGGACTACGCGTTCGGGCAGCAGGTCTGCGGTGGCTTCGCCGGCCGGTACGTCGCCGCGGGCGGCGAGCTCGTCGCGCAGATCTGGCCGCCGCTGGGCAGCTCCGACCTCGCACCGTTCATCTCGCAGCTGCAGCGCACCCCGGCCGACGCGGTGTTCAGCGGGCTGATCGGGGCCGACAGCGTCAAGTTCCTGCGCGCGTGGCGGAACTTCGGCATGCAGGACCGAATGACGCTGCTCGGCTCGGACCCGGCGTTCGACCAGGCCGTGCTGCGGGGAGTGGGCGCCGACGCGGCCGGGCTGGTCTCGATCGGACACTTCGCCGAGGGCCGGGACAACCCCGAGACGCGGCACTTCAGCGAGGCCTTCCAGCAGCGGTTCGGCAAGATCCCCAGCTACTACGCAGCCAGCGGCTACCTCGCCGCCGACTGGACGGCCCGCGCGCTCCAGGCGAACGGCGGGAAGGTCGGGGAGGCCGCCGAGTTCGTGCGCGTGATGCGGTCCATCGACTACCCGGACAGCGTCTTCGGCCCGATCAGCGTGGACGAGCGCGGCCAACCCGTCTACAGCGCCTACCTGCGCGAGGTGGCGCCCGGGCCGGGCGGCAAGCCGTGGAACACCGTGACCGAGACGATCGAGCAGGTCGGCCCGACGGGCGGGCTCTCCTACGCCGACTACCTGTCCCGGCCCGTGTTCTCCCGCGACTACCAGGGTTTGCCCGGACAGGAGGACGGATGAACGGCGTGCTCGCCCTGCACAACGTCGGCCGCGAGTACGGCGGCCTGCGCGCGCTCGACGACGTGAGCTTCTCCGTGGACACCGGCGAGCGCGTCGGTGTGATCGGCCCGAACGGCGCCGGCAAGAGCACGCTCTTCCGCGTGATCGCCGGCAGCGAGCGGGCGAGCTTCGGCCGCATCTCGATGGACGGGGTCGACGTCGGGCGCGTCCCCGAGCGGCGGCGGGCCATGATGGGGATCGGCCGCACATTCCAGATCACCGAGCTGTTCGACACGCTCACCGTGCGGGAGAACCTCCTGCTCGCGGCGCGGCGCGTCGACTTCGCCGCGGTCGTGGAGCGCTTCGGGCTCGGGAGCTGGGTCGACACCACCGTCGGCGACCTCGGGTACGGCCAGCAACGGCTCGTCGAGCTGGCCGTCACGTTCGCCACCGGCGCCCGGCTCCTGCTGCTCGACGAGCCCGCCGCCGGGCTGGGCGCCGCCGAACGCGTCGCGATCTCGGAAGCGATCGCCGGCCTTCCCGCCGACGTCACCGTGCTGCTCATCGAGCACGACATCGACCTCGTGCTCGGGCTCGTGGGCCGGGTGCTGTGCCTGGCGAGCGGGCGGCTCGTGGCGGACTGCCCCGCCGAGGAGGTGCGCACCCACCCGGCGGTGCGCGAGGTGTACCTGGGCGACCGGGAGGACGTCGGATGAGCGAGCTTGCGAGCGAATCATCGGCACAGCGCCCGCGCGCTGCGTTGTTTCCTGATGGGCCGGCCGAGCGCAGCGAGGCCGAGCGTTGAGCACCCTCACCGTCACCGGGCTCTCGGCCGGCTACCAGGGCCACCCCGTCGTCGATGGCCTCGACCTGACCGTCGGGCGGGGCGAGGCGGTGGCCCTCGCCGGCCGCAACGGGATGGGCAAGACGACCACCCTGCGCGCGCTGATGGGCCTGGCCACCCCGCGGGTGAGCGGCGGCAGCGTCCGGTTCGGCGACGTCGAGCTGCGCGGCCTCCCGCCGCACCGCATCGCCCGCGCCGGGATCGGCTACGTCCCGCAGGGCAGGCGGATCTTCCCGAGCCTGACCGTGGCCGAGCACCTGGCCGTGGTCGCCGCACCGGCCCGGTCCCACACCGAGCCGTGGACCGCGGGCCGCGTCCACGACCTCTTCCCGCGGCTCGCCGAGCGCAGCGGTCAGCGCGCCGGCACCCTCTCCGGAGGGGAGCAGCAGATGCTCGCGATCGCGCGGGCGCTCATGACCAACCCCCGGCTCGTGCTGCTCGACGAGCCGAGCGAGGGGCTCGCGCCCCGCGTGGTCCGCCAGGTCGGGGACATCATCCGCACGCTGCACTCCGCGGGCGTCGGGGTGCTGATCGCCGAGCAGGACCTGTCGATGGTCCGCCGCGTGGCGGACCGCGTCTACTTCATCCACCGCGGCGGCGTCGCCGCGGAGTCCGCCACCGACGGGCTCCAGGACGACCTGCTCGACCGCTATCTCGGCGCCTGAGGGGAACCACATGGACGACCGGCTCAGGACCATCAGCCACGTGATCGGCGGCGCGATCGCCGACGACGAACCGCCGGCGTGGGGCGACGTGTTCGACCCCGCCCGCGGCACCGTGACCGGCCGGGTGGCGCTGGGCGGCAGCGACGCCGTCGGCCGCGCGGTCGCGGTGGCGCGGGGCGCGCAACCCGAGTGGCGCGACACGCCGCTCGGCGCCCGGCAGCAGGTGTTGCTGCGGCTCGTGCGGCTCGTCGAGGAGCACCGCGACGAGCTCGCCGACCTCGTCACCGGCGAGCACGGCAAGACGCTCGCCGACGCCCACGGCGAGATCGAGGCGGGCCTCGACGTGGCGCGGTTCGCCTGCGGCATCCCGCACCTGCTGAAGGGCGACTTCAGCGAGAACGTCTCGCGCGGGGTCGACACCTACTCGATCAGCCAGCCGCTCGGGGTGGTCGCCGGGATCACGCCGTTCAACTTCCCGGTCATGGTGCCGATGTGGATGTTCCCGATCGCCGTCGCCTGCGGGAACGCGTTCGTGCTCAAGCCGAGCGAGAAGGACCCCTCGGCCGCCAACCTGCTCGCCGGGCTCGCGGTGCGGGCCGGTCTCCCGCCGGGCGTGCTCAACGTCGTGCACGGCGGCGTCGCGGCCGTCGAGGCGCTGCTGACGCACCCGGACGTCGCCGCGATCAGCTTCGTGGGCTCCACCCCGGTCGCCCGGCACGTCTACGCGACCGCCGCCGCGCGCGGCAAGCGGGTGCAGGCGCTCGGTGGCGCGAAGAACCACCTGGTCGTGCTGCCCGACGCCGACCTCGACGCCGCGGCCGACGCACTGGTCTCGGCCGCGTACGGCTCGGCGGGCGAGCGCTGCATGGCGATCTCCGTCGGCGTCGCCGTCGGCGACGTCGGCGACGCGCTGCGCGAGCGGCTCGTGCAGCGGATCGCGAAGCTCCGCACCGCCGACGGGCGCGAGGAGGCCACGGACATGGGGCCGCTCGTCACACCGGAACACCTGGCGCGGGTGCGCGGCTACGTCCAGGCGGGCGTCGACGCCGGAGCGGACCTCGTGGTCGACGGGCGCGAGGTGCGCGTGCCGGACCGCGAAGCGGGCTTCTTCCTCGCCCCGACGCTCTTCGACCACGTCCGGCCGGACATGTCCGTCTACACGGACGAGATCTTCGGCCCGGTGCTGGTCGTGCTGCGCGCCGGCACCCTCGACGAGGCGATCGAGCTGATCAACTCGGGGACCCACGGCAACGGGACGTCGGTGTTCACCCGCTCCGGCGCCGCGGCCCGGACGTTCCGGCACGGCATCGAGGTCGGCATGGTCGGGATCAACGTGCCGATCCCGGTGCCCGTGCCGTACTACCCGTTCGGCGGGTGGAAGCAGTCGCTCTTCGGCGACTCCGGGCAATACGGCGAGGACGGCGTGCGGTTCTTCACCCGGCGCAAGGTCGTCACGACCCGTTGGGGTGACGCGGCGGGCGGGGTGGACATGCGCTTTCCCGCCGCCCCGGCGCACAGCGGGCCCGCGAAGTAGCTTTGGCGCCATGGCTGACGAGGTCGTTCCGCCGGGCAGGCCGGCGGTCCCGGCGGTCGCCCGCGCCGTCCGCGTGCTCGAGGAGGTGGCGGCGGAGCCGGACGGGCTCACCCTCAGCGCGCTCGCCCGCGCCGTCGGAGCGCCGAAGAGCAGCTGCCTCGCCGTCTGCACGACGCTGGTGGACACGGGCCTGCTGGTGCGGTCCGAGTCCGGCCGGTACCAGCTGGGCCTCAAGGTGGTGCAGCTGGGCCGCACCTACCTCGCCCGCTCCGACCTCGCCACGGAGTTCCGGCGCGCGGACGCGGAGCTGGGGCTGCTGCCCGGCGACACCATCGTCCTGTCGGTGCTGAACGGGCGGGAGGTCACCTACGTCGGCACCCGCGCCGGGAAGCGGCCCGTCGCGATGCGCTACGAGATCGGCCTGCGGCTCCCCGCCCACTGCACGGCCAGCGGGAAGTCGCTGCTCGCCGCGCTCCCGGCCGGCCAGATCGCCGAGCGGTACGCCGACGGCCGGTTCGAGACGCTCACCCGCCGCAGCATCTCCACGGCCGACGGGCTGGCGGCGGAGCTCGAACGGGTCCGGGCCCGCGGCTACGCGGTCGACGACGAGGAGGCCGCCCTGGGCATGCTCTGCTTCGGCGCCGCGGTGCTCGACATCAGCGGCCGGCCCGCGGGCGCGCTGAGCGTGAGCATGGTGAAGGCGGCGGTCGACGCCGACCGGGCCGCGACGGCCTCGCGGGCGATCCTGGAGCTCGCCCGGGCGCTGACCCGGCGCCTCGGTGGGCCCGACCTCGAGCTGACGGGGCTGGCACCGCCTGCGTAGGACTACGTACCACCATCGAGTGGTCGCACGGAGGGATCGGGGCGCGACCGGCGGCACGCTCGGCGCATGGATCCGGTCACCCTCACCCTCGGCGCCCTCGGCATCGGCGGAGTCGCCGTCGGCGGTGCCCGCCGCGCGGAGCTCACCGCGCGCTGGCGCACCTGGGTGATCGCCGCGCCGCTCGTGCTCGGCCCGCTGCTGCTGGGCGGGCGGGCCGGCGGGGCCGCGCTCGCCGCCGCGCTGGGGGTCGTCGCCGCGGCCGAGTTCGCCCGGCTGGCCGGCCTCCCCCGCTGGGACGCGATCGCACTGGCGGCGCGGGTGGCGGGCGTCCCCGTCGTGGCGCTGCTGCGCCCCGACCTGCTCGGGCTGCTGCTGCCGGTGCTCGCGATCGCCGCGGCCGTCCCCGCGGTGCTCACCGGCGACGCCGAGACCGGGGGGCGGCGGGCGGCCTACGGGGCGTTCGGCACCGTGTGGATCGGTGGCGGGCTCGCGGGGCTCGCCGTCCTCGACCCGCAGGTCGCCGTCGCGGTCTGCCTCGCCGTCGGCGTCGCGGACGTCGGGGCGTGGTGCGGCGGCCGGCTGCTGGGCCGGCGCGGGCCGGGCGCACGGCCGCTCTCTCCGCTGTCCCCCTCGAAGACCTGGGGCGGCGTCGCCGGGGCCGTCGTCGGCGCCGGGGCCGTGCTGCTCGCGCTGGGCAGGCCCTCGGCCGGGCTGCTGGTCGCGGTCGTTGCCGGTGGGGTGCTGGGCGACCTGCTGGAGTCGATGCTCAAGCGGGAGGCGGGCCGCAAGGACGCCGGGACCTGGCTGCCCGGCTTCGGTGGCCTGCTCGACCGGGTCGACTCGCTGCTGGTGGCGCTGCCCCTCGCGGTCCTCGTGACGGAGCTGTCATGACGGCGCTCGCCGCGGCGGCGCGGCACTGGCTGTGGCGGCTGGTGCTGGCGCTGACCGGCGGCCTCACCGTCGTGGGTTCCCTCCCGCGGGGCGGGTGCGTGGTCGTCGCCAACCACAGCTCGCACGCCGACACCGCGGCCCTGCTCGCCGCGGTCGACAGCGGGCACGCCCCGCGCGTAGCCGCCGCGGCCGACTACTGGTTCGCACGCGGCTGGCGCTCCACGGCCTGCCGGGTGCTGGCGGCCGCGTTCCCGGTGCGGCGCACGGGCGGCGGGAGCGCCGACATCGCCGCCGCCGCGGCGTTGCTGCGCGCGGGCCGGGCGGTGATCGTCTACCCGGAGGGGACGCGCGGGGCCGGCGGCGCGGCCCGGTTCCACGCGGGCGCGTTCCGCCTCGCCGCGGCGGCGGGCGTGCCGGTGGTGCCGGTCGGTATCGCCGGCACCGCGGACCTGCTGCCCAAGCACGGGCGGCTGCGCCGCACCCGCGTGACCGTCCGGATCGGCGCCCCGCTCACCCCCGACCCGGACGCGGCCCGCGCCGAGGTGACCCGCCTCGCGACCTCCCCGTCACACACCAACTTCGGTGCTCACACACCAACTGCAGTTCGTGTGCCGGCACCACAGTTGGTGTGTGAGCGGCCGAACTCGGCCGCGTCGGCGCGGCGCCTCGCGGGGTCCGGGGTGGGGCTCGGCCTCGTCGTCGCGTGGAGCTTCGCCGAGGCGATCTGGTGGCCGCTCGTGCCGGAGCTCGTGCTGTTCGCGCTGCTGCTCGCGGCGCCGCGCGCCGGCGTCCGGCTGGTCCCGGCGGCGGTGCTCGCGAGCATGGCGGGCGGGCTCTGCACCCTCGCCCTCGCGACGGTGGGCGCCGCGCCGGCGGCCCCGCTCGTCACCGAGCGGATGCGGGCCGCGGTGGTGGAGCAGACCGCCGCCGAGGGTGCGTACGCGGTACGGCACCAGCCGCTGTCCGGCATCCCGTTCAAGGTCTACGCGGCCGAGGCGGGGCGGGCCGGCGTCGAACCGCTCTCGTTCCTCGGCGCGGCGATCGGCCACCGCGGGGTGCGCATCGCGTCGGTCGGCACGGCGTGCGCCCTGCTCGGCGTCGCGCTGCGGCGGTGGCCGCACCGCTACGTCCACGTCGTCGGGACCGGCATCGCGCTCTTCGCGGTGGGCCTCACGCTGGTGGTCGCGGCCTGGACGTGACCCGATGCGACGATGGTGGCGTGAGCGCTCCCCCCGAGCCACCGCCGCGCGCGGTCTTCCGCATCTCCCCGCTCGTCGTGCTCGCGGCGCTGACGTTCGCCGTCTGCGCCACCCCCGTGGCGTTCGCCGCGCCGTTCCTGTGGCTGGTCTACCTGATCCCGATCGGGATCATCGTGTGGACGCTGCGCGTGCGCACCGTGGCCGACCCCGAGACGGTCACCGTGCGCCGGGTGGTCGGCGGCCGCCGCGTGCCCTGGAGCGACATCACGTCGGTGCACCTGGGCCGGGCCCGCAACCCGGGCGCCGCCCGCGTCAGCGCGGTGCTGAACGACGGTTCGGAGCTCGCCCTGCCGGCCGTGCACCTGCGCGACCTGCCCCGGCTCGCCGCGGTGAGCGGCGGCCGCCTCCCCGACCCGACCGCGGACGCCTAGAAAGGCACCTCGACACCGAGCAGACCCTCCCCGTGGCCGCGTCCGGAGAGCAGCGCAGCTGGTCGAGGTCGCGGCCGTACTCGGTGGCGGCGAGCCGCATCGCCGTCTCCCGGTCGAGCAGGCAGCGGCGGGGTGGGCCGTCGGGCGGGTGTCGGTGACGGTCATGGTTCCTCCGGTGGCAGGTGGAGGGCGTCGGCGTACATGTCGACGGCGCGGTCGAGGAGGCGGGCGTAGCGGTCCCCGCCCGGGTCGTTGGCCCACTGGGAGCCGGCCGCGCGATCTCCCGGAGCACGCCGCGCGGCTCGTCCGGCAGGCGCCCCGCCGAGTCCGCGGCGAGCCGGTCGTACTCCTCCCACGCCTGCCCGAACATCGCATCGAAGATCGCGTGCTTCGACGCGAAGTGGGAGTACAGCGACGGCGCCCGCATGCCGACGCGGGTGGCGACCTCGCGCAGGGTCGGTGCCGCGAGCCCGTGCTCCCGGGCGACGTCCCACGCGGCGGAGAGGATCGCCCTCGGCGCAGGACCGCTGGTCAAGGACGCCTGCGGTTGCCCAGGCGCGCCCCCACCAACACACCGATGATCATCGAGCCGATCATCGCTCCTGCGACGGCCCGGCCCGGTGCGGTGCGTGCCGGGACCGCGACCGGCACGACGACCGGCACCTCGGCCGGTGCCGGCGCCAGATTGCCCCGCATGGTGGCGGCCCACGCCGTCACGAGGAGGACGAACCGGGAGACGAGGTAGGCGAACACCAGCAGCCCGAGCAGCGAGCCGAAGACGGTCCCGCCCACGGAACCGGTGATCCGGCCCAGGTAGATCACCAGCCCCTGCTTCAGCACCTCGAGACCGATCGCGCCGAGCAGCGCCGCCCGCGCTGCGCCCCGAACGGGTTCCCGGGTCCGGGGCAACCGGGTGATGATCCAGAAGAAGATCAGCCAGTCGGCGACGAGGCCGAGGACCAGGCCGAGGCTGATCCGGGTGGTCTCCGTCCAGGCGGCGCCCTGCCACCCGGCGAGCCTCAGGACGCCTTCCCCCGCACCGGTCCCGATCGCGCTGATCGCGAGGGAACCGATCACGGCGATCCACAACCCGGCGAGGGCAGCGAGGTCCGAGAGCAGGCGCCGGGGCGACGCCGGGCTCTGCGGCGGGATCGCCCACTGCGCCGAGACCGCTTCGCGAAGGTTGAACATCCACCAGATGCCGGCCCACAGGGCCGCGAGCAGCCCGATGCCCGCGACGGTGTTGCGCTGCGCGATCGCGGCGTCGATGACCGGCTCGACGGTGTCGGACAGCTCCGTCGGCACGGCCCGGGCGATCGCGGCCTCGAGAGCGGCGAGCAACGACGGGTTGAAGACGAGCGCATACCCGGTCGCCGCGAAGGCGATCATCAGCAGCGGAACCGCGTTGAGAACGCTGAAGAACGTGATCGCGGCGGCAAGGTGGTTGCCGCGGAGCTGGTGGTACCGCTCGCCGGCACGCAGCAGGTGGTCGATCCACTCGTGCCCGGCTCGCAGCCTCGTGACCGCTGCCCGGGCCCGAGCCGGAGGAGACGTGCTCATCATGCGCCACCACCATCTGCGGTCACCGAACGGTCGACACAGGATGGGCCAGCGGACATCGATCTGCCGCGCGCGTACGCGGGCCTGGGCGCGAAGTGCGCGCTGATCACCGACGGCCGGTTCTCCGGCGGGTCCAGCGGCATCTCGGTGGGGCACATCTCCCCGGAGGCCGCGGCCGGCGGCGTGATCGGCCTGATCGAGGACGGCGACACCGTCGTCATCGACGTGCGGGCGCGCGTCCTCGAGGTGGAGGTCGCCGACGAGGTGCTCGCCGAGCGCCGCGCCAAGGTGGACGCGAGCGAGCGCCCGTGGCAGCGGAAGGACCGCGACCGCCCGGTCACGAAGGCGCTGCGCGCCTACGCGGCCCTGGCCACCAGCGCGGACCGGGGAGCCGTCCGGCAGGTCCGGGGCACTCCTCACCGGGCCAGCAAGCTCCTGATGATCTCCGTGACGTCGGCGGGTGCCTCCTCGGCCATGAAGTGGCCGGCGTCCAGGGTCCGGTGGTCGAGGTCCACGGTCCACGCCTTCCAGAGGGCTGCGGCGTCGAAGCCGAAGGCGGCGCCCCAGTCCTGCTGGACGACGGTGACCGGCATGGTGAGCCGCCGCCCGGCGGCGCGGTCGGCACGGTCGTGCTCGCGGTCGATCCCGGCCGACGCGCGGTAGTCGGCGACGATCGAGGGCACGGCCTCGCGCGAGGCCCGCAGGTACTCGGCGCGGACGTCCCCGGGGATCGCGTCGGGATCGCGGGCCCACACGTCGAGGAAGTGGCCGAAGAACGTGTCCGCGCTGCGGTGGATCATCTCCTCGGGCAGACCGGGCCGCTGCGCCATGAGGTACAGGTGGAACGCCACCGCGGCGTCCGCGCCGTGCAGGATGTCCCACATGTCGAGCGTGGGCAGCACGTCCAGCGGCCCGAGGTGGGTGACAGCGTCGGGGTGGTCGAGACCCGCCCGGATCGCGACCAGCGCCCCCCGGTCGTGCCCGACCAGTGCGAACCGGTCCGCGCCGAGATGACGGGCCACCGCCACGACGTCCGCGGCCATCGTGCGCTTCGAGTACGCCGACCCGTCGTCGGCGGGCTTGTCGCTGGCCCCGTAGCCGCGCAGGTCGGGGCAGATCACCCGGTGGTCGGCGGCGAGGTCGGCCGCGACATGCCGCCACATGAGGTGGGTCTGGGGAAAGCCGTGCAGCAGCACGACCGGGCTGCCGTGGCCGCCGACGGCGACGTTGATCCGGGTCCCGTCGGCGCCGGGCAGCAGTTCGGTGCGGAAGCCGGGGATCGTGGTGGTCATGCCCCCGAGTCTGTGCGGGGCCGATCAGCATCCGGTCAGCACCGGTGAACGCGGTGAGGATCCAGGTTCTCGGTCCCGTCGCGGCGTACGACGAGCAGGACCGGCCGCTCAACCTCCGGGGCCCCCGCCACCGCGCGGTGCTCGCGCGGCTGATCGTGGCCCGCGGGCGCACGGTCCCGGTGCCCGCCGTGGTCGAGGACCTCTGGCCGGGCGACCCCCCGCGGCGCGCGGTCGGCGCGGTACGGACGTTCGTGTCCGACCTCCGCGCCGCGCTCGGGGCCCGGATGATCGCCACCGCCGGGCCCGGCTACGCGTTCCGCGGCGAGTCCGTGGACGCGTGGCGCTTCGAGTCCGCGGTCGCCCGGTCCGGTTCCGAGGCCGACGCCGTCGGGCCGCTGGAGGAGGCGCTGGACCGGTGGCGAGGCCCGGCCTACGCCGACTTCCCCGACGCCGCATGGCTCCGATCGGAACGCAGGAGGCTCACCGAGCTGCGGCTCGGCGCCGTCGAGCAGCTGGCACGGGCCCGGCTGGCGGCCGGGCGGCCCGAGGCCGCCGTGCCCGACCTCGACGCGCACGTCACCGACCACCCGTGGCGGGAGGAGGGCTGGCGGCTGCTCGCGCTGGCGCTGTACCGCTGCGAGCGACCGGGCGACGCGCTCGCCGTCCTGCGCCGGGCCCGCCACCAGCTCGTCGATGAGCTCGGCATCGACCCGGGCCCGACGCTCGCCGCCATGGAGATCGACATCCTGCGCCGCTCACCCCGCCTCCTGCCGACGTCCGCTGTGGACCGCGTGTGGGCGAGCGCGGCCGCGGAATGGGAGCGCAGCGCGACGATCGGGGCGCGCGCGAAGTTGGAGTCGACGACCTCGCTGCTGCGCAGCCTGGCGATCCACGGTGGCGGACCCCGCGCGGCCGCGGCCCGCCACGCGGCCACCGTCGCCGTGGCCGAGCAACTCGGCGACAGCCCGCTGACCGCCCGGGTGATCGGCGGCTACGGGGTGCCCAGCGTGTGGGCCCGCTCGGACGACCCCCGGTCCTCGGCGGTGGTCGTCGCGGCCGCCGAGCGGGCCCTGCCGGGCGCCGATGCACCTGCGGACCGGGCCCGCTTGCTCGCCGCCATCGCGATCGAGACGCGCGGGGTGCCCGGCAGCCGGGGGCCGGCGGTCGCCCGCGAGGCGGAGCGACTCGCCCGGCGCGTGGGCGACCCCGCCCTGCTGGGCTTCGCGCTGTCGGGCCGGATCATGCAGTCGTTCCACCGGGCCGGCCTCGCCGCGCAGCGCGGGGAGATCGCCCGCGAGATCCGCGCGCTCGCCGCCGAGCACGAACTCCCCACCTACACGATCCTCGGCCACCTCGTGACGATGCAGTCCCTCGGCGCGCTCGGTGATCTCGACGGCGCGGCCGCCGAAGCCGCGGCGCTGGCCGCAGCGGGTGCGCGCTTCGACAGCCCGCTGGTGCCGGTGTTCGTCGCCGGGTTCGGCGCCGTGCGCGCTGCCGAGGGCGGCGCCGCGGACGCCGAGGCCCGCTACCGGGAGGCCGCCCGGCTCCTCGCCGCCGCGGACATGCCGGGCGTCGAGCACGGCCTGCTCGACCTCGCTCTCGTGTGCCTGCGGCTGCGGCGAAGCGAGGGCCCCGGACCGGTGAACGACCCCGGCCCGTACGCACCCTGGATCCGGCCCCACCTCCTGCTCGCCGACGGGCGCACGGCCGCGGCCGCCGACGCCCTGCGGTCGCTTCCCGAGCCGCCGCCCGACCAGCTGCTCGAAGTCCTCTGGTGCCTGGCCGGACGCGCGGCGCTCGTGCTCGGCGACGCGGAGACGATCGCCCGCGCCGAGCGGGCACTCGCTCCCGCCGCCGGCGAGATCGCCGGGGCCGGCAGCGGCATGCTGACGTTCGGACCCGTCAGCGAGCACCTCGACGCGCTGCGGCGCTAGCGGCCCTCCAGCAGCGGGCTGGCGGGGTCGTGACCGCTCCCCTGCTTCCGCCACGCCAGCCCCGAGAGCGCCTCCAGCACCACGCGGTTCGCCAGGGCCGCGGTGATGTCGGCGTGGTCGTAGGGCGGCGAGACCTCCACGACGTCGACGCCGACGACCGGGAGCTCCATGCAGATCCGGCGGACGGAGTCGAGAAGCTGCCGGGCCGAGAATCCGCCGGGCTCCGGGGTGCCGGTGCCGGGCGCGTGGCCGGGATCGCAGACGTCGATGTCGACGGACAGGAACACCCCGTCGCACCCGTCCACCGCGATCGCGAAGGCCTCGTCGAGGCAGGCGGTGAGCCCGCGGGCGCCGATCTCGGTCATCTCGTAGGACCGCATGTGCTGCTCGGCCATCCACGCGAGCGTCTCGGGGCCGGGCCAGTAGCCGCGCAGCCCGAGCTGCAGGAAGCGGTCGCCGCGCAGCGCGCCGGACTCGATCAGCCGCCGCATCGGCTGCCCGTGGCCCCAGAGCGAGCCGTGCAGGATGTCGCCGGTGTCGGCGTCCGCGTCGAAGTGGAGCATCGAGACCCGGCCGTACCCGCGGTGGTTGGCCACCCCCTTCGCGTCGGCGAACGCGATGGCGTGGTCGCCGCCGAGGACCAGCGGCAGCGCACCGTTCCGGGCCACCGTGGTGACGGCTTCCTCCAGTACCCGGAGGCTGCGCTCGACGTCGCCGGAGAACATCTCGACGTCGCCCGCGTCGAGCACCCGCAGATCCTGCAGCCCGTCGACGCGCAGGGCGAGGCTGGGGCGGGTCGCGTCGGGCGGGAGGTAGTCGGCGGTCCGGATCGCCTGCGGTCCGAAACGGGTACCGGGCCGGTGGGATGTGCTGCCGTCGAACGGTGCGCCCAGCACGACGACGTCGGCGCCGGCGTAGGTGGCCGGCTCGTCGATCGTGCAGCGGTCGACGCCGAGGAACGTGATGTCCGGGCCGTACATCGGGCCGTAGCGCGGCATGATCACACGGTAGTCACCCCGGTAGTCACCCGGTGAGGGTCTGGGTGCCGAGAACGGTGATCAGCGCGAGGCGTTCGGCGTCCTCGGTGCCGGGCACCGCGGTGTAGATCATGATGCGCAGGTCGCTGCCGGCCACGGTGAGCATGTCGCAGTCCAGCGTCACGGGCCCGGCGTGCGGGTGGTCGACGACCTTGCGCGCGGTCTCGTGGTGGCCGACGGCGCCGGAGTCCCACAGCTCGGCGAACCGGTCGCTGGCGGTGCGCAGCTCCGCGACCAGCCGCCGCAGCTGCTGGTCGGCGGGGTAGCGGCCGGCGGCGGCACGCAGGTCGGCGACCAGCGTGGCCTCGAGGGCCCGCCGGGAGTCGGGGGTCTGCCGGACCCGGGTGCCGCGACCGACCAGGTTGCGCCACACGGCGTTGCGCTCGCGGCCCCGCCATCCACCCGGGTCGCCCATCAACGCCGCGTAGGGCTGGTTGGCCACCAGCAGCGTCCAGGCTGCGTCGAAGACCGCGACGGGGGTGGCGGGCATCCGGTCGAGCAGGTGCTGGACGCTCGGGGTGATGTAGGCGGACACCGTCTCCGGGCCCGGTGGGGTCATCCCGGCCAGGTGGAACAGGTGGTCGCGCTCGGCGGGCGTCAGGCGCAGGGCCCTGGCCAGCGCTTCGATGACCTGGTCCGACGGGTGGGACGCGCGGCCCTGCTCGAGGCGGGTGATGTAGTCGACGGAGATCCCGGCCAGCAGGGCCAGCTCCTCCCGGCGCAGCCCGGCCGCCCGCCGGTACCCACCGGCCGGCAGTCCCGCGGCCTCGGGCGGGACCCGGTCGCGCCAGCGGCGCAGGGCCCGCCCGAACTCCGAGATCGCCATGCCCACCAGTCTGCATCCGCATCGGCGGGCCCGCCTGGTACCAGCGGTCCCAGGAAGACGGGACTCTGGTGGCCCGCGCGTTGCGCCACGACCGTGGAGGCATGTCACTCGACCCATCCCCCGTCTGGTTCATCACCGGCTGCTCCACCGGCCTCGGCCGCGCGCTGGCCACCCACGTCCTCGACCGTGGCTGGCGGGCGGCGGTCACCGCCCGCGACCCGCGGACCGTCGCCGACCTCGTCGACGCCCACGGCGACCGGGCAGTGGCCCTGCCGCTGGACGTCACGGATCCCGAGCAGGTCTCGGCCGCGGTCGCGCGCGCCGAAGAGGCATTCGGCCGGATCGACGTGCTGGTCAACAACGCCGGCTACGGGTACCTGGCCGCCATCGAGGAGGGCGAGGACGCCGAGGTGCGGGCGCTGTTCGAGGCCAACGTCTTCGGCGTCGTCGCGGTGACCAAGGCCGTCCTCCCGGGCATGCGCGCCCGGCGCACCGGTCACGTCGTCACCATCTCCTCGCTCGGTGGGCTCGCCGCGTTCGGCGCCACCGGCTACTACCACGCCACCAAGTTCGCCGTGGAAGGGTTGTCGGAGTCCTTGGCGGCGGAGGTCGCGCCGCTGGGCATCGGGGTCACGATCGTGGAGCCCGGGGCCTTCCGGACCAACTGGTCCGGGCCGTCGATGCGGCAGTCCGCCACCCGGATCGACGACTACGCCGAGACCGCGGGCAGACGCCGCGACGCGACGCTGGCCACGTACGGCCGGCAGCCCGGCGACCCGGCCCGCGCCGCCGAGGCCGTCGTCGCCGCGCTCGAGGCGAGGGAGCCGCCGCTGCGGCTGCTCCTCGGCACCGCCGCGCTGCAGGTCGCCCGCGGCAAGCTCGACGCGCTGCAGCGGAACTTCACCGACTGGGAGCGGCTCACCCTGAGCACCGAGGTCGCGACCTCACCCGCGTGACGCCGTGGTCAGCGCGGGGCCGAGCGCGTCCAGGGCACGGGCGGCGGTGTCGACCATCTCGACGACGCGTCCGGTGCCCAGGTGGTCGGCGGCGAAGCCCAGGTACTGGACGTGCACCTGGACCTGGGCCCACAGCCGCTCCACCTCCCGCAGCGCCGGCGGGAGCTGCGGCGCGGCGTACGTGACCGGCGCGGTGGCGCCCTGCGCGGCCAGCGTCGCGACGTCCAGCCCGGCCGGGGCGACGCGGGCGTTGCCCCAGTCGATCAGCACGGCGCCGTCCGGGTCGAGCAGCACGTTGCCGCGGTGGGCGTCGCCGTGGGTCAGCGTGCGCGGCAGCAGGGCGAGGGCGGCGCGGAGGCGGGCGTCGGTCGACCATCCCTCGAGCAGTTCGGCGATCTCGGCGAGGCGGGGTTCGCCGGTACGGCCGTGCGCGCCGCGGACCGCGGGCAGCGTGTGCCCGGCGACCAGCGCCCGCCACCAGCCCGCGTCGACCACCGGGATGCCGCGCGGGCGCCGGCGGTGCCAGTGGGTGTGCACCCTGCCCAGCACGTCCCACACCGCCGCCGGCACCGCACCGCCGTCCAGCGCGGCGCCCGCGTAGAACGGCAGGAGCAGCCAGTCGCCGTGGTCGTCGCGGCCGGTGGCGAGCAGGCGCGGGCGGTCCACACCCGGCACCACGGCGAGCGCGCGCATCGCGGCCACCTCGCTCGGCCGTGCCCGCTTGAGGACGACCGCGGCGGGCCGACCGGCCACGTCCAGATCGATGCGTTCGACGGTGTCGGCGACGTACCCGCCCGCCAGCGGAGCCCGCGCGGTGACCGTGACCGGCGCTCCCGCCCACCGCGCGGCCGCGTCGATCCACGCGGAATCCGGCGGCGTCACCGCAGGAGCACGAGCACCAGCACGGCGGCGGTCACGCCGATGAT
Source organism: Pseudonocardia wallangbongensis (assembly GCF_054486945.1). Classification (NCBI taxonomy): domain Bacteria; kingdom Bacillati; phylum Actinomycetota; class Actinomycetes; order Pseudonocardiales; family Pseudonocardiaceae; genus Pseudonocardia; species Pseudonocardia wallangbongensis. The sequence goes on from NZ_JBRERS010000002.1 coordinate 393,680, forward strand.
CAGGGCCAGCACGCCCCATGAGGCTGGGCGGACGTTCCAGGTGCGTCCCTTGTCGAGAGCGATCCGGCCCGCCCCGGTGAGCACGAGCGCGGCAGCGGCCAGGCCGAGCACCACGTCCAGCTCCACCGCGTTCGGGCCGGCGGGCGAGGCGATGAAGAAGCCGTTGCCGACCTTCACCGCCACCGAGTTGATCATCAGGGCGAGCAGGCCCGCCGCCGCGATCGGGGTGAGGAGGCCCAGCACCACCAGCGCGCCGCCGACCAGGGCCGTGAGGCCCGCGACCCAGGCCAGCACCGGCGCCTGCTGGTAGCCGAAGCCCTCCAGCGTGCGGGTGAACTCCCCGATGCCGGGGCCGCCCCACATCCCGGTGACGATCTGCATGCCGTGGGCGAAGAACGTGCCGCCGACGGCGAAGCGCATCAGGAGCAGGCCCACGTCGGTGCCCGGGTTCCACGCCAGCGGCCGCCGGTTGGGCCGGGTCTGGGAAGGCTCCTGGGAACCGAACCCACCCCCGCCGGGCAGGATCGAGGTGGGCTGGTCGCTCATGGTGCCAGAGCGTAGCCGTCCCCGTTGTCGGCAAAGCCACTTTGCCGCAAGCACGTGTCGGCGAGGTGGCTTTGCCGCAATGGCGAGCACCCCGGCCACGGCACCCGATTCACCGGCCGCTCACCCGGCGCCACCTAACCTTGACCCCGTGGGAGGACGGGTGCGGCGCGCGGCCGCGGCGGCGCTGCTCGTGCTGACGCTCGGTGGGTGTGCCACGTTCCCCGAGCAGGGCCCCCGCGAGTGGCACGAGCAGTTGGAGGGCGCGGGCGAGCTCGGCGGGCCCCCGGTGGTGCCGGAGCCCACACCGCAGCCCCGGCCGCAGCAGCCGCCCGGGCAGGAGGGGCAGGACGGCCCGCAGCAGCCGCCGTCGGGCTGCCAGGACCCCGACCCCCAGGTCATCGCCACGTGCCTGAACCCGGTCGGAGCCATCGCGGTGCTCCCCGATGCGGCCACGGCGCTCGTCGGCGAGCGGCAGACCGGGCGCGTGCTGCGCGTCGAGCAGGGCAGCGAGCCGGAACTGGTGGGCACGGTGCCGGTGGACCCCACCGGCGGTGGTGGCCTCACCGGGCTGGTGCTGTCGCCGTCCTACATCGAGGACCAGCTCGTCTACGCCTACGTCACCACGCCCGAGGACAACCGCGTCGTGCGCATCGCGGCAGGCGAACCGGCCAAGCCCGTGCTCACCGGCATCCCCCGTGGCCCGTCGAACAACAGCGGCGCGCTCGCCGTCGACGAGGACGGCTCGCTGCTCGTGGCCACCGGCAACGCCGGGCAGATCACCCCCGCGCCCGAGTCCCTGGCCGGGAAGCTGCTGCGCATCGACGTGCAGGGCCGCCCGGCCAAGGGCAACCCGGACCCCCTCTCGCCGACCTTGAGCACCGGGCTGCAGTCCCCCGGCGGGATCTGTGTCGACCCCCGGCGGGGCGCGGCCTGGGTGACCGACCGGCGTGCCGGCGAGGACGTGCTGCACCTGGTCGTCCCCGGCGAGCTCCCGGCGCCCGCCTGGCGCTGGCCGGACCGGCCCGGTGTCGCGGGCTGCACGGCCCAGGACGGTGCCGTGGCCGTCGCCCAGGTGCAGCCGGAGTCGCTGTTCGTGATCCGGTCCGACGCGAAGAACCTGTTCGTCGGCGCACCCGAGACGATCCTGCAGGAGACCTACGGCCGCCTCTCCGCAGCCACCCTCGCGCCGGACGGCCTGCTCTGGCTGGGCACCGTCAACAAGGCGGGTGGCGAGCCGGTGTCCTCCGACGACCGCGTGATCCGGATCCAGCCCCTCGCAGCCGGCGGCGACAACCGGCAGTAGACCGGATCAGCCGCAGCGCTCGATCACCAGCTCCCGCACGCGCTTGGCGTCGGCCTGCCCCTTGGTGGCCTTCATGACCGCGCCGACGATCGCACCCGCGGCCTGGACCTTGCCGCCGCGGATCTTCTCGGCGATGTCCGGCTGGGCGGCGAGGGCCTCGTCGACGGCGGCGAGCAGCGCGGTGTCGTCCGAGACGACCACCAGTCCGCGCGCGGCGACGACCTCGTCGGGCCCGCCCTCACCGGCGAGGACGCCGTCGACGGCCTGGCGCGCCAGCTTGTTGGACAGCTCGCCGGACGTCACGAGCTCGATCACCCGGGCCACCTGGGCCGGTGTGATCGGCAGCCCGGCCAGCTCGACGCCGCGGGTGTTGGCCTGCTGGGTCAGGTAGGAGACCCACCACGACCGGGCCTCGCCCGCCGGGGCGCCCGCGGCGACGGTGGCCTCGATCAGCTCGAGCGCGCCCGCGTTGACCAGGTCGCGTAGCTCGGCGGCGGTGAGGCCCCACTCCTGCCGGATCCGGCCACGGCGCTCCCACGGCAGCTCGGGCAGCGTGGCACGCAGCTCCTCGACCCACTCGGCCGGCGGGGCGATCGGCACCAGGTCGGGCTCCGGGAAGTACCGGTAGTCCTCGGCGGTCTCCTTCGTCCGGCCCGACGACGTGGTGCCGGTGGACTCGTCGAAGTGCCGAGTCTCCTGCACGACGCGGTCGCCCGCGAGCAGCACGCCCGCCTGGCGCGTCATCTCGTAGCGGATCGCGCGCTCCACCGACCGCAGCGAGTTGACGTTCTTGGTCTCGGTGCGGGTGCCGAGCTCCGTCGCACCCTTCGGCATCAGCGAGATGTTGGCGTCGCAGCGCAGCGAGCCCTGGTCCATGCGGACGTCCGAGACGCCGAGCGCGCGCAGCAGGTCGCGCAGTGCCGTGACGTACGCCCGCGCGACCTCGGGCGCCCGCTCCCCGGTGCCGGAGATCGTCTTCGTGACGATCTCGATCAACGGCACCCCGGCGCGATTGTAGTCGAGCAGCGAGTACTCGGCGCCGTGGATGCGCCCGGTGGCGCCGCCGACGTGCAGCGACTTGCCGGTGTCCTCCTCCATGTGCGCGCGCTCGATCTCCACGCGGAACACGGAGCCGTCGTCGAGCGGCACGTCCAGGTACCCGTTCACGGCGATCGGCTCGTCGTACTGGGAGGTCTGGAAGTTCTTCGGCATGTCCGGGTAGAAGTAGTTCTTCCGCGCGAACCGGCCCCACGGCGCGATCGTGCAGTTCAGCGCCAGCCCGATCCGGATGGCCGACTCCACCGCCGAGCGGTTGACCACCGGCAGCGCCCCGGGCAGGCCGAGGCACACCGGGCACACCTGGGTGTTCGGCTCCGCCCCGAACATGGTGGGGCAGCCGCAGAACATCTTGGTCTGCGTGTTGAGCTCGACGTGGACCTCGAGCCCGAGCACCGGGTCGAAGCGCTCGAGCACCTCGGCGTAGTCGACGAGTGTCGGCGCGCTCATGCGGCAACCTCCGGAACGCGATCGATCAGCGGGCCGTCCTCGGCGTTGCGGGCCGCCTCGTACGCCGCCGCCACCCGGTACATGCGGGCCTCGCCGAGCGCGGGGGCCATCACCTGCAGCCCGACCGGCAGCCCGTCGGCGAGCCCGGACGGCACCGAGATCGCGGCGGTGCCCGCCAGGTTGGTGGGGATCGTGGCCAGGTCGTTGAGGTACATCGCCAGCGGGTCGTCCACCTTGTCGCCGATGGTGAACGCCGTGGTGGGCGTCGTCGGCGAGACCAGGACGTCGGCCTGCTCGAACGCCGCCGCGAAGTCGCGGCTGATGAGCGTGCGCACCTTCTGCGCCTGCCCGTAGTAGGCGTCCCAGTAGCCGGACGAGAGCGCGTACGTGCCGAGGATGACGCGCCGCTTCACCTCCGCGCCGAACCCGGCCTCGCGGGTGGCGGCCATGACCTCCTCGGCGGACGCACCGCCGTCGACGCGCAGCCCGTAGCGCATGGCGTCGAACCGGGCGAGGTTGGAGGACACCTCGCTCGGCAGGATCAGGTAGTACGCCGCCAGCCCGTACTCGAAGTGCGGGCAGGAGACCTCGACCAGCTCCGCGCCGAGCTTCTCCAGCTGCCGCAGCGCGTCCTCGTAGGACGCGCGGACGCCGGGCTGGTAGCCGTCGCCGGACATCTCGCGCACCACGCCGACGCGCAGCCCGGACAGGTCGCCGCTCGCGCCGCGGCGCGCGGCCTCGACGACCGCAGGAACCGGCTCGTCGATCGAGGTGGAGTCCATCGGGTCGTACCCGGCGATCACCTCGTGCAGCAGCGCGGCGTCCAGCACGGTGCGCGCACACGGCCCGCCCTGGTCGAGCGAGGACGCGCAGGCGATCAGCCCGTACCGGGAGACGCCGCCGTAGGTCGGCTTGGCGCCGACGGTGCCGGTGAACGAGGCCGGCTGGCGGATCGAACCGCCCGTGTCGGTGCCGATCGCGAGCGGCGCCTCGAACGCGGCGAGGGCCGCCGCCGAGCCGCCACCGGACCCGCCGGGCACGCGGCTGGTGTCCCACGGGTTGCGGGTAGGGCCGAAGGCGGAGTGCTCGGTGGACGAGCCCATCGCGAACTCGTCCATGTTGGTCTTGCCCAGGATCGTGATGCCGGCGGCGCGCAGCCGGGCCGCGACCGTGGCGTCGTACGGCGGACGCCAGCCGTCCAGGATCTTCGAGCCCGCCGTGGTGGGCATGTCGATCGTGGCGAACACGTCCTTGAGCGCGAGCGGGACGCCGGCCAGCGGCGACGCGGGCGCGGTGCCCACGGCGAGGCCCTCGTCCACCAGCGCCGCCGACGCGAGCGCGGCGTCGCCCGCGACGTGCAGGAACGCGTGCACGTCGCCGTCGACGGCCGCGATGCGGTCGAGGTGGGCCTGCGCGACCTCCACGGCCGACACCTCGCGGGAGTGGATCTTCGCGGCGAGGTCCGCCGCGTTCATCCTGGTGAGCTCGCTCATGCCTCCTCCCCCAGGATCCGCGGCACGCGGAAACGGCCGTCCTCCGCGGCGGGAGCACAGGCCAGCGCCTGCTCCTGGGTGAGGCCGGGGCGCAGCTCGTCGGGGCGGAACACGTTCTGCAACGGCACCGCGTGCGAGGTGGGCGGGATGTCGTCGGCAGCGACCTCGCCCACGCGGGTGACCGCACCGAGGATCACCTCGAGCTGGCCGGCGAAGACATCCAGTTCGGCGTCGGTGACGGCGAGCCGGGAGAGCCGGGCGAGGTGTGCAACCTCCTCCCGGCTGATGTGCGCTGCCGCGGGTTCGGCGGACATGTCCCTCCAGGACTGGCGTGCTCAGGGGCCCGCAACCGGGTGCGGACGATGGCGATACGTGCCGCGCCGGGCGCTGGCATCGACACCTTGCGAGTCTAGTCGTCGCCGCATTCGATATCGGGGGCGGTACGAGCTGCCGCCCTCGTGCCGAAACGGCTCGCTCCTGACACAATCCGCATAGCAGTGCCGCCGCGTGAACCGCCCCGACTGACGCGGGAGGAGTCCCGCGGTGGGGGGCGCGTACGCGAGAGGACGTGTGGTGTGTCGTTCCTGCTCCGGGTCGTTCTTCCGGACAAGCCGGGCAGCCTCGGGTCCGTGGCCACCGCGCTGGGCAACGCGGGGGCCGACATCCTCGGCGTGGACGTCGTGGAGCGGGCCCATGGCCATGCCGTGGACGACCTCGCGGTCGAGCTGCAGCACGGCCGCCCGCCGGACGTCCTGATCACGGCGGCCGAGTCCGTCCCCGGCGTCGAGGTCGAGTCCGTCCGGCCGCATTCGGGCAAGCTCGAGACGCACCACGAGCTGGAGCTGATCGACCAGATCGCCGGCGACCCCGAGCACGGCCTGCAGTTGCTCGCCGACGGCGTGCCCCGGATCTTCCGCGCGGGCTGGGCGATCGTCGCCGTGCGGGACAACGGGTCGTCCTACCGGCTCGCCGAGAGCCCGGCCGCCCCGGAGACCCGCGCGGGCGACCTGCCGTGGCTGCCGCTGGAGAAGGCCACGGTGCTGGACCCCGCCGTGCACTGGATGCCGGAGCCGTGGAGTGCGCTCGACACCGAGCTCGCGGCGGCGCCGTTCGGGCCGAAGGCACGCGCCCTCGTCGTCGGGCGGCCCGGCGGGCCGGCGTTCCGGCCCTCCGAGCTGGCGCGCCTCACCCACCTGGCCGGCATCGTCGTCACGGTCCTCGGGCCTTGAGCACGGTCCACTAGTGGACCGCCCCTGGTCCCGCGTCCCGAGCTGGGTCGGCCCGGCCCTGCGGCCCGAGCTCGCCGGCACGATCGACGGCATCATCGCCGCCGTCCGGGCCGAGGTGCCCGAGTACGCCCGCCCGCTCACGGGCCGTTTCGGCGCCCGGATCACCGAGGGCGTCTCGGTGGCGCTGGGCCAGTTCCTCGACCTGCTGGGCCGCGACGACCCCCTCGACGACGCCCGGGTGTACCGGGCGCTCGGGCAGCTGGAGCACCGTGAGGGCCGCACGCTCGCGGCCCTGCAGACCGCCTACCAGGTGGGCACCCGAACGCTCTGGCAGCGCCTCGCCGCCAGCACCACCGCGCGCCGGCTTCCCCCGGAGGTGATCTTCAACCTGGCCGAGGCGCTGTTCGGGTACATCGAGCAGATCAGCGCCGCCTCCGTCGCCGGGTGGGCGGACGAGGAGGCCAGCCAGGCGGGGTCGCTGCAGGCCCGCCGGCACGCGCTCGTGGAGCTGCTCGCCCGGCCGACCCCACCGGCGGCGCCAGCCGAGCTGGAACGGGCCGCCGCGGCCGCGGGCTGGACCGTGCCGGCCCGGGTCGCGGCGCTCGTCGTCGACGACGCGGTGGCCGTCGCCGCGCGCCTTCCCGGCGCGGTGGGCGCCGACCTGGACCCCGTGGGCCTCGTCGTCGTGGCCGCCCGCGGGGAAGCGGACTCGGCCTGGCTGGACCGCGTCCGCGGTGCGGCCGGTGAGCGGCGTGCCGTGCTCGGGCCGGTGGTCGAACCCGCGCAGGCGCACCGCTCGGCCGGCCTCGCCCAGGCCGCGTGGCCGCTGCACGCCGCCAACCGGCTGGACGACGACGCGCCCCTCGTCCGCGCGGACGAGCACCTCGTTCCCCTGCTGCTCGCCGCGGCCCCGGACCTCGCCGCCGCGCTCACCGAGCGTGCGCTGGCCCCCCTGCGCGCCTTACCGACCGGCGCCGCCGCCCGCGCCGAGGAGACCCTGCGCGCCTGGCTGGACGCCCACGGCGACGTCACGGCCACCGCGGCCGCGCTGCACGTGCACCCGCAGACCGTGCGCTACCGCCTCGCCGCCCTGCGCGAGACGTTCGGCGGGGCGCTGGACGACCCGGCGGCCCGCCTGGAGCTGGCGGTTGCCCTGCAGGCAGGCGCCAGCTGCGAGCACCCGTAACCGGGGGCCGCACCGCGAGGTAGCCCGCCCGCAGCCGTCACACACCAACCTTGGTGCCCACACACGAACTGCAGTTGGTGTGCCGGCACCACAGTTGGTGTGCGACCGCGGGGTCAGGTCGTCGAGAGGCCGCGCAGGACGATGTCGAGGCCCCGCCGGAACTCCTCGTCGGGCGGCACCGACCGGGCGTCGGCAGCCGTGCGCGCGAGGAGCGGGTAGTCGGCGGCGGACAGCTCCGACATCACGATCGTGCCCGGCCCCGACAGCGCGGCGAAGTGCTCGTTCTGCAGGAACCCGAGGACGTGGCCGATCAGCGTGCGCTGGGCGAGCACGCGGTCGGCGCCGTCGAGCCCGCCCTCGGTGAGCACCGACAACATGGCCTCGATCAGCCGCAGCGAGCCCGGCGCGGCCTGCCGGTGCCGCAGCACCAACGGAACGACCGCGGGATGCCGGGCCACCGCCACCCGCATGCGGTCCAGCAGCACCCGGACGCGTTCCTGCCAGCCGGCGTCCGGCAGCGACGTGTCGACCGAGCGGAACACGTGGTCCACGACCAGCAGCTCCAGCGCCTGCCGGTCGGCGACGTAGCGGTACAGGCCCATCGTGGCCACGCCGAGCTCGCGCGCGACCGCACGCATCGTGAGCGCCGCGAGCCCCTCGCGATCGACGACGGCGAGTGCGGCGGCGACCAGCTGGTCGTCGGTGAGCGAGCGGGGGCGGGGCACGACTTGACAGCGTACAAGGTACGCGCATACTGGATCGTAAGCGTACTTCGTACACCTAAGGAGGATCCATGGCGCCCACACACATCGCGCCCCGCACGCTGGACACCGTCGCCGGGTCGCGGGTGCCGGTACCGCACCCCGATCACCTGGTCCACCTGCAGTTCCGCCGGTTCGCCGGGTGCCCCGTGTGCAACCTGCACCTGCGCTCGTTCGTCAACCGGCTCGCGGACGTCGAGGCGGCCGGCGTCCACGAGGTCGTGGTCTTCCACTCGAGCGCCGACACGCTGCGCACCTACACGTCGGACCTGCCGCTCGACGTGATCGCCGATCCCGACCGTGTCCTCTACCGGGAGTTCGGCGTGGAGTACGGGGCGCGCTCGTTGCTCGACCCGCGCGGCTGGCCGACCATCGTCCGCGCCGTCGCGTGGGAGCTGCAGGCCATCCGGCGCCACGCGCGGCCCGCTCCGCCGACCACCCCGGAGGGCGGCCGCCTCGGCCTGCCGGCCGACTTCCTGATCGCACCCGACGGGAGGGTGCTCGCCGCCAAGCACGGCGCGCACGTCGACGACCAGTGGTCGGTGGAGGAGCTCCTCTCGCTGGTCCCGGCCGGGACGGAGCACCGGGCATGATGACCATCGAGGTGTTCGTCACCGGCCGCACGCTCACCGCCGATGCGGAGCGCGAGCTCGCCGACCGCATCCTCCGGACGCTGACGTTCGAGGAAGCGGCCCCGCACTCGGTGCTGGACTCCACACGCGAGCTCATCCACGTCGTGGTCGTGCAGCCGCGGACCTGGGCCACCGGCGGGCCGGCGGCGGGCCCGGCGCCCCGCTACCTGGTACGGGTCACGGTGCCGGGGTCCTGGAGCAACCCGGAGTTCGCCGGCCACATCGTGCCCATGATCACCGATGCCGTCGCCGGCACCGAGCCCGACGCCACCCGCCTGCGCCGCGAGCCGCACTGCGTCGTGCAGATCATCGGCCTGCGCGAGCACTGCGTGGGCACGCTCGGCCGCGCCATGGCGAGCACCGAGATCGTGCGGCTGATGACGCAGGGCTTCCGCGACTCCGGTGAGCGGCCGGTGGCCCCGGAGGGCAGCACGATCGACCCGGTGTGCGGGATGGCCGTCGAGTGGGCCACAGCCCGGTACACCCTCACCCACGACGGGGTCGACCACGCCTTCTGCGCCCCGGGCTGCCGCAAGGTCTACGCGGAGGATCACAGCCTCGTGTGAGCCACACACCAACCGTGGTGCTCACACACGAACTGCAGTTCATGTGTGAGCACCGAAGTTGGTGTGCGTGAGGGTGGGACCCGGCGCGCTCAGCCGGCGAGGCGGACCGGGTCGCCGAGCGGCTTCGGGCGGGGCGGGAGCGGGGTGACCTCCGCCTTCGGGGCACCACCGGGGAACGCGAGGCGGGCGAGCTTGCGCACCACCTTGCCGTACTGCCGCGGGAGCGAGCCCGTGGTGTAGGGCAGGCCGTAGCGCTCGCAGATCTCCCGCACCCGCGGTGCGATCTCGGCGTAGCGGTTGCTCGGGAGGTCCGGGAACAGGTGGTGCTCGATCTGGTGCGACAGGTTGCCGGTCATGATGTGGAACAGCGAACCGCCGGACAGGTTGGCCGAGCCCAGCATCTGCCGGACGTACCACTGGCCCTTCGTCTCGCCCTCGAGCCGGTCCTCGTCGAACGTCTCGGTGCCGTCCGGGAAGTGCCCGCAGAAGATCACGGCGTGCGACCACATGTTGCGCACGACGCTGGCGGTGGCGTTGGCGGCCATCGTGGAGAGGAACCCGGGGCCGGACAGCAGCGGGAACAGCACGTAGTCCTTGGCGAGTTGCTTACGCGCCTTGCGCCAGAGACCGCGGGCCTCCTTGCGGACCTGCTCCCACGACTTGGTGCCCTCCTGCGCCTTCTCGACCTCGAGGTCGTACAGGGCGATGCCCCACTCGAAGATCATGGAGAGGCCGACGTTGTAGATCGGCTGCAGCAGGTAGACCGGCTTCCACTCCTGCTCGGGGGTGACCCGCATGATCGCGTAGCCGAGGTCGCGGTCCTTGCCGCGGATGTTGGTGAACGTGTGGTGCTCGTAGTTGTGCGACCTCTTCCACGACTCGGCCGGGGAGGCGTGGTCCCACTCCCACGTCGTGGAGTGGATCCTCGGGTCGCGCATCCAGTCCCACTGGCCGTGCAGGATGTTGTGGCCGAGCTCCATGTTCTCGAGGATCTTGGCCACGGACAGCGCCGCCGTGCCGGCGATCCATGCCGGGGGGAACCGGGAGAACAGCAGCGTGGCCCGGCCGCCGACCTCGAGGGCCCGCTGCACGGCGACGACCTTGTGGATGTAGCGGGCGTCGCGTTCGCCGAGGGTGCCGACCACCTCGGCGCGGATCGCGTCGAGCTCGGCACCGATCGCCTCGACCTGCTCGTCGGTCAGGTGTGCCGCAGCACTCGGGGTCTGAGTCATGGTTGCTCCAGGGGTTGACGAGCGGCGAAGCCGCTTGGGTGAGCACGCAACCGGCACCGCCGCGGGTTCTCAGACGTCTCCTCGCGAGGACAGCGCCGACGTGGTGAATCGGCATTCATGAGGAGGCGATCCCGGAGCGAGGGGACGTCTGAGGTTCCGCTACCGGCACCGCTACGCAACGATCATCACCACTTCTCAAAGCTCGATCTCGACGTCGCCCGCGGCGCCGGAGACGCAGGTGCGGACGATCTGGCCTGGGGCGTCGTGCAGATCGCCGGTGCGCAGGTCGCACACGCCACCGGAGCGCAGCCGCCCGACGCAGGTGTGGCAGATGCCCATGCGGCAGCCGTTCGGCAGCAGCGCGCCCGCCGACTCACCCGCTGCGAGCAGCGCGACGCCGGGGCCTGCCTCCGCGGTGATCCCGCTGGTCGTGAACGTGACCCGGCCACCGGTGCCCGGGTCGGCGACCGGCGTGGGTGCGACGAAGCGTTCGACGTGCAGCGCCTCGAGGTCGCCGTAGCGCGACCAGTGCTCGGTGAGCGCCTCCAGCAGCCCCGCCGGCCCGCACGCCCACGCCTGGCGCGCCGCCCAGTCGGGCACGACGTCCGCGAGCGCGTCCGGGGTGAGCCGGCCCTCGGCGGCGGTGTGCCGCTCGACGAGCCGCAGCCCGGTGGTCGCGGCGAGCGCGCGCAGCTCGCTCCCGAACACCAGGTCGTCCGGTGTGCGGTCGCAGTGCACGACGACGGCACCGTCCAGGGCGCAGGGCCGGCCGGCCGCGACGTCGCGCAGCATGCCCATGACGGGCGTGATCCCGCTGCCCGCCGTGACGAACAGCAGCTTCTCCGGCACCGGGTCCGGCAGCACGAACTCGCCCGCGGGCGGCGCGATCCGCAGCAGCGTGCCCACCGGCGTGCGGTGTGCGAGCGCCCCGGAGACGGTGCCGCCCGGCACCGCGGTGACGGTGACGGCGAGGCGCGCGTCGCCCGGCCTGGAGGTGACGGAGTAGGTGCGCCACTGCCACACGCCGTCGAGCCGGGTCCCGATCCCGACGAACTGGCCGGCCCGGTGCGGGATGCGCGAGCGGGCGGTGTGCAACAGCAGCGTGGTCGTGTCGGCGGTCTCGCGGCGCAGTCCCACCACGCGCGCATGCGGCTCGCTCGTGGACCACAGCGGGTTCAGCGTGCCGAGCAGATCGTCGGGCAGCAGCGGTTGGGTGAACAGCGCCGCCGCCCCACGAGCTCGCCTGCCGATCTCGCCGAGCACTCCCATGCAGGCGACGCTATTGCTCGCATCGCACACGATGCCACGGCTCCGGCCACGGTCACGGCCGCAGTTCTGTGGCGAAACCCAAAGAGGGTGGGCTAGATCCGGTAGCCGCTCAGCTGGAGATCCTGGCGGAGATCGAGCACCTCGGACACGAGGTGGTTGTTGCCGGCGGCGAGGAGCCCCCTCCGGGTGACGAGCACGTCCTCGAACCCGATCCGGGTGTCGACGCCCAACAGCATCGCCTGCTCCAGCACCGGCCACGCGCCCGTGTCCTCGCCGTGCAACAGGATCGGCACCGGCATCGAACCGAGCGCGCGCAGGATGCGCAGGCCCTCGGCCACCGCCGTGCTGGGGTCGGTGACGGTGGACTCCGCGAGAACCCGGGTGGTGCCGGGCGGCACCCCATTGGCGCGCAGGGTGACGGCGTCGCCGCTGGTCCACACGCCCAGCTCGATGCCGATGCCCACCGAGCGGACCGCGGCGCAGACGTCGACCCAGCCCTTCTCGTGCACGTTGACCGAGCACACGTCGGGCTTCCCGAGACCGAGGTGACCCCACGCGAGCACGGCCTCGATCCGCTTCCGCGGGTCGCGCTCGATCCAGCGGCCGGTGGTGACGCCGATCTCCATCGAACGTGCCTGGGCCCGGATCGCGGCCACGGTGTCCCCGACGAACACCGGGTCGAGCGTCTCCAGCCCGGACGGGTCGCGGGGGTGCACGTGCACCGAGCCGACCTTGAGCTCGGAGACCGCGCGCGCGTCCCGGGCGAGGTGTCGCGGAGTGACCGGGAGCAAGGGGTGCGCGTCTGCGGGCCACGACCCGTTCAGCACCGCCTGCAGCACCCTGGCACCCCCCGATCCCCACGGATCCTAGTCACCGGACGCTCGGATCCTACGGGCCGCCACCGGGCATGATCATGCCGGTCAGCTCTCGACGGTGGCGACCTCCCTCGCGGCGTCCGGGCCCCGCTCCAACAGCACGCGAAAGCCCGCCTCGTCGAGGATCGGGACACCGACCTCGAGCGCCTTGTCGTACTTCGACCCCGGCGAGTCGCCCGCGACGACGAAGGCCGTCTTCTTCGACACCGAGCCCGCGGCCCGGCCCCCGCGGGCGGTGATCGCCTCCTTGGCCTCGTCGCGGGAGAAGCCCTCCATCGAGCCGGTGATCACGATTGACATCCCGTCGAGCGTGCGCGGGACCGACGCGTCGGCCTCGTCCTCCATCCGCACCCCGGCGGCCCGCCACTTGCGGACGACCTCGCGATGCCAGTCGACCGAGAACCAGTCGCGCAGGGCCGCCGCGATGGTGGGCCCGACGCCCTCCACGCTCGCGATCGGGGCCAACGCGGCGGCGAGCGCCTTGGCCTGCGCCCGCACGGCGTCGCGCGCCGCGCGTTCCTCGGCCACAGCCCGCTCGTCCGCGGTGGGTTCGCCGGCTGCCTCGGTGGCCGCGGCGACCGCCTCGGCGCCGGTGGCCGCCGGCGCCGCGCTGCCGCCGGCCTCCTCGTCACCCGGTTCGTCGGCCGTGCCGTCGGAGGTGATCACGTACCCGGCCTCGGCAGTGGCCCGCGCGGCCTCCTCGGCGGCGGCCTCGATGGCGTCCATCGACCGGAACTCGCGCGCCAGCGCCTGCGCGGCCGTGGGCCCGACGTGCCGGATGGACAGACCCACGAGCGCCCGCCACAGCGGCCGCTCCTTCACCGCCTCCAGGTTGGCGAGGAGGCGGTGACCGTTGGCGGACAGCTCGCCGTCCTTCTTGCGGAAGAGCTCGACCCGCAGCAGGTCGGCCTCCGTGAGCCCGAAGACGTCACCCTCGTCCTGCACCACCCCGGACGTGAGCAGCGCCGTGGCGGCCTCGTAGCCGAGGCCTTCGATGTCGAACGCGCCACGGCCGGCCACGTGGAACAGCCGCTCCCGCAGCTGCGCCGGGCAGGACCGGGCGTTGGGGCAGCGCAGATCGACGTCGCCCGCCTTCTGCTGGGCGAGCTCGGTGCCGCACTCCGGGCAGTGCGTGGGCATCACGAACTCGCGCTCGGTGCCGTCGCGCAGGTCGACGACCGGACCCAGCACCTCGGGGATGACGTCGCCCGCCTTGCGGATGACCACGTGGTCGCCGATGAGCACGCCCTTGCGCTTGACCTCCTGCGCGTTGTGCAGGGTGGCCAGCGCGACCGTGGAGCCCGCGATGACGACCGGCTCCATCTGCGCGAACGGTGTGACGCGCCCGGTGCGCCCGACGTTGACCTGGATGTCGAGCAGCCTGGTGGTGGCCTCCTCCGGCGGGTACTTGAAGGCGATCGCCCAGCGCGGCGCCCGGGACGTGGAGCCGAGGCGCCGCTGCAACGCCACCTCGTCGACCTTGACCACGACGCCGTCGATCTCGTGCTCGATGTCGTGGCGGTGCTCGCCCCAGTACTCGACGTGGGCGAGCACCTCGTCGATGCCGGTGACGACGGCGCTGCGCTCGGACACCGGCAGGCCCCATGCGCGCAGCGCGTCGTAGCCCTGCGACTGGCGTTCGAGGGTGAACCCCTCGCGCTTGCCGAACCCGTGGCAGATGAGGCGGAGCCTGCGCGAGGCGGTGACCTTGGGGTCCTTCTGCCGCAGCGACCCCGCTGCGGTATTGCGCGGGTTGGCGAACGGCGGCTTGCCCGCCTCGACGAGGGAGGCGTTGAGCGCCTGGAAGTCCTCCAGCCGGAAGTAGACCTCGCCGCGCACCTCCACCACCCGGGGCACCGGGAACTCGTCGGTGCCGGTGAGGCGGTCGGGCACCTCCTCGAGGGTGCGCATGTTGAGTGTGATGTCCTCGCCGGTGCGGCCGTCGCCACGGGTGAGCGCACGGGTGAGCGCGCCGTCCTCGTAGAGCAGGTTGACGGCGAGCCCATCGATCTTCAGCTCGCACAGGTGGTGGAGCTTGCCCTCCCCGACGTCGCGCGTGATCCGCTCGGCCCACGCGCGCAGCTCGTCCTCGGTGAACGTGTTGTCGAGGCTGAGCATGCGCTCGAGGTGGTCGTGCGCCGCGAAGTCGGTGGCGAACTTCCCGACCACCCGCTGCGTGGGCGACTCGGGGGTGACCAGCTCGGGGTGGGCGCTCTCCAGATCGACCAGCTCGCGCCACAGCGCGTCGAACTGCCCGTCGGAGACGACGGGCGCGTCGAGCACGTAGTAGCGGAACTGGTGGTCGGCCACCTCCGCGGCCAGCCGCGCGTGCCGTTCGCGCACGTCAGTGTCAGTGCTCACGAGCAGAGGTTAGCGACGAGGACCGACATCCGGCGGCAACCGGCGTTCACCGCTTCCGGCGCAGTGGGACGACGCGGGCGTCCTCCGTGCGACCCAGCTTCTCGAGGTGCTCCACGTAGCGGTCGGATCCGGGCGGCTCGTCCTCGACGATGACCCCGAACAGGTGCTTCGCTACCACCTCGCCGATCGCGTGCAGCACGTCGTGCCGGTCCATGCCGGTGGCCGACAGGCGCCGCGCCGCCTGCCAGACCTCCGGCGGCTCGTCGTCCCACAGCTGGTTGGCGACGATCTCGTGCACCGTGATGTGCAGGCGGGGGTTCACCCCGTCGACGGTGTCGGAGTCGGGATCGGCGAGCGCCCGGTGGTACTCCGGGTGCTCCCCCTCGATCAGCATGCCGCGGTCGTCCGGGTCGCTCGGGTCGAGGAACGGGAACTGCTCGTCCCCGATGCGGGTGCCAACGGTGGGCGCCGCGAACATCCGGCGTTCGAGCAGGTCGGGCAGGTCCTCCGGCCGGACGTCGTCCAGGTCCAGGCCGGCGAGGTAGGCGTCGGCGACGTCGGACGCGACCGGCTCGGCGTCGCTGGGACGGCCGATGGAGCACACCATGTCGTCCACCTCGTCCCGCAGGACGGCCAGCGCCGTCTCGGGGAGCTCGGCGCGCCGTCCGGCCCAGCTCGCCCAGGCCAGCACGGTCGCGGGAAGCGCCTCGAACTCGTCGTCCGAGATCTCCGGCCCCTCGTTGAGGGTCTCGTCGAGGAACAGGTCGATCAGGCCGGGCCCGACGCGCAGCGGCCGGGCGGGATCGACCGAGGACCCGAACTCGACGAGCAGCTCGGCGCATCCGCGGGCCGCGGGCGGAAGGTCCCGTGCCTCGCCCGAGCCGAGGAACTCGGCCACGACAGCGGCCTCCGCCGCCGCATCGAGCTCCTCGGGAACGGGCGTCGGCACGGGCGTCGGGAGCTGCCGCACCCGGGCCACGGCCACGGCGCGGGACGGCGCGAACTCCTCGTCCACGGGCGGCTCGAGGCCGGCGCGCCCCTGCTCGTCGGTCAGGGCGAACGCCGGCACGAGCAGGGCGGCGGCCGCCTCGGGCGAGAGCTCGCGGATCTCGGTGACGGCGTCGTCGATCCCGCGGATGTCCGCGAGGACCGCGTCGGGTTCCGCGGTGACGAACGTGTCCTTCACGATGCCGCCGAGCGTGTGGTCGATCAGCGTGACCACCCCGTGCCGGGCACCGGAGCGCTCGACCACGAGCTGCACGCTCGTCTGGTCCCCGAAGACGTCGCCGTACGCCCACGCCGCGGTCACCCGCTCGGTGCCGATCTCCCGCACCCAGCCGGGCTCGCCCGTCCCGCGCGCGACCAGCTCCTCGGCCGCGGCGGTGGCCAGCTCGCGCTGCCGTTCGGTGCCGAGCGACCCGATCAGCCGGAGCATGCCCACCGCGCCCGGACGCCGCTTCCGTCCCGCGTACGCCACCAGCGCCTCGCCGAGGACGACGTCCGGATCGGCGCCGACCAGATGCTTCCCCCACCACGCCCCGAGCACGCCCGACGCATGCAGCTCGGCCTCGAGCAGGTCGGACGCGGCCTCCACGTCGCGGATGGCGGCCTGGGCCATCCGGGCGATCACCGCCTCCGGCCCGTCCGGCATGCCCTGGTTCCGCGCCCCCGACTGCTTGCGCTTCCGTCCCTTGCTCTGCGGGCTCACCCCACCAACGGTGCCAGAGCGGTGGTGGCTACCAGCCCTCGGGAGGGTCGACGAACGCCTGCCCGAGATCACGGACGAGCGCCATCGCCCGCCGCGCCCACGCCGGGGTCGCCCCGGCGAGTCCGCATGTGGGTGTGGGGACCGCGAGGGCACCGAGGCGGGCCCGGTCGAACCCGAGCCGGTCGGCGAGGTCGAACGCAGGGCGCGCGAGGTCGCGCAGCTCCGGCCGGGCCGCGGGCTCCCGCGCCGGCACGAGCCCGAGCAGCAGGGGCGTCCCGGCGTCCCAGACCTCGCCGAGCGCGTCGAGGGCCGCCGGCAGCGCGGTCTCCCCGCGGAGGACCGGCAGCGTGGCATCGATCCCGACGCCCACCACGCCCGTGCCGGCGAGCAACCGGACGGGCGGCCGGTCCGCGCAGCAGTGCACGACCACCGGCGCCCCGAGCGCCGAGACGAACTCGCGCAGGGCGTCCTGGGCCTCCGTACGCCCGACCGCGGGCACCGTGCCGTAACCGGACGCGGTGGGCAGCACGCCCGCCAGCACAGCGGGCAGCGTCGGCTCGTCGAGCTGGACGAGCACGTGGGCGCCGGTGCGGGTGGCCACCTCCGCCACGTGGGCGCGAAGCCCCTCCAGGAGGCTCGCGGTGAACTCCCGGACCGCGCCCGGGTCGGTCAGCACGCGGTGACCGCTGTGCACCTCCACCGCGGCGGCGAGCGTCCAGGGCCCGGCCGCCTGCACCTTCACCCAGCCCGGCCGGGCCGGTTCGCAGGCCTCGTCGAACGCGTCGAGGTCGCCGCGGAGCAGGTCGACGGCCCTCCGGTGGTCCCGCCCGGTCCGCGCCGCGACCCGGTAGCCGGAGGGCACGACCTCCACGGCGAGGTCGACGAGCAGCCCCGCCGTCCGGCCGATCATGTCCGCTCCGACGCCACGGGCCGGCAGCTCCGGCAGGTTCGGCAACAGCGGCAGCTCGCCCACCACCGTGGCGGCGGCCTCCCGCGGATCGGTGCCGGGCATCGAGCCGACGCCGGTCGCGGCGCCGTCGGGCCAGCGCGCGGGCGGCGCGGACGGCTCATCGGCGTCGGGGCTGCCGGGCACGACGAACGCGCCGCCGCCCACCGTCTCCCCCGGCGTGGCGCCGGCCAAGCCGGCCGCGGCGAGGGCGGCCTCGAGCGGATCGGTACTCACGGGCGCTGGTCTACCACGGTCGTGGGTGGTGACGAGTGCCGGAGCACTCGTTACCGCTCACGGCCCGGTGGCGGTGATCGTGGCGCTGCCCAGGACGACGTCGCCTGCCGCGTCGGGGCGGTAGAGCGCGACCGCCTGGCCACGGGCGACGCCGCGCAAGGGCTCCTCCAGCTCGATGCGCAGGCCGCCGGGAGTGGGCTCGGCGACCGCCGCGGCCAGGCCGCCGTGGGCGCGGACCTGCGCGACGCAGTCGAACCGGGCCCCCGGCGCGGCACCGGCGCTCCAGACCGGGCTCGCACCCTCGATCGTGCGGACGTCGAGCGCGGTGGCCGGCCCGACCGTCACCGTGCCGGTGGCGGGCTCGATGCCGAGCACGTACCGCGGGCGGCCGTCGGCGGCGGGGGCGTCGACACCCAGCCCCTTGCGCTGCCCGACCGTGAATCCGTGGACGCCGTCGTGGCGGGCCAGCTCGGCACCCGTCGCGGCGTCGACCACCGCGCCGGGCCGGACACCGAGCCGCGCTCCGAGGAACGCGCGGGTGTCGCCGGAGGGGATGAAGCAGATGTCGTGGCTGTCGGGCTTGTCGGCCACGCGCAGGCCGCGCACGCCGGCCTCGGCCCGCACGGCCGGCTTCGGGGTGTCGCCGATCGGGAACATCGCGTGCGCCAGTTGGTGCGGCGTGAGCACGGCGAGCACGTACGACTGGTCCTTGCCGGCGTCGACGGCCCGCCGCAGCTCGCCTGCCACCAGCCGTGCGTAGTGGCCGGTGCAGACCGCGTCGAAGCCCAGCGCCAGCGCCTTGTCGAGCAGCGCGGCGAACTTGATCTTCTCGTTGCAGCGGAGGCACGGGTTGGGGGTCTGGCCCTCGGCGTAGGCGGCGACGAAGTCGTCCACCACGTCCTCGCGGAAGCGCGCGGCGAAGTCCCAGACGTAGAACGGGATGCCGAGCACGTCCGCGGCGCGGCGGGCATCGGCGGCGTCCTCTCGGGAGCAGCAGCCGCGCGAACCGCTGCGCAGGGCGTCCGGGGTCTCGGACAGCGCCAGGTGCACGCCCACCACGTCGTGCCCGGCGTCGACGGCACGGGCAGCGGCCACGGCCGAGTCGACACCACCGCTCATCGCCGCGAGCACCCTCATCGAGCCACCGCCGTGCCCGCCCGCCGGGCCCGCTCCACGACCTGACCGATCACGGAGGCGACCGCGTCGACGTCGGCGGCGGTGGACGTGTGGCCGAGCGTGAAGCGCAGCGAACCGCGGGCGGTGGCCTCGTCGGCCCCCATCGCGAGCAGCACGTGGCTGGGCTGCGCCACCCCGGCCGTGCACGCCGAACCGGTGGAGCACTCGACGCCCTGCGCGTCGAGCAGCATGAGCAGGCTGTCGCCCTCGCACCCCGGGAACGACAGGTGCGCGTTGCCGGGCAGCCGCGACGGGCCGCCCTCGACCACACCGGTGCCCGGGTCGCCGTTCAGCGTGGCCTCCGGGGCCACGGCGGTGATCCGGGCCACGAGGTCGTCGCGCAGGGCCGCCAGCGCCGGAGCCCGCCGGGGCGCGTCCGCGACGGCGAGCTCCACGGCGGTGGCCAGCCCCACCACCGCGGGGGTGTCGAGGGTGCCGGACCGCACGTCACGTTCCTGCCCGCCGCCGTGCAGCAACGGGGTGAGCACCACCTCGCGGCCCAGGAGCAGCGCGCCCGCCCCGATGGGGCCGCCGAGCTTGTGGCCGGTGAGCGACAACGCGTCGACGCCCGACGCGGCGAAGTCGATGGGGAGCACCCCCACGGCCTGGACCGCGTCGGTGTGCACCGGCACGCCGAACTCGTGGGCGATCGCCGCGAGCTCGCGCACCGGGTTGACCGTGCCGACCTCGTTGTTGGCCCACATCACCGAGACCAGCGCGACCCGCTCGGGCTCCTTCGCGAGGGCGGCGCGCAGCGTCTCCGGGCGCACCCTGCCGACGTCGTCGACGTCCAGCAGCTCGACCTCGGCGCCTTCGTGCGCACCCAGCCAATCGGCGGCGTCGAGCACGGCGTGGTGCTCGATCGCGGAGACGAGCACGCGGGTGCGGCGCTCGTCGGCATCCCGCCGCGCCCAGTACAGGCCCTTGACGGCGAGGTTGTCGCTCTCCGTGCCGCCGGTGGTGAGCACCACCTCGGACGGCCGGGCGCCCACGGCGGCGGCGATGCGTTCGCGCGCCTCCTCTACGTCGCGGCGCGCGCGCCGGCCGGCCGAGTGCAGCGAGGACGCGTTGCCGGTGTGAGTGAGTGCCTCAGCCATCGCCGCCACGGCCTCGGGAAGCATCGGCGTGGTGGCGGCGTGGTCGAGGTAGATCGCGCTCGTGGCGGCCACCTCCCCCGGTAGATCGGTCCGGGCCAGGATAGTCGCCGCGACGGGCCGCCCCCGGGCAGCGGTGGCGCCCGCCCGTTGGACGGGCAAATGGCGCCGCTAAGCCGCCATCGGCGCACGCTCGTGGCGTCGGCGCACCGTCGGGTGGGGCACCTCCGTCACCGCGGCGATCGCGTCGCCCGCCCGGCGGGCCAGCTCCCGGCGGTCGGCCGCGGGCGGCAGCGCGGGCAGGATCGTGAGCTCGCACTCGAGGCCGGGCAGCCGCAGCACCCGCATCAGGGAGTCCCACAGCGTCTGCTCGCCGACGAACGCCGCGGCACTCGTCCGGTCCCCACCCGGCAGGCGCAGGACGACGGCGATCGGCCGTACCGGCGCGCCGGCGTCGATCGCGGCCTGGAACACCGCCCGCCGGAACGGTCCCGCGGCAGCGCCGCACCAGGTCGTGCCCTCGGGGAACACCGCGACGTCGGCACCGGCCCGCAGTGCGTCGGCGGTGGCCGCGACCGTGGCCCGCAGCCCCCGCAGCCCCGCCCGGTCGACGAACAGCGCCCCGCTGCGCCGCGCGATCCCCCCGATCACGGGCCAGTCACCCATCTCCCGCTTCGCCACCATCCGCACCGGGCGCAGCGTCCCGACGGCGAGCACCTCGATCCAGGACAGGTGGTTCACCGCGAGCAACTCACCGCCGTCGCCGAGCTCGCCCGCCACCCGCAGCCGCACGCCGCTGCACCGCAGCACCGCCCGGTAGGAAACGCGGAGCCAGCGGGCCCGTGCAGCGCCCGGCAGCAGCGCGCCGCCGACGAGCGCGCCCACCAGCACGGCCACCAGGCCGCAGAGGCGGGCCGGCACGAGCGGCGCCCGCGCACCGGCACCGTCGACGGGCGCGTGGCAGCCGGGCCCGCACGGTGACACCGGCAGCCAGCCGGACGCCGGGGCCGGGGGGTGGCCGGGCACTAGTGTCCCCCGCCGGAAGTTCGTCGGGCAGGTCGGTGGATCCAGGTTCTCGCTGCGGGTGCCGGGCGGCGGCCCTCGTACCGGGCGTACTCGGGTCGTCGACCGGTGCGCGCAGGGTGGAGCTGGGCCGCCGAGTCATTCGGCGGACTTCCGGCGGGGGACACCTAGGAGTCGCCGAAGAAGAACCGGGCGTAGCGCTCGTCCAGGTGGTCGAGGCCGAGGAGGACGAAGAAGTCCGCGCAGTCGAAGTCGGGGTCCAGCGCCGGCGGCCCGCAGACCCACGCCCCCAACCGCAGGTAGCCCTGCAACAGCGGCGGGATCGCGACCCGGCGGGGCCGGCGCAGCACCGGCGGCTGCCACGGCTTCAGGGGCTGCACCCGGTACGGCTCGGGGGACAGGTGCCGCGCCAGCACGCGGTCCCAGACCGCCGATGCCGCTGCCCCGCCGTCGGCGAGCGGCACGCTCGCACAGCCCGCCAGCCAGCGGTGCCCGGTGAGCAACATGTAGCGCGCGAGACCCGCCCAGACCAGGCCGACGACCGCCCCGTTGCGGTGGTCCGGATGCACGCACGAGCGCCCGGTCTCCACCAGCGACGAGCGGAGCGGCGCGATCTCGCCCAGCTCGAACTCGTTCGCGGAGTACAACCCGCCGGCCCGCTCGGCCGCGGCGGGCGGCAGCATCCGGTAGTTCCCGACGATCTCGCCGCTGCCCTCGTCGCGCACCAGCAGGTGGTCGCAGAAGGCGTCGAACCGGTCGACGTCGAGCCCCGGTTCCGGGGTGTGCAGGACGGCCCCGAGCTCCTCGGCGAAGACGCGGTGGCGCAGGCGCTGGGCGGCGCGCACCTCGTCCGGTTCCGTCGAGAGCAGCAGGGAGTAGCGGGGGGAGGTATCCGACTGCGGCGTACGGGCGAGCACCTGCGTCGAGGTCACGGGGTCTTGGTACGGGCCTGAAGCAACACCCGTACCCGAGCGCATCGACGAGGGGATGGCAGGAGGGTGAACAGCGCAACGTGCCCCGGGCGATGATCCGCCCGGGGCACGTCGATGGCGCTGTGATCAGCCCTTGCGCTTGGCGATCTCCTCCGTCAGCTGGGGTGCGACCTTGAACAGGTCACCCACCACGCCGAAGTCGGCGATCTCGAAGATCGGCGCCTCGGGGTCCTTGTTCACCGCGATGATCGTCTTCGACGTCTGCATCCCGGCCCGGTGCTGGATCGCACCGGAGATGCCCAACGCGATGTACAGCTGCGGCGACACCGTCTTGCCGGTCTGCCCGACCTGGAACTGGTGCGGGTAGTAACCCGAGTCCACCGCCGCCCGCGACGCCCCCACCGCGGCACCCAACGAGTCGGCCAGCGCCTCGACCACGGAGAAGTCCTCCGCCGACCCCACACCACGGCCACCGGAGACCACCACCGACGCCTCCGTCAGCTCCGGCCGGTCCCCACCGGTGATCGGCTCCCGGCTCACCACCGTGGCCGACCGCCCCGAACCCGCCGACACCGCCACCGACTCCTCGACACCCGCGCCCGGGGCCGGCTCGGCCTCCACCGAACCCGGCCGCACCGTGATCACCGGGTGGGCGCCGTTCGCCTTCGCCTCCGCGGTGTACGCGCCACCGAACACCGAGTGCGTGGCGCCCTCCGGTGTCACGGCGACGACGTCGCCCAGCAGACCCGAGCCCGTGCGTACCGCGACCCGGCCGGCGATCTCCTTGCCGTCCGCGGACACCCCGATCAGCACCGCCGCCGGACCCTTGTCCTCGACCAGCGACGACAGCACCGCCACCTCGGGCGTCAGGAACTCGTCCGAATCGGACTCGGCGACGTAGACCTTCGCCGCCCCGTACTCCTTCAACCCGTCGGCCAGCTTGCCCGCCGTACCCGCCGGGCCGACCACCACCGCCGACGGCTCACCCAGCGACCGCGCCGCGGTCAACAACTCGTACGTGCTCTTCTTGATCTCACCCTCGAGGTGGTCGACGAGGACCAGCACCTCAGCCATGAGCTTGTCTCCTTCTCGTCGAACGCGGGTCAGATGAGCTTCTGGCCGACCAGGAACGCGGCCGCCTTCTGACCACCGTCACCCTCGTCCTCGACCTTCTCGCCCGCGCTCTTCGGCGGCTTGGGCTGCGACGAGGTGACGCTCGACAGGGCGTTCGCCAGCCCCACCTCGGAGGCGTCGACACCCGCATCGGCCAGACCCAACGTGGCGACCGGCTTCTTCTTCGCCGCCATGATCCCCTTGAACGACGGGTACCGCGGCTCGTTGATCTTCTCGTTCACGCTCACCACCGCCGGCAACCCGGCGGTCAACGTGGTGACCCCGTCGTCGGTCTCGCGGCGCACCGTGACCGTCGACCCGTCCACGGTGACCTCACGGGCATGGGTCAACGCCGGCAGGCCCAGCACGTCGGCCACCATCGCCGGCACCGCGCCCGACCGCCCGTCCGACGCCTCGTTACCGGCCACCACCAGGTCGACACCCTCGACGGTCCCGATCGCCTTCGCCAGCGCCCGCGCCGTCTGCACCGCGTCCGACCCCGCGAGGGCCTCGTCCGACAGGTGCACCGCCTTGTCCGCACCCATCGACAACGCCTTGCGGATCGCGTCCGTCGCCCGGTCCGGACCCATGGTCAACACCGTGACCTCGGAACCGTCGTGAGCTTCCTTCAGCTGCAGGGCCGCCTCCACCGCACGCTCGTTGATCTCGTCCAGCACCGCGTCGGTGGCGTCGCGGTCCAAGGTGCCGTCCGAGCGCAGTTTCCGTTCGGAGTAGGTATCGGGCACCTGCTTGATCAACACGACGATGTTCATCGGACCTCTTCGACCTCCTGCCGGTGCGGACGTGCCGCGATGGGCCTGTCGGACGCTCGGCGCCCCGCGCCGACAATGCCATCACAACGCGGCTTCGGCGCGCCGGACGCCCGGTTCGGGCAATTGTTACCAGCGGGTAGCGGCGCGGCAAACGCCCCGCAGGTGAGACTCCTCACCCGCACCGTGTGAGGCGACACCACTATGGGTAACTGGGACTTATGCCGCTCTTGCACCGAATCCGCACATTTCTCGCGAGCCCCCAGGGCCGGCGCCTCACGGACCAGGGTCGGCGCATGGCCTCCGACCCGCGCAACCGCGAGCGCGCCCGCAGCTTCCTCTCGCGCCTGCGCCGCCGCTGACTCCGTCCGGCGGCGGCCCGGAACGCCTACGGGCGAACCTGCCGCGGCGGGGGTACGGCCGGACGGTTCCGCGAGTACTGTCCGGCCACCCGACCCGCGGAGCCGCGCATGTCCGTATCGGCCCGACCCGGGCGAGACCGCCTCCCGCGCGTGACCGGTGGCAGTGTGGTGAGCGTGCTCGATCACGCAGCCCGCCGGCCCTCCCGAACCGTCCCGGGGCGGCGCCGATGATCGTCACGGGATACGACGACCGCCAGGGCTGCGGTTACGTCCTGCGCACCGGCGCCGACGCCACCGACGGGATCCCGATCGGCGAGGAGGTCAGCTACGACGGCATCGCCGTGCGGGCCACCCCGGAGCTCGCCGCGATGCTGCGGGACGCGCTGCGGAGCCGCCCCACCGCGCTGCTGAGCTGGCAGGGCCCGCGGGTGCCCCTCACGCTCGAGGACGGCATCCTCCTCGCCTGGCTCATGCACGACGTCGGTGGCGTCCTGTCCGTCCGCGGCGCGCCACGGCCCCCGCCGGCCGGCTGACGCGCTCCGCGGCCGGGTGGGCCTCCGACCGTTCACCCGGCCGACTTCGCACATCCATCCTGGGCTTCGCACAAGGCGGGCCTTGTGCGAAGCCGATAGTTGGTGTGCGAAGTCCACTCGGCGGGGCCCCTACCCCAGGCGCCGGACGCGCAGGACGTTGTCCTCGCGGTGGCCCGGGCGGCCGTCCGGGTCGGGGAAGTCGCGCGCCACCACCTCCTCCAGTTCCACGACCCACCGCTGCGGCTCGAGGTCCAGCGCGTCGAGCACTTCGGAGGTGGTCGGGAAGTGGTGGTCGAACGGCGGCTCCTCCTGCCAGGACGGCCAGCCGGCGTGACCGACGACGAGCAGGACGCCGCGCGGCGCCACCGCGGCCGCGGCCCGGCGGAGAATCCCGTCGCGCTCCCCGTCGGCGGCCACCGGCGAGTGGAGGAACTGGGCCGAGACCAGGTCGAACGAGCCCTCCGGGAAGGACCGGGACAGGTCGTGGCGCTCCCACCGGATCCCCTCCGCGACGCCTGCGTCCCGCGCGTGGTCCGCGCCCCGGCGCATCGCCGTGGCGGAGATGTCGACGGCCGTGACCTGCCATCCCCGGGCGGCCAGCCAGATCGCGTCCCCGCCCTCACCGCAGCCGAGGTCGAGCGCGGTGCCGGGCGTGAGCGGCGTGACCTCCCGGACGAGGAGCGGGTTCGGCCGGCCGCTCCAGACCCGCTCCTCGTCGCCGTAGCGTTCTTCCCAGTACCGCTCGGCGCTCTTCGTCGGGTCGGTGGCCGCTGTGTGCTGGTGCATGAGCGCACGGTGCCCCCGCGCGCTCGCGATGGCAACGTTGCTTGCCATTCCGGCAACAGCCTTAGGGTTGGGACCGTGACCGTCGTGCGCTCCGTCGCCCTGTTCGTCCTGGCCGCGCTCGCCGAGATCGGCGGTGCCTGGCTGGTCTGGCAGGGCGTGCGGGAGCACCGCGGCCTGCTCTGGATCGGCGCCGGGGTGCTCGCCCTCGGCGCCTACGGTTTCGTCGCGACCCTCCAGCCGGACCCGCACTTCGGCCGGATCCTCGCCGCCTACGGGGGCATCTTCGTGGCCGGCGCGCTGCTCTGGGGCGTCGTGCTCGACGGGTTCCGGCCCGACCGCTACGACGTCATCGGCGCGGCGATCTGCCTCGTCGGCGTCGGCGTGATCATGTACGCCCCGCGCGCGGCATGACCCCCGATCCGTCCCTCCCCCTCACCGGTGAGCGCACGGTGCCGGGCATCCCGGAGGAGAACTACTGGTTCCGGCGGCACGAAGCCGTCTACCTCGCGCTCCGGGACCGGTGCGCCGGTGCGCTGGTGCTGGAGGCCGGCTGCGGCGAGGGGTACGGCGCCGGCATGCTCGCCGAGGTCGCGGCCGGGGTCCTCGCGCTGGACCTCGATCCGCTGACCGCGACCCACGTCGCCCACCGCTACCCCCGCGCCGGCGTCGCGCGGGCGAACCTCGTCGCCCTGCCCGTGCGCGACGAGGGGTGCGACGTCGTGGTGTCGCTGCAGGTGATCGAACACCTGTGGGAGCAGGAACGGTTCCTGCGCGAATGCTTCCGCGTGCTGCGCCCCGGCGGCGGTCTCGTGCTGTCCACGCCGAACCGCCTCACGTTCTCCCCGGGCCGCGAGACCCCGCTCAACCCGTTCCACACCCGGGAGCTGTCCGCCGCGGAGCTCGCCGGGCTCGTCCGGGACGCGGGCTTCGCCGATGTCGAGGTCCACGGCCTGCACCACGGGTCGCGGCTGCGCGAGCTCGACGCCCGCCACGGCGGCTCGCTCGTCGACGCCCAGGTGGCCGTCGCGCTCGGCGGTGGGAGGTGGCCCGCCGCACTGCGAGCGGATGTCGAGTCGGTGACGGCGGCCGACTTCGCGCTGCAGGCGGCGGAGGTGGACGCGAGCCTGGACCTGGTGGCCGTTGCAGCAAAGCCACATTTACGCCATCTGCTTGCGTGAAAGTGGCTTTGCTGCAACGCACGTAGCGTTCCCGGTGTGACCGAGCCCGTCGGGACGTTCTGCCTGGTCCTGCACAGCCACCTGCCCTGGCTCGCGCACCACGGCCGCTGGCCCGTCGGGGAGGAGTGGCTGTACCAGTCCTGGGCGCACGCCTACCTGCCCGTCCTCGACCTCGTGGGCCGGCTGGCCGCCGAGGGCAGGCGGGAGCTGCTCACGCTCGGCGTCACGCCGGTGCTGGCCGCCCAGCTCGACGACCCGCACTGCCTGCGCGGGGTGCACGGCTGGCTCGGCGGCTGGCTGCTGCGGGCGCACGGCGCCGCCGCGCGCCTGCCCGGGCACGCCGCGCGGGAGCACCGGTCGGCGACGGCCGCGCTGGAGGTGTTCGAACGCGACTGGCGCCACGGCGCGTCCCCGCTGCTGCGCAGGCTGGCGGACGCCGGCGCGCTCGAGCTGCTCGGCGGCCCGGCGACGCACCCGTTCGGCCCCCTGCTGCAGCCCGACGTGCGTGCGTTCGCGCTGGAGACCGGGCTCACCGACACGGCCGTGCGGCTCGGGTCCCGGCCGGCCGGGATATGGGCGCCGGAGTGCGGTTACGCGCCCGGCATGGAGCGCGGGTACGCGGCGGCGGGGGTGCGGCGCTTCCTCGTGGACGGCCCCACGCTGCGCGGTGACACGGCGCTCGCCCGGCCCGTCGCCGACTCGGACGTGCTGGCGTTCGGCCGCGACCTCGAGGTGACCTACCGGGTCTGGTCACCGCGGTCGGGCTACCCAGGCGGGCGCGACTACCGCGACTTCCACACCTACGACCACCCGTCGGGGCTCAAGCCGGCGCGGGTGACGGGGCGGCGGGTGCCCCCGGAGGCCAAGCGGCCCTACGAGCCGGCGCGCGCCGCCGTGGCCGTGGCCCGCGACGCCGCCGACTTCGTCCGCGTGGTCCGGGATCGGCTCGCCGGGCTGCGCGAGCGGCTCGGGCGGCCGGGGCTGACGGTCGCGGCGTTCGACACCGAGCTGTTCGGACACTGGTGGCACGAGGGCCCCGCATGGCTGGATTCGGTGCTGCGCGCCCTGCCGGACGCCGGTGTGCGGGTCACGACGCTGCGGGGTGCCGCGGACGCCGGGCTGGTCGGGTCCCCGGTGGCGCTGCCGGCGTCGTCGTGGGGGTCGGGCAAGGACTGGCGGGTCTGGGCGGGCCCGCAGGTCGCCGACCTGGTGGCGGTGCAGGAGCGGGTGCAGAAGGCGCTGCTCGGCGTCCCGGCCCCCGGGCTCGCGCGCGACCCGGTCCGCGACGCCGTGGCGACCGAGGCTCTGCTCGCGCTGTCGAGCGACTGGGCGTTCATGGTCAGCAAGGACTCGGCGGCCGGCTACGCCCGCGAGCGGGCGATGGGGCACGCCGCGCGCGTCGAGGAGCTCGCCGGCCTGCTGGCCGGCGGCCGCAGGCGGGCGGCCGAGCGCCGCGTCGCGGGCTGGGGCGGTGACGACGCCGTCTTCGGCCACCTCGACGCCCGGGGCCTGCTCACGACCGTTTCCGCTACCCACCGGTAGGTTCCACGGGTGCGCGTGCTGATGGTCTCGTGGGAGTACCCGCCCGTCGTCGTCGGCGGGCTGGGCCGGCACGTGCACGCCCTCGCCACGGAGCTGGCCGCGGCCGGGCACGAGGTCGTGGTGCTCTCCCGGCAGCCCGCGGGGAGCGACGCCTCGACGCACCCGACCAGCGACGAGCTGCTGGACGGCGTGCGCGTGCTGCGCGCGGCCGAGGACCCGCCGCACCTGGAGTTCGACCGCGACCTCGTGGCGTGGACGCTCGCGATGGGGCACGGGATGCTGCGAGCCGCGCTGACCCGGCTGCTCCCGTCCTGGCGCCCGGACGTGGTGCACGCCCACGACTGGCTCGTGGCGCACCCGGCGATCGCGCTGGCGGAGGTGCTCGAGGTCCCGCTCGTCGCGACGATCCACGCCACGGAGGCGGGTCGCCACGCCGGCTGGCTCTCCTCGCCGTTGTCCCGGCAGGTGCACTCCGCCGAGTGGTGGCTCGCGCACCGCGCCGACACGCTGATCACGTGCTCCGCGGCCATGCGGACCGAGGTGGCCGAGCTGTTCGACGTGGACCCCGGTCCGATCGTGGTGCGGCACAACGGCATCGCGCCGCGGCGCTGGCAGGCGAACGCGGCCCGGGTGCGCGCCGTGCGCGAGCGGTACGCGCCCGGCGGCGCGCCCGTGCTGATGTACTTCGGCCGCCTGGAGTACGAGAAGGGCGTGCAGGACCTGATCGCGGCGCTGCCCCGGATCCGGCGCGCGCACCCGGGCACCCGGGTGGTGGTGACCGGCACCGGGACCGCCCACGACCAGCTCGTGGCCGCGGTCGAGAAGCGCCGGGTGCGCCGGAGCGTGACGTTCACCGGCCACCTGCCCGACGCCGACCTCTCGGCCCTGCTCCGCGCCGTGGACGCGGTGGTGCTGCCGAGCCGCTACGAGCCGTTCGGGATCGTGGCGCTGGAGGCCGCCGCGGCGGGTGCGCCGCTGGTGGCTTCCACGGCGGGTGGCCTCGGTGAGGTGGTGGTGAACGGCGAGACGGGTCTGTCGTTCGCGCCCGGTGACATCGCCGGCCTGGCCGCGGCCGCGGGTGCCGTTCTCGACGACCCTGCGGCTGCCGTCCGCCGGGCCCGCGCTGCGCGGAAGCGTCTGGGGAGCGCTTTCGAGTGGGGGCGCATCGCCGAGGACACCGCGTCGGTGTACGCGACGGCCGCCCGGGGCGGCGCGGCCGAGCCGGGCCGCCCGAAGATCCCTACCGGGAACGCCTTCGGGCGGGACTAGTGGTTCCCGCCGGGAACCACTAGCTCAGGCCGCGCTGCTGCGCAGCACGTCGAGTGCCGCGTCGGGGTACTCGGTGGCGAGCTGCTCCACGAGGTCGTCGCGGTTCTCGCCTACCGCCGCATTCACCGCGAAGGTGTACTCCTCCTCCAGCTCCTGCAGGCGGCGGACGGTGGCGTCCTTCATGGTCGGAACGCTTCCTCTCGGAACGGTTTGTGATTCCACCGTGACCAACGGAGTGGGTGCCGGCTTCGTTCCCGCAACGATCTCGGCATGCCGAGGCTCACACCTACGAGGGACTGCTAGGAGGTCCTGAGCAACTCCGGCCGTGGCGAGCGGCGCCACCGGAGGCGGGGCCGCGGGCGTGATCGCCAGGATCGGGACGTCACGCTCACTTGGAGGATGTTGCCGAATCGGGGGTGCGCTGCCCAGGCTTGATCAGCGCATGCGGTCCTCAGGCCGCATCCGTGCGGCTCTGTGACCGCACTCGACGATCAAGGTCGCCACGCGTCGGGACGCGGGGTGTTCCGCGGAACGCGGCAACCGGCCGTCGGCCGGTCCGAGCAGTACCTCACGGTGTGCTGCTCGGGCTGATCATGGGCTGCGAGTCGCACCTCAGCGTCGCTGCGGCCCCTGCGTGGTGCACGCGAGGTCCCGTTTCCGCTGATCGAACCGCACCGGGAGATGAGCGATGCAGCAGGCCCGGCTTGCTCAGGGCTGGGTAAGCCTCTCCTGCACCGCGGCGGCGGTCTTGCGGGCGACGTCGGCGAGCGCGGCGCGCTGCTTCGCCGCGGCGTCGTAGTCGGCCTTCCGGTCCCGCACGACGCGGGCGGGTGCGCCGACGGCGATCGAGTAGCCCGGCACGTCACCGCGGACGACGGCGTGCGCGCCGAGCACGCACCCGCGGCCGACGCGGGAACCCCGCAGCACGGTCGACTTCACGCCGAGCCAACAGTCGGGGCCGATCCGCACCGGCGTCTTGACGATGCCCTGGTCCTTGATGGGTGAGTGCACGTCCTCGGTGCGGTGGTCGAAGTCGGTGACGTACACCCAGTCGGCGACGATCGTGGCGGCGCCGATCTCGACGTCCAGGTAGCAGTTGATCGTGTTCTGCCGCCCGAGCACGACCTTGTCGCCGATGCGCAGCGACCCCTCGTGGCAGCGGATCGCGTTGCCGTCGCCGATGTGGACCCACCGGCCGATCTCCAGCCGGCCGTAGCCGGGGCGCGCGTGCAGCTCCACGCGCTTGCCGAGGAACACCATGCCGCGCAGCACCACGTGCGGGTTGGCGAGGCGGAACCGCAGGAGCCGCCAGTAGCGCACGAGGTACCAGGGCGTGTACGCGCGATGGCGGAGCACCCAGCGCAGCGAGGCGAGCGTGAGGAAGCGGGCCTGCCGCGGGTCGCGCCGACCCGCGCGTCCCCACCGGTGGCGCAGCGGCGCCCCCCACATGCTCGTCATGGGCGCGACCCTATGACGCGGGCCGGGCCGCTTGCGCCGGCGGCGGTGATCGGCGAACGTCTGCGGCGTGTCCCGGATCGCCGTGATCGGCAGCGTCAACCTCGACCTCGTGGCCCGGGTGCCACGCCTTCCCGAGCCGGGCGAGACGCTCGCCGCGAGCGGGTTGCGGCGGGTGCCCGGCGGGAAGGGCGCGAACCAGGCCCTGGCGGCACGGCGGTTGGGCGCCGACGTCACGATGGTGGCCGCGGTGGGCACCGACGCGGCCGCCGACGAGGCACTCGCCCTGCTCGCCGCGGACGGGGTGCAGCTCGGCCGCCTGCGCCGCGAGCCGGGCGAGCCCACCGGCCACGCCCTCATCACCGTGGACGACGCGGGCGAGACCACGATCGTGGTGATCGCCGGGGCCAACGCCGGCCTCACCGTGACGCCGGACGACGTCCGCGACGCCGACGCCGTGCTCACGGTCCTGGAGATCCCGGACACCGCCGTCGCCGACACCGTGCGGCTCGCCACGGGCATGGTCGTGCTCAACGCGGCGCCCGCGCGGCCCCTGGACCCCGAGCTGATCCGCCGCGTCGACCTCATGGTCGTCAACTCCGCCGAGTACGCCGCGATCGACGGGCTCGACGCCGCGGGCGCGGTCGCCGTCACCTACGGCGGCAAGGGCGCGGTGCTGCGCCGCGGTGGTCACGAGGTGGCCCGTGCGGAGCCCCCGCCCGTCACCGTGGTGGACGGCACCGCGGCGGGCGACACGTTCACCGCGGCGCTCACCGTCGCGCTGCTCGACGGCGCCTCCGACAGCGAGGCGCTGCGCCGGGCCTGCGCCGCCGGGGCGCTGGCCGTCACGAAGGCGGGCGCGCAGCCGTCGCTGCCGACCGTCGCCGAACTGGAGGCCGTCCTGTGAGCACACCGATGGTGATCGACACGGACCCGGGGGTCGACGACGCGGTCGCGATCATGCTCGCGCTCGCGTCGCCCGAGGTGGAGCTGAAGGCCGTCACGACGGTCTTCGGCAACGTCGCGCTGGACCTCACCACCGCGAACGCGGGCCGCCTCCTCGCGCTGTACGACCGTGCCGACATCCCGATCGCCGCGGGTGCCGCGCGCCCGCTCGTCCATCCGCAGCGCGAGCGGGCGGCGGAATGGCACGGCAACGACGGGCTCGGCGGGCGGGCGACCACGCTCCCCGAGCCGGTGGCCCCGGGGCCGCAGCCCGCGGTGGAACTGCTCGCGTCGGTGCTGCGCGCGTCCGACCGGCCGGTGACGCTCGTGCCGATCGGGCCCCTGACGAACATCGCGCTCCTGCTGGCGGCGCACCCGGAGCTGGCGCCGCGGATCGGGCGGATCGTCTGGATGGGCGGCTCGCTGGGCGCCGGCAACACCACAGGTACGGCCGAGTTCAACGCGTACTCCGACCCGGAGGCCGCGCACCGCGTGCTCACGCAGGACGACGTCCCGGTCACGATGGTGCCGCTGGACCTCACCCTGCGCTGCCCGGCGGGCCCCGAGTGGATCGAGGCGCTCGCCGCGGGCGGTCCGCGCGGCGCCGCGCTCGCCGGCGTGATCACCCACTACCGGGCGGCGTTCCGCGAGCGCTACGGCATCGACGCCGTGGCCGTGCACGACGCGGTGGCGGTGCTGGAGGCCGTGCTCCCCGGGACGCTGCGCCCGACGCCGACCCCGATGGCGGTGGCCTGCGACCTCGGCCCGGCCCGCGGCGCGACCGTGGGCATGCCCGCGGGCTCCGGCGCACCGGTGCAGGTGGCCATGGACGCCGACACCGACAAGGTGCTGGCCGAGATCCTGGAGCGCCTGCGCCGCCTCGGCTGATCCCGGGGAACTCAGGCGAGGCCCTGCTCGATCGCGTAGCGCACCAGCGCGGCCCGGCTGTGCAGGTGCAGCTTGCGGAGGACGTTCTGCACGTGGTTCTCCACCGTGCGCGGGGAGAGCACGAGGCGGGTGGCGATCTGGCGCGCCGTGAACCCCTCCACGACGAGCCGCACGACGTCGGACTCCCGGTCGGTGAGCTGGCGCTCGCGCTCGGCGGCCGGGCGGCCGAACTCCTCGAGCAGCACGTCGGCGAGGCCGGGGCTGAACACCACCTCCCCGGCGGCGGTGCGCCGCACCGCACCCGCGAGCTCCGTGGGCTCCACCGGGCCAGCGAGGTGGCTGGTCGCCCCGGCGCGCACGGCGGCGAGCGCGACGGCGTGATCGGACACGGCGGAGAGGGTGAGCAGGGGGACCTGGGGAACCGCGACCGCGAGCTCCGCGACCGTGCCGAGGACCGCTGAGCCACCGTCGAGCTCGACGACGACCACCTGCGGGTGGTGCTCCTCGACGAGCGGGAGCGCCCCCGCCGGACCGGTGCTGCCGGCGACGTCGACACCCGCGTGCACGAGTGCCGCCGCGACGTCCGGGACGTCGCACGCTGCGGTGACGAGCACGGCGGAAGCCTGAGGGTTCATCCGGCCGACGCCGCCCACCGCCGCACGATCATGTCCGGATCCTCCCAAAGAGGGAGGGTCCGCGGAGCCGGTTCAGATGTGATCACCCGTACGGCGCAGGCGGTGACGGGCCGTGCTCACTCCTCGACGATGCCCTTCTCGATCGCGTACCGGGCGAGCTGAACGCGGTTGTGCAGCTGAAGTTTGCGCAGCGTGCTCTGGACGTGGGTCTCGACGGTGCGGTGCGAGACACCGAGCCGTTCGCCGATCTGTCGGGCCGTGAGACCCTTCGCGACCAGGCGCAACACGTCGGTCTCCCGCTCGGTGAGCGCCGGGACCGCGGGGCCGGACCGGTCGCTCCCCGCGAGCCTGCGGTACTCCCCCAGCACCAGGCCTGCGAGGCCCGGGGTGAACACCGGGAAGCCGTCCGCGGTGCGCCGCACGGCGGCGAGGAGCTCCTCCGCGCTCGCGGACTTCACGAGGTAGCCCGCCGCCCCCGCCTTGACCGCCTCCAGGACGTCGGCGTGCTCGCCGCTCGCCGAGAGCACGAGGATCCGGGTCTCGGGCAGGGCGTCGAGGATCCCCTCGATCGCCTGGAGGCCCGTGGTCTCACCGAGGTTGAGATCCATCAGCACGACGCGCGGCCGCACGGCGCGGGCGATCCGGACGGCGGCGTCCGCGTCCGGGGCGGTGGCCACCACGTCGAGGCCGCGCTCGGTCAGGTCGCGGGCAACGCCCTCGCGCCAGATCGGGTGGTCGTCGACCACCATCACCGTGATCCCGTCCGTCACGCCCGGTCCTCCCGCGCCACTTCGATGATCCACTCGGTGCCCCGGCCGGGCCCGGTCTCGCAGCTGATCGTGCCACCGAGGTCGTGCACGCGGCCGCGCATCGACCGGGCCACCCCGATCCGCCCCTCCGCCTCGGCGGCCGCGAGCCTGCCCTCGGGGATGCCCGGCCCCTCGTCCCGGACGCTGATCTCCACGCCGGCCCCGACGTCCTCGAGCAGCACCCAGGCCGGCGCCTCCGCGCCGACGTGCAACGCGACGTTGGCGAGCGCGGTGCTCACCACGGCCACCAGCTCGTCGACGGCGTGCGCCGGCAGCTCGACGGGATGGGCGGGTGCCGACACCGTGACGCGCGACGACGCGAGCACGCGCAGCGCGGCGGCGAGGTCGCGGTGGCCGCGCTCGTCGACGGCCGCCGAGCCGCTGGTCAGCAGCGTGCGCAGCGCGACCTCCTGCTCCCCGGCCAGCGTGCCGAGCTCGCCCGCCGCGCCGCCGAGCTCGCGGCCGCGCCGCCGCACGTACCCGAGGACCTGCAGCACCCCGTCGTGCACGGCGCGGGCCAGCCGCTCCCGCTCGGCCATGGCGGCCTCGGAGGCGACGGCCCGGCGCACGCGCTCGGCGGAGCGGCGCAGCACGGTGGAGGCGAACCCGATGGTCAGCCCGGCGAGCGCGAGCAGCTGGATGTCGTACAGCTCGTCCTGGAGCGTCGCCTGGAACCCCGCCAGCGCGGCGGAGACGACCGCCGCGCTCACGATCCCACCCGGCACGCCGAAGGCGATCGCGCAGGCCAGCACCGCACCGGACGTCCAGATCGAGCCCACCACGGGCGCGTCGCCCGCGAACTGCGCCGGGGTCTGCACCACCGGCGTGGTGGCCATGACCGCGACCGTCACCGCGACGTCGGCGACGGCGACCCGGCCGCGCCGGTCCGGCCCGGCGGGCCTGCGCAGGTAGGCGTAGCCGGAGCCGGCCGTCCACGCCACCATCCCGGCGACCACCGCCACCGCTCCCGTGGTCGAGGCGTACTCGTCGAGGGATACCAGCAGCACGGCCGAGGCGCTGACCAGCGTCAGCACCCGGTACACGAGCATCCCGCGCCACAGCGGCTCGAGCGGGTGCTCGACGTCGGCGCCGGTCGGAGTCATCTCGTCCCGGTCACCAGCGCGTTGTAGAACCACGCGCGGGGGACGACGCGCGCGAGCACGTTGGCGTCCAGCCAGGACAGCCGCTGCCAGGACCGGTACGCGAACATCGCCCAGCCCCACCCGAGCCTCCCCGGCGGCACCGCGGCCTCGAACGTGCGCACGGGCCAGCCGACCATCGCGGCCGTGAGCTCCTCGGTGACCACCCGCACGTCCCCGGCGCCCGCCCGGCGCGCGGTGGCCTCCAGCTCGTCGGGGTCGAACACGTGGATGTCCACCACCGCCTCCAGCGCGGCCGCGCGGGACGACTCGTCGAGCTCCTCCTGCGACCGCCGCCACCCCTGCAGCGCGGGCAGCTTGGTGATCGTGGTGACGGCCTTCCAGGTGAGGGAGCCGAGCCGCCGGGCGTAGCGGTCGCCGATCCGCGTCGGTTCGCCGGCGAACACGAACCGCCCGCCCGGCTTGAGGACGCGCAGCACCTCGCGCAACGCCAGCTCCACGTCCGGGATGTGGTGCAGCACCGCGTGCCCGACGACCAGGTCGAACGTCGCGTCCTCGTACGGGATGCGCTCGGCGTCGGCGACCCGGCCGTCGACGTCGAGGCCGAGGTGCTCCGCGTTCCGCAGTGCCGCCTGCACCATGCCCGGCGAGAGATCGGTGACCGATCCGCGCGTGGCGATCCCCGCCTGCATGAGGTTGAGCAGGAAGAACCCGGTGCCGCTGCCCAGCTC
Source organism: Pseudonocardia wallangbongensis (assembly GCF_054486945.1). Classification (NCBI taxonomy): domain Bacteria; kingdom Bacillati; phylum Actinomycetota; class Actinomycetes; order Pseudonocardiales; family Pseudonocardiaceae; genus Pseudonocardia; species Pseudonocardia wallangbongensis. Next base: position 429,871 of record NZ_JBRERS010000002.1, read on the forward strand.
GAGCGCCCGCCCGTACGGCCAGGCCCGCTCGCCCGCGGCGTACCGGAAGCGGTCGGCGGCGTAGGTGATGCAGCGCTCGTCGTAGGAGATCGACCACTTCTCGTCGTAGGTGCCGGCCTCCCAGTCGTGGTAGAGCACGTTGGCCAGCTTCCGGTCGTGCCGCGCCGCCGCCACCTGCTCGGCGGTGGCGTGCGGGTTCGGGGCCGGATCTGGCGTGCTCATGGGTTGGGACACTATCCCGCACACCCACCGGTCCCGGCCGTCGAGGAGCTGCGGTGAAGTACCTGATGTTGATCTACGGCAACGAGCGGATCTGGAACAGCCTTCCCGCCGCCGACTTCGCCGACCTGGTCGGCGAGGTCGACGCGTTCAGCGAAGGGCTGCGGGCGTCCGGGGAGCTGGTGGACAGCCAGGGCCTGGTCACCCGGCCCCACGCGGTCCGCATGGGTGGCGACGGCCCGATCGTCACCGACGGGCCGTACCTGGAGGCGAAGGAGTACGTCGGCTCCTACTTCGTGGTGGACGTCGACGACGAGGCGCGGGCGCTGGAGATCGCCCGGTCGTACCCCGCCCTGCGGTTCGGCACGACGGTGGGCGGCGGGCTGGAGGTGTGGCCGCTGATGACGCGCGACGGTGGCGACATCTAGCGACGTCGAGGACCTGCTGCGCGAGCTCGCGCCGCAGGCCCTCGGGTCCGTCGTGCGCCGGTACGGCGACTTCGCCCGTGCCGAGGACGCGCTGCAGGAGGCCCTGCTCGCGGCGCTGGAGGTGTGGACGCGGGACGGCGTGCCGGAGCACCCGGCGGGATGGTTGCGGACGGTCGCCCTGCGCCGGTACGTCGACCAGCTGCGCACCGACGCCGCCCGCAGCCGCCGCGAGGCCGCGCTCGTCGACGCAACGCCGCGCGACGCGCTCGTCACGCCGCCGCCGGACGCCGAGCCGGTGCGCGACGACCTGCTGGAGCTGCTGTTCCTGTGCTGCCACCCCGCGCTCGGCCCGAGCGCGCAGGTCGCCCTCACCCTGCGGGCGGTCGGCGGGCTGACCACCGCGGAGATCGCCGCGGCGTTCCTGGTGCCCGAGCCGACGATGGCGCAGCGCATCGTCCGGGCGAAGCAGCGGCTCCGCGACGCGGGCGCCCGGTTCGCCCCGCTGTCCGGGCCCGAGCTCGACGCGCGGCTCGCCGCGGTGCTGCACGTGCTCTACCTGATGTTCAACGAGGGGTACGCGGCCACCAGCGGGCCCGCGTTGCGGCGGGTCGAGCTGACCGGGCACGCGGTGCGCCTGACCCGCAGGTTGCACGAGCGAACCCCCGAGGCCGGCGAGGTGGCCGGGCTGCTCGCCCTGATGCTGCTGACGGAGGCCAGGGGGCCGGGCCGCACCGGGGCGGACGGCGAGCTGGTCCCGCTGGCCGAGCAGGACCGCGCGGCCTGGGACCGCAGCGCCGTCGCGGAGGGCACCGAGCTGATCACCCGGACCCTGGCCACGGCCCCGATCGGCCCGTACCAGGTTCAGGCCGCGATCGCCGCGGTGCACGCGGAGGCCCCGTCGGCCGCCGACACCGACTGGCAGCAGGTCCTCGCGCTGTACGACCTGCTGGAGAAGCTGGCACCCAACCCGGTCGTCACCCTCAACCGGGCGGTCGCGCTGGGCGAGGTGCGCGGCCCGCGGGCGGCCCTGGACCTGCTGGCCGAGCTGGACGACGGACCGCTCGCGGCGCACCACCGGCTGGCCGCGGTCCGCGCCCACCTGCTGGAGCGCAACGGCGACCGGGACGCGGCGGCGCACGCGTGGCGCGAGGCCGCGCGCCTCGCCGGCAGCCTCCCCGAGCGCCGCTACCTCGTCCGGCGGGCGGCCGACCTGGCGTGACGCAGGTCACGCCGGGTGCCGTCGATCGCGGGCGGGTGGCTCCGATCCCCCGGCGGACGGGCGCCACCGGGGCGCCCCGAACCCGAGAGGTGGGCCATGACGAAGGTGACCGCGCAGATGTCGGTGTCGCTGGACGGCTTCTACGCCGGCCCCGAGCACACCGGCGACGGGAGCTGGCTGGAGTCCGCGGAGGCCGCGGGCTTCTTCCGCGTCACCCGCTGGGCGACCGAGGCGATGGCGTGGCGGGAGCGCCTGGGCTTCGCGGGTGGCGAGCAGGACGTCGACTCGGAGATCATGGCCGAGACGTTCGCCGCCGCCGGCGCCTACGTGATGGGGCGGCGGATGTTCGACGGCGGCGAGGTGCCGTGGGGCGAGGAGCCGCCGTTCCGGGCCCCGGTGTTCGTGGTGACCCACCGCCCCCGGGTGACCCTGCACCGGCGCGGCGGCACCAGCTTCACCTACGTCACCGACGGGGTCGCCGCCGCGGTCGAGCAGGCGCGCGCCGCGGCGGGCGACCGCGACGTGGCGGTGGCCGGCGGCGGCCGCCTGGTGCGGCAGGTGATCCGCGCAGGCCTCCTCGACGAGCTGGAGCTGCACATCTCGCCCGTGGTGCTCGGGCGCGGCATGCGACTGCTCGACGCCGATCTCGACCTGGGGGACAAGGAGGGGATCGAGCTGGTCCAGGCCCGGGTCGTCGACACGCCGGGCATCATCCACGTCCGCTACCGCGTCGCCGGGCGGGCCCCGCTGCTGCTCGACGACCGGGGCCGCGGCGGCGGCCGCACGGAGACGGTGCCCGCATAGGTACCTCTTTGCCCGGCCTTTAGGATCCGCGGCGATGAACGAGCCGCGCGTGAACCCGCCGGCCGGGGCCTGGGGCGCGAGTCACCAGGCCCTGGCGCCGGGCGCCGGGCACGGGGCCGTCGTGGTGGTGTCGACCGTGCTCGCGGCGGCGCTGGTCGCGAGCAGCTCCGCGGTCGGCGGCACCGGCCTGGTCCCACTGCTCATGCTGCTGCTCGCGTGCGGCGCGCTCGTGGTGCCGGTGGCCCTGATGGTCATGACCTGGACGCACGCCGGGCCCCGGATGCGCGTGCTGTTCGCCGTGGCCGGCGTGGCCGCCGTGCTGGTGCTCGCATTCGCCGTGGCCGGCATCGTCACCGTCGCGCCGCCGCTCCTGTCGTCCTGAGCGCACCGGCGGCCGAAGCGAGCGGCGTCACGCACCAACAGCGGCGTCACACACCAACCGTGGTGCCGGCACAGCAACTGCAGTTGCTGTGTGAGCGCCGGAGTTGGTGTGTGAGTGGGCCGGCCCGCCTCGCGCCCTGCGGTCGACGCGACGCGTCTCCGCCTAGGCAACCTGTCGACCGGTGGCGTGAGCAATCAAGGCATGCGTGAGCGGACACGGTTACGTCGGCGAGGCCTCTCCCGGGCCGTCGCACACCAACCTTGGTGCCGACGCACCAACTGCAGTTGGTGTGCCAACGCCACAGTTCATGTGCGAGCGAGCAGCCTGCGCCGGGGGCCGGCCGCCCCTCGGCCCCTACTGCCCGACGAACTTCGCCTTGCCCGGCCCGTTCTCGATGAACGACTCCATGCCGGCCCTGCGGTCCTCGGTGGCGAAGAGCGCCGCGAACAGCTCGGCCTCGATGTCGAGCCCGGTGCGCAGGTCGACGTCCAGCCCGCCGTCGATCGCCTTCTTCGCCGCGGCGAGCGCCACGGCGGGCCCGTTCGCGAACTTCTCGGCCCACCGCCGCGCGGTGGCGTAGACCTCGTCGGCCGGGACGACCTCGTCGACCAGCCCGATCCCGAGCGCCTCCTGCGCGTCGACCATCCGCCCGGTGAAGATCAGGTCCTTGGCGCGCGACGGCCCGATCAGGCGCGACATCCGCTGCGTGCCACCGCCGCCGGGGATGATGCCGAGCAGGATCTCGGGCTGCCCGAGCTTGGCGTTGTCGCCGCAGACGCGCCGGTCGCAGCCCAGCGCCACCTCCATGCCGCCGCCGAGCGCGTAGCCGGTGATCGCCGCGACCGTGGGCTTGGGCACCTCGGACAGCGCACCGAAGCACGCCGACAGCCTGCGGGCGACGGAAGCCATGTCCGCGTAGGACAGCCCGGCCATCTCCTTGATGTCGGCACCGGCAGCGAACACCTTCTCGCCGCCGTACACGACCACCGCGCGCACGTCCGCACGCCGGGTGGCCTCCTCCGCGCAGGCCTTGAGCTCCTCCTGCACCTGCCGGTTGAAGGCGTTCATGGGCGGCCGGTCCAGCCGGATCGTCCCGATACCGCCCTCGACGTCGAGCCTCACGAATTCGGTCACGCCCGTGACAGTAAGGCCTCGACCAGTTCCACGGGCCGGCTGAGCGCGAGGAGGTGCCCGCCCGGCAGCTCCTCGACCTCGACGCCGGGCAGGCGCTCGGCCACCACCCGGCGCTGGAACTCCAGCGGGAAGAACCGGTCCTCCCGGCCCTGCAGGAACCGGGTGGGCACCTCCGGCCACGCCGCGAGCGGCCACGGCTTCTCGAAGGGGGTGCCGGACTGGTTCGCGCCGCCGGCCATCGCCACCGCCGTGACGTCCGGCGGGACGTCGTGGAAGAAGTCGACGAGCGGATCGAACGTGTCCCCGGCCCGGCCCTCCCGGACGGCGAACGCGGCACGCGCCTCGGCCTGGCCGGTCACCTCCCACCACGCTCCCCCGGACTCACCCGGCTTCGGGACCATCGCGTTGAGCAGCACGATCCGCTCGACCGGCACCCGATCGGCCACCAGCGGCACGGTGAAGCCGCCCAGCGACTGGCCGACGAGCACGAGGCCATCGCGCCGATCCCCGATCGCGCCGACCACCACGTCGGCGTACTCGGCCAATCCGGCGCCGTCGTCGGTGGCGGGGAGGTCGACCGCGATCACCTCGTGCCCCCTGGCCCGCAGCTCGGGCACCACGCGGTGCCAGTACCACGCCTGCCCGCCCGCGCCGGGGACCAGCACGAATGTCGTCATGCTCCCAATTTAGGAGTACGGGGCGACGCGGAGAAGGCGACCGGTTTCGTGACCCGCTTCCCGCGCCCCGCCCCGTGGGCGTCCAGCCGGGTGCACCCGACGGCGAATGGGCCGGCCCTGCCGTCAGGCCGGCGCCGGAGGGACGGCTTCCCGGGGCAGGTCGGCGGGCACCGGGTCCTCGGCGGCCGGGCGCACCAGCAGGATGCAGACGAGGCCGATCAGCGCCGAGAGCGCGATCATCACCGGGATGGGCCAGTAGGCGCCGCCCGCGGCGCCGACGAACGAGGCGGCGACGAGCGGGACGAACCCGGCGATCGCGCCGCCGAACTGGTAGCCGATGGAGGCGCCGCTGTAGCGGACGCGCGCGGGGAACATCTCCGAGTACAGCGCGGCCGTCGGCGAGTACACGGCGTTGTGGCCGACACAGATGGAGATGACCACCGCGAGCCAGGCCAGCACCGCGACCTGCGAGGTGATCATGAAGTTCAGCGGGATCGCGAACAGGGCGATGAAGAGGGTGCCGAAGATGATCACCGGGCGCCGGCCCAGCCGGTCCGACAGGATGCCCATGATGGGGATCGTGACGATCTGCACCGCGCCCGCGGCGGTGACCCCCACCAGGTAGAGGTTCCGCTCGAGGCCGTACTGGCTCGTCGTGTAGGCGATCGTGTAGACGGTCATGGCGTAGAACAGCACGCCGTGCGCCAGGTACAGCCCCGCGGCCAGCAGCACGTTCCGGAGGTCGTTGCGCATCAGTTCGACCACCGGCACCTTCGCGACGCCATCGGTCTGCTGGACCCGCGTGAACTCGGGGGACTCCGTGATGCGCAGCCGGATGAACAGGCCGACACCCACCAGCACGATGCTGATCAGGAACGGCACCCGCCAGCCCCACGCCAGGAAGTCCTCCTCGGGCAGCTGCTGCATCAGCAGGAACATGCCCGTGGCCAACAACCCGCCGACCGCGCTGCCCATCTGCGCGAAGCTGCCGAAGAAGCCCCGCCGCTTCTTGTCCGAGTGCTCCACGGCCATCAGCACCGCGCCGCCCCACTCGCCGCCGACCGCCATGCCCTGCACGAACCGGAGCACGACCATGAGGACGGGGGCCCAGATCCCGATGGTCGCGAAGGTGGGCAGCATGCCCATCACGAAGGTGGCCAGGCCCATCATCGTCAGCGTCACGATCAGGGTGGTCTTGCGCCCGACGCGGTCGCCCACGTGGCCGAACAGCAGCCCGCCGACCGGCCGGGCCACGAAGCCGACCGCGAACGAGGCGAAGGCCGCCAGCGTGCCGGCGAGCTCGGAGAAGGTGGGGAAGAACAGCTGCCCGAACACCAGCGCCGACGCGGTGCCGAAGATGAAGAAGTCGTACCACTCGATGGACGTCCCGACCATGCTGGCGAGGGCCACCCGCCGCGTGGACTCCGCCCGAACCGGACTGCTCTGCGTCTGCATCGTTGCGTTGCCGCCTTCCGGATGGTGTCGGCCCGCCACCCCCGCACGGCCGGCGCGACGTCTGTCGGTCGACCTGTCTGTCGGTCTGTCTGACAAACATAGGGTGTGCAGCGTCGGAGCGGAACAGCGAAATCTCCCCGGACTACCGCAGCCAGGCCGTGTAGCGGCCCCTCCGCTTCTGCACCGAGAGCGGCAGGCCGAACGTCGTGCTCAGGTTCTCGTCGGTCAGCACGTCGTCCAGGAGCCCGGCGGCCACCACCGCGCCCTCGCGCAGCAGCAGGGCGTGGCTGTAGCCCACCGGGATCTCCTCGACGTGGTGGGTGACCAGCACCGACGCCGGCGCGTCCGGGTCGGCGGCGAGCGCGGCGAGGCGCCCGACGAGGTCCTCGCGCCCGCCCAGGTCGAGGCCTGCGGCCGGCTCGTCGAAGAGGATCATCTCCGGGTCGGTCATGAGGGCACGGGCGATCAGGGTGCGCTTGCGCTCCCCCTCGGACAGCGTGCCGTACTCGCGGGCCGCGAACCCCCGCATGCCCAGCGCGGCGAGCAGGCGGTCGGCGCGATCGGTGTCGGCCGCGTCGTAGCGTTCCCGCCAGCGGCCGAGCACGCCCCACCCCGCGCTGACGACGACGTCGCGCACCGTCTCGTCGTTCGGCACCCGCAGCCCCAGCGCGGAGGACGTCAGGCCGATCCGGGTCCGCAGCTCGAACACGTTGACGCGCCCCAGCTGCTCGCCGAGCACGTGCACCGTGCCGGCCGACGGGTGCAGCTCGGCCGCGGCGATGCGCAGCAGGGTGGTCTTCCCGGCGCCGTTCGGGCCGAGGACCACCCAGCGTTCGTCGAGCTCAACGGTCCAGTCGACGTCGCGTAGCAGGGTGCTCCCCCCACGGCGGACGGTGACCCCGGACATCCGGACGACGGTGTCCGCGAGATCGCCAGCGGTGGCAGTTGGGAACTCAGAGCTTGATCCGGGCGCAGCCACGGGGCATATCCTCGCCGATCGTGCCGGTCTTCCCACTGGGTGCCCATGCCGACGAGGGTGGCGTGCGCTTCGCCGTGGCCTCGACCAGCGCGGATGCCGTAGAAGTTTGCCTCGTCGACGGTCTGGACGACGCCCCGTCCGAGAAGCGGGTGGCGCTCACGGAGCGCACGTTCGGGGTATGGCACGGCTACGTCGAAGGGGTGCGGCCGGGACAGCGCTACGGCTATCGCGTGCACGGTCCGTACCGGCCGTGGGACGGCGTCCGGGCCAACCCCGCCAAGATCCTCGTCGACCCCTACGCGCGGCGGATCACCGGCCACGTGGCCGACCTGCGGGCCGCCCGGGGCTGGGTGGACGATCCGATGACCGGCCCGCCCAGCCCGGTCGACTCGCTCGGGCGCGTACCGCTGTCGGTCATCACCCCACCGGACGAGGCGGCGCCCGGCCCGCGCCCCGACGTGCCGTGGTCGGAGACGGTGATCGCCGAGCTGCACGTGCGCGGCTACACCAAGATGCACCCGGACGTGCCACCGGAACACCGCGGCACGTACCTCGGGCTCGCCCACCCGGCCGTGATCGAGCACCTGTGCCGGCTCGGCGTCACGGCCGTGGAGCTGATGCCGGTGGCGGCGATCGCGGACGAGCCGCCGCTGCTGGAGCGCGGGCGCGCGAACTACTGGGGCTACGCCACCCTGGGCTTCCTCGCCCCGCACGCCGGCTACGCGAGCCGACCGGGCGCCGAGATCGAGGAGTTCCGCGCGATGGTGGCGGCGCTGCACGCCGCGGGCATCGAGGTGATCCTCGACCTCGTGCCGAACCACACCGCCGAGGGCGGGGTCGGGGGCACCACACTGTCCTACCGCGGCCTGGACGCCCCCGCGTACTACGCCCTGCGCAGCGACGGGCAGGACGCCGACATCACCGGCACCGGCAACACCCTGGACGCGGGCTCGCCCACCGTGATCCGGCTCGTCTGCGACGCGATGCGGCACTGGGTCACGGTGATGGGCGTCGACGGCTTCCGGATCGACCTGGCCAGCGTGCTCGGCCGGCCCCGCTCCGGCCCCTTCGATCCCCACGCGCCGTTGCTCACCGCGATCGCCGTCGACCCGGTCCTGACCACCGCGAAGCTCATCGCGGAGCCGTGGGACGCCACCGGCGAGGGCTACCAGGTGGGCGGGTTCGGCGTGGCCTGGTCGGAGTGGAACGGCCGCTACCGCGACGCCCTGCGCGACTTCTGGCGCGGTCACGGCAGCATCGGCGAGGTCGCGTCCCGGCTCACCGGGAGCTCCGACCTGTACCGGATCTCGGGCAGGCGACCGTGGGCGTCGATCAACTTCGTCACGGCGCACGACGGGTTCACCCTGCGCGACCTGGTCTCCTACGGGAACAAGCACAACGAGCGCAACGGCGAGGACAACCACGACGGCACCGACGACAACCGCTCGCAGAACTTCGGCGAGGAGGGCGAGACCACCTCTCCGGTGCGCGCGGCCCGCAGGCTCGCCGCGGCACGCGCGATGCTGGCCACGCTGCTGCTGTCCACCGGCACGCCCATGCTGCTGGGCGGCGACGAGCTGTGGCGCACGCAGGGCGGCAACAACAACGCCTACTGCCTGGACGACGAGACGTCCTGGGTGGACTGGTCGGGGCGCGACGGCGCGCTCGCCGCCTTCACCGCCCGGGTCGCGGCGATCAGGCGCAGTTCCCCCGCCCTGCACCGCGACCGGTTCTACCGCGACGGCGAGGTGCTCTGGTGGCACCCGTCCGGGCGCAGGCTCGGCGGCGCCGACTGGCACGACGTACACCTGCGGACCCTCGGGCTGCTGCGCCGCGAGTGGCTGCTGCTCCTGCACGCGGGCACGGAGGCGGTGGCCGCCACGCTCCCCCCGGGCGGCCCCTACGCGCCCGAGCTCGACAGCACCTGCGACGACGGCGTCCCGGCCACCTCGCGCCCCCTCCTCGGTGGCGCCACGATCACCCTGCCCCCGCGCTCGCTGCTGCTGCTCCGCGTCCCCTGACCCGGCGACTTCACAGACCTGAGGCGGGCTTCACACACGGCCGGCCTTGTGTGCGGCCCGGCCACGATGTGTGAAGTGGCCCGGGCCGGTGCGGGCAAGGCGGCGTCAGCCGCCGCAGCAACCGCCCCCGCAGCACCCGCCGCCTGCGGGCCCGGGAGCGGAACCGCGCCCGCCCACGGCGACCGTGCTGAGCAGCTTCACCGTGTCGTCGTGCCCGTCCGGGCAGCGCGCCGGCTCGGCGGCATCGGCCATCGGACGGCTGACCTCGAAGGTCGAGCCGCACTCGCGGCAGCGGAAGTCGTAGCGGGGCACGGGCAGAGCTTACGTCCCACGCCGGCGTGGCGAGCAAGTGAACGTTGCGTTTCCTAGACGTGGCCAGTAACCTCCACAGAGAACGGAGCGTTCTCTAAGGGGGTCGGGATGGCGCGCCGCGTGCTGCCGGGTCTCATGCTCGTGATGCTGCTCGGCGCCCTCGACCAGACGGTGATGGCGCCGGCCCTGCCCGCCGTGGCCGCGAACCTCGGCCGGTTCGACCTCATGCCCGCCGTGATCACGGCGTACCTGGCGGCCGCCACCGTCTCGATGCCGCTGCACGGCAAGCTCGGGGACCGGTTCGGACGCAAGCCCGTGCTGCTGGCGGCGATCGTGGTCTTCGTGCTCGGCGCCTTCCTCTGCGCCACGGCGACGTCGATGCCCGAGCTGGTCGCCTGGCGGATCATCCAGGGCGCGGGAGGCGGCGGGCTCATGATCGGCGCCCAGGCCGTGCTCGGCGAGGTGGTGAGCCCGCGGGAGCGCGGGCGCTACCTCGGCCTGCTCGGCGGCGTGTACGTCGTCGCGGCGGTGGGCGGGCCGCTCCTGGGCGGGCTCGCCGTCGACCACCTCACGTGGCGCTGGATCTTCGCGCTCTACCCGCCGCTCGGCCTGGTGGCGCTGATCGTCGTCGCCCGCACGTTGCGCCTGCCCACGCCGCGCGAGCGCCCGCCGTTCGACGTGCTCGGCACCGTGACGCTCTCCCTCACCGTGACGGGGGTGGTCCTGCTCAGCAGCGGCCCGGGCCGCCTCACCCCGCTCGTCGCCGCGGCCACCGTGCTGGCGGCGGCGGGCTGGCTGGCCACCGCCAGCCGGGCCGCCGACCCCGTGCTGCCGCTGCGCCTGTTCCGCACGCGCTCGATCGCGATCCCCACGGCCGTGAGCGTGCTCATCGGCTTCGCCCTGTTCGGCACCGTCAGCTACCTGCCGGCGTACCTCCAGGTGGCCGGTGGCGCCTCGGCCACGCAGGCCGGCCTCGTGGTCACCGCGCTGATGGCGGGAGTGCTGGTCACCACCACGGCATCCGGCCGGATCATCACCCGCACCGGCCGCTACAAGGCGTTCCCCATCGCCGGGACGGCCACCGCCGCGCTCGGCCTCGCGCTGCTGGGCACCATCGGGCGCACGACGCCGCTCCCGTTGCTGCTCGCCGCCCTGCTGCTGGTCGGACTGGGCGTCGGGATGGTCATGCAGGTGATGGTGCTGGTCGCGCAGAACGGGGCCGAGCACCGCGACCTCGGGGCCGCCACCTCCGCGGTGACGTTCCTGCGCCAGATCGGCGCGAGCACCGGGGTCGCCTCGATCGGCGCCGTGATCACGTCGCGGTTCGCGGCCGCGCTGCCCCCGGGCACCGACGCGCAGATCGCCACCACCCTCGACCCGGAACGGCTCGCGCACCTCCCCGCCACCGTGCGCGACGCCTTCGGCGCCGCGGTCCCCCCGGTGTTCGGGTTCGTCGCCCCGCTGCTCGGGCTGGCCTTCGTGCTGGCCGTCGCACTGCCCGCCCGGCCGCTGCGCAACACCGCGCACGTCGGCAACACCTCGGAAAGGAGCGCTCGATGACCCACGCGCCCACCCGTCCCGCCACGGGCTTCGTGCTCCCGCTGTCCGCCGTCGGCCGCGACGACCTCGCGGCGGCCGGCGGCAAGGGCGCCAACCTCGGCGAGCTGGTCCGCGCCGGGTTCCCGGTCCCGGACGGCGCCGTGATCACCACCGATGCCTATGCGGCCGTCGTCGAGCACGCGGGCCTCGGCCCGGCCCTCGCCACGGCCGAGCGGGACGAGGGCGCCGGCCTGCGGGCGGCCTTCGCGGCCGCCGACGTCCCCGACGAGCTGCGTGGCGCGATCCTCGACGCCTACGCGCTGCTCAGGAACGGACCGGTGGCCGTCCGGTCGAGCGCCACCGCGGAGGACCTGCCCGGCGCCGCCTTCGCGGGCCAGCAGGACACCTACCTCAACATCGTCGGCCCCGACGCGTTGATCGACGCGGTCCGCCGCTGCTGGGGGTCGCTGTGGACGGAGCGCGCCATCGCCTACCGGGCGCGCCGCGACGTCGATCCCGCCACCGTGCGGATCGCCGTGGTGGTGCAACGGATGGTGCCGGCCGCGTTCGCGGGCGTGCTGTTCACGGCCAACCCGGTGACCGGTCACCGCGGGGAGGTCGTCGTCGACGCGAGCAGCGGGCTGGGTGAGGCCGTGGTGTCCGGGCTGGTCACGCCCGACCACTACGTGCTCGACACGGACGGGCGCGTGCGCGAGCGGCGGCCCGGGCTGCGCGAGGTCGTGGTGCGCGGGGTCGAGGGCGGCGGGGTCGAGCACCACACCGACCGGCACGGAGCCGACGAGGCGCGCGAGGAGCTCCCGGACGCGGTGCTCGCCGAGCTGGCCGTGCTCGCCCGATTGGTGGCCGGGCACTTCGGCCGGCCGCAGGACATCGAGTGGGCGTGGGCCGACGGACGGGTCTGGCTGGTGCAGGCCCGCCCGATGACGGCCCTCCCGCCGCCACCGGTCCGCCTGTCCCGGATCCAGCGCCTCACCGGCCCGCAGATCGCCGAGTACCTGCCGATCCGGCCCTACCCCATGGACACGAGCGGCTGGATCGAGCGGGGCATCGGGCGGATGGTCCACCGGATGCTCGGGGAGATCCCCGGGCTGCACCTCGACTTCGCCGACGTGCTCCCGGAGATCGACGGCGTCGTGGACTCCTACGTTCCGCCGCAGCCTCGGCCCACCCGCAAGCTGCTCAGCGCACCGGCCCGCAACCTGCCTCGGATCCGGCGCCACCGCCCGGCCGACTGGACGCGCGACCCGCGGTACATCCGCTTCGAGCGGGAGACGCTCGAGCTCGCCGCCGTCGACGTGCGCACGCTCGGCTGGGACGCGCTGCGCCGGCTGCCCCAGCGCGCGTTCGACGTCGTGGACGTCGTCACCGACCTGCGGGTCGACTACCTGCCCCGGGTCGCGGTCGACCTGGTGCGGTTGCGCCTGCTCCAGGCGCTGCTGCGCCGCCGCGACCTCTCCGGGCTGACGCTCGGCACGCGCACCCGCACCGAGGACGCCAACCGGGAGCTGCTGCGGCTCGCCGAGCGCGTGCGCGCCGACGGGGCGCTGCGCGCCGTCTTCGGGCTCGAACCGGAGGCCCTCGCGGAGCGGATCGCGCAGGATCCGGCGTTCGCCGACTTCCGCGCGGCGTTCGCGGCCTTCCTCGACGAGTACGGCCACCGGGAGACGACGAGCCCGCTGCTGATGTCCACGCCGACGTGGAGCGACGCGCCCGCCACCGTGCTGGGCATGGTGAAGGTCCTGGTGGAGGACGCCCCGCCGGCACCGGCCGCCGACCGGGCGGAGAAGGCCGAACGGCAACTGCTGGCGCACCCGCTGGTGCGGCTGACCCGCTCCGAGCGGCGCGTCCGCCGGCTGCTCGCCGAGGCCCGCAGCGGGATCGCCTTCCGCGAGGACAGCCACTTCCACGGCACCCGCGTACTCCCGGCCCTGCGCCACGCCGTGCTGGAGATGGGCCGCCGGTTGGCCGCGGCGGGCGTGCTGCGCGATGGGGACGACGTGCTGCACCTGCGCCTCGGCGAGCTGGAGGAGCTCGGCGACCCGGCCACGCTCCCCCCGGCCGACGTGGAACGGGTGCGAGCCGCGGTGCGCAGCCGGGCGGCGCGCCGGGCGGAGCTGGCGGGCGTGCCGCTCATCGCGCCCTCGGTCCTCTTCCCCGACCGCGCGGCCGCGGGAGACGCACTGGTCACGGGCACGCCGGCAAGCGGTGGGCGGGCCAGCGGGCCGGTTCGGGTGATCCGCGAGGTGGCGGACTTCGGGCAGCTGCGCAGCGGTGACGTGCTCGTCTGCCCGTACACGAACCCGTCGTGGACACCGCTCTTCCAGCGGGCCGCCGCCGTCGTCGTCGACACCGGCGGCAGCGGGTCGCACGCCGCGATCGTCGCGCGGGAGTACGGGATCCCGGCCGTGATGGGCTCGGCCATCGGCACGAGCGTCCTCGTCGACGGTCGGGTCGTGACGGTCGACGGCGACAGCGGCCGGGTCACGGGAGACTGAGGGCGTGAGTTCCCCGGCACGGAGCGCAACCGAAGCGGACGTCGACCACCGGAAGCGGCCGCGCAGGCGCGGCGCCGCGCTCGAGAGCGCGATCCTCGATGCGGCGCTCGCCGAGCTCTCCGAGGTGGGCTACTCGCAGCTCTCGGTGGAGCGGGTGGCCGAGCGGGCGGGTGCGAGCAAGGCGTCGCTGTACCGGCGGTGGCCGAGCAAGGTCGAGCTGGTGATGGACGCGGTGTACCACGTCTTCCCCGACGCGGCCTCGCCACCGGACACGGGCGGCCTGCGCGGCGACCTCCTCGCGGTGATGCGAGCGGTCGCCGACCGGCTGGCGGGCCCGGCCGGCCAGGCGCTGGGCGGGGTCATGAGCGACGCTCTCGGTCACCCGGACAAGGCCCGGCAGGTGCGTTCCTACGCGCGCGGCAACAGCCAGGCGGCGATGCGCGAGATCGTGCGCCGCGCGGTCGAGCGGGGTGAGGTGCACCCGGCCGCCGTGACGGAACGCCGGCTCGAGTCCGGGCACGCCCTGCTGCGGTACCACTTCCTCACCCGCGGCGTCCCGATCCCGGACGACGTGATCACCGAGATCGTGGACGAGGTGACGATCCCGCTGCTTCAGCTGCCGAGGGCGTGACCGGGCGTCAGCCGGGCAGGACGATCTTGGCGAGCTCCGCCGACGAGGCCAGCAGCGGGTGGGACGGGAGCACGCGCACGGTGTAGCCGGCGAGCCCGGCGTGCGGCAGCTTGACCATCGACTCGAACCGCTCGCCCATCCCGTCCGCCACGCCGACGTGCTCCATCGCCACGGTGACCGCCTCGCCGAGGTCGTCGGTCTCGCCGACGCGCCCGATCACGGCCTCCACCGCGACGTCGCGCGGGGCGAGCCCGGCCAGCTGCACCGACGCGCGCACGGTCATCGGCGCGCCCACCTCGGGGGTGTCCGGCAGCCCCGACGCGTCGACGCCGGTGATCTGCACCCGCTGCCAGGAGGCGTTGAGACGCGACCGGTACGCGGCCAGCTCCCGCGCCGGGCCGAAGTCGTCGCCGGAGATCCGGGCGGCCGCCCGCGCGGCGGGCGCGTACCAGTCCTCGACGTACTCGCGCACCATCCGGGTGGCCTGCACCTGCGGGCGCAGGGTGGTGAGCGTGTGGCGCACCAGCTCCACCCACCGCGCCGGCACCCCGTCCACGCGCTCGTAGAACGCGGGCGCCACCTGCGTGGCGAGCAGCTCGTAGAGGGCGTTGGCCTCCAGGTCGTCGCGCCGGATCGGGTCGTCGATGCCGTCGGCGGTGGGGATCGCCCAGCCGTTGGCGCCGTCGTAGAACTCGTCCCACCAGCCGTCGCGGATCGACAGGTTGAGCCCGCCGTTCAGCGCCGACTTCATGCCGGACGTGCCGCAGGCCTCCAGCGGCCGCAACGGGTTGTTCAGCCACACGTCGCAGCCCCAGTACAGGTACCGCGCCATCGACATGTCGTAGTCGGGCAGGAAGACGATGCGGTGGCGCACCGCGGGGTCGTCGGCGAACCGGACGATCTCCTGGATCAGCGCCTTGCCGCCGTCGTCGGCGGGGTGGCTCTTCCCGGCGACGACGAGCTGCACCGGCCGGTGCGGGTCGAGCAGCAGGTCACGCAGCCGGTCCTTGTCGCGCAGCATCAGCGTGAGCCGCTTGTAGGTGGGCACGCGGCGGGCGAACCCGACGGTGAGCACCTCCGGGTCGAAGACGTGGTCGGTCCAGGACAGCTCCGGCGTGGACGCCCCGCGCTGCAGCCACGCCTCCCGCACCCGGCGGCGCACCTCGGACACCAGCCTTGCGCGCAGCGCCCCGCGCAGCTCCCAGAGCATCTCGTCCGAGACCGGCTCGCGCGGCGTGCTGTTCCCGGACGAGCCGGCGTCCCCGAGGAGCGCCGTGACCTCCCGCGCCTCCCAGGTGGCGCCGTGCACGCCGTTGGTGACCGAGCCGATCGGCACCTCGTCGCGGTCGAAGCCGTCCCACAGCGGGCCGAACATGCCGCGCGAGACCGCGCCGTGCAGCCGGGAGACGCCGTTGGCGCGCTGGGCCAGCCGCAGGCCCATGTGCGCCATGTTGAACATGTTGGGGTTCTCCTCGGCGCCCAGCGCGAGCACGCGGTCCATCGGAACGCCGGGCAGCATCTCGTCGGAGAAGTAGTGCCGCACGAGGTCGAGCGGGAACCGGTCGATGCCGGCCGGTACCGGGGTGTGCGTGGTGAAGACGGTGCCCGCCCGGACCGCGGCCACGGCCTCGTCGAACGAGAGCCCGTCGCGCTCGTGCAGCTCGCGGATGCGCTCCAGCCCGAGGTAGCCGGCGTGCCCCTCGTTGGTGTGGAACACCTCCGGCGCCGGGAGCCCGGTGCTGGCGCAGAACGCACGCACGGCGCGCACTCCGCCGATTCCGACGAGGATCTCCTGCTTGATCCGGTGGTCCTGGTCGCCTCCGTAGAGGCGGTCGGTGACGCCACGCAGGTCGGGCTCGTTCTCCTCGATGTCGGAGTCGAGCAGCAGCAACGGCACGCGTCCGACGGTGGCCTGCCAGACGCGCGCCTTCAGCGCGCGGCCGCGCGGCATCGCCACCTGGACGAGCATGGGCTCGCCCTCGGCGTCGAGGAGGAGCTGCAGCGGGAGGCCCTGCGGGTCGAGCACGGGGTAGTGCTCGAGCTGCCAGCCGTCGAGCGAGAGCGACTGGCGGAAGTATCCGGAGCGGTAGAGCAGCCCGACGCCGATCAGCGGTACGCCGAGGTCGGAGGCGGCTTTCAGGTGGTCGCCCGCGAGCACCCCGAGGCCGCCGGAGTAGTTCGGCAGCACCTCGCTCACGCCGAACTCCATGGAGAAGTAGCCCACTGCCGCGGGCAGCGTGGGGTCGTCCTCGCGCTCCAGCTGGTACCAGCGCGGCTCCTGCAGGTAGCTCCCGAGGTCGTCGGCCAGCTCCCGCACCGTCACGACGGTGTCGGCGTCCTTGGCCAGCTCGGCGAGCCTCGCCGACGGGATCTCCCCGAGCAACCGGACCGGGTCGTGCCCCGCGCGCTCCCACGCGTCGGGGTCGAGCGTGGCGAAGAGGTCCTGGGTGGGGGTGTGCCAGGTCCAGCGCAGGTTGGTGGCCAGGGTCTGCAGCGGGGCCAGCGCCGAAGGCAGCTGGGCGCGGACGGTGAACCTGCGAAGAGCCTTCACCCTCCAGACCATAGAGGAATGGATCCCGAGATCGGTCCAGAACTCGCCACACCCCGCGTTGACGGGGCCCGCTCACCGGCCATTACGGTCGTGCGATGGACCTCGACGACGCGCGGGACGTCCTCCGCGAGCAGCACCGGGCCGTCCTCGCCACGATGCGCGGCGACGGCACCCCGCAGATGTCGCCGGTGCTGGTCGCGGTGGACGACGGGGGACGTGTCCTGGTGAGCACCCGCGAGACCGCCCTCAAGGTGCGCAACCTGCGCCGGGACCCGCGGTCGTGGCTGTGCGTGCTGCCGGACGGGTTCTTCGGGCGGTGGGTTCAGGTCGAGGGCCGGACGGAGATCGTGTCCCTGCCGGCCGCGATGGACGGCCTCGTCGACTACTACCGGCGCGTCTCCGGCGAGCACGACGACTGGGACGGCTACCGGGAGGCCATGCGGCGGGAAGAGCGGGTGCTGCTGCGGATCGAGCTCGTCCGGGCCGGCCCCGACCGTTCCGGCTGACGGGCTTCCGCCCGCTCACCGCAGGTGCCGGGCGAACCAGTCCACGGCCAGCCGGTCCGCCTCGGCGGCCGCGGGCAGCCGCGGCGCGGGCTCGATGCCGGGCTCCTCCGCCAAGGCGTGCGGCATCCCGGGCACGACCACGAGCTCGGCCCGCACCCGCCGCGCGAGCGCGTCGCGCAGTTTCCGGGCCGGTGCCCGGAAGCCCTGCTCGTCGTCGTCCTCGCCCACCACGAGCAGCGTGGCCGGGCACGCCGCCACCTCGTCGGCGCGCGCCACGAAGTCCAGCCGCCCGGCGATCTCGAGCGCCGGCTCCGACCACGGGTAGCTCATCCCGAACTTGCGGCCCACCGCCTCGACCACCGCGTTCAATTGTGCCAGCGGGCTGACCAGCACCGCCGCGGCGACGTCGAACCCGCCGCCCGCGACCACGAGCTGCGCGACGGCCGAACCGAGCGACCCGCCGAGCAGCCCGATCGGCCCGTCCCGGAAGCCGAGCCGCCCCCGCAGCTCCGCGTAGGCGGGCGTGAACTCCGCCGCCGCCCGCGCGCTGATCGGCCCGTACAGGTTCTGCACCGCGTCCTCGTAGCCGAGCCGCATCAGCCCGTCGACGCCGTCGTCGGGGAACCGCGCCCCGTGCATGGGCAAGCCGAGGTAGATCCGCCATGCGTCCAGCCCGGCGAGGGGTAGCGCCGCAGCGAACGCCGCCTCGGTGCGCGGCGGGTCCATCAGGTGCCACGCGACGACGACGGGCGTGGCCGCGCGGTCTCCTTCCGGGGGAACCGCGAGGAACGGGACTCCCGCCGCGGTGCCGGTGATCGCGGTTGCGACTGCCATGACTCCTCCTTCAAGCTGTACGCTGTCCAATTTAACTGAACAATGTACAGTTCGCAAGGTGCAGGGCACCCGAGGCCCCGGCCAGCGCGCCGGGCTGAGCCGAGACCGCGTCCTCGACGCCGCCACCGACCTGATCGCCGAGCGCGGAACGGTGACGATGCGCGCCGTCGCACAGCGGCTCGGCGTCGCGCCGAACGCGCTCTACAGCCACGTCGCGGACAAGACCGAACTGGTGGACGGCGTCCTGGACCGGGTGCTCGCGCAGGTGGACGCGCCCGACCCCGGACCGGGCGACGATCCCGGCGACGCGATGCACCGGTTGATGACGTCCGCCCACGAGGTATTGCTGCGCCAGCCGCAACTGGTGCCGGCCTTCCTCACCCGCCAGGGGGCGCGCGGCGAGAACGCGCGACACCTCGGCGCCGTCATGCTCGAGCACCTGGCGGCGGCCGGGGTCACCGGCGACGCGGCCCGCGAGGCCCTGCGCGTCCTGATCGTGTACACGATCGGGTTCGCCGCCTTCGACGGCGCTCCCGACGAGCGACCGGTCCCCGGCCCCGAACTACGGGACAACTTCGACCGCGGGCTGCGCTGGTTGATCGCGGGAATCACGGCTGGTGATACCCGGTGAGGGCGCCGGCTCCCGGGTATTCTGAATCGTTGCGGTGACCAACGGGTGAACGCGCGCTCCCCGTTCTGCTGCCGGGCGGATCGGGTAGGTAGGTTTGTGACTCCGCGACGGGGACGTGATGGTAGCTGGGGGTGTGCCGATGACCGGCCGGCTCGGGATCGATGACGTTACTCCCACGGTGGGCGGCGGCCGTCATCCGAGCAAAGCCGTGGTCGGCGAGGTCGTCCCGATCACCGCCACGGTGTGGCGCGAAGGCCACGACGCGGTCGCGGCCAACGTCGTCTGGCGCCGGGTCGGCAGCCAGGGCGCCGCGCACCACGTGCGCATGACGCCCGTCGGCAGCGGCACCGACCGGTACGCCGCCACCGTCGTGCCCGACGAGCCGGGCCTGTGGACCTTCCGCGTCGACGCGTGGAGCGACCCGTGGTCCACGTGGCGCCACACCGTCACGGTCAAGCTGTCGGCAGGGCAGGGCGCCGAGGAGCTGGCCAACGACCTGGAGGGCGGTGCCCGGCTGCTGCAGCGGGTCGGCCGCCGCCCCGGTGAGCGCCCGCACCGCGACCTGCTCTTCGGCGCCGCCAACGCGCTGCGCGACACCGCGCTCCCGCTGCACGCGCGCGTGGCGCCCGCGCTGTTCCCGGCTGTCGAGAAGATCATGACCGAGCGGCCCGTCCGCGAGCTGATCACGCGCGGGCGCGCGCAACAGGTCCACGTCGACCGCGAACGGGCCCTGTTCGGCTCCTGGTACGAGTTCTTCCCGCGCTCCACCGGCGGCGTCGACGAGCAGGGCCGCCCGATCCACGGCACGTTCGTCACCGCGTCGAAGGAGCTCGACCGGGTCGCCGCAATGGGGTTCGACGTCGTCTACCTGCCGCCGATCCACCCGATCGGCACGGTGCACCGCAAGGGCCGCAACAACAACGTCAACGCCGGCCCGGGCGACGTCGGCTCGCCGTGGGCGATCGGCTCCGCCGAGGGCGGCCACGACGCCATCGAGCCGGAGCTCGGCACCATCGAGGACTTCGACGCGTTCGTCGACCGCACCCGGGACCTGGGGATGGAGGTCGCGCTCGACTTCGCCTTGCAGTGCGCCCCCGACCACCCGTGGGTGACCGACCACCCCGAGTGGTTCACCGTCCGCCCCGACGGCACGATCGCGTACGCGGAGAACCCGCCGAAGCGCTACCAGGACATCTACCCGGTCAACTTCGACAACGACCCCTCCGGGATCTACGCCGAGTCGCTGCGGGTGGTGCTGCACTGGGTCGAGCACGGGGTGCGGATCTTCCGCGTGGACAACCCGCACACCAAGCCGCCGAACTTCTGGCACTGGCTGATCTGGCAGGTCAAGTCCCGCCACCCGGACGTGCTGTTCCTCGCCGAGGCCTTCACACGCCCGGCGCGGCTCTTCGGGCTCGCCCGGCTGGGCTTCACGCAGTCGTACACCTACTTCACGTGGCGCACCACCAAGGCCGAGCTCACCGACTTCGCGCTGATGCACGCCGAGCGCGCCGACGAGTGCCGCCCCAACTACTTCGTCAACACCCCGGACATCCTGCACGAGTCGCTGCAGACCGGCGGGCCCGCGATGTTCGCGATCCGCGCCACCCTCGCGGCCACCCTGTCGCCGACCTGGGGCGTGTACTCGGGGTTCGAGCTGTTCGAGTCCCAGCCGGTGCGCCCGGGCAGCGAGGAGTACCTCGACTCCGAGAAGTACGAGCTGCGGCCCCGCGACTTCGACTCCGCCCGGGGCCGGCACCGCTCGCTCGAGCCCTACCTCGCCCGGCTCAACGAGATCCGCCGCGCCCACCCCGCGTTGCAGCAGCTGCGCGACCTGCACTTCCACCAGGTCGACAACGAATCGATCATCGCCTACTCCAAGACCGACCCGGTCACCGGCGACACCGTGCTCGTGGTCTGCACGCTCGACTCCCGCACCCCGCAGGAGGGCACCATCTCGCTGGACATGCCCTCCCTGCGCGCCGAGTGGGACGACCGCCTCACGGTCCACGACGAGATCACCGTCGAGACGTACGAGTGGGGCCAGTACAACTACGTGCGGCTGGAGCCGGGACGGAACGTGGCGCACGTCTTCCGCGTGGAGCGGTAGCCTTCAGCGGAAGGCCACCACGTTGCGCCCCACCCACTCGGCATACGGGCGCGGCGGGCGGGCGAGCAGCCGCTCCACGTCGGGGCTCACCCGCTGCTCGGCCGGCGTCGGCTCCCCCAGGGCGCCGAGGGTCGCCTCGACGACCGGCGCGGGCATGAACCCCAGCATCTGCGACCTCGCCTCCGCACGGGTCTGCTCGACGAGCCGCACCTCCTCGCCCAGCGCGGCGCCGATCGCCGCGACCCGCTGCCGGGGTGCGACCGGCGCCGGCCCGGTGAGCTCGTACGTCCGGCCGGCGTGCCCGTCGCCGAGCAGCACGGCCGCGGCGACGTCGGCGATGTCGACCGGGTCGACGACGGGCACCGCGACGTCCGGGAACGGGGTGTGCACCGTCCGCGCCGTGCGTACCGGCTCCGCCCACGCCAGGTCGTTCGACGCGAACGCGCCCGGCCGCAGCAGCGTCCACCCCAGCCCGGACGCGGTGACCGACTCCTCCAGTCCGGACGGGTGCCGGCCGGTGCCGACGCCGATGGAGGACAGCAGCACGACCCGTCGGACACCGCCGTTCCGGGCGACGTCCAGGACGGCGTCGAGGTCGGCCGCGGCGCCGTGCACGTCGGCGGAGGTCAGCAGGAAGAGCGCCTCCGCCCCGGCCACGGCCGGCTGGAGGGTGCCCGGGCGCAACAGGTCGGCCGGCACCGCCTCGACGGCCGCCGGCACGTCCGGCGGTCTCCGGGAAACCGCCCGCACCTTCTCTCCGGCCGCGGCGAGCGCCTCCACCAGCGGCCGCCCGACGTTCCCGGTGGCTCCGGTCACCACGATCACGATCTGCCCCTTCCGTCCGTCCATCCGGTACGGAGGGAAGCTAATATCGTGGGGCTAGTAGGTACCTAGAGGAAAGCGACTCCATGGCAGCACAGGTGTGCCCGGTGAGCCCCGTCGTCGACATCGTGTTCAGCCGGTGGACCACCCCGATCCTCTGGACGCTGCACGAGCTCGGCCGCCTGCGGTTCGTCGAGCTCCAGCGGCACATCGAGACGATCACACCGAAGGTCCTCACCCAGCGGCTGCGGCAGCTGGAGCGCGACGGCCTCGTGGTGCGCACCTACCACCCCAGCGTCCCGCCGAAGGTCGAGTACGAGATCAGCGAGCTGGGGCTCAGCCTGGCCCCGCTGTTCGCGCAGCTCGCCCACTGGGCCGACGCGCACCTCGGCGAGGTCGACCGGGCGCGCCGCAGCTACGACGCCGCCGGCCGCCCCCTGAGCAGCTAGCGCCCCACCCCGCCCTGCTCACACACCAACTGTGGTGCCGGCACACGAACTGCAGTTGGTGTGGGAGCGCTGATGTTGGTGTGTGGGCCACCATGCCGGCCGGCGAGTGGTGTTCGGCCCCGAGATCGCCGATTCGGTGTGCGCGGCGCCACCGGAGGCCCGGGCGCCGGGGCCGCCGGGATGGCCTCGAGCCAGTGGCACACCAACCCTGGCGCCCACACACGAACTGCAGTTGGTGTGTGGGCGCCACAGTTCGTGTGTGACCACCCGGCGGCGGCCGCTCGGCGTCAGCCCGGCGAGTGCAGCCACGGCTCCCGGAGGTCGTGGTAGTGCACGTCCTGCATGAGGTCCATCTCCTCCCGCAGCGCCTCGACGGCCTCGGGAGGCATCTCACCCTGCTCGCCCGCACGTGCCTCCTGCTCCGAGGTGAAGTAGGCGACCTGCGTGAACCTCCCGTCCTCGCCGTCGTGCAGCGCGGCGATGAATCCGAGCAGGTCGGGTCGCAGGTCCGGGAACCGGTCGTCGAACGTGGCCGCCAACTCCCGTAGGCGGGCCACGTCGCGGGCACGCCCCTGGATGACCTGGACGAAGCCGGCGTCGTCCGAGCCGCCGAGGCGCGCGACGTCGACCTCGCTGCAGTCGTGGAACTCCACTCCGTGCGGGAACAGCTTCTCGACGCCGGAGAACCACTCGCCCTGCTGCGCCCGCCCGCTGTTGCGCCGTGCGGCCTCGGCGGACTCGAAGCGCGCGATCCCGAAGAGGCGGCCGTCGTCGGTCACGCCCGTCGTGCTGCCCAGCCAGCCCTCCGCGCCGGGCGCGAGCCGTTGCAGCCAGTCCTCGGTGGCCCGTCGCGCCTGGTCGGCGTCTCTCACCTGTCCCTGGAACACCTGTACGAACACAGCCCGCTCCTTCCGCTCGAGGGGCGGTCCAGGGTCCTCCCGGCGGCGGGTGCGGACGAGCGCCGGCCGACGCAAGGCGACGCCGCCACGCATCGTCCATCCGGCGTACCGGACGGCCTGGGGAGCGGCCCGAGGAACCGCGGAGAACCAGTCACGCGCGGTGATGTTGCGGACGCGGTGCGCGACACATCCGAGGTCCCTGCCCCCGCGCTCCGTGATGCCGGGAGCTACGCTCCGACGCAGCCGCCGAGCCACGTCGTGCATCGGGCCCAGAGCCCCGCGAGACTGGCCGGGTGCGCCCTCCGCCATATGTCCCCGCCCGGTAGGAACGCGATACACCCATGTCGACCGACATCTCGGCCCCAGAGACCCGGCACACCGAAGACGACCAGCTCGTCGAGACCTCGTCCGAGGATTTCGAGCATGCGCGCCCGCTGGACGTCGATCATGATTGGTTCAAGCGGGCGGTCTTCTACGAAGTACTGGTCCGGGCGTTCTCGGACTCCAACCGGGACGGCACCGGCGACCTGCGCGGCCTGACCGAGAAGCTCGACTACATCCAGTGGCTCGGCGTCGACTGCCTCTGGCTGCCGCCGTTCTACGACTCGCCGCTGCGTGACGGCGGTTACGACATCCGCGACTTCCGGGCGGTGCTGCCCGAGTTCGGCACCGTGGACGACTTCGTGGTGCTGCTCGACGAGGCCCACAAGCGTGGGATCCGGGTCATCACCGACCTCGTCATGAACCACACCTCCGACCAGCACCCGTGGTTCGAGGAGTCGCGGCGCAACCCGGAGGGACCTTACGGCGATTTCTACGTCTGGTCCGACGACGACTCCCGCTACGCCGACGCCCGGATCATCTTCGTCGACACCGAGACGTCCAACTGGACCTACGACCCGATCCGCGGGCAGTTCTACTGGCACCGGTTCTTCTCCCACCAGCCGGACCTGAACTACGACAACCCGGACGTGCAGGAGGCGATGATCGAGGTCCTGCGGTTCTGGCTGGACCTCGGGATCGACGGCTTCCGGCTCGACGCCGTGCCCTACCTGTTCGAGCGGGAGGGCACGAACTGCGAGAACCTGCGGGAGTCGCACGAGTTCCTGAAGCGCTGCCGCAAGGTGATGGAGGTCGAGTACCCCGGCCGGGTGATGCTGGCGGAGGCCAACCAGTGGCCGTCGGACGTGGTGGAGTACTTCGGCGACGCCGGCATCGGTGGCGACGAGTGCCAGATGGCCTTCCACTTCCCGCTGATGCCGCGCATCTTCATGGCCGTGCGCCGGGAGAACCGCTTCCCGATCTCGGAGATCCTGGCCCAGACGCCGGCGATCCCGTCGGGCTGCCAGTGGGGCATCTTCCTGCGCAACCACGACGAGCTCACGCTCGAGATGGTCACCGACGAAGAGCGCGACTACATGTACGCGGAGTACGCCAAGGACCCGCGCATGAAGGCCAACATCGGCATCCGCCGCCGGCTGGCCCCGCTGCTCGACAACGACCGCAACCAGCTCGAGCTGTTCACGGCGCTGCTGCTCTCGCTGCCCGGCTCGCCCGTCCTGTACTACGGCGACGAGATCGGGATGGGCGACAACATCTGGCTCGGTGACCGGGACGCCGTGCGCAGCCCGATGCAGTGGACGCCGGACCGCAACGCCGGCTTCTCCACGTGCGACCCCGGGCGGCTGTACCTGCCCCTGATCATGGATCCGCTCTACGGCTACCAGGCCGTGAACATCGAGGCGCAGCTCAACAGCACGACGTCGCTGCTGCACTGGAACCGGCACATGATCGAGATCCGCAAGCGTCACACCGCGTTCGGGCTGGGCGAGTACCACGAGCTGGGCGGCTCGAACCCGTCGGTGCTCGCCTACATCCGCTCGTGCGGCGACGACGTCGTGCTCTGCGTCAACAACATGTCGCGCTTCCCGCAGCCGGTGGAGCTGGACCTCTCGGCATGGCAGGGTCATGCCCCCCATGAGTTGACTGGTGGCGTGCCGTTCCCGAAGATCGGAGAACTTCCCTACCTGCTGACCCTTCCCGGGCACGGCTTCTACTGGTTCTCGATCACCCCTGCGGAGGACGCTGGATGAGGCTGGACGAGGAGCTCCCCGAACTTCTGCCCGAGTGGCTGCCGAAGCAGCGCTGGTTCGCGGCGAAGGGCAGGCAGGTCCGGTCCGTCGCGGTCGCGTCCAGCACGCCGCTGCGGACGGACGGGGAACCGCTCCTCGACCACGTTCTCCTCGCCGTCGACTTCGCCGACGACTCCCCCGTGCAGCACTACCAGCTCCTCGTCGCCCGGCGCGAGCACCTGCGCGGCGAGCTCGAGCACGTGGTGATCGGGGCCGTCGACGGTCACGTCGCCTACGACGGTCTCTGGGACACCGCGGTCACCGCGTGGTTGCTCGACGCCATCCGCGCCGGGCGCACGGTGGGCGAGATCCGGTTCGTCGCCGAACCGGGTGCCGAGATCGCGGAGGGCTCGCCGGGCCGGGTGCTCGGGGTCGAGCAGTCCAACACCTCGGTGTCGTGGGGCGAGCAGTCGATCCTCAAGCTCTTCCGACGCGTGCTGCCCGGCATCAACCCGGACCTCGAGCTGCACCGGGCGCTGCGCTCGGTCGGGAGCGACGAGGTGGCCGCCCTGCAGGGCGCGGTCGAGGGTGTCCTCCACGGGGAACCCGTCACGTTCGCGATTCTCCAGGACTTCGCCGCGAACTCCGCCGACGGTTGGGCCATGGCCCAGGCGAGCGTGCGTGACCTGTTCGCCGAGGGCGACCTGAGGGCCGACGAGGTGGGCGGCGACTTCGCGGCCGAGGCGTCGCGGCTGGGCGAGACGATCGCCGTGGTGCACGCCGAGCTGCGCGACGCCCTCCCCACCGGCGGGGTCGACCCGCGCGCGCTGGCGACGGCGTGGCACGAGCGCCTCTCCGCCTCCGTGAACGAGGTGCCCGCGCTCGCCGAGCACGCCGAGCCGATCCACGCCGTCTACGACGCCGTCGCGGCGATGCCCGGCCCGATCCCCACCCAGCGCGTGCACGGCGACCTGCACCTCGGGCAGGCGCTGCGCACGCCGCAGGGCTGGCTGGTGATCGACTTCGAGGGTGAGCCCGCCGCCCCGCTCGCGGAGCGGGTCCGTCCCGACTCGGCGTTGCGCGACGTCGCCGGCATGCTCCGCTCGTTCGACTACGCCGCGTTCCACCAGCTCTCGCAGTGGGAGCCGACCGACCAGTGGACCGACCCGGACCACGACTCCCAGCTCGTGTGGCGCGCCCGGGAGTGGGCCGACCGCAACCGGTCCGCGTTCTGCGACGGCTACGCCCTGCGCGCCGGCGCCGACCCCCGGGAGCAGGCCGTCCTGCTGCGGGCGTTCGAGCTCGACAAGGCCGTGTACGAGGTGGTCTACGAGTCCCGCTTCCGCCCGACCTGGGCCCCGATCCCGCTCGCGTCGATCGGCCGCCTGACCACCGCCGCGCAGTCGGATGCCGGAGTCTGACGAAACCGTCGGTGCGCTCGGGCACACTCGTGTTCGATGACCGAGACTCCCGGCGAGGTGGCAGAGGCCGAGCTCCCGCGTGCGCGGGCCGGCGACGACGAGGCGTTCCACCGCCTCGTCGCTCCCCTGCAGCGTGAGCTGCACGCCCACTGCTACCGCATGCTCGGCTCGCTCCACGACGCCGAGGACGCCCTCCAGGACGCGCTGCTGCGGGCCTGGCGGGGCATCGACCGGTTCGAGGGGCGCAGCTCGGTGCGCTCCTGGCTGTACAAGATCGCCACCAACGCCTGCCTCGACGCGATCGCCCGGCGGGGCAGGCGGGCACTGCCGATCGACATCGGCCCGTCGGTGGAGCGCGCGGCGGTCGACGACCAGCCGCTCACGGATGTCGCCTGGCTCGGGCCCTACCCCGACTCCGGGATAGCCGACGGCCCCGCCGCCCCGCACGCGCGCTACGAGCGGCGCGAGAGCGTGGAGCTGGCGTTCGTCGCCGCGATGCAGCACCTGCCGGGCAACCAGCGGGCCGCGCTGCTGCTGTTCGAGGTGCTGGGTTACTCGGCCAAGGAGGTCGCCGACACGCTCGACACCACCACGGCGTCGGTCAACAGCGCGTTGCAGCGAGCCCGGAAGGTGGTCCAGGAACTGCGGCCGGAGCAGAGCCAGCAGCAGACGCTCCGCTCGCTCGGCGACGCCCGGCTGCGCGAGCTCGTCACCGGGTACGCCACCGCGCTCGAGCGCGGCGACGCCGCCACTCTCGTCTCGATGCTCACCGCCGACGCCACGTGGTCGATGCCGCCCCTGCCGAGCTGGTACCGCGGCACCGCGGCGGTCACCGACTTCCTCGTCCGGCTGCCGCTGCGGTGCCGCTGGCGGCACCTGCCGGTGCGCGCCAACGGCCAGCAGGCGGTCGCCTGCTACATCTGGGACGACGAAGCCGGCGCGTTCGTCGGGCGCATCATCGACGTCCTCACGCTCCGCGGCGACCGCATCGCCGCGGTCACGGCGTTCATCGACGAGGGCCTGTTCCCCCACTTCGACCTGCCGGCAACGCTTCCGGAGGAACACCCACCCTGGAGGTAGGAGCTTCCCGGCGGGGGCGAGCGGCCGCGGCGGTGATCACCGCGGCCATGCTCGCCTCCAGCACCGAGGTCCCGGTTCCCGCGGCCCAGGCCACGCGGTCCTGGCACCGGTGCTCCAGGTAGGTGATCGCCGGTGCCGCGCTCCCGGGGGCGAGTGACTGCTGGGTCAGGCCCAGCACCTCGATCGGGAGGCCGGCGGCGGCCAGGATCCGGGTGAGCGCGTCCACCGGCCCGGTCCCGGTGGCGCGGTGGGTGGCGCGGTCGCCGCGGATCGTCAGATCGACCTTGAGCTCGTCGGCTCCGGCGCCCGCCGAGCTCGCCTGCCACTCGTGCATCACGACCAGGGGCGCCTCCGGGGCGAGGTAGGTGGCCGCGAACAGCTCCCACAGCTGCGCCGCGGTGACCTCGGCGCCGCCGGCGTCGGTGGCCCGCTGCACGTGGCGCGAGAAGTCGATCTGCAACGGCCGCGGCAGCTCGAGGCCGTACCCGGCGTGCAGCAGGTAGGCGATCCCGCCCTTGCCGGACTGGCTGTTGACGCGGATGACGGCGTCGTAGTCGCGGCCGATGTCGGCCGGGTCGATCGGCAGGTACGGCACGTCCCAGCGGGCGAGCGACTCGGGGACCCCCGCGGCGGCCGCGGCCGCCCGGTGGTGGGCGAAGCCCTTGCCGATGGCGTCCTGGTGCGTCCCCGAGAAGGCGGTGTGGACCAGGTCCCCGACGTAGGGGTGGCGCTCGTGCACCGCGATCCGGTTGCAGTGCTCGACGGTGCGCCGGATCTCGTCGATGTCCGAGAAGTCGATCATCGGGTCGACGCCCTGGGCGTGCAGGTTCAGCGCCAGCGTCACGAGGTCGACGTTGCCGGTGCGCTCGCCGTTGCCGAACAGGCAGCCCTCCACGCGCTGGGCGCCGGCCAGCACCGCGAGCTCGGCGCACGCGACGCCGGTGCCGCGGTCGTTGTGCGGGTGCACCGAGAGGATCACCCCGTCGCGGCGGGCGAGGTTGCGGTGCACGTACTCGATCTGGTCGGCGTAGACGTTCGGGGTGGCGACCTCCACGGTCGCCGGCAGGTTGAGGATCACCGGGCGCTCCGGGCGGGCGTCCCACCGGTTCGTGACGCGGTCGCACAGGTCGAGCACGTAGTCGGGCTCGGTCAGGTTGAACACCTCGGGCGAGAACTCGAAGCGCACGTGCGGGTCGTCGCCGACGAGCCGGTGCACCTCGGCCGTGCCGGCCAGCACCATGTCGGTGAGGGCGGCGCGGTCGGCGCGCAGCACCACGTCCCTCCAGGTCGGAGCGGTGGCGGTGTACATGTGCACGACCACCTCGCCCCGCATGCCCGCGACCGACTCGACGGTCCGCGCGATCAGCTCCGGGCGGGCCGGGGTGAACACCACCACGGTGACGTCGTCCGGTACGAGGTCGGTCTCGGCCAGCAGCCGCACGAAGTCGAAGTCGGTCTGCGACGCCGACGGGTAGCCGACCTCGATCTCCTTGTAGCCCATCGCCACCATCAGCTCGAAGAAGCGCCGCTTGCGCTGCGGGTCCATGGGTTCGACCAGCGCCTGGTTGCCGTCACGCAGGTCGACCGGCACCCACAGCGGTGCGGCCGTGAGCCGGTTGCCCGGCCAGCGCCGGTCGGGCAGCGGCGACACCGGCGTCCGGGCGAAGACGTCCCGGTAGCGGTGCGACGGCATCTGCGAGCCGCGCTGCCGGTTCCAGGCCGGGGCGCCGGCCGGTACCGGGCCGGCCGGCGTGGCGAGGGTGGGGAAGGGGTGTGTCACGAGGAACTCCTGGGATCGGTCCGGGACGGACCGGCGCGCGTCGGCACCCACGGCGGGGTGCCGGTCCTCAGGCCCCGCCGTGGCTGCGAAGAAGGAGGGCGCTCCACGACACGTCGGCTACGCTAACAGTCCTCAGGTTCTCAGACAAGCAGAGAGGTGTGCGGTGGCGAAGCTCGAACGGCTCCCGCTGGCCACGCAGGCGGCGAAGGTGATCCTCGACCGGGTCGCATCGCAGGAGTGGCCCGTCGGCCGGAAGCTTCCGGGGGAGGCGGCGCTGGCCGCCGAGCTGGGCGTAGGCCGCTCCACCGTGCGCGAGGCGATCCGGGAGCTGGCCGGGCGGGGGGTGCTGGCAACCCGGCAGGGCGCCGGCGTGTTCGTGGTCTCCGCCGAGCCGATCGAGGACTGGGAGACCGTCCTGCGCCGCGCCGAGATCGCCGACATCGTCGAGGGCCGGATCGCCATCGAGACCGAGTCGGCGCACCGCGCTGCCCAGCGGCGCACCCCACGGGACCTGCTGGCGATGCAGAGGGCGCTGGCCCGGCGCGCGGAGGCGGCCCCGGACGCCCCCGACGCCGCATACGTCGACGTCGACCTGGAGTTCCACCGCGCCGTCGTCGCCGCGGCCCACAACCCGGTGCTGGCCGAGCTGTTCGACTCGTTCCGCCCGCGCGTGCGCGAGGCGATGATCGACCTGGTGGCCCTCGCCGGGCCCGCCGCCCGCTCCGCGCACGACCAGGACGTGCACGCCGACATCGTCAGCGCCGTCCGCGACCGCGACCCGGAGCGCGCCGCGGCGGTGAGCCGGGCACACCTGGTGGGGATCCACGACCGGATGGAGCCCTGAGCGCCGGTCAGCCCCGGGGGAAGCTCCCGCCCGCCGCGAGATCCGCGATCAGCGCGTGCACATCGTTCCGCACGGTCCAGCGGCTCACCGCACACGCCGCCTGCGCGTAGACTCCGGCGTCGGCGCCGGCAGCACGCAGCCAGTCGTCGAGCGTCTCCGGCAGCGGCCCCGCGGGCTCGACGAGGCAGCGGTCGCCCTCGCCCGCGGGGCGCAGGTACCGCGGGTCGTCCGCGACGAGGACGGCGAGCCCCTCGTCGAACCACTGCGGGACGGACCCCTTCCCGAGCCGGGTGTGCAGCTCGACGTGGGTGAGCTCGTGGGCGGTGATCACCGGGTCGATCCCCCGGGGGGACAGCAGCACGGCACGGTTCAGCACCGCGACCCCGCGCTCACCGCCACCGCCGATCCGCGCGTAGCACCGGTCGGTGAGGCAGGCGAGGAAGTCCGGGTCGCTGCGCAGGCCGCCGAAGAACGCCGCGACCCGCTGCTCGCCCTCGTCGACGGCGGCACCCACCCGCGCGCGTTCCTCCGCACCGACCCGGGGCTCGACGTGCAGCCCCTTCCGCACCCGCTCGAGCCCGTAGCAGCCCGGGCAGGCGGTGGCCGCGACGGCCGGGAACGCGACGGCGACCGCGACGACGAGGGCGAGGAGCACCGCGAACGTCCCGCCGAGCAGCAGTCGCCTCCGCACCTCCCCGATCATGCAGGATGCGCACGGTGATCGGATCGTTGCTCCCAGGTTCGGCGAGGGGCGATCCGGCGCACTAGGGTGCGCGCGTGGATCGTGAGGAGAACCGGACCCAGACGATCAGCGAGCGGAGCGACCCGTGCCCGCCGGACCCGCACACGATCGACCGGCTGCTCGGGGGCGCACACCACGACCCGCACTCGATCCTCGGCGCCCATCCGCACGAGGACGGCACCGTGGTGCGGGTGCTGCGTCCGCACGCCGACGAGGTGCAGGTCGTGCGCGACGGCGGGGAGGGGTTCCCGCTCGTCAAGGTGCACGACTCCGGCCTGTTCTCCGGTGTGGTGCCGGGGCCGTCCGCGGACTACCGGCTCGCCGTGCGGTACGGCGAGCGCGTCGACGTCGTCGACGACCCCTACCGCTGGCTCCCGACGCTCGGCGAGATCGACCTGCACCTGATCGGTGAAGGGCGCCACGAGCGGCTGTGGGACGTGCTCGGGGCGCACGTGCGCAGCTACGACACGCCTGCGGGCGCGGTCACGGGCACGAGCTTCGCGGTGTGGGCCCCCACCGCAAAGGGCGTGCGCGTCACCGGCGACTTCGACGGCTGGTCGGGGTGGGCGCACCCGATGCGCGCGCTCGGCAGCTCGGGCGTGTGGGAGCTGTTCGTCCCCGGCATCGAGCCGGGCACCCGCTACAAGTTCCGCATCCTCGGCCGGGACGGGCAGTGGCGGGACAAGGCCGACCCGCTGGCCTTCCGCACCGAGGTCCCGCCGGCCACCGCGTCGATCGTGGACGCCTCCACCCACGAGTGGCGCGACGAGGAGTGGATGGCGGCCCGGTCCCTGCGCCAGGCGCACACCGAGCCGATGAGCGTCTACGAGGTGCACCTCGGGTCGTGGCGGCCCGGGCTCGGCTACCGCGAGCTCGCCGACGAGCTCGCCGGCTACCTGAGCGAGATGGGCTTCACCCACGTCGAGCTGCTGCCGGTGGCCGAGCATCCGTTCGGCGGGTCATGGGGCTACCAGGTCACGTCCTTCTACGCCCCGACCGCCCGCTTCGGCACCCCCGACGACTTCCGGTACTTCGTCGACCACCTGCACCAGCGCGGCTTCGGCGTCATCGTCGACTGGGTGCCGGGGCACTTCCCCCGCGACGAGTGGGCGCTCGCGAAGTTCGACGGCAGCGCGCTCTACGAACACGCCGACCCGCGCCGCGGTGAGCAGCCCGACTGGGGCACGCTCGTGTTCGACTTCGGCCGCCGCGAGGTGCGCAACTTCCTCGTGGCCAACGCGCTCTACTGGCTCGACGAGTTCCACATCGACGGCCTGCGCGTCGACGCCGTGGCCAGCATGCTCTACCTCGACTACTCCCGCCCCGAGGGCCAGTGGCTGCCCAACGTCCACGGCGGCCGCGAGAACCTCGACGCGGTGACGTTCCTGCAGGAGATGAACGCCACCGTCTACCGCAACCACCCCGGCGTCGTCACGATCGCCGAGGAGTCCACGGCCTGGCCCGGCGTCACGCGGCCCACCCACCTCGGCGGCCTGGGCTTCGGCTTCAAGTGGAACATGGGCTGGATGCACGACACGCTCGACTACGCCGGGCGCGACCCGATCTACCGGGCCTACCACCACAACCAGATGACGTTCTCGCTGATGTACGCGTTCAGCGAGAACTTCGTGCTCCCGCTCTCCCACGACGAGGTCGTGCACGGGAAGGGCTCGCTGTGGCAGCGCATGCCCGGCGACGCGTGGAACAAGTCGGCGCAGCTGCGCGCGCTGCTGGCGTACATGTGGGCGCACCCGGGCAAGCAGCTGCTGTTCCAGGGCGGGGAGTTCGGCCAGGAGCGGGAGTGGTCCGAGTCGCGCTCGATCGACTGGCACCTGCTCCAGGACCCGCTGCACGGCGGGGTGAAGACGCTGGTCGGAGACCTGAACCGGACCTACCGCGCCACGCCCGCGCTGTGGACGAAGGACTTCACGCCCGAGGGCTTCTCCTGGATCGACGCCAACGACGCCTCGGGCAACGTCCTGAGCTTCCTGCGCCACGGTGTCGACGCCGACGGCAAGCCCACCGTGCTCGCCTGCATCGCGAACTTCTCCGGCAGCCCCAAGCGGGACTACCGCATCGGGCTGCCGTTCGCCGGCCGGTGGCGCGAGGTGCTCAACACCGACGCGCAGATCTACGGCGGCTCCGGCGTCGGGAACCTGGGCGCCGTCGAGGCCGAGCGGACGATGTGGCACGGGCGACCGGCGTCGGCCGTGCTGCAGCTCCCGCCGGCGGGCGTGCTGTGGCTCGTGCCGGAGCCGGGTGCCGGTGCGGTGAGCCGCCGCACCGCGGCGACGAGGACGGCCGCGCCGGCCCCCGTCGCGGACGTCCCCGCGACCGGCCCGGGAGACGACCCCGATCTCGCCGCCGAGGTCCCCGCCTCCGACGCGGCCGAGCGAGCACCCTCGCCGTCGCCGTCGCCGAGCGAGAGCACCGGCGACCCGGCTCTGGACGCCGAGGTCCCGGCGTCGGATGCGCCCGCGCGACCGTCGCCGGTCGCGCGGCCCGCGGCCGACGTCGCCCTGCCGGCCTCGCAGAACGGTCTCCGTTCCGCAGCGCCGGAGGTCGCCTCCTGGGACCCCGCGCCGTGGAGCTCCGCACGGTCCGGGGAACCGGGCCCCGACGACGCGGACACCGGGGAGCTGCCCACGGTGTCCGCCGACCCGGAGCCGGTGGCTCAGTCCGGCGACACCGGTTCCGCCGCAGGGAGCGCGGGTTCCTCCGATGCTGATCGCACGGACGCCGATCGCACCGACGACGACAGCAGCACCGCCCAGTAGCCCAGCAGGATCGCGCAGTAGAGCGAGCGGCCGATGTCGGCGCCGATCCCCTCGGGCGGCCAGTCCGCGTTCCAGGACACCGGGATGACGGCCAGCGCGAGCCCGGCCGCCGTGAGCGCGCCGAGCCCGAGCGGCACGAGCGCGAGCGCGCCGGGGAACAGCAGCATGAGGTAGTTGTGCCAGGCGATCGGGGAGAACAGCAGCCCGGCCGCGAGCACCGCCCACGGCGCGGTGCCGGCCGGGTCGACCCGGTGGCGGTTGCGGCCGACCCAGACGAGGGTGCCGACGAGCACGGCCAGCCCCGCCAGCATGCCGAACACGGCCGGCACGCCGAACCGCACGGCCAGCCCCGGCAACGAGGCGTTGTCGACCGTGTCCGGCACCGGCTCGGTGAAGGCGATCTTCAGCCACTCGATGGCGCTGGACGGCCCGGCGACGATCGCTCCCGCGAGCGTCGCGACCACTGCCGCGGCGATGCCGGCCCGCAACGGCACCCACCGGCGCTGGACGGCGAGCAGGAGCAGCACCGGCGCGAGCGACGGCTTGAGCGCCACCGTGACCCCGTACAGCACGGCGGCGAGCACCGGGCGCCCACGGCGCTCGGCGATCCAGCCCGCGACGAGGCCCGCGAGGAGCAGCGGGTAGATCTGCCCGAGCACGAGCGTGCCGTGCAGCGGGGAGGAGGCCAGCACCGCGAGGAGCGCCAGCACGGTGGCGGTGCGGGAGAGCCGCAGCTCCCGGGCCACGGCGAGCACCGAGGCCGCGACCAGCAGCAGCGTGAGGACCACGAACACCCGGTACGCCGAGAGCGCGTCCAGCCAGGCGAACGGGGCCAGCAGCACCGTCAGCAGCGGCGGGTTGAGGTTGGTCAGCTTCGCCGGTGTGTCGTAGATGTCGTCGCCCCCCACGAGGGCGACGGCGGAGTGCCAGAACGTGTCGAAGTCGACGTGCAGGTCGCGCATGTCGGTCCCCGGCAGCATCGTCACCAACGCGTCGGGGTGCCGCACGTGCAGCGCCACGGTGACCACGAGCGACGCCAGCACCAGCAGCCCGGACACCGCCCGGCGCACCGCCGGGGCGCGCCGGCCCGGCTCCGGAGGGGCCAGATCCAGCGCTCGGTTCAGCAAGGGCCGTCCGAACTTCAGGGACACGGTGCCTGACGCTATCCGGCCCGTACGTGTTCGGCCGAACCGCTCCCCCGCAACGGCCCGGCGCGCGATGATGTGCGGCGTGTCAGCCCGGCTCGCCGCCCTCGCCGCGGTCCTGATCCTCACGAGCGCGTGCAGCCAGGTCCTGCCCGGGACCGCGCGCCCGGCCGCCGCTCCCGCCCCGGCCACGGCGGCTGTCGCCGGCCAGTCCGATCCCGCCGGGCGGGTCGCGGATGCCACCGCATGGGCGCTGCAGGAGTTCTGGCGCGCCGAGCTCCCGGCCGCGTTCGGACAGGAGTGGCGCGACATCGGCACGTTCGCCCCCGTCGCCACGCGGGACCCCGCGGCCACGGCGCCGCCCTGCGTCAACCGGGCGGCCGACCTCGCCGATCAGGCCTTCTACTGCCCCTCCGCCGATGCCGTCGCCTGGGATGCCGACGGCCTGATCCCGGAGCTGCACGAACGGTTCGGGCCGGCGGGCGTCGCGGTGGTGATCGCGCACGAGGTGGGCCACGCCGTGCAGTCCCGGCTCGGCGTGGACGCGGAGCAGGGCCAAGACCCGCAGCGGTTCCCCACGATCCTGCTCGAGTCGATGGCCGACTGCTACGCGGGCGCCGCGCTGGCCGACTTCGCCGAGGAGCCCGTCGCCGGCATCCCGCTCGGACCGGAGGAGCGCGATCGGGCGATGCAGGCGCTCGTCGGGTTCCGCGACCCGCTCGGCGTCTCCGCGGGCGACGAGTCGGCGCACGGCAACGCGTTCGACCGGGTCTCCGCGTTCCAGGACGGCTGGACCGACGGCGCCACGCTCTGCGCGGACATGAGCGTGGACAACCGCACGTTCACGCAACGCCGGTTCGGCTCCGAGGCCGATCAGGCCCGGGGCGGCAACCTGCCGCTGCGCGAGCTGCTCGCGTTCGTCCAGCGCGACGCCGGCGAGTTCTTCGCCGGCCTGGCGCCCGGTTTCGACCCGCCGCCGCTCTCCACCGGCGGCGCCTGCCCCGTCCCCGAGCTGGCCCCGCAGGGGCCCGCGGCCTACTGCCGCGAGGACCGCGGTGTGGCGGTCGACGTCGCCGCACTCCAACGGCTCCACGACGACATCGGCGACTTCGCCGGCGCCACCGTCGTGGCCGGCCGGTACGGGCTCGCCATGCTCGACGCCACCGGGCGGTCCCCGGTCGGCCGGTCGGCCGGCGCCGCGGCCACCTGCCTCACGGGCGCCTACACCGGCCGGCTGTTCGGCTCCACCGACGGCTTCCACCTCTCCCCCGGCGACCTCGACGAGGCCGTCGAGGTGCTGCTCGCGGCCGACTGGGTCGCCCGCGACGCGGCGGGCGCATCCGACCCGGCCGAGCACGGGTTCGAGCGCGTCGCCCGGTTCCGCACGGGGCTGCTCGACGGCCCGGCCGCCTGCTGAGGCACCGGCCGGGCTTGACGCGGTGAACGGCAGCGGCGACGCTGTCGTCCGTGGATCTCCGGACGGCCGACCTGCTCCGGCGGCCGCTGTACGGGCAGTGCTACGACCGGGGCGACGCCGACTGGTAGCGGCGCTCCCGCGCTCGCCGTCCCGTCCCGTCCGTCCTCCCGAGAGGGTCCCCGTGTCCGCGTCCCCCGTGGCGGCGTTCGTCGCTGCCCTGCCCAAGGTCGAACTGCACCTGCACCTGGTCGGCTCCGCCTCGCTCGACACCGTGCTCGCGCTCGCCCGCCGCCACCCCGACGGCGGCGTCCCCACCGACCGCGAAGAGCTGCGCCGCTTCTACGCCTTCACCGACTTCCCGCACTTCCTGACCGTCTACCACCGCGCGAACCTGCTGGTCACCACCGGCGCCGACGTCGTCACGCTGCTCGAAGGGCTCGCGGCGGAGCTAGCGGCCCGCAACGCGCGCTACGCCGAGGTGCAGGTCACGCCGGTGCGCAACCGCATGGCCGGTATCGGCTACGCGGACCTCGCCGCGGCGCTCGCGGACGGCCGCGCGCTGGCGCGCGAACGGCACGGCGTGGAGCTGGGCTGGATCTTCGACGCCGATGCCACGCTCGGCCCGGCGGGGGCGGAGGAGACCGTCGACTTCGCGATCGGGCACCGGCCGGAGGGGACGGTCGGCATCGGCCTCGGCGGGCCCGAGGTGGGCGTTCGCCGGGCCGACTTCGCGCCGGCCTTCCGCCGCGCCGTCGCCGCCGGCCTGCACAGCGTGCCCCACGCCGGGGAGACCGTCGGTCCGGACGAGGTGTGGGCCGCGGTCAGGGAGCTCGGCGCGGAGCGGATCGGTCACGGGATCGGTGCCGCGGGCGACCCGCGCCTGGTGGAGCACCTCGCCGAGCACGGCATCGCACTCGAGGTGTGCCCGGTCTCGAACCTGCGCACCGGCGCGGTCCGGGACATCGCGGCACATCCGCTCCCGGCGCTCGTGGCCGCCGGGGTGCCGGTGACCCTCGCCACCGACGACCCCGGCATGTTCCACACCGACCTCGACGCCGAGTACCTGCTCTGCCACGAGGCCTTCGGCATGGGCGTCGCCGAGCTCGCGGACATCGCCCGCACCGGAGCCCGGGCCGCGTTCTGCTCCGCCGAGGTCCGCAACGAGCTGCTGTCCGACATCGACCAGGTGGAGGCTGCCCACGCATCCGGCGCTCAGGTCTAGAAGCACACTCGTGGTACTGCAGCGCTGTTCGTGATGGTGCCCGGCGCAGCGTCGCTGGTGGTGTGGGGTCCGCCGGCGCTGTCCAGGTCTGAGACCTGGTTCGGGCCTGCTCCGGTGGTGGGTGTGTTCCGCGGAACGCACAAACGATCATCGGCTGGGCCTGACCAGGGATTCGCCACCGGTGGGCGCGCCGTACCCGGCTCGTAGCGTGGGGCCCCCGTCTCGACCCGGTCCGGGGTGCGTTCCCTCCGGTTCGCCTCGTCCCTGCACCTTTGCGGGGTGGTCGGTTTGGCGTCACTACCGTCCCCCGGGCTCACCCGGGCGGCCGTCCCCGGCCTGCTGGCACGCCCGTCCGCGACGGGATCATGCGGCTGGGTGGGACTCGACCGGCGGTGGTGCCGTTCCCCCTGCGACCCCGATCGTGGTGTCGGCACCGAATGTCCGGCCGGCCGACAGCCGGCCTGGAGCGACCCGAGGATGGGGCTTGATCAGCGGATACGGGACCTGGCGTGCATGTGTGAGCGTGATGTCCCGATCCCGCCGATCACGGCCCGCTGGGTGTCGACCTCGGGGTTGTTCGTGGGGGACGCCCGGGCGTCTGGGGAGTGCAGGGTGGGCCGGCGGGACCACCGCAGGTCGAGTGGCCGCCAGCAGCGGCGGTCTCGTCGGGACTGGCGTGCCAGCCGGTCGGGGACGGCCGCCCCGGTGACCCCGGGGGACGGTAATGGTGCCAACCCGACCACCCCGCGGGGTGAGGTGTGGGCGGAGAACGGGAGTGGTCGCACCCGGGACCGGGTCGAAGGGGTGCGGCGGTCGGGCTACGAGCCGGGTACGGCGCGCCCACCGGCAGCCGATCCCGCGACGAGGCAGCCCCGACCCCGCGGCCGCGGTCACGTTCATGATCCGCGGTATCGGTTGTCCATGGCTGCGGCCACCGCCATGGACAACCGATATCCGCGATCTTCCCCGCCAAGATCCGAGGTATCGGGCGTCCATGGTCGTGTGGACAGCCATGGACACCCGAAACTTCGGATCATGCCCGCGCATCGACGGGCATCGGCCCTCCGCCGCGTGCGCAGGTCCCCGCCCAGCCGATCAGGTCCGCTCGGATAGCTGGCCGACGACCCGACGCCAACACAGTGGCCCGAACCAGCTACTACGGCCACCGACCAGCAACATGATCACGACCTACCGCTGGAGTGCTGGGCCATCAGAACAACGCGCGGGCCAAGGCCCGGCGGGCGCTGCTGACCCTCGGGTCGTCGACCGGGTACAGCTCGAACAGGCCCACCAGGTGCTCGCGCACGCGGTCGCGCTCCTCGCCCGCCGTGCGGGCGACCGTCGACACCAGGCGGTTGAACGCCGCCTCGGCACGGTCACCTGCCACCTCGGCATCGGCGGCGGCGAGCTGCGCGTCGACGTCGTCGGGCGCGGCGTCGGCGCGGGCCACGGCCGACGGGTCGGCCGACTCCGCCCGCGCGAGGAACCGCACCTGCGCCAGCGCGGCGGTCGCCTGCTCGTTGGCCGGCTCGGCCGCGAGGATCTGCTGGTAGGCAGCCTCGGCCGCGGCGTAGTCGCCGCGTTCGAGTGCGTCCTCGGCCGCGGTGAACCGCGGGTCCTCCGGCTCCTCGACGGGCTCTTCACCCGTGGCGCCCGCCTCGGCCTCTGCGATGGCCGGCATCCGCTCGCGCAACGCGTCGAGCAGGGCAGCGATCCACTGCTTGACCTGCGACTCGGGCAGCGCGCCGGTGAACGCGTCGACCGGCTGCCCACCGGCGACGGCCACCACCATCGGGATGGACTGGGCACCGAAGGCCTGCGCGATCCGCGGGTTCGCGTCGACGTCGACCTTGGCGAGAACCCATGCTCCGCCGCCGGCCTCGGCGAGCCGCTCGAGCACCGGCGAGAGCTGCTTGCAGGGCTCGCACCACTCGGCCCAGAGATCGACGACCACCGGGATCTGCAGGGAGCGCTCCAGCACGTCGGCCTGGAAGCTCTGCTCCGTGACGTCGACGACGAACTGGCTCGCGCCGTCGTCGCCGTCGGGCCGCGGGGCCGCCTTCTGGCGGGCTGCCGCCTCGGATCGGGCTTTCAACGCGGACAGGTCCACAGCACCGGCCATCGCGCGCGACAACGCGGCCGTCTGTGCCGCCTGACGAGGATCGGGTCGAGACACGCTGTTCATCCTGCCACCGGCCACGGGAACCGCGCGCAGCCACCGAACATCCGCCGAACGTGTCGAGCCGAACGGGAACTCGTCACGGCGGGTGATCACGGTGCGCGATCTCCTGATCGCGCTCCGCCACCGATCACCGGACCGGGCGAGCACCAGACCAGCGGGCCATTCGTTGAGCATGTGGGAGTGACCGAATGGTCGCTCTGAGTAGACATCCGCTCGGCCGCACCCCGCGGCTTCCCTCACTCGAAGGAACCTGCATGAGCACGGAGAACACCGTCGCCGACCGCCTGCTCGAGGACGCCCGCAAGAAGACCGCCAAGAGCGAGAGCCCCGTGCTGGGCAAGGTGGCCCTGATCGTGGGGGCGATCGCCCTGCTCGTCAGCCCGATCTCGATCATCGGCTGGATCGTCGGCGCCGTGGCCATCGGCCTCGGTGCCGCCGCCCTCCGCCGGCCCGCCGCCGCCAAGCAGGCGAAGATCGCGATGGCGCTCGGCGGCGCGGCGATCCTGGTCGGCGTCTTCTTCTTCACCCTGAACGTCGCCATGAGCTGACGTCACCCACGCGAGAGGGCCGCACGACGACCGTGCGGCCCTCTCGTCTTTCAGCCCTCCTCGAGGTGCGCCTCGACCCGTTCCACCTTCGAGCCGAGCTGACCGGTGTACCCGGGACGGATGTCGGCCTTGAGCACCAGGCTCACCCGCGGCGCGTGGGCCTGCACCGCCTCGACCGCCCGCTTGACCACGGCCATCCCCTCGTCCCACGTCTCCGCCTCGATCGTGGTGAACATCGAGGTGGTCTCGTTGGGCAGGCCCGACTCGCGGACCACGCGGACGGCGGCGGCGACCGCGGCACTCACACTGTCGCCGGGCGTGCCGGCAGGCGCGATGCTGAAGGCGAAGAGCATGGGCCCACACTGCCCCAGCCGGCCCGGCGACCGCGACCCGAGGAGCCCCCGTGATCAGCGTCAGCCGCCTCCGTCCGGACGACCGCGCCCGCTGGGAGGAGCTCTTCCGCGGCTACATCGCCTTCTACGAGCGGAGCATCCCCGACGGGGAGTACGAGCGGGCGTGGGAGGCGTTCCAGCTCGACACCCGCGTGCACGCGTTCGGGGCCCGCAGGCAGGACCTGCTCGTGGGCATCGCGCACTTCTTCCCGCACCCGCACACGAACGCGCGCGACGTCTGCTACCTGCAGGACCTGTTCACCGCGCCGGAGGCCCGCGGCCACGGCGTGGCCCGTGCACTGATCCAGGCCGTGCACGGCTGGGCGCGCGAGCGGGGCTGCAGCCAGCTGTACTGGCACACCCACGAGTCGAACGCCACCGCACGACGGCTCTACGACGGAGTGGCCGAGAACCGGGGCTTCATCCGCTACCAGATGTCGATCTGACCGCACGCACTCCCCGGCTCGTGACAGCAACACTGCTAACGTCGCGAGCCATGGCCAGTCGGCAGCCGCTGCCCTTCGACCCGATACTGCGCGCCGCCGAGCTGTGGGACGCGCGGATCGGCCCGGCCCGGACCATGGCGGCGGTGACCAGCGTGATGCGGGTGCAGCAGATCCTCCTCTCCGCCGTGGACGGCGCTCTGCGGCCCCACGGCCTGACCTTCGCCCGCTACGAGGCGCTCGTGCTGCTCACGTTCTCCCGGACCGGGCGCCTCCCCATGCGCGTGATGGGCGAGCGCCTGCAGCTGCACCCCACCAGCGTGACCAACATCGTCGACCGGCTGCAGGCCGACGGCCTCGTGCGCCGCATCCCGCACCCCACCGACCGGCGCGCCACCCTCGTCGAGATCTCCGATGCCGGCTCGTCGCTGCAGGAGGCGGCCACCAAGTCGGTGACGGCCATCGACTTCGGGCTCAGCGGCCTCACCCCCGACGAGGAGGCCCAGCTCACCACGCTGCTGGGCCGGGTGCGGCAAGCGGCGGGCGACTTCGAGGAGGGCGGCGACCAGCCGCGCTCCTGACCCGGGCACACCCACGGCTGCGGCCGACTCGCACACCAACCTCGGTGCTCGCACACCAACTGCAGTTGGTGTGCCGGCACCACGGTTCGTGTGTGGGCGGCCGCAGCCCGGCGACGGCACCCCCGTCGGACCGCGCCGGCCACGAAGCCGGCGGCCGCGGTCAGCTCCGCTCGGTGTCCTCCGCTCCCCCGCCGTTCGCGGGCGGCGGGTGCCCGGCACCGCCCGGCCAGGAGCGCATGGCCGACCCGCCCCGGGACCGGCGCTGCGCCCGGGCGCGCCGCCGCCCCGGCCCCGGACGGTTGCCGGCGCCGGCCGCCGTCCCCCCTCGCCTGCGTCGACGTCGCCTACCCACGCAGTAGCCACCGACCGCGCCGCCCGCCGAGCCGGCCAGCGCCCACACCGAGCACGTCGTGAGATCCACGTGACCCTCCACCTCGTCAGATGTTGCCGCCCTGTTGCGGCAACCCCGTTGACACTAGGTCGGATCCCCGACATCCTGGAATCGACGCCGGACCGATCTGGGGGATGCGGATGTGATGGGTCGACTGATGCTGCTGGCCACGGTGCTCGTGGCGATCGCCGTCACCGTGGCCACCACGGTGGCACTGCTGCTCGTCGAGCCCACCGCCCCGCGCTCCGAGGCCGTGCGCACGGGCGCGCTGAGCGGAGGCGCGGTCGTCGCGCTCTACGCCCTGTGGCTCAACGACCGCAGGCGCCGGGTCGAGGAGGACCGCCACCAGCTGGAGGGGGTCAAGGTCGCCGACGAACGCTTCGCGCGGTCCGTCGAGCTGCTCGGCAACGAGGCCGACCAGGTACGGGTCGGCGCGATGCACTCCCTCGTCTGGCTCGCCGGCTCCACCCCGCGCTACAAGCAGACGGTGCTCGAGATCCTGTGCGCCTACCTGCGCCGGCCGTACGAGCATCCCGACCTGCCCGACGAGAGGGGCACTGCGAGCGATACGGCGAGCGCCCCCGAGGCCGACCGGGAACGGGACGTGCGGCTCACCGCGCAGCGGCTGATCGCCGACCTGCTCCCGTGGGGCGAGGATCCGGACGAACGCCTCTACCACCTCGACCTCTCGGGAGCATGCCTGGAACACCTCCGACTGGAAGGCAGGCGGATCGGGCGGCTCACGGCGCGCCGTGCCCGGTTCCACGGCACCACCCGGCTGGGGCAGCTGGAGGCGGCCAAGCCCGTGCTGTTCACCGACGCGTCGTTCCTGGGGCGCCTCGACCTGCGGAACGCGCGGCTCGACGGCGGCGTCTCCTTCCAGCACACCCGCTTCCACGGCGAGGTGGCGTTCGACCACGCCGCCGTGTCCACGTTCCTCGACCTCAGCACCACCGCGCCCGCGGCTCGGACGGGCACGCTCGCCCTCGGCCCGCAGACCCGCATCGACGGCGCGGTCGAGGGTTGGGCGCTCGCAGCGCCATGACCGGACGCGTCGGGGCGGGCGGGCTACGGGCAGCGCGGGCGGCTCGCGGTTGGTCGCAGTCCCAGGCCGCGCGCGAGTTGGCCGCGCTCGCCGGGTCGAGCGGCGCCCCGGTGGCGGGCGCCGCCAGCCTCAAGACGCTGCTGTCCCGATGGGAGAACGGCCACTCCGTGCCCGAGCCGCAGTACCGGGCCCTCCTCGGCGAGCTCTACGACCGGACGCCCGTCGAGCTCGGCATCGCGGGCCCGCCCGCCGATCCCGACGCGGCCGGAGCGCCGGCCCGGCTCCGGGCCGCCCTCGCCGCGGCCGGCGCCGTCGACGGGGCGGCGCTGGATCTGTGGCGCGAGCAGCTCGACGTCGCCACCCGCCTCGACGACGAGCTGGGCACCACGGGCGCGGGAGAGGTGGTCCGGGCCCTGGTCGAGCGCCTCGACCACACCGTCCAGCACATGATCGACCCGTCCCGGCGCACAGCGGTCGCCACCGTGCTCGCCGCGGCGGCGATCCTCGCGGGCACCCAGGAGCTCGATCGCGGCCGGCCCGACCTCGCCTGGCACCGCT
The DNA here is from genome assembly GCF_054486945.1 of Pseudonocardia wallangbongensis. NCBI lineage: Bacteria > Bacillati > Actinomycetota > Actinomycetes > Pseudonocardiales > Pseudonocardiaceae > Pseudonocardia > Pseudonocardia wallangbongensis. Next base: position 473,629 of record NZ_JBRERS010000002.1, read on the forward strand.
ACCTCCGAGCCCGCACCGCAGCCGCCGAGGCGGGGCAACCCGGGCTGCTCGCCGACGCGTACGCCGGTCAGGCCGCCGTGCTGGTCGACGCGGGCGAGCCCGCCGCCGCGGAGCTGCTGCTCCAGGCGGCCGAGGCCGAGCTGCCCCACCCCGCGCGTGCCCTGCTCGCGGGAGCGCGGGCCGCCGCCGCGGCCGCGCTGGGCGACGCCGCAGGCGCGCGCCGCGCGATCGCCGTGGCCGACATCGCGGCGCCCACGGTTCCGGTCGAGCTCGGCGACCTGCACCGCTGGCACGGGCACGCGCTCACCGTCCTCCACGACCCGGCGGCGGCCGAGCCGCTGCGCCGCGCACTCGCCGCCGCACCCCGCTCGGTTCGCCACCGGGCGGCGGTCCACGCCGACCTCGCCCTCACCCTGGCCGTCGAGCACCCCCGGGATTCCGCCGACCACGCGCGCGCCGCGCGCGAGCTCGCCGAACGCATCGGCTCGGCCCGCACCGAGGCCCGCCTGGCCGCCCTCCGCCCGCCGGCACGACACCCCCCGACCCGGGCTTGATCAGGTGGGACCGCGCTCCTTCCGGTCCCCGCCGAGCCGGGCGGTCAACGCGTCGGCGGCTCCGTACGGGTCGAGCTCGCCCCTCAGCACCCGCTCGGCGAGCTGCCGAAGCCCGACGGTGCCACGGAGGTCGCCGATCCGGCTGCGGTGCTGCTCGAGCGCGATGGCCTCGATCTCGGCCTCCGCCCGGGCCCGCCGGCGACGAGCGCGCTCCCCGCTGCGATCGAGCCACTCCCGGTGGGCGTCGAGCGCGGCCACCAGGTCGTCCACGCCCTCGGCGCGGGTGGCCACGGTGCGCACCACCGGCCGGCGCCACCCGTCCTCGTCGCCCTGCTCCCCCAACGCGAGCATTTGCCGCAGGTCGCGCACGGTCTGCCGGGCGCCGTCCCGGTCGGCCTTGTTCACCGCGAACACGTCGGCGATCTCGAGGATGCCGGCCTTCGCGGCCTGCACGCCGTCGCCCATCCCGGGCGCGAGGAGCACCACGGTGGTGTCGGCGAGGCCGACGACCTCCACCTCGGACTGGCCTACACCCACCGTCTCGACGACCACCACGTCGCACCCGGCCGCGTCGAGCACCCGCAGCGCCTGCGGGGTGGACCAGGCGAGCCCGCCGAGGTGGCCGCGGGTGGCCATCGACCGGATGAAGACGCTGTCGTCCGTGGCGTGTTCGCCCATCCGCACCCGGTCGCCGAGCAGGGCGCCGCCGGAGAACGGCGAGGACGGGTCGACGGCGAGCACGCCCACCTTGCGACCTTGTTTCCGCAGGAGGCCGATCAGCGCCGATGTGGTGGTCGACTTGCCGACACCGGGCGGCCCGGTGACGCCCAGGACGTGCGCGCGTCCGGTGTGCGGGCCGAGCGCGGCGGCCACCTCCCGCAGGGCGGCCTCGGCGCCGTCCTCGACGAGCGAGATCAGCCGCGCGACGGCCAACTGCTGGCCGCCCCGGGCGCGCTCGACCAGCTCGGGGACCCCGGCTCGCCGTCCCACGCGGCTCCGCTCAGCTCGCCGCCGGCACCCGGATGATCAGCGCGTCGCCCTGGCCACCCCCGCCGCAGAGCGCGGCGGCGCCCACACCGCCGCCCCGGCGGCCGAGCTCCATGGCGAGGTGCAGCGCGATCCGGGCGCCGGACATGCCGATCGGGTGGCCGAGCGCGATGGCGCCGCCGTTGACGTTGACCTTGTCCGGGTCGATGCCCAGCTTCTTCGTGGACACCAGGCCCACGGCGGCGAACGCCTCGTTGATCTCCACGAGGTCGAGGTCGGTGGGCGCGATGCCCGCCTTCTCGCACGCCGCCGTGATCGCGTTGGCCGGCTGCTCGTGCAGGCTCGCGTCCGGCCCGGCCACCACCCCGTGCGCGCCGATCTCGGCGATCCAGGGCACGCCCAGCTCCTCGGCCTTCGCGCGGCTCATCACAACGACGGCGGCGGCGCCGTCGGAGATCTGCGAGGACGAGCCCGCGGTGATCGTGCCGTCGGAGGAGAACGCCGGGCGCAGCTTGGCGAGGCTCTCGCCGGTGGTGTCGCCGCGCACACCCTCGTCGGTGGAGACGACGAGCGGGTCGCCCTTGCGCTGGGGCACGCTGACGGGCGCGATCTCGGCGTCGAACGTGCCGTCGACGGCGGCCTTCGCGGCGAGCTGGTGCGACCGCGCGGCGAAGGCGTCCTGGTCCTCGCGCGTGACGCCGTAGCGGGCGTTGAACTTCTCGGTGGAGGCGCCCATCGGCAGCTGGTCGAACGCGCAGAACAGCCCGTCGTGGGCCATGTGGTCGAGCATCGTGACGTCGCCGAACTTGAAGCCGGCACGCGACTTGGGCAGCAGGTGCGGGGCCTGCGTCATCGACTCCTGCCCGCCGGCCACCACGATGTCGAACTCGCCCGCTCGGATGAGCTGGTCGGCCAGCGCGATCGCGTCGAGCCCGGAGAGGCAGACCTTGTTGATCGTGAGCGCGGGGACGTCCATCGGGATGCCGGCGCCGGACGCCGCCTGCCGGGCGGGGATCTGGCCGGCCCCGGCCGTGAGGACCTGACCCATGATCACGTACTGGACCCGGTCGGGCGCCACACCGGCGCGCTCCAGCGCGGCCTTGATGGCGACGGAACCCAGCTGGGCGCCGCTGAAGTCCTTCAACGCACCCGACATCCTGCCCATCGGTGTGCGGGCCCCGGCGACGATCACGGATCCGGACACGGCTGACCTCCATCGGCTGCGCTGGCGGGCGCCTCGGACGATACCCGCGGGTAGCGTCCTCCGCGGTCGTGAGAACTCGCACAGCTGCCGGTGGTGAGCTGCGGCGGTTACATTCCGGAAATGGGAGAACACACGGTCCTCGCGGTCGACCACGTCGGCATCGCGGTGGCGGACCTCGATGCGGCGATCGAGTGGTATGCCTCCACCTTCGGACTGGTGACGACGCACACGGAGACCAACGAGGAGCAGGGCGTCCGCGAGGCGATGCTGTCCGCCCCGGGCGACGGGGGCGCGGCCGTCCAGCTCCTCGCCCCGCTGCGGGCCGACTCGGCGATCGCGAAGTTCCTCGACCGCAGCGGCCCGGGGATCCAGCAGCTGGCCTACCGCGTGGCCGACGTCGACGCGAGCTGCGCGGCGCTGCGGGAGAAGGGGCTGCGCCTGCTCTACGACGAGCCGCGCCGTGGCACTGCGGGCTCGCGCATCAACTTCGTCCACCCGAAGGACACCGGCGGTGTGCTCGTCGAGCTGGTGGAGCCGGCGGGCGCTCGACACTGACGTGGGCGCCGTCACGCGGCGGGATCATGCAGGTCACGGTTACCCTACCGACCGGTAACCGCCGCGACTCGAGCCAACGGAGGCCAGCCGTGCAGGAGATCCGCGACGCAATCCTCGCTGAGCAGTACGACGCCCTCGCCGGGCTGGACGTGCCCGACCACTACCGGGGTGTCACGGTGCACGCCGACGAGGCGGAGATGTTCGCCAGCATCCCCACGCGGGAGAAGGACCCGCGCAAGAGCCTGCACCTCGACGAGGTGGCCACGCCCGAGCTGGGGCCGGGTGAGGCGATCGTGGCCGTGATGGCGAGCGCCATCAACTACAACACGGTGTGGACCTCGATCTTCGAGCCGCTGTCGACGTTCGGCTTCCTGCGCCGCTACGGGCGCGTGTCGGAGCTGACCAAGCGGCACGACCTGCCCTACCACGTGGTCGGCTCGGACCTCGCCGGTGTCGTCCTGCGCACCGGCGCCGGCGTCACCCGCTGGAAGCCGGGTGACCGCGTGGTGGCGCACTGCCTGTCCGTCGAGCTGGAGAGCCCGGACGGGCACGACGACACGATGCTCGACCCGGAGCAGCGCATCTGGGGCTTCGAGACCAACTTCGGCGGGCTCGCCCAGCTCGCGCTCGTGAAGTCCAACCAGCTCATGCCCAAGCCGGCCCACCTGTCCTGGGAGGAGGCGGCGTGCCCCGGCCTGGTCAACTCCACCGCCTACCGCCAGCTCGTCTCCCGGCACGGCGCGGACATGAAGCAGGGCGACACCGTGCTGGTCTGGGGCGCGTCGGGCGGGCTCGGCTCCTACGCCACGCAGTACGCCCTGAACGGGGGCGCGATCCCGATCTGCGTGGTGTCGTCGCCGCAGAAGGCCGAGATCTGCCGCCGCATGGGCGCGGAGCTGATCATCGATCGCAACGCGGAGGACTACCGGTTCTGGAAGGACGAGCACACGCAGGACCCGCAGGAGTGGAAGCGCCTCGGTGCGCGCATCCGGGAGCTCACCGGCGGTGACGACCCGGACATCGTCTTCGAGCACCCGGGACGGGAGACCTTCGGCGCGAGCGTCTACGTCACGCGCAAGGGCGGCACGATCGTGACCTGCGCCTCGACGTCCGGTTACGAGCACAGCTACGACAACCGCTACCTCTGGATGAACCTCAAGCGGATCGTCGGGTCGCACTTCGCCAACTACCGGGAGTCGTTCGAGGCGAACCGGTTGATCGACAAGGGTTTGATCCACCCGACGCTCTCGAAGGTCTACCCGCTCGCCGAGACCGGTCAGGCCGCCCTCGACGTGCACACCAACAGCCATCAGGGGAAGGTCGGCGTTCTCGCGCTCGCCCCCCAGGAGGGGCTCGGTGTCACCGATCCGGACAAACGTGCCCGTCATCTGGACGCGATAAACCGCTTCCGTGGAGTCTGATCAACTCCGGACCACCCACAGGGGTGAGGCTGTTCACCCGGTCAACCCGCAGCCAACCACCCTCTGCGGCCCGCCCGGTACGGTGACGGCATGGCCGGGAACCCCTCACCGCCCCCGTCCGATGCCGGCTTCGAGGTCGTCCGAAGGGGCTACGACCAGGGTCAGGTCGACGCGCACCTGCGCCGACTGGACGCCGAAGTGAGCATTCTCGTCACCGATCGGGACGCTGCTCTCGCGCAGGCCGTGCAGCTGGCGAGGGAACTGGACGAGTCACGGGTGCGGGCGGAGAAGCTGCGGGCGCAGGTCCGCACGCTGGCGAGCCCGAGCCAGAGCCCGCAGGGCACCACGGAGCGGATCCGCTCGATGTTGCGCCTCGCGGAGGACGAGGTCGCCGACATGCTCGCCCGTGCCGAGACGGAGGCGAACCGGCGCACCACGGAGGCCGAGGCGCAGGCCGCGCAGACCCTCGCCGCCGCGCAGGCCGACGCCGACGCCATCCGCGAGGAGGGCCGCACCGACGCCGAGAAGGTTCAGCAGGAGATCGACGAGGAGCGCGAGGCCTTCTCCCTGGAGCGCGCCGCCGCCCTGGAACGACTGGCGGCCGAGCGCACCTCCACCGAGGCCGATCTGGCCGCCCGGATCGAGCGGGCCACGGAGGAACGGGACCGGGCATGGGCGGAGTCGGAGGCCGGTCGCACGCGGGTGGAGGAGGACTTCACCATCGCCATGGACCAGCGGCGGGCCGAGTCGCTCTCCGCGCTCGCGGCCACGCACACGGCGGCGATCCGCGACGCCGAGACGCTGCGCGAGTCCGCCGCCGCCCAGGCCCGTGAGGTGATCGCCCGCGCCGAGGAGCAGGCCCGCGAGCAGATCACGGAGGCCCAGCGCCGGGTCGACGACCTGGTCACGGCCCGCGCCCGCATGGCCGATCAGCTGGGACGCACGCGCGCGATGCTCGACGAGACGCTCGGCTCCCTCGCCCTGCCGCCGGAACAGCTCATCCCGGCCGCGCGGCCCGCGAGCGACGGGCGGGGTTCGCCCGACTCGGACGGGGCAGAGACCGTCGCGGGGGCGGAGGCGGCCGACGGGGCCGAGCAGGCGGCCGAGCCGCCTGCGGCCGGTGGCGCCGCCGACGACGACGAGGGCGGCCAGCCGGGCGACGGCGCGAGCACGACCGCGGTCCGCCACACCTCTCGCCGACGCCGCCGCTCCAGGGCCGGATCCAGCCACCGCTGACACCGCGGCTCGCGGAAGGCCTTCATGCGGCCGGCGCGGCGCTCCCCTGCGTCCGCCAGGTCGGGGACGTCTGCACGCTCGTCAGCCGCCATCCCTCGTCCGTGCGGCGGGCGGAGAACCGGTACACCTCGCCCATCATGAGCACCGGCCGCCCGTCGATGCGGTCGGCGAAGGTCACGAGCGCGTTCGCGCGGACGGCGGCTGTGTGCTCGCCGAGCTCGACGAGTACGCCACCGATGAGGTGCTGCGTCGCCTTGTCGGGGGTGTGGTTGCGCGCAGCCTGTGCGACGAGGGCGTCGCGGCCCTCCGCGGTGCCGCCGGGTGTTCGGGCGGTCGCGTCGACGGTGAAGAGGGACCCCATGTCGTCGAACCGGGCGTCGTCCAGGCACGCCGCGAGGCGCTGCACGAGGTCCTCGATGTCCCGCAGGTCGTCCATCCGACCCTCCATTCCGTTGGTGTCACCAACGATAGCGGAACGTTGGTGTCCCCAACGGATTGAGTAGGGTGCCCGCGTGGACGTCCGAACGGCCCCGGCCCGGCTTCGCTCGATGCCCAGCTGGTTGCTGAACCAGGTCACGCTGCCCGCACGTCGGATCGTCAGCGAGGCGCTCGGTGACGTCAGCGCGCGGCGCCCGCACTACTCGGTCCTGTCCGCCCTGGAGGAGTTCGGCCCGGCCAGCCAGGCGGCGCTCGGCCGCCGGTGCGGGATCGACCGCAGCGACATGGTGGCGCTCGTCAACGAGCTCGCCTCGGCCGGCCGGCTGGAGCGCACGCCCGACCCGGACGACCGCCGCCGCAACGTCGTCGCGATCACCGACGCGGGCCGCCAGTTCCTCTCGGAGCTCGACCGGCTGCTGCGGCACGCGCAGGACGAGCTGCTCGCCCCGCTGTCGTCACCCGAGCGGGCCGAACTGGCCCGGCTCCTCGATGCGGTGCTCGCCCACCATTCCGGCGGGGACCGCTAGCCGGGCCGCCGCCGGCCACGCGCCGCCCAGCAGGCCGCGTGCCAGTGCCGACGGTCGGCCACCGACCCCAGCTCGTCCGCGGGCCAGGCCACGACGTGGCCGGTGCCCGCGCGGATCAGCTGCTGGCAGCCGGGGCAGCGGTAGTCCTTCCCGGCCGCCGAGCCCGGCACGCTGCGCACCACCCAGTCCCCGTCGGGGGCGGACTCGCGGCGCACGGCGGCCGCCGACCGCAGCGGCACGTGCTCCGGTCGGCGGCGACGGTGGCGGTTGGAACGAGCCACTAGCGACCGTTGTAGTCCCGGAACCCGTGACCCGTCTTGCGCCCCAGCCTGCCGGCCGTCACGAGGTGTTCCAGGAGCGGCGCCGGCGCGAACCCGGAGAGCCGGAACTCCTGGTAGAGCGTGCGCTCGATGGCCAGCGACACGTCGAGGCCCACCACGTCGAGCAGCTCGAACGGCCCCATCGGCAGGGCACAGCCGGTCTTCATCGCCGCGTCGATGTCGTCGGCCGTGGCGTAGTGCGCCTCGAGCATCTTCACCGCGTCGTTGAGGTACGGGAAGAGCAGCGCGTTGACGATGAACCCGGCCCGGTCCACGCACGAGACGGGGACCTTGCCCAGCCGCTCGCACAGCGCGATGCCGGTGGCCGTGACGTCGGCGCCGGTGGTGATCGTCGAGACGACCTCCACGAGCTTCATGACCGGCGCCGGGTTGAAGAAGTGCAGGCCGAGCACGTCCTGCTGCCTGGCGGTGGCGGCCGCGCACTCGACGACCGGCAGCGACGACGTCGTGGTGGCGAGGATCGCGCCCGGCTTGCAGATCTCGTCCAGCGCGGCGAAGACGGCGCGCTTGACGTCGAGCTCCTCGGCGACGGCCTCGACCACCAGGTCGACGTCGGCGAGGTCCTCCAGCCGGGTGGTCGTGGTGATCCGGGCCAGCGTGGCGTCCCGTTCGGGCTCCTCGAGCTTGCCCCGCACCACGGCCTTGTCCAGCGACTTGCGGATGCCCGCGAGCGCGCCGTCGACCTTGGACCCGCTGCGCCCGCGCACCACCACGTCGAACCCGGCCTTCGCGAAGACCTCGACGATGCCCGAGGCCATCGTGCCCGTGCCGACCACGCCGACGCGCTGCACGTCGCGCACGGCCGCGTCGGCCGGGACCGCCGAGGCGGGGGTGAGCGCGTCCGGGACGACCTCGGAGCTGTGCGGCTTGGCGTAGGTGTAGAAGCCGCGCCCGGTCTTGCGGCCGAGCAGGCCGGCCGTGGTCATCTGCTTCAGGACCGGCGCGGGCGCGTGCAGCGGGTTGCGCGACTGCCGGTACATCGTGTCGAGGATCTCGTAGGACGTGTCCAGCCCGATGAGGTCGAGCAGCGCCAGCGGGCCCATCGGGTAGCCGCAGCCGTGGCGCATGGCGGCGTCGAGGTCCTCACGGGTGGCGTAGCGGGACTCGTACATCCGCGCGGCGTGGTTGAGGTAGCCGAAGAGCAGGGCGTTGGCGATGAACCCGGCCCGGTCGCCGATGACGACGGGCACCTTGTCCAGCGACGCGGCGAACGCGCGCGCGTCGTCGATGACGTCCGGCTCCGTGACGACCGTGCGGACGAGCTCCACGAGCTTCTGCACCGGCGCCGGGTTGAAGAAGTGCATCCCGACGACCTTGCCGGGCCGGCCGGTGCGCACGGCCAGCTCCGTGACCGACAGCGAGGACGTGTTGGACGCGAGGATCACGTCGGGCCGGCACACCCGGTCGAGCTCGCCGAGGACCTGCGCCTTCAGGTCCAGGTGCTCGGGCACCGCCTCGACCACGAAGTCGGCGTCCGCGAGGTCGGCGAGCGACGTGGTGCTGGTGATGCGCCCCAGCAGCTCGTCGGCGGCCTCCTGGGTGAGCTTGCCGCGTCCGACCGCGCGCGCGGTGGACGTCTCGAGGTGCACCCGGCCGCGTTCCACGGCCTCGGCGTCGACCTCGGCGGCAAGCACCCGTAGCCCGTTGCGGGCGAACACCTCGACGATGCCCGCCCCCATCGTGCCCAGGCCGACGACTCCGACCGTCCGGAACTCGCGCACGCTTTGGCCTCCCGCTTCCCCGAGGGACGATTCGCCGCGATCCTCCCATCCGGGGAGCGGTCACGGGGTGTGAGAGCTACCTCCCGTGGCGTACCCGCACGAGCCCGACCAGCGCCTTCATGGTGCGCGCACCCCGGGAGAAGCTGGTGACGGGCACGGGCAGCGGGAAGCGCTGGCTCGCGACCGCCTGCGGGCGGGCGAACTCGCGCAGCCCGTCCTCGCCGTGGATGCGCCCGAACCCCGAGTCGCCCACTCCCCCGAAGGGGAGGCCCGGGATGCCGGCGAACGAGATCACCCCGTTGACGGCGACCATCCCGCAGCGCAGGCGCCCGGCGATCTCCTCGCCGCGGGCCCGGGAGAACACGGCGGCGCCGAGGCCGTACGCGGTGGCGTTGGCGCGGCGCACCGCCTCGTCGACGTCCGGGACGCGGTTGACCACCAGCAGCGGCCCGAACGTCTCCTGGGTGACCGCGCAGCTGTCCTCCGGGACGTCGACGATCACGACCGGCTCCACGAACGGCGGCTGCACCGACTCCGCGCCGCCGACGACCGCGCGCCCGCCGCGCGCCAGCGCGTCCTCGACATGGCGGCGCACGACGTCGATCTGCGCCGGCATCGTCATCGGCCCGTAGGCGCCACCGGACCCGGCCCGCAGCCCGCGGGACCTCGCCACGACCTTCGCCGTGAACTCCTCGGCCACCGCGTCGAGCACGTAGACCCGCTCCACGCCTGCGCACGTCTGGCCCGCGTTCGACATGCCACCCCACACGGCGGCGTCGGCCGCGGCGTCGAGGTCCGCGTCGGCGTCGACGATCATCGGGTCCTTGCCGCCGCACTCGACGAGCACCGGGGTCAGGTTCTCCGCGCAGGCGGCCATCACGCGCTTGCCGGTGGCCGTCGAGCCGGTGAAGGCGATCTTCCCGATGCCGGGGGCGCGGCAGAGCGCGGCGCCCGTCTCGCCGAAACCGGTGACGACCTGCAGCACCGGCCGGCCGTCCACGATCTCGGCGAACGTGTCGGCGAGCGCCATGCCGACACCCGGGGTGAGCTCGCTGGGCTTGAACACCACGGCGTTGCCGGCGGCCAGCGCGTAGGCGATCGAACCCATCGGCGTGAAGACCGGGTAGTTCCACGGCCCGATCACGCCGATCACGCCGTACGGCCGGTAGGTGACGCTCGCCGCCTGGTTGCTCATCAGCAGGCCGGGCGCGACCTTGCGGCGGCCGAGCACCTTCTCCGCGTGCTTGGTGGCCCAGTCGAGGTGGTCGATCGCCAGGATGAGCTCGAGGCGCGCGTCGTCGAGCGGTTTGCCGGTCTCCTCGACCACGACGGCGGCCAGGTCGTCGAGCTTGTTCACGAGCGCCGCCCGCCAGGCCGCGAGGAGCTGCCTGCGCTCGACGTCGCCGATCCCGTCCCACCACTCCGCGGCCGACGCCCCCCGGGCCACCGCGGCGCGCACCGCGGCCTCGTCGTGCACCGGGTGCGTGCCGACGACGTCGCCGGTGCGCGGGTCGAGGGACTCGAAGGTCGCCGGCGCTTCGGTGGCGGTCATTACCCAAGGGTAGGGCGTCGGCGGCGGGTCACACAGGCCGACGACGGCCCGCCCGGGCCTACCCCTCCCGCGGCGGCGGGATCGGACCGGACGGGGGAACCCACACCTCGCAGGGTGTGTTCGCACCCGCCAGCCGCCGGTCCGTCGTCACGAGCGGGCAACCCAGCTCGTCGGCCAGCGCGACATACAACCCGTCGGACACACGGATGCGATCGCGCAGGGCAAACGCGCGCCGGACGTGGGCGGCGGAGGGGGGCACCAGTTGCTGGGCCCTACCGAGCGCCGCATCGAGGGCGATCCTCGCCGCGTCCGGCGCCAAACCTCCAGAACGGACGAGCCGGGCGAGTGCCGAAAGGACCTCGGCCGGCTGATGCGACGGAGCGGCGACCTCCTCCTCGTCGAGCAGCCCGAGGATCCACTTCGCGTTCCGCTGGACCAGAACGACGTCGACGAGAGCCGACGCATCGAGAACGATCACTCGCCGAACTCCTCGCGGACTTCGTCGAGGAGGGCGGCGGAGTCGATGACCAGATCGCCGGGAGGTGGCAGAGCACGCATCCGCGCCACCCACTCCTTGCGCTCCGAGGTGCGGAGGGCGCGCTCGACGGCCTCCTGGGTCAGCGCCGAGAGCGGGAGCTTGTGCTCCTGGGCCGCCCGGTAGAGCTCGTCCGGGAGGTAGACGCTGACCTTTGGCATACCCCCAGTGTACCCCCAAGCTTTCAGAACAGGAGCAGGTCGTCCCGCTGCATGCCGCGCAGGGCGTCGTAGTCGACGGTGACGCAGCGGATGCCGCGGTCCTCGGCCAGCGTGCGGGCCTGCGGCTTGATCTGCTGCGCCGCGAACACCCCCGCCACCGGCGCGAGCAGCGGGTCCCGGTTCATCAGCTCGAGGTAGCGGGTGAGCTGCTCCACGCCGTCGATCTCGCCGCGGCGCTTCACCTCCACCGCGACCGCGCCGCCGTCGGCGTCGCGGCAGAGCAGGTCCACCGGGCCGATCGCGGTCATGTACTCCCGGCGCACGAGCGTGTAGCCCTCACCCAGCGTGCCGGGGTGCGCGGCGAGCAGCTCCTGCAGGTGCGCCTCGACGCCGTCCTTCACGAGCCCGGGGTCGACGCCGAGCTCGTGCTTCGAGTCGTGCAGCACCTCGTCGATCGTGATCACGAGCGACTCCTCGGCCTTGTTGCGCACCGTCCACACGCCCGGCTGCTCCTCGAGCCAGCACGGCGGGCTCATCCAGTTCAGGGGCTTGTAGGCGCGGTCGTCGGCGTGGACGCTGACCGAACCGTCGGCCTTGACGAGCAGCAGCCGCGGCGCCATGGGCAGATGGGCGGTGAGCCGCCCGACGTAGTCGACCTGACACCGAGCGATGACGAGACGCACAGGGGGACCTTAGGGGCTCGCCCCCGCTCCCCCGTGCGCGGTCAGCGCGGCGCGTTGCGGGCCGCCAACGCCGTGCCCGCCGCGGCCAGCGCCGTCCGCAGCTCCGGGGGGTCGAGCGCCTCGACCTCACCGCCGAGCGCCGTGAGCTGGCCCGCGGCGACGTCGATGCCCTCGACGTCGAGCTCGAGCTCGCGCCACCCCTCCGCGTCCGGGGGCCCGGCCTGTGCGATCGCCTTGAGCGCCGCGTCGTGGTCGGCGGCGTGCGGGAGGGCCTTGAGCCCGCGCGGCCCCACGCGCAGTCGGACCGTCGCGCGCAGCATCTGGCTCTCGAACCGCCCGGCCGCCCCCTCCCACCACTCGGCGAGGTCGAAGTCGTCGGGCCGCTCGAAACGATCGCCGGTGGGCTGCGCGGCCACGATCCGGTCGACCCGGTACGTGCGGACGGCGCCGTCGACACCACCGGCGACGTACCAGGTGCCCGCCTTCAGCACGAGTCCCAGCGGCTCCATCGTCCGCTCGACGATGTGATCGCGACCGCGCCGGTAACCGATGTGCAGGCGCTGCTGATCCCACACCGCCTCGGCGACGGCCGCCAGCTGCGTCACCTGCTGCGGCGTGTGGAACCAGCCCGGGGCGTCCAGGTGGAACCGCTCAGCCACGGCCCGTGCGTGCTCCCGCAGGTCGGCGGGCAGGGTGGCGAGCAACTTGGCCTGCGCACCCGCCAGCGCCGCGCTCATCCCGAGCTCGGCGAGCACCTGCGGGGCACCCACGGCGAAGATCGCCGCCGCCTCGTGGGCCGTCAGCCCGTCGAGGCGCGTGCGCCAGCCGTCGAGCATCCGGATCCCGCCGCCCCGGCCGGGCTCCGTCCACAACGGCACACCGGCCGCCGACAGCGCGGCGACGTCGCGGTAGATCGTGCGCTCCGACACCTCCAGCTCCCGGGCGAGCTCGGCCGCGGTCGCCCCCCGCAGACGCTGGAGGGTGAACAGCAGCGTGACGAGCCGGGACGCGCGCACCCCGGCATCGTGCCCGATCCGGCCACGGGGCACGGTGGGTGGCGTGCAGAGGATCAGCAGCCGGCAGGTGTACGCCAACGCGTGGATGACCGTCCGGGAGGACACCGTCCGGCGCGACGACGGGTCGGAGGGGATCTACGGGGTCGTCGACAAGCCGACGGCGGCCATCGTCATCCCCCGCGACGGGGACCGGCTGCACCTGGTCGAGCAGTTCCGCTACCCGGTCGGGCAGCGGCGCTGGGAGTTCCCGATGGGCACCGCCCCCGACCGGGCGGAGGTCGACCCGGCGGAGCTCGCCGCCCGCGAGCTCGCCGAGGAGACCGGGCTCGTCGCGGGGCACATGGAGTTCCTCGGCGATCTCGACCTCGCGCCCGGTACGTCCAGCCAGCGCGAGCACGTGTTCCTCGCGACCGACCTGCGCGAGGGCCCGATCAGCCGTGAGCCCAGCGAGCAGGACATGCAGGCCCGCTGGTTCACGATCGGCGAGTTCGACAAGATGGTCCGGCGCTCCGAGGTGGTCGACGCGCAGACGCTCGCCGCCTACCTGCTGATGCTGCTGCGCGAGCGGTGACCTCGGGCGACCGGCGGCGTACCGGCCCTACCTCTTCCGGAGCAGCGTCACGCACAGCCGCCACCCGCCTCCGGGCCGGACGATGAGGGGCTCGTTCAACGCCGCGTCCGTGTCGAACTCGCCTCGGTCCTGCAGCGCGTAGTACGCGCCAGGGCGCATCCGGACCGACGTCGACGGCTTCCCATCCGACCCCGTGCAGGCCGCCTCGCGGCTGTCGTACGCCGGGGCGCAGGTCGTGCAGGCCGGCAGCGTGACCTCGTGCGCCGTCGGTCCGGCGATCAGCACGCGCACCTCGGTGGCCGCCGCGTTGTAGACCAGAACGGTCTCGCTCGCCGGAGCGTCGATCGGCGCGGGGAGCGGCAGCGACCGGCCCGCTGCGGCGCCTACCTCAGCCGTGATGAGGGCCGAGCGGGCCTGCGGGACGCCCGGGTCGCCCGGGTAGTCGACCATCAGCGTCTCGAAGCGCTCGGTTGCGCCGCCGTAGTCACCCGCGGCGAAGTTCGCGAGCCCGCACCCGGAGAGCGAGCGCGCCCGGTCCCCGTTGGCCGCCGCGGCGACGCCCGCGGCGTCCGGAAGCGTGATCGCGTAGTCGAGCACGGGGAGCGCCTCGCAGAACCGTCCCTCGGCGAACGCCGAGTTGGCCTCGGTGAACGTGTCGAGGACGGCCTGTGGCACCCCGGCGGCCGGCGCGGTGTCCGCGAGGTCCCGCTCGACCAGCAGCAGGTCGTCCATCGCCGACCGCATCGCGTCGACCCGGGCCGCACCTGCGGCCGCGGCCATCGTGGCGCGCGCCGCCGTGGCCCGCTCGACGTGCGTGGCGGCGAGGTCCTCGCGCACCTGCGCCGCGTCCGGCTCGCCGCCGAGCTCGTGCAGCAGCTCGCCGTAGCGGGCGATGGCACCGTCGAGGTCACCCGCACCGCGGAGTGCCACCGCCCATGCCAGCAGCGCGCGGCGGGCGCCGTCGCGGGCGAACGGCTCGAGCAGGCTGCCGGTGTGGTCCCGCCGGAACGCCTGGTAACCGGTCACCGCCGCCGCGAGGGCACCGGCCCGCTCGGACCCCTCGGCACTGAGGAAGTCGTCGCACTCGGCCCGCCGCAGCGCCGCGGCCGGGACGTCCCGGCTCAGGGTGAGCTCGTACGGCCCGGTGAGCGCCGCGAAGGAACGGTTCGCGGCCGTGCAGTCGGCCCGGCCCTGGGCGTCGAGGCCACCCGCGTACGTGGCGCGCGCGGCACCGGCGTACCCGATGTGGCCGCCGACGACCACCAGGACGGCGACGATCCCGAGGGCGACCGGCCGCAGCCGGTCGGCGAGCGTGACCGGCCGTGGGCGCACGCGGGCCACCGTCCAGGCGTCGACGGCCGTGGCGACCGCCCACGTCCCGAGGAGGATCCGCCACAGCCACGGCGAGCCGGCCGCGTCGTTGGCGAAGGCGACCACGACCATCAACGCCACGATGACGAGGCACGCGGTGGCCCGCAGCCAGCACCGCAGGTAGAGGTAGCCGAGCCCGAGCCCGGTGAGGTTCAGCAGCGCCGCCGCCACCGCCGACCACCCGGCGGCCTCCCGGGGCTCCGGCGATCCGGCGGGCTCCGTCGGGTCGCCGGTGCCGTCGCCACCCATGCCCCCCACCCCTCTCCGTCCCCCTCACCGGAGAGAGTTGACCACGGCAGGCCGCGGGGCAATCCCCAACTGCGGATCCGCGGTGGGCGGCGACGGCACCCTGTTCGTGGGCGGCTACCGCAGCCGCACCGGCAGCCGGGCGAGCCGCCGCATCCCCGGCGCCCGCACCCACTCGAGCTCGTCGGAAGCGAGCGCGAGCCGCGGGTACCGCTCGACGAGCGCCCGCAGCGCCACCTCCCCCTCCTGCCGGGCGAGCGCCGCCCCGAGGCAGTAGTGGAACCCGTGGCCGAACCCGACGTGGCCCTCGCCGTGCCCGGCCGGGCGGCGCGTGACGTCCAGCCGCTCGACGTCCGCGTACTCGCGGGGGTCGTGGTTGGCCGAGACGAGCACGGGCTGCACCACCTCGCCCCGGCGGATCGTCACGCCACCGAGCTCCAGGTCCTCGGCCGCGTAGCGCATCCGGGCGATCGCCACGGGGCCGCACCAGCGCATGAGCTCGTGGACGGCGCCGGGCCACCGGGCCGGGTCGTCCCGCAGCAGGGCGAGCTGGTCGGGATGGGTGAGCAGCGCGACCGTCGCGTTGCCGATGAGGTGCGCGGTGGTCTCGTGGCCCGCGATCACGAGGGTGATGACCATCGTGACGAGCTCGTCCGCGCTGAGCCGGTCGCCGCCCTCCTCCTGCACCTGGACCAGGGCCGAGAGCAGGTCGTCGGCGGGCTCGGCGCGACGGCGGGCGATCTGCTCGTGGACGTGGTCGACCATCTCGCGGGCGGCCGGCGCGATGGCTCCGGGCTGCATCCGCATCAGCGCGGTGCTCCAGCGGTGCCAGGCCGGCCGGTCCTCCTCCGCGACGCCGACCAGCTCGCAGATCACGGTGATCGGCAGCGGGTAGGCGTACTCGGCGACCAGGTCGACGGGCTCCGCCTGCCCCGCCATGCGGTCCAGCAGGGCTGCGGTGATCTCCTCCACCCGCGGCCGCAGCGCGTTCACCCGGCGCACGGTGAACGCGCGGGACACGAGCTTGCGCAGGCGCGAGTGGTCGGCGCCGTCGTAGTCGAGGATCGAGTCGGCGAAGTAGTGCGCGAGCTCGGCCGGGATGCCGATCTGCTCGATCATCTTGTCGCGCACGCTGTCGGCCTTCACCCCTGGCACCGAGCGGGCGCTGTTGACGAAGCGCGGGTCGGACAGGACCGTCCGAACGTCGGCCTGCCGGGTGACGAACCACGCCGGGCTGCCGTCGGGCGCCTCGCCGCGCACCACGGCCGCCTGCTCCCGCAGCTGCCCGTAGCCGCCCGCCGGGTCGGCGATCAGCCCAGGGTCCATGATGTTGGGCACGACGGGTGGCGTCGCGGTCATCGGTGGCTCCGTTTCCCGGCGCCGCGCGGATCCCGGTTCAGCGGACACGGCGGCTCCATTCCTCGTCGATGTGCACCAGCAGCGCCCGGTAGCGCTGCGCGATCACGGGTGCGATCCGCTCGAGCACGGCGGCGGGCGGGTCGGCCACCTCCAGGGCCGCCGCGAGGGTGCTCTCGAGCAGGTCGGCGGGCGCGCCGACGCCCAGCCGGGGGATCCCGGGCCCCAACCCGTCGATGACGACGAACCCCATGCCGACGGCGGAGAACACGTACAGCGCCGACTCCGGGCCGAGGCCCGGGCGCAGGCAACCGGCGTCGGCGAGCAGGCGGATGTGCTCGACGATCGCCTCTTGGCGGTGCGCGGTGAACTCGCCGAGGCTCCCGGCGGCCTCGTGCACGAGCTTCCCGAGCACCTCCACGTCGCCCAGGTAGAGGGAGCGCGCCACCGGGTCTGCCGTCATGTCCTCGTAGACGTGCCGCATCATGCGGCTCGGCAGCACCTCGCGCGCGTCCGACTCCATCCGCTCGGCCACGCCACGCGCGATCACGCGGTGCACGCGCATGAGCACGGTCAGGAAGAGCGCGTCCTTCGACCGGAAGTGCAGGTAGACGGTGCCCTTGCCGATGCCGGCGTGCCTGGCGACGTCGTCGATGGTGACCCGTTGGTAGCCCCACCGCACGAGCAGCTCGGCGGCGCTGTCGAGCATCCGCTCGACGCGCGGTTCCGACGCTGCCACGGGTCCCCCTCAGAACTCTTTGACCAGATTTACGCATCCAGTCATACGGTCACAGTACGACGGCTCGGCACGCCTGGCAACAGCGGGCTACCGTCGGGACATGGGCGACTACGAGCACCTGCTGGTGAAGCAGGACGGCGACACCCTGCGGATCACGATGAACCGGCCGGAGCGGCGCAACACGCTCACCGAGGCCCACATGCGCGAGCTGCTGGATGCCTTCGAGACCGCGGGCCGCTCCGACGCCACCGGCATCGTGCTGGCCGGTGAGGGCAAGGCCTTCTCCGCCGGGCACGACTTCGCCGACGTCGCCGCCCGCGATCTCGCGGGCGTGCGCGACCTGCTGCAGCTGTGCACGCGGCTGATGCGCACGATCGAGTCCGTCCCGCAGGTCGTGATCGCGCGCGTCCAGGCGATCGCGACGGCCGCCGGGTGCCAGCTCGTGGCGTCCTGCGACCTCGCCGTCGCCGGCGAGTCCGCGGCGTTCGCCATCCCGGGCGGCAAGGGCGGCTGGTTCTGCCACACCCCCGCCGTGCCCGTCGCCCGCAACGTCGGCCGCAAGCGGCTGATGGAGATGGCGTTCACCGGCGACCCGATCGACGCCGGGACGGCCGCCGAATGGGGTCTGATCAACTACGCCGTGCCCGACGCCGATCTCGACGCCCGCGTCGACGAGCTGCTCGCCCGCGCCACCCGGGGCAGCCGGTTCGCGAAGGGCGTCGGCAAGCAGACCCTGTACGCCCAGCTCGACCGGCCCGAGGCGGACGCCTACGCCATCGCGCTGGAGGTCATGGCGTCGATGTCCCAGACCCCGGGCGCCCGGGAAGGGATGGCGGCGTTCCTGGAGAAGCGCCGACCGGTCTGGCCCGACTGAGATCACGGCCTGTCGACACCTACGCTGCTCGGGATGCTTTCCCGACGGCGGCTCCTCGCGATCACGGTCACGGCCGGCACGGTCGCGGCGTGCGGGCGGCCCTCGGGCACCAGCCTGGAACGGGCGCGTGCCGCCGGCGCGATGCGCATCGGGATCTCCGGCGAGCAGCCCTACTCGTACACCGACACGGACGGCCGGGTCACGGGCGCGCAACCCGAGGTGGCCCGCGTGGTGCTCGACCGCATCGGGGTGCCCGGGCTCGACGCGGTGCAGGTGCCGTTCCACGAGCTCCTCCCGCGGCTGCGCGACGGCCAGTTCGACCTGGTGGCCGCCGGGATGACGGTGACCCCCGACCGCTGCCGTGACGTCGCGTTCACCCGTCCAGACTTCGTGGCCTTCCCCGCGTTCCTGGTCCGCAAGGGCAACCCGGAGGGGATCGAGTCCTTCCGGGACGTCGCCCGCTCCCGCGCCAGGCTCGCCGTGCTCGCGGCCGCCAGCGAGATCGACTACGCCCGGGCGGCCGGCGTGCCGGACGACCGGCTGGAGATCGTCGACAGCCAGTCCACGCTCTTCCGCAGCGTCGCCGACGAACGCGTGGCGGCAGGCGCCCTCACCCGGATCTCGCTGGTGGACGTCCTGCGCCGCAACCCCGGATCGGGGCTCGCCGTCACCGACGCCGTCGAACCGGTGGTGGGCGGCCGCCGGACCGTGCCCGGCGCCGCCTTCGCCGTCCGCACCGGGGAGAACGACCTGCTGGCCGCGTTCGACCCGGTGCTCGCGGACCTGCAGGCCTCGGGCGAATGGCTGCGGCTCACGGAGCCGTTCGGCTTCACGCGCGACAACCTGCCGCCGCCCGACCTGACGACCGAGGACCTCTGCCGGGCCTGAGCCGGTGCCCAGGACGTCAGTGCCCCAGGACCGCCTTCAGGAACTCCTGGGTACGGGGGTGGTCGGGCTCCGAGAACAGCTTCTGCGGCGCCGCGTCCTCGATCACCTTCCCGCTGTCGAACATCATCACCCGGTGCGAGAAGTCGCGGGCGAAACCCATCTCGTGCGTGACGCAGAGGATCGTGATGTCGGTGCTCTCCCCGATGTCGCGCAGCAGGGCGAGCACGCCGGCGACCAGCTCGGGGTCGAGTGCCGACGTCACCTCGTCGAGCAGCAGGACGTCGGGTTGCATGGCGAGCGCGCGGGCGATCGCCACGCGCTGCTGCTGCCCGCCCGAGAGCCGGGACGGGTGCTCGTCGATCTTCTCCCCGAGCCCCACCAGGTCGAGCAGCTCCTGCGCCCGGGCGTTCGCCTCGTCCTTGGACAGGCCGAGCACCCTGGTGGGCGCCTCGACGAGGTTGCCGCGAACGGTCATGTTCGGGAACAGGTTGAACTGCTGGAACACCATCCCGATGCGCTTGCGCACCTCGCGGCTGTGCTTCTCGTCGGCCGGGACGAGCTTGCCGCCCTTCTCCATGTGGGACAGGCCCTTGCCGGCGACCTGGATCGTGCCCGCGCTGACGGACTCCAGGCACATCAGCAGCCGCAGGATCGTGGTCTTGCCCGACCCGGACGGGCCGATCAGGGTGACGTGCTCGCCGGGCGCGACCGTGAAGCTGAGGTCGGACAGGACGACGTTGTCCCCGAACCGCTTCTCCACCTCGTCGAAAACGATCATCGGCTCGGCGGCACCGTCAGATTGCACCGACACGACGCTCCAATCTGCGCATCAGCAGCGACGCGGGATAGCTCAGCAGCAGGAAGAACACACCCGCCATGGTGTAGGGCTCGACGTAGCGGAAGTACGTGTCACCAGCCTCCTGCGCCCGGCCGACGACGTCCAGGATGCCGATCCCGATCAGCAGCGGGACCTCCTTGAACATCGAGATCACGTAGTTGCCCAGCGCCGGGATCACGCGCGGGACGGCTTGCGGCAGCACCACACCGGTCCAGACCCGCGACCGCGGCAGGGAGAGCGCCGTGGCGGCCTCCCACTGCCCGCGCGGGATCGCCTCGATGCCGGCGCGGTACACCTCGGAGGTGTAGCAGGCGTAGTGCACACCGAGGGCGATGACGCCGACCACGAGCCCCGGCAGCACGATGCCGAGCGTCGGGAGCCCGAAGAACAGGAAGAAGATCTGCACCAGCAGCGGCGTGCTGCGGACGAACTCGACGAAACCACGCACGATGATCGCGACGATCCGCGGCCCGCGCAGCAGCACCGCGAACACGAGGCCGAGCAGCATCGCGATGATCGAGCCGAGCACGGTGGCGACGAGCGTGAGCCCGAGCCCCTGGACCAGTGCGGGCAGGATCGAGAACGCGTAGTTCCAGTCCCAGACGGCCATCAGTGGGCCCCCGCCAGTGCTCGGGCCGGGCCGCGGGTCGTCCGCCGGCCGAGGCGGACGGCGGTCGTCCGCTCCAGCATCCGCATCACCGCGGTGATGACCAGCGACATGATCAGGTAGTAGACCAGGAGCAGCAGGTAGATCTGGATCACCCAGGGGTTGAAGTTCGGGACGAGTACGTCCTTCGCCTGCCGGGTGATCTCGTGGATGAACACGAACGACAAGATCGACGTGCTCTTGAGCAGCTGGATGAAGAGGTTGTTGAAGGGCGGGATCATCTCGGCCACCGCCTGCGGGAGGATCACCCGGCGCATCCGCTGGGCCGGCGACAGGCTGAGCGCGAGCGCCCCCTCGTACTGGGCCCGCGGCACCGACTGCACCGCACCACGGACGATCTCGGCGCCGTACGCACCGTGGTTGAGGCCCAGCACGGCGACGCCGCCCCAGATCGGGATGAACTCGAAGCCGACCAGCACCGGAAGCGCGAAGAAGATCCAGAACAGCTGCACGACCTCGGACGTGCCCCGCAGCCCCTCCACGTAGATCCGGCTGATCACCCGCACCCACCGCCACGGAGACAGCAGCGCCAGGCCGGCGACCAGCGACAGCACGATCGTGAGCGCGATGCCCCCGATCGTGGCGATCAGCGTGTTCGACAGGCCCTGGTTGAGGATCGACACCCAGGCGCCGAGGTTCTCCATGGCCGGCTCAGGCGGCGCAGAGCTTCTCGGTGGTCAACCCGTCGGCGGGCAGGTTGGCCTCCGCGAAGCCGAACGGGCTCGCGGCCGTGAGCCACCGCCCGTCGTCGTGGGCCTTCTGCAGCTCGGCGTTGAACGCCTCCCGCAGGTCGTTGTCCGCCTGCCGGAACACGAAGCCACCCGCGGAGACGACCGGCTGCCCGTTCTCGGTGGGCGTGAAGCCCTCGGTGACCTCCACACCGGCGTTCGGGTTCTTGCCGGCCAGCCACTTGAGCGAGATGTCCGTGAGCGCGCCGGCGTAGGCCCGGCCCGACGTGACGGCCTGCAGCAGCGCGTTCTGGTCGTCGAACGCGCTGATGTTGCCGCCGGGGACCCCTGCCGACTCGGCGTACCCCTGCTCCACCGCGGCGCTCAGCACCGCGAGCGGAAGCCCCTTGGACGCGATGTCCTCGAACGTCTTGACCTGCTGGGGGTTGCCGGCGGGCACGAGGAACGCCGTGAGAGCCGAGTAGTCCGGGATCGAGAACGCGGCCTGGCCGCACCGCTCCGGCGTGATGTTCATGCCGGCGCACACCATGTCGTAGCGGTTGGCGTTCAGCGCGGGGATGAGCGAGCCGAAGTCGACCTGCTCGGCCTGTACGTCGCCGATGCCGATGCCCTGCAGCACGACCCGGGCGACCGCCGGGGCCTCGCCGGTGACCTGGCCGCTGGTGTCGCTGAAGCCGTAGGGCTCCTCACCCGCGATACCGATCTTGATCGTGCCGGCGCTCCGGGCGCGCTCCAGGACGCTGCCGCCCTCGCCGCCACCACCGCCACCGCCACCGGTCGCCTGGCACGCGCCGAGCACCGTCCCGCCGCCCAGCGCGACCGCCCCGGCCGTCGCCGTGCGGCGGAGGAAGTCCCGCCTGCTCCAGCCTCGCTGCGTCATCTGGTTCCCCTTCTCGTCGGACCGCGGCCCCCCTCCGGCCACCGCCGTTCGACGTCCGAACGTAGGTGAACTCCACGGGCGAGCCCGCACCCGGGCTCTCCAGACCACCACTCGTTACGCGACCGCAATGAGTAGCCCGCAGCCGGCCGATGTTCACCCGATCGGACGCCATGAGCGGAGCTGGAACGGGGTACTCAGGTCAGTTTCGCCGGTGATCACGCGGATGGCCCGGCAAGCCGGTGGCCCCGCGATGCGACAGGATCGGGGCCATGCTGCGCATCGCCGGGCTACCGGTCTGGGTCGGCCCGTCCGACGTCATCGCCGGGGCGCGCGCCGTCGCCGGGTGGAGCGACGAGGCCGTCGAGGTCGTCGCCACCCTGCCGGCGCGGGTGTCCGGCCTCCTCGACGAGGCCGACGGGCTGGTCGGGCGGATCACGGCCGTGGCCGACCGCGCCGACGTCATCGTCGATCGCACCGACGGCGTCATGCGGTCGGTCGACGAGCTGCTGGGCACGGTGCGGGCGACGGTGGGGCGCGTCGACGAGGTGCTCCGGGGCGTCGACGCCCTGCTGGCCGACGTCCGCTCCGTCGCCGATGGCGCAGCGCTCCTCGTCCGGAAGGCGGGATCCGTGGCCGACGAGGCCGCCGTCGTGGTGACCGGCGCCGGCACGATCACCGAGGGCGCGCGCACGATCGTCGCCACGGCCGGCGCGGTGACCGATCGCGCGGGTGGCGTCATCGACCAGGCGGCCGGTGCCACGGAGGCCGCCACCGAGCTGCTCGCCGTCTACCAGCCGATCGCACACCGCGCCGCCCCGCTCGCCGAGCGGTTCGTGGAGGAGTTCTCCGAGGACGAGGTCCGCGCGGCGATCCGGCTGGTCGACCAGCTGCCGCAGCTCACCGAGCACATGGAGCGCGACATCATGCCGATCCTCGCCACCCTCGACCGCGTCGGCCCGGACGTCCACGAGCTGCTCGAGCAGCTCAAGGAGGTGCGCCAGGCGATTCAGGGCATCCCCGGCCTGCGGTTCTTCCGCCGCCGCGGCGAGCGGGAGGACGCCGAGGAGAAAAGTCCCCGCTGAGCACCGATGAGTTCCGTTCGTGCGGGCTGTCTACATGGCAGCAGACTCCACCCCTCCCGAACGGAGCCCTCCGATGACCGCCATCACCGCCACCCGCCCCGTCACCATCCGCATCGCGAACGTCGCCCTCTGGGTGGTGCAGGTCCTGCTCGCCGCAACCTACGCGTTCGCGGCGGCCGGCAAGCTCGGCGGAGACCCGGCGGTCCTCGCCGGGTTCGCGGCCATGGGCATCGGCACCACCGTCGTGTACCTCATCGGCGCGCTGGAGCTGGCCGGCGCGATCGCGATGTTCGTCCCCCGCCTGACCGGGCTCGCCGCCACCTGCTTCGTCGCGCTGATGGTGGGCGCAGTGATCGCCACCCTGGCCGCAGGCGGCGGCGCGATCGTCGCGTTCCCCGCGACCGTCGGCGTCGTGGCGGCCGTGGTCGCGTGGGGCAGGCGCGAGAGCACCCGCCGGCTGATCGCCCAGCTGCGCCGCTGAGGCCGCCCCAACGCGGTCACACACCAACAGTGGTGCCGGCACACGAACTGCAGTTCGTGTGCCGGCACCACTGTTGGTGTGTCAGTGGCCGTGGGCTGCCAGCACCAGCGTGACGATCTCGTCCATCATGGCCGTGAGCTGGTAGTCCTTCGGCGTGAACACCGCCGCAACCCCGCGCCGCCGCAGCTCCGCGGCGTCCTCCGCGGGGATGATCCCGCCGACCACCACCGGCACGTCGTCGGCGCCCGCCGCGCGCAGACCCTCCACCACGGCGGGCACGACCTCCAGGTGCGACCCGGAGAGCACCGAGAGCCCCACCACGTGCACGCCCTCCTGCACCGCCGCGGCCACGATCTGGGCAGGCGTGAGCCGGATGCCCTGGTAGACCACCTCGAAGCCGACGTCGCGGGCCCGCACGGCCACCTGCTCCGCCCCGTTGGAATGCCCGTCGAGGCCCGGCTTGCCCACCAGCATCCTCAGGCGTGACCCGATGGTCTCGCTGCCGGCGCGCACCCTCTCGCGCACCTCTGCGATCTCGGTGGCCGCGGCTCCGCCCACCGCGACGGCCGACACCCCGGTGGGTGCGCGGAACTCGCCGAACACCTCGCGCAGCACCCCGGACCACTCGCCGGTCGTGACGCCGGCCTTCGCGCAGGCGATCGAGGCGTCCATCAGGTTGGTGTCGGTCTTCGCGGCGTCGCGCAGCCCCGCCAGCGCGGACTGGACGGCGGCGGCGTCCCGCCCGGCCCGCCATTCGCGGACCGCCTCGATCGCGGCGGCCTCCGTGGTCGGGTCCACCGTCTCGACCGACGCGGCCCCCTCCGCCTGCAGCGGGCTCGGCTCCGTGCTCTGGTACCGGTTGACGCCGACGACCACGTCCTCGCCCGCCTCCATGCGCTTGCGCCGCTCGGCGAGCGAGCTCACGAGCCGACCCTTGATGTAGCCGGACTCCACGGCGGCGACGACCCCGCCCATCTCCTGCACCCGGTCGATCTCCACACGGGCGCCATCGACGAGCTCGGACACCTTGGCCTCGACGACCCGGCTGCCGTCGAAGAGGTCCTCGTACTCCAGCAGGTCGGTCTCGAAGGCGAGCACCTGCTGCATGCGCAGCGCCCACTGCTGGTCCCACGGCCGGGGCAGGCCGAGCGCCTCGTTCCAGGCGGGCAGCTGGATCGCGCGGGCCCGCGCGTCGCGCGACAGCGTCACCGCCAGCATCTCCAGCACGATGCGCTGCACGTTGTTCTCCGGCTGCGCCTCGGTGAGCCCGAGCGAGTTGACCTGCACCCCGTAGCGGAGCCGCCGCTGCTTGGGGTCCTGCACGCCGTAGCGCTCGCGTGTGATCTCGTCCCAGAGCCGGGCGAACGCGCGCATCTTGCACATCTCCTCGACGAACCGCAGTCCGGCGTTCACGAAGAACGAGATGCGCCCGACGACGTCGCCGAACCGCTCCTGCGGCACCTGCCCGGCGTCACGCACGGCGTCCAGCACGGCGATCGCCGTGGACAGCGCGTACGCCAGCTCCTGGGGCGGCGTGGCGCCCGCCTCCTGCAGGTGGTAGCTGCAGATGTTGATCGGGTTCCACTTCGGGATGTTCGGCACCGACCAGGCGATCATGTCGGCGATCAGGCGCATGCTCGGCGCGGGCGGGAACACGTAGGTCCCGCGCGAGAGGTACTCCTTGACGATATCGTTCTGCGTCGTGCCGGCGAGCAGCTCGGCGTCGGCGCCGTGCTCGTCGGCCACGGCCACGTACAGCGCGAGCAGCCACATCGCCGGAGCGTTGATCGTCATCGAGGTGTTGGCCTCGGCCATCGGGATGCCGTCGAACAGGGCGCGCATGTCACCGATGTGGCTCACCGGCACCCCGACCTTGCCGACCTCGCCCTTCGCGAGCTCGTCGTCGGGGTCGTAGCCGGTCTGCGTGGGCAGGTCGAACGCGACCGAGAGCCCGGTCTGGCCCTTCGCGAGGTTGCGGCGGTAGAGCGCGTTCGACTTCTTGGCGGACGAGTGGCCCGCATACGTGCGGATCACCCAGGGGCGATCGCGCTCGCGGTCGGTCGGGTACGGCACCGTGCACCTCCGCGTCGAGATGAGCTGACACGATGCTACTGGCGCGTAACCCGCTGGGCGCCGGTTCACGAGCGGCGTCACACCATGGGATCGATCCAGGCAGGGGGGCGCGGATTCTGCGCCCAGGACGCACAATCACCCGGTGTCCGACGCCCGGCTCACCATGGTTATCGGCGTTGTCCTGATGCTCGGGATCCTGCTGCTCGCGCTGCGCTGGACGTTCGGCACCGGCCGGGACCAGCCCGCGCCGCACCTGCCCGATCCGGACGACCCCACGGGCGACGGCCTGCTCACGGAGGTCTCGCGGGTGCCGACGGAGGCTGCGGCGCAGGTGCTGCGCTCCCGCCTCGCCGATGCCGGGATCCGCGCGACCATCGGCCGCACCGGCGACGCCTACCGGCTTCTCGTGTTCCCCGCGGACCTGGGCGACGCCAAGGTCGTGGCCCGCACGAACGAATGAGGTGGCCGTGCCCCGCGTCGCCGGAGCACGGCCACCTCTTCCCCCGTGGAACGGGCGCCGCCCCCACGGCCGCCCGGCCCGTTCAGCGGCGCTCGGACGCCTCCCCCGCTGCGATCGCCACGGTCGGCGCGTCGCCGGTGGCCTGCTCCCCAGCCGGCCGCCGGCGCTTGCGCACCGCCCGCACGATCAGCGCGACCACGACCGCGGCGACCGCCGTGGTCGTGACCGTCGGTCCGAGCAGGTGCGCGGAATGCCGGATCGCGATCGATGCGGTGCTGCCGAGCCCGACGTAGACCAGGCCCCACAGCACCGCGCCGACCGCGGTGTACCGCGCGTACCGCCCCCACGGCATGCGCAGCGTTCCGGCGATCACCGGCACCAGCGAGTGGGCCACGGCGAGGAACCGCGACCCGACGAGCGCGCGCCCCGTTCCCCCGCGCAGCACGCCCTCTGCCCGCACCCAGTTCGCCTCGCCGATCTTGCGACCGCCCCAGCTCGCCCGGATCCGTCCCCCGAACCTCCGGCCGAGCAGGTACCCCCCGGTCTGCCCGACGAGGCTCGCCCCCGCCGCGACGGCGGCGAGCACCAGGTACTCCCCCGTGGTGACCACGGTCGTCGCCGCGGCGAGCAGGACGACCTCCCCCGGTGTCACCAGACCGACGAGCACGGTGGTCTCCAGCACCAACAACACGCCGACCACCGCGTAGAGCTGCCACGCGGGGATCGCGTCGATCATCGAGAAGAAGGAGCCGAGCCAGTCGCCGATCACTCGTCCACCCTGTCGCGGGTGCGGCGCCGGGCCTATCGGGGCAGCCCCTGAACCGGGGTGGGGATCTCCCCCGTCTTCACTCGGGGCTTGCCCCTGGGTGTGAGGTTCCCTACGTTCGCACCGCGGCTGTAATCGATTTCTCGGGGGACGGAGGTGGCTCGTGCCCGACAGCGGCGGCGCACTGGTCACCATGAGCGGCATCACGAAGCGCTTCGGTGGCGTGCTGGCGTGCGACGACGCCGAGCTCTCCGTCCGGGCCGGCGAGGTCCGCGCACTGCTCGGGGAGAACGGCGCGGGCAAGTCCACGCTGATGAACGTCCTGGCGGGTGTGATCACCGACCACGAGGGCACGATCAGCGTGGCCGGCCGGCCGTACCGGTTCCGCGGCCCGGGCGACGCGCAGGCGGCCGGCATCGCGATGATCCACCAGGAGCTGGACCTCGTGCCCGGCCTGTCGGTGGCCGAGAACATCTTCCTGGGCCGGGAGCCCCGCACCCGCCTCCGCACCGTCGACACCAGGCGGATGGCCGCCGCCGCAAGGACCCAGCTCGCCGAGCTCGGCGTCGAGCTCGACCCGAACCGGTCGGTCGGGTCGCTGCGCGTCGGCGAGCAGCAGCTCGTGGAGATCGCCAAAGCGCTCTGCTCATACTCGGGCCCGCAAGCGACCCGTCGGCCGACGGACGCGCGCGTGCTGGTGATGGACGAGCCGACGGCCGCGCTCGCCGACGCCGAGGTGCGGTTGCTCTTCGCCACGATCGCCCGGCTGCGCGAACGCGGGGTGGCGATCATCTACATCTCGCACCGCATGGAGGAGATCGAGGAGATCGCCGACCGCGCCACCGTCATGCGCAACGGCCGGGTGGCCGGCACCGTCGACCCGCGCACCGCGACGCGCCAGGACGTGATCGAGCTGATGGTCGGCCGGGCCGAGGACGAGCAGTTCGGCCACGCACCCACCGCCGACCACGCGAAGGTGCTGCTGGAGGTGCGCGACCTCACCGTGCACGCGAGCGGGCACCGGGCCGGCCGCACCGACCCGGCCGGCATCGACCTCACCGTCGGCGAGGGTGAGATCGTCGGGCTCGCCGGGCTGATGGGCGCGGGCCGCACCGAGCTGCTCGAGACGCTCTACGGGGCCGCCCCGGCCGGCCGGCGCACCGGAACCGTGCGCCTCGAGGGCCACCCCTACGCCCCTTCCGGGCCGCGCGCCGCGCTCGCCCGCGGCGTCGGCTTCGTGCCGGAGGACCGGCGCGGCAGCGGGCTGCAGCTCGACCACTCGGTCGGGCACAACATCGCGCTCACCGCGCTGCGATCGCTGTGCACGGCGGGGGTCGTCCGGGCCCGGCGGGAGCGCCGGTCGGTGCGGGAGCAGATCTCGGCGCTGGCGATCCGGACCGCGTCGGCGGCCGTTCCGGTCGGTACGCTGTCCGGCGGCAACCAGCAGAAGGTCGTCTTCGCCCGCCAGTTGCTCGCGCGGCCCCGGCTCCTGCTGCTGGACGAGCCGACGCGCGGGATCGACATCGGCGCCAAGGCCGAGCTGTACCGGCTGCTGCAGCGCCTGGCGGGCGAGGGCATCGGCATCCTCTTCGCCTCGTCGGAGCTGCCGGAACTGCTCGGCGTATGCGACCGGATCGTGGTCCTGCGCCGCGGCCGGGTGGTCGCCGACCTGCCGCGGTACCGCGCGGACCAGGCGACCGTGCTGGCCGCCGCCATGGGCGCGGCTCAGGAGGGACAGCGATGAGAGACCCCGAAGCGGCGCGCGAGCAGGCCGGGCGCCGTCCTGCGGGGGAGGCGCGCAGGGAGCGAGGAACGAGCGACCGAGCACCGGAGGAGCAGGACGGCGCCTCGAAGGGCCTGCGAGCAGCCGGAGCGAAGCGCAGGCGATCCGACACAGCCGACACGCTCTTCCGGTTCCAGAGCCTGTTCGGCCTGGTGGTCGTGTTCGTGGTGGCCGTGCTCGCCTCGCCGCAGCGCAACGGGGAGCTCATCTTCCTGTCGCTGTCCAACCTGGGCAACGTCGTCCGCGCGGTGTCCGAGATCGGGATCATCGCGATCGGGATGACGTTCGTGATCCTCATCGGCGGCATCGACCTCTCGGTCGGCGCCGTGCTGGGCCTCTCCGCCGTCGGCACCGCGATCCTCATGGTCGACAGCGGCTGGGGCGTGCTCCCCACCGTGCTGGTGGTGCTGCTGATCGGCGCCGCGTTCGGTGCGCTGCAAGGCGTCGCGACGGCCGTGATCGGCATCCAGGCGTTCATCGTGACGCTCGCCGGGCTCCAGGTGGCGCGGGGCCTCGCCCGGATCTGGTCCGGCGGGGTCGGCGTGCCGATCGCGTACGGCGACGGGCCGCAGCAGGCGCCGCCGTCGTTCGAGATCCTGCGCGGCTCGATCAACGGCGTGCTGCCGGCACCCGCGGTGATCTTCCTCGTGCTCGGCGCGATCGCCGTGATCGTGCTGCGCACCACGGCGTTCTCCCGGCACGTGTACGCGATCGGCGGCAACGAGAAGGCCGCGCGGCTGGCCGGCGTCCCCGTGACGCGGGTGAAGATCGCCGTCTTCACCATCGCGGGGTTGTTGACGGCGGTGGCCGGGATCATCCACGCCGGCCAGCTGAGCCAGGGCAGCCCGAACGACGGGATCGGCTACGAGCTGAACGCGATCGCCGCCGTGGTGATCGGCGGCACCAGCCTCGCCGGTGGCGTCGGCACGATGAGCGGCACGCTCGCCGGCGCACTGCTGCTCGGGATCCTCACCAACATCCTCGGCCTCAACAACATCGACGCCAACATCCAGCTGCTGATCACCGGGCTGGTGATCGTCGCCGCTGCCGGCCTGCAGAAGCTCCGCCGCACCGTCACCTGACGGGCGGGAAAGATCGCCATTCGAGGTTCAGGGGGATCCGAACGATGCACCGATTCGGCAGGCCGGCGCTGCTGGCCGTCACCGCCCTCGCGCTCGCCGCGTGCAGCGTCGAGCAGCCCGAGAGCGCGCCGCCGGGAGACGCCGCCGCGGCCGACTGCGGCCCCGGGCGCGACTACCTGATCGGCATGTCCCAGGCGAACAACGCCGAGCCCTACCGGGAGGTGATGAACGCCGACATCGAGACGGCGGCCGAGGCCGTCGACGGCTTCGAGGTGAACGTCGCCGACGCCGCCCAGGACAACAGCAAGCAGGTGGCCGACGTCGAGAACTTCATCACCCAGCAGGTCGACCTGCTGATCATCTCCCCGAACGAGGCGGCGCCCCTGACCGCCGCCGTGGCGAAGGCGTACGACGCGGGCATCCCGGTGATCGTGCTGGACCGCAAGGTGGACGGCGACAAGTACACGGCCTTCATCGGTGCCGACAACACCGAGATCGGCCGCAAGGTCGGCGAGTACTACGCCACGACCCTGCTCCCCCAGGGCGGCAAGGTGCTGGAGATCGCCGGCCTCCCCGGCTCCACCCCGGCCGCGGAGCGCGCCGACGGCTTCCGGAAGGGCATCGCCTCCAACCCGGCGATCGAGATCGTGGCGAGCCAGCCCGCCGACTGGCTGCGGGACAAGAGCCAGGCCGTGGCGGACGCGCTGCTCAAGGCCCACCCGGACGCCAACGCGATCTACTCGCACAACGACCCGATGGCCGAGGGTGCCTACCTCGCGGCCGACGCCGCCGGCCGGGCCGGCGACCTGATCTTCACCGGCATCGACGCGCTGCCGATCCCGTCCGGCGGGATCAAGGCGGTGGAGCAGGGCCGGCTGAAGGCGACCTACGTCTACCCGACCGGCGGCCGGGAGGCGGTCGACCTGGCCAAGAAGATCCTCGTCGACTGCGCGGACGTGCCGAAGACCACCACGCTGGAGACCCAGCAGGTCACGGCCGACAACGCCGCGCAGGTCTACACGCAGCTGGGCGGACAGTCGTAACCGGTCCTTCCCGGCGCCGCCTCAGCGTTGGGGCTGCGTCTGCACCCGCGCGACGTCGGCGCCCAGGGCGCAGAGGTTCTCCACGAACCGCGGGTAGCCGCGGTCGATGTGCTCGACGTCCCACACCTCGGTCTGCCCCTCGGCGCACAGCCCGGCCAGGACGAGGCCCGCGCCCGCGCGGATGTCGCTCGCCCACACCGGGGCGCTGGACAGCCGGTCGACGCCCCGGACGACGGCGTGGTGGCCGTCCGTGCGGGCGTCGGCGCCCAGGCGCACCATCTCGTCGACGAACCGGAACCGGGCCTCGAACACGTTCTCGGTGATCATCGACGTGCCGTCGGAGACGGCGGACAGCGCGATCGCCATCGGCTGCAGGTCGGTGGCGAAGCCCGGGTAGGGCAGCGTGACGAAGTCGACGGCCCGGGGCCGGTCCTCCATCCGCACCGTGAACTCGCCGGTGCCGATCTCGGTCTCGGCGCCCGCGCTGCGCAGCTTGTCGAGGACGAGGTCGATGTGGTGCGGGTCGATGCCGCGGACGGTGACCTCGCCGCGGGTCATCGCCGCGGCGAACGCCCACGTGGCGCCGACGATCCGGTCCCCGAGCACGCGGTGCTCGGTGGGTTGCAGGCCGGGGACGCCGTGCACGGTCAGCGTGGAGCTGCCCACCCCGTCGATCTTGGCGCCCATCTGCTGCAGCATCGTGCAGACGTCGACGATCTCCGGCTCGCGCGCGGCGTTGTCGATCACCGTGGTGCCCTCGGCCAGCACCGCGGCCATCAGGATGTTCTCGGTGGCGCCGACGCTGGGGAAGTCGAGCCAGATCTGCGCCCCGCGCAGCTCCTCGGCGTGTGCGACCACGCGTCCGTGCTCGATCTCGGTGGTCGCGCCCAGCTTGCGCAGGCCCGCCTGGTGCATGTCCAGCGGGCGGGAACCGATCGCGTCCCCGCCCGGCAACGGCACGACGGCGCGGCGGCAGCGGGCGACGAGCGGCCCGAGCACGCACACCGAGGCCCGCAACCGGGACACCGACGCGTAGTCGGCCTGCGCGCCGGGGCGGGCCGGCACGTCGATCGCGACCGTGTCCTGGTCGACATCGACGGTGCAGCCGAGGCTGCGCAGCACGTCGGCCATCAGCGGGACGTCCAGGATCTCCGGGCAGTTGGTGATCGTCGTCGTGCCCTCTGCCAGCAGCGCCGCCGCCATCAGCTTCAACACGCTGTTCTTCGCCCCGACCACGTCGACGGCGCCGACGAGCCGGGCGCCACCGTTCACCGCGAAGTGCTCTGCCACGCGGGCGACGCTATCCGGTGCCGACCGCGGGGATGCGGGCGGCCACCACGGCCTCCCATCCGGCCAGCATGCAGTCCACCACCGCGTCCAGCTCGTCGCGGGTGGCTCCGTCGCGCGCCTGCAGCGAGAGGCCGTACTGCACCGACATGACGTAGGCGGCCAACGCTGCGGTGTCTGCGCCGGACGTCACGTCCCCGTCGGCCTGCCCGCGCGCGAGCCGCTCCTGCACGGCCGCCGTGGTGGCCCGGCGAAGCTCGGCGAGGAAGTCGCGGATGCCCTCGGTGCTCGGCGTGTACGTGGTGGCCGCCAGCACGATCATGCAGCCCGTGGGCCGGCCGGCCGTGGTGTAGGAGCGGACGTTCCCCCGCAGCATGGCCTCGATGCCCGCGCGTGCGGTGGGCGCCTCCCACAACGTCCGGAACGCCGGCTCGCCGTCCATGTCCTGGTAGAGCGCCACAGCCTCGCGGAAGAGCTCCTCCTTGCTCCCGAAGGCGGCGTAGAGGCTCGGCGGGCGGATGCCCATCCGGGCTGTGAGGTCGCCGATGGACGTGCCCTCGTAGCCGTGCTCCCAGAACGACTCCATGGCCAGCTGCAATGCGGCTGCGCGGTCGAACCCGCGCGGTCGTCCCCGCTCGGCCATGAGCAACCCTTCTGTAGCGACTCCTCAACATACTCTCCGCTACTTAGTAGCCATGTACTTAATAGCCATGTACTTTAAATCTCATGCGATCGGAACCGCAGGGCGCCGCTGCCGGCGCCCTCGTGTGGCGACTGGCGACGCGGTGGCGGGTCGCGGTCGACCGGGCACTGGCCCCGCTGGACCTGACCCACGCCCAGTACGTCCTGCTGGCCGCCCTGTACGGCCTGGAGCGCGCGGGACGACGGCCGAGCCAGCGCGAGCTGGCCGACGAGACCGGCCTGGAGGCGCTCTACGTCTCCAAGCTGGCGCGCACGCTCGAGGCGAAGGGACTCGTCGCCCGCCACCGCGACCCGCACGACACCCGCGCCGTCCGGCTCACCCTCACCGACCGCGGGCACGCCGGCGTGCGATCGGCCATGCGGACCGTCCAGGACCTGCTCGAACGCCTCCTCGCACCGATCGGGGGCCGGGACGGCGCACGGGCCGCGGCCCTCGTCCGCGACCTCGCCGCACTGCTCGACGCACCACTCACGCAGGAAGGAACCCCGCCATGACCGACACCCCCGTTCTCGGCTCGACCATCCACCACACGGAGACCGGGAGCGGGAGGACGTTCGTCTTCCTGCACGGCAACCCCGCCTCGTCCCACATGTGGCGCGAGGTCCTGCCCCGGGTCGGCCCCGGCCGCCTGCTCGCGCCCGACCTCATCGGGATGGGCCGGTCCGGGAAGCCCGACATCCCGTACCTGTTCGCCGACCACGCGCGCTACCTCGACGCCTGGTTCGACGCCCTCGACCTGGACGACGTCGTGCTGGTCGGCCACGACTGGGGTGGCGCGCTCGCGTGCGACTGGGCCGCCCGGCACCCGGAGCGGGTGCGCGGGCTCGCCCTTCTCGAGGCGATCGTCAAGCCGATCGACAGCGCCACTCTCACACCGCAGGCCATGGGCCGCGCCGAGCTGGTCCGCAGCCGCGGCGAGGAGCTCCTGCAGTCCGACCAGCTGATCCGGATGGCCTACACCGGCGCCGTACTCGCTCCCGTCGCCGAGGACGTGCTGGCCGAGTACCTCGCCCCGTTCCCGACCCCGCGCTCCCGCCGCCCCGTCCTGGCCTGGGCGCAGCAGATGCCGATCGACGGCGAGCCCGCCGAGCTCGTCGCCCGCATCGAGGCCTACGGCGCCTGGCTCGCGAAGAGCGGGGACGTGCCGAAGCTGCTGATGACGTTCGAGGGTTCACCCACGCTGGTGATCGGTCCCGAGACGGCCGCGTGGTGCGCGGAGAACATTTCCGGCCTCGAGGTCGTCCGGTGCGGGGAGGCCGGGCACCACGCCGCGGAGGACCGGCACGCGGAGATCGGGGACGCCATCACCGCCTGGGCCTCCCGCTGCGTTTTGTAGCGATCATTCAAAATATCCCTTGACGGGCCGCTCGCGTCGCCGCAGACTTCCTTAGCGTTCACTACAGAAAAGGAGTCGAGATGACCGACCTCACCGGCCGCGTGGCCCTCGTCACCGGCGGCAGCCGCGGCATCGGCGCGGCGATCGCGGTCCGGCTGGCCCGGGAAGGCGCCGACGTGGCTCTGACCTACCGCGAAGCGGACGACCGCGCCGCGAAGGTCGTCCGCGAGATCGAAGGGCTGGGCCGGCGCGGGCTCGCCCTCCGGGCCGACAGCGCGGATCCGGCTCAGGTGCGAGCGGCCGTCGACCGGGCCGCCGCCGAGCTCGGCCGGCTGGACGTGCTCGTCAACAACGCCGGCGTGTTCCCGTACGGCCCGTTCGAGCAGGTCGGGCCCGAGGAGCTGGACCGGACCATCGCGATCCACGTGCGCTCGGCGTTCGTGGCGGCGCAGGCGGCGTCCCCGCACCTCGGCGCAGGCGGACGGATCATCAGCATCGGCAGCAACCTCGCCGAGCGGGCCCCGCACGACGGGATCGCCCTCTACTCGATGACGAAGTCCGCGCTCACCGGCTTCAGCCGCGCGCTGGCCCGCGAGCTCGGTCCCCGGGGCATCACCGTCAACGTCGTGCACCCCGGCTCCACGGACACGGACATGAACCCGGCCGACGGGCCGTCGGCCGACGGCCAGCGCGGCCTCACCGCCCTGGGCAGCTACCAGAGCGCCGACGACGTCGCCGCCACCGTGGCGCACCTCGCCGGTCCGGGCGGGCGGACGATCACCGGCACCGCGCTGCTCGTCGACTCCGGCGCGAACGCATGACGACATAGGCTGCCCTCATGGCGGTGCACCTGACCAGGATCTACACGAAGACCGGCGACGACGGCACCACGGCGCTCGGCGACTTCAGCCGCGTGCCCAAGACCGACCCCCGGCTCGCGGCGTACGCCGACACCGACGAGTGCAACACGGCGCTCGGTGTCGCCGTCACCGTCGGCGGGCTGGCCCCGGAGCTGCTCGGCCCGCTCCGGCAGGTGCAGAACGACCTCTTCGACGTCGGCGCCGACCTGTGCGCGCCGATCGTCGAAAATCCGCAGTACCCGCCGCTGCGGGTCACCGAGGAGTACGTCACCCGGCTCGAGGGCTGGTGCGACGAGTTCAACGAGGGCCTGCCCAAGCTCGACTCGTTCGTGCTGCCGGGCGGCACCCCGGGGGCGGCCTACCTGCACGTGGCCCGCACCGTGGCGCGGCGGGCCGAGCGTTCGGTGTGGGCGCTGCTGGAGGTCGACGCCGAGCGCACCAACCCGCTCACGGCGAAGTACCTCAACCGCCTCTCCGACCTGCTCTTCATCCTCGGCCGCGTGGCCAACCCCGACGGCGACGTCCTCTGGCGTCCCGGCGGCCCGACGAGCTCCTGACCAGCAGCCGACCTGGCGCTGCAGCAGCTATTCCGGCCGGTCGAGGCCGGATACCTGCTGGAGCGCCACAAGGGCTCACGCCGTCCGTCGGCCACGGGCGAAGGCACGATGGAACCGGGCCACCACCATGCTCCGCCGCGCCGGTGTGCGCATCTCGCGCGGAACCCAGCGGACGACCTCGACGCCGTAGGTGTCCCGCAGCCAGTCCTCGCGCAGCTTCTCGGTGAACAGCGACCCCGGCTCGTCGTACTTGCCCGCCCCGTCGGCCTCGCCGACCGTGCGCTGCTCGGCGAACCACATGTCGACCGCGGGATCGCGGTCGCTCGTCCCGGTGGGGAACGGCACCTGGAGCTGCGGGCGCGGTAGCCCTGCTTCCAGCAACCACCAGCGGGAGATCGACTCGAACCAGCTCTGGGGGCCCGGCGCTGCCCGTTCGACGACGAGGCGGGCGACCCGTGACCCTGGCCGGCCGCGGCGGCGGCGCAGCTCCGCCTGAAGGCCCTCCAGGTCGGTGAGACCGCGGGTGAGCGCGGCGTCGGCGACCGCCAGAGCGCAGTCCGCAGGCATGGCGTCGCAGCAGTCGAGAACGAGCCGGGCACCGGCGAGGACGGGCACACCAGCGAGATACCGCAGATCGGCGTCGTCGTAATCGGCTAGATGCACCGTGAGCGGGGCGGCCGGACCGGAGCGCGGGCCGTTGGTGGGTGCCGGCGGGCGCCGGGTGATGCTGATCCGGGAATCCACCCGAGGCGGGAGCGGCAGCCCCAGCAGCCGGGCCGCGCTGAGGTGCGAGACGACCCCGGTGCCGGCGGTGAGACCGGTGAGCACCGCCGCGCACTGTCGGAGGTGCCCGTCGGCGCTCGGCCGCCGGGAGTCTGCGTAGACGCCCCGGCGCACCCGGCGCCACTCGCCACTGCCCAGCAGGCGTCGGATGTCGGAGTCGGTGGCGCCGAGCACATGGCACTGCCCGGCCGTGATCACACCGCCCTGCTGCTGCGCAACGCGACGCATCCGCTCGCCAAGAGCCCGCTCCTGCGGCGACAACGGTGTTCGAGTGCGGCCCACGCACCCGAGCGTGACCGATCGGCCACGTAGATCGTTCGAGTTGTCCACAGGCCACCCGAGCCGCGGCCCGCACACCTGGCGTTGCAGCAGCAATTCCGGTCGATCGAGGCCGGATACCTGCCGGAGCGCCATACCGGCGGCCACCTGAGGGTCAGGAGGCCCGGCGGTAGCCGGTGCGGCCGGGCGGGCCGGCCTCGACCCAGGAGAGGAAGCCGGTCAGGACGCCGGGGGCCATCGCGAGCTCCAGCTCGGCCTCGCGGATGCGGCAGAGCAGCACGGCCGCTCCCTGCGGGATGACGTAGGCCTCCGGGTTCACGGGCGTGCGGCGGCCGACGATCTCCAGCTCGGTGCGGTCGACGACGACGGTGGGGCCCGGCCGCAGCGACGTCAACCGGAACCAGGCCAGCTGGTCCCCGCGGTAGCGCCCCACACCGAAGTGCCATCCCGCGGTGCCGTCCTGTGCGCGGAACCGGGAAAGACGAGCGGGGCGGCGGCGCAGACAGACGTCCACGCCACCGCCCCGCATGAGGCGTACTCGCCGAAAGGCGAGGTATCCGAGACAGAGACAGGCGAGCAGCAACAGCAGACTGACGAGCAGCGCTGTCGCTCCCACCCCCGTGCCCTACTCGGAAGCGCCGGCGGCTTTCAGCCGCACATTCGCTCGTGCCGCCGCGGCGACGCCCTCCGGCTCGGAATCGTCCGCTCGCTGGAGCGCATCGCGCGCCCGCGACACGTCGATCTCGTCGGCCAGCTCGGCGTACTCCGCCAGCACCGTGACGGTGTCCGGCGTGACCGACAGGAACCCGCCGTGCACGGCCAGCGTGGTGGTCGTGCCGTCGGTGCTGTCGACGCGTACCAGCGCCGTCTCCTCCAGCTGCGCGAGCGTGGGCTCGTGACCGGGCAGCACGCCGATCTCACCCACGGTGGTGCGGGCGAAGACGAACGTGGCCTTTCCCGACCAGATCCGCCGCTCGACCGCGACCAGCTCCACCGCCATCTCAGCCACCGGGTCAGCCCTCGAGCTTCTTGCGGTTCTTGTCGAGGTCCTCGAGGCCACCGCAGAGGAAGAACGCCTGCTCGGGCACGTCGTCGAACTCGCCCTTGGCGATCTTGTCGAACGCCTCGATGGTCTCCTTGAGCGGGACCGTGGAGCCCTCCTGCCCGGTGAACTGCTGGGCGACCAGCAGGTTCTGGGAGAGGAACCGCTCGATGCGCCGCGCGCGGCCCACCAGCTGGCGGTCCTCCTCGGAGAGCTCGTCGATGCCGAGGATCGCGATGATGTCCTGCAGGTCGTTGTACTTCTGCAGGATCCGCTTGACCTCGTTGGCCACCCGGAAGTGCTCGTCACCGACGTACTGCGGGTCCAGGATCCGCGAGGTCGACGTCAGCGGGTCCACCGCCGGGTAGATCCCCTTCTGGGAGATCGGGCGGGAGAGCTCCGTGGTGGCGTCGAGGTGCGCGAACGTGGTGGCCGGCGCGGGGTCGGTGTAGTCGTCCGCGGGCACGTAGATCGCCTGCATCGAGGTGATCGAACGGCCACGGGTCGAGGTGATCCGCTCCTGCAGCTCGCCCATCTCGTCGGCCAGCGTGGGCTGGTAGCCCACCGCGGACGGCATGCGGCCGAGCAGCGTGGAGACCTCGGAGCCGGCCTGCGTGAACCGGAAGATGTTGTCGATGAAGAGCAGCACGTCCTGGTTCTGCTCGTCGCGGAAGTACTCCGCCATCGTCAGCGCCGAGAGGGCCACGCGCATACGCGTGCCGGGCGGCTCGTCCATCTGCCCGAAGACGAGCGCGGTGTCCTTGATGACGCCGGACTCGGTCATCTCCGTGATGAGGTCGTTGCCCTCGCGGGTGCGCTCACCGACGCCGGCGAACACCGAGGTGCCACCGAAGTTCTTGGCGACACGGGTGATCATCTCCTGGATGAGCACCGTCTTGCCCACGCCGGCGCCGCCGAACAGGCCGATCTTCCCGCCCTGCACGTACGGGGTGAGCAGGTCGATGACCTTGATGCCGGTCTCCAGCATCTCGGTCTTGCCCTCGAGCTGGTCGAACGCGGGGGCCCTGCGGTGGATGCTCCACAGGTCGCCCGTCGGCTGGAAGCTCGTGTCGTCGAGGCAGTCGCCCAGGGCGTTGAACACGTGCCCCTTGACCTGGTCGCCCACCGGCACCGAGATCGAGCGGCCGAGGTCGGTGACCTCCTGGCCGCGGACCAGGCCGTCGGTCGGCTGCATGGAGATCGCCCGTACCTGGTTGTCGCCCAGGTGCTGGGCGATCTCCAGGGTGAGCTTCTTGGCCAGGTCGCCGAAGGTGACCTCGACGGTGAGGGCGTTGTAGAGCGGCGGCACCTGGTTGCGCGGGAACTCCACGTCGACGACCGGGCCGGTGACCCGGACGACCCGGCCGGTCCTGGTCTGGGTGCCTGGATCAGCGGTGGCGGTCATCAGTCCTCACTTCCTGCGCTCACGAGCGCGTCGGCCCCGCCGACGATCTCGCTGATCTCCTGGGTGATCTGTGCCTGCCTGGCCTGGTTGCTCTCCAGGGTCAGGGTACGGATGAGTTCGTTGGCATTGTCGGTTGCGGCCTTCATCGCCCGCTGCCGGTTGGCCGACTCCGACGCCGCCGACTCCAGCAGCGCGGCGAACAGCCGGGCGCCGACGTACTTCGGCAGCAGCGCGTCGAAGAGGGTGTCGGCATCCGGCTCGAACTCGTAGAGGGCCTTCAGCTCACCACCGGACGACTCCCTCGAGGCGTCCGCCTCGGCGTACTCCACTTCCATGGGAGCCATCCGCCGGGCCGCAGGTGTCTGCGTGACCATGTTCTTGAACTGCGTGTACACCATGTGCAGCTCGTCGACCGACTCGACGGCCTCGGCCGGGGCGCCCGCGATCTCCGCGGCGCTGCCGGTCTCCTGGCCGCCCGCGCCCGCCATGAACGCGGCCACCAGCACCTTGGCCACCTCGGCCGCGTCGGCGTAGCTGGGCTGCTCGGAGAACCCGGTCCAGGACGCGACCACGGGGCGGCGGCGGAACCGGTAGTAGTTCACGCCCTTGCGACCGATGACGTAGAGCATCGGCTCCTTGCCCTGGTCGCGAAGCAGCGACTGCAACTGCTCGGCCTCGCGCAACACGTTGGCGTTGTACCCGCCGGCCTGACCGCGGTCGCTCGTGACCACCAGCACCGCGGCCCGGCGCGGGTTCTCCCGCTCGACCAGCAGCGGGTGGTTCAGCGCCGAGTTGGAGGCCAGCTCGGTGAGCATCGCCGTCATCTGCTCGGCGTAGGGCTTCGCAGCCTCGGCGCGAGCACGCGCCTTGGCGATGCGCGAGGTGGCGATGAGCTCCATCGCCCTGGTGATCTTCTTGATGGACTGCGTCGACCGGATCCGTCGCCGCAGCACACGGATCTGTGCCGCCATGAACTAACCGCCTAGCTTCCGGAGGGGGCCGGCTTGTTGACCTTGACGGTCTCCTGGTCGACCTCGTCCTCGTCGAGCGACTCGGCCTTCGCTTCCTTCGGCACCACGGAGGAGCCGTCGGAGGCGGTGAAGCTCTTCTTGAACTCCGCGGTGACGTCCTCGAGCCGCTGCACGTTGTCGTCGTTCAGCTTCCCGGTGTCCCGGATGTCGCCGAAGATCCCCTCGTGGTTGCGCCGCACGTTGTCGAGGAACTCCTGCTCGAACCGCCGCACGTCGCCGACCGGCACCGAGTCGAGCTTGCCGGTGGTGCCCAGCCACAGCGAGACCACCTGCTCCTCGACCGGGAACGGCGCGTACTGGGCCTGCTTGAGCAGCTCCACCAGCCGGCCACCACGGGCCAGGGCAGCCGCGGACGCGGCGTCGAGGTCGGAGCCGAACGCGGCGAACGCCTCCAGCTCGCGGAACTGCGACAGGTCCAGTCGCAGCGAGCCGGACACCTGGCGCAT
Source organism: Pseudonocardia wallangbongensis (assembly GCF_054486945.1). Lineage (NCBI taxonomy): Bacteria > Bacillati > Actinomycetota > Actinomycetes > Pseudonocardiales > Pseudonocardiaceae > Pseudonocardia > Pseudonocardia wallangbongensis. The sequence continues at coordinate 514,178 of NZ_JBRERS010000002.1, forward strand.
GGCCCGCACCTGCGCGGCACCACCCACGCGGGACACCGAGATACCGACGTTGATCGCCGGCCGGACGCCCTGGTTGAACAGGTCGGACTCCAGGAAGACCTGGCCGTCGGTGATCGAGATGACGTTGGTCGGGATGTAGGCCGACACGTCGTTCGCCTTGGTCTCGATGATCGGCAGCCCGGTCATCGAACCGCCGCCGAGCTCGTCCGACAGCTTCGCGCAGCGCTCCAGGAGCCGGGAGTGCAGGTAGAACACGTCGCCGGGGTAGGCCTCGCGGCCGGGCGGGCGGCGCAGCAGCAGCGAGATCGCCCGGTAGGCCTCGGCCTGCTTGGACAGGTCGTCGAACACGATCAGGACGTGGTTGCCCTCGTACATCCAGTGCTGGCCGAGGGCCGAACCGGTGTAGGGGGCCAGCCACTTGAACCCGGCCGGGTCGGAGGCCGGAGCAGCGACGATGGTGGTGTAGGCCAGCGCGCCGGCGTCCTCCAGGGACTGCCGGATGCCGGCGATCGTCGAGCCCTTCTGCCCGATCGCCACGTAGATGCAGCGGACCTGCTTCTTCGGGTCGCCGCTCTCCCAGTTGCCCTTCTGGTTGATGATCGTGTCGACGCAGACCGCGGTCTTGCCGGTCTTGCGGTCGCCGATCACCAGCTGGCGCTGGCCGCGGCCGATCGGGGTCATCGCGTCGATGGCCTTGATGCCGGTCTGCAGCGCCTCGGAGACGCCCTGGCGCTCCACCACCGACGCGGCCTGCAGTTCCAGCACGCGGCGGTCGGTGGACTCGACGTCGCCCAACCCGTCGATCGGGGCGCCCAGCGGGTCGATGACCCGGCCGAGGAAGTTGTCGCCCACCGGCACCGACAGGATCTCCCCGGTGCGACGGACCTGCTGGCCCTCCTCGATCCCGCTGTACGGGCCGAGGACGACCGCGCCGATCGCGCGCTGGTCGAGGTTCAGCGCGACGCCGAGCACGCCGCCGTCGAACTCGAGCAGCTCGTTGGTCATGACCGAGGGAAGGCCCTCGACGTGGGCGATGCCGTCACCGGTGTCGGCGACGGTGCCCACCTCTTCGCGGGAGGTCTCGGTCTCCAACGACGAGACGTAGCTGGAGATCGCGCTCCGGATCTCCTCCGGGGAGATCGTCAGCTCTGCCATGGCTGTCCTTCGTATCGCGGGTCTGTGGGTTGGGCGCTCAGCGGGCGGCCGTCAGTCGGGGAGGGTGCGGCGGGCGGCGGCCAGCCGGCCGGCGATGCTGCCGTCGATCACCTCGCCGCCGACGCGCACGACCAGCCCGCCCAGCAGGCTGTCGTCCGGTTCGACCTGCAACGAGATCGGGCGGCCGTAGAGCCGGGTGAGCGCCTCGGTCAGTCGGCGTTCCTGGACGGCGGTCAGCGGCATCGGCGAACGGACGTGTGCGACGTAGCGGTCGCGACGGGCCGCGGCCAGCTCCGACAGCTCCTCGGCCGCCCGGTCCAGGCTGCGCCCCCGCGGGTAGCGCACGGTCTGCTCGAGCAGCCTCGCCGTGACCGGCGAGGCCTTGCCGGCGAGCACGCCCGAGAGCAGGCCGACCCGCTGGTCGGCCGCGGCGCTCTCGTCCGACAGCAGGGTGGCCAGCTGCGGCTCGCGGTCCAGGATGCGGCCGAACCGGAACAGCTGGTCCTCGACGTCATCGAGGCTGTTGTCCTTCTCCGCCGCCCCCAGCACCGAACGCCGGGCAAGCACCTCGACCGCCTCGGTGAGGTCCGACGGGCGTGACCAGCGCGAGGACACGAGGTCCGAGACCGCGTCCAGGGCCGGCTTGCCGACCTTGTCCGCGAGCAGCCGATCGGCCAGGCTGGAGCGTGCGGTCGCGGGGGTGGCCGGGTCGGCGAGGGCCCGGCGGAGCGTGGGCTCCCGGACCAACAGGCCCAGCACCGCGAACAGGTCGTCGCCCAGCCGGGTCAGATCCGCCGACCGGCCGGCGTCGATCGCCCGATCGAGCGTCCGCTCCGCCTCGGCCAACGACTCCCGGCTGGCGGACTGCAGCAGCACCGCCATCAGTTGCCCCCATTCCCGGCTGCCGCCGTCGGCGCAGCCGTCCGGTCGTCCCGCCCGACCATGCCCTCGAGCTCGTCGAGGAAGGTGTCGACGGACGCCGACCGGCTCGCGTCGTCGGACAGGTCCTGCACGACGATCCGTTCGGCCAGGTCCATGGACTGCCCGCCCAGCTCCCCGCGCAGCCGCCGGACCAGCAGGTCCCGCTGGGCCCCGAGCTGTTCCTCGCCGCGCCGGCGCATGCGCTCGACCTCGCGCTCGGCCTGCTCGACGAGCTCCTCGCGGATGCGGGTGGAGTCCGCCCTGGCGTCGTCGCGGATCCGGGCGGCCTCGTTGCGGGCGTCGGCGATGGCCGACTCCAGCTTCTGCTCCGCTTCCCGGTACTGCCCCGCCGCCGCCTCGGCCGCGTCCACCTGCTGTTGGATCGTGTCCTGGCGGGTCTTCACCATGTTCTGCACCGGGGGCAGCACGAAGCGGTAGAGCACCCAGAGCACGACCACGAAGCCGACCAGCTCGGCGATCAAGATGGCCATCAGCGCTTCCCCTCGCTCCCGGCCGGGGCCCGCTCGAGCTCGGCGAGGTAGCTGTCGACGGTGGAGCGGTGGGCCCCGTCGCCGGACAGCGGGCGCCCCAGCACCCGTCCGGCCAGCTGCGTGGACAGCCCGCCGATCTCGGCGCGCAGGCTGCGCACCGCCTCCTCGCGCTGGGCGGCCAGCTGCTCCTCGCCACGGCGGTGGATCTCGGCCACCTCGCGGTCGGTGTCCGCCCGCATCTCGTCCCGGATCTTCTGGGCGTCGGCGCGCGCCTCGTCCCGGATCCGGCCGGCCTCGCCCCGGGCCTCGGCGAGCGCCTTCTGGTAGCGCTGCTCCGCCTCCGCCAGCTTGCGCTGGGCGTTGTCCCGGTCCTCGGCCTGCTTGCGGTTCATCTCGTCACGGTCGGCCATCGCCTTGGTCAGCGGCGGCACGACGAAGCGGTAGAAGAAGAACAGGACGAGCAGGAAGATCACGAAGACGACGATGATCGTCGCGTTCGGTACGAGGAAGTTCGGCGGTGCGCCTTCTCCCGCCGCAGCCATCACTCTCGTCATGGGGTTCCGATCAGCCCGCGCCCAGCACGAACACGAACAGAGCCATGAATGCCAGGTTGATGAAGTACATGCCCTCGACGAGGCCGATGATCAGGAACATCGTGGTGTTCAGCCGGCCGGCGGCCTCGGGCTGGCGGGCCACCCCGTTGATGACCGCGGCGCCGGCCAGGCCGTCACCGATCGCCGCACCGATGGCGCCGCCGGCGAGGGCGATGCCACCGCCGACCATGGCGAGGCCCGTCAGCAGGCCCTCGGTGCCGCCTTGAGCAGCCTCCTGGGCCAGAACTGCAACGCTCATGACTCTCCTCTTTCCCGCGGAACCGCGTCCCGCGCGTCGTCTCTTGGGGAGCTTTCGAACTCGGTGCGCTAGTGCGCGTGCTCGTCCTCGCTGCCGATCGCCTCGCTGAAGTAGATCAAAGTCAGCAGCGTGAAGATCAGGGCCTGGATCACCCCGACGAACATGTCGAACAGCTTCCAGCCCGCGTTCGGCAGCCACAGGATGTACGGCGGCAGCAGCGCGATCACCGAGACCATGATCCCGCCGGCGAAGATGTTGCCGAACAGCCGCAGCGCCAGCGACGCCGGCCGGGACAGGTACTGGGTGATGAACTCGATCGGCGCCAGCGCGGCGTACGGCTTGGCCAGGTGGCCGAAGTGCCGGCCCGCGCCGTTGGCCCGGATGCCCGCCACGTTCACCCAGACCAGCACCATGAGGGCCATCGGGTAGACGAGGTTGACGTCCGCGGTCGGCGGCGGGACGTAGTGCTCCGACGGCAGCGCGGCCAGCCAGTTGCAGATGAGGATGAAGGCGAAGAGGGTGATACAGAGCCCGACGACGCCCCGCGGCACCCGCCGGCCCATGCCCTCGCGCACCTGGGTCTGCACCCACCCGGCGAGCGCCTCGAAGGCGATCTGCAGCCAGGACGGGCGGCCCTTGGTGGCGCGCCGTGCCATGTAGTAGCCGGCCCCGCACACGATGACACCGGCGATCAGCGTGCCGATGATGGTGTCGAGGTTGAACGTGAGCCCCAGGAACTCACCGGTCCAGTGCTCTCCGGGGGTGATCTCGCCCTCGGCGGCGAGCACGGCGGTGGGCACGGCGGTCATCTGTTACGGATCTCCTTGATCAGGGGAACCATCGAGCTCGCGACGGCGATGAGCTGGAACAGTGCGAGCCCGCCGAACACGGCGATCCCGGCCGGCCGGAAGAGCAGCGCGCAGCCGAACGCGATCACCGTGATGACCGCGAGCCGGGCGAGCACCGAACCGGAGAATCGGACCTTGGACGGTTGGGTACCGGCGAACCTGGCGACCGAGCGCACCGCGACGGCCAGGTTGGCCAACCCCAGCGCCATGCCGACCAGGCAGAACAGAGCGAACGGGGCGAGGCTCATGGGCACGAGCACCGCGAGGACCAGCACAGCGGCGACCCCGGCGGCGATCGCCGCTCGCCGGAACGTCGCACGGGTGACCGGCGGCGTGTACTCGGATGAATTCAGCACCATGCTGGCCTCACCCCTTTCCCGAATATCTCTCGAACAGCTTGTAGACATATAGCGACGCCGCTCCCACCCCGAGCAGTAGCCCGACCAGGGTGAAGACCGGGAAGGTTTCGAACGGCAAGTCGACGAGCCATCCCAGCCCGAGCCCTGCAGCGACGCACAGAGCCAGTGTGACCCCCATCGAGAGCAGGTCACCCAGCTCCGGCCCTTCGCCGGCCACGGGCTCTACTCGGCTGAGCCGAGGTCGCACCCTGCCCAGGTGTGAGCCTTCACCGCACCTAACTCCTCGATCAGAACGGGGAGGGCCTCTCATCCCGAAAGCCCGGTCGACACCCGACCAGGCCATCGACCGGCCCGCGAGACGGACGCTATCACAGCGTCAACGGATCTCTCGGATCGCCCTGACCTGCGCACACGACTGTCAGCCATGTCACTGTGCGTCGGATGTCCGATTCCCCAAGATCGCTTCGAGAAGTAGCTGCACCATCACACTGCGTTCACGGAATGGGCCTGCCGGCCGAACCGTTCTGCGCGCGCCTGCGCTCCCGCGGAACGGCCGTCGCGATGACCGCGACCAGCAGTCCCAGCCCGGTGGTCCACGCGGCCACGGTCACGTCGTCGAGCAGGGCGAGCGCGACCGCACCGAACGCCAGCACGCCGGCCCACAGGTAGATCAGCAGCACCGCGCGCCGCTGGCTGTGCCCGATCTCGAGCAGCCGGTGGTGCAGGTGCATCTTGTCCGGGGAGAAGGGCGACAGGCCCTTGCGCGTGCGCCGCACCACGGCCATGAGCAGGTCGAGCAGGGGCACGAACACCACGGCGGCCAGCACGATGAGCGGTGCGAACAGCGCCAGGACGTCCCTCGTGTCCGCGCCGATGATCGAGATCTTGCCCGACGCGCTCGTGGTGGCCGCGGCCAGCAGAACACCGATCAGCATGGAACCGGAGTCGCCCATGAAGATGCGCGCGGGATTGAAATTGTGCGGCAGGAACCCGAGGCACGCGCCCGCCAGCACGGCCGCGATCAAGGCCGGCGAGTACACCGAGGGGTCGTTGCCGACCCGGCCGACCAGCCCGATCGCGAACAGGCCCACGGCCGCCGCGGCGATCATCCCGACGCCTGCGGCGAGCCCGTCCAGCCCGTCGACGAAGTTCATGGCGTTCACCAGCGCCACCGTGAGCAGCACCGTGAGCAGCACGCCCTGCTCCTGGCCCAGCACCAGGAGCGAGCCGGACTCGTTCCAGTCCGAACCGCCCCACGGCACGAAGAAGACCGTCCACTGCACCCCGAAGATCACCAGGACGCCCGCGGCCGTGGTCTGGCCCGCGAACTTGGTGAGCGCGTCGAGGTCGTAGCGGTCGTCGAGCGCGCCGACGGCCGCGAGCAGCAGCGCGGCGAGCAACACCCCGCCCACCTCGGAGGCGTTGTTGTCGAACGCCAGCCGCAGGGCCGGGAGCTGGTAGGCCATCCCGACGCCCGCCAGCACACCGCCGAGCATGGCCAGGCCGCCCCAGCGCGGGGTCGGCGTGACGTGCACGTCGCGCTTGCGCGGCCACGCCACCGCACCGAGCCGCAGCGCGAGCACCCGCACCGGGCCGACCAGCAGGAACGTCACGACCGTGGCCGTCAGACCCGTGAGCAGGAACTCCCGGATCGGCAGGACGAGCGTGGGGACCGCCACGGCGAGCGAGCGTCAGGCGCGGGGGTACGCAGGGGCCCGCGCGACGAGCGTCGACACCGCGGTGGCCACCTCGGCCAGCTCCGCGTCGCCTCCCGGGGTGCCGTGCTCGGCCCGTACCGCGCGACCCAGCAGGGAGCCGACCTCGGCCATGTCCGTCTCCGTCATGCCCTGCGTGGTGACGCTCGGCGATCCGACGCGCAGGCCGGACGGCTTGAGCGGCGGGGCCGGGTCGTACGGGATGGAGTTCTTGTTCAGGGTGATGCGCGCGGCGTCGCAGCGGTTCTCGGCCTGGTCGCCGCTGACGCCGATCGGGCGCAGGTCGACGAGCGCGAGGTGGGTGTCGGTGCCACCGGACACCGGCCGCATGCCCTCCGCCTCGAGGGCCTTGGCCAGCGCCTGCGCGTTGGCGATCACCTGGCCCGCGTACGCCTGGTACTCCGGCTGCGCCGCCTCGCGCATGGCGACCGCCTTCGCGGCGACGGCGTGCATGAGCGGACCACCCTGCGAGAACGGGAACACGGCCTTGTCGATGGCCTTGGCGTGCTCCGCCTTCGCGAGGATCATGCCGCCGCGCGGGCCGCGCAGGACCTTGTGCGTGGTGGCCGTGACGACGTCGGCGAACGGAACCGGCGAGGGGATCGCCTTGCCTGCCACCAGGCCGATGAAGTGCGCCGCGTCGACCATGAGCTTGGCGCCCACCTCGTCGGCGATCTCGCGGAACAGGGCGAAGTCGATCAGCCGCGGGTACGCGGTGGCGCCGGCGATGATGAGCTTGGGGCGGTGTTCGAGGGCGAGGTCGCGCACCTGGTCGTAGTCGATCAGCTCGCTGTCCTCGCGCACCGTGTAGGACACGGCGTTGAACCACTTGCCGGAGAAGCTGACCTTGCTGCCGTGCGTGAGGTGCCCGCCCTGCTTGAGGTCCATCGCGAGCACGGTGTCGCCGGGCTTCGTGAACGCGGCGTAGACGGCGAAGTTGGCCGACGCGCCCGAGTGGGGCTGCAGGTTGACGTGATCGGCGTCGAACAGCCCCTTGGCCCGGGCGTTGCCGATCTCCTCGGCCCGGTCGACGACCTCGCAGCCGCCGTAGTAGCGCCGGCCCGGGTAGCCCTCGGCGTACTTGTTCGACAGCGTCGATCCCAGCGCCGCCAGCACGGCCGGGCTGGTGAGGTTCTCGCTGGCGATGAGCTGGAGGCCGCCCCGCAACCGGTCCAGCTCGTCGAGCACCACTCCCGCGATCTCCGGGTCCTGGTGCTGCAGCGCGGTGAAGTCCGGGCCCCAGAAGGGGGTGCTCTGCTCGCTCACGGTTGAACGGTACCCGCTGGGGGCCGCGACCCGTCCGGGCGTTACCAGAGCAACGATCTCATTTGTTGCCAGTGCTCTCAACGCATGACAGACTGCGCCGATGACCGCCGCCGGAGCCCGCGCCCGCGTGCGCGCCGAACTCACCCGCGAAATCGTCGAGGCCGCCCGTCGCCACCTCGCCACCGACGGGGCCACCGGGCTGTCGCTGCGCGCCGTCGCGCGCGAGCTGGGCATGGCGTCCTCGGCGGTGTACCGCTACTTCTCGAGCCGCGACGAGCTGCTCACCGCCCTCATCGTCGACGCGTACGACGCAATCGGCGCGGCCGCCGAGAAGGCGGAGGCCGCCGTCCCGCGGGCCGACCTGCGCGAACGCTGGCGGGCCACCTGCCGTGCGGCCAGGGTGTGGGCGGTGGCGCACCCGCACGAGTACGCCCTGATCTACGGCTCCCCGGTGCCCGGCTACGCCGCACCCGAGGCCACCATCGGTCCCGCGTCCCGCGTGGCCGTGCTGTTGTGCCGGGTGGTGGCCGACGGCGTCGCGGCGGGCACCGTCGACGCGACACCGGACGGGCCGGACGCGGGCGACGTGCTCACCCCGGGTGTCGCCGAGGGCCTCGGCCTGCCGGAACCACTCGCTCCCCGGATGGTCACGGCGTGGAGCAGCCTCTACGGGGCGATCAGCTTCGAGCTGTTCGGCCAGACCCACAACGTGGTCGCCGACCACGCCGCATACTTCGACACCACGGTCGAGCGCCTCGCCGACCTCGTGCCGCTCCCCTGAGCCGGCCGGGTCAGGCCGGGAGCACCTCTCGGCCCAGCACCTCGGCGACCGCCTCCGTGGTGACCGCGCCCTCGCGGAGGACGCGCGGCTCGTCGCCGGTCAGGTCGACGATCGTCGACGCCACCGGCTCGCCGGACGGCCCGCCGTCGAGGTAGGCCGCGACCTTCTCCCCGAGCTGCTCCTCCGCCTCCGCAGCCGACGCCGCGGGCGGCTTCCCGGAGACGTTCGCGCTGGACACCGCCATCGGGCCGACCTCGCGCAGCAGCTCCAGCGCCACCGGGTGCAACGGCATGCGGAGCATGACCGTGCCCTTGGTGGCGCCCAGGTCCCAGTTGAGCGACGGCGCGTGCGAGAGCACCAGCGACAGCCCGCCCGGCCAGAACGCCTCGATGAGGTCGCGCGCCGACTTCGGCACGCCGAGCACCAGGCCGTCGATCGTCGACCAGGAGCCGACGAGCACCGGGACGGGCATGTCCGGCCCGCGCTCCTTCGCGGTGAGCAGGCTGCGCACGGCCGGGGCGCTGAACGCGTCGCAGCCGATGCCGTAGACGGTGTCGGTGGGCAGCACCACGAGCCGCCCTGCCTTCACCGCCCGGGCCGCCGCAGCGAGCCCCTCCGCGCGCTGGTCCGGGACCGCGCAGTCGTACGTGGAAGCCACGGGGGGAGCCTATGCCGCGCGCCCACGCGCCCCTTCTCGGCCCGCACAACCCGTCGGCGGGCGCGGCAGTATCGGTTGTCCATGGTTGCCGTGACGACCATGGACAACCGATACCTGGGATCTTCCCGCCGGTGATCCGCAGTATCGGGTGCTCATCGTCGTAGCCGAAGCAATGGACAACCGATACTTCCGATCATGGTCGCCTCCGGCCCCGCGACGAGCTGCGGGGGCGGAGACGGGGTGCGTCAGGCCCGGTGGAGCGGGCGGCGGCGGGCGGTGGTGAAGCGGGGGCGCCCGGCCAGGTCGGGGTGGTCCTCGACGTCGGTGAGCACGCGGCGACGGTGCATCAGGGCGGGGACGGCCTCGCCGTGGGTGTCGTCGTGCTCGATCGCGAGCGCGCCGCCGTTGCGCAGCAGAGCGGCGGACGCCGAGACGACGGCCCGGATGATTTCCAGCCCGTCCGGACCCCCGAAGAGGGCCGCAGGCGGGTCCCAACCCGTGACCTCCGGCGGCAGCGGGGTGCCGTCGGGGACGTAGGGAGGGTTGCAGAGCACGAGGTCGACGTGGGTCTCGAGCTCGACGAGCAGGTCGGGCTCGCGCACGTCGGCGGCGTGCAGGATGACCGGGGTGCCACCCGCGGCGACGTGATCAGCGACGTTGCGGTGCGCGTAGGTCAGGGCGGCGGGGTCGAGCTCGACGGCGTGCACCACCGCGTCCGGGCGGCTCTTCGCGACCGCGAGGGCCAGCGCCGCGGTGCCCGTGCAGAGGTCGACGACCACCGGGGCGGCGACGTCGACGATCTCGTTCAACCCCCACTCGAGCAGGAGCTCCGTCTCGGGGCGCGGGGTGAACACGCCGGGACCGACCGCGACCTCCGCGGGGCCGAGCACCGCCGTGCCGAGCAGGTGCTGCAGCGGCTCGCGGGCGGCGCGGCGCTCGACGAGCCTGCGCAGGGCCTCCAGGGCGGGCGCGTCGACGAGCGGATGCATCATCAGCTTCCCCCGGTCGACGCCGACGACGTGAGCCGCTAGCATCTCCGCGTCCGCCCGGGGCGAGGCCACCCCGGCCCCGGCGAGCACCCGCTCGGCCTCGAGGATGGCCAGCCGCAGCGGTTCACGACTCACGACGAGCCTTTCGCGGATTGCAGCAAGGCCACTTCACGCGACCCCGTGGCATGAAAGTGGCTTTGCTGCAATCACGGGGCCTCACCTGCCCACGGCCTCCGCGCGGTCCGCCGCCTGCAGAGCGTCCACCACCCCGTCGAGGTCGCCGTCCAGCACCGACGAGAGGTTGTGGGCCTTGTAGCCCACGCGGTGGTCGGAGATGCGGTTCTCCGGGAAGTTGTAGGTGCGGATGCGCTCGGAGCGGTCGACGGTGCGCACCTGGGAGCGACGCTCCACGGACGCCTTCGCGGCCGCCTCCTCCTCGGCGAGGGCCTGCAGCCGGGAGCGCAGCACCTCCATGGCGCGGGCCCGGTTCTGCAGCTGGGAGCGCTCGTTCTGGCAGCTCACGACGATGCCGGTGGGCAGGTGCGTGATGCGGACGGCCGAGTCGGTGGTGTTGACGCTCTGCCCGCCGTGGCCGGAGGAGCGGAAGACGTCGATGCGCAGGTCGTTCTCGTCGACCTCGACGTCGGCGTCCTCGCCGGTGTCGGGGTAGACGAGCACGCCGGCGGCGGAGGTGTGGATGCGCCCCTGCGACTCGGTGACGGGCACCCGCTGCACGCGGTGCACCCCGCCCTCGAACTTCAGGGCCGACCAGACGCCGTCGGCGACGGGTGCGCGCGAGCGCACGGAGACGGTGACGTCCTTGTAGCCGCCGAGGTCGGAGGCCACCGAGTCGATGATCTGGGTGGACCAGCCGCGGTGCTCGGCGTACCGCAGGTACATGCGGGCGAGATCCCCGGCGAAGAGCGCCGACTCCTCGCCGCCCTCCCCCGACTTGATCTCGAGGATGACGTCGTCGGAGTCGTGCGGGTCGCGGGGTACGAGCAGCTCGGCGAGCCGCCGCTCGAGCGCGGGGATCTTCTCCGCCAGCTCGTCGGCCTCGGCGGCGAACGAGGAGTCCTCCGCCGCGAGCTCACGAGCGGTGGCCAGGTCGCCGCGGGCGGCGGTCAGCTCCTGCGCCACCGCGACGATCGGCCCGATCTCGGAGTACCGCCTGCCCAGCTTGCGGGCGGTGGCGGGGTCGGCGTGCACGGACGGGTCGGCGAGCCGCAGCTCCAGCTCGGCGTGCTCGGCGAGCACCGCTTCGACGGCCGGTGCTGTCATGGCAGCTCCTCCTCCCCTGGTCAGGACACGACAAACCCCCATCGCGGAAACCGCCGAGAACGATCGGCCACCGAGACGGGGGTCCGGGGGCTTGCCCCTGGCTGGGGGTGTGGGGGGCTCGGCCCCCCACAGTGACGCGATGATCGACGACCGGCGAGCGCGTTCCGCGAGCAGACCACGCCCGCCCGATCGAGCCCTACTTCTTGCCGGCCCGCTTGCCGTAGCGCGCCTCGAAGCGGGCGACGCGCCCGCCGGAGTCGAGGATCCGCTGCTTGCCGGTGTAGAACGGGTGGCACGCCGAGCAGGTTTCGACCGTCATCTTGCCGCTGGTCTTGGTGCTGCGGGTGGTGAACGAGTTGCCGCAACCGCAGACGACCTGCGTCTCGACGTACTCGGGGTGGATGCCTGAACGCACGTTGGTTCCTCTCGAAGTGGCGCCGGGTCCCCGCGACGGCGGGGTGAACCGGAACCGGAGCGTGACGTCCCATTCAACCACCCGGGCCGCCCGCGGATTCCCGCGGGCGGCCCGGGTGTGGGACGGGTGGGTCAGTCGTTGTCGGTGCCGGGGGTGCTCTTCGCGACCTGCATCAGGAACTCGATGTTGGTGCGCGTCTTGCGGAGCTGGGTGAGCAGCAGGTCGATGGCCTGCTGGTCGTCCAGGGCCGAGAGGACCCGGCGCAGCTTCACCATCACCCCGTACTCGTCGGGCGACATCAGCAGCTCGTCCTTGCGGGTGCTGGAGTCGCCGACGTCGATGGCCGGGAAGACCCGCTTGTCGGCGATCTTGCGGTCGAGCTTGAGCTCGGCGTTGCCGGTGCCCTTGAACTCTTCGAAGATCACCGTGTCCATCGTGGACCCGGTCTCGACGAGCGCCGTGGCGAAGATCGTCAGCGAGCCGCCGTCCTCGATGTTGCGCGCGGCGCCGAGGAAGCGCTTGGGCGGGTACAGCGCGGTGGAGTCGACACCACCGGACAGGATCCGGCCCGACGCGGGCGCGGCCAGGTTGTAGGCCCGGCCGAGGCGCGTGATGTTGTCGAGCAGCACGACCACGTCGTGGCCCAGCTCGACCAGGCGCTTCGCCCGCTCGATCGACAGCTCCGCGACCGTGGTGTGGTCGGTCGGCGGCCGGTCGAACGTGGAGGCGATGACCTCGCCCTTCACCGACCGCTGCATGTCGGTGACCTCCTCCGGCCGCTCGTCGACGAGGACGACCATGAGGTGGCATTCGGGGTTGTTCGTGGTGATCGCGTTGGCGATGTTCTGCATGATCGTGGTCTTGCCCGCCTTCGGCGGCGACACGATCAGCGCACGCTGGCCCTTGCCCACCGGCATGACCAGGTCGATCACGCGCGTGGTGAGCTTGTGCGGCTCGGTCTCCAGGCGCAGCCGCTCGTTGGGGTAGAGCGGGGTGAGCTTGGTGAACTCCGGCCGCTGCTTCGACGTCTCCGGGTCCTGCCCGTTGATCGCGTCGACGCGGACCAGCGGGTTGAACTTCTGCCGCGACTGCTCGCCCTCGCGGGGCTCGCGCACGGCGCCGGTGATGGCGTCGCCACGGCGCAGGCCGTACTTGCGGACCATCGACAGCGACACGTAGACGTCCGTGGGGCCGGACAGGTAGCCGGTGGTGCGGACGAACGCGTAGTTGTCGAGGATGTCGACGATGCCGGCGACCGGCAGCAGCACGTCGCCGTCGCGCACCTCGGTGTCGACGTTGCCCTGACCGCCGCCGCTGCTGCTGCTGCCGCGGTCGCGGTCGCGGCCCCGGCGACGGTCGCGGAACCGGCGGCCGCGCCGGCCCCGGCCCTCACCATCGTCGTCATCGTCGTCCGGCCGGTTGTCGCGGGGGCCGCGCGAGTCGGAGCGGTTGTCGGCACGGTTGTCCGGACGGTCACCGCGGTTGTCGCGGTCACCACGGTTGTCCCGGTTGTCCCGGTTGCCGTCCCGGTTGTCGCGGTTCCCGTCGCGGTTGTCACGGTCACCGCGGTTGTCGCGGTTGCCGTCGCGCCCGCCACGGTCACGGCCGCTCTCCCGGTCGCCGCGGTCACCACGGCCGCTCTCGCGGCGGGTGTCGGGGCGCGCGTCGCCGCCGTCGCTCTGCCGTTCCTCGGCGGGCGCGGTGCTCGGCGCGGTGCTCGTGGCCTCCGCCGGCTGCGGGGCCTGCTCGGCCTGCTGCTCGGCGCGGTTGCGCCGGCTCTGCCGTGAGCGCCGGGTGGGCGCAGCGGTTTCGGTGGGCTCGGCCGCGGGGGCGGCTCCGTTCTCGGCCGCGGGTGCGGACTCGGTGGCCGGAGCGGGCTCGGCGGCGGGCGGGGCGGCGGGCGCGGCATCGGCCGCGGCGGCACCGTTCACGGTGGACGTCCCGGGCTGGGACGTGGCGGACGGCGCACCGGCCGGCCGGGACGCGGCCCGGCGGCGTCGGGTGGGGGCCGCCGCGGGGGCGGCTTCGGCAGCGGGGGCGGCCGGCGCGGCCTCGGCTGCGGGGGCGGCCTCGGCGGCCGGAGCGGAGCCGTTGACGGCAGGCGCCTCGGTGTTCGCCGGGGCGGCGGGCTCCGCACCGGTGCCCGGGAGGGTCTGCTGGGCCGGGGCGGAGCGCTTGCGGCTCGGCGGCGCACCCTGCTTCTCCTTGATGGCGGCGATCAGATCGCCCTTCCGCATCCCGGCGATGTCCGGGATGTTCAGCTCGCCGGCCAGCTGGCGAAGCTCCGCCAGCACCATGCCGGTGAGGCCGCCGCGCTTTCGAGGGGCGGGCACAGCCTCGGTGCTGACGAGATCGGTCTCGCTCACAGATGTCCTTCCTGACCGACCGGGCATCCAGCCCTGGTCAGCGGGATTCACACACTCGCCCGGACGGTGTGCCGGACGACATGTCGGTCAACGGGTCGCGGGAACAGCGGCCGCCCCGACAGCAATGGTGGCGATCGTCGCGACGCTCCTGGGAAGAGGCCGCTCGGGTCGGAACCGGTCTGGCTCGGTGGATCTTGGAGGATTCCGGCCGAGTGGCCACGCGGATGCCGCGTGGATCGCCGTTGCGGTGCCGAGCGTAGACGGTCCGCCCTGATCGCGGCAACAACCCCCTGTCATGGCGCGCCGGTTGGACGAAGATCAGCCGATCTCGACCGTCGCACCCGTCTCGTCGACGGGCAGCGCGTGGGCGGTGAACCCGTGCAGGTCCAGGTCCGGGGGCAGGATGCCGTCGGCGGTGAGGGCCAGCACGGTGGGACCGGCGCCCGAGATCGCGGCCGGAATGCCGCGGTCACGCAGCGTGCCGACCAGGTCGGCCGACAGCGGATAGGCCGGGCGCCGGTAGTTCTGGTGGAGCCGGTCCTCGGTGGCCGGCAACAGCAGCTCGGGGCGCTGGGTGAAGGCCAGCACGGCGAGCGCGGTGCGGCTGCCGGTGAAGGCCGCGTCGACCAGCGGCACGCGGTCGGGCAACAGCCCGCGCGTGGTGCTGGTGAGCGATTCAGTTCCCGCGACGAGTGCGACCGGGTGGATGCCCGGATGCAACTCGAGGCGTACAGCGCTGAACCGCTGCGCGGTATTCCCGCCGGCGTCCCACGCGATGACGAACCCGCCGAGCAGGCTGGCCGCCGCATTGTCCGCGTGACCCTCCATACCGGCCGCGACCTGCAGGATGGTGTCCCGCTCCAGCTCGGCGTCCCGCCCGGCCAGCACCACGGCCGCCGTGGCACCCGCCACCGCGGCGGCCGCCGAGCTGCCCAGCCCCCGCGAGTGCGGGATCGCGTTGTGGCAGCGCATGCGGATACCGGGCGGGGCATCCCCGACGACGTCCCATGCCGTGCGCATCGCCCTGGCCACGAGGTGCGCCTCGTCGCACGGGACGCGCCCCGCGCCCTCGCCGGTCACCTCGATCGCGATGCCGTCGGACGCCACCGCCACCTCGACCGAGTCGTGGAGGCCGAGGGCGAGCCCGAGCGTGTCGAAGCCGGGCCCGAGGTTCGCCGACGAGCCCGGCACCCGCAGCCGGACCTCGCGGGGCCGCCCCATCAGCCCAGTTCCAGCGCCGCGGCGACGGCGCCCGGGTCGATCGGCACCACGGTGGGCTCGGGCGCCGCGAGCAGTGCCGTGTCCGGGTCCTTCAGGCCGTGGCCCGTGACGGTGCACACGACGAGCGAGCCGCGGGGCAACGTGCCGTCCGCGGCGGACTGCAGCAGCCCGGCGACGCTCGCGGCCGACGCGGGCTCGACGAACACGCCCTCGCGCGCCGAGAGGAGCCGGTATGCGGAGAGGATCTCGTCGTCGGTGACGGCGGCGAAGCGGCCGTCGGACTCGTCGCGGGCCTTCATGGCGCCCGCCCACGAGGCCGGCGCGCCGATCCGGATCGCGGTGGCGATGGTCTCCGGCGCCACCACCGGCTCGCCGTGCACGAGCGGCGCGGCGCCCGCGGCCTGGAACCCGAACATCCGCGGCGGCGTGTGGATCAGCCCGTCGGCGAGGTAGGCGCGGTATCCCTGCCAGTACGCGGTGATGTTGCCCGCGTTGCCCACCGGCAGGCAGTGCACGTCGGGGGCGCGGCCGAGCTCGTCGCAGATCTCGTACGCCGCGCTCGCCTGGCCGGCGATCCGGGTGGGGTTCACGGAGTTGACGAGCGCGGCGACCGGGTAGTCGGCCGTGGTCTTGCGCGCGAGCTCGAGGCAGTCGTCGAAGTTGCCGTCGATCTGCAGGATCCGGGCGCCGTGCGCCACGGCCTGCGCCAGCTTGCCGAGCGCGATCTTGCCCCTCGGCACGAGGACGGCGCAGGTCATCCCCGCGCGCGTCGCATAGGCGGCGGCGGAGGCGGAGGTGTTGCCGGTGGACGCGCACAGCACGCCCTGCTTCCCCTCGGCGAGCGCGTGCGTGACCGCCATCGTCATCCCGCGGTCCTTGAACGACCCCGTGGGGTTCGCGCCGTCGACCTTCAGGAGGACCTCGCAGCCGGTGGCCGCGGACAGGTGTGGCGCGGGCAGCAACGGCGTGCCGCCCTCGCCGAGCGTGACGACGGTCCAGCCCTCCTGGACCGGCATCCGCTCCCGGTAGGCCTCGATCACCCCCGGCCAGCGGGTGAGCTTCTGCGCGGCGGTCATCCCGCAACTCCCTTCCGGCCCAGGTCCTCGACCCGAAGCACGCTGTGGACACCGTGCACGACGTCGAGCCCGGCCAGCACCTCAACCGTGGCGGCGAGCGCCGCCTCCGGCGCCCGGTGCGTCACGACGACGATCCGCGCGGAGGCGTTGCCGTCGCCCTCGCCCGTCTGCCGGGCCGCGGCGATGCTGACGCCGTGGCGGGCGAACTCGCCGGTGATCGTCGACAGCACGCCGGCGCGGTCGGCGACCTCGAGGCTGACGTGGTAGCGCGTGCGCAGCGTGCCCATCGGCCGGACCGGCAGGCTCGCGTACGCCGACTCCCGCGGCCCGCGCCCGCCGAGCACCCGGTTGCGGGCCACCGCGACGAGGTCGCCGAGCACGGCGCTCGCCGTGGGCGCGCCACCCGCGCCCTGCCCGTAGAACATCAGCTGACCCGCGGCCTCGGCCTCGACGAACACGGCGTTGAAGGCCCCGTCGACGGCCGCGAGCGGGTGTGCGGCGGGGATCATCGCGGGGTACACGCGCGCCGAGACCGACTCGGGCGTCGACTCCTCGCCGGGTGTCCGCTCGCAGATCGCCAGCAGCTTGATCACGCAGCCCATCGCCGACGCGGCCGCGATGTCCCCCGCGGTGACCGCGCGGATGCCCTCGCAGTGCACGTCGGCCGCTGTGACGCGGGTGTGGAAGGCCAGCGACGCGAGGATCGCCGCCTTGGACGCCGCGTCGTAGCCGTCGACGTCGGCACTCGGGTCGGCCTCGGCGTAGCCCAGCCGCGTGGCCTCCTCGAGCGCGTCGGCGTAGCTCGCCCCGGAGGCGGCCATCGCGGACAGGATGAAGTTCGTGGTGCCGTTCACGATGCCGGCGACGCGCATGATCCGGTCCCCGGCCAGCGACTCGCGCAGCGGGCGCAGCAGCGGGATCGCGCCCGCGACGGAGGCCTCGTAGTAGAGGTCGGCCCCCGAGGCGTCGGCGGCCTCGGCGAGCGCGGCGCCGTCCTCGGCGAGCAGCGCCTTGTTGGCGGTGACCACCGACTTCCCGGCCTTCAGCGCCTCCAGCAGCAGCGCGCGCGCCGGCTCGATGCCGCCGATCACCTCGACGACCACGTCCACGTCGTCGCGGGTGACCAGGCCGGACGCGTCGGCGGTGATCAGGTCGCCGAGGTCGGCGTGCTTGTGCCGGCGGCGCACGGCCACCCCGGCCAGCTCGAGTGGGGCACCGGCGCGGGCTGCCAGCTCGCCGGCCTGCTCGTGCAGCAGCCGCACGACCTCCCGGCCGACGGTGCCACAGCCCAGCATCGCCACGCGGATCGGTTTCACGCCCCGATCCTCGCTGGTGCGCACTCGCGAGCGGCACCCCGGGTGGGCGGCCTCACGACGAGACCTCCAGCCGGAACTGGTCCTCGAGCGTCTCCCGGCGCAGCAGGGGCCGCGCCTCGCCGTCGCGCACGGCCACCACCGCGGGCCGCGGCAGGCGGTTGTAGGAGCTCGCCATCGAGTAGCAGTAGGCGCCGGTGGCGGCCACCGCCAGCAGGTCGCCGGGGGCGAGGTCGGCGGGCAGCCAGCAGTCGCGCACCACGACGTCGCCGCTCTCGCAGTGCTTGCCGACCACCCGCGAGAGCACCGCGTCGCCGCTCCCGTCGCGCTCGGACGACCGCGAGGCGAGCCGGCAGTCGTACACCGCGTCGTAGAGCGCGGTGCGGATGTTGTCGCTCATGCCGCCGTCGACGCTCACGTACCGCCGCGCCGACGCCCCACCCAGCGGCACGTCCTTGAGCGTGCCCACGGCGTACAGCGTGATGCCGGCCGGTCCGGCGATCGCCCGGCCCGGCTCCACCGCGATGTGCGGCACGACCAGGTCCTCGGCGTGGCACTCCCGCTTGACGATCGAGCGCAGCTCCTCGGCCAGCTCCGGCACGTCGACCGGGGTTTCGTCGGCGCGGTAGGCGATGCCGAACCCGCCGCCGAGGTCGAGGGTGGTGAGCGCCGCCACGGCGTCGCCGCCGTGCTCCTTGTGCAGCCGCGCGAGGAACCGCACGACGCGGTGGGCCGCCACCTCGAAGCCCTCGGTGTCGAAGATCTGGCTGCCGATGTGGCTGTGCAGGCCCACGAGCGCCAGCCCGCCGGCCGCGAGCACCCGCCGCACGGCCTCGGCGGCCGCGCTCGCCTCACCACCGGAGATCGAGAAGCCGAACTTCTGGTCCTCGTGGGCGGTGGCGATGAACTCGTGCGTGTGCGCCTCGACGCCCACCGTCAGCCGGACCATCACCGGCACGACGACGCCGCGCTCGCGCGCCACCGCGTCCAGCCGGGCGATCTCGTGGAACGAGTCGAGCACGACCCGGCCCACCCCCGCCTCCACGGCGGCCACGAGCTCGTCGATCGACTTGTTGTTGCCGTGCAGCGCGATCCGCTCCGGCGGGAACCCGGCGCGCAGCGCGACGGCCAGCTCGCCGCCGCTCGCGACGTCCAGGGAGAGGCCCTCATCGGCGACCCAGCGCGCCACCTCGGTGCACAGGAACGCCTTCGCCGCATAGTGCACCGCCTCCGCCCCGAACGCGGCGGCGAACTCGGCCGCGCGGGAGCGGAAGTCGGCCTCGTCGATCACGAAGAGCGGGGTGCCGTAGCGCTCGGCGAGGTCGCGGACGTCGACGCCCGCGACCTCCAGCGCGCCGCCCGCACCGCGGGCCGCGCTCCGCGGCCAGACGGCGGGCGCGAGCTCGTCGAGCCCGGCGGCGTCCTGCGGGCGGAGCCCCGCGGTCTCCGGGGGTACCGAGATGCCGGCGTGCAGCGGGCCGGCGGGGTGCGCGTTCACATCCGCTCCGGAGCCGAGACACCCAGCAGCCCGAGGCCGTTGGCGAGGACCTGGCGCGCGGCGACGCAGAGCGCGAGGCGGGCGCGGTGCAGGTCGCTGACCTCCTCGTCGCCCATCGGCAGCACGCGGCACGTGTCGTAGAACTTGTGGTAGGCGCTCGCCAGCTGTTCGAGGTAGCGGGCCACCCGGTGCGGCTCGCGCAGCTCGGCGGCGGCCGCCACGACGCCGGGGAACTCACCGATCGTGCGGATCAGGTCGCCCTCGCGCGGGTGCTCCAGCAGGCCGTAGTCCTCGCCCGGCTCGACGCCCAGGTCGGCGGCGTTGCGGGCGAGCGACGCCAGCCGGGCGTGCGCGTACTGCACGTAGAAGACCGGGTTGTCGTTCGAGCGCTTGACGAGCAGGTCGAGATCGATGTCGAGCGGCGAGTCGGCCGACGAGCGCACCAGCGAGTACCGCGCCGCGTCGACGCCGACGGCCTCGACCAGGTCGTCCATCGTGACCGTGTTGCCCGCGCGCTTGCTCATCCGCACCGGCTTGCCGTCCTTGACGAGGTTGACCAGCTGCCCGATCAGCACCTCGACCACGCCCGGGTCGTCGCCGAAGGCCGCGGCCGCCGCCTTGAGCCGGCCGACGTAGCCGTGGTGGTCGGCGCCGAGCATGTAGATGCACAGGTCGAAGCCGCGCGAGCGCTTGTCGAGCAGGTAGGCCAGGTCACCCGCGATGTAGGCCGGGTTGCCGTCGCTCTTGATGACCGGGCGGTCCTTGTCGTCGCCGAAGTCCTTGGAGCGCAGCCACCACGCGCCGTCGGCGAAGTAGAGGGCGCCGGAGTCCTTCAGCCGCTGGACGGCCGCGTCGACCGCGCCCGACTCGTGCAGCGACTGCTCGTGGAAGAACACGTCGAAGTCGGTGCCGAAGTCGTGCAGCGTGCTCTTGATGCTGTCGAACATCCGCCCGACGCCCACGCGCCGGAACGCCTCGTCCCGCTCGGCGTCGGGCAGGTCCAGCACACCCGGTTCCGCCGCCACGACCTGCTGGGCGACCTCCCCGATGTACGCGCCGGCATATCCGTTCTCCGGGGTCGGCCGACCCTGGGCGGCCGCCACCAGGGACCCGACGAACCGGTCGATCTGGGCGCCCGCGTCGTTGAAGTAGTACTCGCGCGTGACCTTGGCTCCCCGCGCCGTCAGCACGCGGCCCAGCGCGTCGCCGACCGCCGCCCAGCGGGTGGCACCCATGTGCAGCGGGCCCGTCGGGTTGGCGGAGACGAACTCCAGGTTGACGTTGCGCCCCGCGTAGTCGTCGCCGGTGCCGTAGCCCTCGGCCGCCGCGACCACGTTCCCGACGACCGCGCCCTGCGCGTCGGCGGCCAGCCGGAGGTTGATGAACCCCGGCCCGGCCACCTCGGCGCCGGCCACGCCCGCACGCCCGGCCAGCTCCTCGGCCAGCCAGCCCGCGAGGTCCCGCGGGGAGACACCGGCCTTCTTCGCGGTGCGCATGGCCACGTTGGTGGCGTAGTCGCCGTGCTCGGGGTTGCGCGGCCGCTCCACGGTGACGTCCGCGGGCAGCGCCGTCAGGTCCAGGCCGCGTCGCGTCAGCACGTCGGACGCAGCGGCACGGACCAGTTCGGCAAGCACGTCGGGAGTCACCAGTCAAGTTTAGGCAGGTGCGCTCACGGGTTTCTCATGCGCCGCACCTACACTGCGTTCTCGCAAGGGGCCGTCGGAGTGACGGGTGCGACGCCCCGATTCCGAGGTCTGGACGGTTCATGGTCAGCGGTAAGACGAGCAAGGCCGCACGCAAGTCCCGCCCGACGGTGGTCGTCCAGAAGTCCACCCCGTGGGGACTCATCGCGGCCGTCGTCGTCGTCGCGCTCTTCGCCGGCGTCGTCTTCGGTTACGCGTTCATGCGCGGCCAGGAGAACGAGGCGCAGGCCAACGCCATGGCGCCGTTCACGCCCACCGCGGAGAAGCAGGACCCGTCCACGCAGATCCCCGGCGTGCAGGTCCAGCCGTACGAGGGCGGGCTGCACGTCGACCGGACCACCCACGTCGCCTACACCCACGCCCCGCCGATGGGCGGCGCCCACGACTACAGCTGGGCCACCTGCACCGGCGTCGTCTACCCGGAGGCCATCCGCAGCGAGAACGCGGTGCACTCGATGGAGCACGGCTCCATCTGGATCGCCTACAACCCGGACCAGGTCACCGGGCCCGCGCTGGACACGCTGCGCAGCAAGGTGGAGGGCCAGCCCTACATGCTGATGTCCCCCTTCCCCGGACTCGACCAGCCGATCTCGCTGCAGTCCTGGGGCCACCAGCTCAAGCTGGCCGACGCGAACGACCCGCGGATCGACCAGTTCATCACCGCCCTGCGGCTGAACCAGTACCAGTACCCGGAGCCCGGCGCGAGCTGCAACGAGATCGGCCCGCAGGAGGGCGGCTTCCAGCAGGACAGCCCGCCACCGTTCGAACCGGCCCCGGCTCCCGGCTCGCCGGGCGCGTACCCGGAGACCGCCGGCCAGCCGACACCGGACGGGGCCGCACCGGGCGGCATGGCGCCGGGCGGGGCCGCCCCGGCACCGGCACCGGCCCCCGGTTCGTGATGGCTGTGAGCACCTCCACAGCACCGGCCGAGGCAGGGCAGCCCGCCCCGCAGGAGGCCCGCTGGATCCGTCCCGTCCTGGCCGTCGTCGCCGTCGTCGGGCTGCTGCTGCTCGGGGCCGCCGGCGGGCTGCTCATCAGCGGCGTCCCCGGCTCGGGCGCGCCCGCCGTCCCCGCCGTCGACTCGGTGGACGTCGGGTTCGCCCAGGACATGACCGTGCACCACGAGCAGGCTGTGACGATGGCCTCGTGGGAGCGCGACCACACCAGCGACCCCTACGTCCACCAGATCGCCTCCGACATCGCGGCCACCCAGACCTCCCAGATCGGCCGCATGCAGGGGTGGCTGGAGCTGTGGGGCGCCCCGTCGCTGCCGACGGGCGGCAAGCACATGGCCTGGATGACCGAGCCGACGCACATGCACTCCCCCATGCCCGCGGGCGGCGTCGCCACCATGCCTGGCATGGCCGACGACCAGGAGCTCACCGCCCTGCGCGCCGCCACCGGCCCCCAGCTCGACGTCCTCTTCCTGCAGCTCATGCTCCGCCACCACCAGGGCGGCGCCGGCATGCTCGAGTACAGCGCCCAGCACGCCGCCGTGCCGCAGGTCCGCAACCTCGCCTCGCAGATGCTCCGTTCCCAGACCACCGAGGCCGACTACCTGCGCCAGCTGCTCACCGAACGCGGGGGGCAACCCCTGCCGCTCTAGATCCGGGCGTGCGCTAGGGTTGCTCCATCGCACGGCCCCCGTAGCTCAGGGGATAGAGCACCGCCCTCCGGAGGCGGGAGCGCAGGTTCGAATCCTGCCGGGGGCACTCGATTGGCCGATGTCTGCTCGCGGAGAGCGCGAGCAGACATCGAGTGTTCGTGCCTTCTGGGGGCCAAGCCCCCAGACCCCCTGCCGGAGGGGCTCCGCCCCCCGGACCCCCCAACCTCGCGCCGCCCGGGGGACCATCACTTGACCACGAGAATCGGCCTCTCACCTGTACGAGCTGGGCGAGGGGCCGATCTTGTCATGTCCGCCTGTCGCCAGCCTTGACCGGCCGTGGGCGGCCGTCTACGCCCAATACGCGCCCAAGTTCGCCGGTACGGCCGCCCCAGGTGCCCGAGCGCCTGCTCAACTCGGCGACGCGCGATCGCGTCCGGAGGGCGACCAGCGGGATCCCACAGTCATCCGAGGCGCCGTAGCGCTGTCTCGACAGCGACCTCGACCCGGGAAGTCATGCCGGGCACATCGACGGGACGGCGCCCAGCGACCTGACTGCAGATCCACTTCGGGCCGCTATCGTCATGGTGCAGCAGGGCATACAGGTCCCACCACGGATCGAGAGTCACCCCGGCGATCGACTCGTAGAGCGACCGAAGCTGCTCCGACCACTCGGGCGAGTAGAGCGCCGCCAAGTATCGCCGACAGTGCCCGACGTCAATCGCGCGCGCCCCGCGATGGATGGAGTTCCAGTCGGTCAGCCCAGTAATCCTCCCGCGCGACCACAGCATGTTGACAGGCAGGAGATCGCAGTGCAGAAAGACGGCAGTGTCCTTTGGCGGCGGCGCCGTCATGACACCAAACGCCGCCTTCCACACAGCCGGCTTCGGTGCGTCGATGGGTACCTGGAACCCACCAAGAGGAGCGATCCAAGAATCCTTCCAAGGTCTGAATATCTTCGCGGGGAGATCGAGGGAATGCAGTAATACAGCAATCTCCGCGATCCTCGTCATCCACGACCGAGGCTCCGCCGGACTGAGGTGAACATGCCCCTGCAACCGTGTCATCAGCAACGATGGCGCGCCCCCCGTCGAAGCACCGGCAACATCAGTAGCCAGGATGCCCGGAACCGGGAGCCCGCTTCCCGCCACCACACCAAGGTTGGCGATCTCCTTCTCCAAACTCCCCTGCAGGCCAAGCCCGCCCGGGTACTGCCGCAGTACGACGAACGTTCGCATTCCACGTCGCTCGACAGTCAACCGATTCACAGCGGAGCAGACGCCACCGGTCAATCGGCGATAGCCGACGATGCGACTGCCCCGACCCATCGACGCCGCAACCCAGGCGAGAGTCTCCACGGAGGGCCGACGCCGTATGAACCCGCCATCCCTCCAGTCGCCGTCGGTCACGAGCGCGAGCCTATTCGTCAGGGGCCAGCGGCGATAGGGGTTTTCGATGAGTGAGCTTCCGAACTCCAGTCGATTCCGATACACGAACCCGTCGCCAGGAAAGCCGGCCTCCCGAGTCGGGAGCGCAGGTTCGAATCCTGCCGGGGCACCATCACGGTGACCACACGAAACGGCCCCTCACTGCTGGAACAGGTTGGGGGCCGACCTTGTCGCGTCCTGACCGGCTCGTGGTGACAGCAGCGGCGGTCGGTCGGGGATCGGCTTCGGGGACTGCTCGACCCGCCGATCCCACCGCGCCCGCTGTGCGGCTTACGGCTCCGCCTCCTGGAGGAACCGCACGAGCAGTCCCGTGAGCGCGGTCCGCTCGGCCGGCTCGAGGTGGGCGAGCAGCCCCTCGCTGGTCCGGCGGGCGGACTTCTCGGCGGCGCGGAAGACCTCCCGGCCGCGGTCGGTCAGCTCGACCGCACGCAGCCGCCGGTCCCCGGGGACCGGGCGGCGCACCGCGAGCTCCCGGGCCTCGAGGTCGTCGACGATTCGCATCATCGACACCCGATCGCTTCCCACGCGCTCCACCAGGTCCCGCTGGGTCTGCGGCCCGTCGCCGGCGAGGATCAGGAGCACGCCGAAGTGGCGGCCCTCGATCCCCAGCGGGGCCAGCGCACCGGCGAACGCCCGGGCGGCCCGGCTGTGGGCCCGGCGCAGCAGCTGTCCCACGGCGTAGGGCGGGAGCTCATCGGGCACCGGCGCGGCGCTCATGGCAGCACCCTAGCTCAACCGGTACTGCTTCACATGTAGCAGTTACATGTGTAACAATCTCCGCGCCGACCTGATGAGGAGATCCGATGCCCGACTTCCCGACGTCCCCGGCCACACCGCCTGCCCCCCTCGCCGACAGCTCCGCCACGAGCCGGCGGGCCAGGATCGGCCGAGCCCTCTTGGTGATCGTCGCGGCGGTCACGGTGGTGCTGCCGGTGCTCCTCGACGGCGTCGTGCTCGGAGGCGCCCACATGCAGAATCCCGCCTGGCTACCCCACGCCAAGCTGCACGCAGCGATCTCGCTCCTGGCCGCCATCGCCCTGGGCGGCGGCGCGCTGGTGTGCCTGCTCGCCCGTCCGGTCACCGATCGCTTCACCATGGCGATGGGCGGCTACCTCGCGAGCGCGTTCTGGATCGCGCTGATCGCCGCCGGGTGCTGGCCCGGCACCTCGTACTACTTCGCCGGCGACCCCGTGTACGCCCCCGGCATCGACGAAGCCCGATCGCTCGGCGTGCCGAACAACGTCGCCACAGCCCTGCTCATGCTCGCGGCCGTGATCGTCGGCCTCCTGCTCGTCCTGGGGCCTGGCAGCCGTCGGCAAGGGCCCCACGGCGACGATCACGGGGTCCATCCCGGCTACTCGTCGGGCGACCCGGCGAGGTAGGTGGCGGCGAAGAGCGCGACCGGGGTGGCGGCCCGGCCCCGGGCATCGGGCCTCACCGCGAGGTGCCACCACGCGGCGGCCGCCGCGGGCGGCAGCGGGGCATCGTCGCCGCCGTGATCCAAGCCATGCGACCGGCACCACCGGCGGGCCCGGTCGGCCAGTTCCCGGTAGTCCGCTGGGCGGGAGAGCCGGATCCGGGTGGTGGCGGCGTCCGGGAGTGGGACGGCTCGGAGGAAGTCGCGTTCGGCGGCCTTGAGGGGCAACTGCTCGCGCCGCAGACCGAACTCGACGGCGGCGACCGTGCACACCGGCTGCACCGAGGCGGCGATGGCGTGTCGGCCGGACACCCGCGCGAGCGCGACGCGATGGTGGCCGTCGAGGACGAAGTACAGCGCGCCGATGCGCAGGAGCCGGATCGGCGGCACCGACCCGCCGTGTGCCACGTGCTCGGCGAGACGGTCCAACCGCACGCGCGACGACTCGGTGAGCGGTTGGAAGCGCTGGGTGAACTGCCCGGGCCGACCGACGGTGCCCACGACGGCCCCGACCGGGACGAACGTCGATCCGATCGGTTGTCCCGCGAGGCGGTCGCAGCGTCCCGGCCGGGCGCCGGCGGCCGTCAGGACCTCGTGGAACACGAGGGCGGGTTCTCGCCCCCACTCGTCGGCGATCGACCCCGAGAGCGCGTTCACATCGTCCCCTCTCCGCGGCCGTGTCCGCCCGCTACTCCCACGGCAGGGCGGCGTCCGCGTTCTCCGGATCGGGTATCAGCGACGCGGCCTCCGCGCCGCCGTCGTCGCGCACGTCGCCGCTGATGAACTGCAACTCATCGTCGGAGTCCGGCAGTGCGATTCGGATGATGTCACCGGACCGGAACTCCTCGTGCTCGCCGGCCATCAGCTGCCTCCTCGGTCGCCTCGGTTGTCGTGATGCGGTCCGCGCCGATCGCGATGCCGACGATCGTGCAGGACTCGGTGCCGTGGTTGCGCCAGGCGTGCCGGGTGCCGTTCTGGACGACCGTGTCACCCGCCCGCAGGACCGTCCGCTCGCCGTCGTCGAGTTCCAGTGTGACCTCACCCGTGACGACCAGCACGTAGTCGATGCTGTCGGTGGTGTGCAGTCCCGGGACGTCGGGCTCGTTCGCGGCCATCGCGCCCGGCATCAGGCGCTCCAGATCGGCCAACGCCGCGGCCACATCCAGACCGGGAGGCGGGACCAGCTCGCCCGGCGGGATCGTGTTGATCATGAATCGCGATCCGCCCCGGGGCGGGTAGTACGCCTCCGCGCGGTGCGGTGAGCCGTCGTCCGGGAACGCGGGCCGCTCGTCCCGACCCCACAGGCGGTAGGCCGCACAGCCGGGCATCAGGTCGGACGTGATGGGCTCGACATCACGGTCGTCGACCACGCGGGCCTTGCCCGCGGAGTCGTGCCCGGTGACCACTCGACGGATCCTCACGTGCTCCATCCGGTCGCTCCTCCGTACGGTTGCGTATTGATACGGGTGCGTATTGATACGCCACCGTATGCTGGTCTCGCGAACCGGTCAATACGCCGGCGTATCCTCCTGCCGGTGGTGAGCGAGTCGACGCGGCTGTCCGCCCAGGACTGGGCGCGGGCAGCGCTGAAGGCGATCGCGGACGGCGGGCTCGCCGCGGTCGGGATCGAACCGCTGGCACGGACGCTCGGCGTGACCAAGGGCAGCTTCTACGCGCACTACCGCAACCGGGACGAGCTGATCGCGGCGGCACTCGCGGAGTGGGAGCGAAGCCACAGCGACGCGGGACTCGCCGAGCTCGCCGCGATCGCCGACCCGGCACAGCGGTTGCGCGTGCTGCTCACCACCGTGGTGCACGCCGTCCGGCCACTGGCGCCATCGGTGCACCTGAGCCTGCTCGGCGACCGCAACGACCCCCGGGTCGGGGACGTGGTTCGCCGGGTGAACCGAGCCCGGCTGGAGCTCCTGACCCGCACCTACCGGGAGCTCGGCCTCCCACCGGACCGGGCGGCGGCCCGGGCGCGGGTCGCCTACGCGGCCATCCTCGGGCTGATGCACCTGGCACAGACCGATCCGGACGCCCCGCGCTCCGCCGAACTCGCCGACGAGGCGACCGCGGTCTTCCTGCCGTCATGACCGCGGGCGCCGTTCAGTGCTGCCGGTGCGGCGTGCCCCGCAACGTGCACCAGTAGACCGACTGCTCGGCCGGGGTGACCGCGATGGACACCCGCGCGGACACGTCCTCGCCGAAGCGGCGGCGCAACGCCTTCCGCACGGTCTTCTGCACGCGCTTCGCGATCTCGTCCCGGTCCCACGACGTCCCGTCGGCGAGCGAGAGGACGGCGACGAACCCGTGGCGGTGGGGCACGGTGCCGAGCTTCGGGCGGACGTCCTCGGCCCGGGAGACCTCCGCGGTCATCGCGAGCTTGCGGCGGGCGCTGATCGCCCTGGCCAGCTCGGCCTCGATCGCGTACGGGTCCACGCCGGGCGGTGCCGTGACGTGCAGGACCGCCATGACGGCGTCTTTCGTGATCATGCGTCCGCTCCTCCGGCACCGATGGGTCGTGCGACTCCGGTAGTAGACGAAGAGCGGTCGGCAAACACAAGACCCTGCCGTTCCCGACCGGTTGCTGATCAGCAATTGACAGCGGGGCGCAAGTGGACGAGTTTGTGCTCGGTCGGCAGTGCTGCCGGCAAGGCGGCAACCCGACCAGCCCGTGGTGCCAAGGCACAGGATCGGAGAGTCCGCCATGAGCACAGACGCTGCACCCGCCCCGTTGATCCGATCGCAACGGCGCCGCGCCGTCGTCGCCAGCACGGTCGGGACCGCCATCGAGTGGTACGACTTCTTCCTGTACGGCACCGCGGCGGCGCTCGTCTTCCCCCACATCTTCTTCCCGGGCGAGGACCCCTACGTCGGGGTGCTCGCGGCGTTCGGCACGCAGTTCGTCGGGTTCGCGGCCCGGCCCGTCGGGGCCGCGATCTTCGGTCACTACGGCGACCGGATCGGCCGCAAGGCCACGCTGATCGCCACGTTGCTCATCATGGGGATCGGCACCGCCCTGATCGGCGTGCTGCCCGGATACGCGGCCATCGGCGTGGCGGCGCCGGTCCTGCTCACCGTGCTGCGCCTGCTGCAGGGCATCGCGGTCGGCGGCGAGTGGGGCGGCTCGGTGCTGCTGGCGATGGAGTGGGGATCGCGCGAACGCCGCGGGTTCTACGCGAGCTGGCCGCAGCTCGGCGTGCCCATCGGCCTGCTGCTGTCCACGGCCATGGTCGCGATCATGTCGTCGCTGACCGGGCCGGACTTCCTCACCTGGGGATGGCGCGTGCCGTTCCTGGTGAGCATCCTGCTGATCGCCGTGGGCCTCTACGTCCGGCTGCGCGTGCTGGAGAGCCCGGAGTTCGCAGCGGTCAAGAAGAAGAAGACCGTCGCCCACCGCCCGCTCGTCGAGGTCATCCAGAAGCAGTGGCGGGACATCCTCGTCTCCGCGTTCGTGCGAATGTCGGAGCAGGCGCCGTTCTACCTGTTCGTCACGTTCGTGCTGACCTACGGCACGCAGGAGATCGGGCTGGAGCGCGGTGAGCTGCTGAACGCCACCTTGATCGCCGCGGCGATCGGGCTGGTGAGCGTGCCGCTGTTCGGCCACCTGTCCGACATCATCGGCCGCAAGCTGATGTACGGGATCGGGGTCGTCTGCGTCGGCCTGTTCGCGTTCCCGTACTTCGGGTTGCTGAACACCGGCGCCTCGGGGCTGATCGTGCTCGCGATCGTCCTGTCGCTGGTGTTCCACGACATGCAGTACGGCCCGCAGGCTGCGCTCATCGCGGAGAGCTTCGGCACCAACGTCCGCTACAGCGGAGCCGGCCTGGGCTACCAGCTCGCCTCGGTCATCGCCGGCGGTCCGGCGCCGCTGATCGCCGCGGCGATCCTGCAGTCGACGGGGTCCAGCACCTGGATCAGCTGGTACATCGTCGGTTGTGCGGTGGTCTCGCTGATCGCCCTGCTCGCGATGCCGGGGCCGGGCAAGGTGTACGACCCCGAACCGTCCGTTCAGGCATCCATCGACGATCAGTGAGATCCGGTGTCGATCCCGGCGCTTCCCGTTCGACCTGGGGGGTGAGAGGGTCCGAACCGGACCCGCCGATCCCCAGGGGATGACCGTGAAGTACATGCTGATCATGCGCGCGACCGACGAGTCCTTCGCGGCGTACGCGGACGTCGACTTCGACCAGATCATGGAGTCGATGGGCCGGTACAACGACGAGCTGATCCAGGCCGGCGTCCTCGTGGCCGCCGAGGGGCTCGCCGACGCCGCGGAGGGCGTGGTCGTCGACTACTCGGCGGAGACGCCCGTCGTGACGGACGGGCCGTACGGCGAGACGAAGGAGCTGTTCGGCGGCTTCTGGATCCTCGACGTCGCGTCCAAGGAGGAAGCCGTGGAGTGGGCGAAGCGGGCTCCGCTGGCCGGCCCCGGCTCGAAGGCCGAGATCCGCCGGGTGACGAGCATCGACGAGCTGCCGCAGGACAACGAGTGGATCAAGAAGGAGCGGGCCTGGCGGGAGGCGACCGGCCAGCTGTGAGCCGCACCGACTCCGGTGGCGGGCGGCGGGCGGTCGAGGCGGTCTGGCGGATCGAGTCCGCGCGGATCGTCGGCGCCCTCGCCCGCTACACCAGGGACTTCGCGCTCGCCGAGGACCTCGCCCAGGAGGCGCTGGCCGAGGCGCTCGTCACGTGGCCGAGCGGCGGCGTCCCCCGCAACCCGGCGGGCTGGCTGCTCACCGTGGGCCGCCGCCGCGCCATCGACGGGTTCCGCCGCCGGTCGGCGCTCGACGACCGGTACGCCGACCTCGCCCGCGAGCTGGGCGAGGACGGCGGCTCGGCGGACGCCGACGTGCTCTGGGACCCCGACCGGCTCGACGACGACGTGCTGGCGCTGGCGTTCATCGCCTGCCACCCGGTGGTGTCGCGGGAGGCGCGGGTGGCGCTGACGCTGCGGGTGATCGGCGGCCTGACCAGCGACGAGATCGCCCGGGCGTTCCTCGTGCCGACGGCCACCGTCCAGGCCCGCATCACGCGGGCCAAGAAGACCCTCGCTGCGGCGCGCGTGCCGTTCGAGGTGCCGGCGCGGGACGAGCGCCGCGAGCGGCTGGGCTCGGTGCTCAGCGTCGCGTACGTGATCTTCACCGAGGGCTCGACGGCGACGTCGGGCCGGGAGTGGATCCGCACCGACCTGGCGCACGAGGCGATGCGGATGGCGCGGATCCTCGCGAACCTGATGCCGGACGAGCCGGAGGTCCTCGGACTGCTCGCGCTGCTGGAGCTGACCGCGGCGCGGTTCCCGGCCCGCACCGGCCCGGACGGCGAACCGGTGCTGCTGGAGCACCAGGACCGGCGGCGCTGGGACCGGGCGGCGATCGGGCGCGGGCGCGCGCTGCTCGCCCGCGCCGGGGGTGCCGGCCGCGGGTTGGGCGCGTACGGCCTGCAGGCCGCGATCGCCGAGTGCCACGCCACCGCGCCGTCGGTCCGGGAGACGAACTGGGAGCGGATCGTCCTGCTCTACGACGCGCTCGGCCGGCTCGCGCCCTCCCCCGTCGTCGACCTCAACCGCGCGGTCGCGATCTCGATGGCCGAGGGGCCCGCGGCCGCGCTTCGGATCGTCGACGGCCTCGCCGCCGCCGACGCGCTCCCCGGATCGCACCTCCTCCCGAGCGTGCGCGGGGAGCTGCTCGCCCGGCTCGGCCGCACGGAGGAGGCCCGGGCGGAGCTGGCCCGCGCCGCCGGCCTCTGCGGCAACGCCCGGGAGCGGGAGCTGCTGGAACGGAAGCGAGCGGCGCTGGAGTGTGCTGACGAACCCCGGCCGTAGCGAGCGGCGGCCACGTGGTGTCGTCGCAAGGCGAACGATCGGACCGATACCCCGGTCGCCGACGCGGCCTCGCAGCGGCAGTACTCGGAGGAGCCGGGGGTGGGCCGCGCTGCCGGCCCTCGGGCGGCCGCCCTTCCACCGGGAGCGGCTTGATCAGCAGATCGGTGCATCCACGGCCCCGCACCGAAGCCGTGATCATGCCCGCGAGCCCAGGCCTCCGGTGGCGTCGCGCAGTGCGCCGGGATTCTTCAGCGCATCCCTACGACCCGCGGCGCACCGCATCCTCCGGAGGTCGCAAGCCGGACTGGGAACCTGCGCCCGATGTGCGGGCGCGCTCGTCCCGACAGGCTCGGCGCATGACATCGAAGGCCCCGCGCGGGCTCGCGGCGCTCGCCGCCGCCTGCGCCGTGGTGGCGCTGGTGAGCGGCTGCGGCGCCCCGGCGACCACGACCCCGGCCCCGCCGGTCCCCGCCCCGAGCACCGCGGCCCTGACCGGGCCGGACGTCGACGCGTGGCTGGACGGGCTGGTCCCGGCCGCCCTCGAACGGTCCGGCATCGCGGGTGCCGCGGTCACCGTGGTCCACGACGGGCAGCTGCTCACCGCCCGCGGGTACGGCTGGGCCGACGCGGGCACCGACGGTTCCGCTCCGCGGCGCGTCGACCCCGACCGGACGCTCTTCCGGGTCGGGTCGGTCTCGAAGGTGTTCGTCGCGACCGCGGTTCTGCAGCTGGTCGAGCAGGGGCGGATCGACCTCGACGCCGACGTGCAGACCTACCTCGACTTCCCCCTGCCGCGGACGTTCGACCCTCCCATCACGATGCGCCACCTCCTGACGCACACGGCGGGTTTCGAGGAGCGGATCAAGGGCATCATCACCCGGGGTGAGCGCCGGGTGGACCTGCGCGACACCGTCGCCGTCGACCCGCCGGAGCAGGTGTTCGAACCCGGCACCGTGCCGTCGTACTCCAACTACGGCTATACGCTCGCCGGCTACGTCGTCGAGCGGGTGAGCGGAATGCCGTTCGACTCGTACGTGCAGCGCAACGTGCTCGACCGCGCCGGCATGGCGTCGTCGAGCTTCGCGCAGCCGTTGCCGCCGGAGCTGTCCGGCAGGCTCTCGCGGGGCTATGTCACCGACTCCGACCCGCCCGGCGCCTTCGAGACGGTGGGCCCCGCCCCCGCCGGCGCGCTGTCGGCGTCCGCGACGGACATGGGTCGGTTCATGCTCGCGCAGCTCGGCGAGCTCGGACCGGATCGGGCCCTGCTCCGCCCCGACACCCTGGCGCTGATGAAGCGGCCCGCCCTCGACGCGACGTCCCTCGGCACGCTGGCCGCCGGTCCCCGGATGGCGCTCGGTCTGTTCGAGGAGGACCGGGGCGGCCACCGCATCGTCGGGCACGGTGGCGACACGGACTACTTCCACTCGCACATGACGCTCTTCCCGGACGACCGGACCGGCGTCTTCGTCACGCTCAACAGCGGCGGCCGCGGCGCGACGGACACCCTCGAGCTGCGGCAGTCGCTGCTCGACGGGTTCACCGACCGGTACTTCCCCGCGACCGGCCCCACGGACCGGCCGGCGACGCCGACGGCGGCGAGCCACGCCGCGCAGGCCGAAGGCAGCTACGAGAACGCGCGTTCGCCCTACAGCACGTTCCTCAGCGCGCTCCGGCTCAGCGGCCAGACCCGCGTCACCGCGCGACCGGACGGAACGGTGCTCATCGACCCGGGACCGCTGAGCATGTACCCGGCCGTCTACCGCGAGGTCGAGCCCTGGGTCTGGCAGGAGGTCGGGGGCCTGCGGACCGTCACGATGCGCACGGTGGGAGACCGGGTCGAGGCGATCGGTTTCGAGTCGGCGTTCACGCTCCTGCGCACCGGGCCCGGCCGCGACGCCGGCCTCGTGGTCCCGGTGGTCCTGGCATCGGCGGCCGTGCTGGTCATCGGCCTGCTGGCCTGGCCGATCGGAGCGATGACCCGCCGCCGCTACCGCATTCCGGCGGCTCCGCGGCCGGCCCGCGCGGCCCGCGTCCTGACCCGGGTCGCCGCGGCAGCCGCCGTGCTCGCGCTCGGGGGGTGGACGGCGGTCGTCCTCACCATCGCCGGCCTGGGGGATGTGCCGGAGCCGCTCATCCGCGCGCTTCAGGTCGCCCAGTGGGTGGCGCTCGCCGGGGTGCTCCCGGCGGGGCTCGTCCTCGTCTCCTCCGCCCGGCACCGCGCAGGCCCGATCAGGATCCTCGGTAGCGTGTCGCTGCTGCTGGGCCTGGTGGGAACCGCGTGGTTCGCGCAGAGCTTCGGCCTGCTCTCGCTCGACGTGTCCTACTGACGGCCCGGTGACCCGATGACCTCCCAGATTGCCGCCCCGATCGAGGCCGACCCGCCGCAGGGCTGGCCGGACCGGTTCGCGGGATGGGCCGACACCCGACTCACGCGCGTGGGCCTGACCGGTGAGTTCCGGCGGGACTGCGCGCTCGCCGTGGTCTTGTGCCTGGTCACGACCGTCCTCCTGCTGGTGGTGTTGGCCGACCCGGCGCAGACCGCCGACCTGGGGATGGCGCCGTTCCACGGCACCGCGGCGATCGTCGTGACGGCCGCGCAGTCGCTCGTGCTGTGCATCCGGCGCGTGAGCCCGGTGCTGTGCCTGTGGGTGGTGGCGCTGCTGCAGGTGATGATGTTCGCCATGCTCCCGGCCGGGGCGGCCATCCGCGGTCTCGCGCCCGCGGTCGCCGCGTACGGCTGCGGGGCGCTGCTGCCCGGTCCCCGAGCGGCCCGGGTGGTCGCCGGCGTCGCCCTGTTCGAGAGCACCGCGCTCGTGGTGGCCAACGTCGTCCCCACGGTGAGCCCGGTGTCGGCGGTGGTCGCGCAGGCGCTGTCGAGCGTGCTGACCTACACCGCAGGCGCCCTCTTCGGCGCCTACGTCGCGACGCGCCGGCAGTACGTCGGGCTCGTGCGGGTGCGCGCGGCGGAGGCGGTCGAGGCGCAGCGGGCGAGGGCGGATGCCGCCATCGGGTCGGAACGGGCGCGGATGGCCCGCGAGCTGCACGACATCGCGGCCCACCACCTGTCCGGCATGGTCGTGCAGACGGCCGTCGTCGAGCGGTTGATCGACCGCGATCCGCAGGCGGCCAAGGAGGCGGCCGCGTGGATCCGCGCGCAGGGCAAGGAGACGCTGCACAACCTGCGCCTCGTCGTCGGCGCGCTCCGCGGGCCCGGGCAGGGTGACCTGGAGGACGGTGGAGCTCCGGTGCCCGGGCTGGCCGTCCTCGACCGCCTCGTGCAGGCGGCGCGCGAGCTCGGCACGCCCGTCGTGCTCGTGCAGGACGGTGAGCGGAAGGAGCTCCCGCCGATCGCCGACATCACGTTCTACCGGGTCACCCAGGAGGCGCTCTCGAACGCCCGGGAGCACGCGCCGGGTGCTCCCGCGCGGGTCGTCCTGCGCTACGGCGGGTCCGAGGTCTCGTTGGCCGTCGAGAACGAGGCCCGCCCGGCGCCGGACCGCCCGCGGGTCCACCGCGGGTTCGGCCTGGCCGGGATGCGGGAGCGGGCGCAGCTGATCGGGGCGGAGTTCGACGCCGGGCCGACGGCGGCCGGCGGGTGGCGGGTGTCGCTGCGCCTGCCCGCCGACCGGGAGACCGCGTCGCCGCACGCGGGGGCCCACCGATCCGCCCCGCGCCCGGGCACGAGACTGACGCCGTGATCAGAGTGGTGCTCGCGGACGACCAGTCCGTGGTCCGGGCGGGGTTCAAGGTCATCCTCGAGCTCGCGGGTGACATCGAGGTCGTCGGCGAGTGCGCCGACGGTCCCGCGGCCGTACGGCTCGCCCGCCACCTCCGGCCCGACGTCGTCTGCATGGACGTGCGCATGCCCGGCGGCGACGGCCTCGCCGCCACCCGCGAGATCACCTCCGGCGAGGCCGACGGGTCCGCGCCGGCCGTGCTCGTCGTGACCACGTTCGACCTCGACGAGTACGTCTTCGGCGCGCTCGAGGCCGGTGCCAGCGGGTTCATCCTTAAGGACACCGAGCCCGACGACCTCGTCGACGCGGTCCGCCGGCTCGCGAACGGGTACGGCCTCGTCGACCAGGTCGTGACGCGGCGGGTGATCACCGAGTTCGCCCGCCGCAGGCCGGCCCGCACCGCGTCCGGCGACGCGGCGCGCCAGCTCACGGCCCGGGAGACCGACATCGTGCGGCTGCTCGCCCGGGGCATGTCGAACGCCGAGATCGCGCGGGAGCTCGTGATCGAGACGAGCACGGTGAAGTCCCACCTGGGACGCGCGATGACCAAGATCGGTGTGCGGGACCGCCTCCAGACGGTGGTGTGGGCGTACCAGAACGGCATGGCCTCGTGAGCGACGTGGCGGGGCTTCGGCCGGGGGTCACGCTGCGGCGCCACCAGCTCGACGCGCTCGACGGGGTGGGCAAGGTGCTGGCACGAGGCGGGCGGCGCGCCTGGGTCGTGTTGCCGCCGGGCGCGGGCAAGACCGTGGTGGGCCTGGAGGCGGCACGGCGGTTGGGGCGGCCGATCGTCGCGTTCGCCCCGAACACGGCGATCCAGGGCCAGTGGCTCGCGGAGTGGTCCCGCTTCGGCCCCGACCCGCCGGCAGGCTCCGTCGACCGCGGGCTCGGCGCCGCCGTCACGGCGCTGACGTACCAGTCGCTCGCGAACTTCGACCCGGACGCCGAGATCGACCCGGACGGGCACGACCGCGGGGTGCACATCCAGCGGCTGCGGTCCTCCGGCCGTGAGCTGGTGGCGGCGCTGGGCAGGCGACCGGTCACGCTGGTGCTCGACGAGTGCCACCACCTGCTGGACGTGTGGGGTGAGTTGCTCGCCGAGGTGCTCGAACGCCTGCCCGACGCCACGGTCATCGGGCTCACGGCCACCCCGCCGAGCGCGCTGACCCGCGACGAGCGCGCGCTCGTGGACCGCCTCTTCGGGCGGATGGTCACCGGACCCTCGATCCCGGCGATGGTGCGCGAGGGCGAGCTCGTGCCGTTCGCCGAGCTCGCGTGGTTCACCACGCCGACCGGCCGGGAGCAGGCGTGGCTGGCGGCGCAGACCGAGCGGTTCACCGACCTGACGGCGGACCTGGTCGACCCCGGCTTCGCCACCGTCGGTTTCCTGCCCTGGCTGGACCGGTACGCGGTGCGCCGGGAACACAGCTCGGGCGAGGGCGCCGCCGTGCCGTGGCACCGGTTCGCCCGCGACCACCCCGAGGTGGCGGACGCGGCGCTGCGTTTCCACCACGCCGGGATGCTGGCGCTCCCGGACGGGGCCCGGCTGCACGAGCGGCACCGGCACGCACCCACCGCCGACGACTGGATGCGGCTGCTGCACGTCTACGCCCACCGGTTCCTCGCCCGCAGCGACGACCCGCGCGATGCCCACGCCCACGACGCGATCCGCGCCGCGCTGCCCGGCGTCGGCTACCGGCTCACCCGGCACGGCGTGCGCAGCGGCCGTTCCCCGGTCGACCGGGTGATCGCCCGCAGCTCCGGGAAGATCGACGCCGCCGGCCGGATCCTCACCGCCGAGCACGAGGCGCTCGGCGACCGGATGCGCGCGGTGGTGATCTGCGACCACGAGCGGGCCCGCGCCACCCTGCCGTCGGGCCTCGTCGGCGTGCTCGACGCCGACGCCGGCTCGGCCCGGCTGGCCCTGCGCCACCTCGCGCGGCTGCCGGGGCTGGCGCCGCTCCTGGTGACCGGTCGGACGGTCGCAGCGGGCGCCGACGTCGCGCGCGCCTTTCACGAGTACGCCGCCGAGGCCGACCCCGACCTGCAGCTGGACCCGGTGCCTGCGGACGCCACCGGCGTCGTGGAGATCACCGGGGGGTGGGCCTCGCGCCGCTGGGTCCCGCTGGTGACCGGGTTCTTCACCGCCAGCGGGTCGATCACGCTGATCGGCACCCGCGCGATCCTCGGCGAGGGGTGGGACTGCGCCGCGGTCAACACCCTGGTCGACCTCACCGAGGCCACCACCGGCACGTCCGTCGTGCAGCTGCGCGGGCGGGCGCTGCGCCGGGACCCGGGCTGGCCCGGCAAGGTCGCGCACACCTGGTCCGTCGTCTGCGTCGCGGAGGACCACCCGAAGGGCGCCGCCGACTTCGAGCGGTTCGTCCGCAAGCACGAGGGCTACTACGGCGTCACCGAGCAGGGGAACGTCATGGACGGGGTGACGCACGTCGATCCGGCGCTCTCCGCGTACGCTGCGCCGCCCGCCGGGGAGTTCGCCGGCTTCAACGACCGGATGCTGGCGCGCTGCGGGGCCCGCGACCGGGCGCGGGAGCTGTGGCGGGTGGGCGCGCCGTACGCGGACCGCCCCGTGCGGGTGGTCCGGCTGGTGGGCCGCGCTCCCGTCCGCGAGCGGGCGGAGCCGCGCCCTCCCGCGGTGGTGGCGACGCGGCTGGGCCTGTCCACCGACGCCCGCACGCCGTGGCCGATCGCGGCGCTGGTCACGTCGATCGCCGCCGTCGCGTTCCTCGCGGCGGGCGCCGGCGCGGTGGCGGCCGTCCCGCTCGTCGCGGCGGTGCTCTGCGCCGGGGCGTACGCCCGGCACGCCCACCGGCGCGGCCTTCTGCTCCACGACGTCGCCACCTCGTCGCCCGACGTGCCCGCGATCGCCTACGCCACCGCCGAAGCGCTGCACGCCGCCGGGCAGATCGACCGCGGGGCCGACGCCGTCATGATCGAGCCCGACGAGACGGGGGCCTGGCAGTTCCGCCTGACCGGCGCCGATCCGGCCGGCTCCGAGCGGTACGCGGCCGCGTTGGACGAGGTGCTCAGCCCGCCCGCCGACCCGCGTTACCTGATCGGCCGCTACGTGCCGGCGGACCCGGGAACTTCGTGGCCCGCCACGCTGCTCGCCGGGTTGCGCCCGCCCGCGCGCTGGGCCCGTCCCCATGCCGTGGCCCACCACGCGGTGCCGGCCGCGCTGGCCGAGCACCGACGGCACGCGGACCTCTTCGCCCGGGCCTGGCGGCGCTGGGTCAGCGACGGGCCGCGGCCCGTCTACACCCGCAGCCCGGAGGGGTCGCTGCTGCTCGCGTCCCGGCGCGGCCTCTCCCCGCTGGATGCCCACACAGCTCTGCGCCTGACGTGGGAGTAGCCGTCCTGGTGTCGCTGGGCACCCTCCACTCGGGCACCGAGGCGTTCTTCCGCGCCTGCTTCGACGTGCTCGCCGACCTCCCCGCGCGGGTCCTGATCGCCGTCGGCTCCCACACCGATCCCGCCCGGCTCGGGACGCCGCCCGCGAACACGCTGGTCCGCGCGTCCGTCCCGCAGCTGGAGGTGCTCCGGCGCACCGCGGTGTTCGTCACCCACGGCGGCATGAACAGCGCGCTGGAGGGCCTCGCGAACGGGGTGCCGCTCGTCGTCGTCCCCCAGCAGTTCGAGCAGCTGCTCATCGGCCGGGCCGTCGCCGAGCGCGGCGCGGGCATCGTGCTGCGGCACAACCTGTCGAATCGGCCCGTCCCGCCGGCCGAGCTGCGGGCCTCCGTCGAACGCGCCCTCACCGACCCGTCGCGCAGCGTAGCCGCGAAGTCCCTCGCCGACACCGTCGGCGACGGCGGCGGGGTACCCGCGGGGGTCCGGGCGATCAAGGACCTGCTGGGCGCAGCCGGCTGAGCAGCTCGACCACCGGCGCGGACGGCCGGGGCGGGTGCACGACGTAGACCTCGCGGACCGGGGCGCGCCCGTGCAGGTCCCTGGCGACGACCCGGCGCCCCGCCAGCAGGCTCGCCGGCACGAAGGAGACGCCGAGCCCCGACTCGACGAGCGCGAGCGTGACCTCGTAGTCCCTGGTCTCGTAGGCCACGTGCAGCGGGCCCAGCGAGTCCAGGCAGATCCGGTTCGGCACGCCCGGCGCCCCGGAGATCCAGTCCTCGTCGGCGAGGTCGTCGAGCGCGATCTCCTCGGCGGTGGCGAGCCGGTGGGCGGGCGGAAGCACCAGGTGCAACCGGTCCCGGAGCAGGAGCCGCCGGTGCAGGCCGCGGGCCGGCGGCAACGTGACCCCCGGGTAGCGGTGCGTGACGAGCAGGTCGAGCTCGCGCGCGGCGACGAGGCCGTAGCCCTCGGGAGGCTCGACGTCCACCAGGGAGGTGCGGATCCCGGGACGCTCCTCCTTCAACGCGGCCAGCGCCCGCGGCAGCAGCGTCCGGGCGGCCGTCGAGAAGGCGCCGACCGCGATCCGCTGTGGCTCCGCACCCGCGGCCTCGCGCACGGCCTCCTCGGCGGCGCGCAGCTCACCGATCACCCGTTCCCCGTGCTCCAGCAGGACCCGCCCGGGCCCGGTCAGTCGGGTGCCGGTGCGGCCCCGCTCGATCAGCGGGGCACCGACCTCGCGTTCCAGCTTCGCGAGCTGCTGGGAGAGCGCCGACGGCGTGAACCCCATGCGCGCGGCCGCCGCCGCGATCGAACCGGCATGGGCCACCTCGACGAGCACGCGCACGCGTTCCGCGTCC
Organism: Pseudonocardia wallangbongensis; assembly: GCF_054486945.1. NCBI lineage: Bacteria > Bacillati > Actinomycetota > Actinomycetes > Pseudonocardiales > Pseudonocardiaceae > Pseudonocardia > Pseudonocardia wallangbongensis. Next base: position 553,845 of record NZ_JBRERS010000002.1, read on the forward strand.
AGTGCCATTAGCGTTCCTGATGCTCGCCCAGCAGGTCGAACTTCAGCTTAACGATCGCCGGACGCATCCTCGTCGTATGACGTCCCTTCCCACGGCCGCCGACGTCGCCGCGGCCGCGATCCGCCTGGCCCCCTACGTCCGGCGCACCCCCGTGCTGCGCGCCGAGATCGACGGCCACCCGGTGGTACTCAAGCTCGAGCACCTGCAGCGCAGCGGGTCGTTCAAGCTCCGCGGCGCCCTCAACGCGCTGCTCGCCGGGGAACCGCCGGAGCGCGTCGTCACGGCGTCCGGCGGCAACCACGGGCTCGGCGTGGCCACCGCGGCCGGCATCCTCGGCGTCCCGGCCGTGGTCTACGTGCCGCGCGGCGTGCCCGAGAGCAAGGCCAGCAGGATCGAGGCGACCGGCGCCAAGCTGATCCGACACGGCGACACCTACGCCGACGCCGCGGCGGCCGCCCGCGCCGAACCCGGCCGGTACGTGCACGCCTACGACGAACCCGTCGTCGTGGCCGGGCAGGGCACGGTCACGGCCGAGATCGTCGAGGAGTGCCCGGACGTCGACGCCGTCGTGGTCGCCGCGGGCGGCGGCGGGCTCGCCGCCGGCACCGCCCTCGCCGCCGGCGGCCGCGCGGTCGTCACCGCCGAGCCGACCGGCTGCCGGGCGGTGCACGCCGCTCTCGAGGCCGGCACGCCGGTGGACGTCGAGATCGACTCGGTGGCCGCCTCGGCCCTCGGCGCCACGAGGATCGGCGACCTGCCCTTCGCCGTCCTCCGCGCCTCCGACGCGGTGGCGACGCTCGTGACCGACGCCGAGATCCTGTCCGCGCAGGAACTGCTGTGGGAGGAGTTCCGGCTGCGGGTCGAGCCGGCCGCGGCGGCCCCCTTCGCGGCGTGGCAGGCCGGGAGGGTCCCCGGCGAGCTCCCGTGCCTCGTGCTGTGCGGAGCGAACTCGTGAGGGCACGAACGCACCGCGGAAAGACGCCGTGCGCCCGGCGGGTTTCCGATGCCCGTCGATCCGCGGGCATGATCCGAAGTATCGGTTGCCCATGGCTGTCCACAGGACAATGGACGCCCGATACTGCGACGATAGGGCGGGGAGCCCGCGTCGTTGGCTCAGCAATCCGGCTCAGCAATCCGGCTCAGCTCGGGTACGTCGCCGTCCGGACGAAGCGCACCTCGTCCAGCGGGACCTCCTCCCCCAAGGTCGCCCACCTCGACGTCCCGAAGAGCGACCCGGCGACGATCGCCGTGCTGGCCCTCGACGGCGTCCGCGACGGCGCGCCGGAGGTCGTGGCCGACGACGTCAGCCGCAACGTCCGCAGCGGGCTGTCCGCCGAGATGCCGGTGCTCTACCCGCAGCTCATGCCCGCCGGAAGTGCCAGATGATCTCGATGGGGAAGCCGGCGTCGGCCGCGCGGGCGGCCTCCGGCACCACCGCGGCGAGCGACCACGGCCAGGCGTCCCACGGCCCGGGGTCCGATGCCCGCTCCGGGGCCGGGCCGACGGGTTCGAGGACGGGCTCCTCGCACCGGCGCAGCTCCAGGCCCACGGCGAGCGCCGCACGCAGGTAGTCGCTCACGAGGTGGCGGTGGCCGGGCAGCCGTCCGGGGCGCCCGGCGGAGTCGCGCACGGTGGGGATGGACCCGCGCAGGATCCGTTCGGGGTGCATGTCGGAGACCACCAGGTGACCGCCGGGACGCAGCACCCGCGCGAACTCCGCGAAGGCCGGCCGCAGGTCGGGGACGTGGGCCAGCGCCAGCCCGCAGGTCACCAGGTCGGCGGACGCGTCGGCGACCGGCAGGGCGCCGAGGTCGCCGGACCGGAAGTCGCCGCCCGGGACGTTGGCGCGGGCCCGGGCGAGCATGTCCGGTGAGCTGTCCACGCCGATCACCCGATGCCCGCGCTCGACGAGCATCGCCGAGAACCGGCCGGTGCCACAGGCCGCGTCGACGGCGACGCCCGCCGGTACGGCGTCGACGATCTCCTTCACGATCGGCTCGTCGAAGTCGAAGGCCGTGTTGTGCCCGTCGTCGTAGGTGGCCGACCACACCCGGTACCCGTCGACCGAGCCCACCCGGTCGACGGTGACGGCGGCGTCGGCGAGCGACTCGTCGGCCAGCAGGTCCCGGACCTCCGCGATCCGCGCCTCGACGAACTCGCGGTCGTACTCGCCGATGAACCCCCGCAGCAGGGCGATGCCCTCGATCCCGACGAGGTAGGCCAGCGGGTGCTCGTAGATCACGGCCCGGGACGGTAACCGCGGGCGCCGCTCTGCGGCCACCGACTTCTCAGCAGCCGCAGCATCGCGACGATCCCGGCCAACGGACCGATCGCCAGCAGTGCGAACGCCCAGTACCAGCCGGCCGCCTGCTCGACGGCGGGAACGAGCCAGATCGTCGCGCCCGTGAGCAGGAACCCGAGCGCCATCTGCACGGTCAGAGCGGTCCCGACGTAGCTCTGGTCGGCCAGCTCGGTGACGAGCGTGGAGAACTGCGTCGAGTCGCCGACCACGCTGTACCCCCACACCAGCCCGACGATGACGAGCAGCCAGAGGGGGCCGTCGATCAGCAGGCCGATGGTGGCGGCGCAGGCGCCCGACACGGTCATCATCCCGATGGCGGTCCGCTCCCGACCGATCCGGTCGCCCAGCGCACCTCCGCTCCAGTTGGCGAGCCCGCCGGCCACGAACACCGCGAACGTGACGTACGCGGCCAGCACCGGCTGGTCCAGCCCGCGCCGGTGCAGCGCTGCCGTGAAGAAGACCAGGAACCAGGCCCACATCGCGTACAGCTCCCACATGTGGCACAGGTAGCCGATCATCGCGAGTCGGGTGCCGCGGTCGCGCAGTACCGCCCAGACCTGCCGCGGGTCGAACACCGCCCCGGGGAACGGGAACGGGCCTTCCCGCACGACGGTCAGGGTGATCACCCCGCCGGCCACGGTGAGGACCGAGGTGGTCACGATGACGGTCCGCCAGTCCAGCCCGCCGAGGCCGTTGACGAGGTGCGGCACGCCCTGGCTGACGCTCAGCGCGCCCACCAGCACCCCGAGGGCGGTGCCCCGGCCGTGCCGGTACCAGGTGGAGATCAGCTTGAGCGCGGGCGGGTAGATGCCGGCGATGAAGAAGCCGGTGGCGAACCGGGCGGTGACGCCGAGGCCCACGCCGTCGGTGGCGAGGAGGAGCAGGTTCGCGCTCGCGGCTCCGAGCGAGCACAGGAAGATCAGCCGGGTCGACGCGAGCGCGTCGGCGACGGTGCACGCGGCCGAGAGCAGCGCACCGCCGACGAACCCCCACTGCACCGCGATCGTCATCCAGGCGACGGCCTCCGCCGAGAGCTGCCATTCCACGCGCACGTGCGGTATGACGGCGGTCGCGGAGAACCAGGTCGACATGAACAGCAGGGCCGTCGCGGTGAGCACGGCGAGGGTGCCCCGAGGCGTCGTGCACCGCACGGTCATGAGGTGCGTCGGGCCCGGAACGCCGCGACGGAGCTGCGGTTCTGGCAGGCCCGCGAGCAGTAGCGGCGGCGGGGGCCGCGCTGGACGTCGGCGTACACCCGGTCGCAGCCCGCGGCCCGGCAGGTACCCAGCCGCTCGGCGTCGTGCTCGCAGACGGCCAGCGCCAGCCCGAACGCCGTGTTGGCCCGTACCCGGTCGACGAGACCCGTGCCCGGCTCGCCGTAGTGCAGGTGCGGGCCCAGCCCGTGGTCGGAGATGTGCGGCTGCAGCGGTACCTCGGCGAGCAACCCGTTGAGCAGCGCGATCACCTCGCCGCCGCCGAAGGCGGGACGCAGCCGGCGGGCCCAGTCCCGCAGCCGGTCCCCGTCGGCCGCGGAGAGCTCCGTGGGAACGAGGTATCGATGCGCGCCGAGCAGCTCGACGAGCCCGGCATCGGGGACACCCGCACCCGTCGTGACCGCGTTGATCAGGGCAACCGCCGTGGCGGCGCCGTCGATCCGGTATCCGCTCGTGTCCATGCGTCCCCCTGTAAGCGCAATGGAACCACAATTGCCTTAGCGGCGCAGCCCGAGCGTTCCGGACAGGTGGTGACCGGTAGGTTGCAGGCAGTTCCGAGGGGAGATCACGGCCGTGGACGCGGAGCCGGGCATCGATCCGCGACGGGTGGCCGAGGTCATCGCCACAGGGGCCGACGGGGTCGGCCGGCGGGCCTCCGGCTACCGGGTCGCCTCGGGCGTGGTGCTCACCGCGGCCCACGCGGTGAGCGACGCCCGCGCCGTCCACGTGCGCTTCGACGCCGACCGGCCGGGCGAGTGGAGCGCCCCGGCCCTCGACGTGGTGGCCGACCCGGCCTCGGATCTCGCGGCGGTGCACATCGACGCCCCCGACGACGTGCCCGCGTCCGCCTTCGGCCGGATCGGCGACCGCTCCGGCGTGCTCGCCGTGCAGACCGTCGGGTTCCCGCGGTTCAAGCTGAGGGACTACACCGCCCCGCGGAGCGGCTCCTACCGCGACTCGCACCACGCGGTGGGCACGGTGGCGCCGCTGTCGAACCGGCGCTCCCGCCGTCTCGAGGTGAGCGTCACCGCGCCCGAGCGCGATCCGGATCCGGACGCCTCACCGTGGGAGGGCATGTCCGGAGCCGCCCTGTGGGCCGGCGGCTGCATCGTCGGGGTCGTCACCGACCACCACCGCTCCGACGGGCTCGGCCGGCTCGCGGCGGCGCGCGTCACGGACCTCCTGGACGACGCGGCGGAGAACGCGGCGCGCGGGCTGCGGGACCTCCTCGGGTTGCCGCCGCGCCTGGACGACGTGGCCGGGCCGAAGGAGGCGACCTACCGGCGGCAGATCCGGGACATCGCTCCCGAGGAGCTGCTCGAGCGGGAGGGCGAGCAGCTCGCCCTCGCCGGGTTCGCCGATCCGTACGGGTGGTGGGAGGGGCCCGCGTGGGGCGGCAAGACCGCGCTCATGGCGTGGTTCGCCCTCCACCCGCCGGCGGACGTCCACGTCGTCGCGTACTTCGCGGGTGCGGGCGGCGCCACCTTCCTCGACGCGGTGTCCGAGCAGCTGGCCGCGCTGGCCGGGCGGCCGTTCGAGGCGCCCGCGACGAGCGCCGACCTCCGCCGCGGGCTGTTCGAGCTGGTCGAGGCCGCGGCGCAGCGGTGCCGGGACGCCGGACGGAGGCTCGTCCTCGTCGTCGACGGGCTCGACGAGGACACCGGACCGGCCACGCGGGAGCCCAGCATCGCCGCGCTGCTGCCGCGCCGCCCCCCGCCGGGCGCGACCGTGCTCGTGACGAGCCGCCCGGACCACCCGCTCCCGCCGGACGTGCCCGCCGACCACCCGCTCCACCGGTGCGTCCGGCAACGGCTCCCGGTCTCGCCGCACGCCCGCGACGTGGAGCTCTTCGCGCGGTCGGAGCTGGCGAACCAGTTGCGGGAGGGCCAGCTCCACGAGGACCTGATCGGGCTGATCACCGCGTCCGGCGGCGGCCTCACCAGGGACGACCTCGCCGAGCTCAGCGGCGCATCCCCGTTCGCGGTCTCGGGCCTGCTGTCCGGCGCGTTCGGGCGCAGCGTGCGCGTCCGGACGAACCGGGGCTACGTCCTCGCGCACCGGGCGCTGCGGGACGCCGCCGAACGGGAGCTCGGGTCGCACCTCGACAAGCACCGGACGCGGCTGGCCGACTGGTGCGAGGACCACCGGCGGCGCGGCTGGCCCGCGGGCACACCCGCCTACCTCCTGCACGACTACCCCCGCACGCTGGCTGCCGCCGGCGACGTCATGCGGCTCGCCGCCCTCGCCTCCGACCCCGCGCGCCACGAACGGCTGCTGGAGGTCACCGGCGGCGACGCCGCGGCGTTCGACGAGGTCGCGCTGGCCCAGCGGCTGGGGACCGAGGAGCGCGAGCCGGACCTGATGGCGGCCACGGTGCTCGCGATGCGCCACGAGGAGCTCGCCGGCCGGAACAGGCAGGTTCCGGTGCGGCTACCGGCGGTGTGGGCCGCGCTGGGCCGCCGGGACCGGGCCGCGGCGCTGGCGCGGGGGTTCCCGAAGCGCAAGCGGCGGGCGGCCGCGCTGGCCGGCGCGGCGTGCGCCGCCGCGTGCGCGGGCCACCTCGACGACGCCGAGATGCTCGCGGAACGGGTACCGGACGAGGACCGGCAGGACGGCGCGCTCGCCACGATGGCCGCGGCCGCCGCCGTCCACGACCCGGACCGGGCTCTGCGGTGGGCGCACAACTGCTCGCCCGCTCGTCGGACGGGTGCGCTCGCGCGGGTCGCCACCGCGCTGGCCGCGCGGGACCGGGCGAGGGCCCGGGAGGTCGTCGCCGAGCTGGCGGCGTCCCCGCTGGGCCAGGGTTCCCGGGTCGCCGTGGCGGTGGCCGCCGTCGCGGCCGGCCGGCCGGACCACGCCGAGGCGCTCGTCGCCGGCATCCCGCGGGGCGGGTTCCGGAACCGGGCCCTCGCCGCGGTGGCGGTGGCGCTCGCCGATGCGGGCGAGGCGGGCCGGGCGGAGCAGATCGCGGAGACCATCCGGCGGCCGGGGCCGCGGCTCCCGGCGCTGGCCGCGCTGGTCCGTGGTGCGGTACGCCGGGGCGACGCCACGGCGGCCCGGCGGCACCTCGCCGCGCTGCACGACGCCGCGCGGCTCGCCCCGCACCCCGGTGAGGTGCTGGTCGACGTGGTCACGCTCGCCCGCACGGTGGCCGACCCCGCTGTGGCCGCCGAGCTGCTGCAGGCGGCCGAGCGGCTGGTCGCGGACCGGATCGACCGCGACCAGCGCGACTGGGCCCGCGCGCGGCTGGCCGTCGCGCATGCCGCGGCCGGCGACCCGGAGCGTTCCGAGGAGCTGCTCGAGCTGCTCCCGGACGGCGACCGGACCGCGGGCGCGCTCATCGAGATCGCCGCGCAGGCCGCGCGGGACGGACGGGCCGGCCGGGCCGAGGCGGTGGTCCGCCGGGTGTCCGGCGACGGCAGGCGGATGCGCGCGCTGGTCGACGTCGCCGCCGCCCTCGCCGCCCAGGACCCGCGCCGGGCCGAGGCGATCGCCGCCGAGGCCGAGAGCATGGCGCGGCGGACGAGCGACCCGCACCGGTTCGCGACGATGGCGGAGCCGGTGGTGGACGGCCTGATCGGGCTGGGCGGGGTCGAAGCGGCGCTGGGGGTCGCCGAGCGGATCGCGGAGCCGTCCGCGCGCGACGCGGCGTTGGGGCGGGTGGCCACGGCGCTCGCCAGGAGCGGCGCGGTCGAGGACGCGATCGACCTCGCCCACGCGCTCCACGAGCCCGAGCACCGCTCGTGGGCGCTGGTCGGGATCTGCGAGGCCCGGGCCGCACGGGGTGACCGGGACGGTGCGGCCGCCACCGCCGCCGCGGTCCTCGCGGAGCCGTCGGGGGGCGGCTACCCGCGCGTCGTCGAGTTCCTGCTGCTCTCGGCGGCCCTGCACGGCGCGGGTGCGGTCGACGAGGCGGGGCGGCTGCGGGCGGCCGCCGGTAGGCAGGTCGTCGACGACGTCCCGGATCCCGGGCAGCGGGTGCGGGCGATCGCGCAGCTGGCGGTCACCCTCGCGGCCGCGGACGACGCCGTCCCGGCCGCGGTACTGGTGCGGCGCACCGGGGCGATGCTGTCCGGCATCGACGACCAGCGGCGGCAGGACCGGGCACGCACGCGGGTGGTCGAGGTCTTCGCGGCGGCCGGCCGGACGAGCTGGGCCGACGACAGCGCCCGCCCGATCGTCGCCCCGGCGAGCCGGGTGCGCGCGCTGGCCGCGCTCGGCGCGGCGACGGCCGATGACCCGGACCGCGCGTGGACCCTGCTGGGCCTCGCCGAGGAATCGCTGCCTCGCATCGAGGCCGCGGAGGACCGGTGGGCCGCGACCGGCCGGATCGCCGCGGCCGCCGCCGTGGTGCTCGCCGCCGGGACCGCGCCCGCCCACGACCGCCGTGCGTGGATCACCCGCCTGGTGGCGGAGCTGCTCGGCACCGCCGGCTGGCTGGAGGCCGTTGCGGCCCTCGCCCGGCTCGACCGCGCGGCATTCGACGTGCTCGCGAGCTGGCTCGCGGAGCACACCGCGTCGTGACGAAATCCTTGGAAAGGCTTAAGGCGGCGATGCGTGTGCGCTATCACGTTGCCCACTAGGCTCGGAGTCGTCCGACTCCGACCCCACCGAGAGGAGGCAGGCGGTGTACGACCTGCCGAACATGTCGCCACTGCGCGTGCCAACCCGGTGTGCGCGGAAGCTCGACGGAATCGTCGAGTCCATCCGGGTCCACCCTCCCGGTCGATCGCACCGACCACGCGTGGGGATGGGTTACCTGCTGTAACAGGCGGATCGCCATCCCGGCACCGGGTCGTGCGGCCCGACCGTGGATTGCGATTCCGCGAGGAGCCTCGTAATGCCGTTGGCGCTCTCGGAAGTCATCACACAACTGCGCGCCGAACTCGCGGACGCCATGCGCGCCGGCGAGAACGAGCAGCTGCGCTTCGAGCTCGGCCCCGTCGAGGTCGAACTCACCGTGGGTGTCGACAAAGAGGCGAAGCCGGGCGCCAAAGCCAAATTCTGGGTGCTCGAGCTGGGCACGGAGACCCGGTTCGCAGCCTCCTCCACCCAGAAGATCAAACTCACGCTCGAGCCGCGACACCTCGCCCAGCCGGGCCGCCGCCCCACGATCTCGGGCGACGCAGCGCCCGACGAGCGCTGACGCCCGGCCCTCCCCCGCCCCGGCTCCGCGTGCCGAGCACGTGACGACCGGGTGGTCGCCACGGATGCCCCGGGGGGCCCGCGGATGGAGGCTGGTCCCCCCGACCTCATCCGCAAGGAGTCGTGACCGCCGTGAAGATGCTGCTCGAGCTCATCCCCCTGCCCGTGTCGGACATCGACCGCGCCAAGGAGTTCTACGTGGACGCGGGCTTCACCGTCGACGTCGATGTGCGGCCCGCGGAGGGGGTGCGGGTGTGCCAGCTGACCCCGCCCGGCTCGGCCTGCTCGATCACGTTGACCAGCGGCCTGCCGCAGCTCGCCGACGCGACCCCCGGTTCCGTGCGGGGCCTGCACCTCGTCGTCGCCGACGCCGCGGCCGCGCGCGCCGAGCTCGCCCGGCGGGGTGTGGCCGTCGGTGAGATCGACGAGCACGCCCAGGGCATGCGGTACGTCCCGTTCAGCGACCCGGACGGCAACACGTGGATGCTGCAGGAGATGCCGTGGCGGGCGGGGGACTTCGCGTCAGCCGAGTGACCCCAGGTTCGGCAGGTCGTGGCCCAGGCGGTCGCGTTTCGCCGTGAGGTAGCGGACGTTGTGCTCGTCCACCGGGGCCAGCAGCGGGACGCGCCCGGTGACCTTGACGCCGTTCTCGGTGAGCGCCAGCACCTTGTCGGTGTTGTTCGACAGGAGCCGGACCGACCGAACGCCGAGGTGCCGCAGCACGCGGGCCGCCGCACCGAAGTCGCGCACGTCCACCGGCAGACCGAGCGCGGTGGCCGAGTCGACCGTGTCGAGGCCCTGCTCGTCCTGCAGCACGTGGGTGCGGACCTTCGCGACGAGCCCGATCCCCCGGCCCTCGTGGCCGCGCAGGTACACGAGCACGCCGCACCCCGCGTCGGCGATCGCCTCGACCGCCGACCGGAGCTGGGCCCCGCACTCGCAGCGCAGGGCACCGAACACGTCACCGGTGAGGCACTCGGAGTGGACCCGGACCAGCACGTCCGCCTCGCCGCGCGGTTCGCCGCTGACGAGGGCGAGGTGCTCGTTCCCGTCGTGCGGGTCCCGGAACGCGACGGCTCGGAACCGCCCCCGCCGCGTCACCAGGTCCGACTCCGCGACCTCGGCCAGTTCGGTGTTGCGCGTGTCCTGCATGAGCTGTCCCTCTCGTCCACTCTCGCGAACCGTGAGAAGGTCCATCGTGATGGACCTCCTCCCGGTCGACACCACGTTCGACGCGCGTGACCGCGGCGCCACGGTCGCGCTGTTGCCGGTCGGCAGCTTCGAGCAGCACGGCCCCCACCTGCCGCTCACCACCGACACCCTGGTCGCGGGCACGATCGCGGTCGAGCTCGCGGCCGCGTACCCGGTGTTCAGACTTCCACCGCTCACGATTTCCTGCTCCCACGAGCACGCCGCATGGGCGGGCACGGTCAGCATCTCGGCCACCACGCTCGCTGCGATCGTGCGCGACGTGGCCGCGTCGGTCGAACGCGCGGGCGCGAGCACGCTCGTGCTCGTCAACGGGCACGGCGGCAACTACGTGCTCGGCAACGTCGTGCAGGAGGCGAGCCTCGGCCCGTTGCCGATGGTGCTCTTCCCCAACGAGCTGGACTGGGAGGACGCCCGCACCGAGGCCGGCCTGGGCACCACCGGCCCGTCCGACATGCACGCCGGTGAGCTGGAGACCTCGATCCTCCTGCATGCGCATCCGGATCTCGTCAGGCCGGGGTACGAGCGAGCCGACCACCTCGCCGACGACCGCCGGTACCTGCTGGCACGGGGGATGCGGGCGTACACGGAGTCGGGAGTGGTGGGCCGTCCGTCACTGGCGTCCGCGGAGAAGGGACGTGCGGTGCTCGCGAGCCTCGCGCGGTCGTTCGCCGGGCACCTGTGAAGCGCCTGGTCGTCACGCGCAGCAGCAGCACTGCCCCGCCCGGCAGGCAGGCCACCATGCAGAGCACGCCGTAGGCGACGGCGGCGGCGAAGCCCTGGTCCGCCCCGAGCCCCACCGCGGCGAACCCGACGGCGGCGACGGCCTCCCGCGGCCCCCACCCGCCGACGTTGAGCGGCAGCGCCATGACCAGGAGCGCGAGCACGAGCAGCGGGAGCAGCTGGGTGACGGGCGCGGTGGCGCCGACGGCGCGGGCGGCCACCACGAACGTGGCGAGGTAACCGGCGAGGGCCACCACGGAGAGACCGACGATTCCCGGCGCCGAGCCGGCGCGCACCACCGCACGCACGTCAGCGGCCATCGGGCGCAGGCGCCCGCGCAGCATCCAACCCAGTACCGGCAGCGCCACCAGCGCGAGGATCCCGATCCACCCGGCGCCGGGCACGAGGTCCCCGAGCACGCCGAGCAGGGTGGGTTCCACGGCCAGCACCACGGCGGCCACGCCCACCAGCACGACCAGACCCACCAGCCGTTCGAACACGACCGCGCGCACACCCCGCCCGACGTCACCGGCCCGCCTGCCGTGCCCGACGGCCCGGTGCAGGTCGCCGAGCATCCCGGCGGGCAGCACGGCGTTGAGGAACAGGGCCTGGTAGCAGTCGGCGACGGCCCTGGGTAGCGAGAGGCGCATGCCCATGCCGCGCGCCACCAGGCACCAGCGCCACGCGCTGCACACCGTGGTGACGACGCCGAACCCGAGCGTGGCGAGCACCGGCCCCGCCTGTAGCGCGGAGAGCGCGTCGAGGACCGCCTGCGGGCCCGACCACCACACGAGCACGCCGACGAGCACGGCGACCGCCACCGGCCGCGCCACGCGTGCGGCGCTCACGAGCGGTTCTCCGGAAGGGCGAGCAGGTCGGCGTGCCCGACGACGACCCGCAGGTCACCGCGTGCGGCCGCCGCGAGCCTGCGATGCAGGTAGGCCTCCGCCTGCTGGGCGAGGGCCGGGCGGTGCTCGCAGGCGGCCGCGAGCCAACCGCGCAGCCACTGCTCGATCAGTGCGCCGTCGGCGACGCCGAGGCGCCACGGGCTGGGCGCCCGCACGACCGCGACGCCGTGCCGGCCGAACGCCGCCGCGGCCGCGGGCGCGGCGTCCGGTCCGAGCAGCCTGCGCCCGTCGACCGTGCGCCGCTGGTGGGCGTCGAACGCGGCGGCGAAGGCGGAGTCGAGCGGGTCTGCGGGTGTGAGCAGCACGCTCCCGGTGACCGAGAGCGCCAGCAGCGCCGCACAACCGACCGCCGCGCACGCCGCAGCGAGGCGCTCCACCTCGTCGGCGGTGAGCAGGTCCAGCAGCGCGGACGCGGCGACCACCGCCGTGCCGGCGAGCTGCGCTGCACCGAGACCGGTGAGGTCGCCGACCCGCGGCTCGGCGCTGATCCCGGCCGGCAGGCTCGCCATGGCCCGGTCGACCAGGGCGGGGTCCCGGTCGTGCAACAGCCAGTGCTGCGGCCCGGGCAGCCGGCCGGCGAGCCAGCGGCCCATCGAACCGGTCCCGCAGCCGAGGTCGCGCACCACGAGCGGGGCGCCGGACCGGCCACGCAGCCACGTACCCAGCCGGTCGGTGAGCGCGGCGGACCGGGCGGCGGCGTCCGCGGGCTCGCGCAACGCCAGCCAGTCCGGGGTGACCGGCGCGCCGGGGGAGCTCACGTCAACGCGTCGGCCAAGCACCGCGCGGTCACCTCCCAACCGGTGAGGGCGCCGCGCCGGTCCCGCGCGGCCCCGCGCGCCGTGCGGCGCAGCCGCGGCTCGTCGAGCCAGCGGGCCAGGCCGGTGGCCAGCGCGGAGACGTCGCCCGGGGGGACGAGGAGGCCGGGGAGCTCGCCGTCCGGCGCCCGGCCGAGCGTCTCGGGCACGCCGTCGACGGCGGCCGCGAGCACCGGGACGCCCCTGGCGAGCGCCTCCGTCACGACCATGCCGTACGACTCGGCGCGCGACGGGAGCACCAGCAGGTCGGCCGTCGCGTACACGGCGTTGAGCGCCGCGCCGCGCAGGGGGCCGGTGAGCGCCACGCGGTCACCCAGGCCGTACCGCTGCACGAGGTCGCAGACGTGCGCGACGTGGCCGGGGGCGCGCGTCACCGGGCCGACGAGGAGGCAGCCCCAGTCGCGGTCGCGGATCCGGGCGAGCGCCTCGACCAGGAGGTCCTGGCCCTTCGTCGGCGTGATCGAACCGAGGCACAGCAGCCGCGTGCCGCTCTCCTCGGCGTCGGCGAGCGGGGCCGGCTCCACACCGGGCGGCACGACGTGCACCCGGTCGGCCGAGAGCCCGTGCACCGTGACGAGCCGGCGGGCCGCCCACGGGCTGGTGGCCACGACCGCCGCGGCGGCGTGCACGGTGATGCGCTCGCGGGCCACGCGGTCGGCCACGACCGCGGGCGGCAGCCCGGTCTCGTCACCGAGCGGCAGGTGGATGAGCACGACGAGCCGCAGCCGCCGCACGTGCGGGGCGAGCACGTCCGGCACGGCGCACGCGACGAGCCCGTCGAGCAGCACGTCGGCCCCGTCCGGCACCGCCGCGAGCCGCCGGCCCAGCTCCCCGCGCGCCGCCGCGTCCGGCTCCGGCCACCTGCCGTTGACGGCGATCTCGCACACGGTCCGGCCCGCCGCCGGCAGTGCCTGGCAGACGCGCCGGTCGTACGCGTTGCCGCCGCTGGGACGGGCCGGGTCGTCGATGTCGCCCGGCACCACGACGTAGATCGTCCGGGCGGTCACGGGAGCCGTCACAAGGACCGCTCGTAGCTCGCCCACGCGATGTGCGACTCGTTCAGCGTCACCGCGATCGCCGAGATCCCGCGCGCACCCTCGCCGAGCGCTCCCGAGTGGATGCGGTCGGCGAGCCGGTCGGCCACCACGCGGGCCAGGAACTCGGTGGAGGTGTTGACCCCCTCGAAGGCCGGCTCGTCGTCGAGGTTGCGGTAGTTGAGCTCGCCCAGGACCTCGCCGAGCTGCTGGGTGGCCAGCCCGATGTCGACCACGATCCCGTCGTCGTCGAGATCCGGGCGGCGGAACGTCGCATCCACCACGAACGTCGCGCCGTGCAGGCGCTGGGCCGGACCGAAGACGTCACCCCGGAAGCTGTGGGCGACCATCATGTGGTCCCGGACGGTAATGCTGAACACTCTCGCTCCCTCGCCCCGCGGCCGGATTCCGTTCCTACCCCACACGTGCCGCCGTCCGCGGAAGTTCACCGCGACCGGTGAAACGGTGACCGGGCGCCCCGGGTGCGTCAGGCGGTCGGGTGGCGCAGGCGAACGCACAGGGCCGGGAGCGTGCCGTCGGCGAGGCGCGGCAGCAGCGCGGGCAGCTCCTCGAACGGGTGCTCGGCCGTGACCAGCGCATCGAAGCGCGGGTCGGTGAGCAGGCGCAGCGCGACCGCCATGCGCCCGGCGTAGCCGCGGCGGGCCCGGCGCGGCGAGACCGTGCCGACCTGGCTGCTGCGGACCGTCAGGCGCTTGGTGTGGAACGCCTCGCCGAGCGGCAGGGCCACCGGCCGGTCGCCGTACCAGGACAGCTCCACGACCTCCCCCTCCGCGGCCAGGAGCTGCAGCGACCGGGCGAGGCCCGCCTCGGTGGCGCTGGCGTGCACGACGAGATCGCAGTCGCCCGCTGCGGTGTCCGGTGTGGCGAAGCCGACCCCCAGCGCGTCGGCGATCGCGGCGCGGGCCGGGTCGGCGTCCACCAGCTCGACCCGGCCCCCGGGGATCCCGGCGAGCAGGGCCGCGACGCTGCACCCCACCATGCCCCCACCGACCACGGCGATCCGATCGCCCACCAGCGGCGCGGCGTCCCACAGCGCGTTCACCGCCGTCTCGACCGTGCCCGCCAGCACCGCACGGGCCGCCGGCACGTCGTCGGGCACCGGCGTGACGGCGGTCGCCGGCACCACGAAGCGCGTCTGGTGCGGGTACAGGCAGAAGACCGTCCGGCCGACGAGATCGGGTGGACCGTGTTCGACGACCCCGACCGCGAGGTACCCGTACTTCACCGGAGCGGGGAACTCCCCCTCCTGGAACGGGGCCCGCATCGCGGCGTGCTGGCTCCGTGGCACCTCGCCGCGGAAGACGAGGGTCTCGGTGCCGCGGCTCACCCCGGAGAACAACGTGCGGACGACGACATCGGCGGGGCCGGGTTCGGGCAGCTCGACGGTCCGGATCTCACCCTCGCGCGGGGCCGCGAGCCAGAACGCCTGGGCTGTGTGACCCATGTCTCATACCCTCCCGTGGTGAACCGGCGCGGCCGTGCGGACGTGATGCGGAGGTGGAACGCGGAGTGGTCACCAGCACCTGCACATTAGTGAAGGGGGGCCCGGAACAGGCGGCAGCGGCCGGCGCGCAGCTGCTGATCCTGGCCGGGCTCGCCGCCGCGTTCGGGCTCGGACCGCTCGGTGTGCTGGTCGGAGTGGTGTACGCGGCGGCCTTGCTGGGGCTGCTGTCCGCCGCGATGCACCGTGCCGGGCGGTCCGTGCTCGGGCCCGCCGACGTCGTCACGCTCGTCAGGGCGCTGCTCGTCGGCGGTGTCGCCGCGATCGTCGCCGACGGCCTGCTCACCGGGTGGACGGCGCCGGCCCCGCTGGTCGCCCTCGCCTCCGTGGCGCTGGCCCTCGACGCCGTCGACGGCAAGGTGGCCCGGCGCACCGGGACGGTGTCGCCGGTGGGCGCCCGCTTCGACATGGAGGTCGACGCGTTCCTCGTACTCGTGCTGAGCGTGCACGTCGCCGGGATCCTCGGGCCGTGGGTGCTCGCGATCGGCCTGATGCGGTACGCGTTCGTCGGCGCGAGCCGGCTGCTGCCCTGGCTCCGCGGGACGGTGCCGCCGAGCTACGTCGCGAAGACGGTGGCCGCCGTGCAGGGCGTGGTGCTCGTGGTCGCGGCCTCGCGGTTGCTCCCGCACCCGGTCGCGGTCGCCCTGGTGGCCGTGGCGCTCGCGCTGCTGGTCTGGTCGTTCGGCCGGACGGTGCAGTGGCTGTGGCGGGCCGAGCGGGTGCGTTCCGCGGCCTGACCGGAGAGCGAACCGCGTGGCCGTCACCGCGGGGGGATCGGTAGCGTCGAGGGTCCGACAAGACGAGGAGCCACTCGATGACCGGCCCAGCCACCGGCCAGCACGACGCCGAACCGGCCGAGCCGGAACCGCAGCCCACCCCGGCAGCGGGCGCATCGCTGGTGATCTGGCTCCTCGTCGGCTCCGCGTTCGTCATGATCCTCAACGAGACGATCATGAGCGTCGCCCTGCCGGTGCTGATCGCCGACCTCGGCATCTCCGTCAGCACGGCACAGTGGCTCACCAGCGGCTTCCTGCTGACGATGGCCGTGGTCATCCCGATCACCGGTTTCCTGCTGCAGCGGTTCCCGCCGCGCCGGGTCTACCTCACGTCGATGCTGCTGTTCAGCACCGGCACGTTCATCAGCGCGCTCGCGCCCGGGTTCCCGGTGCTGCTCGCCGGCCGGATCGTGCAGGCGGCCGGCACCGCGGTGATGGTCCCGCTGCTCATGACCACCGTGCTGCGCCTGGTGCCCGCCGAACGCAGGGGCGCCACGATGGGCACGATCACGATCGTGATCGCCGTCGCACCCGCGGTGGGGCCCACGCTCTCCGGCGTCATCCTCAGCACGCTCGGCTGGCGGTTCATGTTCTGGATCGTGCTGCCGATCGCCCTGGTGGCGTTCGCGGCGGGCGCCCGCTGGCTGCGGGTGGCCGCCGAGGTGCGCCCGGTGCCCCTCGACCTCGGCTCGGTGGCGCTCTCGGCGCTCGGGTTCGGCGGCCTCGTGTTCGGGCTGAGCAGCGTAGGGGAGGCCGCCCGGGGCGAGGCGCTGGTCACGCCGTGGATCCCCACGGTCGTCGGGCTGGTGGCGCTCGCGCTGTTCGTCGCCCGCCAACTGCGGCTGCAGGGCGACGGCAACGCGCTGCTGGACCTGCGGCCGCTCGCGCACCGGCCGTTCGTCCTCGCGATGGTGCTGGTCGTGCTGAGCATGATGTCGCTCTTCGGCGTGCTGATCCTGCTGCCGCTCTACCTGCAGGACGTGCTGCGGGTCAGCGCGTTCGTCGCCGGGCTCGCGGTGCTGCCGGGCGGGCTCGCGATGGGCCTGCTGGGGCCGGTGGTCGGGCGCCTGTACGACCGGCTCGGCCCGCGCACGCTCGTCATCCCCGGCGCCGTGGTGCTCACCTGCGCCCTCTGGGCGTTCACCAGCCTGGGCGCGGGCTCACCGCTGTGGATGATCATCGTGTTCCACGTCGTGCTGGTGGTCGGGATCTCACTGATGCTCACCCCCCTCATGACCGACGCGCTCGGCCGGCTGCCCGGGCACCTCGACTCGCACGGCAGCGCGATCATGGCGACCCTCCAGCAGGTGGCCGGTGCCGCCGGCACGGCGCTGTTCATCACCGTGATGGCGGTGGCGTCCGCGGGAGCCGGCGCGGGCACGGACGTGGACGGCGCCCGGGCCGCGTTCATGGTCGCCGCGATCATCGCGACGGTCGCCCTGCCGCTCACCCTCCTCGTCGGGGGCAAGGAGCGCTCCCATGGAGCGAACGGCGCTCTGGCGCGCTAGGTGAGTGAGAGAGTGCCGCTCGTGCAACAGAAGCACTCCCTGGAGCGCAGAGGGCCGGGGCTCGCGCGGGTCGGCGCCTGGTGATCGATCCGCCATGCGGGAAACTGCCCTGACGAGGGCGTTCAGCGTGGTTTCGCAGCGATCAAGGCCGACGACCACTGGCGGGCCCACCACGCTCACGGGTAGGGGTCAGCGCGTGCCGAACGTCCCGTCCGGTGGCGGGGGCGAGGCGGTGGCGCGGGCATCGGCGACCGGGCGGGCGTCGCCGCGGAACCGGTCGAGATCCGACCCGTGCAACAGGCGCCCCGCTGACCGGCCGCCCGCGGCCCGCGTCGCCAGCACGTCCACCGGTAGCGGGTCCCGGCGGCCCACGAGCAGCAGGTTCCCGAACCGCCTCCCACGAAGCACCGCCGGGTCGGCCACCAGGCAGGTGTGCGGGAACACCGCCTGCAGCGTGGCCACCTGGGCGCGGGCGAAGGCCAGCGGGCCGCCGTCGGTCAGGTTGGCCGCGTAGGTCGCGGCCGGGGCCATGAGGTCCGCGACCGCGTGCAGGAACTCGGTGGAGGCGAGGTGTGCGGGCGTGCGGGCGCCGTCGAACACGTCCAGGACGACGAGGTCGAACGTGCCGGGCCGGAGCCGTTCGACGACATCACGCGCGTCACCGGTCCGCACCCGCAGCCGCCAGGAACGCTCGAGCGGCAGCTCCCGGCGCACGAACTCCACCAGGGCCCCGTCCCGCTC
This sequence comes from Pseudonocardia wallangbongensis, assembly GCF_054486945.1. NCBI lineage: Bacteria > Bacillati > Actinomycetota > Actinomycetes > Pseudonocardiales > Pseudonocardiaceae > Pseudonocardia > Pseudonocardia wallangbongensis. The sequence continues at coordinate 571,742 of NZ_JBRERS010000002.1, forward strand.
CACCACCTGCTGGGTCGACCGCGGCCGGGTGGCCGCGACGTAGCGGGCCAGCGTGAACGCCCCGCCGCCCAGGTGCAGCGCGCGCAGCGGCCTGCGGGGCGGTGCGGCCAGGTCGACGACGTGCCCGAGCATGCGGGTGTAGCCGAACTCCAGGTGCGTCGGGTCGTCGAGGTCGACGTGCGACTGCGGCGTGCCGTCGAGCAGGAGCGTGAACCCGCGCCGCCGATCGCGATCCGGCCGGATCTCAACGCCGCCGATCCCACGCACGCCCACCCCCCGAGTATCCGACGACGCAGCACCATGGCTCCACAGTGCTGTTCCCCGGGCCTTCCAGCAGCGTCATGGAGCCATGACGCCGAGTGTCAGCGCGGCCACCGCCGCGGTGCAGGCCAGGGCGCGGACGTGGTTCCAGGCCGTCCAGCGGGACAGGTGGTCGGCCCAGATCGCGGCACCTTCGTCGGTGAGGGGGTTGGCGGCGTCGAGCCGGTTGTTCATCGGGACGTTCACCACGAACGTCAGCCCGATGCTGCCGACGAGGTACAGCAGCCCGCCGATCACGATCCAGGCCGTGCCCGGGCCACCGGTGATCGGCGCCCCGATCACGAGCAGCAGGCAGAGCAACCCGGTGCCCATGAACACGAGGAGGAACAGCGGGTTCTGGATCACGCGGTTCAGCTGCTGCATCGCCTCGATGCCCGCGGCGGGGCGCAGCAGGCGCAGCCCCGGCATCACCGCCGTGGAGAAGGCGAAGAACACGCCCGCCATGAGGCCCGAGCCGATGACGCCGAGCAGCGCGACGACGGGTAGGACGGTGGCGATCACGGTGCCTCCTCGCTGTGGTGTGGACATCCAGACTGCCCGGGTGATCCAGGACCATCAATGCTCGCGAGTCGCGCTCTCCTGCTCGTTCGTCCAGGAGCCGTGGATGCGGCGCATACTCCCGTGGTGACGACCGACCCGATGCTGGCCGACGACCCGCTCGGCGAGGCGCTGCACTTCCTGCGCGTGACCGGCAGCTTCTACTGCCGTTCCGAGCTGGCGGCGCCGTGGGGCCTGACGATGCCGAGCTGGCCGGACTGCATGTGGTTCCACATCGTCACCGCGGGCCGCTGCGAGCTCGACGTGGAGGGCACCGGCCCGCGCCTGCTGCAGGCCGGGGACGTCGCCCTCGCCCCCCACGGGCAGGGGCACGCGCTGCGCAGCGAGGCCGGCGTCGCCGCGCCGGACGTCATGAGCCTCGAGCACGAGTTCCGCAACCGGTACGCGATCCTGCGCCACGGCGGCGGCGGCGCCGGCACCACGCTGGTCTGCGGCGCCGTACGGCTCGACCACCCGGTCGCGCACCACATCGTCCCGCTGCTGCCGGACCTGATCCACGTCGAGCCCGCGGGCGGGCCGCAGGACGAGTGGATGCAGAGCACGCTCCGGCTCATCGCCGCGGAGGCCGCGTCGCTGCGCCCGGGCGGCGAGGCCGTGATCACGCGGCTCTCGGACATCCTCGTCATCCAGACGCTGCGCGCCTGGATCGAGCACGACCCGGCCGCGCAACGCGGGTGGCTCGGCGCGCTGCGGGACCGCCAGATCGGCCGGGCGATCTCGCTGATCCACCGCGAACCGGCCCGGGACTGGACGGTCGCCTCCCTCGCCGGCGAGCTCGCGATGTCACGCTCGGCCTTCTCGGCGCGGTTCACCGATCTCGTCGAGGAACCCGCGATGCGCTACGTCACGCGCTGGCGCATGCAGGTGGCCCGCACCTGGCTCGCCGAGGACGGTGCCACCGTCGGGGAGGTGGCCGGCCGGCTCGGCTACCAGTCCGAAGCCGCGTTCAGCCGGGCGTTCAAGCGGACGGTCGGGATGTCGCCCGGCGTCCTCACCCGCAGCTGATCAACCCGGCGGGAGCCGGCCCGTTCACCCGTACTAGTGTCACCCACTCGAATGGTGCATACAGTATGGAAGCGGGCGCATGGACCTTTCACGTCGAACCGTCCTCCTCGGAGTCCCGGCGCTCGCCGCCGCCGGACTGATCACCCCGGCGGCGGCCGCGGCACCACCGCGGCAGAGCCCGATCCACATCCGCTCCCGCGACGCGGTCACCACCCCCGACCTGCCCGGACTCGACGTCGACTACCCGCGTCACGTCGAACTGCTGGTGCATTACGTGCGCAAGGACGAGAGCGACCCTGCCGGATGTTCCACGCGCGACCGGGAGGAGGTGGTGCAGGCCGAGGTCCCGGAAGGCGCGGCCGGCGTCCGGATCGGCGGCACGCCGTACGAGCTCCTGCAGTTCCACTTCCACACCCCGGCCGAGCACCGGCTCGACGGCCACCACTTCCCCGTCGAGCAGCACTTCGTGCACCGCGGCCCGGACGGGGAGACCCTCGTGGTCGCCCTGTTCCTGGCCCCCGGCGGGCACGGCGGCACGCTGCAGGACACCGTGCTCGGCGGCCTACCGCAGGAATGCGGCCCCGAGCGCGAGATCACCGGAGACCTGGCCGCAGCGTTGCCGCACGACCTCTCGACGTTCCGCTACCCGGGCTCGCTGACCACCGCCCCGTACAGCGAACCCGTGTCGTGGCTCGTGCTGGCACAGCACCGGAACGTGGCGACGGCGAGCACCAGGGGCTACCGGAAGCTGTTCCCGGAGGGCGACGCACGCGAACCGCAGCCCCTCAACGGCCGGGTGGTGCGGTACCGCCCGCAGTAGCGCCGGCGAGCTGTCCGCATCCCACGCTCGGGCCCGCGGCGTCCCCCGGCGGCGCCGCCAGCTCCGCGAGCCGCAAGAGCGCGGCACGGACACGTAGCCGGCAGCGGCCCGGGTCGCCGACACGGCAACATCTGCGCTCACGCACCAACCCGAGTCGGTGTGCGGTACCCGCCACCGGCGTGCGGGCATTCCGTCGGAGCCGCCGCCGATCACCGGCGCCGGCTCCCCCGAACGGGGCAAAAGGAACACCGCTCGTCGCTCGGGGCCGTGCTCTCGTCCGGTTCAGCAGGCCGGTGACGTGCAGCGATCTTCCGGGTTGCTTACGTTCCCTCTCGGATCAATGACGGCTCGGTCACGAAAAGGACACGGGACTCCCCACCCGCCGGCACCCCCGACGCCGGACGTCCTTACCGGGCCGCCGATCCGGAAGGCAGGTCGTGGCTCGGCATCGCTCCCCCCGGGGCCGAGGCGCGCACCAGCACCCGCTCGCGGTGGTCCCCCGCCACCGACGACGAGCGAGTGCGAGCGCGCTACGGTCCGTACCGACCCCGCTGCGGCGGGGTGCCGCTGCAGTCGCCGTAACCGGCAGCGCATTCTCGCTGGTCGGCGGCGCTGCACCCGATCAGCAAGCGCGTCCCGAAGCCGCGGTCGTGCCGGTCGCGCAATCGAGCGCGGAGGACGACGGCCCGGCCGCCGTCCTCGCGGCGGTCGTCGAACCGGTCGATACGGAGCCGGAGATCGCCGACGCGGCCGGGCTCGTCAAGGCCGCGCAGCTCGCGGAGCAGCAGGTCGCACGCGCGGCCGAGCAGGCCCGCGTCGAGGCGGAACGGGCCGCGGCCGAGGCGGCCCGCGGGCCCGTGAGCTGCGACCTGAGCACGTCCGGCCTCGGATCCGTCAAGTCGAACGTGCGCACGGCCGCGGAACAGCTCGGGTGCACGTTCGGCGAGCCCACGATGTACGGCGTGGCCGGGCGGGCCGGCACGTCCGACCACCCGGGCGGCCTCGCCGTCGACTTCATGGTCGACCGCGCCACCGGCGACCGGCTCGCCACCTGTGCCCTGGAGAACATGGGCGCCCTCGGCGTCAAGTACGTGATCTGGCGGCAGCGCATCAACCACGGCAGCGGCTGGAAGGCCATGGAGGATCGCGGCGGCGCCACCGCGAACCACTTCGACCACGTCCACGTGTCCTTCGACCGCGGAGCGGGCGGCGGCACCTTGCGCGGCTGCTGAGACACACAGGGTGAGCGCTCCTATCGCTGAGTGACCGATCCGCTATGGTCTGTGACGGACCGACGCGCGATCCCGCTCCCCCGCGGGCATCCCCCACCTCGCCCGCACGGGTCGCGCGGTCCGGAAGGCAGGTCGTGTCTCGGCACCGCTTCCCCGGCGGCCGGAACGCGCACCCGCGGCCCGTCGCGAGCGCGGTCGCACCCCCCGGTGCGCAGGCCCCCCGACCGGCGCGCCACCGCGCCCCGCGTGAGTCCGCCGTGCGCAACGGGATGGCCGCGGCCGCCGCTACCGGCGGCGCCCTCGCCGTGACCGTGCCGGTGGTGAACGCCCCGGCGCCCCCGGCCGCGGCCGGCGACATGTACATCCGCTCCACCGCCGCGGAGACCGACGGCGTCCGGATGGTCGCGAACCTCGTCCCGGTACCGGCCACCCACGAACCCGAACCCCTCGAGCTCGACGTCTCCGACCTCGTCAAGGCCGTCGGCCTGAACGCGATCGAGGCGCGCCGGGCGGAGGCGAACTGCGCCGCCGACCTCAGCTCCCTCGGCCGCGTCAAACCATGGGTGCGGGACGCCGCCCGCTTCCTGTCGTGCCTGTACGACGAGCCCGACCTGATCGGCATCGGGCAGCGCAGCCGCGACTCCGACCACCCGCGCGGGCTCGCGGTCGACCTCATGACCCGCGGCGAGAAGGGCGACCGAATCGCCGAGTGCGCCCTGGACAACCAGGAGGAGCTCGGCGTCGAGTACGTGATCTGGAAGCAGCGGATCAACTACGGCGACGGCTGGGAACGCATGGAGGACCGCGGCGGGACCACCGAGAACCACTACGACCACGTGCACGTCTCGTTCGAGCGCGGCGCAGGCGACGGCACCCCGCGAGCGGAGCGCTGCAGCTGACCCGGCAGGTTCAGGAAAGCCACATTCCTGAACCTGGAGGACAGCAATGTGGCTTTCCTGAACTTCGGCTATGCCCCGATCCGCCCCGGCCGGCCTGCGCGGCCCGTCCGCCAGATGTTCACCACCGACGGGCGGGGTTGGCTTCCGGGGCCGTCGGGCCACACGCTCTTCGGGGCGTCCGGGCTCGCCTCGTCGAGGTCGCCGGGGTGCTGCGGTGAGATCAGCACGAAGTTCTCGGTGACGACCGGGCCGCAGCACTCGGCGCCCGCCGGCACACTCGCGAAGAGCGTGGTCCGCCCCCGCGTCTCCCCCTCCAGCGAGACCGCGTAGAGGCCGTCGTTGATGTTCAGTGCCAGGCCGGAGTCGGTGGAGATCCAGAGGTTCCCGTAGGGGTCGAAGGCGAGGTTGTCCGGCGACGTGATCGGGCTGACCTGCGCCTTGTCGAACCCGCCGAAGTAGGTGCCCGGGTCGTTGGGGTCGCCGCAGACCAGCAGGATCGACCAGCCGAACGATGCGGCCGTCGGGTCGCCGCCCTGCTCGATCAGCTCGACGACGTGCCCGTGCTTGTTGTCCACGCGCGGGTTCGCCTCGTCCGCGCCCGTGGTGCGGGTGGCGTCGGCCTTGCCGCGGTCGGTGTTGTTGGTGAGCGCGATGTAGACGTTGCCGGTGTGCGGGTTGGACTCGATGTCCTCGGGCCGGTCCATCTTGGTGGCCCCGGCCTTGTCGGCCGCCTCGCGGGTGAAGACGTAGACCTCGGCGGCGGTCATGCCGTCGACGAAGGACCGGTCGCCCGCGGCCAGCGGGATCCACTCGCCGCCACCGTCGAACGTGCCGTCGGTGGGCAGGCGCCCGCTGCCGTCGATCTCCGCGGTGGGGCTCGAGCCCGTGAACCGGGCGACGTGGAGCGTGCCGCGGGTGAGCAGCGTGCGGTTGTGCTCGCGGGCCGCGCGGGTCTCGCCGTCCATCATCGGCTCGTCGGAGACGTACTTGTAGACGTAGTCGAACCGCTCGTCGTCGCCCATGTACGCGACCACGCGCCCGTCGGACGCGACCCGGATCGTGGCGCCCTCGTGCTTGAGGCGCCCGAGCGCGGTGTGTTTGACGGGCGGGGCCGCGGGGTCCTGCGGGTCGACCTCGACGACCCAGCCGAACCGGTTGACCTCGTTCGGTTCCCGGGTGACGTCGAAGCGGGGGTCGAATCGCTCCCACAGCCGTTCGGTGCCCTCTTCCTCGACGCCGTACCGGGCGAGGCGGGCGGCCGCGACCGGCTCGGTGACCCCGGCGGCGCCCGCGAAGTACCCGTTGAAGTTCTCCTCGCCCGACAGGAACGTGCCCCACGGGGTCACGCCGCCCGAGCAGTTGTTGAACGTGCCGAGCACGCGCGTGCCGGTGGGGTCGGCGGAGGTGCGCAGCCAGTCGGAGCCCGCGGCCGGGCCGTCGAGGACGAACTCGGAGGTCCCGGTGTAGCGGCGGTTGTACTGGGGGTCCAGCAGCGGGGTGATCCGGCCGGTGCCGCGGTCGCGTTCCACCACGACGACGGTCAGGCCGTGGGCCGCCAGCCCGATCCGGTACTGCTCCTCGGTGGGGTTGGCCGCGTCGTAGCCGCGGAACATCAGCGGCTCGGTCGTGTACTCGTGGTTGGAGAACATCAGGTACCGCTCGCCCGCACCGCGCAGCGGCAGCAGCCCGCAGAAGTCGTTGTTGTACCCGAACTGGGTGGCCTGTGCCTCCGCCGTCTGGTTGTCGAAGTCGAACGCGGGTGCGCCGGGCACCACTGGGTCGCCCCAGCGGATCACGACGTTGCTCTCGTAGCCGGGCGGCAGCGTGATCGCGTCGGTGGTGTTGGGGGCGACCGGCTCGAAGTCGAGCCCCTGCGGGCCGGATGGCGCGGCCGCGGCCTCCTCACCCTCGGAACCGGGCGAGCACGCCGCGAGGGCGGCGGTGGCGCCGCCGGCGAGGGTCAGGACGGCGCCGGCGCGCAGCACGCCGCGCCGGGTGACGGCGCGGGCAAGCACGTCGCCGAAGTACTCGTTGTCCGAGGTGTTGGGCGCGTCGTGGGCACACGCGTTGGCGCAGCGGTACCGGCAGGTGAGGCCTTGGCGGCCACCGTGGCTGTTCGTCAGCAGCGGGAGCGCGATACGGCCGGACGGGCGCGGCTGGGCCACGTCATCCTCCTGGGGGATTCGGGAAACGCGCTGACCCTAGGCAGTCCCGGCGAGTGAACGATGGCCCCCAGGTGGAGTAGAGGTGAACGGGCCTGCCGGTCCACGAGGCGTTGCTCACCCGCTCGCCCTCGGCGAACGGCGCCGCCGAGAGCGAACACGGCACCCCGTCGGCGCGTGCCCGGCCTAGCGTCGGGACGACGCCGACGAGAGGAGCTCCCGATGTCGATCCAGGACGCCGTGCACCACCCGCGCCCCCCGGGGCCGCCGCACCGCCCGGTCCCGCCGCCCGCGCGGCCGGCGCTGCCCCCGATCGGCGGACCCGTCCTGTACGCCGCCACCCCGGCCGCCGGCACCGACCCGGTGCTCGACAGGCTGCTCGAGGAACGGATCGTCTTCCTCGGCCGCGAGGTCGACGACGAGATCGCCAACCGGATCAGCGCGCAGCTGCTCCTGCTCGCCGCGCAGGACCCGGACCGCGACATCACGATGTACATCAACTCGCCCGGCGGCTCGGTCACCGCGGGCATGGCCATCTACGACACGATGCGGCTGGTCCGTCCGGACGTCGCCACGTGGGCCATCGGCTTCGCCGCGTCGATGGGGCAGTTCCTGCTGACGGCGGGCGCCCCCGGCAAGCGCCACGCGCTGCCGCACGCCCGGATCCTCATGCACCAGCCCTCCGCCGGCATCGGTGGAGCGGCCACCGACATCGCGATCCGGGCCGGGGTCTACGCGCAGATGAAGCGCGAGATCGCCGAGATCACGGCCGGGCACACCGGCCAGTCCGTCGAGACGATCACGGCCGACTCCGATCGCGACCACTGGTTCACAGCGGCGGAGGCACAGGCGTACGGCCTGGTGGACCACGTGATCGCGGAATGAGCCCTGCTACCCGGGTGACAGGGGGAACGTGGCGAGCAACGACGTGCCCTCCCCCGGCGTGCTGCTGACCGTGAACTCCCCGCCGGCCGCCTCCACGCGGTCGACGAGGCCGATCAGCCCCGATCCCCGGCCGACGTCCGCCCCGCCGACGCCGTCGTCCCGCACGACGACGCGCGCGACCCCGTTCGTCGCGTCGACATCGATCTCGACCAGGGACGCCCCCGCGTGCTTCGCGACGTTCGTGAGCGCCTCCGACACGACGTAGTAGGCGGGCACCTCGACCCGCTCCGGCAGCCGGCCGGCGACGCGCACGTTGAGCGTGGCCGGCACGGCGGAGCGGCGGCGAGCGACCGCAACGCGTAGGCGAGACCGCCCTCCGACAGGATCGCCGGGTGCAGCCCGCGGGAGATCTCGCGGAGCTCCGACAGCACCCCGCTCAGGCCGTCCACGACCCGCCCGATCGCCGCGGGCAGCTCGCGCGGCTCGGGCGGCGCCATCGACTCCACCTCACGCAGGGCGAGCGCCAGCGACACGAGCCCCTGCTGGATCCCGTCGTGCAGGTCCCGTTCGAGCCGCCGCCTTGCGTCGTCCGCCGCGGCCACGACCCGCGCCCTCGACGTGGTGAGCTGGGCGCGGGCGTCCGCATTGGAGATCGCGATGGCGATCAGGTCCGCGAACTTGGCGATGCCCTCCTCGGCATCCGCCGGCAGCCCACCCGGCCGGATCGCGTCGGCGCCGGGCGGCGCCGCACCGGTACGCGGCGCCCAGGTCGCTGCCGCGGTGCCCCACAACCGGTCGCCGACCATGATCGGGGCTCCCACACTGGCGACGTCGGCGCTGTACACCGCCGCCGCGATGGGCCCGGCGGCGTCGCGGTAGCTGTCGATGTGCGCGGAGCGGCCGGTGCGGAACACCCGCACGGCGACGCTGTCGCCGTGGAGCGGCCAGCGGGAGCCGACCCGCACCGGCACGTCGACGGTGCCGGTGCTCGCGAGGACCGTCACCGTGGCGTCGGGTTCGAACCGCCCCACGAACCCGTGGTCGACGTGCGGGATCCGGGCGATCTCCTCCGCGACGCGCGTGACGATGACCTCCAGTGTCTCGCCCTTCGCGACGAGCGTCGCCACGCGCCGCAGCGCGGCCTGCTCGTCGGCGAGCCGCACGACCTCGGCACGTGCCTGCGCGTTCGAGATCGACGTCGCGACGAGCTGCGCGAACTCGGCGATGCGCGACTCCGCGTCGACGGGCGGCTCGAGGGCGAGCCAGCCCGCGACCATCACGCCCCAGAGCCGGTCCTCGACCTCGACCGGGCTCGCCGTCGCCGAGCGGAGGCCGCGCCCGTGGACGTGCTCGGCGATGGGTCCCCCGGCCGGGAGCTCCTCGCTGTTCATGCGGGTGGCGCGGTGCTCGCGGAGGACGAGGCCGGCGAGCCCGTCCCGCTCGACCGCCACCCGCGTGCCGAGCGCGAGGCCCGGGCCATGGACGTCCGAGCCGGTCCAGCCGGCCACCGCCGTGGCCGTCGTCGACCCGGCGCCCTCGTACCGGAGCATCTGCGTCATGCCGGCGCGGAGGAGCCGCCCGACCTCCTCCGTCACGCTGGCGAGCACCTGTCCGGTGCCGGGCTGGCGCGCCACGAGCGTGGCCACCCGCCGCAGCGCGGCCTGCTCGTCCGCGAGCTGCTCGAGCAACGTCTGGTGGTCGGTCAGTGTCGCGAGCAGGTGGGCGTTCTCGGCGCTCTGGCGCTGGCTCTCCTTGCGCAGGGCGCGCTCGTCGTCGAGGAAGCGGAGCATGCGCAGGGTCATCGAGGTCACGCGAGCCATGGCGTGCAGGAGCCCGACCTCGTCGGCGCTCAGTGGCTCCGGGCCGGAACGCGCGACGACGAGGCGCGCGCCCGGCGGGTGCTCGAGCGCCACGACGGCGGCCGGGGCACTCCCGGAACCGGGAACGACGAGCTCCCGGCGCAGCCCGCCGGCCACCGAGGTGAGCTCGGCGACGGGGGTGTCCCCCTCGGGATAGCCGATGGCGGCCACGGCGCTGCCGCGCGCCACGATCGCAACGACCTCGGCGTCCAGTGACTCCGCCACCCGTTCCACCGCGCCCGCCGCGGCCTCGGCCTCCGTGGCGAACGACGAGACCGCGGCCAGGAACTCGGCGAGCTTCTGGGCCGACCATCCCGGGGGTGCCGACATCTCAGGCGACCGACAGGACGACGAGTGTCTGGTTGTGGAAACCGATCACCCCCTGTTTGCGGGCGATCTCCCCGTGCGTGAAGAAGCCGGCCACCGGCGCTCCACCGGAGCACTTCACGATCTCGTCGATCTCCACCCGGACCCCTTCGTCGCCGAGCACGGGACGCCTGCCGACGCACTCGAACGCGAGCACTCCGAGCGGCGGGTTGCCCTCGAGTGCTTCGAGGGCATCGGCGCACGCCGCGGTGCCGGCCCAGCGGACCGACTCGACGTCGCCTTCCATGAGCCAGACGAGCGCTGCCTGGGGCACCTCCGCGATGCACGCGAGGGACCGGTCTCCGAAGTCGCCGCCCGCGATGAACCGGATCTCCTCCTCTCCCGCGCGCTGGCCGAGCCCGAGCGGGTGCACCAGCGCGAGCCGGGCGAGCTCTTCCTGGTCGGTGTGAGCTTCGGCCGGAGCGCCGAGGCGCTCCAGGTACACGTCGAGCGCCGGCTCCCCGTTGAGCGTGTGGACCCGGTTGCCGCCGCTCTCCGTCACGAGCATCGGCTCGCCGACCCGGCGCCATCCGTGGCGCACGCCGATGCCGAGCGGAGCGTCGGACCCGATCCCGGCCGCGACCACCGAGTCGGTCAGCACCTGGTCGCCGTGCAGCTGGGATGTCCGCGCCATCCGCACGTCGCCCGCGCACCCGCCCACTAGCGGCACGCCCGCCCCGAGCACCCGGTAGACGCCGCGCAGGATCTCCCGCTGGTCGCCCGCGAGGCCGTCGGTGAGCAGCAGCAGGACGCGGTGCGGTCGCTCGTCGATCCCGGCGAGGCAACGCGCCGCCGAGGCGCCGGCCGCGCGGAGGTCGTCCGACGCCGGGCCGGCCGCGGCCGTGCCGATCGAGAACCCGTCGCCGCCCAGCGCCGTGACGACGACGCTCCGCAGCCCGGGGCCGCTCGACGTGATCTCGGCGGACGTGGAGCACCCGATCAGGGGAACTCCGCCGGACCGCTCGTTGATCTGCCGCAGCACCACGGGCAGGTCGAGCAGCTCGGAGCAGAAGACGATCAGCAGCTTCGCGTCGGCGTGCAGGAGTGCGCAGTCAGCCGCCCGAGCTCCCGGCTCCGGCTCGGTTCCTCCGGCCTGTCCGACTCCGAGCCAACGCTGCGCGCCCATGGTCACCCCGGTTCGAGGAATCCCACAACGCTACTCACGCGCACAATGCGCCACCCGAGCGAAGAACCGGTGTTCTCCCCGCGGTGCAGTGGGTGGCGCCGTCGCGGTGTCCCGGCGGTGCCGCTAGCGTGGCGCACTCGCCACCTTCTGCATCGATGGAGAGGTCACCACCCATGCGCGTCGGCGTGCTCACCGGGGGCGGGGACTGCCCCGGCCTGAACGCGGTCATCCGGGCGATCGTCCGCAAGGGCGTGCCGGAGTACGGGTACTCGTTCCTCGGCTTCCGCGACGGCTGGCGCGGCCCGCTCGAGGCGCTCACCCGGCCGCTGGACATCCCCGCCGTGCGCGGGCTGCTGCCCCGCGGCGGCACGATCCTCGGCTCGTCGCGCACCAACCCGTTCGCCGTGGAGGGCGGGGTCGAGAAGATCCGCCGCAACCTGCAGAACCTCGGCGTCGACGCCCTCATCGTGATCGGCGGCGAGGACACCCTCGGCGTCGCCACCAAGCTCCACGAGACGGGCGTCAACGTCGTCGGCGTGCCCAAGACGATCGACAACGACCTCAACGGCACCGACTACACCTTCGGCTTCGACACCGCCGTCAACATCGCGACCGAGGCGATCGACCGGCTGCACACCACCGCGGAGTCGCACCACCGCGCGCTGATCGTCGAGGTGATGGGGCGGCACGCCGGCTGGATCGCGCTGCACTCCGGCATGGCGGGCGGCGCCAACGCGATCCTCATCCCGGAGGTGCGTTTCGACCTCGACCAGGTCTGCAAGTGGGTCGAGGCGCGGTTCCAGCTCGACTACGCGCCGATCATCGTCGTCGCCGAGGGCGCCATGCCCAAGGAGGGCGAGGAGGTGCTGCAGGGCGGCGAGACGGACGCGTTCGGGCACGTCCGGCTCGGTGGCATCGGCGACTGGCTCGCCCACCGGATCGAGGAGCGCACCGGCAAGGAAGCCCGCACCACGGTGCTCGGGCACGTCCAGCGCGGCGGCACCCCCACCGCCCGCGACCGCTGGCTCGCCACCCGATTCGGCCTCCACGCGATCGATGCCGTGCACGCGGGCAAGTGGGGCCACATGACCGCGTTGCGCGGCACCGACGTCGTCACCGTGCCGCTCGCCGAGGCCACCAAGGAGCTCAAGGTCGTCGACCCGAGCCTGTACGCCGAGGCCGAGGTCTTCTTCGGCTGACCGCCCCGCGCGGTCAGGCCGCGAGCGGAGCCGGCGTCGTCTTGAGGGTGGGGGCGGTACCGGACCGCAGGCGCCGGGCCGTCCCGGCGACCGAGCCGATCGTCGTGCCGATGCCGAGGCTCACCGCGAGGGCGAGGAGCGGGTCGCCTGCGAACGTAGCGCCGCCGAGGAAGCCCAGCATCGCGACGTACGCGGCCGACATGGTGGCCCCGAGCGCGCTGTAGCCGACGTACCGCCGGACCGGGAACCGGCTCGCGCCGGCGGCCAGCGCCGCCACCGTCCGACCGGCCGGGATGTAGCGGGCGGTGAGCAGGATGAGCCCGCCCCGCGTCGTCAACGTGCGCTCGGTGCGGGTGAACAGGTCGGCCCGCGGCGTGCCGGGCGCGATCCTGCCGCGCACCGCGGCCCCGAACCCCCGGCCGACGAGGAAGGTCGCGAGCTCGCCGACGAACGAGCCCAGCGAGGCCGCCGCGATCACGGCGACCAGGCTCTGGTGACCCGCTGCCGCGCCCACTCCGGCCGCGATGATGAGCGCCTCGCTCGGCACCATCGGCACCAGGGCGTCGACGACGGCGAGCCCGACGATCACCAGCAGCAGCCACTGGGAGGTCAGGGCACCGTCGAGGAGCAGCCGCAGTCCATCGATCACCGGACCAGGCTATTGACCGCCCGGTCGGCACCGCATCGGTCGAAAGGACCCGGCTGCCCCGATTTCGTCTCAGGGACTTCCCTTAAGTGAAGGTCTCTAGACGATGCCCTGCCGCGTAGCGGTGTAGACGATCTCGGTGCGTCGCCGTACGTCGAGCTTGTCGCGCAGGTTCCGCACGTGGAACTTGACGGTGGCCTCGCTGATCACGAGCCGCCTGCCGATCTCGCGGTTGGACATGCCGACGGCCAACAGCCGCAGCACCTGGTTCTCCCGCTCGGTCAGCATCGCGCCGCCGAGCCCGCGCACGGGTGGGCGGTCCTCGTCGCGCAGCACGTCCATGACGACGGAGCCGGTCGGGCCCCCGGCGTCGAACACGCTCTCGCCGCGCAGCAACGTGTGCACGGCGCGGACGATGTCGGCGGTGTCGGCGCCCTTGCGCACGTAGCCGTGTACGCCGAGGCGCACGGTCCGCATCATGACGTCCCGGTCGCGGCAGCCGGTGAGCACGAGCACCCGCACCCCGCGATGGCGTTCCAGCAGCATGCGGGCCAGTTCCACGCCCGCGGCGTCGCCGCGGCCGAGCGCGACGTCGAGGATCACCAGGTCGGGTGGACATCGGTCGGCGATCACGAGCGCGTCCCGGGGCGTGGCGGCTTCCCCGATCACGGACACGTTCGGGTCGGGGGCGAACAGCTGGCGCAGCCCGAAGCGGACGATGGCCTCGTCGTCCACGACGAGGATGCGAGCAGTTCGCCGTACGGTGGTGCTCGGAGCGGTACTCACCGGGTCGAGCAGGGCGTGGTGGTCGAGCAGGGCGTCAGCGGTCATCGGGCTCCCTCCCCTGGCGCTTGGTCGGGTGGGAGAAGGCTAGGGATCCACACGTTGCCTGGACGTTGCACGCGCAACGTCTGGCGCGCTTGCTGCCCGAGCCGCCCTGGGTGATGATGGCCGGGTCCTGGGGCGATGACGCTCGGAGTGCTGATGACTACCGATGGCATGTTCGACCCCACGGCCCATGCGCACCGGCTGCAGCAGGTGTTCGAGGCCGTGCTGGCCGGTGACCCCGTCCCCGGCTCACCTCGCACGCTCGTGTCCGAGTCGTGGCAGCGCAGCCTCGCCGCTCACGTCGACCCGGACCGGCGCACGCCGCCCGTCGTCCTCGGCGAGTCGGAGATCCCCCAGCTGCGAGCGGCCCACCCGCTCAACGCGGTGATGCCCCTGCTGCGCAGCACGCTCGTGAGCATCGCCGACGAGGCCATGCACGTCATGCTCGTCACCGACGCCGACGGCACCATCCTCTGGCGCGAGGGCGCCACCGCCGTCCTCAGCTCGGCCGACGAGGTGGGTCTCACCCCGGGTACCCGGTGGACGGAGGACGCCATCGGCACCAACGCGATGGGCACCACGCTCGCCGTCGACGCGCCGGTGACGATCCACTCCGCCGAGCACCTGGTGCGCACCTACCACGCGTGGACGTGCGCCGCCGCCCCCGTGCACGACCCGGACACGGGCACGATCCTCGGCGCCATCGACATCAGCGGCCCGCTGCACACGGTGCACCCGGCGATGAAGCAGCTGGTGATGGCCACCGCCCAGCTCGCCGAGCACCAACTGCGGGTGCGCCTCGCCATCGAGGACGAGCGGCTGCGCCTGCGCAACATGCCCCACCTCGCCAGCCTCCGCGGGCAGGCGGGCGCGCTGATCACGGCGAGCGGCCGGATCATCGCGGGCGAGCCGTACGGCCTGTGGCCGGAGCGCGTGGCCCTGCACCCCGGTGCCGACCGGGTGGCGCTCGACGACGGCCGCGAGATGGTCGTGGAGCAGCTCGCCGAGGGCTACCTGCTGCGCGCGCCGCAGCCCAGCAGCCCCGCTCCGCCGCGCTCCGCGCTGTCGCTGCGCTTCACCGGCGAGGGCGCGCCGACCGCCATCCTCGACGGCCGGTCCGTCCCGCTGACGCTGCGCCCCGCCGAGCTGCTCACCGCGCTCGCCCTGCACCCCGACGGGCTCACTGCGGAGCAGCTCGCCCTGCTCCTCTACGGCGAGGAGGGCAACCCCACCACGGTGCGCGGCGAGGTCCTGCGGTTGCGCGGGCTCATCGGTACCGACGTGCTGCGCACCCGCCCGTACCGCCTCGCGGCCACGGTCGACACCGACTTCCAGGCGGCGCGCCGCGCGATCCGCGCGCACCGCTGCGCCGACGCCCTGCGTTCCTGCGCAGGCCCGCTGCTGCCGCGCTCGGACGCCCCCGCGATCCGGGAGCTGCGCGCCGAGCTGGAGGCCGGGCTGCGCGGCATCGTGCTGGAGAGCGAGGACGTGGACCTGCTCGTCGAGTTCGCCGGCCATCCCCTCGGCCGCGACGACCTCGAGGTCCACGACCGCCTCCTGGCGCTGCTACCCCCGTCCGACCCCCGGCGCGGGCCGGTCTCGGCCCGCCGGATGCACCTGCTCTTCTGAGGCCCCGGCGCCGAACCTCCGCTCGCACACCAACTTCGTGGCTCGCACACCAACTGCAGTTGGTGCGTGAGCGTCAGAGTTGGTGTGTGGGCCCCGGCCGGCGGCCGCTCACTCCACCGTGACGCTCTTGGCCAGGTTGCGGGGCTTGTCGACGTCCCGGTCCAGGGCGACTGCGGCGTGGTAGGCGAGGACCTGCAGCGGGATCGACAGCAGGATCGGGTCCAGCTCCGGCTCGGCGCGGGGCACGACGATGGTGCGGTCGGCGAGGTCGGAGGGCAGTTCCCGGTGCGCCACCGCGATCACCGGGCCCTTGCGCGCCTTGATCTCCGAGAGCGTCGAGGTGTTCTTGTCGAGCAGGTCGTCGTCCGGGACGATCGCGACGGTCGGCATCTCCGGGCTGATCAGCGCGAGCGGACCGTGCTTCAGCTCGGCCGACGGGTACGCCTCCGCGTGGACGTAGCTGATCTCCTTCAGCTTCTGCGCGCCCTCGCGGGCCACCGGCCAGCCGCGGCGGCGGCCGACGAACATCACGCTGTGGCTCTTCGCGATGTCCTTGGCGACCTCGGCGAGCGCGTCCGACTGCTCCAGGATCTGCGCGATCTGGTCCGGCAGCGCGTTCAGCCCCGCGATGATCCGCCTGCCCTGCTCGGGCGAGAGGTCGCGGATGCGGCCCAGGTGGAGGGCGAGCAGCGCGAACGCCGCCACCGTCGAGGTGAACGACTTCGTGGCGGCCACCGACATCTCCGGGCCGGCGTGCAGGTAGATGCCGCCGTCGACCTGGCGGGCGATCGTCGAGCCGACCACGTTGACGATGCCGATCACGCGGCCGCCCTTGCGCTGCAGCTCCTGCACCGCGGCGAGCGTGTCGATGGTCTCGCCGGACTGGCTGACCGCGACGTACAGCGTGTCCGGCTCGACCACCGGGTTGCGGTAGCGGAACTCCGACGCCGGCTCGGAGCTCGCGGGCACGCGGGCGAGGTCCTCGATCAGCTGCGCGCCGAGCTCCCCGGCGTAGCAGGCCGTGCCGCAGCCGAGGATCTTCACCCGCCGGAACTCCCGCGCCTCGCGGACCGTCATGTTGAGCCCGCCGAGGTGCGCGGTGGCGAAGCGCTCGTCGATGCGGCCCTTCAGCGCCCGCTCGACGGTTCGCGGCTGCTCCCGGATCTCCTTCGCCAGGAAGTGCGCGTGGTCGCCGATCTCGGCGCCCACCACGTCCCAGTCGATCGTGGACGGGCTCTTCGCCACGGCGCGGTCGTCGAGCGTGTAGGTCCGGTAGCCGCTCGCCGTGATCGTCGCCAGCTCACCGTCGTCGAGGTACACGACCTGGCGGGTGTAGCCGATCAGCGCCGCGACGTCCGACGCCACGAACATCTCCCGCTCACCGACGCCGAGCAGCACCGGGCTGCCGTTGCGGGCCACGACGATCCGGTCCGGGTGCTCGGCGTCCAGCACCGCGAGGCCGTAGGCCCCGACCACCTGCCGCAAGGCCTGGCGGACCGCCTGCTCCAGGTCGTCGGCGCCGGCGGCGAACGCTGCGGCCACGAGGTGCGCGACCGTCTCGGTGTCGGTCTGCGACGTGAACTCCACGCCGTCGGCCGCCAGCTTCGCGCGCAGCTCGTCGGCGTTCTCGATGATCCCGTTGTGGACCACCGCGATCCGACCCGCCGCGTCCGTCTGCGGGTGGGCGTTGGCCTCGGTCGGCTCACCGTGCGTGGCCCAGCGGGTGTGCCCGATTCCCGGCGCACCCTTGAAACGCGCGGGCAGGTCCGCGGCCAGCTCGGCGACCCGCCCGCTCACCTTCCGGACCTTCAGCCCGCTGCGCCCGCGCACCGCGAGGCCGGCGCTGTCGTACCCGCGGTACTCCAGGCGCCCCAGCCCCTCCAGGAGGATCGGGGCGGCGTCCTGGGGTCCGACGTATCCGACGATGCCGCACATAGAAGTCCCTTCACCCGTAGACCATCCGCCGCAGCTGGCGCGTGGACAGCGCAGGCGGGGCCACCCGCCGCGCCGCCAGCTCCGCGTCCAGCACCGCGAATATCTGCTCGTTCGTGAGCCCGCGACGTTTCAGCTCCGCGTGCCTGCGCCGGACGAACTCCGGTAGCTGCTCGGAGAAGTAGCCGAGAACCTCGGCCACCACACGTGCCGCCTCCCCCGCGTCGAGCGGGGTGCTGCGGACCAGGTGCGCGATGAGGTCGTCGTACGGTCCGGCGGGCACGAGAGGAGATGGTGCCCCACGGGGACGGGAAACCCAAAGTTCCTGCCCGGAATCGGGCAGGATTCGCCGGAACGGGGGCCCGGCTACGGAGCGCGATCAGCGGCCGAAGGCCTGGGAGCGGAACCACTCGATCTCGGCCACCATCTCCCCGGCGCTGAGCGGCAGGATGCTCTGCGGGATCATGACGGGTGGCAACCCGAACATCGGGTTGAGCCGTGCCGCCCAGCGCCCGACCGGGTTCAGCCGGGCGCGGTACGCCGCCGGGTCGACCAGATCGATCCCGACCCACCGCTGCCACCTGAAGACGCGCACGCCGCAGCCGGTGATCTCGGACCACGGGATCCAGCCGCCACCCGCTGCCGACGCGCTGCCGTGGATCCCCAGGCGATCGATCACCAGCACCGGCCTGGGTGCGGCCAGCCGCCAGATCCCGCACCCTCCGCAGGCGGCGAAGAACACGATGCCGAGCGCACCTTTGATGGCGGTCAACCCGCCTTCGGACACCATGAAGGCCGCGCCGATCACGAACGCCAGAGAGCCGACAGACATCAGCGCGAGCTTGGCGCGGCTGGGGAAGACGACGACCCGCTCGTCACCGCTGCCGGGGCGCCCGAATCGTTGGATGCTCATGCCGACTCACGACCGGCGGCGCGGGCCCCATCGTTGGGACCGAGTGACGCGCGTCACGCAGCGGGTTCCATCTCGCCGGCCTGCCACAGCCGCGCGTAGTGCCCGCCCACGGCGAGCAGCTCGGTGTGCGAGCCCACCTCGACGATCCGGCCGCCGTCGAGCACCACGATCCGGTCGGCGCGCGCCGCCGTGCCCAACCGGTGGGCCACGACGAACGCCGTGCGGCGGGAGGTGACGCGGTCGCCCGCGGCGTGCACCGCCGCCTCGGTGGCCGGGTCGAGCGCCGCCGTGGCCTCGTCGAACAGCAGCACGTCGGGGTCGGCGAGCTCGGCGCGGGCGAGCGCGATGAGCTGGCGCTGCCCCGCGGACAGGCCCTGCCCGCGCTCGCCGACCGGGTGCCGGAACCCGCCGGGCAGCCCGCGCACCAGCTCCAGCGCGCCGACGGCCCGCGCCGCGGCCTCGATCTCGGCCGGGCTCGCGTCGGGACGCGCGTAGGCGATGTTGGCGGCGACGTCGCCGGTGAACAGGTGCGGCTCCTGCGGCACGATCCCCAGGCGGTGCCGGTACGCGGCCAGCGGGTAGCGCCGGACGTCCACCCCGTCGACGAGCACCCCGCCCGTGCCGGCGTCGTAGAACCGGGCGAGCAGCTTGACCACCGTGGACTTGCCCGCGCCCGTGGCCCCGACGAGCGCGATCGTCTCGCCGGGCGCGACCCGCAGCGAGACGCCGTCGAGCGCGGGTGCCGCGGCGCCCGCGTAGGTGAAGCCGAGGTCGCGCAGCTCGACCTCGCCGCGCAACCGCTCGGGCACCGGTACCGGGTCGGCCGCAGGCTCCGGGGGCACCGACGTGGGGGTGCGCAGCAGGTCGGCGATGCGCGACAGCCCGATGCGGGCCTGCTGGTAGCCGTCGAAGACCTGCGACAGCTGCTGGACGGGCGCGAAGAACAGCGCGAGGTAGAGCAGGAACGCGGTGAGCACGCCGGGCGTCAGGTCGCCACCGGCCACCCGCGCCGCACCGACGCCGAGCACGGCGGCCGTGGCGACGTCCGACAGCAGGGCGACGAACGGGAAGTACGTCGCGATGTAGCGCTGCGCGCGCAGCCGGGAGCTCCGGTAGGCGGCGCTGCGCTCGCCGAACCTGCTGGCGCTGCGCTCCTCGCGGACGTAGGCCTGCGCGACCCGCACGCCGGTGACGTTCTCCTGGAAGTCGGCGTTGACGATGCTCACCCGCTCCCTCGCCTCCGCGTACGCCGCCGAGGCCACCCGGCGGAACAGGACCGTGGCGACCGCGAGCACCGGCACCACCGCGAGCGCGACGAGCGCCAGCTCCGGATCGGTGGCCAGCAGCGCGACCGCGACACCGCCGATCGTGAGCACGCTGACCACGGCCTGCGCGAGCCCGGTCTGCAGGAACGTCGACAACGCGTCGACGTCGGTGGTCATCCGCGTCATGATGCGGCCGGACAGCTCGCGCTCGAAGTAGTCCAGCCCCAGCCGCTGCAGATGGGCGTAGCTGCGCACGCGCAGCAGGTAGAGCAGGGTCTCGCCGGCCCGCGACGTGACGACGGTCTGCGCGGCCACCACGAGCCACCCCACGACCACCAGCCCGAGCCCCAGCAGCGAGGCCGTGACGAGCACGCCGGGCGCCCCAGCCGTGATGCCGCCGTCGATCGCCAGCCGGGTGATGCCGGGGAGCGCGAGGCTGCCGAGGGCGTCGAGCGCGACCAGAGCGATCCCGAACAGGAGCGGACCGCGCACCGGACGCAGCAGGCGGGCGAGCCGGAACCCGGGATCGGGTGCGGTGGGGTCCTCACCGGGCACGTGGGGCACCTCGGTGGCCGGCGGCAGCGCCTCGACCGCGGCGAGCAGCTCCGGGGTGGGCGCCATGTCGCCCGCGGCGGAGCTCATGCCGCCGCCCCCACGGGCCCCCACCCCGCTCGACGCGGTGGCCGTGCGGGCCGCCGGCACCGCGGCGTCGGCGACCGGCTCCGGCCACAGCTCGCGCGAGTCCCCCGGGTCGGCCGGGTGGGCGCCGCGTTCGGGCACGCCGTCGGGGGCGTCGAGCAGCTCCCGGAACAGCGCGCAGCGCTCCATCAGCTCCGCCTCCGTGCCGACGTCGACGACGCGGCCCGCGTCGAGCACGGCGATCCGGTCGGCGAGGGCGAGGCTCGAGCGGCGGTGCGCGATGAGCAGCGTGGTGCGCCCGGCGGTGAGGGCGCGCAGCGTGTCGTGGATGGCGGCCTCGGTGGCCGTGTCGACCGCCGACGTTGCGTCGTCCAGCACCAGCACGCGCGGGTCGGTGAGCACGGCCCTGGCCAGCGCGATCCGCTGGCGCTGCCCACCCGAGAGCGTGAGGCCGCGCTCGCCGACGAGCGTGTCGTAGCCGTCGGGCAGCATCTCGACGAACCCGTCGACCTGCGCCGCGCGTGCCGCCGCCCGCACGTCCTCGTCGCTCGCGTCCGGGCAGCCGTAGGCGATGTTGGCGCGGATGGTGTCGGAGAAGAGGAACGCCTCCTCGAACACCACGCCGAGCTCGCGACGCAGGTCGGCGAGCCGCAGCTGCGGCAACGGCACCCCGCCGAGCCGCACCTCGCCCCGCTGGGGGTCGTAGAAGCGGGGCAGCAGCAGCGCGACGGTGGACTTGCCCGATCCTGCGGTCCCAACTATTGCAACCGTCTCGCACGGCTCCACGCGCAACGTGACGTCGTCGAGCACGGGGTCGTGGCGCGAGTAGCCGAACGTGACGTCCCGCAGCTCCACCGACAGCGGGCCCTCCGGGAGGGTGGCCGGGGACGCCGGGTCGACGACGTCCGGCCGGGAGTCGATCAGGTCGTGGACGCGCTCCACGCCCGCCCGGGCGAGCTGGGCGCTCACGATCACCGAGCCGAGCAGGCGGGCGGGCCCGACCAGCTGGGCGACGTAGGTGGAGAACGCCAGGAACGTGCCGATGCTGATGGAGTCGTGCAGCGCGAGCCAACCGCCCACGGCGATCACGCCGACCTGCCCGAACGTGGGGAGGGCGAGCAGCGTGGGGTTGAGCCGGGCGGTGAGCCGCGCGGCGCGCATCCGCTCGGCGAACAGGCGTGCGGCACCCCGTTCGAGCCCGGCGGTCTCGCGCGCCTCCTGGCCGAAGCCCTTCACCACCCGGACGCCGGTGACGGTCTCCTCCACGTGCTGGGCGATGTCGGCCGCCCGCTGCTGCGCCGACCACGTGGCCGGGAACAGCTTCGCCCTGGTGCGCAGCGCGATCCAGCCCACGGCGGGTACCACCACGAGCGCGACGACCGTGAGCAGCGGGGAGAGCCACAGCATGGCCGCCACCGAGGCGACGACGAGCACGATCGCGCCGAGCGCGAGCGGCGCCATCGACAGCAGCGACTGCACCAGCTGCAGGTCGGTGATCGCGCGCGACACGACCTGGCCGGTGCGCAGCGCGTCCTGGCGCTCGCCGTCGAGGCGCTGCATGGCGGCGAACACCTGCCGCCGCAGGTCGTGCTGCACGTCGAGGGCGAGGCGGCCGGCGAGGTAGCGCCGCAGGAACGCGGCGCCGAAGCGCACCAGCGCCAGCCCCAGCACCGCCGCGACCACCGGGGCGAGCACCGCTGTGGACCCGGCGACGGCGTCGTCCACGGCGACGCGGGTGAGCAGCGGCCCGATCGCCTCCAGGCTGACCCCGAACACCGACGCCAGCAGTGCCCCCGCCGCCACCGCACGGTGACGAACGCAGGCGTGGACGAGCCGGCGGATCCAGCCGGAGGAGGGAGCATCGGGCACGCCTCCACGTTATGTCGCCGCACCGACACGCGGCCCCGGGTTAGGTCGTCGGTCACGAATCGGTGTCCGGTTCGGACGGATCGGAACACCGCGGTCGGTCTCCGCGCTGCAACGGGCACCTCGTGCGATGCTGACCGCCCGGTCGACGCGCCCAACCGACAGGAGACCCCGGTGCGCTCCAAGATCATCGCAGTAGCCACCGTGCTGCTGGCCGCCCTCGGCATCGCCGGGTGCGGAGGCGGATCCGACGCCGGCACCCTCCGGGTCGGCACCGAGGGCACCTACAGCCCGTTCAGCTTCCAGGGGCCGGACGGCCAGCTCACCGGGTACGACGTCGAGGTCGCGCAGGCCGTCGGGGCGAAGCTCGGCAAGCAGGTCGAGTTCGTGCAGACCCCGTGGGACGCGATCTTCGCCGGGTTGGAGTCCAAGCGCTTCGACCTGGTCGCCAACCAGGTGACGATCAACGACGAGCGCAAGGCGAAGTACGACCTCTCGCAGCCCTACACGGTCTCCGAGGGCGTGATCGTCACCCGCGCCGACAACACCGACATCACCAGCCTGGCCGACCTCAGCGGCAAGACCACCGCGCAGACCGCCACCAGCAACTGGGCCACCGTGGCCCGGGACGCCGGCGCCAACGTGGAGGCGGTGGAGGGCTTCGTGCAGGCCGTCCAGCTGCTGAAGGACGGCCGGGTGGACGCCACGGTCAACGACACGCTCGCGGTCGCCGAGTTCCAGAAGGTGCGGGGCGACGCCGCCGTGAAGATCGCCGGAACCACGGGCGACACGAGCCAGCAGGCGTTCGCTGCCCGCAAGGACAGCGGGCTGATCGCCGACGTCGACCGGGCGCTCGGCGAGCTGCGCGCGGACGGCACGCTGAAGCAGATCTCGGACAAGTACTTCGGCTCCGACGTCAGCGGGCCCTAGTGGACCCAGACACCTGGGACCTGATCTGGCGAAACCTGTGGCCGATGCTGGTTGCCACCGTCACGAAGACGCTGCCGCTGACGGCCATCAGCTTCGTGCTCGGCCTGGTGCTCGCGCTCTTCCTCGCGCTGGCCCGGATCTCCAAGATCCGTCCGCTCTCCCTGCTGGCGCGCGGGTACATCTCCGTCATCCGCGGCACGCCGCTGCTGGTCCAGCTGTTCATCGTGTTCTACGCGTTGCCGCAGCTGAACATCGTGATCGACCCGTTCCCGGCGGCGGTGATCGCCTTCACCCTCAACGTCGGGGGCTACGCGGCCGAGGTGGTCCGCGCGGCCATCCTGAGCCTTCCCAAGGGGCAGTGGGAGGCAGCGCAGACGATCGGGATGGGCTATCCGACGACGCTGCGCCGAATCATCCTGCCGCAGGCTGCGCGCACCGCGGTGCCGCCGCTGTCCAACACGTTGATCTCGCTGGTCAAGGACACGTCGCTGGCCTCGACCATCCTGGTGACCGAGCTGCTGCGGGTCGCGCAGCTGGCGGCGGCGCCGACGTTCGACTTCTTCGCGCTGTACGGGGTGGCGGCGGTCTACTACTGGGTGATCTGCCTGGTCCTGTCGTCCGGGCAGGTCCGGCTCGAGACGAGGCTGGAGAGGTACGTGGCCAGGTGACCGACCTGCTGACGGTCCGCGGCGTCGAGAAGGCGTTCGGCGACCTACGGGTGTTGCACGACGTCTCGTTCGACGTGCCGGCCGGCACGGTGACCGCGGTGATCGGGCCTTCGGGATCGGGCAAGACCACCGTGCTGCGCACGTTGAACGCCCTCGACCACGCCGACTCCGGGGTGATCACGATCGGCGACCTGTCGGTGGACTTCGCCGCCGACGTCGACCGCGCCACCCTCACGCGCTTCCGGTTGCAGAGCGGCATGGTGTTCCAGAGCCACAACCTGTTCCCGCACATGACGGTCCTGCAGAACGTGATCGAGGGCCCGGTGATCGTCCAGAAACGGCCGAAGGACGAGGCCACGGCGGACGCCCGGCGGCTGCTGGAGCAGGTGGGCCTGGCTGAGAAGGCCGACCAGTACCCGTTCCAGCTGTCCGGCGGGCAGCAGCAACGGGTCGGCATCGCCCGGGCGCTCGCACTGGCGCCCAAGCTGATGCTGTTCGACGAGCCGACCTCGGCGCTGGATCCCGAGCTGGTCGGCGACGTGCTGCGGGTGATCAAGGATCTGGCCAACGAGGGCTGGACGATGGTGATCGTCACCCACGAGATCCGGTTCGCCCAGCAGGTGGCCGATCAGGTGCTGTTCCTCGACGGCGGTGTGGTGCTCGAGTCCGGTCCGCCGGAGCGGGTCCTCACCGAGCCGAGAGAGGCCCGCACGAGGCAGTTCCTGGACCGCATCCTCAATCCGATCTGACCGCGCACACCGTGTGGGCTCCGCGCACATGCCGGAGCATGTGTGCCGTCCCGCGCCGGTGTGTGCGGCGCCCGCTGGGGACGGCGGTCAGGTGATGTCGCGGCGGGCGCCTACCAGCCAGCCCACGGCGCCTGCGGCCGCCGTCCAGGCCGCCAGGACGAGCAGGGCCGCGCCCCAGCCCGGTGGGGACGTCACACCGGCGAGCAGCTCGACGAGCTCGGGCCCCGTGGCGGGGCCCGCGATCTCGTACACCGGGATGCCGTAGACCGCCACCTCGCCGGCGTTGCCCGGCAGGTAGGACGACAGGGCGCGGACGGCCTCGGACTCGGCCCCGTCGAGCAGCGCACCCACCAGGAGCTCGCCGATCATGAGGTACAGCAGCAGGGCCACGAGGGCGCTGACCTGGTTGCTCACCGCCGTGCCGAACGCGGCCCCGAGCGCGCCCCACAGCGCCGACACCACGACACCGATCACGACGGTGGCCGCGAGCGCGCCCAGGCCGGGGAACGCGGCACCCGCGTCGGCGACGACGCCGGCGAGCACCCCGGTGACCGCCGCCGCCATGGCGTAGCAGGCCCCGACCCCGCCGCTCACCAGCATCTTCGCCACCAGCACCGGCGCCCGGCCGCGGGTCGTGAGGTAGGTCGTGGTGATCGTGCGGTGGCGGTACTCGCCCGCCGCGGCGGCGACGCCGTGCACGGCGGCGAACACGCTCGTCAGCCCGAGCGCGTAGGCGAGCGATCCCAGCAGCAGCGGCAGCTGCTCGGCCTCGGCGAAGGCCGCGGTGAACACCCCGCCGAAGAGGTTGATCATGCTCGAGAGCAGGGCCACCGGGATCAGCAGCCCCCACCACAGCCTCGTCGACGCGACCTTGCGGAACTCCGCACGGACCGGCGCCCCGATCGCGCCCGGCGTCACCCCGCCCGCCACGGCTCGGCGGTGAGCTGGAAGAACAGCTGCTCCAGCTCCACCCGCTCGTGCACCATCCCGTAGATCGCCACGCCGGCCCCGAGCGCCACGTCCCCGACGTGGACGGGGTCGGTGCCGGCCACCCCCAGCCAGCCGTCGGAGAGGGTGTCGATCTCCAGCACACCCGTGGTGGCGAGCGCCTCCGCCAGCCGGGCGGGATCAGCGCAGCGCACCAGGACGCGGGCGCTGCGCGACCCCTTCAGCTGCTCGAGCGATCCCTGGTAGACGCAGCGGCCGTGGCTGATCACCACGAGGTGGTCGGCGGCCTGCTCCACCTCGGCGAGCAGGTGGGTGGAGATCAGGACGCTTCGTCCCTGTGCGGCGAACGCCCGCAGGAACGCCCGCAGCCACGCGATCCCCTCCGGGTCCAGCCCGTTGCCCGGCTCGTCGAGCACCAGCACCTGCGGATCGCCGAGCAGCGCGACGGCGAGCGCGAGCCGCTGGCGCATGCCGAGCGAGTACTCGCCCACCGGCCGCTCGCCCATGTCCCCGAGCCCGACGGTGCCGAGCGCGTGCTCCACCGCCTCGTCGGGCACCCCGATCGCCGCCGCGCAGGCGAGCAGGTGCGCGCGGGCCGTGCGGACGGGGTGGAAGCCCTGCGCCTCGAGCACGGCCCCGACCGCCCGGGCCGGCCGCGGCAGCTGCCCGAACGGCATGCCGTTGATCCGCGCCTCGCCCGCGGTCGGCGTGACGAGCCCGAGGATCATCCGTAGCGTCGTGGTCTTTCCGGAGCCGTTCGGCCCGAGGAAACCGGTCACGGCGCCCGGCTCCACCGAGAACGTCAGCCCCTCGACGGCCTGCACGGCACCGAACCGCTTGCTCAGCTCGCGAACGGTGATGCGGCCGGTCCGGTCGTCCTCCACCAGGTTGCTGGGTCCGCTCTAGTCGTCGGCCGGGTCGGTGTCGCCTGCCGGCTTGTGGCTGTTGACCGCCTTGCGGTCGGCCGCGGGCTTGGCGTCGGGGGCCGGCTTGGCGTCGGCAGGCTTGCCGTCATCGGCCGACACCACGGGCAGCTCGGGGTCGGTGGACGGCGCGACCTCGGCCGGCGGGCCGTCGATCGCGACGAGGACGGCCTCGGCCCACCCGGCGTGCTCGACGTCGCCGAGCGGGTTCATCGCCCGTCCCTTGCTGCCGGGCCCGAACCTCGGTGGCAGCTCGGCCACGCGCAGCCGGTGCCGCGCGGCCTCCTCGCGCGTGATCGCGTCGAGCGCCGCGGCGGGCCCGCCACGCGCGCCGCGCGCGAACGTGGCGACCACCGCACCCGACGGGAGCGAGGCGAGGAGCTGTCGCAGCGACACGTCGAGGCCGGGGACGTGGCGGGAGATGTCCTCTGCACCGATGATGCAGCTCACCAGGGCCGCGGACTGGTCCCGGGTCAGGTCGATCAGCTCGGGGAGCTGGCGGGCGAGCACGTCGGCCACGCCCGCGCCCGCGCGCGAGAGGTTGACGACGCGCCATGCCTCCCGGTGCCGCAGCCGCTCGTGCACCACGCCGACGTAGCCGGTCTCCCGCCGGGTCGCTCCGATGCCCTGGCTGGCCGAGTCGCCGAGCACGATCCACAGCGGGCCGGTGGCCTGCCTCGCCTCCAGGTTGGCGGCGGCCCAGTCGTCGGCGAAGGCCCTGATCTGCAGCCTGCGGGCGGACGCGCCGGGCAGCACGCCGCCGAGGAAGCGCTCGCCACCCGCCTTCACCCGTCGCGCCGCGGCGCGCATCCGAGGGACCTGCATGGGAGAGCTCATACGGAACTCCGAGGGGTCGTGACTGCCCGCCGGCACGGGGGTTGCACGCGGGTGGGGACCGTCACCGTATCCAGTGGTGTCCGCCCACTGACAGCCGGGGCGCGTGTCGGCGGTCCGGTTCGTCCTGTTCTCGCGAACATCACCCGCCGTTATGCTCCGGTGCCGGTAAGTGTGCCCTGTCTCACAGCCCCGAGACGACGTGGAGGCCTCATGCCCACCCAGCTCCCCGACTACTCCGCGATCCTCTCGCACTGGGCGGAGCAGCGCCCCGACGCTCCGGCCGTCAGCTACGGCCGCACCACCCGCACGTGGGCCGGGCTGGCGCGGCGGGTGCAGCAGAACGCGGCGGCGCAGCGGGCCGCGGGCCTGGTGCCGGGCGACCGGGTCGCCGTGCTCGACCTCAACCACCCGTCGTGCCTAGAGCTGACGCTCGCGTGCGCCCGGGCCGGCACGGTCAACGCGGTGGTGAACTTCCGGCTGGCCCCACCCGAGATCGCGTACGTGATCAACGATGCCGCGGCGCGCGTGCTGTTCGTCGGCCCCGAGTTCGCCGACGCCGTCGAGCAGCTGCTCCCGAAGCTGCCCACGGTGGAGCGGGTGATCCCGGTCGGCGGCCCGGACGACGAGTACGAGGGCTGGCTCGCCGCGGAGGAGCCGGACGGTGACGCGCACGCCGGCGCCCCGGACGACTGCTTCGTGCAGCTGTACACGTCCGGCACCACGGGCTTCCCGAAGGGCGCGATGCTGACCCACCGCGGGATGACGGCGCACGCCCGCAACGTCGCCGCCGACTTCGACATCGACACCGACGCGCGGGTGCAGGTGGCGATGCCGCTCTACCACGTCGGCGGCACCAGCTACTCGCTGCTGGCGCTGTCTCGCGGCGCCCACATCGTGATGCTGCGGATGCCCGATCCCGCGGCCGTCCTGGAGACGCTGGAGACCGGACGGATCACCCACACCTTCCTGGTGCCCGCGCTGATGGCGGCGATGACGCAGGTGCCGGGGGCCGCCGAGCGCGACTTCTCCGCGCTGCAGGCACTCTCGTACGGCGCCTCGCCGATGCCCCTGCCGGTCATGCGGGCGTGCCTCGCGCTCTTCCCGGGCGTGATGCACCAGGTGTACGGGATGACCGAGGCCTGCGGCGTCGTCAGCTCGCTCGGCCCCGAGGACCACGAGAACCCGGCCACGGCCCACCGCCTCGTCTCCGCGGGCACGCCGATCCAGGGCGTCGAGATCGAGGTGCGCGACCCGGCCACCGGCGACCCGGTGCCCACCGGGGCGCCGGGCGAGGTCTGGGTGCGCACCGAACAGATCATGGGCGGCTACTGGAGCAAGCCGGAGGCGACGGCCGCGGCGGTCACCGAGGACGGCTGGCTCCGGACCGGCGACGGCGGCCACCTGGACGCCGACGGCTACCTCTACGTCACCGACCGGATCAAGGACATGATCGTCAGCGGTGGCGAGAACATCTACCCCGCCGAGATCGAGCGCGTGCTGGCCGAGCACCCCACCGTCGACGACGTCGCGGTCATCGGGGTCCCGGACGTCAGGTGGGGCGAGGTGCCGAAGGCGGTGGTGGTCGCGGCGCCGGGCGCCACCGTCGACCCGGACGCCCTCGTCGCGCACTGCCGCGAGCACCTGGCGGCGTTCAAATGCCCGAAGAGCGTGGACGTGGTGGCGGAGCTGCCCCGCAACCTCACGGGCAAGGTCCTCAAGAAGCAGCTGCGCGAGCCGTACTGGCAGGGCCGGGAGCGGACGATCGTGTGAGCGTCAGAACCCGAAGGCCGTGATCGTCGGCAGGGTGCCATCGCCCAGGGCGTCGAGCACGTACCGCTCGTGCGGCACCACCGGCTCCGGCAACGCGGTGAGCCGGTACCAGCCCAGGCCGGCCGCCTTGGCCGCCTCCAGCAGCCGCGGCTCGCCCGTCCAGCGGCGGCAGGCGAAGAAGAAGTCGACGCGCTCGTCGATCGGGTCGCCGTTGGCGTGGGTGCGGTGCATCGTGGTGAGCGGCTCGAGATCGACCGGCTCGATCTTCACGCCGATCTCCTCCGCCGCCTCCCGGCAGGCGGCCGCGAACACCGACTCGTCGGCCTCGACGTGCCCGGCCGCCGCGGCGGCCCAGTGCCCGTCCCGATATCCGGTGCCCTGGCGCAGTTGCAGCAGCACCTCGGCCTCGCGGCCGGTTCCGCGGAGGAGGAGCACGTAGGCGGCCGGGACGACGCGGAACCTCACACGGGCACCCTAGGCTGCGGCCGTGGTCAACACCCATTACGAGACGATCAGCACTCCGGACGGCGACTTCGAGGCGTTCTGCGCGCTGCCCGGGACCTCCCCGGCCCCGGCGGTCCTGGTCTTCCAGGAGGTCTTCGGGATCAACGACAACATCCGCGGGCTGGCCCGGCAGCTCGCCGAGGCGGGCTACCTGGCGCTCGCCCCGGACGTGTTCTGGCGGACCGCGCCACGCTTCGAACGCAAGGACGAGTCCGGCCTCACCGAGGGCATGGCCCACCTCCAGCAGCTGGACTTCGACGGCCTGGTACCCGCCGACCTCACCGCCACCCTCGCGCACGTCCTGGCGATGCCGCAGTGCAACGGCCGGGTTGGTGGTGTCGGGTTCTGCCTCGGCGGCACCCTCGCCTACCTGTTCGCGGCCACGGCGCGGGTCGACGGGCGCGGGCCGGACGTGGCGGTGTCCTACTACGGCTCCGGCGTCGACCGGATGCTGGACAAGGCCGAGCACGTCGAGTGCCCGGTGCTGTTCCACTACGGCGCCCAGGACCAGTTCATCCCGGAGGAGCAGATCGACGCGGTGGAGCATGCGTTCGCCGGGCGGAGCGACGTCGTCCTGCACCGCTACGCCGCCGGCCACGCCTTCTCCAACTGGGACGCCCCGACGTTCTACGACGAGCAGGCGGCCCGCACGGCGTGGCCCCGCACCCTGGACTTCCTGGCCGAACACCTGAAGCCCTGACACTTCGGTGGGTCAGGCCGAGTGGGGGCCGAAGAGCCCCGGCGTCCAGGCCGCCGCCCTCGGGCGGGAGGCCCACCACAGGCGGGCGTAGAGGCGCAGGACCGGCGACGGGCGGGACCGCCGGGCGCAGCTGCGGGCCAGGCGGTGGGCCGCCGCGGCGGCCTCCAGCTCCCGGCGACGCGCCTGCACGATGTGCATCTCGTGGGCGAACGGGTGCACGGCTCACCCCTCGTCGTGCGCGGGCCGGGGCAGGTACTGGGCGAGGAAGAGCCGCACCGCACGGGAGCCGGGCGGCCGGAGCGAGGGGTCCTCGAGGCGGCCGTCGTAGCGGGCCCAGACGGCCGCGACGTCGCGCGAGAGCTCCGCGAACTCGTCGGCGGTGAGCCAGGTGATGGTGGCGCGGTTGCGCGCGTGGCGCCGCCACTCCTCCGGCTCCCGGTCCCGCCGCCGGCCGAACTCCTTGATCCGGCCGACCTCGTAGTCCAGGAAGACATCTGTGAGCGCCTCGGCCGCCAGCGCCCCCTCGGGCCCCAGGTCGGTGGCCTCCCAGCTCTGGTCGTACTTGACAAGCTTCCAGGGCCGCTCGCGGCCGGTGCCCCCGCCGGCCTGCTCGACGAAACCGTATTTGGCCAGCATGTTCAGGTGGTACGAGCAGCTGGCCACGCTCTCCCCCGTGAAGTCGGCGCAGCGCGTGGCGGTGGCCGTGCGCTCGAGGCCGAGCAGCTCGATCAGCTTCCACCGGGTGGGGTGCGACAGCGCGCGGAGCGCCTTCGGGTCGGTGATCCGTTCGGGCAGCTGCTCGGTCACGCATCACAACATATCTTTAGCAAGCTTCCTTTCGCAAGAAACCTTGCTCATCCTTACTTGACTCGTCGGTAACATCTCCGGCCATGCTGCTGTCGACCCAACTCCAGTACAGCGAGGACCCCGCCCGATCCGCCGAGTCGGTGCTCGCGATGGAGCAGGCGGGCCTGGACGTCGTGTGGGTCGCGGAGGCGTACAGCTTCGACGCGGTCTCGCTCATGGGGTACCTCGCCGCGCGCACCGAGCGCGTGCAGATCGGCTCCGGGATCCTGCCGATCTACAGCCGGACCCCCACCCTCACCGCGATGACCGCCGCCGGGCTCGACGCGCTGTCGGGCGGCCGCGCGATCCTCGGGCTGGGCGCCTCCGGGCCACAGGTGATCGAGGGCTTCCACGGCGTGCCCTACGACAAGCCGGTGGCGCGCACGCGCGAGATCATCGAGATCTGCCGGAAGGTCTGGCGGCGGGAGCGGCTCACCAACGAGGGCCTCTACCCGATCCCGCTGCCCGAGGGCCGGGGCACCGGGCTGGGCAAGCCGCTGAAGCTGATCAACCACCCGAAGCGGGCGGACATCCCGATCTGGGTGGCCGCGCTCGGCGACAAGAACGTCGAGATGACGGCCGAGCTCGCGAACGGGTGGCTCCCGCACGTGATGCTCCCGGAGAAGATCCGGGACGTCTTCGGGCCCGCGCTCGACGCCGGACTCGCGAAGCGCGCGCCCGAGCTCGGGCCGCTGCAGATCACCGGCGGCGGGATCCTCGCGGTCGAGGAGGAGATGTTCGAGCCGGCCCGCAAGCTCGCCCGCGGCATGTACGCCCTGTACATCGGGGGCATGGGAGCGCGCGGGCGCAACTTCTACAACACGGTCTTCGCCCGCCAGGGCTACGCCGACGCGGCACGGCTCGTGCAGGACCTCTACCTCGACGGCCGCAAGGAGGAGGCCGCCGCCGCGCTGCCCGACGACTTCATCGACAGGGTCACGCTGATCGGGCCCCCGTCGTACGTCCGGGAGCGGATCGGCGTGCTGGGCGCGGCGGGCGTCACGCACCTGCACGTCAGCCCGGCGAGTGCGGACGTCCCCAAGCTGCTCACGCAGGTGAAGGAGTGGATCAGCTAGGTCGACGCGATCACGCACGGTGACTGAGTCACACTCTGTTGTCGACCGTCGCCGAGAGCAGGGAGCGCCGTGATCGAGCCCGCCATCGCTGTGTCCGACCGACCGATGGCGCCGCACCAGTACCGCTTCGTGGAGACGCACGCGTGGTGGCTCGGCACCTTCGGGCCCCACCAGCACCTCACCGAGCACCGGCTGCGGCAGTGGATCCCCGTGCAGGCCGACCGGGAGTGGGTGCTGGAGCGCGAGCTGACGGGCGCGCAGACCTGGCTCACCGGCTCGGCGGAGGAGGCCCGTGAGGACGGGTTCGACCTCCAGGCCGTCGCCCCCGTCGGCCGCTTCCGCGCCCGCCACGGCGACTTCGACACCGCGCGGGACACCGAGGACGATCTCGGGATCGAGATCGAGACCGTGTTGTGCGCGCCGTCGCGGCCGCCGCGACGCGGGAGCTGGCAGTCCCCCAACCCGGAGTTCCTGCATCGCCTGCCCCGGGACCCGGCCACGCTCCTCGCCCGGCTCCACGAGGACAACCCGGGCAGCTGGTTCGGACCGTTCGCGGCCGCGGTCACGGCGCTGCGCACGGCGCTCGTGCCGGCCGAGCTGCGGGCGGCGTTCTTCCGGGCGCTCTCCGCGCTCCCCGGCGTGAGCTTCACCGACGACGCGCAGAACATCGACGGGCGCACGTGCCTGGCTCTCGTCCACGACGCCGGGCGCACCCGCACCGAACTGCTCCTCGACCCGGCCGACGGCCAGTTCGCGGGCGAGCGCGACACGCTGCGCACCGACTCCCGCGCCGGGCTGAGGGCCGGCACCGTGATCAGCACCACTGCGGTGCGGACCGCGGTCGTCGACGCCGAGGGCGCGCTCCCGGCGGCCTAGGAGCGCGCCCCGTCCACGCAACCGGTCGACGGGGTGGGTCCCTCCACCCTGGCTGCGCGCGTCAGGCCCCAGGCTTGATCAGCCGATGGGTGCGCCCGCGGCCGCATGTGGCCGTTCCCGCACCTGGCTGTCGATCATGGCCCGCACCGCCTCCGGTGACACCCGGGCGGGCCCTCGTACCCCGTCCACGCTCATGCCCGCAGTCGACCGGTTGCGTCCGCCGACACGGTGTGCGGGGGCACCGGGACGGCGCGGCGCCCGATCGGCCCGGCCGCGCACCGCGATGAAGTTCACTGAACCGACCCCTTGACCGGTGCAGCCGATCACCTCCCCCGCGCGGTACCCGCCTCCGTGGTGCGGAGGACTAACCTGGCGGGCAGTCCTCGGCGATGTCGATGAGATCCGATCAAGGCGGTCATCAGCGTGTCCAGCAGCAGTACGTCCAGTCCAGCAGGCGAGTTCGGGCCGAACGAATGGCTCGTCGAGGAGATGTACCAGCGTTTCCTCGACGACCCCAGCAACGTCGACCCCGCATGGCACGAGTTCTTCGCCGACTACCGACCGACCGACACCGCTGCCGCCGACACCGCCGATGACTCGGCCGGCACCGGATCCGTCCAGGAAGCCGCCCAACAGCCCGGCAGGCCGTCCACGCCCTCCGACGCGCCCACGGCGCCCGCCCCCACGCCCGCCACCGAGCGACCGGAGCCCAACGAGCGCGTCCGGGCCGCCGACCGCGCGGCGCTCACGCCCACGAACGGCAGCGCGCTCACCCAGAAGCGCAGCACCCCCTCCACCGGGGCGAAGCCGCCCGCGGGCAGCACCTCCCAGGCCGCCCGGCCCGCCGCACGGGCAGCGGCCGACCCCGACGCCGGCACCTCCATCCCGCTGCGCGGTGCCGCAAACGCGGTCGTCAAGAACATGAACGCCTCGCTCACCGTGCCCACGGCCACGAGCGTGCGGGCCGTGCCGGCGAAGCTCCTCGCCGACAACCGGGTCGTCATCAACAACCAGCTCAAGCGCACCCGCGGTGGCAAGGTCTCCTTCACGCACCTCATCGGGTACGCGCTGGTCAAGGCGCTCGCCGACTTCCCGGGGATGAACCGCCACTTCACCGAGCAGGACGGCAGGCCGGTCGTCGTGCAGCCCGACCACGTCAACCTCGGGCTCGCGATCGACCTGCCGGGCAAGAACGGGCAGCGCTCGCTCGTCGTCGTCTCGATCAAGGGCTGCGAGACGATGAACTTCGCGCAGTTCTGGTCGGCCTACGAGGCCATCGTGCACAAGGCGCGGGCCGGCTCCCTGCAGGGTGAGGACTTCGCGGGCACCACCATCACGCTCACCAACCCCGGCACGCTGGGCACCAACCACTCGGTGCCGCGGCTGATGCAGGGCCAGGGCGCGATCATCGGCGTCGGCGCGATGGAGTACCCGGCCCAGTTCCAGGGCGCGAGCGACGAGAAGCTGGCCGAGATCGGCGTCAGCAAGATCATCACGCTGACCTCCACGTACGACCACCGGATCATCCAGGGCGCCGAGTCCGGCGACTTCCTGCGCCGGATGCACGCCCTGCTGCTGGGCGAGGACGAGTTCTACGACGAGATCTTCCGGTCCGTGCGGGTGCCGTACGAGCCGGTGCGGTGGGTGCAGGACATCCCCGAGGGTGCGATCGACAAGACCGCCCGGGTGATCGAGGTGATCGACGCCCACCGCACGCGCGGGCACCTCATGGCCGACACCGACCCGCTGAACTACCGCCAGCGCCGCCACCCCGACCTGGACATCCTGTCCCACGGCCTCACGCTGTGGGACCTCGACCGGGAGTTCGCCGTCGGCGGGTTCGCCGGCCAGCAGCACATGAAGCTGCGCGACGTGCTCGGCGTGCTGCGCGACGCGTACTGCCGCACCATCGGCACCGAGTACATGCACATCGCCGACCCCGAGCAGCGCGCGTGGCTGCAGGAGCGGATCGAGGTGCCGCACCAGAAGCCGGGCGCCGCCGAGCAGAAGTACGTGCTGTCGAAGCTCAACGCGGCCGAGGCCTTCGAGACGTTCCTGCAGACCAAGTACGTCGGGCAGAAGCGGTTCTCCCTGGAGGGCGGCGAGACGGTCATCCCGCTGCTCGACGCGGTGCTGGACAAGGCGGCCGAGCACGAGCTCGACGAGGTCGTCATCGGCATGCCCCACCGCGGACGGCTCAACGTGCTGGCCAACATCGTGGGCAAGCCGATCAGCCAGATCTTCCGCGAGTTCGAGGGCAACCTCGACCCGGGCCAGGCCCACGGTTCCGGCGACGTGAAGTACCACCTCGGCGCCGAGGGCAAGTACTTCCGGATGTTCGGCGACGGCGAGACGGTCGTGTCGCTCGCGTCCAACCCGTCGCACCTCGAGGCCGTCGACCCGGTGCTCGAGGGCATCGTCCGCGCCAAGCAGGACCTCCTCGACAAGGGCGAGGGCGGCTTCAGCGTCCTGCCGCTGATGATGCACGGCGACGCCGCGTTCGCCGGCCAGGGCGTGGTCGCGGAGACGCTCAACCTCGCCAAGCTGCGCGGCTACCGCACCGGCGGCACCGTGCACGTCGTGGTCAACAACCAGGTCGGCTTCACCACCGCGCCCGAGCACTCGCGCTCGTCGCAGTACTCCACCGACGTCGCGAAGATGATCGACGCGCCGGTCTTCCACGTGAACGGCGACGACCCGGAGGCGTGCGTCTGGGTGGCGAAGCTGGCGGTGGAGTACCGCGAGCGCTGGCACAACGACGTCGTGATCGACATGATCTGCTACCGGCGCCGCGGCCACAACGAGGGCGACGACCCCTCGATGACGCAGCCGGCCATGTACGACATCATCGACGCGAAGCGCAGCGTCCGGAAGCTCTACACCGAGTCGCTGATCGGCCGCGGGGACATCACGGTCGAGGACGCGGAGCACGCGCTCAAGGACTTCTCCAACCAGCTGGAGCACGTCTTCAACGAGGTTCGGGAGCTCGAGCGGACCCCGCCGGCGCCGAGCCCTTCGGTGGAGCGGGAGCAGTCGGTCCCCACCGACCTCGACACGTCCGTCTCGCAGGAGGTCGTCCACCGCATCGGTGACGCGCACGTCGAGCTGCCCGAGGGCTTCACCGTTCACCAGCGGGTCAAGCCGGTGCTGCAGCGGCGCTACCAGATGTCGCGCGAGGGCAACGTCGACTGGGCGTTCGGCGAGCTGCTCGCCCTCGGCTCCCTCGCGATGGACGGCAAGCTCGTGCGGATCTCCGGCCAGGACACCCGCCGCGGCACGTTCGTCCAGCGCCACTCCGTGATCATCGACCGGCGCTCGGGCGAGGAGTACTACCCGCTGCGCAACCTGTCCGAGGACCAGGACCGGTTCCTGCCATACGACTCGGCGCTCTCGGAGTTCGCCGCCGTCGGCTTCGAGTACGGCTACTCCGTGGCCAACCCCGAGGCGTTCGTGGCGTGGGAGGCCCAGTTCGGCGACTTCGTCAACGGGGCACAGTCGATCATCGACGAGTTCATCTCGTCCGGTGAGGCCAAGTGGGGCCAGATGTCCGACGTCGTGCTGCTGCTGCCGCACGGCCTCGAGGGGCAGGGCCCGGACCACTCCTCGGGTCGCATCGAGCGGTTCCTGCAGCTGTGCGCCGAGGGCTCGATGACCGTGGCCGTCCCCACCGAGCCCGCCAACTACTTCCACCTGCTGCGCCGCCACGCGATGGACGGGGTGCGCCGCCCGCTGGTGGTGTTCACGCCCAAGTGGATGCTGCGCGCCAAGCAGGCGGTGAGCCCGCTGGCCGACTTCACCGGCGGCCGGTTCCGTCCGGTCATCGACGACCCGCACTTCCGCGAGAACGGTGACCCGGCCTCCGAGGTGCGAAAGGTCCTGCTCTGCTACGGCAAGGTCTACTACGAGCTGGCGGCCGCGCGCGAGAAGCGGGGTGTCGAGGACACCGCGATCGTGCGCATCGAGCAGCTGTACCCGGTGCCGGACCGCCAGCTCGCCGCCGTGCTGGAGCGCTACCCGAACGCCGAGGACGTCCGCTGGGTCCAGGAGGAGCCGGCCAACCAGGGCGGGTGGCCGTTCGTGGGCCTCGAGCTGCCGATGAAGCTGCCCCGGCTCGTCGGGTTCCGGCGCGTGTCGCGGCGGCGGATGGCCGCGCCTGCCGCCGGCTCGGGCAAGGTCCACGAGGTCGAGCAGGCGGCCCTCATCGACGAGGCCCTGGGCACTTCTGACTGATCAACGCCGCCAGGCGGAGACAAATCAGGGAGAACGGAGTCGGAGTAGCCGTGTACGCAACGGATCGCGGCATCGAGGAGCTGGTCGATCGGCGCGGCGAGGAGCAGGTCAGCGTGGAATGGCTGGCCGATCGGCTGCGCACGTTCGTCGACCTCAACCCCGGCTTCGAGAACGCCGTCGACCGGGTCGCGAGCTTCCTGGCCCGCGACGACGCCGACGACCTGGAGGACTGAGCCGCCGAACCGACGACCTCGCGGGTCATAGGTCGTCGGTTCGGCGGCGTTCCAGGAAGACGGTGTCGCGCCAGACGCCGTGGTGGCGGCCGATGCGTTCGCGCATGCCGAGGGTGCGGAACCCGGCGGACCGGTGCAGGGCGATGCCGGCCCGGTTCTCGGGGAAGATCGAGGTCTGCAGCGTCCACAGCCCGGCGTCGTCGGCGCCCACCACCTGGCGGTGGATCAGCGCCTTACCGGCACCGCGGCCGCGGTGGCCGTCCCCGACGTAGATCGAGGTCTCGGCGACGCCGGAGTGGACGGCCCGGGCGGACACCGGCGCGGCGGCGGCCCAGCCGACGACCTGGCCGTCGAGTTCGGCGACCCAGCGGTGGTCGGGCAGCCAGGCGCGGTCCAGGGTGCGCCGGTCGGGGGCCTCCGTCTCGAAGGTGGCGTTTCCGGTGGCGATGCCCTCGGCGTAGATGCGGCGCACGTCGGCCCAGTCGGCCGGGTCCATGGCGCGGACGGTGACGTCGGCGGGGACGTCGGTGGGGCAGCACGGGCGCGGCCCGAGCATTCCCATCACGGCGTCGGCGGCGTGCGGGAGACCGGTGCAGCAGGTCGGGTTGACCGACACCAGGGTCGCGGTGCCCTCCTTGCGCAACCGCACGAACCCGGCGTCGGCGAGCTTGCGCAGGTGGTGGGAGCAGGTGGACTGGCTGATGCCGAGCTGCCCGGTGAGCGCCCCGACGGTGGTCTCCCGCCCGGCCACCGCGACGGCGTGCAGCAGCCGCACCCGCATCGGTTCCGCGAGGCAGGCGAACCACCCCGCGTACGTCGCCGCGTCCCGCGACGCCAGCTGCGCCGGCTGGAACGCCGACTCCTCCGGGGGCACCACGGACAGCGGCAGCGAGGCGCTCATGGCGCACATTATCGACACACATCGATGGTTGCGTCAATCGACAACGGTCGATACAGTCCGGCACCATCAATCGACACAGATCGATGGAGGGTGTCATGAACGAGGCGAACGAGGCGCTGCCGGTCGTGGTGGTGGGCGCCGGCCCGGCCGGGCTGGCCGCGGCGGCACACCTGGTCGAGCATGGCCTGGCCCCGGTGGTGCTGGAGACCGGGCCGGCGGCGGGGGCGGCGGTGCGGGAATGGCACCACGTGCGGTTGTTCTCGCGGTGGGGGGAGCTGGTCGACACGGCCGGGGAGAAGCTGCTGGCCCCGACGGGGTGGCAGGCCCCGGATGCGGACCGCTACCCGACCGGCCAGGAGTGGGCCGACCAGTACCTGCAGCCACTCGCCGACGCCCTCGGCGATCAGGTTCGCTACGGAGCGCGCGTCGTGGGCGTGGCGCGGCGGGGCTGGGACCGCGTGGTCGACGCCGCCCGTGCGAGCGAGCCGCTCACCGTGCGGGTCGAGACCACCGACGGCGAGGAACGGATCACCGCACGCGCGGTGATCGACGCATCCGGAACGTGGGGGCTGCCGAACCCGCTGGGCGGGGACGGCTTGCCCGCGGTGGGCGAGCACGCCGCGGCGGAGCGGATCCGCTACCGAGTGCCCGACCTGACCGACGCGGGCGAGCGCACCCGCTACGCCGGCAAGCGGATCGCGGTCGCCGGCAGCGGCCACTCGGCCCTGACCGCGCTGGTGGCCTTCGCCGAGCTGGCCGACCAGGAGCCGGGCACCCGGGTGGTGTGGCTGCTACGGCGCGGCGAGATCGGCAACACCTTCGGCGGCGGGGATGCCGACCAGCTGCCGGCCCGCGGGGCGCTCGGGAGGCGCGCCGCGCAGGCCGCCGCGGCCGGGCACATCCGCACCGTGACCGGGTTCCGCACCGCCGCTGTCCAGCACGATCCGAACGGCCGGCTCGTGCTGGAGTCCTTCGACGGCGTCCAGCTGGACCCCGTGGACGAGGTCGTCGTGCTCACCGGGTTCCGGCCCGATCTGAGCTTCCTGTCCGAGGTCCGGCTGGACCTGGACCCGGTGCTGCAGGCCCCGCGAGAGCTGGCACCGCTGATCGACCCGAACGTGCACTCGTGCGGCACCGTGTACCCGCACGGCGCCCGCGAGCTGGCCCAGCCGGAACCGGACGTCTACCTGGTCGGCATGAAGTCCTACGGGCGGGCGCCGACGTTCCTGTCGCTGACCGGCTACGAGCAGGTCCGCTCCGTGGTCGCCGCGATCGCCGGGGACCGCGAGGCAGCCGAGCGCGTCGAGCTGGTGCTGCCCGAGACCGGCGTCTGCTCGGGTGGGGGCCTCGTCGACAACGCCGAGGAGGTCGCGGGTGACGAGGCCTCCGCCGCGGGCGGATGCTGCGGCCCGGCGACGCCGAACCTCGCCGCCCCGCCGAGCGCCGCGCACTGACCGCTTCGTGCACGCCGAGCGGATGACCGAGCGACCCAGCACGCTGTCGCGCGCCGGGTTGCGGCGGGTGCTCGCCGTCCTGTGCGTCACCGAGATCGTCAGCTGGGGCGTGCTCTACTACGCCTTCCCGGTGCTCGCCCCGGGGATCGCGGCCGATACCGGCTGGTCGATCGGCACGATCACCGCCGCGTACTCGCTGGGGCTGGTGGTGGCCGCACTCGTCGGGATCCCGGCGGGGCGATGGTTGGACCGGCTCGGCCCGCGGCTGGTCATGACCACGGGCTCGGTGCTGGCCGTTCCCGCGGTGCTCGGCATCGCCGGCGCCGGGTCGCTGCCGTGGTTCTTCGCCGCCTGGGTGCTGGCCGGAGTGGCCCAGGCCGGGGTGCTCTACCAGCCCGCGTTCGCCGCGCTGACGCGCTGGTGGGGGTCGCGCCGAGTCACCGCCCTCACGTCCCTCACGCTGCTGGCCGGTCTGGCCAGCACCATCTTCGCCCCGCTCACCGCGGCGCTCTTCGAGCAGCTTGGCTGGCGGGGCACCTATCTGGTGCTCGCCGTGGTTCTCGCGGTGGTGACGATCCCGGCGCACCTGTTCGGGCTGCGTGGCCGGTGGCCGGACCCCGACCCGGAAGAGCACGCCGAGCACGGCGGCCACGACCCCGGGGCGGTCGCGCGCAGCCGGCCGTTCGTCCTGCTGGTCGCGGCCATCGCGCTCGGCACGTTCGCCGCGTTCGCGGTGGTGGTCAACCAGGTGCCGCTGCTGATCGAGCGCGGCATGTCGACCACCTTCGCGGCGTGGGCGCTGGGCCTCGGCGGGCTCGGGCAGGTGCTCGGGCGGCTCGGCTACGGCGGCCTCACGGCGCACACGAGCGTCCGGGCACGTGGCGTGCTCGTCCTCGCCGGCACGGCGGCGGCAACGGCCCTGCTCGGGCTGCTCCCCGGTCCTGCCGGGCTGCTCGTCGCCGCGGCCATGCTCGCGGGCGCCGCCCGCGGCGTGTTCACCCTGCTGCAGGCCACCGCCGTCAGCGACCGCTGGGGCGCCGCGCACTACGGGCGCCTGTCCGGCCTGCTGTCCGCACCGGCCATGGTGGCCACCGCGTTGGCTCCGTGGGCCGGGGCGGCGCTGGCCGGGCTCCTCGGCGGGTACCCGCCGGTGTTCGTCGTGCTCGCGGTCCTGGCTGCGCTGGCCTCGGTTCTCGCCCTCGGCAGCGTCCCGCGACACCGCGGCGGCTAGCCGGGCTTGCGGGCGATGGCGGCCGCCGCGTTCTCGTGCACCCGGTGCGTTTCGACGATCTCGACGTCCACCAGGCCCGCGTCCATCAGCGCTCCGGTGAACTCCGCCGGGGTCAGGGCTCCGGCGGCGCAGCCGGTCCACTGCCCCATGGCGGCGCGGGCCCGGTCGTCGACGTCGGGATCGGCCACCACGTCGGACACCGCGAAGCGGCCGCCGGGTCGCAGGACCCGTGCGGCCTCGCGCAGATGCTCGCTCATCCCGCACCCCGGCTGTATCGACGATTGTCGAGACAGAGGTTGCGCCGCTGAATCGAAGCCTGTCAAGGTAGACAGATGTCGAAGCAGGAGCGGGAGCTGATCGGGCTCGCCCAGTTGTCCTCGATGGTCGGCTGCGGGACGCCGCTGGTGCGGGAGCCGATCCGGGCCGAGCAGGCGGTGCAGCTGTCGCGGGCGTTCAAGGCGCTCGGTGATCCGGTGCGGTTGCGGCTGGTGTCCCTGATCGCCTCGCACGACGGCGGCGAGGCCTGCGTCTGCGACCTGACCGCAGTCTTCGACCTGTCCGGACCGACGATCTCGCACCACCTCAAGGTGCTCCGGGAGGCCGGACTGATCTCCGGCGAGCGGCGCGGCACCTGGGTCTACTACCGCGTCGAGCCGCCCGCACTGGCCCGGCTGTCCGACGTACTGGCGATCGAGCAAGGCGTCGGCCCGTGACCAGGACGAATCCGACGGAAGCGCAGCCGGTCGCGGCGCGGCTGCCGACGCTGGACCGGTTCCTGCCCGTGTCGATCCTCGTCGCGATGCTCCTCGGCCTGGCCGCCGGACGTCTGGCGCCCGGGCTCGGCCCCGCGCTCGACGCCATCGCCGTGCAAGGTGTCTCGCTGCCGATCGCGCTCGGCCTGCTCGTGATGATGTACCCGGTGCTGGCGAAGGTGCGCTACGACCGCCTCGACACCGTCACCCGCGACCGGCGCCTGCTCGCCGCCTCGCTGCTGCTCAACTGGGTCGTCGGCCCCGCGCTCATGTTCGCGCTGGCCTGGCTGCTGCTGCCGGACCTGCCCGAGTACCGCACCGGGCTGATCATCGTCGGCCTCGCCCGGTGCATCGCCATGGTCATCATCTGGAACGACCTCGCCTGCGGCGACCGCGAGGCCGCCGCCGTGCTGGTCGCGCTGAACTCGGTGTTCCAGGTCATCGCGTTCGCCGCGCTCGGCTGGTTCTACCTCGACCTGCTGCCCGGTTGGCTCGGCCTGCCCCAGGCCACGCTCGACGTCTCGCCCTGGGAGATCGCAGCCTCCGTACTGGTGTTCCTCGGCATCCCGCTGGTCGCCGGCTACCTCTCACGCCGGCTCGGTGAACGCGCCAAGGGACGCACCTGGTACGAGGACCGGTTCCTGCCCCGCATCGGCCCGCTCGCCCTCTACGGGCTGCTGTTCACCATCGTCATCCTGTTCGCCCTGCAGGGCGAGGCCATCACCTCGCAGCCGCTGGACGTCGCACGCATCGCGCTGCCCCTGCTGGCC
Source organism: Pseudonocardia wallangbongensis (assembly GCF_054486945.1). Classification (NCBI taxonomy): domain Bacteria; kingdom Bacillati; phylum Actinomycetota; class Actinomycetes; order Pseudonocardiales; family Pseudonocardiaceae; genus Pseudonocardia; species Pseudonocardia wallangbongensis. The sequence goes on from NZ_JBRERS010000002.1 coordinate 614,290, forward strand.
TACTTCGCGATCATGTGGCTGGGCTCGCTCGCCCTCGCCCGAGCGATCGGACTCGGCTACGAGCGCGCAGCCACGTTGGCTTTCACCGCGGCCGGTAACAACTTCGAGCTCGCCATCGCCGTCGCCATCGCCACCTTCGGCGTCACCTCCGGGCAAGCCCTCGCCGGCGTCGTCGGACCATTGATCGAGGTCCCGGTGCTCGTCGCGCTCGTCCACGTGTCACTCGGCCTGCGTCGACGGTGGTGGCCCGCCGCCCCCGCAGACCGATGACCCCCCGCCTTCGATCTCCCACCCGCTCGTCCGCGCCGAAGGAGCCATCGTGTCCGCCGTCCCCGAGGTCCTGTTCGTCTGCGTCCACAACGCCGGGCGCTCGCAGATGGCCGCCGCCCTGCTCGACCACCACGCCCGAGGGCGGGTGCACGTCCGTTCTGCCGGATCCACCCCGGCCGACCAGATCAACCCCGCCGTGCGCGAGGTCATGGCCGAGATCGGGCTGGATCTGTCGAAGGAGTTCCCCAAGCCGCTCACCGACGACGTCGTCCGCGGCGCCGACGTCGTGATCAGCATGGGGTGTGGCGACGCCTGCCCGGTGTATCCGGGCAAGCGCTACCTGGACTGGGATCTGGCCGACCCGGCCGGCAGGACCGCCGCCGAGATCCGCCCCATCCGCGACGAGATCGACACCCGCGTCCGCGCTCTCCTCGTGGAGCTGGCCCCGGCATCGATCTGAAAGCGCCACGAAGGAGCAGGGCGCTAGGCGACGGAGCGTTCCAGGGCGTCGACCAGCCACGCCTGCGCCAGACCCACCGTCACGGGCTCGCCGGTCACGTCGCCCACGAGCCGCCAGTAGCGGCGGAGCCGGGGATCGCGGTCGACGGTGGCGGTGGTGAGCAGCTCCTTGCGGAAGCCCGGGGTGTCCCGGCGCCGCTGCCCGCCTGCGTACGCGGCCACGAACCGGTCGAGCGCCTCGCCGGGCTCGGGCCGCCGCCCCGCGAGGAGCAGCGGATGGGCCAGCTCGCACGCGGCACCGATCCCGGTGAGCAGCTCCGCCTCGTCCGTGATCCACTCGAGGTTCACCCGTGCCCTCGCCCGCATCCGGTGCATCAGGGTGCGGTCGCCGGCGAGCGCGACCATCTCGGCGTACGCCACCACCTGGCGCGATGTCGGGTCCGCGGGCGGCAGCGGGACGCTGACCTCGAGGAACATGTCGACGAACTCCGCCGGCAACGGGGCGATGAACAGGCGCCGCCAGAACGAGACCAGCGCGTCCCGCGCCGCCCGGCGATCCTGCGCCGCCGCGAGCAGCTCGAGGCGCGCCGCCCGCTCGGCGGGCGCGGCCGCCTCCACGGCGGCGAGCGACGCCCGTCGCCAGGCGAGTGCCGCCAGCTCGACGTCGAGCTGCGCGCGTTCCGCCGCGACGACCTCGGCGATCGACCGCTCCTCGGTGAGGACGGCCGCGATCGCGGGCAGCCCGAGCCCGAGCGCACGCAGCCGGCGGACGAGGTCGAGCCGCTCGACGGCCGCGGGCGCGAACCGGCGGTGCCCGCCCGCGCTGCGCCCGGAGTCGAGCAGCCCTTCGTCGCAGTAGAAGCGGACCGTCCGGACGGGCACACCGGTGAGCGCGGCGAGATCGCCGATGCCGAGCGCCGTGTCCCTGCTCACAGTTGCTAGAACCTCCAGCGGGGTGGAGTTCCTACGGTACGGCCCGTGGATCGGATACGGAGCAGTGATGCGCGCGTCGACCGGCTGACCACGGCGCTGCGAGAGGTCACCGCCGCCTTCGCCGACGCGGTCGCCGGCCTCGACCCGCAGGCCACGGTGCCGACCTGCCCGGAGTGGCGGGTGCGGGACCTGGTGGGCCACATCGGACAGGCCTACCGGTGGAGCGCCGAGCTCGTGCGCACGCGCGCGGGCACTCCTCCACCGGACCCGCGCGACTCGGATCCGGGCCGGCCGCAGGACTGGCCCCGCCGGCTGCACGACAGTGCCGCCGACCTCGCGAGCGCGATCACCGACACCGGCCCGGACACCGCCGTGTGGACGTTCCTCGGGAACCGGCCGGCGCGGTTCTGGCTGCGGCGCATGGTGGCCGACACGGCGGTGCACGTCGCGGACGCGGCGTTCGCCGCGGGACGCCCGTTCACCATCGCCCCGGACCTCGCCGCCGAGACGATCAGCGAGGGGCTCGGGCTGATCTCGGCGGCCGAGGCCGCCGACCTGAAGCCCGAACTGGGCGAGCTGCGCGGCGACGGGCAGACCCTGCTGCTGCGGCCCACCGACGTCGAGACCGGCTGGCTGATCACCCGCGGCCCCGGTGGCGTGACGTGGGAGCGCGGCACGAGCGACGCGGACGTGGTGGTGGGCGCGCCGGTGGGCGACCTGCTGCTCGTGTTCTCCCGGCGCATCACGCCCGACGACCCCCGGCTCGCGATCACCGGCGACCGGGCATTGCTGCAGCACTGGTGGGCACACACGGCGTTCTGATGCCCCGTTCAGGTGAAGATCGGCTCGTCTGTACTATTCCGCCACCCCGAACGGGTGATGTGAACGTGCCGTCGCCCGCCGGGCGGAGCACGCACAGCACCTGGGGGGAACGATGGCCGGACTACTGACGCTGACGGCAGCCGTGGCAACCGCGATCGCCACACTCGGCCCGGTTCAGCCAGCACCTGCAGCACCACCCGAGCTCAAGATCCTGGCGGAACGGGTGATCAACTGCCGGAACAACGCGAACATCGACTCGCGACTGATCGCCGCCACCCTGGCCCGCAGCGCCGCGGGCGACGCGATCGTGTTCGACGGCACCTGCCTGGTCACCGAGACGATCCCGCTGCTGGGCAACCGCTCGTACCAGGGACGCTCCCGCACCGGCACGGTCGTCCAGCAGGCCGACGGCGCGAACCTGCGGGCGATCTTCGCCAGCGACAGCTGGCTCGACAACTCGCCGACCACCGGCAGCGCCACCTCGCTGCGCACCATGACGATCAAGGCCAACAGCGCGGCGAACCCCGACGCTGCCGACGCCGTGGTGGTGCGGTCGTGGCAGACGTTCGTCGAGGACGTGCAGATCGAGGATGCGAAGCGGGACGCCATCCGGCTGACCAACCTGTCGGCGAACGGCACCGAGCTCACGAACACGCAGGTGAACGGGCGCATCGCGAACAACCAGCTCAACGACTCCGGCGGCAGCGGCGTCTTCGTCGAGGACACCGGCAACTCCGTCACCGACTGGCAGCTCGAGGACAACTACATCGCCGAAACCGGCGGCGACGGGATCGCGCTGGACAACACCGCCGGGTGGATGATCAGCGGCAACCACATCTACGACGTCGGGGGCGACAGCGCCCTCTACGCCGACCGCCTGTACGGCTCCTCGATCACCGACAACTACATCGAGGACTTCGGGACGACCGGGATCCTCGCGAAGGTCCAGGGCGGCGCCGCGAGCACGATCATCGGCAACCGGATCTTCCAGAACGAGGGCCGCGGCGGCAGCTTCCTGCAGGTCCTCGGCAACTACGGGGACGCGAAGGCCGCGGTCAACAGCAACACGATCCGCGGGAAGGGCCTGGGGATCGGGCTGGACTACCAGCGCGGCAGCGCCGACAGCCTCGAGGTCACCTCCAACGGCAACCTCGTCACCGAGGTCGAGGTCGACCGCCAGGTCGGGGAGGGCGTGATCATCAACCCGGGCACGCTCACCCTCGGCCAGCCGTGACCGGCTTCGTCCAGAGCAGGGAGTAGCGGCGCTCGCACACCAACCGTGGTGCCGGCACACCAACTGCAGTTGGTGTGCGAGCCCCAAGGTTGGTGTGTGAGCGACCTGGAACGGCCTTCCGGCCGTCGTCGCGTGTGTGTCAGCGGCGGGGCAGGCGGAAGCGGCGGCGGGTCGCCTCCAGCAGCGCGGCCGCCCTGGCCTCCACCTCGGCGTCCAGCTCGTCGATGGCCGCCGCGTCGGCACGCCGGTCGGGGGCGGGGCGGGGCCGCAGCTTCATCCACGACTCGACCCACAGGGCGTCCAGCGCGGCCTCCCAGTGCAGCTCGACGCCGAGGCGGGTGAGACCCGCGCGCTCCTCCGCGTGCGCCATCGCCCGGCCGAGCCCGACCAGCTCGCGGTTCAGCGCGGCCGCCCGCGCCCGGTCCCGCTCGTGCAGGGCCTCCGCGGCCGCCGCGATCCCCGCGACGACCTCCTTGTACTCCCGCGCCGCGCTCACGTCGACAGCTCCTCCAACGAGGGCACGATGACCACCTCGGGCTGGGTGTGCTGGGCCCGGTCGAACAGCAGCCCACGCCCCGGGCGGGGCGACCAGGTGACGAACATGCCGGGCACGAGCGGCTGCACCTCCGAGCCCTGGACGTCGAGGGCCACCCACGCCCCCAGGTCGTCGGGCGAGGCGCCCATCATGAGGAGGGCCTTCAACCGCGCCGGGCTCCGCCACCACCCGAGGACGTGCACCCCGGTCTCCGGACCGAAGTGCAGCACCTTGCGCAGCGCCTCCGTTCCGGCCCGGTCCAGCGCGGTGTCGGCGGCGTCCGCGGCGTAGAGCACCAGCGCCACGGGATGGCGCGACGCCGTGCCGGCCAGGCGCTCGGTCACCTCCTGCGCCAGCGCCTCGACGCGGGCGCGCACGCCGTCCAGCCGGACCGTCTCGACGCGCTGCCCGGCCCCCGCCGCCCGCTCGGCGAGCCGCTCCGCGGGCTCGAGGGCCTCCGCGATGAGGGGGGCGATCACCACGTCGAGGGTGTCCCGGGGGTGCTGGCCCGCCAGCGACGCGGCGGCCGCGCCCAGCACCTGCACCGCCTCCCGCGCGGCGGACGCGAGCACGCCGAGGTTGCGCCCGGGTGCGTCCGGCAGCCCGACCGCGGCCGCGCTGCCCGCCACGTCGATGCACTGTCCGACCAACGCCCGGGGGCCCGCGGGGAGGACGGTGAGCAGCTCGGACAGGCGCGGGGAGCGGCTCCCGTCGAACAGGCGCGGCTCGGGACGCCCCCGCGCGTACGTCTCGTGCAGCAGGTGCTGCACCTCGTCCACCGAGCCCTTCCCGGTGGCGTCCGGGAGCCGCACCACCTCGTTGCCGTGCGTGATACCCGACTCGTGGTTGATCACGGCGTGCCAGCGCGGCAGGCCGAGCGTGGCGTCGTTCAGCTCGGCGAGCACCCGGCGCGCACGGGGCAGCGCGATCCGCAGCACGAACTGTTCGAAGATCGCCGGACGCCCCCAGAACGCCTCGATGCCGGACACGTCCTGGCTGGCCAGGACCAGGTGGATGCCCTGCGAACGCCCACGCCGCGCCACGTCCTCCAGCAGGAGGGTGGCCTGCCGCGTGACGGCGTCGCGTTCGGCGAAGAGGTACTGGAACTCGTCGATCACGGCCACGATCCGCGGCCAGCGGCCGGCCGGGTCCTCGCGCCGCAGCTCCTCCAGCTTCGTCACCTCGTGCGCCTTGGCCGCCTCGGCGCGACGGCGCATCTCGTCCGAGAGGAACTGCAGGAGCGCGAGTCCGAACTCGCGGTCGGTGTTGATGTTCACGCCGATCAGCCGCGCGTGGGGCAGCCACGTCTGATCCCGCCGCCCCGGGGCGAACTGCGCGAACGAGACGCCCTCCTTGAAGTCGAGGAGGTAGAACTCGAGCTCGTCGGGGCCGTAGCGGGCGGCCATCGAGCTGATCATGGTGAGGAGCAGGTTGGTCTTCCCGGAGCCACTGGGGCCGCCGATCAGGGCGTGCGGGGAGGCGTCGGCCAGCGAGACCTGGGCCGGCAGCCCGTCGGCGAACCCCACGGGTGCGTGCAGCCCGCTCACCGACCGGGAAGCACCCCACTTCTCCGTGCCCGGCAGCAGATCGGTGAACGTGCCGACCCGGCTGCGCCAGCGCTCGTGCTCGTCGGCGATGGTGTGAGCGGCACGGGTGACCTCCGCCGGCGGCAGCACGGGATCCGGTTCCACCGTGACGTGCGGCCCGGTCATCGACGAGACCGCGAGGCCACTGTCGTCGAGCCGGACCGTCTCGATCGGCGCGTTGGCCGTCATCGGGACGTCCAGCAGCACCAGCTGCACCCCGCAGGCGAGCCCGTCGCGCGCCACCCGCTGCAGCTGGCGGTGCTCGGCGTCCTTCAACGACGCCCGGTTGCCCAGCAGCACCGCGACGACCCACGGCTCGGTGCGGCCGCCGTTCGCCTCGGCCATCGCCCGCAGCGACGGGTGCCCGTCGACGAGGACGCGCGTGTGGACGCGCCGGATCCGGTCCGACAGCTCCTCGAGCAGCTCGTCGAGCATCGCCGGGTCGTGCACCGTGAGCAGCCCGGTGCGGGTGAGCGGGTAGAGACCGGGCAGCGAGCCGGTGAACCGGCCGACGTCCCAGACGTGCAGCTGCACCACACCGGGCCGGAAGCTGCTCATCACCCGCAGCAGCAGGTTCTCCACCAGCGACTCGGCCCGGGGCCGGCTGTCGTGCGTGGAGCTGATCTGCAGGTGCGACTCGTCGAGCAGGGGGACCGCGACCGGGAACCCGGGCTCCGCCCGGCCGATCCGCCCGGTGCCGATCGTCCACAGCGACGGCACCGGACCCGACCCGTCGACCTTGCCGACCTGGCCGAGCCACTCGTCGGGGTCGCCGCCCGCCGCGGCGGGCGCCGCCTCGGCGAGGATCTGCCCGAGCTGCCGGGGACCGGTGGCGAGCCACTCCCGGAACGCGGCCGTCCGATCGGACGCGACCCGGGCGACCGGCCCGGCGAGATCCGGGTTCGCGAGCAACCTGCGCAGGCCGGGATCGTTCTCGACCGCCTCGAGGCCGTCCTCGCGCAACCACATCTCGACCATCGCCTCGGCATGTGCGCGCACCGCCGACCCGCGCGCGCCCTCCGCCGCGCCGAGCGCCCGCGCGATCGCGTCGCACAGCGCGTCGAACGCCGTGGCGATGCGCTGCTGCCGTTTGCTGGGCCCGCGTACCACTGATCGTCCTAGGTTGTTTTGAGCAAGCGGCGGAGCCGCTTGTCAGGAGCACGCAGCCGGCACCGCGGCGGGTTCTCAGGCGTCTTCTCGCGAGGACAGCTCCGACGCGGTGAACTGGCGTTCATGAGGAGGAGTTCCCGGAGCGAGAAGGCGTCTGAGGTTCCGCTACCGGCACCGCTACGCAAACGGGCCACGTCATAAACACTCCCTACAACCTCGCGTCGATGTCGGCCACGGCGGTGGCACCGCCGCTGATCAGGCCAAGGCCGCGCTCCAGCTCGTCGGCCGCCTGCCGCAGCTCGGGGGGCAGAAGCGGCTCGGAGTGCTGCTCGCCCAGCCCGTCGAGCACGGCGACGGCGTCGTCGATCCGTGCTCGCGCGACCCCCGCCTGCTGGTAGGCGCTGCCGAGCTGCTCGGCAACGGCCGCCAGCACGGCGCGGATCTCCCCCAGATCACTCACCCGACCTCCTCGCTGCGTTCACCCACCCGCCGGCTCCGCAAGCTCCGCCGGCTGCCGTCCCCCGGGCTCGCTCACAGTCGGTTGGCGACGCCCTCGGACGCCTGGATCGCGGCCTGCACCTGGTTCTGCACCTCGCCGATGCTCCCGACGGCCTGGGCGAGCAGCCCGTTCGCCTCGGAAACGTCCGCCTGCGTACTGCCTTCCGTCACACGCTGCAACGCACCTTGCGCCTGCTCCAGCGAAGAGTGCGCCTGTTGCAGCGCCCCGAGGCTCTCCGAGGCCTTGTCGTTGGCCAGCGCGATGCCGGCTCTGACCTCTTCGATGCTCGCCATCTTCTTCGTAACTCCCCGTCGTACCAAATCCAGTCGTACGGTGCGAATCTAGCCGCGATACGGCTACCCGACGCATGCGGCTCGCTACTCGGTTTCCCGATTTTTCGTGCATCCGTACGCTCAGCCGTCGTGACGGAAGGAGGGCATGCCGACCCGGGCACGCGCGGTAGCCGGGGTGGACCGGTCCTGATCGGCGCACTCGCCGTCGACTCCCTCGGCAACGGGCTCTTCCTCCCCCTGTCCCTCGTCTACTTCGTCGAGCTCACCGCCGTGCCGCTGGCGCTGGTCGGGGTGCTGCTCACCATCGCCAACGCGGTGACGCTGCCGATCCCGGTCTGGGCGGGCACGCTCGCCGACCGGTTCGGGGCGCTGCCGCTCGTGGTGGGCGCGCAGTTGCTGCAGGCCGTCGGCTTCCTGGCGTACGCCTGGGTGAGCGGGCCGGCCGGCATCCTCGTGTCGTCCGCGCTCGTCGCGATCGGCGTGCGGTTCTTCTGGTCGGCGGTGTTCACCGCGATCGCCGACCACGTCGACGGCAGCGCGTCCACGCTCTCCCGCGACACCTGGTACGCGCTGGCCAACGGCGCCCGCACGGCCGGGCTCGCGGCGGGCGGGCTCGTCACGGGGATCGTCGTGTCCGACGGGCGGGACGCCGCCTACCGGGCCGTGGCGTACGGCGCCGCCGTGTGCTTCACGGCCGCCGCCGTGCTCATCACGGTGTTCGTCCGCACCGGGGCCGGCCACGCGCACGAGCCGCTCGAGCGCTCCGGGTACGGCACGCTGCTGCGCGACCGGCCGTTCCTCGGCCTGATCGCGCTCAACGCGGTGTACGCGCTCTCCACCATGATGCTCGGCGTCGCGCTCCCGACCGTGGTGCTCACCGGGATCGAGGGGCCGGCCTGGCTCACGGCCGTGCTGCTCGCCGGGAACGCGGTGCTGATCGCGGTGCTGTCCGCACCGGTCGTCGCGCGCCTGACCGGGTTCCGCCGCACGCGCAGCATCATCGTGGCCGCTTCCCTGTGGGCCGGGTGGTGCGTCTCGCTCGCGGTGCTCGTACCCGGGCAACCGGGCTGGGTGCTGCCGGTGCTCATCGGGGGCACGCTGCTCTTCACGGCGGCCGAGATCGTGCACGCGCCCGTGTCGATGGGGCTGGCCACCGCGGCGGCGCCACCCGCGGCCCGCGGCCGCTACCTCGCCACGTTCCAGTACTCGTTCACGATCTCGTCGATCATCGCGCCGGCGTTCTTCGCCACGCTCTTCGAGCTGGCCCGCTCCGCACCGTGGATCGTGCTGGGTGTGCTCAACCTGGCGAGCATCGCCGGGATGCTGGCGCTGGAGCGCAGGCTCCCGGCACGGGTGCTACGCGACCCGGCCCGGTCCGGGTCAGGCGGCTGACGTTGACGATAGGACAGCCACCCGCGAGTGGGTAGGACGAAGCACCACCGCATTTGGGTCTTGCGACGGGGTGCGTCGGCGTTCGAAGGTGTCCCCTTCTGGGCGAGACGTCGGAGGGCTGGCGATGGCGGGAGAATCCCAGGTGGTACGCGCGGCACTGGTGCAGGCGAAGTGGACGGGCGATACCGCCTCGATGATCGACGTGCACGAGTCGTACGCGCGGTCCGCCGCCGAGCAGGGCGCGCAGATCATGGGTTTCCAGGAGGTCTTCAACGCGCCGTACTTCTGCCAGGTGCAGGAGGCGGAGCACTACAGGTGGGCCGAGCCGGTGCCGGACGGGCCCACCGTGCAGCGGATGCAGGCGCTGGCCAGGGAGACCGGCATGGTGCTCGTCGTGCCGGTGTTCGAGGTCGAGAGCGCGGGCAACTACTACAACACCGCTGCCGTGATCGACGCCGACGGCACCGTCCTCGGCAAGTACCGCAAGCACCACATCCCGCAGGTCACGGGGTTCTGGGAGAAGTACTACTTCCGGCCCGGGAACCTCGGCTGGCCGGTGTTCGACACCGCGGTCGGCCGCATCGGCGTCTACATCTGCTACGACCGGCACTTCCCCGAGGGCTGGCGTGCACTGGGACTGGCCGGGGCGCAGATCGTCTACAACCCGAGCGCCACCAGCCGCGGGCTCTCGGCGTACCTGTGGAAGCTGGAGCAGCCGGCCGCCGCCGTCGCCAACGAGTACTTCATCGCGGCGATCAACCGCGTAGGCGTGGAGGAGTACGGCGACAACGACTTCTACGGCACCAGCTACTTCGTCGACCCGCGCGGGCAGTTCGTCGGCGAGCCGGCGTCCGACCGGGACGAGGAGCTCGTGGTGCGCGACCTCGACCTCGGGATGATCGACGAGGTGCGCCAGCAGTGGGCGTTCTACCGCGACCGGCGACCCGACGCCTACGACCCGCTGGTGCAAGCATGAGCGCCGGCGACGACCTGCTCGCGCGCACCCGCGCCGTCCTCCCGTCCTGGCTGGCGATCTACTACCAGGAGCCCATCGAGATCGAGCGCGGCGAGGGCCGCTACGTCTGGGACGCCGACGGCCGGCGCTACCTGGACTTCTTCGGCGGCATCCTCACCACGATGACGGCGCACGCCCTTCCCGAGGTGACGAAGGCCGTCGCCGACCAGGCCGGCCGGATCATCCACAGCTCCACGCTCTACCTGAACCGGCCGATGGTGGAGCTGTCCGAGCAGATCGCGTCCGTGTCCGGGATCCCGGACGCGAAGGTGTTCCTGACGACGAGCGGCACCGAGGCCAACGACACCGCGCTGCTGCTGGCCAGCTCGCTGCGGCGGTCGAACCAGATCCTGGCGCTGCGCAACAGCTACCACGGGCGCTCGTTCTCGACGGTGGCGATCACCGGGAACCGCACGTGGTCGCCCACGTCGCTCTCGCCGTTCCAGGTCTACTACGTGCACGGCGGGCAGCGGTACCGCTCGCCGTTCGCGCACCTGTCCGACGGCGAGTTCATCGCCGCGTGCGTGGCGGACCTGAAGGAGGTGCTCGACCAGGCGGGCGGTGACGTCGCGGCCCTGATCGCGGAACCGATCCAGGGCGTCGGCGGGTTCACGTCGGGCCCGGACGGGCTGCTGGGCGCGTTCGCCGAGGTGCTGCGCGAGCGCGGGATCCTGTGGATCTCCGACGAGGTGCAGACCGGGTGGGGCCGCACCGGGGAGCACTTCTGGGGCTGGCAGTCCCACGGCGCCACCCCGGACATCGTCACGTTCGCCAAGGGCATCGGCAACGGGCTGTCCATGGGCGGCGTGATCGCGCGGCCCGAGGTGATGGACTGCCTCTCCGCCAACTCGATCTCGACGTTCGGCGGCTCGCCGTTGACGTCGGCGGGCGCGCTGGCCAACCTGCGCTACGTGCTCGACCACGACCTGCAGGGCAACGCCGCCCGGCACGGGCCGACCCTGTTCGAGGGCCTGCGCGCGGTCGGGTCTCCGATCGTGGGCGACGTCCGGGGCAAGGGCCTGATGATCGGCGTCGAGCTGGTGCGTCCGGGGACGGGTACGCCCGGCGAGCCCGCGCCGGAGCTCGCGACGGCCGTGCTCGAGGCGTGCAAGCGCCGCGGGCTGCTCGTCGGCAAGGGCGGGCTGCACGGCAACGCGCTGCGCATCGCCCCGCTGCTGACCCTCACCGCCGACGAGGCGGCGGAAGGCCTCGCCATCCTGGTGGCCGCGATCGAGGAGGTCACGCCATGACCCGCACGCTCATCCGCAACGGCCTCGTGATCACCGCGTCGGACGAGCTCTCGGCGGACGTACTGGTCGAGGACGAGAAGGTGGTGGCCCTCGCCGATCCGGCGCTCGCGCAGTCCTGGACCGCGGACACCGTCATCGACGCCACGGGCCGCTACGTCGTGCCCGGTGGCGTGGACGCGCACACGCACATGGAGATGCCCTTCGGCGGCACGAAGGCCATCGACACGTTCGAGACCGGCACCCGCGCCGCGGCGTGGGGCGGCACGACGACGATCATCGACTTCGCGATCCAGTCCGTCGGCGGCTCGCTGCGCGAGGGCCTCGACGCCTGGCACGCGAAGGCCGACGGCAACTGCGCGATCGACTACGCGTTCCACATGATCCTCGCCGACGTCAACGAGGGCTCGCTCAAGGAGATGGAGGCGCTCGTCGGCGAGGGCGTCACGAGCTTCAAGCTGTTCATGGCCTACCCGGGCGTCTTCTACTCCGACGACGGCAAGATCCTGCGGGCGCTGCAGAAGGGCGCCGAGACCGGCGGGCTGGTCATGATGCACGCCGAGAACGGCATCGCGATCGACGTCCTGGTGGAGCAGGCGCTCGCCAAGGGCCACACCGACCCGCGCTACCACGGCGAGGTGCGCCACGCGCTGCTGGAGGCCGAGGCGACGCACCGGGCGATCAAGCTCGCGCAGGTTGCGGGCGCGCCGATCTACATCGTGCACCTCTCGGCCACTCAGGCGCTGGCGCAGGTCGCGGCGGCCCGCGACGAGGGCTACAACGCCTTCGCCGAGACGTGCCCGCAGTACCTGTTCCTCTCCACCGACGACCTGGCCCGCCCCGGGTTCGAGGGGGCCAAGTACGTCTGCTCGACGCCGTTGCGCCCGGCCGAGCACCAGGCCGCGCTGTGGCGGGGCCTGCGCACCGACGACCTGTCGGTCGTGTCCACCGACCACTGCCCGTTCTGCTTCAAGGGGCAGAAGGACATGGGCATCGGCGACTTCTCGAAGATCCCGAACGGGCTGCCGGGCGTCGAGACGCGGATGGACCTGCTGCACCAGGGCGTGGTGGACGGGCACATCTCGCGGAAACGCTGGATCGAGATCGCCTCCGCCACGCCCGCGAAGATGTTCGGGCTCTACCCGCGCAAGGGCACGATCGCGCCCGGGTCGGACGCCGACATCGTGATCTACGACCCGGCGGCCACCCAGGTGCACTCCGCGCAGACGCACCACATGGCCGTCGACTACTCCTGCTACGAGGGGCGCGAGACCACCGGGAAGGTCAGCACGGTGCTCAGCCGCGGCCGCGTGATCGTCGACGGCGGCGAGTACCGCGGCTCGGCGGGCGACGGCTCGTTCCTCACCCGCGACACCTGCCAGTACCTCAGGTGACCACCATGGACATCGGGGTCGTTCTGCAGACCGACCCGCCTGCACAGGCCGTCGTCGACCTCATGGTGCGGGCCGAGGAGCTCGGGTTCAGCCACGGCTGGACGTTCGACTCGCACGTGCTCTGGCAGGAGCCCTACGTCATCTACCCGCGGATCCTGGAGCGGACTCAGCGGTTGACGGTCGGGCCGATGGTGACCAACCCGGCCACCCGCGACTGGACGGTCATCGCGTCGCTGCACGCCACGCTGAACGAGCAGTTCGGCAACCGCACCGTCTGCGGCATCGGCCGGGGCGACTCGGCCGTGCGCGTGCAGGGCCGCCCGCCCACGACCCTCGCCCGGCTGGAGGAGTCGATCCGCGTGATCCGCGACCTCGCGGAGGGCCGCGCCGTCGATCTGCGCGGCACCGCGGTGCAGATCCCGTGGGTCGCCGAGGGCACGAGGCTGCCGGTCTGGATGGCCGGGTACGGGCCGAAGGCGCTCGACCTCGTCGGCCGCGCGGCCGACGGGTTCATCCTCCAGCTCGCCGACCCGTACCTCGTGGAGTGGACGGTCAAGACCGTGCGCGCCGCGGCGGAGGCCGCCGGCCGGGACCCCGCGACGATCACGATCTGCGTGGCGGCCCCGGCGTACGTCGGCGACGGCAGCGCCGAATCCTCGGGGCATGCCCGCGACCAGTGCCGCTGGTTCGGCGGGATGGTCGGCAACCACGTCGCCGACCTCGTCACCCGCTACGGCGAGACGTCCGCGGCGGTGCCCGCCGCGCTCACCGGCTACATCAAGGGCCGCGCCGGCTACGACTACAGCCACCACGGCCGCGCCGACAACCGGTCCACCGACTTCGTGCCCGACGAGGTCGTCGAGCGGTTCTGCCTGCTCGGCCCGCCGTCCGCGCAGCTCGAACGGCTCGCCGAGCTGAAGGAGCTGGGAGTCGACCAGTTCGCGATCTACGCCATGCACGACGCCAGGGAGGCGACGATCGACGCGTACGGCGCGTCGGTGATCCCCGCCCTGTCGTAGCGTCCCGGACCGGAGGTCCACCACACAATTCGACGGCCCAGCTTCCCGCTGGGCGCACCGGCGAACCGGCCGAGTACGCCCGGTACGAGGCCGGCCCGCCGGCACACCCAGCGAGAACCTGGATCCGCCGATTTGCGCACCGGACCTCCGGTCCGGGTCGCTAACCCTGGAGGTCTCATGCCCGGCTACCTCATCCTGCACGGCGAGGTGACCGACCCCGACGGCTACGAGGAGTACAAGGCGAAGGCGCAGGTCCTGATCGCCGAGCACGGCGGCCGCTACCTCTCGCGCGGCGCGAGGTCCATGCGGCTGGAGGGAGAGTGGCTGCCGCGTTTCGTGGTGGTGGAGTTCCCGAGCTACGACGCCGCGCTGGCCTTCTACAACTCGCCGGAGTACCAGGAGGTCGCCGAGATCCGGAAGCGGTGCAGCACGTCGGCGGTGGCGATCGTGGAGGGCCTGCCCGCGCAGTGAGGCCCCTCGTTGCAGCGCGAGCCGGTACAGCAGATCCATCCGGAACTGGTCCATGTTGGTGGACCGGTTCTCGGTTAGCGTCGGGCCGTGCAGTCCTCGAACTCCATCTTCACGTCACTCGAGCACCAGCCCCTGCCGCCGGTCCCCGACGGCGCCGAGGTCATGACGGCCACGGTCGAGGTGCCGCCCGGCGATCCGGGTACGCCGCCGCACCGCCACTCCGGCCCGGTGTTCGGCTATGTCACCGAGGGGGCGATCGTCTGGGAGCTGGAGGGCGAGCCGGAGCGGGTGATCCGGGCCGGTGAGGCGTTCTGGGAGCCCGGCGGCGACGTGATCCACTACCAGGCCGGGAACGCGCTCGCCGATGCCCGGAGCCGGTTCGTCGTGGTGATGATCCACGCGCCGGGGGCGCCCATGCTCACCCTGGTCGACGAGGCCGAGCTCGCCGAACGCCGCCACCTGCGGGCGCCGCGACCGGTGCAGGCCTGAGCCCGGTGCGCATCCTGCTGGCCGGGTCCACCGGCGTCGTCGGGAGGCGGCTCGTCCCGCTGCTGGTCGCCGACGGCCACCACGTCACCGCGCTCACCCGCAGGCCCGAGCGGGCCGCCCTGCTCCGTGCCGCGGGGGCGCACGCCGCCGTCGTCGACGTGCGTGACGCCGGCGCGCTCGCGGCGACGGTCCGCGCCGCCGAGCCCGAGGTGGTGCTGCACCAGATCACCGACCTCGGCGCGGCGGACCTCGCCGCCAACTCCGAGCTGCGCGTCACCGGCACCCGCCACCTCGTCGACGCCGCCCTCGCCGCCGGGGCCCGCCGGATCGTGGCGCAGAGCATCGCCTGGGCCTACACCGGCGGGGACGACCCCGCCGACGAGGACACCCCGTTCGACCTCGACGCCCCCGAGCCACGTGCCGGGTCCGTGCGCGGGATCGCCGCGCTCGAGGCGGCGGTGCGCGAGGCGCCGGAGTGGGTGGCGCTGCGCTACGGGATGTTCTACGGCCCGGGCACCTGGTTCGCCCCGGACGGGCTGCGCGTCGCCGACGCCGTTGCCGGCCGGCTGGTGGCCGACGGGGACGTGACGAGCTTCCTGCACGTCGACGACGCGGCCGCGGCGGCGGTGGCCGCGCTGGACTGGCCGTCCGGCGCGGTCAACGTGTGCGACGACGAGCCGGCGGCCACCCGCGACTGGGTGCCGGCCTTCTGCGCGGCCGTGGGAGCACCGCCGCCGCCGGTCTCGGACGCGCCACGGCGGGCGTGGGCCCGCGGCGCGGACAACCGGCTCGCCCGGGAGAAGCTCGGCTGGACGCCTCAGCACCCGTCGTGGCGCCAGGGCTTCCCCCTCACCGCAGCAGCTCGGTGAGGGCGTCGAGCGCCCCGCGCCACGCGTGGCCCGCGGGCGTCGCGTAGCCGACCACGAGCGCGCCGGGGCGGTCCGGGCCGGGCCGGTGCCAGTAGCCGCCGGTGTGCAGGCCGTGCACGTGCACACCGGCCCGCTCGGCGGCCGCCACCGTCGCCCGCTCCCGCTCCGCCGAGCCGAGCGGGAGCAGCGCGTGCAGCCCGGCCGCCACCCCGGCCGGTGACGCGCCGACCGCCGCGAGCCGGGCCCCGAGCTCCTGCCGTCGCGCCCGGTAGACCAGTCGCATCCGCCGCACGTGCCGGTCGTACTCGCCGCGTGCGAGCAGGTCGGCGAGGGCGAGCTGGTCGACGGCCGGGGCCCAGGCGCCGAACGCCGTGATCTCGGCGTCCAGGGCCGCCCGCAGTGCCCGCGGAACCACCAGCCAGCCCAGGCGCACGCCCGGTGCGAGGGTCTTGCTCGCGCTGCCGGCGAACACGACGCGGTCCGGATCGAGGGGCTGCATCGCCCCGACCGGCTGCCGGTCGTAGCGGAACTCGCCGTCGTAGTCGTCCTCCACGACGAAGCCGTCGCAGCGCCGGGCCCACTCCACCACGGCGGCCCGCCGCGCGGGCGCGAGCACCACGCCGTACGGGTGCTGGTGGGCCGGCGTGAGCAGCGTGAGCGCCGGCTCATCGGGGAGCGCGGCCGGGTCGGCGCCCGCATCGTCGACGGGCAGCGGGACCAGGTTCAGCCCGGCGGCGCGCAGCACGTGCCGGTGGCGCGCGAAGCTCGGGTCCTCGACCCCGGCGTGCCTGATCCCGCGCCGGTGCGCGACCCGGGCCAGCAGGGCCAGCGCCTGCGTGAACCCCGCCGTCACGACGACGGCGTCCGGGCTCGCCCGCACGCCGCGGGTCCGTGCGACGTGCTCGGCGACCGCGGCCCGCAGCGCCGGGAGGCCGGCGGGGTCGGGGTAGTCCAGCAGGACGGCGCTCCCGGTGAGCGCCCGCCGGACGGCGCCCGCCCAGGGCGTGCGGGGGAACGCGCTGAGGTCGGGCCGCCCGGGCCGCAGGTCGATCGCGGGACCGGGGTGGGCCGGGGCCGGGCGGCCGTCCGGTTCGGCCGGGTGGGACACGGCCGGGACCGTGCCGACCACCGTGCCCGAGCCCGCCACGCCGACCAGCCAGCCCTCCGCCACGAGCTGGCCGAACGCCTGCACGACGGTGCCGCGGGACAGGCCGAGATCGGCCGCGAGGCTGCGGGTGCCCGGCAGCCGGGTGCCCGGTGCGAGGCGGCCCGACCGCACCGCGGCGCGCAGCGCGGCCTCGAGCGCGCGGCCGCGCCCCCTGCCCGCGCCGACGTCCAGGTGCAGGTCGAGCCCGCGTACGTGGGTCACCGACGCCCGCCGGCCGGCGGGATGCGGGCCTCGAGCCCGGCCAGGAAGTTCGGGCACTCGATGAAGTCGGGCGCCGGGCACCTCAGCCCGTGGCCGATCAGCTCCCGCGCCGCGGTGGCCGACGCGATGCGGCGCTCCAGCTCGGCGTCGTGCCGGGCGAGCACCTCCTTGCGGGCCGCGGGGTCCGTGGTGTTCAGCATCGCGCGAACCTGCTCCAACCCGAAGCCGAGCTCCTTGAACTGCTGGATGAGGGCCACCCGCGCGAGCCCGTCCCGGCCGTACCGGCGTCGCCCGCTCACGCGGCGCACGGGCGTGAGGAGGCCGACCGCCTCCCAGTGCCGCAGGACGTGCGTGGCGAGACCGAACCGGTCGGCCAGCTCGCCGATCGTCATCTCGTCCTGGCCGGAGCTTGACTTCACGTCAACATGAAAAGGCAGGGTCGACCCCGTGGACAAGACCTTTCTGGAACTCCTCGTCGCCTTCGACCGCCGGCCGGCCTCCGTCCGGTTGCGGCGCCGGTCGTACGAGCTGCTGCAGGTCGAGCACGGCCGCCGGGTGGTGGACGTCGGGTGCGGCGGTGGCACCGCCGTGGCCGAGCTCGCGGACCTCGGGTCGGACGCCGTCGGCATCGACGCCGCCGAGGAGGCCGTCGCCTTCGCCCGCGAGCACCACCCGGGCCACCGGTTCGAGGTGGGCGACGCCGTGGCGCTGCCGTTCCCCGACGGGAGCCTCGACGGGTACCGGGCCGAGAAGCTCTACCACGTGCTCGACGACCCGGCGAAGGCCTGCGCCGAGGCCCGCCGGGTGCTCGCACCGGGCGGGCGGATCGCCCTCGTCGGCCAGGACTGGGACGCATACGTGATCGACTCCGACGACCCCGTGCTCACCAGGACGATCGTGGCCGCGGCCGCCGACGACATGGTGCACGGCCGGGTGGCCCGCCGCTACCGCAACCTGCTGCTGGACGCCGGCTTCGACGACGTCGTCTGCGAGGTGCACACGCCCGTCCTCGACGATCAGGAGCTGGCGCTCTTCACCGTCACCCGGCTGGTCACGGGCGCGGTGCGGGCCGGCGTGGTGAGCCAGGAGCAGGGCGACGCGTGGCTCGGGGAGCAGCGCACGCGGGCCGACCGCGACCGGCTCTTCGTCGCGATGCCGCTGTTCCTCGCCGCCGGGCGCCTGCCGGTCACACCGTCCTGATCGTCGCCATCATCGCCATGTCCTCGTGTTCGAGGTTGTGGCAGTGGAAGACGAACCGGCCGGCGTGGTCGGAGAACCGCACCGCCACGTCGACGACCTCCGCCGGCCGCACGTCCACGGTGTCCTTCCAGCCGGCGTCGTAGGTGCCGGGGTCCCGGCCGCCGCGGCTCAGCACCTGGAACGCGTCCAGGTGCAGGTGGACCGGGTGGTGCACGTCGGTGACGAAGCGCCACACCTCGGTCTCACCGAGCGGGATGTCGGCGAGCGAGGTGTTCGGGTCGAACGACGTGCCGTTGATCGTCCAGCCCTTGTGGTCACCGACGGCGCCGCGGTTGAACCGGAACGTGCGCTGCCGGGCGCCCGCCGGCGGCACCAACGGCTCGACGTCGGCGAGGCGGTCCGGCACCCGGCTGTCGTCGCGGGCAGCGCGCACCACCCGGAACCGCAGCACCCGGCCGGCCGGCCCGCCGTCCAGGCCGTTCACCATCGTCACCTCGGTGCCGACGGGCAGCGCCGAGAAGTCCACCACCACGTCGAACCGCTCCCCCGGCGCGATCTCGATCGCCCCGTGCTCCTGCGGCGCCCCGAGCAGCCCGCCGTCGGACCCGATCTGCACGAACGGCACGTCCGGGCCACCGGGAACGGTGAGGGCGAGGCGGTAGCGGCGGGCGTTCGAGGCGTTCAGCAGCCGCAGCCGGTAGCGCGCGGCATCGACCTCGTGCACCGGCCACGGCGCCCCGTTGACGAGCACGACGTCGCCGAGCACACCCTCCATCCAGTCGTCCTCCACGCCGGGGAGCGAGCGCATCCCCTGGTCGAGCCCGGGATAGGCGAACGAGCCGTCGGCGGCGAACGCGCGATCGCAGATCATGAGCGGCAGCTCGCGCTCGCCGCGGGGCAGCGGCAGGGCGTCCTCGACGTCGTCGCGCACGATGTGGAACCCGGCCAGCCCGCGGTAGACGGCCGGGCCGGTGAAGTCCATCCGGTGGTCGTGGTACCAGAGCGTGGCGGCCCGCTGGTCGTTCGGGTACCGGTGCTCGCGCTCGCCGGCGGCGAGGTCACCGGTCATGCCGTGATGGCTCCAGCCGCTCGTGTCACCGACGGGCAGTACGAGATCCAGCGGCCAGCCGTCGTGCTCGGCCGGGGTGTGCCCGCCGTGCAGGTGCACCACGGTCGGCACGGGCAGCTCGTTGCGGTACCGCACCACCAGCGGCTCGCCCCGGCGCGTCTCGAACGTCGGGCCGGGGAAGATCCCGTCGTAGCCCAGGATCGGCGTGCGCAGCCCGGGCAGGATCTCCGCGTCGGCCACCCGCTGCGTCACCCGGTACAGCTGCGCCCCGGCATCGTCGACGCCGACGGGCCGCGCGACCGGCGGCACCGGCAGCGGCACCCGGAACGGCTCCGGCAACGGCGCCGCGCTCGCCAGCACCTCCCCCGTGGAACCTGCCGTCGCGCCCGACCCGCACGCCGGGAGCGCGGCGAGCGCCGCCGCCCCACCCAGCATGCCGAGGAACCCCCGCCGCGAGATGTTCATCGCCGGCCCCGCGGGCGAGCGGCCGACGGGGTCCAGACCCATGCGGTGAGCAGCACGGCCACGACCACGATCGCGACGCCGAGCGGCACGTGCACCGCCAGCTCCCGGGAGTAGCCCATCCCGATCTGGTAGCCCTCGGCGAGGAACAGCAGCACGGTGACCGGCAGCACCCAGAGCCGTCCACGCCCGAAGAGGACGTAGCCCAGGGCACCGGCGATGAGGGCCATGGCCACCAGCGACAGCAGCGATCCGAGGAGGCCGTGCACCGTGATCGCGTCGACGTCACCGGTGAGGTAGCGACCGGCGAGCACGGGCTGGGCGAGCACGGCGACGAGGTGCCCGGTGAGCAGGAACCGCAACGTCCAGAGCGATACCCGCGGTCTCCTGGTCGGAGCGGCCGCTGGGGGTGCGAGGGTGTCCACGGCCACGGACGTTATAGGTAGACAGCCTACTTATAAATCCGGGATCTCCCTGATACGGGCCGGATGTTTCGGGGCACGGGATAGGTAGGATTCCTGGATATGAAGCCCGACGCCGTCCGCGGCCACCTGGACGGGCTGATCCTCGCGGTGCTCGAGGACGGCCCGCGGCACGGCTACGCGATCATCGAGGCGCTGCAGGGCCTCAGCGGCGGCCGGCTCGACCTGCCCACGGGCACCGTCTACCCGGCCCTGCGCCGCCTGGAGCGGGCGGCGCTGCTGTCGGGCGCCTGGAGCACGGTGGGCGGGCGCGAACGGCGCACGTACACCCTCACCAGGGCCGGCCGGCACGCCCTCGCCGGCCAGCGCGCCGACTGGACCGAGTTCAGCGCGGTGGTCGATGCCGTCCTGCGGCCGGCGGCAGGCACGTCGTGACGGCCGCCGTCGACCCGGTCCGTGCCCACGTCGCCGAGCTCGACCGCGTGCTGCGCGGGCCCGCCGCCGTGAAGCGGAGCATGATCGCCGAGGTGCGCGACGGCCTCGCCGACGCCGTTGCCGGCCACCTCGACCGGGGCCTCGACCCGCAGCGCGCCGCCACCGCGGCCGTCCGCGAGTTCGGTTCCGTACGCCAGGTGGCTCCGCTGCTGCAGGAGGAGCTCACCGCCCGGCAAGGACGGCGCACATCGCTGCTGCTCGTCGTGACGTTCCCCGCCGATCTCCTCGCGTGGGACGCGCTGTGGATGACGGGACACGGCTGGCCGGCTCCCCCGACGGCCGCGGTCACCGCGCTGGCCCGCGCCACCGACGTCCTCACCGTGCTGATCACGGCGGCCGCGTTCGTCCTGCTGCTGGCCACGTTCCAGGGCCACCCGCTGTCCCGTTGGGTCACCGGGCTCACCGGCCTCCTCGGCGCCCTCGGCGTCGTCGGCTGCGGCGGCATGTCCGTCGTCATGAACCTCTTGATGCCCGGCGAGGACGGACCGCTCCCGGTCACCCCGGCGACCGGCCTCGTCATCGCGTTCACCGTGGTGGTCGGCGGGCTGGTGACGCGGTCCGCCGCCCGGTCGCTGCGCTTCGCGCGCGCTTCCCACGAGTCAGATCAGGGAGCGGACCCGCAGGTCGGGTAGGGCCGCCGCCAGCAAGTCGAAGGAGATCAATTTTCGTACGAACGGCACTCTCGTCCAGCTCTATCGGACGAGAGTGCCGTTCGTACGATCGGATCTGGCGGCTACATCCCGTTGGCGGAGAGCCAGCCCTTCGCGACCGTGTCGACCTCCGGCTTGTCCGGGGCGTTGAGCTGGCGGTTCAGCTCGACGAGGCCCTCCGTGTCGAGCTTGGCCGACACGGCATTGAGCGCCTCGGTGACCTGCGGGGTTGCCTTCGCCGAGTTGATCAGCGGCACGACGTTCTGCGCGGCGAAGTTGCTCTGCGGGTCCTCGAGCGCCACGAACCCGTTCTCCTCGATGGCGGGGTCGGTGGTGAACAGGTCGGCTGCCTGCACCGTGCCGTCGGCGAGCGCCGCGACCGTGACCGGCCCGCCGGTGTCGAGCGCGCGGAACTCCTTGAACGTGCACCCGTAGGTCTCCGCGATACCCGGCAGCCCGTCGGGCCGGGTCTCGAACTCGGGCGGGCCGCCGAACACCAGCTGCCCGCACACCGGTCCGTAGTCGGCGAGCGAGGTGCCGTACTGCTGCGCGGTGGCGGCCGTGACGACGATCGCGTCCTTGTTCTCGGCCGCCGAGCGCTCGAGCACGGTGAGCGGGGCGGGCGCCTGGGCCTTCAGCGCGTCGTAGACCGCGTCCGGGGCGGTCTCGGTGGCGTCGGGGTTGATGAACTGCAGGAGCACCCCGGTGTAGTCGGGGACGAGGTCCCACGAGCCGTCCTTCATGCCCGGGAAGTAGACCTCACGGGCACCGATGCCGAAGTCCCGCTCGACCGTGACTCCGGCCTTCTCCAGCGCCTGCGCGTAGATCTCCGCGAGGAGGCGGTTCTCCGGGAAGTCGGCGGATGCGATGCGGATGGTGTCGGCGGCCGCGGGTTCCTCACCGCCGCCGCCCGGGGCGAGCGGGTCGCCCCCGCCGCCGCATGCCGACAGCAGCAGTAGCCCTGCGAATGCGCCGGCGAGGAGGGTGGACGTGCGCTTCATCGTTCGACTCCAGCGAGTTCGGGAGCGGGGGTTCGTGGGGCGGGAGGAGCGTCGGGTTCGGGGCGGGCGACGTCGACGGTGGGCGATCGCAGGGAACCGCCGCGCAGGCCGGGCGAGACGACCGCCCGCTGCACCAGCGCGAGCACGGCCTCGACGACGAGCGCGAGCAGGGCGATCAGCAGTGCGCCCGCGACCATCTGGGCGTAGTCCTGCTGACGCAGACCGTCGATGAGGTAGCGGCCGAGCCCGCCGTAGCTCACGTACGCCGCGACCGCCGCAGTGGCGATCACCTGCAGCGCCGCCGACCGCGCGCCGCCGAGCACCAGCGGCAGCGCGTTCGGCAGCTCGACCTTGAAGAGCAGTTGGGCCTCCCGCATGCCCATGCCGCGGGCGGCGTCGACGACCGACCGGTCGACGTTGCGGACGCCCGCGTACGTGCCGGCCAGCAGTGGCGGCACGGCGAGCACGGTGAGGGCGAGGACGACCGGGAGCAGGCCGATGCCCATCGAGAGCACGAGCAGGATGAGCAGCCCCAGCTCGGGAAGCGCCCGCAGCCCGTTGGCGACGCCCACGACCAGGAAGCTGCCCCGCCCGGTGTGCCCGACCACCACCCCGATCGGGACGGCCACCACCAACCCGAGCAACAACGCGAGCCCGCTGTAGTACAGGTGCTCCACCAGCCGGATCGGCACACCGCCGCCGCCGGTCCAGTTCGCGGACGTGGTGAGCCACGCCACCACCTCGTTGACGATGTTCACGCTCGGCTCCTCGTCGTCCCTCGGCTCGCCCGTTCCCACGGGGTGGCGAGGCGCCCGGCGGCGAGCAGGACGGCATCCGCGAGCAGCGCCAGAATCACGATCAGCGCGATGCCCGCCACGATCTCGCTCGGGATGTTGCGCTGGTAGCCGTCTGTGAAGAGACCGCCGAGCCCGCCGACACCGATGAGCGCGCCCACGCTGACGAGGCTGATGTTCGCCACCGTGGCGACGCGCAGGCCCGCGACCAGGACCGGGACCGCGAGGGGGAGCTCCACCGCGACGAACCGCCTCGCCGGGCGGAACCCCATCGCCGTGGCGGAGGCGACGACCATGCCCGGTACGGCGGCAAGGGCGTCGGCGATGGTGCGCACGAGCAGCGCGACCGTGTAGATCGTGAGCGCGACGATGACGTTGACGGGGCTCTTGACCTGCGTGCCGAGGATGCCGGGGAGCAGGACGAACAACGCGAGGGACGGGATCGTGTAGAGCAACCCGGATGCGGGGATGAGCACGGCGCGCGCCGGGGCGCTGCGGTTGGCGTACCAGCCGAGCGGGACGGCGAGCACCAGCCCGATGATCACCGGCAGCAGCGACAGCACCACGTGCTCGCCGAGCAGCCCGACGATCCGGCCGACGTTGCGGGGGATCCACTCCCAGACCACGGACGGGTGTCCTCTCAGGCCGCGGCCACGTCCCGCCGGACATCGTCCAGCGCACGCAGCACGTCATCGGCGGTGATCGACCCCGCAACCCGCCCCTCGCCGTCGATCGCGACGCCGCGGCCCGACGGCGACGACAGCGCCGCGTCCAGTGCGCTGCGCAGCGAACCGCTCCCGATGTCGTAGAGCGACCCGCCCGGCACGAGGTGCTCGGCGTCGACGACGGTGGCCCCGTTCCGTTCCGCCCCGTTCAGCCAGCCCTGCGGGTAGCGATCGGAGTCGACGACCAGCACCCAGGCGTCGTCGTCGGGCAGCGGCTCGCCCAGGCCGACGGTGGGCAGCTCGCCGATGGGGATGTCGGCGGACGACAGGAAGCCGAGGCCGCGGTAGCCGCGGTCGCGACCCACGAAGTTGTCGACGAAGTCGTCGACGGGCCGGGCGAGGATCTGGCCCGGCTGGTCGTACTGCGCGAGCACGCCGCCGACGCGCAGCACGGCGACCTTGTCGCCCAGCTTGATCGCCTCGTCGATGTCGTGGGTGACGAACACGATGGTCTTGCCCAGCTCGGACTGCAGGCGCAGCAGCTCGTCCTGCAGGCTCTCGCGCACCACCGGGTCGACCGCGCTGAACGGCTCGTCCATGAGCAGGATCGGCGGGTCGGCGGCCAGCGCCCTGGCCACGCCGACGCGCTGCTGCTGCCCGCCCGACAGCTGCGAGGGGTAGCGCCCCGCCATCTCCGACGCCAGGCCGACGATCTCCATCAGGTCGGCGGCGCGCGAGCGGGCCTTCGCCTTGCTCCAGCCGAGCAGCAGCGGGACCGTGGCGATGTTGTCGAGGATGGTGCGGTGCGGGAAGAGCCCCGCCTGCTGGATGACGTAGCCGATGCCGCGGCGCAGCTCGGCGGCGTCGGTGGCGGTGACGTCGCGCCCGTCGACCATGATCGTGCCCTCGGTGGGCTCGATCATGCGGTTGATCATCCGGAGGGACGTGGTCTTGCCGCAGCCGGACGGCCCGACGAAGACCGTGATCCCACCGGCCTCGACGACGAGGTCGAGGTGGTCGACCGCAACGGTGCCGTCGGGGAAGCGCTTGGTCACGCCCCGGAACTCGATCATCCGAGGGACCTCCGTGTTCGCCGACGACCCCTTGCCGGTCGCCACTAACCAGCGAGGCTAACGTGAGGGACCGACAACCGCGACCGATGTGATCGGTCCGCGATCAGACGGCCCATGAACGGCCGGCGGATGCGGGGGTCGCGAGCCTCCCGCGGGCGAGGACGTCACGCACGCCGGCGGACCGCACCGGCCGGGAGAACAGCCAGCCCTGGTAGGCGTCCACGCCGATGCCGCGCAGCACGTGGAACTGCTCCGCCGTCTCCACGCCCTCGGCCACGGTGGTGCGCCCCATGGCCCGCGCCATGTCCACGACGGCGCGCGCGACGGCGAAGTCGGCCGGGTCGTCGGCGATGCCGGTCACGAACGCGCGGTCGACCTTGACCGTCTGCGCCGGCAGCTCCTTGAGCCGCGCCAGCGAGGAGTAGCCGGTGCCGAAGTCGTCCACGGCGAACCGGACACCGCGCTCGGTGAGCTCGGCCATCGCCGCGAGCGCGGGCGGTGGGAGGGCGACGAGGCTGGTCTCGACGAGCTCGAGCACGAGGCGGTCCCACTCGAGGCCGGCCTCGGAGACGGCGTCGCTCACGGCGGCGCTGAACCCCGCGTCCCCGGGCAGCAGCCCGGCCAGGTTCACGGCGACCGCGCACCGGCGCCCGCGGTGCTCGGGCCAGGCCGCCGCCTCGCGCGTGGCGGCGCGCAACACCCAGAGGTCCAGGTCGCGCAGCAGGCCGCTGCGCTGCGCGACGGGCAGGAAGTCCGCAGGCGGGATCAGCCCGCGCTCCGGGTGCGGCCAGCGCACGAGCGCCTCGGCCGAGAGCACCGTGCCGTCGGGGCCCACCACGGGCTGGTAGTCGAGCACGAGCCCGTCGCCCGCGATCGCCGCCCGCAGCTCGGCCTCCAGCTCGAGGGCCTTGGTGGCCGAGCTGACCACGCCGTCGGTGGCGATCCCGATGCCGCCGCGGGACTGCCGGCGCTTGGCGTCGTGCATGGCCGCCTCGGCGAACCGCAGCAGGTCGGCGGCCCGCACCTCGCCCGTCGGCACCGGGGTGGCGAGCCCGACGGACGCCGTCATCTGCACCGGGCGCCCGTGCACGGTGATCGTGGTGCGCAGCAGGTCGGCGACGGTCCGCGCGAGCAGGTCCGGCCCGCCGACCTCGGCGTGGTCGGCGCAGATCACGACGAACTCGTCGGCGCCCAACCGCGCCGCGGTGCAGCCGAACGGCAGCTCGCGCTGCAGGCGGCCGGCGAGCGCGACGAGCAGGTCGTCACCCGCGTCGTGGCCGAGCGAGGAGTTGACGCGCGCGAAGTCGTCGAGGTCGCCGCACACGACCGCGACCCGGTCCCGGTCGGGCCCCGCCAGCAGCCGGTCCACGAGCTCGAGCCCCGCGGCGCGGTTGGGCAGGCGCGTGAGCTCGTCCACCGTGCCGGCGCTGCGCAGCAGCTCGGCGGCCCGGCGGCGGTCCGAGACGTCGGTGCACGCCACCAGCCAGAACCATCCGCCGTCGTCCGCGGCCGTCGCGGTGACGGCCAGCTCGCACCACACCGTGGTGCCGTCGGCGCGACGCAGCGGAGCGCTGTCGACGCGGTAGGCGTGTCGTGCGCCCGTGGGGACCGGCCGCAGCCACCCCGGCAGCGCCGCCTCGCCCGCCGGTGCGTCGTCGGCGGACAGGGCGGTGGCCGCGGTGCCCCGCAACCGTTCGAGGGGGACGTCCAGCAGCGCGCACATGCCCCCGTTGGCGTCCACGACGCGGCCCGCGGGGTCCAGCAGCGCGACGCCGCCGGGCACGAGCGCCATCAGGTCGGCGAAGCGCCTGCCCGCGCGCTCCGTCCGGAACCTGGCGATCCGGTCCGCGCTCACGTCGTGCACGATGCCGACCAGCCGGACCGGGGCCCCGTCCGCGCCGCGCTCCACCTGGGCCCGGCAGCTCAGCATCCCGTCCCCGGGCAGCTGCACCTCGACGTGGTGGTCGGCGACGGCGTTCCCGGCACGCAGCTCCGCGCACAGCGCAGCCACCTGCTCGCCCTCGATGGGCCCGGAGCCGCGGTCCGGGTCGATCCCGACCGAGCCGTAGAGCTCGTCGAGCGTCCCGCTGCGCTCCAGGGAGGAGGTCGCCAGGTCGAAGGACCAGGTCCCGATGCGGGCCAGCCGCTCGAGCTCGCTGACCCAGACCGGGTCCACCACCGGCGCGGCGTCCCGCTCGAGGATCACGACGGCGGTCAGGCCGACGCCCGGCAGCGGCCACCGCACCGCGCGGACGGGCACGAGGCTCCCGTCCGCGCGCACCAGCTGCGTGTCCTGGTCCGGCCCCACGAGGAGCCGGTGCATCCGGGCACCGACGAGCGCCCTCGTCTCCGCGGCCCCGGCCAGGGCCGCGAGCGCGTCGTTGGCGCGCACGACCCGGTCGTCGAGGTCGTGGAGGAGCGCGGGCCCCGCCGGGAGCGGAACGGCAGGGCACCGCTCCCGATCGGGCGCCGGGGCCTCCGCGACGGCACGGGCCAGCGTGGAGGCGAAGAACGCCGCCTCCGGGTGCACCTCGGCACCGAGCACGGCGTGCCGCTCGCGGTACATGTCCGCCCGCAACACAGCGTCGGACCCACCGTGCGGCTCGGTCGGTGGCTCGACCACCGGGCCATCGCCGAGGCGGTGTCCGAGCTCTCTCACGTGCGTCTCCCAGCGTCGCGGCGTCGATACTCATCGCTACAACGACGGCGACGGCCACACGATCTGCCCGAAATGCTCGGTCGGCCTACACCGCCACGAGTGAGTGAACGGCCCCGTCGACACCGTGCGTGACGATGCTGATCACCATCGGAGCAAACGTGCAGGCCCGGGGCCTCAGGTAGTACCGTCCGCCGCCGCGGCGACGGCTGACGACACGGCCAGGGCGACCCGCGGGTCGAACGGGCTCGGCACGATCGCGTCCGCCGAGAGCTCCGCGGACGCCACCGAGAAGATGGCCTCCGCCGCCGCGAGCTTCATCGCATCCGTGATGCGTCGCGCCCCCGCGTCGAGGGCACCGCGGAACACTCCCGGGAACGCGAGCACGTTGTTGATCTGGTTCGGGAAGTCGCTCCGCCCGGTGGCCACGATGGCGGCGTGCCGCTTCGCGACGTCGGGGTGCACCTCGGGGTCCGGGTTGGAGAGCGCGAAGACGATCGCGTCGGCCGCCATCCGCGCCAGCAGCTCCTCGGGCACCGTCGCGCTCGACAGGCCCACGAACACGTCGGCGCCCTCGAGGGCCTCGGCCAGGCCGCCGGTCACCCCCCGCGGGTTGGTGACGGCGGCCAGCGCCGCCTTCTCCCCGCCGCGCCCGGCGTCGAGCACACCGCGCGAGTCGAGGACGACGACGTCGGGCACGCCGGCCGCGAGCAGGATCCGCGCGCACGCGACCCCCGCCGCCCCCGCCCCGGACACGACGACGCGCAACCCGTCGAGCCCGCGGTCCTGCACCGCGCAGGCGCCGCGCAACGCGGCGAGCAGCACGATCGCGGTGCCGTGCTGGTCGTCGTGCATGACCGGGCAGTCGAGCGCCTCGACGAGCCGCCGCTCCAGCTCGAAGCAGCGCGGCGCGGCCACGTCCTCCAGGTTCACCGCGCCGAAGCTCGGGCGCAGCCGCACGAGCGTCTCGACGATCTCGTCGACATCGGTGGTGTCGAGCACGAGCGGGATCGAGTCCAGCCCGGCGAACGCCTTGAACAGCGCGGACTTGCCCTCCATCACGGGCAGCGCGGCGCGCGGGCCGATGTCGCCGAGCCCGAGGACGGCCGTGCCGTCACTCACGACGGCGACGAGGCGGTTGGTCCAGGTGTAGCGGGCCACGAGGCCCGGTTCGGCGGCGATGGCCCGGCTGACCTCGGCCACGCCGGGCGTGTAGGCGACGGCGAGGTCGCGCGCGTCCGCCAGCGGGGCGGTGAGCGCGGTGCCCAGCTTGCCGCCTCCGTGTGCGGCGAAGATCTCCTCGCGGGTGGGGATGGTGCGTTCTGAAGCGATCGTCACGGGTCCACTTCCTCGTGGTGCTCAGGGGCGCCGACACGGGCGCCTGCGCTCGCCGTGCACCGGGGGCCACGGGTCCGCGACCACTGCCGGACGGCCGAGCGCCGAGCAGCCGCAGGATGCCGCGGCGAGCCCGGCGGAAGGGCAGTCGGGTACCGCGCCGATCTTACGCAGCCGGCCGCCCGCTCCGAGCGGGAAGGCGACGAACGGCACTCAGGCGACGCTGCGGAACCGCCGGGGACGGGGCCACATCCGGCACCGCACCACGGCGAGCACCGTGGCGGGGCCGAGCGTCCGTGAGTCGGTCGAGCCGAAGTCGTTGTCGCCGAGCACCCACCAGCCGTCCTCCGAGGGCCGCGCGGCCCGCTTCACCGACAGCTGCTCCGGCCGGGCGGTCCAGCGCACCAGCACGACGTCCCCGGCACGCACCCGGGCTCCGAACCGCACGAGCAGGACGTCCCCGTCCCGCAGCGTGGGCGACATCGACGGCCCTCGCACAGCAACCCTCCGCCAGTGCACGCCCACCCCCTCATCACCCTGCTGTGCCCCGACGCCGGGAGTAGTGTCGGACACGCCAGAACGATCACCATCAGGGAGGACCCATGCGGCTGCTCGCCCGCATTCTCCGCCCGCGGCTGGAGGCCACCGCGCACTGCGACCTCCCCTGCGGCGTGTACGACCCGGCACAGGCCCGGATCGAGGCCGAGTCGGTGAAGGCGATCCAGGAGAAGTACCAGTCCAACGAGGACCCGGAGTTCCGCTCGCGGGCGCTCGAGATCAAGGAGCAGCGCGCGGACCTGGTCAAGCACCATCTCTGGGTCCTCTGGACCGACTACTTCAAGCCCCCGCACTTCGAGAAGTACCCGGAGCTGCACGAGCTGTTCAACAAGGCCACCAAGAAGGCGGGCGGCGGCCCCGGGGGCGCCAAGGCCTCCTCGGACCCGGCCACCGGCCAGGAACTGCTCGACTACATCGCCCAGATCGACAAGATCTTCTGGGAGACCAAGCAGGCTGCCTGATCCAGGCGATCGAAGC
The DNA here is from genome assembly GCF_054486945.1 of Pseudonocardia wallangbongensis. Lineage (NCBI taxonomy): Bacteria > Bacillati > Actinomycetota > Actinomycetes > Pseudonocardiales > Pseudonocardiaceae > Pseudonocardia > Pseudonocardia wallangbongensis. The sequence continues at coordinate 644,153 of NZ_JBRERS010000002.1, forward strand.
GGCGCTGACCAGCGGGAATGACCTTCCGCTGGTCAGCGTCTTTCTCGTTGTCGGGCGACTTTCGGCGGCCCGGTCACGGTCCAGACGGCCCCCGGACAGCCCAGGTCGGGAGCCCGGGCGAGCGCATCGTCTCTAGGTCATGAGTCAGGTGCGGGACCCGTTCTTGACCTCAACGTGAGTGAAGCCCGGACCATGCTGGGCATGGACTTCGATGTCGATGAGTTCTTGCTGGGTCCGCTGACGGCGCGTGTCGCAACATCTGGCCCGACCGTCCGTCCCACGTGGTACCTCTGGGAAGACGGCGCATTCTGGATCCTCACAGCGGTCTGTCGCCCGCAGTCCCATGATCGCCGTAAGCGGTCGTGGAGCCGCAGATTTGCGGCTCTGGAACCGCACCTGGCGATCATCGGAGGGACGGCCGGGTTCGCACTCACCCATCTAAGGTCGAGGCCATGACCGGTCGCGTGTTCCTGCTCCGTCACGGAGAGACCGAGTGGTCGCTCTCCGGCAAGCACACCGGCCGCACCGACGTCCCCCTCACCGAGCGGGGCCGGGAGCTCGCGGCCGCCGCGGGGCAGCTCGTCACGGACCTGCACGACCCCCCGCCCGCTCTCGTGCTCGCCAGCCCGCGCAGCCGTGCGCAGGACACCGCCCGGCTCGCCGGGTTCCGCGTCGACGGCGTCGACGAGCGGCTCTCCGAGTGGGACTACGGCGAGTACGAGGGCCGTACCACCGCCGAGATCCGCGAGTCGGTGCCGGGATGGACGGTGTGGACGCACCCGTGCCCGGGCGGGGAGACCGCCGACGAGGTCGGCACGCGGGCCGACGGCGTCATCGCGCACGCCGCCGACGCGCTCGGGCGGGGCGACGTCGTGCTCGTCGGGCACGGCCACTTCAGCCGCGTCCTCGTGGCCCGGTGGATCGGGCTGTCACCCACCGACGGCGTCCGGTTCGCGATGGAGGCGCCGTCCTGGGCGGTGCTGGGCGACGAACGCGGCGTGCCGCGGCTCGACCACGTCAACCTGACCCCGAAGGGCCACCAGTGATCCGGGAAGCACGCGCCGAGGACGTACCCGCGGTCGTCGGCCTCGTCCACGAGCTCGCCGAGTACGAGCGCAGCCCCGAGCTGTGCACGCTCACGGAGGAGCAGCTGCACGCCGCCGTGTTCGGCCCCGACCCCGTGGCGCACTGCCACATCGCGGAGTCGGCGGGCGAGGTCGTGGGGTGCGCCATCTGGTTCCGCAACTTCTCGACCTGGCGCGGGGTACCCGGGATCTACCTCGAGGACCTGTTCGTGCGGCCGGCCCACCGCGGCAGCGGGCTGGGCAGGGCGCTGCTGGCCGCGCTCGCCGCCGTCTGCGCCGAACGCGGCTACGCCCGGCTCGAGTGGCAGGTGCTCGACTGGAACGAGCCGTCGATCGGCTTCTACCGGGCGCTGGGCGCCGTGGCGATGGACGAGTGGACGACGTACCGGCTCGACGGCGAGGCGCTCACGACGTTCGCGAAGAGCGCCGAGGGCTGACGCCCGGCAGCTCGCCGGCGGACGACGCGGCCGGTGCCCGGCGCGCGCCGCGGCCGCAGGCACCCCGTCGCCGAGCGCTGCGAGCGCCTCCCGCGGGACCAGTCCACCGAAGGCACCGGGACGGCCTGAGATCGATACGGCGGGCGCTATCCCTGCCGCCGCAGCTCGTCCATCCCGATCGCCCAGGTCCTGGAGGCCTCGCTGATCAGCAGCAGGAACGTGCAGACGACGTATACGCCCGCCAGGATGCCGAGCACGAGCTGGTGGGACGGCCCGATCAGCGTGTAGACGACGGGCAGGAGCAGCAACTGCGTGACGATCGCCGGGGTACGTGCCCAGCGACGACCGGCAACCAGGCCGAGCCCGACGGCGATGAGCGCGGCTCCGACGAGCACGAAGTAGCCGGCCTCACCCACGATGTCGCGCACCAGCAGGTCCGTGTCCTCCGCACCCAGCGCGCGCACGACCAGGGCGACCGCGAAGCCCAGCCCCAGCAGGCCCTGGGCGCCGACGAGCACGCCGGCCAGACGTACCTGGCGCGGCGCCCGCTCCGAGCTCATGCCCTCGAGGATAGGCCCGTGACGCCCGCGAACCCGGGGCGGTTGCCCGACCTGGGGCCCGGCGACCACGACTCCTGGCCGTGTCCGGCGCGCTACGCGTCGTCGTGCGAGGAACGCAACTCGTCGCAGCCAAGCGCGCCGATCACCCGCTGGAGTGACGATCGGAGGCCATTCACCGCTGCTCGTGGACCGTCGAGCCGATAAGGGCTCGCACCTGGGGAAACGTTGCCCCATGGTAGTCACGGACAAGCGAGTGATCGTAAGTGGACCTCTCGCATGGTCCGACCGGGCGCGGGGTAATCGGGCCCGGTGGGCGGTTCGGGGTTGATCGCTCAGCGCAGCGGCACGGCAGGCGGTACGGGCACAGTAACCGTCAGTACTGGCGCTCGTTGCGTTGAGTGGGTGAGAGTGCTCACCTGGGTGGACCTCGACCCTTGAAGATCGAGCGTGCTCGTGAAACTATTCACAAGCGCGTCCACAAGACCGTGACAGACGATCGGCGCGACCCCGATCGCGCAAGCACAAGGAGCCGAAGACCAATGGATTGGCGTCACCGCGCTATCTGCCGCGACGAGGACCCCGAGCTGTTCTTCCCCGTGGGGACCAGCGGTCCTGCGCTGCTGCAGATCGCCGAGGCCAAGACCGTCTGCCGGCGCTGCCCCGTGGTCACCGAGTGCCTCAGCTGGGCGCTCGAGAGCGGCCAGGATGCAGGCGTCTGGGGCGGCATGAGTGAGGACGAGCGCCGGGCGCTGAAGCGCCGCAACGCGCGCACCCGGGCACGTACTGCCTGATATATCCCTTCCTTCCCCAACCGCGGGCCCGAAGCCGGACTGCACCCGGCTCCGGGCCCGCGGTCGTTGCACCGGGCGCACGCGGGGGCTGCTCCGGAGGGGGCCGACGGTCCGGGCGGCGCGACCACGCCTGCAGGACCAACGGCCTCCTGGTGAAGGCTAGCGTCCCCGCAACGAGAGCTTGATGACGGCCTCCGTTCCGCCTCCCGCGCGGGGCCGCACCTCCAGCACGGAGCCGAGTTCGGAGTCCACGAGGGTCCGCACGATCTGCAGACCAAGGCCGGTCGAACGCTCCAGGTCGATCCCCTCGGGGAGGCCACGCCCGTCGTCGCCGACCACGACCTCGAGCTCGCCGCTCGAGCGGTTCGCCGACACCACCACCTCCCCCGCCCGCCCGGGGTCGAAGGCGTGGGCGAGGGCGTTGTGCACCAGCTCGGTGAGCACCAGCACCAGCGGTGTGGCCAGCGCGGCGGGGAGCGTGCCGAAGCTGCCCTCCCGGCGCACCTTGGCCCGGGACTCCGCGGTGGCCCCGTCACCGATGGCCGGCAGCACCTTGTCGACGAGCTCGTCGAGGTCCACCCGCTCGGCCACCGAGACCGACAGCGCCTCGTGCACCAGCGCGATCGAGTTCACCCGCCGCACGCTCTCGGCGAGCGCGATCCGCGCCTCCGGGATGGCCGTGCGGCGTGCCTGCAGCCGCAGCAGGGCCGCAACCGTCTGCAGGTTGTTCTTGACCCGGTGATGGATCTCCCGGATCGTCGCGTCCTTCGACAGCAGGGCCATGTCGCGACGGCGCAGGTCGGTGACGTCACGCACCAGTATCAGCGCGCCCGCCGCGTCGCCGCGGGGCCGCAACGGCATCGCACGCACCAACATGACCGCCCCGCGGGCGCGGACCTCCATCCGCAGCGAGTGCTTGCCGTCGAGCGCACCCTCGATCCGCTCCGCGACCTCCGCCGCGTCGAACGGGTCGTGCACCACCTCGCGCATCGCGTCCGCGAGGACGACGCCGACGAGGTCGCTGGCGTGGCCCATGCGGTGGTACGCCGAGAGGGCGTTGGGGCTCGCGTACGCCACGAGGCCGTGCGCGTCCAGCCGGATCAGGCCATCGCCCGCCCGTGGGCTGCTGACGGCTCCCACGGCCTCCGCGGTGGGCGGGAAGGTGCCGTCGGCCACCATCTGGCACAGGTCGGACGCGCTGCCGAGGTAGGCGATCTCCAGCGGGCTGGGCACCCGGGGCATGGCGAGGTTGGTGTCCCGGGAGAGCACCGCGATCACCGAGCCGCCGAACCGCACCGGGATCGTCTCGCGCCGCACCGGCACCTCCAGGTGCCAGCGTGGGTTCTCCTCACGGCAGATCCGGCCCTCGACGACCGCGCGCCGCAACTGCGGGCTCTCCGTGGCGCCGATCCGGGCGGCCACGATGTCCTCGGGGTGCGCGGTGGGCGCCGTGGTGGGACGGGCCTGCGCCACGCAGAGGAACTCGCCGCCGCCCGCCAGGTTGATCCCCGCCAACGGGATCCACAGCAGGAAGTCGGCGAACGACATGTCCGCCAGCAACTGCCACTCGGCGACGACACGCTGGAGGTGCTCGACCGCGTCGCCGCGCAACTCCGTGTGCTCGGCGAGCAGCTCACTCAGGGTGGACACCCGATGCCGCCTCCCGGTCCGTACTGGGGTCCATGAAACCACGTGGGAGAATCGGCGCATCCCGCGGAGTGAGGAGGTCGAGCATGTCCAAGCGCGCACGCAAGCGCCGCGACCGGAACAAGAAGGGCGCGAACCACGGCAAGAAGCCGAACACCTGACAGCGCCCCGGTCCGCGGGGGCGGCGTCCCGTCGTCCCCGCGGGTGCTAGCCGCGCTGTTCGATGCGCGTGCTGCGCACCTCGACCGTGGTGGTGGTGCCCTGAGGGCCCTCCTCCACCGTCACCGCGGCCTGCTCCAGGACCGCCACCCGGATCTGCTGGCGCAGCCGGTCCTTCAGCCCCGCCGGGGCGTGCTCACCGCCGCACTTCGCGGCCAGGAGCCTCTTCAGCTTCTCGTCGAGGCCGTACTCCGACAGGCACGGCTCGCACTCGTCCAGGTGCTGGGCGAGCAGCCTGCGCCGCGAGTCGTCGCACTCGTGGTCGAGGAAGAGCCACACCTCGGCGAGCACTTCGGAGCAGTCGGTGTCGTGATGGTTGCCGCAACTCATGAGGAGACCCCCTCCTCCTGCCGTCCGCGCATGAACCCGCGGTCACGGGCGGTGCCGGTGAGCAGGTCCCGCAGCTGCCGCCTGCCCCGGTGCAGCCGGGACATCACGGTGCCGATCGGGGTGCCCATGATGTCAGCGATCTCCTTGTAGGCGAAGCCCTCGACGTCGGCGAGGTACACCGCCATCCGGAAGTCGTCGGGGAGCTGCTGCAACGCAGCCTTCACGTCGTTGTCCGGAAGCCGGTCCAGCGCCTCCATCTCGGCCGACGGCAGCCCCTGCGAGGTGTGCTCTCCCGCCTGGGCGATCTGCCAGTCGGTGATCTCCTCGGTGGGCGCCTGCACCGGCTGGCGCTGCCGCTTCCGGTAGCCGTTGATGTAGGTGTTGGTGAGGATCCGGTACAGCCAGGCCTTCAGGTTCGTGCCCGCCCGGAAGGTGCGGAACGCCGAGTAGGCCTTGAGGTAGGTCTCCTGGACGAGGTCCTCGGCATCGGCCGGGTTGCGCGTCATGCGCAGCGCCGCGCCGTACAGCTGGTCGATCAGCGGCATGGCGTCGCGCTCGAAACGAGCCGCGCGCTCCTCGGTGGTCTCATCGGACTCGCCGGCCGGCTGTCCACCGTCCGCGCTCTCGTTGACCGGGCGGCCGTCGCGCTGGTCGTCGACGGCGTCTGCCGCGTGCTCGGTGCCGGGCACCGCGCTCCTCTCGCGCCGGGTCGCCCGCGCGGCGACCTCGGGAACGGTCACCCCCGTGGCGACCGCGTAACGCCCTGAGGGTACGCCGCCCGGCCCGGTCGAGCCCGCCCGGCGCACCCGGTCGGTGCGCGGCCCCTCCATCACTGCCTGTGTCACGGCTGCGTCAACACCCCGCGGTAGCGGGTGATTCCCCGCGCAATGACTGTTCTAGTCTCCGCACCGTGGCAGGCAAGGGGACCCCGGCGACGGCGCTGCTGACGAAACAGGGCGTCACCCACCGGGTGCACAGCTACGACCACGGCGCCGGGCAGGCGTACGGCCCCGAGGCCGCCGACCGGCTGGGGCTCGACCCGGAGCGGGTGTACAAGACGCTGGTGGCCGAGGTGGACGGCACGCTCACCGTGGGCGTCGTACCGGTCTCCGCCACCCTCGACCTCAAGGCACTGGCCGGGGCCGTCGGCGGGAAGCGCGCCCGCATGGCGGAGATCGCGGCGGCCGAGCGCGCCACCGGTTACGTCGCAGGCGGCATCTCCCCGCTGGGGCAGCGCAAGCGCCTCCCGACCGTGGTCGACGCATCGGCACAGCAGTGGGAGACGATGTTCTGCAGCGGCGGCCGCCGGGGCCTGGAGATCGAGCTGGCCCCGTCGGAACTGGTGCGCCTGTGCGGAGCGACGGTGGCGGAGATCGCCGCCTGAAACGCCGGCCCCGCCCGGGCCGACGACCGCCGGCAGTGGGGACGACCTCCACATGAAGAGTGCGGCCGAGGCGGTGATCAGCAGTACTCCACGGTGGTGGCGACAGCGATGGCCTGCTGCCCGCCGTGAGTGGAAATGGGGCCCCAGCGTCCGCATGGAGCGCGTTGCCGAGTCGGTTGCGGCGGCCGCCCTCGGACGGCGTTCAGCCACCGGAGCTGCGTGGCCGTCGATCGGTGGATCGACGGCCACATGAGGCTGTTGCCAGATCCAGCCGCCGGGCGCCGGCCCGTGATCGGCGGTATCGGTTGTCCATGGTTGTAACAACGACGATGTGCACCCGATAACGGCAGGCCAGTGCGTCGATCAAGGGCAGATCGTGGCTGTTGAAGATGGCGGGCTCAGCTGCATTTCGCCTTGATCGCCGAACGCCGGCGCGGCCGGTGATCAGCAGTAGCTGCTCGCACGTGATCACACATATGCCGCGTTCAGCGACGAGACCTGCTCGTCCCGAGCTCCGGCAGGCGCTCCCCCAACCACGAGGTGACTGCCGCCCGGAGGCCGGGCGCGTCGGACTTCAGGCTGTGGTCGCCGCGCAGCAGCACCACGTCCCGGCCCGGCGCGGGCTCCGGGCGGCCGAACGGGTCGGTCTGCCCCTGCACGACGAGGATCGGCACGGTCGGCATCGCCAGCTCGGGGAGCCGGTCCTTCTCAGGCCTGCCCGGCGGGTGCACGGGGAACGCCAGGCACAGCACGCCCACCGTGCCCGCGTCCGTTGCCGTCCGGCAGGCCACCCGCGCACCCGAGCTGCGCCCCCCGACCACGAGCGGCAGGTCGTCGCGGACGTGTTCCACCACGGCGAGCCAGGCCGCGTCGAGCTGCGCCGCGGGCGCCGGGGCACGCCGGCCGGCCACCCGGTACGGCTGCTCCACGAGCACGACGTGCACGCCGAGGGCGAGGGCCACCCCCGCCGCGACGAGCAGGTCGGGGGCTCCGACGCCACCTCCGGCGCCGTGGCCGAGCAGCAACCGGCCCCGCGCGGGACCGTCGGTGTCGCGGCGGGTGATGCGGGCCGGACCGTGCGGCGTGGGGACCTCGGTGGTCACGCCTCCAGGATCAGAGGTCGGCATCGACCCAATGTAGAGGCCTTCTACGCTCTGCCGTCCGACGACGACGCCGTGGGGCCGCGTTATGGAGCCACAACGCGATCTGCACGCCCGCCGAAACAGCACTACGGCTCCATAGTGCTGGGCCCGTCTACTTTGCGTTCGGCCCTGACAGGAGGTCTAGTTGGATCGGCTCCCGCTCCTCCGCCATGGCCTCCAGCAGCTGCGGTCCGTTGTTGCGGACGCTGTTGACCAGCGCCGACACCGGCCGGAGCTCCAGCTGTGCGACGAGGTCGGGCGAGGGCGGTGTGATGAGCGACGCGACCTCGTCGTCGTCGGCGTGCCGGTCGGGGTCGAGCCACGCGTCCCACGCGGACGACGGCAGCACCAGCGGCATCCGGTCGTGGATCTGGGCGAGCGGGCCGACGGCGCCCGTGGTGAGCACGGTGGCGGTGACGAGCCCGTCCGGGTAGGCGTTGTCCGGGTCGTCCTTGGGCTTCCAGTACTCCCAGAGCCCGGCCATGGCGAGCGAGCTGCCGTCGGCGTAGTGCGTGTAGTAGGGCTGCTTGTGCTCGGGGCCCCGCTGCCACTCGAACCAACCATCGGCGGGGATGAGGCAGCGGCGGGCGTTGAACGCCCGGCGGAACGCCGGCTTCGTGGCCACCGACTCGGACCGCGCGTTGATCATGCGCGCGCCGCCCTTCGGGTCCTTCGCCCAGGACGGCACCAGGCCCCAGCGCACCATCCGCAGCGTGCGCTCGGTGCGGTCCGGGTCCGGGGTGCCCTCGGCGTCGCGCGGGTGTCGCTGGACCACGGTGATGATCTGTTTGGTCGGCGCGACGTTGTAGTCCGCCTGCGCCGCGCCGTCGGTGGCGTCGACGGCGCGGAACTCGTCGGCGAGGTCCGCGGGAGCCTTGATCGAGGCGTATCGGCCGCACATGCCTCCATCGTTGCAGCTCGGCGGCCGCCCGGCTCGGGACCTGCCGCAGTCGTCGCGGAAGGGACCCGCGGGACGCGCCGCGCGGTTACGCTCGCGTCATGCCCGATCCCGCCGAAGGCGATCTCGAGGGCCGAGTGCGCGAGCTGGAGCGTGAGGTGGCGCGCCTGAAGGACGGCGTCGAGATCTCCCGCGCCGACGCCGCGGCCGCTCGCGTGCTCGCCGGCGGCGCCGACCGCGACGTGTCGGACATCAAGACGCTGCTGCGTGCCCACACGCAGACACTGAACGCCCTGCGCGAGACACAGCTGGAAGAGCACGGCGAGCTGACAGCGCTCGACGACAAGGTGACCTCGCTCGGCGACAAGTCGACATCCCTGCAAGCCCAGCTCGATGGTCTCCGGTCGGAGGTGCAGCGTGGCTTCGGGATGCTCCAGACCGGGATGGCCCAGATCATCGCCTCCCTCCCGGGCCGGCGAGGCGGCCCCGATCAGCCCGGATGAGCCCGTCGCGGCTGAGCCTCCGCCCGCCATGCGGAATCATGGTGGGGTGACCGCACCCTGGCCCGCCCCGCACGCCGCCACGCCCGTTCGCGGCCGGGTGAGCGTGCCGGGCTCCAAGTCCGTGACCAACCGCGCGCTGCTGCTCGCCGCGCTCTCCGGCGGGCGGGCCACCGTCACCGGAGCGCCCGAGTCCCGCGACACCGCGCTGATGGTGGGGGCGTTGCGCGCGCTGGGCGTGCCGGTCGAGGTCGACGGGGAGCGGATCGCGTTCGGCGGCCACGACGGGCTGCGCGGCGGCGGGAGCGTGGACTGCGGGCTCGCCGGCACGGTGATGCGGTTCGTTCCGCCCGCGGCGGCGCTCGCCGACGGGCCGGTCACGTTCGACGGCGACCCGCGTGCCCGCGAGCGCCCGATGGGCACCGTGCTGGACGCGCTGCGCGCCCTCGGCGCCCGCATCGAGGGCGAGGCACTGCCGTTCGTGCTGCACGGCGCCGGCGGCCTGCCCGGCGGCACCGTGGTGATCGACGCGTCGGCGTCCTCGCAGTTCGTCTCCGGGCTGCTGCTCTCCGGTGCCCGCTACGACAAGGGCCTCACCGTGCACCACGACGGGAAGCCGGTGCCCTCGCTGCCGCACATCGAGATGACGGTGGCGATGCTCCGCGAGGCCGGGGTCGAGGTCGACGACTCGGAGCCGAACACCTGGCGGGTCGCCCCCGGCCCGGTCGCGGCCCGCGACTGGGCGGTGGAGCCGGACCTGTCGAACGCCGCGGTGTTCCTCGCCGCCGCGGCCATCACCGGAGGCGAGGTCACGGTCGCCGGCTGGCCCGCCCGCTCCACGCAGCCGGGCAGCGAGATCCTCTCGGTGCTCGGGCAGGCGGGCTGCGCGGTCATCCCCGGCCCCGACGGGATGACCGTGCGCGGACCGGCCGAGCTGGCGGGCGTGGACGTCGACCTGCACGACGCCAGCGAGCTGACTCCCACGGTTGCCGCGGTGGCCGCGCTCGCGGCCGGGCCGTCACGGATCCGCGGTGTCGCCCACATCCGCGGTCACGAGACCGACCGGCTTGCCGCGCTTGCCGCCGAGCTCACCGCGCTGGGCGGCGACGTCGACGAGATCCCGGACGGCCTGGAGATCCGGCCCGTCCCGCTCACGGCCCGGCCGGACCGGCCGTGGGGCGCATACGCCGACCACCGGATGGCCACCGCCGGCGCGCTGGTGGGACTCGCGGTGCCGGGCGTCGCCATCGACGACATCGGCTGCACCGACAAGACCATCCCCGACTTCCCGGCCCGCTGGGCGGCGCTGCTCGCAGCGTGAAGCCTCGCGAGTACGACGAGTCCGACGTCCGGGTCCGGCCCGGGCGCCGGGGCTCGCGGCCGCGCAGCAAACGCCGCCCCGAACACGCCGACGCGGCGGAGGCCATGGTCACGGCGGTGGACCGCGGCCGCTGGACCTGCGCGCTCGGCGGTGACGCCCACCGGCCGCCGGTGATCGCCATGCGGGCCCGTGAGCTGGGCCGCACACCCGTCGTCGTCGGGGACCGGGTGGGCCTCGTCGGGGACCTCTCCGGCACCGTCGACACGCTCGCCCGCATCGTGCGCGTCGAGGAGCGCCGGACCGTACTGCGGCGCACCGCCGACGACACCGACCCGTACGAGCGGGTGGTCGTCGCCAACGCCGAACAGCTGGTGATCGTCACCTCGATCACGGATCCGCCCCCGCGCAGCGGTTTCGTGGACCGCTGCCTGGTGGCCGCGTACGCAGGCGGTCTCGCTCCCGTGCTGTGCCTGACCAAGGCCGACCTCGCCGACCCGGAACAGTTCGCCGCGCCGTACCGGGAGCTGGACCTCCCCGTGGTCGTCACCCGGCGCGACCGCGAGCCCACCGCCCTCGCCGAGGTGCTCCGCGGCCGGGTCTCCGCGCTCGTCGGCCACTCGGGGGTCGGCAAGTCGACGCTGGTCAACGTGCTCGTGCCGGACGCGGCTCGGGCCGTGGGGGTGGTGTCGGCCGTGGGCAAGGGCCGGCACACCACCACGGCGGCCCTCGCGCTGCCGCTGCCCGACGAGCTGGGGGCCGGGTGGGTGGTCGACACCCCGGGCGTGCGCTCGTTCGGCCTCGCCCACGTCACGGCGGACGACGTGCCGGCCGCGTTCGACGACCTCGCCGACGCGATCGAGGACTGCCCCCGGGGATGCGGGCACCTCGGCCCACCGGCAGACCCGGAGTGCGCCCTCGACACCATGGTCGAGGAGGGCAGGTTGCGGCCCGGCCGGCTCGCGGCGCTGCGCCGGGTCCTCGTAGCCCTGCGGTGAGGCCCGCCGGGATGGCAGACTTGCGTTCGCGACCCAGCCGCCGAAGCGCAGCGGAGGCCATGTGACCAGCGAGGAGCCGTCGCCACTTCGCATCGGCCACGCGGAGCGCACGTCGGCGCAGCAGGCGCTCGACGAGCACCTCGCGGCGGGCCGGTTGGGCGTCGACGAGTACGCCGACCGCTCGGCGGCCGCCGCGAACGCGGTCGTGGCGGCCGACCTGGCAACCCTGTTCACCGACCTGCCGCAGCCCCACCCGGAGTTGCCGGGCGGCCCGGCCGGGCCCCCCACGACGGCACCGCTGCCGACGACACCGCCGCCCGGCGAGGTGGCACCGGCGAGCGGTGGTCCACTCGCGAACCTGGGCCCGGGGATGATGGGCCTCGCCGTGGTGGCCGCGATCGGGTTGTTCCTGCTCACGCGGCAGGCCGGGGTCTTCATCCTGATCCCGCTGGCGGCCGTGCTGCTGTGGTTCTCCCGGCGCTGACGGCCCGGGGTCGCTGCTCGCGGCGGCCACCTCGGAGCGCCTTGATCGCCACGGTCGTGACAGGAGCCGCGGATGGTGCTTGTTGCCGAACCGGCATTACCGGATCTTGGGGTTGCGTTGGCGGCCGTCCGAGGACTGTCGCTACGGCCGGAGTCGTTCAGGACCCCTACGACCGGCCCTCCACCAGGAACGCCACCTCGGACGGGTCGTACCAGGCCAGCTCGTGGTCCTCCGCCTCGCCCACGAGGAACTCGGCGTCGAGGTCCCCGAGGTCCGCCGCGTCGACGGCGCCCGCGGCCCCGCGGACCGCGTACGCGGCCTCCTCGGTGTCGACGTGCACCGCGGCGATCGACTCGAACGGCACGGACCCCGAGATCCGCACGGCGCCGTCGTCGAGGTCGGGGCGCAGCGTGACGTCGTCGAGGTCGGCGGACACCACGATGCGCCGCGCAGGCGTCGCATCCTCGCCGAGGCCGAACTCGACGGAGAGCAGCCGCAGCGACGCACGGGCGGCGTGGCTCATCGCCGCGTACTCGAGTTCCTCGTCGTCACCGCTGGTGTAGGCCTCCCGCAGGGCGGGGGTGAGGGCGAACGCGGTGCCGCCGATCGGGTCGAGCACCCCCGTCTTGACCAGCGTCCGCAGCATCGGCCATGTGGCCGGGACATAGATGCGCATCAGGATCACGCCACCGTGGTCAGGAGCTCGTCGAGGGACTCGTTCACCATCCCGGCCAGCACGTCGAGATCGTGCATGGCGTCGCGGTCCCCGTTGAACCCGTAGTAGACCCCGCCGTCGTAGGAGGTGAGACCGATCGCGAGGGCCTGGCCCTTCGCGAGCGGCACGACGGGGAACATCTCCAGCATGCGGGCACCGGCGGCGTAGAGCGGGAACTGCGGTCCCGGCACGTTCGTCACCACCAAGTTGAAGATCCGCTTCGAGAACCCGCTGGCGGCACGCGCCCCCAGGGCGTGCAGCGTAGGCGGCGCGAATCCGCCGATGCGGACCAGGGTGTCGGCACCCACGGACTGGCCGCCCGCCGTGTGCTCGCGCATCGCGTGCGTGACGTGGTGCAGGCGCACCACCGGGCTCGGCTCGCCGACGGGCAGGTCCACCAGGAACGACGTGACCCGGTTGCCCAGCGACCCGGCCGTGGCGGAGCTGGGCACGTCGGCCTCCCCCCTGACCGACAGCGGCACCATCGCCCGCACCGTGGACGACGGCGTGACCGGCTCGCCGCGGGAGAGCAGCCAGCTGCGTAGGGCACCCGAGATGACGCTGAGCACGACGTCGTTCACGGAGCACCCGTGCGCGGCGCGAACGCGCCGGTAGTCCTCCAGCTCGGCCCGGGCCACCGCGAACCGCCGCTGGGTGGAGATGTCGACGTTGAGCGGGGTGCCCGGAGCGGGCCTGCTCGCCGTCCACACCATCGAGAACAGCTTGCCGGCCGCGCCCGCGACCTTGTTGACGGTGGCCATCGCGTCGCCGGTGGCCACCCGGACGTTGTCGACGGCCTCCCCGGGGCGCGCGACGGCCTCGGCGACGGCGCCGAGCACCAGTTCCGCGCCCGACGGCTCCGGGCGGGGCATCCACAGCTCCTCGGGCACCACCCGCGGTTCGGCGGACACGTCGAGGATCACCTGCCCGATGTCGATCGCGCTGATGCCGTCGACCATCGCCTGGTGGGTCTTCGTGACGACGGCGATGCGGCCCTGCGCCAGCCCTTCGACCAGGTACATCTCCCAGAGCGGGCGCGTGTGGTCCAGCGGGCGCGACATCAGGCGCGCGACGAGCTCGGTGAGCTGCTCCTCGGAGCCCGGCTTGGGGAGCGCGGAGCGGCGGACGTGGTAGGCGACGTCGAAGTCGGGGTCGTCGATCCACACCGGCCGTGCGAGGTTGCCCGGCACGTACCGGACCTTCTGCCGGTAGCGCGGCACGAGCGCGATGCGCTGCTCGACCAGGTCCACGAGCCGGTCGTAGTCGAACCCCGCCCTCGACCGCCGGAAGATCGACACGGCCCCGACGTGCATCGGGGTGGTGGGCTGCTCCAGGTACAGGAACGAGGCGTCGAGGGGCGAGAGCCGGGGCGGCATGTGGTGATCGTAGGCCGTGCCCTGTGGACCCCGGTCGATGAAATTCGTGATCCAGACAGCCTCTGGCAAGGCGGAGGCACGAGCCGTCGTATCGGGTATACCCGGTCGTGCCTCCAACGCGGCCAGGGGCCGTCCGGGCGCGAAGGTCGCGATCGGGGTCCGCAGGGCGGCGGCCTACGCTCGGTCCATGGCTGGCGAGCGGTCACCGAAGGACACCTTCATCACGGTGTACGGCCGCAAGCCCGTGCTCGAGGCGCTCGACGACCCCGCGCTGCGGGTGGACAAGGTGGTGCTCGCCGAGGGGTCGCGCGGCGAGCCGGTGCGGGCCATCCTCGATGCCGCGCGCGACCGGGGAGTGCCCGTGCAGCGGGCATCGGCGCACCGGGTGAAGGTGCTCGCCGGCAACGGACGGCACGACCAGGGCGTGCTCGCCGACGTCGTCGCGCCGCGGATGGCGCCCGTCGCCGAGTTCACGGCCGCCCTTCGCCCCGGTGCGCCCGCCGCGGTGCTGGTGCTCGACCGGCTCACCAACCCCGCCAACGTCGGGATGATCCTGCGCAGCGCCACCGCGGCCGGCCTCGACGGAGTGCTGCTCGCGCGGCGCGGGCTGCCCGCGATCGACCCGCTGGTCGTGAAGGCGTCGGCGGGGATCGCGTTCCGGGCGCCCGTGCTGCGGTCGGGCACCGTCGAGGACGGGTGCGCCGCCCTGGCCGACGCGGGGTTCGAGCTGTACGGCCTGGACACCCGCGGCGACTCGCTGCCCGCCGCCACCCTGCCCGGCCGGGTCGCGCTCGTGCTCGGCAACGAGACCGACGGGCTGTCGCAGGCCGTACGTCCCCTGCTCGACGGGCTCCTCGCCATCCCCATGCACGGCGACGTCGAGTCGCTGGGGGTGGCGAGCGCGGGCGCAGTCGCGGCGTTCGAACTCTCTCGAAGGCGGCACCAACCGGCTTAGGGTGGCGGCATGGTCCAACGCCGGTTCCCCCGCCCGTCCGAACTGCGTCCGCTCCTGCGGCCGGCCCCGTTCGTGTGGGACGCCGACGAACGGCGGTTGCGACGCGCGGCGAGCATCGCCGACCTGCGGGCGATCGCGCGCAGGCGCGTCCCCCGCGCGGTGTTCGACTACGTCGACGGCGCCGCCGACGGGGAGCACTCGCTGCGCCGGGCGCGGCAGGCCTTCGCGCGGGTCGAGTTCTCCCCCACGGTCCTGCGCGACGTCTCCGAGGTCGACACCGGCCGGGAGATCCTCGGGCAGCGGGCGACCCTGCCGTTCGCGTTCGGCCCCACCGGCTTCACGCGGATGATGCATCACTCCGGTGAGCCCACCGTCGCGTCCGTGGCCCAGCAGTTCGGCATCCCGTACACGCTCTCCACGATGGGCACCACCACCATCGAGGACGTCGCGGCGGCCGCTCCTCAGGCGCGCAAGTGGTTCCAGCTCTACGTCTGGCGCGACCGCGCGCCCGCCAAGGACCTCGTGCAGCGGGCGGCCGATGCCGGCTACGACACCTTGATGCTCACGGTCGACACCCCGGTCGGCGGGTCGCGGCAGCGCGACGTGCGCAACGGCCTCACGATCCCGCCCGCGCTGACGCTTCGCACGTTCCTGGACGGCGCCCTGCACCCGAACTGGTGGTTCAACCTGCTCACCACCGAGCCGTTGAGGTTCTCCAGCCTCGAATCGCGGTACGGCTCGGTCGAGGGCATGATCAACCGGGTCTTCGACCCCGCGCTCACCATCGACGACGTGGCCTGGCTGCGCGAGGCCTGGCCCGGCAAGCTCGTGATCAAGGGCATCCAGAGCGTCGACGACGCCGTGCGTGTGGTCGACGCCGGAGCCGACGGCGTGCTCCTGTCGAACCACGGCGGCCGCCAGCTCGACCGCGCGCCCGTGCCGCTCGAGCTCGTCGAACCCACCGTGCAGGCCCTCGGCGGCCGGGCCGAGGTGCTCGTCGACACCGGCATCACGAACGGCGCCGACGTCCTCGCGGCCGTTGCGCTCGGCGCCCGCGCAGCCCTGATCGGGCGGGCCTACCTCTACGGGCTGATGGCCGGCGGCCGGCTCGGCGTCGAGAAGGCGGTCACGATCCTCGCCGCCGAGATCGTGCGAACCCTGCAGCTCATCGGGGTCAACAGCGTCGACGAGCTTCACCCGTCCCACGTGCGTCTACGCCCGAACGGGTGAGAGAAGCTGCAGCGTTGCCGCATCAGGTCCATGGTGCAGGGATGGGTTTCATGGACAAGGCCAAGGAAATGCTGGGTCAGCACGACGACAAGGTCGACCAGGGCCTGGACAAAGCCGGTGACGCGGCCAAGGAGCGCTTCGGCGGCCACGACGAGCAGATCGACCAGGGCGTCGACAAGCTGCAGGAGATGACGGGCGAGGGCGACACCACCCGCGCCCCGGAGGGGGAGCAGCCGCCCCCGCCTCCGCCGCCGCAGTGACCAACCTCTGACCCCACCCACACCTCGACAAGGTGGCCTCGCCCCGGCAGCACCGGGGCAGGGCCACTTTGCTCCTGATCAGGCCTCGAGATCGAAGAGCACCGACAGCTCGTCGATCGTGGCCGCCTCGTCCCGGTGGTGCACCACCACGGCGCCCGCCGCGCGGGCGCCCCGAACGTTGCGCTCGTGGTCGTCCACCACGACGCAGCCGGTCACCGGCACGCCGATCCGGTCCGCCACCCGGCGGTACAGATCCGGATCCGGCTTCCGGACGCCCAGCATGGAACCCAGAACCACCAGGTCGAACGCCGCCGCACACGGCTCGGGCACCGTGTCGGCGTCGGTCACCAGCGCGGTCGGCGTCCCGGTGGAGCGCACGCGCCGGACCAGATCGAGCAGCTGCGGCCCGTCGGCGAGCACGCCCGCGTAGTCCATCACCAGCGCTCCCAGGGCCACTGCGCCGAAGCTAGGGCATCCCGTCGTCCACGGCTTGCAGGAGGCCGCTCAGGTACGCGCGGATCAGCGGCTCCTCCGCCATGGCCGGTCCGGGCAGCGCCCCGACGGCTCTCGCGACGCCGGCCGCGGCAGCCGTGTGCCGGTCCCGCCCGCGCCGGGTGATCGCGACACGCACGATCCGGCGATCGGCGCCGTCCCGCACGCGCCTCAGCGCACCGTCCCCTTCGAGCGCGTCCAGGACGGGCGTGAGGGTGGCCGGGGCGAGCCGGAGACGTCCTGCCAGGTCGCGGTGCGACAGCGCCTCGACCTCGATGAGCGCGGCCAGCACGGCCAGCGCCGTGACGCTCAGCCCGTGAGCGGCGGCCGCCTTCCGGGTGAGGCGCTGCAACGCCAGCCCGGCGCGCACGATCAGCCGATCGAGTGGTTCCGTGGCGGATCCGGGAGGCACGGCCGGACGGTACGGCGGCAGTGGTGCGGACACGTACCGTACGGGCACGAAGCAACTCGTTCGGCCCTGCGGTCGGCCCCGACCGCCGAGGATCGAGCCGTGACGATCACGCTGCCCGCACCCGCGCAGCCCCGCCTGCGCCCCGTTCCCTACGAGCCCCTCCCCGGCCAGGCTCCGGCACGAGCCGCCCCGGGCGAACCACCGCCGGAACGACCACCGGGGGAACGACCGCTCGGGGAACGACCGCCGGGTGGCGCACGCGAGTTCTTCGACGCCCACCGGGCCGCCACCCGCATCCTGCGCCTGGCCCTCGAGGTGCTCGACGGCAAGCGCGCCCCGATGCAGCTCACACCGCACTTCGCCGCGCGACCCCTGCGCTACTGGCGGGCGGCCTCCGGGCAGCGCGCCACCCGGGTGCCGGTACGGCACGGCCGCATCCGGCTCTGCATCCCGCGCCCCGGCGTGGCGGAGGTCGCCGTCACGTGCCGCGTGGACGGCACCTACCGCGCGCTCGCCGCCCGCCTGGAGCGTGCCGGCGACCGGTGGCGCTGCACCGCGGTGCGCCTGCTCTGACCTGGTTTCGAAGAGCGGCGTAGCCGCTCGTACTTGCGAGCACGCACCCAGCACCGCCGCGGGTTCTCAGACGTCGTCTCGCGAGGAAAGCCCCGACGTGGTGAACTGGCGTTCATGAGGAGGGGCTCCCGGAGCGAGACGGCGTCTGAGGTTCCGCTACCGGCACCGCAACGCAAGCCTTCTCCGAACGCTCCCTAGGGGCGTGCCGCGGTGGGTGAGCCGTGGCACTGCTTGTACTTGCGCCCCGAGCCACACGGACAGGGGCGGTTGCGCGACGGCTCCGCGTTGCCGGTGACCGTGGACTCGCCACGGCTGCCGTCACGCCCGCCGCTGCCGCCCGCGGTGCGCCTGGCGGTGGTGCCGCCGTCCTCGGCCGGACCGCTGTAGCGCAGCTCGGTGGGCCGGGAGCCGCGGAACGCCGCCGGGAGG
The DNA here is from genome assembly GCF_054486945.1 of Pseudonocardia wallangbongensis. Lineage (NCBI taxonomy): Bacteria > Bacillati > Actinomycetota > Actinomycetes > Pseudonocardiales > Pseudonocardiaceae > Pseudonocardia > Pseudonocardia wallangbongensis. The sequence goes on from NZ_JBRERS010000002.1 coordinate 662,388, forward strand.
ACGCTGCCGCTTCCCGTCGGGTCGCCGCCACCGGGTGCCGGCGCCGCGTGCCGCCCCGCCGGGGGCTGAGCGGGCGCCTGCGGCGCTGCGGGTGGCGCCGTTTCCTGCGGAGGAGCGGCACCCGCCTGCTGGACGGCAGCAGGCTCGCTCGCCGCCCCCGGGGCGGGCTGCGCCGGCTGCACGGCCTGCACCGTGGCGTTGAACAGGTAGCCGACCGTCTCCTCCTTGATGCCCTCCGACATCGCGTTGAACATGTCGTAGCCCTCGCGCTGGTACTCGATGAGCGGGTCGCGCTGGGCCATGGCCCGCAGGCCGATGCCGTCCTTGAGGTAATCCATCTCGTACAGGTGCTCGCGCCATTTGCGGTCGATCACCGTGAGCAGGACCTGCCGCTCCAGCTCGCGCATCCCGCCGAGCGGGGCGATGAGCTGGTCGACCTCGGCCTCCCGCCGGTCGTACGCGTTCCTCGAGTCGGCGAGGACCTCCTGGTAGAGGGTCTCCTTGTTGAGGTCGTCGATCCCGTCCTCGTCGCCCTCACCCACGAGGTCCTGCCAGCGGGTGCCGACGGGGTAGATGGTGCGCAGCGCCGTCCAGAGCTTCTCGAAGTCCCAGTCCTCGGCGTAGCCGTCCGCGGTGGCACCGTCGACGTACGCCTTGATGACGTCCTCGATCATGTTCTCGATCTGGGTCTGGATGTTCTCGCCGTCGAGGACGCGGCGCCGCTCCTCGTAGATGACGGTGCGCTGCTTGTTGAGCACCTCGTCGTACTTGAGGACGTTCTTGCGGATCTCGAAGTTCTGCTGCTCGACCTGGGTCTGTGCGCTGCGGATGGCCTTGGTGACCATGCCTGCCTCGATCGGCACGTCGTCCGGCAGGTTGAACCGGTTCATGATCGACTCGACCACCTGGCCGTTGAAGCGGCGCATCAGGTCGTCGCCGAGCGAGAGGTAGAACCGCGACTCGCCCGGGTCGCCCTGGCGGCCGGACCGGCCGCGCAGCTGGTTGTCGATGCGGCGGGACTCGTGGCGCTCGGTGCCGAGCACGTACAGCCCGCCTGCCGCCTTGACCTCCTCGGCCTCCTCGGCGACCTGCTCCGTCATCTTCGTGACGGTGCCCTCCCAGGCGGCCTCGTACTCCTCGCGGGTGTCGACGGGGTCGAGCCCGCGGCGGCGCAGCTCCAGGTCGGCCAGGAACTCGGGGTTGCCGCCGAGCATGATGTCGGTGCCGCGGCCCGCCATGTTGGTGGCCACCGTGACCGCGCCCGCGTGACCGGCCTGGGCGACGATCGTGGCCTCGCCCTCGTGGTGCTTCGCGTTCAGGACGTTGTGCGGCACCTGGAGCCGCCGCAGCAGCCCCGACAGGTACTCCGACTTCTCCACGCTCGTGGTGCCGACCAGCACCGGCTGGCCCACGTTGTACTTGTCGGCGATGTCGGCCGCGACGGCGTCGAACTTCGCCTCTTCCGTCTTGTAGATCAGGTCCGGCTGGTCCTCGCGGATCATCGGCCGGTTGGTGGGGATCGACACCACGCCCAGCTTGTAGATCTGGTGCAGCTCGGCCGCCTCCGTCTGGGCGGTGCCGGTCATGCCCGAGAGCTTGGTGTAGAGCCGGAAGTAGTTCTGCAGCGTGATCGTGGCGAGCGTCTGGTTCTCGTTCTGGACCTGGACCTGCTCCTTGGCCTCGATGGCCTGGTGCATGCCCTCGTTGTAGCGCCGGCCCGCCAGCACACGGCCGGTGAACTCGTCGACGATCAGGACCTGGCCGTCGCGGACGATGTAGTCCCGGTCCTTCTTGAACAGCTCCTTGGCCTTGAGCGCGTTGTTCAGGTAGCCGACGAGCGGGGTGTTGGCCGCCTCGTAGAGGTTGTCGATGCCGAGCTGGTCCTCGACGTGCTTCACGCCCTTGTCGGAGACCCCGATCGTGCGCTTCTTCAGGTCGTACTCGTAGTCGTACCCCTGGATCTCCGCGCTGCGGCGCGACAGCTCCTGCGGCGTGAGGCTGGTGACGTCGTAGCCACGCATCACCCCGCGCGCGGTGCCGCGGCCGTTGGCCATGTCGGCGAAGGCCTGGTACCAGCGCGAGCTCGCCTCCGCGGGACCGGAGATGATCAGCGGGGTGCGCGCCTCGTCGATCAGGATGGAGTCGGCCTCGTCGACGATGGCGAAGTTGTGCCCGCGCTGCACCATGTCGGCCTTCTTCCAGGCCATGTTGTCGCGCAGGTAGTCGAAGCCGAACTCGTTGTTGGTGCCGTAGGTGATGTCGGCGCCGTACTGCTCCCGGCGCACCACGGGCGGCATCTCCGAGAGGATCACACCGACGGTGAGCCCGAGGAAGCGGTGGATGCGCCCCATCTTCTCGGAGTCGCGCTTGGCCAGGTAGTCGTTGGTGGTGACGACGTGGACGCCGTCGCCGGAGAGCGCGTTGAGGTACACGGGGAACACCGAGGTGAGGGTCTTGCCCTCACCGGTCTTCATCTCGGCGACGTTGCCCAGGTGCAGCGCCCCGCCACCCATCAGCTGAACGGGGTACGCCCGCTGGCCCAGCGTTCGCACCGCCGCCTCGCGCACCACGGCGAACGCCTCGAACATCATCTCGTCGAGCGACTCGCCGTCGCGGTAGCGTTCGCGGAACTCGTCGGTCTTCGCCCGCAGCTCGGCGTCGGTGAGCGCCTGCGTCTCCGGCTCGAGTTCCTCGATCACCTTGGCGTACTTCGCGAGCCGCTTCACCAGCTTGGTCTCGCCGGCGCGGAGCAGACGGTTCAACAGCGGCACGGATCGACCTCATTCGCCTTCGCGGAGCAGTTCGCGTTGCAGGCAGCCCCGCCGGAGCACGCGCTGCCCCGACCAGGGTAGCGAAGCGGCGGGCCGCCACCGGTAACAACGCCCGAGGGGCGGCCCGCGTTCCGATCGAACGCGGACCGCCCCTCGGAGCAGGCCGGAGATCGCTACGGCTAGTGCTCCAGGCGGATCATCCCGTAGTCGTAGCCCTTGCGGCGGTAGACGACGCACGGGTAGCCGCTGTCGGCGTCCGAGAACAGGTAGAAGTCGTGTCCCACGAGCTCCATCCGGGAGAGCGCGTCGTCGACGCTCATCGGCTTGGCCGTGTGCACCTTGTGCCGGACGATGCGACCCGGGAGCACGTCCGGCAGGTCTTCGTCGTGGGCGCGCGGGCCGGGGATGTCGAGCGTGTCGTCGGCCCTGAGGTCGGCGTCGTCGACCCGGTCGTCCTCGGTGACGGCCACGTCGTCGAGTACCGCGGTGCCCGCGCCACGGCCCGCCACCACACGGGTGCGCTTCCCGGTGACCCGGCGCCGGTCGTGCGAGCGGCGCAGCTGCGCCTCCAGCTTGGCGACCGCGGCGTCCAGTGCGGCGTAGAAGTCCTGCGCGCAGGCCTCTGCTCTCGCGGCGGGCCCACACCCCTTGCCGGTGATCTCGACACGCTGGCAGTTCTTGAGCTGGCGGCGGTTGCGCTCGTGGAAGAGCTCGACCTCCATTTCCACGATCTTGTAGTCGTACCGCTCAAGTCGACCGATCTTCTCGGTCACATGGACCCGGAAATGGTCTGGGACCTCGACGTTTCGGCCGGTGACAACGATCTCCACGCAGACTTCCCTCGCTCTCAGCATCGCTTGGGCGTCGGGTTGACGTTTGCAGGGTCGCCGGAGAGTGCCCACCCCCGGCGCTCGATCGGTGATCCTCCTGATGGGTGCCTCGGTGGGATCCGAGCACCGTAACGCGCATCACGGTTCGGCAACAGCCCTCTGAGCCGACTGGCCCCGGCCTGGGTGGAACCGGCGCTCGAGAGGTTCCGCGCACCGGCCCGCGGCGGTACGATTAGCCGAATCCAAGATCAACTGACCGTTCCGGGGCGGTGGCGTCGCAGAGCACGATCGCCGCCCCCACGTCCACGCCGGCCCCGGCGAGCGCGTCGCGACAGGTCCGGAGCGTGGCGCCCGTCGTCACCACGTCGTCGACGAGCAGCACCGCCCCGGGACCGGGCAGCGCTGCGGGCCGCACGCGCACCCGGCCCGCCAGGTTGGCGGCGCGCTGCTCCGCGTCGAGGCCCACCGAGTCCCGCGCCCGGCGGGCCAGCTGCAGCGGCCGCGCGGCCCGCACACCGGGACGCAGGCCGGCCACCGCGCGGCACAGGCGCGCGACGTGGTCGCCGCCGCGCTCCCGCGCCGCCGCCGGGCGCGACGGGGCGGGCACGAGCCACACCGGCACCGGGCCGGCCGCCTCGTCGAGCGCCGCGGCGAGCAGCGCCCCGAGCGGGCCGGCGAGGTCGCGCCGGCCACGCTCCTTGTACCGCAGCAGCGCCGACCGCAGCGGCCCCCGGTACCGCCCGACCGCGAGGACCGCGGGGCCGCCGGGCAGGTGCGGCCGCCTCGGCGGCCCGAGCCCGGCCCGGCACCGCGGGCACCACGGGGACTCGGGCCCGCCACATCCCGCGCAGTCGCCGGGCAGCACGAGATCGACCAGCGCTGCGCCCAGCCCTCGCACGTCCACGGGACCAGCATCCCGTTCCCCTCGGTCACCCGGCGGCGCGCGAACCGGGGTTGTCCACAACCCCCGGCGCTCAGCCCGGGTACAGGGGGACGGCGTCGGGGGCGCCGGAGAGCACCTGGCGCCATGCGGCCTGCTCGCCGCCGCCGAAGCTCCAGACCCCGGTCTGGTCGGTGACCCACAGGGGTCGGTTGGCGGCGGCCGCGACCGCGGTCAGCGGGGCGGTGAGGTTGTTGCTCACGATCTGCGCGACGACGAGGCCGTCGACGGCGACCTGCCCGACCAGCATCTCGGGGTTACGGGTGATCGCGACGATCGACTCGGTCGAGCGCCAGTCGGCGGCCACGACCGCGCCCAGGTCCTCCGAGCGCAGCCGGCGGACGTTGCGGATCGCCACCTCGCCGTCGATGGTGCGGGCGACGGCACCGGTGTACAAGCCGCCCCCGACGACCGCCAGGACGCGCATGCCGTCCCGCGACAGCCGCAGGTCGGCGATCGGCCCGAGGCCGGCGAGCTCGTCGGCGTTGACCCGCCCGGATCGGGGCGGCGCCGTGTCGTCGACGAGCACGCGGGCGACGACCCTGGAGTCCAGGACGGTCCACACCTCACCGCCGGTGGGCGTCCAGGACGGCCTCGTCATGGTTCCCGCGGTGAGCGGAACCGCCTCGACGGCACCCGCCTCCTCCCGGCCGACGAGCAACGTCCGCTGCGCGCCGACCGTCGCGACGGCCGCGAGCCGCTTCCCGTCCACCGTGGAGGCCGCCGACTGCACGTCGAAGGCGCCGTTGCCCAGCTGACCGGGCAGCGGCGCGCTCGGTTCCGGGCCACTGAGCTGGCGCACGCGCCCGCCCGCCACGACGAGCCCCGGCACGTCGGCACCCGGCTCGATCTCGGCCGACAGCGCGGCGACGTCCTCCCGGGTGAGGTCCTGCCGGTCCGGCAGGAGCGGCTCGCCGTCGGCCAGCAGCCGGACCCGCCCGACGTTCACCTCGGACAGCGACAGCACCACCTGCGCGGCCAGCAGCATCCGGGAGGACTGGTCGAGGTCGCCGAGGCGGGTCAGGTCGACGACCACGGCGCCGTCGTCGCTCGTCGTCACGTTCGAACGCAGCTGCGCGCCCGGCGGCAGGAGGGAGACGGCCGCGCCGGTCAGCGCGCCGGACGGCCCGGCGAGCAACAGCTCCATCACCCGCGCGGCCTGGGCCCGCGACGGCACGCTGGGCACGTGCCGCACGTCGGCGACGGCGAGCCGGCGCACCGGGTCGACGAACCAGGTGCGCACCGGCTTGTAGTTGTCCCGGAAGACCGAGAGCGGCACGACGACCCCGGGCGGGAGGTCGGAGATCCGCCACTGACCGTCCCGGCGGACGACGGTGACGTCCTGCTGGAACAGCGTCTGACCGGGCTCGAACGAGCCCGACGAGGTGAGGTGGCCGATCGCCGTGCCGCGGATCCGGATCGTCGTGGTGTCGGAGCTCGGGCCGGCCGCGCCCGGGGCCGGGACGGTGTCGAACTGGCCGTCGAGCACGGTGAGGCCCGCGGAGTCGTCCCAGCCCTCGGCGTCGGCGGAGAGGAACCGGCGGGCCGCGCCGTGCCGCTCGGTGCTGCTGCCGGACGCGAAAACGAAGTCGCGCACGAGGTCGAGCGGGTTGCTGCCGGCGACCGGGCCGGGGGGCACGAGCGCGTCCTCGCCGCCGCCGACCTGGCGCAGCACCTGCACGGGCGAGCTCTCGGGCACGCTCGCGCACCCGGCCAGCGTGGCGAGTGCGACCAGGAGTGCCGGCACGACCGCGGCGCGGCTACGCCTCACGGCTCCTCCTGCTCGAACCCGTCGGGTCGCGCGGGCACGGTGGTCGTGCGCGGACGCGGCGGGGTGGGCACCGACGCGGGCTCGTCCGGGGCCGGCGGCTCCTCGGGCCCCAGCGGCAACGGACTCGACTCGACGACGTCGCCGACGGTGCGCGGCAACGTCAGCCGGAACGCGGCACCCTTCCCGATCTCGCCCCATGCCTGCAACCACCCGCCGTGCAGGCGGGCGTCCTCGATGGCGATCGAGAGCCCCAGCCCACTGCCACCGCTGCGCCGGGCCCGCGACTCCTCGGCGCGCCAGAACCGGTTGAACACCAGGCCGGCCTCGCCGGGCCGCAGGCCGCCGCCCTGGTCACGCACCAGCACGGCCACGGTCCGCGCGTCGCCGCCGAGGACGATGCGGACGGGTTTGCCCTCGCTGTGGTCGATCGCGTTGGCGACGAGGTTGCGGACGATGCGCTCGACGCGACGCGGGTCGACCTCGGCCGGCACGCCGACCGGTAGGTGCAGCTCCAGCGGGGTGCCGGTCTCGTCGGCGATGCCGCGGACCGCCTCGACGGCCCTCGTGACGACCCCGTGCATGTCCACGCGCTCGGCCCCCAGCTCCGCGACGCCCGCGTCCAGCCGGCTGATCTCGAGCAGGTCGGCGAGCAGCGCCTCGAACCGGTCCAGCTCCGCGACGAGCAACTCGGAGCTGCGGCGCAGCGCCGGGAGCAGCTCCTCGCGCGACGCGTAGAGAACGTCCGCGGCCATGCGCACGGTCGTCAGCGGCGTGCGCAGCTCGTGGCTGACGTCGGAGGTGAACCGCCGCTGCAGCGCACCGAACTCCTCCAGCTGCCGGATCTGGCTCTGGATGCTCGTGGCCATCTCGTTGTAGGACTCCCCCAGGCGCGCCACCTCGTCCTCGCCCTGCACCGGCATCCGCTCGTCGAGGTGGCCGTCGGCGAACCGTTCCGCGATCTCGGCGGCCTGGCGCACCGGCCGCACCACCTGTCTCGTGACGATGCCGGCGATCCCCGCGAGCAGGAGCAGGAGCACCAGCCCACCCACGATCAGCGTGCTCTGCACCGTGCCGAGCGTCCGTTGCTCAGCGGTGAGCGGGAACAGCAGGTAGAACTCCAGGTCGCCGACGGCGGTGCGCACCGGCTGCCCGACGATGAGCGTCGGGACCTCGACACCCTGTTCGGTGAGCGTGGTCTGGTACTGGCTCGACAGCGTTCCCGCGGCCACCGCCTCGCGCAGCGTCGCCGGGACGTCGTCGACCGGTCCGGCGGCGACCTGCGCCCCCGCGTCCCGGACGCTCGTGCTGAGCACCGCCCGGAACTCGCCGGCCGTGGCGGGCTGGTCCTCCGCGGAGCTCGCGTTCGTCAACCGGTCGAGGGCGTTGTTGAGCTCGCCCTGCGCGCCCTCCCGGTCCGGGTCGACGCCGGCGAGGTCACGTTCCAGGAGCACGGCGCCGGTCTCCGTGCGCAGCCGCGCGTCGGCCTCCTTGGCCTGCAACAGCCGCTGCGCGATCTGCGTCTGCAGCACGAGGCCGAGCACCAGCACCACGGCCGTCGACAGCGCCAGGGTGCTGATCACGACCCGCAGCTGCAACGAGCGGCGCCACGCCACGCTCCACGCGTCGGTCAGCTCCGCGATCAGCTGCCGGGTGGGGACCAGGGCACGCCGAACCCGCTCGGCGAGCGGCGCGGTCATGCCGGGTGGCGGGCCCGGGCGGTCACGGCGGTCCCGCCTTGTATCCCACGCCGCGGACGGTAAGCACGACCTCCGGGTGCTCCGGATCGCGCTCGACCTTCGACCGCAGCCGCTGCACGTGGACGTTCACCAGCCGCGTGTCGGCCGCGTGCCGGTAACCCCACACCTGCTCCAGCAGGACCTCGCGGGTGAACACCTGCCGCGGCTTGCGGGCCAGCGCCACCAGCAGGTCGAACTCCAGCGGGGTGAGCGCGATCTGCTCGCCGTCCCTGATCACCTGGTGGGCGGGCACGTCGATCGTGACGTCGCCGATCGCGAGCTGCTCGGCGGGCTCCGCCTCGGTGCGCCGGACCCTGGCCCGGATGCGCGCCACCAGCTCCTTCGGCTTGAACGGCTTCACCACGTAGTCGTCCGCGCCCGACTCCAGGCCGAGGACGATGTCGACGGTGTCGGTCTTGGCGGTCAGCATCACGATCGGCACGCCCGACTCGGACCGGATCGCCCGGCACACGTCGATACCGTTCATGCCGGGGAGCATCAGGTCGAGCAGCACGACGTCGGGCCGCAGCTCCCGGACGGCAGGGAGGGCCCGCGTGCCATCGGCGACCACGGCGGTGTCGAAACCCTCGCCCCGCAACACGATCGTCAGCATCTCGGCAAGCGCCGGGTCGTCGTCGACCACCAGAACGCGCGACTTCATGAGCGCAGCATCCCACCCCGGCGCCGCGGGCCCGCCTCGGACCCGCGGGTTCGCGCAATGTGCACCCACCCTGCATGCACTCTCGCTAGCCTGGACCGGTGCCCAAGAACGTGCAGATCCGCAATCTGGACGACGCGACGTACGCCAAGCTGCGCTCCCGCGCCGCGGCCGACGGCATGTCACTCAGCCAGTACCTGCGGCGGGAGCTGGAACACCTGGCGAGCCTTGCGACGATGGCCGAGGTCCTGGAGCGCGCGGACCGATGGCGCGCTGAAGGAGGCGCCATACCCGGTCACGTGCTCGCCGCCGCCCACGAAGCCGACCGAGCCGAACGCCGGTGATCGGTTTCGTCATCGACGCGTCAGCAATCCTCGAGCTCATCACGGGCCCCGCGCCGCATCCAGAACTACGGCGGACCGCGATGACCGCCCGCGGAGCGGCTCCCGAGCTGATCGATCTCGAAGCCGCGAGCATGATCCGGCGCGCCGTGCTCTCCGGGCAGGTGCCGGCGGAGGTGGGGCGCGCGCGGCTGCAGGCGGTGAGCGACACCCCCATCACGCGGACCGCGCATCGTCCGCTGCTGCCCCGGGTCTGGGAGCTGCGCCATGCGATCACCGCGTACGACGCCTCCTACGTCGCTCTCGCCGAGCAGTTCGACGTCCCGCTCCTCACGTGTGATGCCAGGCTGGGCGGGGCGAACGGGCATCGAGCCGAGATGGTCGTCTATCCGAGGAGCTGAGCGGCGAGCGCGTCGGCGTCGATCGAGGCGCTGCCATCCAGCACCGTCCACGGCGACAGCCAGGACGCCGCCGCGAGCTGCGCATATGCCGCGGCGGTGCGTTCCTGCAGCCCGGCATCCGACTCGTATGCGTCCCGTTCCCGGCCCTCCTCGGTGCGCTCCCGGTGCGCGGCCCGCTGTGCCGCAACCGACCGGGGCACGGCGAGCAGCAGCTGGTGGTCCGGCACCGGCACGCCGAACCGCTCCACCTCCAGCTCCCGCGACCATCGGGCGAACTCGCCGTCGGCGGGCTCGTGCAGCCGGGCCGCGTTGTAGGCGACGTTCGAGGCGATGTACCGGTCGACGAGCACCACGTCGTGCGACTCGCGAGCGGCTCGCAGCTCCGGGGCGGCCGCGCGGCGGTCCAGGGCGAACAGCAGCGCCATCCCGTGGACGGACGCCGCGAGGTCGCCGTGGCGCCCGTACAGGGCCTCGCGGGCCAGCTCGGCGTGCACGTCGGCGTCGTAGCGGGGGAACGCGAAGCGCGCGACGCTCGCCCCCTTGGCGGCGAGCCCCGCGCACAGCGCGTCGGACAGGGTGCGCTTGCCGGCCCCGTCCAGCCCTTCCACGACGATCAGCCGCCCCATGCTCGCATGATGGCAGTCCCGCGGCACACACCGTCACCGGACCGCACATATCGCCGGGAACGTGTGCGGTCTCCACCCGGTATGTGCGGTCAGCTCAGCCGGGACCGCCACAGGAGCCAGGCGAAGTACGGGGTGCCGATCAGGGCCGTCAGCGTGCCGGCCGGGAGTTGGGCTGGGGCGATCACCGTGCGGCCTACGACATCGGCCAGGCACACCAACAGGCCCCCGAGCAACGCCGCGACCGGGAGGACCCGGACGTGCCGGGCCCCGACCAGCGCCCGCGCGGCGTGCGGGGCGACGAGCCCCACGAAGGCGAGCAGCCCGATCGCCGAGACCGCGGTGGCGGTGAGCACGGCGGCGGTGGTGAGCAGCGCGAGCCGGGCGTTCCCGAGCGGGATGCCGAGGACCCGGGGGGTGTCGTCGTCGAGGGCGAGGAGGTCGAGTTCGTCGCGGACGCGCACGAACCCGGTCGCGGCGAGCAGCAGCACGACGGCGACGGGGATCACCTGCGAGAACGTCCGCCCGTACGTCGAGCCGGCGAGCCAGGTGAGGGCCTTGGCGCCGTTCCACGGGTCGGTGAACACGATCAGGAGCGTGATCAGGGCCATCGAGCCGTAGGAGACCCCGATCCCGACCAGTACGAGCCGGTCGGTGGCCAGCCCGCCGCGGGCGGCGAGGCCGAACACCAGCGCGGACGCCAGCAGCGCGCCGAGCGCGGCGCTGCCGGTGAGCGTCCAGACGCCGACGGTGGGCACGATCGTGATCACCGCGACCGCGGCGACCCCCGCCCCGCCGCTCACCCCGAGGAGCGCGGGCTCGGCGAGCGGGTTGCGGCACACCGACTGCACGACCGCGCCCGCGACCGCCAGCGCGGCGCCGGCGAGGAGCGCGGCCAGGACCCGCGGCACCCGCGCGTCCAGCACGAACATCGTGACGGGCCCGGCGCGGCCGGCGAACCAGGTCAGCACGTCGCCCATGAGCAGGAACGCGTCGCCGAGGAGGAGGCTCCCCGCCGCGGTCGCGACGGTCAGCGCCGCCGTCACGGCCGCGACCACGAGGAACGTGCGATGGTCGCGCAGCCGGCCCGAACGGGCCGCCGGCGCCTGCCGCACCGGCCCGGAGTCGCGGAACCGGCGGGCCACCGCCACCAGCACGACCGCCCCGAACACCGTGGTCACCACGCCGGTCGGCACCTCGATCCCGCCCTGGCCGCCCAGCGCGAGCCGGACCAGCACGTCGGCCGCGAGCACCACACCGACCCCGGCCAGTGCGGACATCGGCACGAGCACCCGGTGCCGGTAGAGCCCCGGCACGAGCGGGGCGACGAGCCGGACGGCGGCCGGGGCGCAGAGACCGACGAACCCGATCGGGCCCGCGACCGTCACGGCGGCCGCCGACAGCAGCACGGCGAGTACGGCCGCCACGACGCGCGTGCGGCGCACCGGCACACCCAGCACCACGGCGGTGTCGTCACCGAGGCCCAGCACGTCCAACCGGCTGCCGAGCACGACGAGCCCCGCGATCCCGAGCAGGACGACCGGGGCCATCCGGGCGACCGAACCCATGCCGATCTGCGCGAGCTGCCCGCTGCCCCACGCGTACAACCCCGTGGTCTCCTCGGTTGACAGCAGGATGAGCAGGTTGACCAGCGCGAACAGGGCGAGCGACACCGCCGACCCGGCCAGCACCAGCCGGGTCGGCCCGGCGCCCCCGCCGGACAGGGCGAACACAAGCGCCGCCGCACCGAGGCCGCCGGCGAGGGCGAGCAGCGCCGACACCTCGACCGGCACCACCACGCCGAACGCCGCGCACGCGACGATCACGAGGTGCGCGCCGGCGTTCACCGCGAGCGTGTCCGGCGCGGCGAGGGCGTTGCGGGTGATCGATTGCAGTGCGGCACCGGCGGCACCGAGCGCCGCCCCGACGACGACGCCTGCGAGCAGCCGCGGCGCCCGCGAGGCCACCAGGACCGCGGCCGTCCCGTCCGTGCCGTCGCCGGTGAGCAGCGCCAGCAGGTCCGCGACGCCGACGCTCGACGTGCCCTGGGTGAGGTGCACCGCCGAGAGCACGAGGACGACCGCGACGCCGACCGCGACGACCACGGCCACGGTGACCCGGGACGCCACCTGCGGCGCGACAAGGGCTTCCTGCACCTTTCAGCCGGCCAGCGCGGCCGTGATCGCGTCGATGTACTGGCGCATCGACGCCGGGCCACCGAACATCCAGATGCCGTCGGGCAACCGCGTGACGTTCCCGGCCTGCACGAACGGGAGCGACTGCCAGACGGCGTTGCCGGAGAGCCCGTCGACGAACGGGTCGGGGCCGTCCACCTGGTTGGTCCAGTAGACGAACTCGACGTCGCCCAACGTGGTGAGCCCCTCGACGTCGGTGCTGGCCAGGCCGTAGTCCTCGTCGCCGCCCATCGGCCACGCGTTCACCAGGCCCAGCTCCCGCGACACCGTCTCGACCAGCGAGCCCTCGGTGAACGGGCGGATCGACAGCCGCCCGCCGTCGAGGTAGCCGTCCGCGAAGGCGATCCGGCGCCCGGCCAGCCCGGCGGCGGCGATCCGCCGAGCGCTCTCGGCCAGCGCCGCGTCGAAGTCGGCGAGCAGCCGATCCGCCTCCGCCCGCTTCCCGGTGGTCTCGGCGACGAGCTCCACGTTGCGGCGCATCTGCCCGATCGCGTCGGACGCGTCCGCCGGCCGCACGACCACGACCGGGGCGATCGCCTCGATCTGCGCGATCGCGCCCTCGTTCACCTCGGGTGTCGTGAACACGACGTCCGGCCGCAGCGCCGCGATCGCCTCGACGCTCGGCTCACCGCGGACACCGACATCGGTGACGTCCTCGGAGAGCGGAGCGGCCTGCACCCACGCGGCGTAGCCGTCGACGTCGGCGACCCCGACGGGCATCACGCCGAGCGAGACGAGGTGTTCCACCAGGTTCCACTCGAGCCCGACCACGCGGGTGGCCGGGCCGTCGAAGGCGACCTGCTGGCCGCGAGCGTCGGTGACCTCGATCCGCGGCCCGCTCCCGGAAGCCGCGGGTTCCGGCTCGCCGGCCGGGGCCTCGGTGGTGCCGCACGCGGCGAGCGCCAGTGCGGCGACGGCCGCGCCAAGGGCGACGACGATCCGCCGTCCTCTCATGCCGACTCCTTCTTGTCCCGTCTGGTGGTGTGCCGGCCGACCGGCCGGACGCGCAGGAGACCCGAGACCGGGTCGCGGTCGACCGCCACCCGGATCCCGTAGGCCTCGGTGATCAGCTCGGGCGTGAGGACGGCAGCGGGCGGGCCCACCGCGCGCACGCGCCCGTCGACGAGCAGCAGCACCTCGTCGGCGACGGCGGCGGCCTGGTTCAGGTCGTGCAGCACCACGCCGACCGCGATGCCGGACTCGTCGGCCAGGTCGCGCAGCAGGTCGAGGATCTCCACCTGGTAGCGCAGGTCGAGGTGGTTGGTGGGCTCGTCGAGCAGGAGCACGCCGGTGTCCTGGGCGAGGCAGCACGCCAGCCAGACCCGCTGCAGCTGCCCGCCGGACAGCTCGTCGACCGGCCGGTCCGCCAGGTCCGCCACACGCGTGAGCGCCATCGCGCGCTCGACCGCGGCCGGCCCGTCGGGATCGTCGCCGCGGAAGCGCCCGCGGTACGGGTACCGGCCGAAGCCGACGACGTCGTGCACCGACAACCCCGCCGGTACCGGGCGGCTCTGGGTGAGCAGCGTGACGCGGCGCGCGAACTCGCGCCGGGTGAGCGCGAGGGCGTCGGCGGGCGGGTCGCCGTCGAGGAGGATCTCGCCACGATCGGGGCGGTGCAGGCGCGCGAGCGCCCGGAGCAGGGTGGACTTGCCGCTGCCGTTGGGCCCCACGAGCGCCGTGACCTGCCCTGGGCGGACGCGGGCCGCGGCCCCGTGCACGACCTGGATGCCGTGGTAGCCGAGATCGAGGTCGACGCCGCTCAGCGTGGTGGGCACGGCTTAGGATAGCCAGACCTTATTCCGACACAAGGGGTGATCACTGAGATCGACGCAACGCCTCGACTATCGTCCGTTTCTGTGACCGACCAACCACGTCCCGAGATCCGCTTCGACGTCCCGCACGGGGCCCGGATCTGGAACTACTGGCTCGGCGGCAAGGACAACTACCAGGCCGACCGCGAGGTCGGCGACGCGGCGAAGGCCGCGTGGCCGGACATCGCCGACGCCGCCAAGAAGTCACGCCAGTTCCTGATCCGCGCAGTCCGGTTCCTCGCGGCCGAGGCCGGGATCCGCCAGTTCTTGGACATCGGCACCGGCCTGCCGACGATGCAGAACACCCACGAAGTGGCCCAGTCGGTGGCGCCCGACGCCCGGATCGTCTACGTCGACAACGACCCCCTCGTGCTGGCCCACGCGCGGTCGTTGCTGGTGAACACCACCGCCGAGGGCGTCACCAGGTACGTCGACGCCGACTACCGCGACAGCGACCGCATCATCTCCCACGCCCGCGACGTGCTGGATTTCGACCGACCGATCGGCGTCATGTTCATGGGCGTACTCGGGTACGTCCCCGAGCCGGACGAGGCAAACACGATCATCACGCGGATCGTGGACGCCGTCCCGCCGGGCAGCTACCTGGCGCTGTGGGACGGCACCGACACCAGCGAGCGGGCCCGAGCCGGTGCGAAAGCGCAGGCCGAGGCCGGCTCCCCCTACCACCAGCGCAGCGTGGCGCAGATCGAGCGATGGTTCGACGGGCTGGAACTGGTCGAGCCCGGCGTCGTGTCGATCACAGGATGGCGACCGGACGACGTGGAGGTCGGCCAGATCGAGCCGATCGACGCGTACGGCGGGGTTGCGCGCAAGCCCTAGGCACTCCGTTCCGACGCCAGCATTCGCGGGCTAGATGATCGATTCCTTGAAGGTGGTGTGTCGATCGGCCAGGAGCGCGCCCGGCACACGCGGCCTCACCGCCTGCAACCACTGAACACAAGACGCTCTCGTGGGCGCGCCGTTCCCGGCCGGTGGCGGACTGCATCGCCCGCCTCGCCCGGGCCTCCCGTGCGTTTCCCCCGGTTCGGCCGCCCCTTCGCGCGAGCAGCGTGGTCGGGTGGGCGCAGCTACCGGACCCCGTGGTCACCGTGACAGCCGTCCCCGACACGCTGGCACGCCCGTCTTCGACGACACCGACCCCTGCTGGGTGCCACTCATCCCGCGGTGGTGCCGTTGCACCCCGCCCAGCGTGGGTATCGGATACTCACCTTGTGATCGACTCGCCTTGCGGGGGCCATGATCAGCAGGGTGTGGCGGGGCGTTGTGGGGGTCATGGGGACGGGACCACAGCAGGTTGCGTCCCACCCGACCGCAGCACCGGCCGACGACACCCTCATGATCGCCAGAAGTGGTGTCAGGGCGTCAGAAATGTCGCCCTGACACCAGTACTGGCGATCAACGCCTGAGGAGACAGAGCAGCCAGACTGTTGCTCCCGGACCGGCGCGACGACGGGCCCGTCACGGCAACCTCACCGCCTACGACCACTGAACACCAACTTCACGGAATCAATCGTCTAGGCGATCGCGCGCACCGTCTCCCAGGTCGCCGCGAAGCCGGGGTGCAGCGGCAGGTCACCCAGGCTGTCGGCCCGTACCCAGCGCACCTCCAGGGTCTCGCCGGTCAAGCCGGTGGGCAGCACACCGTCGCGAGCCCGGCCCACGACGGTGGTGTAGGACCAGCCACCGTGGTCGTCGACGTAGGTGCCCGTGACCTGGTAGGCGTCGGCGCCCAGGCCCGCCTCCTCGGCGGCCTCGCGCCGGGCGGCCTGCTCCGCGGTCTCCGCGCGGTTGCGGGCGCCGCCGAGCAGCCCCCACGTGCCGCCGTGGTGGCTCCACAGCGCGCGGTGTTGCAGCAGCACGCACTCGCGGTGCCACAGCAGGAGCCCGGCCGCGCCGAATATCCCCCAGTGCTTGTGGCCGAGCGCGCAGTGCGTCCAACCGTCGCCGTCGCCGCGGGGGAGCACCACGCGTTCACACTATGTCGGAGGACTCCCCCGGGGCGAGGGTCGGCAGCCGGCCCGCTCAGTACCGGTAGTGCTCCGGCTTGAAGGGGCCCTCGACGTCCACGCCGATGTACTCGGCCTGGTCCTTCGTGAGCTTGGTCAGCTCACCGGCCAGCGCCTGCACGTGGATCTTGGCGACCTTCTCGTCCAGCACCTTGGGCAGCCGGTAGACGTCCTTGTTGTACTCCTCGAACCTGGTGAACAGCTCGACCTGAGCGATCACCTGGTTCGAGAAGCTGTTGGACATCACGAACGACGGGTGCCCCGTGGCGTTGCCCAGGTTCAGCAGCCGCCCCTCGGACAGCACGATGATCGAATGCCCGTCCGGGAAGACCCACTCGTCGACCTGCGGCTTGATGTTCAACTTCCGGATCCCCGGGAAACGGCCCAGCCCGGCGATGTCGATCTCGTTGTCGAAGTGACCGACGTTGCCGATGATCGCCTGGTGCTTCGTGCGCGACATCAGCTCCGCGGACACGATGTCCTTGTTGCCGGTGGTCGTGATGATGATGTCGGCCTGGCCGATCACATCCTCCAGCCGCGCCACCTGGTAGCCCTCCAGCAGCGCCTGCAACGCGCAGATCGGGTCCACCTCGGTCACGATCACCCGGGCACCCTGCCCGGCCAGCGCCTCCGCCGAGCCCTTCCCCACGTCGCCGTACCCGCACACGACCGCGACCTTGCCGCCGATCAGCACATCGGTGGCGCGGTTGATGCCGTCCACCAGCGAGTGGCGGATGCCGTACTTGTTGTCGAACTTGCTCTTGGTGACCGAGTCGTTCACGTTGATCGCCGGGAACAGCAACAGACCCTGCTCGGCCAGCTGGTAGAGCCGGTGCACACCCGTGGTGGTCTCCTCGGTGACACCGCGGATGTCCGAAGCCACCGTGGTCCAGTGCTTCGCGTCCTCGGCCAGCGACCGGCGCAGCGTGTCCAGGATGATCCGGTACTCGTCCGAGACCGTCAGGTCCTCGTCCTCGACCGTCGGCACGACACCGGTCTTCTCGAACTCCACACCCTTGTGCACCAGCAGCGTGGCGTCACCACCGTCGTCGAGGATCATGTTCGGGCCCACGACGTTGCCCGCCTCGTCGGTGAACTTGAACAGCTGCTCGGTGCACCACCAGTACTCCTCGAGCGTCTCGCCCTTCCAGGCGAAGACCGGGACGCCGGCAGGCGCCTCCGCGGTGCCGTTCGGGCCGACCACGATCGCCGCGGCGGAGTGGTCCTGGGTGGAGAAGATGTTGCAGGACACCCAGCGCACATCGGCCCCGAGGCTCACCAGGGTCTCGATCAACACCGCGGTCTGCACCGTCATGTGCAACGAACCCGCGACCCGGGCGCCGTGCAACGGACGCGCCTCCGCGTACTCGCGACGCAACGCCATCAGGCCGGGCATCTCGTGCTCCGCGAGCCGGATCTCCTTGCGGCCGAACTCCGCCAGGCCCAGATCGGCCACGGCGAAGTCGATGCCGTTGCGCTTCTGCAGCCTGCTGCTGATGTCGGCAGTGGCGGTCATGGGGTACTAACGCCTCCTCGTACGGCTGGGTGCGGCCGGCCACGCTACTCGTGCCCCGGCACGCTGGGACTTCGAGGACGGCGGAACGGAATGCACGGGCCCGCCCTCCTCGCGTGAGTGCAGGCGCCCTTGTTCCGTGTGCAATGGCCAGGTGGTCGAGCGTGGCGGGCTCCGGCCCGTCGCAGCGCCTCTCGACCCCGACTTCGCGATTGCCCTTCAAGCATCCGAGCTCCCGCAGGGGCTGTCAACTTCGCAGGTCATAGGGTGGCGGGGTGAGGATTGCGCTGTTCCTGACGTGCCTGGGAGACGCGGTGCATCCCGAGGTCGGCCGGGCCACCGTCACGCTGCTGGAGCGGCTGGGACACGAGGTCGTGTTCCCGGCCGACCAGACGTGCTGCGGCCAGATGCACGTCAACACGGGGTACCAGCGCGAGGCGGTGCCGCTCGTCCGCCACCACGTCGAGACCTTCGAGCCCTACGACGTGATCGTCGCCCCGTCCGGGTCGTGCGTGGGCTGCGTGCGCCACCAGCACGCGATGGTCGCCCGCGGCGCCCACGACGAGCGGCTCGCCGAGCGCGCCGGCGCCGTGGCCGCGCGCACGTACGAGCTGTCCGAGCTGCTCGTGGACGTGCTGGGGGTCGAGGACGTCGGCGCCTACTACCCGCACCGCGTCACCTACCACCCCACCTGCCACTCGCTGCGGATGCTGCGCGTGGGCGACAAGCCGTTGCGGCTGCTGCGCCACGTACGCGGCATGACGTTGCTGGAGCTGCCCGAGGCCGACCAGTGCTGCGGCTTCGGCGGCACGTTCGCGCTGAAGAACGCCGACACGTCCACCGCGATGCTGGCCGACAAGATGCGCAACGTCCTTTCCACCGGCGCCGAGGTCACCACGGCCGGCGACGCCTCGTGTCTCATGCACATCGGCGGCGGCCTGTCGCGGCTGCGCAGCGGCACCCGCACGGTCCACCTGGCCGAGATCCTGGCGAGTGAACAGCCTTCGTGAGTGGATACGAGTGCTGGAGCACTCGTATCCACTCACGACCGAGCGCAGCGAGGCGGCACGATGAGCACTTTCCTTGGAGTTCCCGCGCCGCGCGGTGTGGGGCACCTGCGCGGCGAGCGCTCCTTCCCCGACGCCGCCCGCGGCGCCCTGGCCGACTCCCAGCTGCGGCGCAACCTCGGCCACGCCACCCGCACGATCCGCGACAAGCGCGCGAACGTCGTGGGCGAGCTGGACGACTGGGAGCAGCTGCGGCTGGCCGGCTCGGCGCTGAAGGCCGCCACGATGGCGCGGCTGGACGAGCACCTGGAGCGGCTCGAACGCGAGGTCACCGCGCGCGGCGGCGCGGTGCACTGGGCCCGCGACGCGAACGAGGCGAACGCGATCGTCACCCGGCTCGTGCGGGAGACCGGCGAGTCCGAGGTCGTCAAGGTCAAGTCGATGGCGACGCAGGAGATCGGGCTGAACGAGGCGTTGGAGGCCGCGGGCGTCACCGCGCACGAGACCGACCTCGCCGAGCTCATCGTGCAGCTGGGCGGCGACCTGCCCAGCCACATCCTCGTGCCGGCCATCCACCGCAACCGCGCGGAGATCCGCGAGATCTTCCTGCGCGAGATGCCGGGCGTCGACCCGGACCTCACGGCCGAGCCGCGCCGGCTCGCCATGGCCGCGCGGGCCCACCTGCGGGAGCGGTTCCTGCGCGCGAAGGTCGCGATCTCGGGGGCCAACTTCGCCGTGGCCGACACCGGCACGCTGCTCGTCGTCGAGTCCGAGGGCAACGGGCGGATGTGCCTCACGCTGCCGGAGACGCTGATCACGGTGATGGGGATCGAGAAGGTCGTGCCGACCTGGCAGGACCTGGAGGTCTTCCTGCAGCTGCTGCCGCGCTCGTCCACCGGCGAGCGGATGAACCCGTACACGTCGGCGTGGACCGGGGCGACGCCCGGCGACGGCCCGCAGGCGTTCCACCTCGTGCTGCTCGACAACGGGCGCACCGCGGCGCTCGGCGACGAGCTGGGCCGCAGCGCCCTGCACTGCATCAAGTGCTCGGCGTGCCTCAACGTCTGCCCGGTCTACGAGCGCACCGGCGGGCACGCCTACGGCTCCGTGTACCCGGGCCCCATCGGCGCGGTGCTCTCGCCGCAGCTCACCGGCGTGGAGGACAACGCATCGCTCCCGTACGCCTCCAGCCTCTGCGGGGCGTGCTTCGACGCGTGCCCGGTGCGGATCGACATCCCGTCGCTGCTGGTGAAGCTGCGCGCCCGGCACGTCGACGAGCGGCGGGCGCGCACCGTGCCGAGCGCGGAGGCGATCGCGATGGCGGCGGCGGCGTGGGTGATGTCCTCGCCGGGCCGGTTCGCGGCCGCGGAGAAGGGGTCGCGGGCCGGGCGGCTGCTGGGCCGCGGCGCCGGCCGGATCCGCGCGCTACCGCCCCCGCTGTCGGCGTGGACGGCCAGCCGGGACGCCCCGCGCCCACCGGCCGAGACGTTCCGCGAGTGGTGGGCCCGCGAGCGCGGGGGTGCGTCATCATGAGCGAGCCTGCGAGCGAATCATCGGCACAGCGGCCGCGGGCAGCGCGGCCCGAGCGCCAGCGAGGGCTTGCGTCTGCCCGGGAGGAGGTGCTCGGCCGCATCCGGGCTGCCAACGCCGCCACCGGGCACCCGGCGCCGCCGGACGTGCCGCGCGACTACCACCGCCGCGGTACGCACGCGGCCGGCGCACCCGAGCTGCTCGCGCTCTTCCGCGACCGGCTCGTCGACTACAAGGCCACGGTGCTCGACGCGCCCGCGGACGGGGTGGTGGAGGCGGTGCGGATCGCGCTGGCCGACGTCACCGGGCCCGTGGTCGTGCCACCGGGTCTGCCGGACGGCTGGTGGCCCGGCGACGTCGCGGCCACCCGCCGCACCGACGACGGGCTGTCCCCCGCCGACCTCGACACCGCCGCCGCCGTGCTCACCGGCTGCGCCGCGGCCTGCGCCGTCACGGGCACGATCGCCCTCGACGGATCCCCGGACCAGGGCCGGCGCGCGATCACCCTGGTGCCCGACGTGCACGTCTGCGTGGTGCGCGCCGAGCAGGTGGTGGAGACGGTGCCCGAGCTGGTCGCCGCGCTGGAGCCGACCCGCCCGATCACCTTCGTCAGCGGCCCCTCGGCCACCAGCGACATCGAGCTGGAGCGCGTCGAGGGCGTCCACGGCCCGCGCACGCTGATCGTCGTGCTCGCCGGCTGACGGCGCGGGGAGCCGTCAGGGTTTCGGGGCCGCGGCCTTGTCACCGTCCGGGGTGACGGCGAACCACTTGCCGTCCGCGCCGTGCCCGTCGGTGGCCCCCGGCGCCTCACCGGCGTGGCGGTAGACGGGCCAGCCGCCGACGGTCAGCTGCGCCTGCCCGTCCGGGCGCTGGACGGTGCCGACGTCCTCCTCGTCGAGGCCGTCGATCCGGATCGGGTCGCTCGCCGGTACGGGCTCCCAGGTCTCGGCGCACGGACCGGCGCAGGTCGCGGCCGGCGGCTGCGCGCTGTCGCCGTCGAACCGGTAGAGGGTGAAGCCCAGCCCGTCGATGACCACGGTGCCGAGCTTGGCCGTGCTGTTCGCGCTCACGATCGTTCCCGGCGGTCGCTCGAGCTCGGTGACGGGCGCCGCCTGGCCCGGCGTGGCGGGCACCGGGACCTCGCCGACGCTGCAGGCGGACAGTGCGATCGCGGCGACGGCGGCAACGGCAGCAGCCAGCGCAGTGGTGCGGAACATGCGGGAACCTCCGATTCGGAACCGGCCTTCGCCTCGACACACGGGCCGTGGCCCGGGCGGTTCGGAGTCCTCGGTGACGGGGCCTGCGCCGTCGGTGAGCGGTGCCGCGGCGCGGTCAGCCGAGCAGGTGGTCGCGCAGCAGCGACTCCGCCGCATCGCCGCGCCCGCGGGCGACGAGCAGCCCGGCGGGCACCACCGCGAAGTCGGAGTCGACCACGACCGGCGCGTCGGCGAGCACCGGGGCGAGGACGGGGTCGGTGCGCAGGGTGGCCACCACCGCCGGCAGTCCACCGGCGAGGTTCCGCTGGCGGAACACCCCGCCCGCCAGCACGACCAGCCCCACGTCGCGCCCGGCGTCGGCGTGCACGCGCAGGTGCCGGCGGACGGCGATCACGGCCGCCAGCGCGGCGATGCGCCGGTCCTCGGCGGCGCTTCCCCGGTCGCGGGGGACGTACCCGGTCTCGGTGGCCATCCGGGCAACGGTGGGACCGAGCAGGTCGGCCTCCACCGGGTCGACGATCCCCTCGGTCTGGCTCTCCACCAGCACGCCACCGGCTGCCGCGCGCACGCCGAGGTCGCCCTCGACGGTGCGGACCGGCTCGGACCGGTCGGCGGAGTGGACGTCGGTGGTCGCACAGCCCACGTCGACCACGAGTGCCCGGGCGTCGCAGATCGCGGCGAGGCGGGTGGCCGCGTGCCCCACCGCCTCCGGCGTGACCACCCGCACGAGCCTGCGGAACCGGGGGGCGACGGCCGGGCCGCGCCCGCCGATCGCGTGCCGCCGGTAGAGATCGGCGAGGGCGGCACGCGCCGCGCCCGGCACCACCTCGCCCAGGCGGGGAAGCACGTTGTCGCACGCCACCACGCTGCGGCCGGTGGCGCGCAGCAGGGCGAGCGCGTCCTCGCGGGCCGCCGAGTTGCCGGCGAGGACGATCGGATGGCGGATCCTGGCCCTGGCCAGCCGGCCGGCGTTGTGCAGCAGCCCGGCCGGGTCGTCGCCGTCCGCGCCGCCCACGAGCAGCACCACGCCGGGCCGGGCGCTGCGCAGCAGCCGCACGTCCGACGGCTCCAACGGACCGGCGTGCACGTGGACGACGTGCGCTCCGGCGGAAACGGCCACCCGGTGCCCCGCCTCGGTCGCCGACAGCCGCTCGGCGCCCACCACGGCGAGGCGCAGCCCACCCCCCGCGGACGAGCAGGCCAGCAGCTCCGGCTCGGCGCCCCCGCCGGCGGCCGACACCGCGCGCACGGCGGCGTCCATGCCGGCGAGAACGTCACCGGTGGTGGTCGGATGCTCGGCGAAACCCGCCAGCGACCCGTCGGCGTGCACCAGAACCGCCTTGGTCCACGTCGACCCCACGTCGAGGCAGACCGATGCGGCCTGGTCGGTGGGCGTCACGGCGCACGAGCCTAACCGCTGGCGCCCCCGATGGCGCTGCGTGAAGCCGATGGTGAAGCCACTCGTCCGGAGGTAACTTTCGGTGACGCCTGCCACAGTCGCCTTCAGGAGGCCCTCGATGCTCGGTCTGATGCAGGATCGACCGCTCGCCCTGCCGCACGTCTTCCACCGGGCCGAGCAGTACTTCGGGCACAAGACGATCGTCACGGCGGGCACCGCCGGGGAGACGCGCACCACCGTGGCCGAGTGGGCGCACCGCGTGCGGCGGCTGGCCACGGTGCTCGACACCCTCGACGTCAGCGCGGACGGCCGGGTTGCCACGTTCGCCTGGAACAACGCTCGCCATCTCGAGCTGTACCTGGCCGTCCCCTGCACCGGCCGGGTGCTGCACACGCTCAACATCCGGCTCTTCCCCGAGCAGCTGGTCTACGTGGCGAACCACGCCGAGGACGAGGTGGTGTTCGTCGACCGGTCCCTGCTGCCGCTGTTCTGGCCGCTGGTCGACAAGCTGGAGAGCGTCCGGCACGTCATCGTGCTCGACGACGGCGCCGACACCGAGATCCCCGCCGACCCGCGCGTGCACGACTACGAGGAGCTGCTCGCCGCGGCGGCCCCCTTCGGGGGGCGGTTCGAGATCGCGGACGAGAACACCGCGGCCGCGATGTGCTACACGTCCGGCACCACCGGCAACCCGAAGGGCGTGGTCTACAGCCACCGCTCCGCCCTGCTGCATTCATTGATCACGCTGATCGCCGACGGCATCGCGCTGTCCGAGCGCGACGTGCTGCTCCCGGTCGTCCCGATGTTCCACGCCAACGCGTGGGGCCTGCCGTACGGGGCGCTGCTGGCCGGCGCAGACCTGGTGTTCCCCGGCCCGAACATGACCCCTCCGGCCATCGCCGACCTGCTGGAACGCCACCGCGTCACCATCACCGGCGGCGTGCCGACCATCTGGATGGGGATGCTGCCGCTGCTCGCCCAGCACGACCTCGGCGCGCTGCGGACGATCCTCTGCGGTGGGTCGGCCGTGCCGAAGGCGCTGTCCGAGGCGTACCGGGAGGCCATCGGGGTGCCGATGCTGCACGCCTGGGGCATGACCGAGACCAGCCCGATCGCCACCATGAGCACCGCCCGCAGCCAGCACGGGTCGCTCACCGAGACCGAGCGCGCCGACGTCCGCGCCCGGCAGGGCCAGGCCGTGCCGCTCGTCGACGTGCGGCTGACCGACCCGGCCACCGGCGAGCTGCAGCCGTGGGACGACGTCGCCACCGGTGAGATCCAGGCCGCCGGGCCGTGGATCGCCGCCGAGTACTACCGCGGCGAGGGCGGAGGCACCCAGTTCACCGACGACGGCTGGCTGCGCACCGGCGACGTCGCCTCCGTCGACCGGTACGGCTTCCTGCGGCTCGTCGACCGCACGAAGGACCTCATCAAGTCCGGCGGCGAGTGGATCGGCTCCGTCGAGCTGGAGAACGAGATCATGGCGCACCCGAAGGTCGCCGAGGCCGCCGTGATCGCGATCCCGCACCCGAAATGGGTGGAACGTCCGCTCGCGTGCGTCGTCGTCAAGCCCGGAGAGAGCCTCACCGCCGAGGAGGTCATCGCCCACCTCGAACCCCGCGTGGCGAAGTGGTGGCTCCCCGATGCGGTGGAGTTCATCGACGAGGTGCCCAAGACCAGCGTGGGGAAGTTCTCCAAGAAGACGCTTCGTGAGAAGTTCGGTGGCTACCAGGTAGCCACGCCCACAGCGGCCAGCACGACCGATGACGGCAGGACATGACAACGGCACGACTCGTTTCAACCCGCACCACGACCAACCGCCCGAACGGGAGCCTGCCGCACACGATGAGCGGTGCTTCGCGGAGCGAACCCCCGCGAACGGCACCGCTGCAGAGCCCGGAGCTCACCGCCCTGCGGATCGCGTACTCCGACATCTCGACGATCGCCTCCTCGCTCGCCGAGGAGGACTCCTGGCTGCCCACCCGCTGCCTGGGATGGACCGTGCGCGACCTGCTCGTGCACCTGCTCGGCGACGTCCAGCGGGCGCTCGTGGCGCTGGCGACCCCGGCGGCCGGCCCGGCCGACCGTGACGCCGTGACCTGGTGGACGGCGGTCGAACCGACCGAGGATCCGGGGTTCCGGGAGCTGCGCAACCTGCGCACGATCGCCGGGGCGTGGGAGCTCGAGGACCTGGTGCGCACGTTCATGGAGACCACCCGTGCCGTCGTCGGGCTGGCCGGGCGCACGCCGCCGGAAGCGCTGGTCGCGACGCACGGGCACGTCCTGCAGGCGGTGGATCTCGTCACCACCCTCGCGGTGAAGGGGGCCGTCCACCACCTCGACCTCGTGGTGGATCTGCGTCGGCCGGGCCCGCGCCCCGAGCCCCTCGCGCTGGTCCGCTGCACGCTCGACGCGCTGCTCGGCCATCCGGCACCCACCGACTGGTCCGACGAGCGCTGGGCGCTGCTGGGCACGGGCCGGGTCCCACCGGGCGGCGGAGAGCGACGGGTTCTGGGAGCGGAGGCGGCCCGGCTCCCCCTGCTCTGCTGAGCTCCCGGGACGTAGCCTGCCCCCGTGGAGATCGCCGCGCTCGCCGAGCGGGTGCGCGCGACGCCTCCCCGATGCGGGG
This sequence comes from Pseudonocardia wallangbongensis, assembly GCF_054486945.1. Classification (NCBI taxonomy): domain Bacteria; kingdom Bacillati; phylum Actinomycetota; class Actinomycetes; order Pseudonocardiales; family Pseudonocardiaceae; genus Pseudonocardia; species Pseudonocardia wallangbongensis. Next base: position 687,787 of record NZ_JBRERS010000002.1, read on the forward strand.
CCACCCGGCTGGTCTGCATCGACGGGCCGTCGGGCGCGGGCAAGACCAGCCTCGCCGCCCGCCTCGCCGCGGCACTCGGCGAGCCGCCGGTGCTGCACATGGACGACATCTACCCCGGCTGGGACGGCCTCGCCGCCTCCGTGCCGCTGCTGTACGACCAGGTGGTGGCGCCGCTGGTGGCCGGACAGCCCGCCGGCTACCGCCCCTACGACTGGCACCGCGGCGAGTTCGGACAGGTGCACGATCTCGGCTCGCCGGAGCTGCTCGTCGTCGAGGGGGCGGGGTGCGGGGCGCGGGTCATCGCCGATCGGGCCGTCCTGCTGGTGTGGATCGAGGCGCCGCGGGACGTGCGGTTCCGCCGCGGGATCGCCCGCGACGGCGAGACGTACCGCCCGCACTGGGAACGCTGGGCCCGGCAGGAGGCGGCCCTCTTCGCCGCCGAGGGGACGTCGGGCCGGGCGGACGTCCGCATCGACGGGGCGCCGGCCTCACCCCACGACCCGACCCGCGAGCTGGTGCTGCTCCCCCGGGCTTGATCAGCAGCTTGGCGCACCCCCGGCCACGTAGAGGGTGTTGCCCGAATCGCGGCCGCGGTGGTGTTCCGGTGGTCGAGGGGCCGGTCGGTCTCCCGGGATCCGCTGCGGTGGGCCCGCCGTGCCCGGCCGAGCGGGTCGGGTCGGATAGCGCTCCCCATTGATCACATGCTTGCGACCGTCCCCAGGAGGGCGCTGAGCGGGATCTCGCGACGATCAACGCGCCATGATCGGTCCGAGATTCGCCGCAGCGCCCACCCGAGGGCGCCCAGCCACAGCTGATCACAAAGAGGCCGCCTCCGGCGGCACCCGGACACACACGGCCCTCGGAATGCACCCGACGACGCGAGGGCCGCCCCGACCCTGACTCGGCAACACACTCCATACGCCCATGCACCAGGGCCGTGATCATGCCCTCCCCGAAGCGACCTCCGGATCAGCGGCCCGTGGGCACGGCCTCCAGCCGGTCCAGCAGCTCCGCGATCCGGACGCGGTCGGCGTCGAGTGCGGCGTCCGGGTCGCCCCCGGCTCCGGTGTGGGTGAGCAGCAGCCGGGCGCCGTGCCCGGTGCCCGCCACCAGCTCCCACCGCAGCGAGCCACCGTCCTCGGCGTTGTGCTCCAGCACGTTCTCGCGGGCGGAGGCACCTGGCGGGGCCAGATCGGTGAGCACGCCCCACACCCCGTCGGCCGGGCGGGTGAGCTGGCGCTCGTGCCGCACCCGCCAGCCGTCGGCACCCGTCTCGACGGTGCCGGCGTCCAGCCCGAACTGCGCGACGAGCCGCTCGTGCAGCGCGATGTCGTCCACCCCCGGGTCGGCGCCCGGGCGCCCGTCGAGCGCGAGGTCGAGGGCCACGATGCAGGTGTGCCACCCGGCGCCGAAGCTGGCCGCGCCCGCGCGGTCGTCGAACGTGTGCAGCAGGACGAGCCGGGTGCCCTCGCCGTCCGGGTGCAGCTCCCAACGCAGGTGGTCGGTGCCCCAGGTGTACGCGATCAGCCGCGGCGGGTCGAGGTCGGTGATGGTTCCCGTGTCGCCATCGCCGTCCAGGTCGAAGGTGAGGGCGCCACCCGCCCGCAGGTCGAGCGTCACGTTCCCCGGAAACCAGTCCGCGAGCCGGTCCGGCTCGGTCACCGCCCTCCAGACCTTCTGCGGCGGGTGCTTCAGCCACCGCTCCATGCGCAGCACGGAACGTCCCTCCCGGGCTTGCAGGCTCTCGGTCATGTCTCCTCCGGGTCGGCATCGAGATGCCGTTCGAGGGCGTCGAACCGGTCGGCCCACATCCAGCGGTACGGCGCGAGCCACTCGTCGACCTCGGCGAGCGGCGCCGGGTCGAGCTCGTACCACCGCCGCTGCGCGTCGGCCCGCACCTTCACGAGCCCGGCCTCGCGCAGCACCCGCAGGTGCTTGGACGTGCCGGGTTGGCTGAGGCCGAGCTCGGCGGTGAGCTCCCCGACCAGCCGCGGCCGTTCCCGCAGCAGGTCGAGGATCCGCCGGCGCACCGGCTCGGCGAGCACCTCGAACGTCACGGCATCAACATACCAAGACGGCTATATAGCCGCAACGGCATTATCACTGCTGGCGGGCCCGCCTCCCGAGCACGGAGTGCGAGCGGCCGTAGGCGAAGTAGACGACGATGCCGATCACCATCCAGATGACGAACCGCAGCCAGGTCTCGACCGAGAGGTTGATCATCAACCACAGGCAGGCCAGCACGGCGAGGATCGGCACGAGCGGCACGAGCGGCGTGCGGAACCCCCGCGGGAGGTCCGGCCGGGTGCGCCGCAGGATGACGACGCCGATGGACACCAGCACGAACGCGAACAGCGTGCCGATGTTGACCATCTCTTCCAGCGCCCCGATCGGGAAGAACACCGCGACGACCGCCACGATCCCGCCGATGATCAGGCTGACCCGGTACGGCGTGCCGTGCGTGCCGGTGTGCGACAGCCACTGCGGCAGCAGCCCGTCGCGCGACATCGCGAACCCCACCCGGATCTGCCCGAGCAGCAGCACCATGACCACCGTGGTGAGGCCGGCGAGCGCGCCGATCGCGATGATCGTCGCCGCCCAGTCGACCCCGACCGTCGCGAAAGCGGTCGCGAGCGTGGCCCGGGTGCCGTCCGGCTGGGTCGCCAGATCGGTGTAGGGCACCATGCCGGTGAGCACGAGCGCGACGGCCACGTACAGCACCGTGACGATGGCCAGCGACCCCAGGATCCCGCGCGGCAGCGACCGCTGCGGGTTCTTGGTCTCCTCGGCCGTGGTCGCGACGACGTCGAACCCGATGAACGCGAAGAACACCAGCGACGCCGCGGCGAGCAGCCCGTACACCCCGAAGGTGCTGCTCGCCGCACCGCCGAACAGCGAGAGCAGCGACTGCGTCAGGACGCCCGCCCCCTCCTCCCCGGCCGGCGCGGGCGGCGGGATGAACGGGACGTAGTTCGCGGCGTTGATGTAGAAGGCACCGAGGACGATCACGAAGAGCACGATCCCGACCTTGATCGCCGTGATCACCATGCTGAACCGGCTGGACAGCTTGGTCCCGAGCACGAGCAGCGTGATGAGCACCGCGAGGAGCAGCAGCACGCCCCAGTCGACGGCGAGCCCCCCGATCGTCACGGTGGTCGGCACATCGAGGCCGAACTGGCTGAACACCGTCTCCAGGTAGACCGACCAGCCCTTGCCGACCACGGCGGCCGCGACGGAGAACTCGAGCACGAGGTCCCAGCCGATGATCCAGGCGATGAACTCGCCGAACGTCGCGTAGGAGAACGTGTACGCGCTTCCGGCCACCGGCACCGTGGAGGCGAACTCCGCGTAGCACAGCGCGGCCAGCGCGCAGGCGACCGCGGCGAGGACGAACGCCAGCGAGACCGAGGGCCCCGCGACGTCTCCCGCCGTGCTCGCGGCCAGCGTGAAGATCCCGGCTCCGATCACGACCGCGACGCCGAAGACGATCAGGTCCCAGGTCGTCAGGTCCTTCCGGAGCTTGCTGTCCGGCTCGTCGGTGTCGGCGATCGACTGCTCGACCGGCTTGGTACGCATGATCCCGTTGCGGGTCCCGCGGAGGGCCATCCGCGCAACCTAACTCCACACCGGGCCGACCAGCCAATCCTCCATAAGGGGTGGTCAGCCCGCGAGGGCGGCCCGGTCGAGGTCCGGCTCCAGGTAGATCAGGCGGGCGACCGGCACGCACTCGCGGACCCTGGCCTCGGCCGCGTCGATCGCGGCGGCGACACCCTCGAGCGGCAGGCCGGGCGCGAGCGCGATCTTCGCGGCCACCAGCAGCTCCTCCGGGCCGAGGTACTGCGTCTTGATGTGGATGACGCGCTGCACCTCGCCGGACTCGAGGGCCGAGACGATCTCGCCGAGCACCTTGGGCCCGGCGCCCTCGCCGATGAGCAGGCTCTTCATCTCGATGATCAGGATGATCGCGATGGCGCCGAGCAGCACGCCGATGCAGATCGTGCCGATGGCGTCCCAGACCGGGTCACCCGTCAGCACGCTGAGCCCGACACCCAGGAGGGCGAAGGCCAGGCCGATGAGCGCGCCGAGGTCCTCCAGCAGCACCACCGGAAGCTCGGGCACCTTGGCCTGGCGGATGAACTGCCACCAGCTGCCGGTGCCCTTCAGCGGCCGGGACTCGTGGATCGCCGTGCGGAACGAGAACGACTCGAGCCCGATCGCCACCACCAGGATCGCCACCGCGACGATCGGCGACGTGAGCGGCTCGTGGGCCCCCAGCTTGTGGATGCCCTCGTAGATCGCGAACACCGATCCGAGCGAGAACAGCAGCAATGCCACGACGAACGAGTAGAAGTACCGGTCACGGCCGTAGCCGAACGGGTGCTCCGGGGTGGCCGCGCGCCGCGCCGTACGGCCGCCGAGCAGCAGCAGGCCCTGGTTGGACGTGTCGGCGACCGAGTGCACGGCCTCGGCGAGCATCGAGGACGAGCCGGTGATCAGGTACCCGATGAACTTCGCGAGCGCGATCCCCGCGTTGGCGAGCAGAGCCGCCACGATCGCCCGCGTTCCCCCGCCTGCCGCCATGACGGAGCAGCCTAGTGCCCCGGCACGGGAGGCTCGGCACGCAACTCGGCGGCCCAGGCGCCCGCTGGCTGCGTTGTCGGAAGGCCCGCGTACGCCCACGACCTTCCTCCGCCTTGCCGGCGAACGCCTGGACCCACCGATCTACGCACCAGCCTCCCGTGCCGGGGCACCAACCGGACGAATCCCGACAGCCGGGAGGATGGCCTGGTCGACGATCTCCGCCAGCCGCTCCGCCGACGGCTCCTCCCCCGTGTCGAGCGCGTGCTTCAGGACCAGCGCTTCCCCGATGTCCTCGACCACGGGCGTGACCAGGGCGGGGTCGACCTGGCCGAGCGTCGCGTAGTGGTGCAGCACGGTGGCGGTGAACCGCCTGCCGGCACGGTCGAAGATGCCCTGCAGGCTCTCGACGAGGTCGGGGTGGCGGTGACGTTCGAGCATGATCGCCTGCACGGCGCGGGCGGTGGGGTGGCGCGACCACCGCAGCAGCAGCTCCAGGGCCGCGATCAGGTCTCCGCGCAGGTCGTCGGCGGCCGGAGAGGGCTCCTCCACGGGGTAGGCGGCCGTGATCGCATCGAGCAGCACCTGCTCGGGCGCGGCCCAGCGCCGGTAGAGCGTGGTCTTGGGGGTGCCGGCGCGGCGGGCGATGCCTTCCATCGTCAGCCGCCCGAGGCCGACCTCGTCGAGCTCGGCGAGCGCCGCGGCGTGCAGGTCCGCGAGTAGCGCCGCGCCGCGGCGCCGTGGTCGACCGGCCATGATCCTCCTTGCCTAGATACGCAAACGTATCTTACGCTGCATTAGCTACGAATCCGTATCTTACGAGAGGTCTGGTGTGCCCTCGACCCGCTACGAGCCCCCGCCCGTCCCCCGGGTGCGCGCCCTCGCCCCCGACCTCGCGCGCGGCACGATGCTCGCCGTCATCGCCCTGGCCCACTCCCAGGTGCTCGCCCAGCCGTTCCTCGGCCCGGTCCCCGGGCCGGGCCCGGCCCTGGACACCGCGGTGCAGGTTCTGCTGACGCTGTTCGTCGACAGCCGCGGCTACCCGATGTTCGCCGCGCTCTTCGGCTACGGGATGGTGCAGATCCTGCGGAGCAGGGAGCCCACACTCGGCCCGGAGGGCGCACGCCGCGTGCTCCGGCGCCGTGCCTGCTGGCTCGTCGTGTTCGGGTTCGTGCACGTCCTACTGCTCTTCCCCGGCGACATCCTCGCCTCCTACGGCGTCCTCGCCCTCCTGTTCCTCGACGCGCTGCGCTGGCCGGCCGCCCGCCTGTTCGCGGTCGCGGGAGGGCTCGCCGTCCTCGGCGCGCTCGGCTACGGCACGGTGCTCGCCCTTCCCGCGCCGGCCGGCCTGGCGCAGGAGCTGGACCCGCTGGTCTCGGCGGCATACCGCGTCGCGTCGTTCCCGCTGGCGATGCCGATGAACGCCGTGATGGCCGCGGCGCCCCTCCTCGTCGGGATCTGGGCCGGCCGCCGCAGGCTCCTCGAGGAACCCGAGCGGCACCGCCGGCTCCTCGCCCGGGCGGCGGGTGCCGGCATCACGATCGCCGCCGTGGGCGCCGTCCCCCACGCGTTCGTCACCACCGGGCTGTGGCACCCCGGCACGGGCGTGCTCATCGCCGTGGGGACGCTGCACACCGCCGTGGGGTACGCGGGCGGGCTCGGCTGCGCCGCGTTGGTCGGCCTCGTCGCGGCGCGCCTGACCCGCACGCCGCCGGGGCCCGTGACGAACGCCCTCGCCGCGTGCGGGCAACGCTCCATGACGTGCTACCTGGCGCAGTCACTCGCGTGGTTCCTGCTGCTCGAGCCGTACCTGGCGGGCCTCACCGGCGCCGCCGGGGTCGCCGCGGCGGCCGCCGTGGGGCTCGGGGTCTGGCTGGCCACGGTGCTCGTCGCGGACGCGCTCCGCCGCGCCGGCCGTCCCGGACCGGCCGAGGCCCTCCTGCGCCGCCTGGCCTACGGCAGGTGAGATCGTCAGATCGCGAGGGAGTCGCTCGCCAGGAAGAGCTGGGTGCCGCCGGCGCGGGCCTCGACCGTGACGGCGATGTCGGCCGCACCGAGCCACAGCGAGGCACCCCGCCCGATCTCCAGCTCGCCCCCGAGGGAGCGCACGCACGCCCTGCCCGCGGTGCAGAGCACGATGCGCGGCCCGCCGTCGGGCACCGGCACGGGAACGCCCGGGGCGCCGTCGAAGCGACGGAGCAGGAACTCCTCGGCCGGGGTGTCGTAGCGCACCCAGTCGCCGTCCGGCTTGCCCACGACGATCGGAGCGGGCGTGGAGCGGAAGTCGAGCACGCGCAGCAACTCCGGGACGTCCACGTGCTTGGGGGTGAGCCCGCCGCGCAGCACGTTGTCGGAGTTGGCCATGATCTCGATGCCCGCCCCGGAGAGGTACGCGTGCAGGTTGCCCGCCGGCAGGTACAGCGCGTCGCCCGGATCGATCGTGACCCGGTTGAGCAGCAGCGCGGCGAGGACGCCCGCGTCGCCCGGGTAGCGCTCGGACAGCTCCAGCACCGTGCGCGCCTCGGTGGAGAACTCCCCGTCGCCGCCGGCGAGGCCGACGCAGCCGTCCTGCAGCGCGGGCACGAGCGTGTCGAGCACGGCCTGGGGCAGCGTGATCCACGTGGTGAAGAGGGCGCGCAGGCCGTCGGCGTCCGGCTGGGCGGCCAGCAGCTCGGCGTGCCCGGTGAGCTCGGGCACCCCGAGGGCCCGCAGCAGCCGCACCGTGGCGGCCGGGTCGCGGAACCCGGCGAGGGCGTGGAGCTCGGTGAGCGCGCAGATCAGCTCGGGCTTGTGGTTGGCGTCCTTGTAGTTGCGGTCGGACGCGTCCCGGGCGATCCCGGCGGCGTCCTCACGGGCGAACCCCTCCCTGGCCTGCTCGATGCTCGGGTGCGCCTGCAGCGACAGCGGCTCGTCGGCCGCCAGCACCTTGAGCAGGTACGGCAAGGTGGAGTCCCACCGCTCCGTGCGCTCGGGCCCGAGCAGCTGCTTCGGGTCGGCGCCCAGCGCGTCGAGCAGCGACGTGCGCCCCCCGTCCGGGTGGACGAGTCGCGACGGGTCGGCCGGGTGGGCCCCGAGCCACAACTCGGCCTGCGGGTGCGGCGAGGGCACCTCCTGGCCCAGCAGGTCGGGAATCACCGTGCGCGATCCCCATGCGTAGGCACGCACGGGATTGTCCAGCAGCTCCACGTCCGGTCAGCTCTCCTCAGGCAGGCTCGATCGTGCGGGTGGCCAGTCCCAGGTACACCGCGGCCACGTCCAGCCGGGACGCCAGCAGCGCGGCCCGGAGCAGGGCGGCGTGCCGGGTGCCGCGCGCCACCTCGTCGACCGGGTGCTGCACGTCGGCCGCCGGCCATCCGCGCCCGGCCCGCCGCAACGTCACCTGACCGGGATCATCCTCCCCGGTGGCCAGGAGCACGAGACGCACGGGGGGTGCCCCCGCGGATCCGTCCGGGTCCGCGAACGGGTCCCGGAAGATGTCGACGCCGGACGCCCCGCGGTCGAGCGCCCGCACGAGCGCGGTGGCCCCGGCACCCTCGGTGGCCTCGGCGGAATGGGCGACGACGCCGGCGTGCGTGGCGAGCGCGGCGGCGCCGTGGGCGGCGACGGCGGCCGCGAGCCGGTCGGTGCCCCACAGCAACGGGGTGTGGTCGGCGAGACGGAGGGCGAGCGACTTCGCCGGGTTCATGAACGGCTCGTGGCCGGGCTGGTTGCGCTCGGCCTCGGCATCGAGGGCGTCGGCGAGCACGTCCATCCCGAGGCCGAGCGGAGCGTCCAGCAGGCCGAGCGCGCGAATGGCGGCGAGCCCCACGGCCAGCGCCCTCGGCAGGTCCAGCCCGGGGGGCACCGGGATGCGCGGCTCCACCAGCCGGGCCCGGCCGGCGCCCGCCGACGCCACCGGCCCCTCGGGGGGCGCGGACAGCACCACCTCGGCACCGCGGCGCACCGCGAGCACGACGCTGTCGGCGAGCTCGGCGTCGGTGGCCTCCGAGGTATGGGCCACCACGACGTCGAGCGGCCCGATCCACGACGGCGTGGCGTCGGCGACCACCACCGGCACCGGCGCCGTCGGGCCCAGCAACGCCGCCAGGACGCCCCAGGCTGTGGCGGACGCCCCAGGCCGGTGCAGCAGCACCAGTGCACGCGGCCGGTGGCCGGCGAGGTCGCCGACGCCGCCCTCGGTGGCGCCCTGCGCCGCCGACCGCACCTGCGCGCCCGCCGTGGCCGCCGACCGCAGGACACCGCCCGTGTCGAGCGCCGCCAGAGCGCGCGGGTCGGCGAGCAGGGTGTCGTCGAGCACTAGTGCCTCCCGCCGGAAGCTCGTTGGTCGAGTCGGTGGATCCATGTTCTCGCTGGGTGCGCCGGACGACGGCCCTCGTACCGGGCGTACTCGGGTCGTCGGCCGGTGCGGCCGGCGCGGACCTGGGCCGCCGAATCGGTCGGCGGGCTTGCGGCGGGGGGCACTTCAGTCGCCGGTGGGCGCGGGGGTGGGCGGGATCGCCTCGTCAAGCAGCAACACCGGGATCCCGTCGACCACCGGGAACCCGCGCCCGCACTCGGTGCAGGTGAGCACGTCGGCGTCGGGGTCGGCGGGGGTGCCGGCCCGCAGCGGGGCGTGGTCGTCGGACGGGCAGGCCAGGATTTCCATGAGCTGAGGGTCGAGCTGTACGGCCACGAGCCTCCTCCTTCGCAAGGGCACGCGGAGCTGCCCGCGATGTTGCCAGTGCGCGGCGCGATCCGCCCGGTTCGTTGCCGAGCAATCGGGCACGATTACGCGCGGACCACCCCGAGCACGTCGTCCCGCAGCGCCGCCATCGCGGCGGCGTCGGCGGCCTCGACGTTCAGCCGCAGCAGCGGCTCGGTGTTGGACGGGCGCAGGTTGAACCAGGAGCCGTCCGGCAGGCTCACGGTGAGCCCGTCGAGCTCGTCGAGCTCGACGCCCTCGCGCGCGCCGTACGTCTGCTTGATCGCGGCGATCCGCCCGGCCTGGTCGGCCACCGTCGAGTTGATCTCGCCGGAGGCGGAGTAGCGCTCGTAGGCGGCCATCAGCCGCGACAGCGGCCCGTCCTGCTCGGCGAGCGCCGCGAGCACGTGCAGCGCGGCCAGCATGCCGGAGTCGGCCTTCCAGAAGTCGCGGAAGTAGTAGTGCGCCGAGTGCTCACCGCCGAACACCGCGCCGGTCTCGGCCATCGTCTGCTTGATGAACGAGTGGCCGACGCGCGTGCGCACGGGCTTGCCGCCGTGCTCGGCGACGATCTCGGGCACCGCCTTCGACGTGATCAGGTTGTGGATGACGGTGGCGCCGGGGTCCTTGGCCAGCTCCCGGACGGCGACGAGGGCCGTGATCGCGCTCGGGCTCACCGGCTCGCCGCGCTCGTCGATCACGAAGCAGCGGTCGGCGTCGCCGTCGAAGGCGATGCCGATGTCGGCGCCCTCGGCGACGACGCGCTTCTGGAGGTCGACCAGGTTGGCCGGGTCGAGCGGGTTGGCCTCGTGGTTGGGGAACGAGCCGTCGAGCTCGAAGTACATCGGCACCACGTCGAACGGCAGCGGCTCGAACACCGCGGGCACCGTGTGTCCGCCCATGCCGTTGCCGGCGTCGGCCACCACGCGCAGCCGGCGGGACCCGCTGAGGTCGACGAGCTTGCGCAGGTAGGCCGCGTACTCGGAGAGCAGCTCGCGGTTGCTCACGGTGCCGCCGCCGGGCCCGGCGGGCACCCCCGCCTCGACGGCGGCCCGGATCGTGGCGAGCCCGGTGTCCTGCCCGATCGGCGTGGCGCCTGCCCGGCAGAGCTTGATGCCGTTGTACTTGGCCGGGTTGTGGCTGGCGGTGAACATCGCGCCGGGCAGGCCGAGCGTGCCCGAGGCGAAGTAGAGCATGTCGGTGCTCGCAAGCCCGATCGAGACGACGTCGAGGCCCTGCCCGGTGACGCCCTCGGCGAACGCGGCCGAGAGCTCCGGGGAGCTGTCGCGCATGTCGTGGCCGATCACGACCCCCTGCGCGCCCTCACCCCGCACGAGCGCGGCCATGGCCGCTCCGAGGTCGCGCACGGTGGAAGCGTCGAACTGCTCACCGACCACACCGCGGATGTCATAGGCCTTCACGATCGCGCCGAGATCTGCCACGCCGCAGACCCTAGCGACCCCCACCGGACGTCCCGCACATACCTCGACGGCCCATCTACGCACCGGACGTCCGGCGGGGGCGCTCGCGAGGCCCGGTGTCAGTCCTCCGCGGGCCCGGGCAGGACGCGCAGATGCCCCCGCCGCCCCGTGCCCGCGGCCGGCACCGGCTCCGCGGGCCGGTCGGCGCGCCCGGCCTCCCGCACCGCCTCGGCGAGCGCGGTGAGGTCGTCGCTGTTGTGCTGCGGCGCGGCGAACTCGCCTTCGAACCGCACGACCTCCCAGCCCCGCGGCGCCGTGAGGCGGTGGGCATGCCGGGTGCACAGGTCGTAGGAATGGGGCTCGGCCTGCGTGGCCAGTGGGCCGACGACCGCCGTGGAATCGGCGTAGACGTAGGTGAGCGTGGCCACCGCGGGCTCGGTGCACCCGGTTCGTGAACACCGCCGCACACTCAGCACGTCCGGGACGATACCCCGTCCGGCCCGCGCTACCCCGCCGCGACGCGCGGCCGTCCGCGAGTAGCTCCCCCGACCCGCCGAGCGGTACGGCCATCCCGGGGAGTCCCACGTCCGTTCGGGCGAGCCTTCCGCACGGCCGGCCGAGTGTCGCGCACGTGACAGGAGGGTCCTGCATCCGACGACGGTCGCCGGGCCGGGTGGTGTCGCCGCCCGCCGCGGTGTCGCGGAGTGGGGCGGGCGCGCCCGGGGCCGTAGCATTCACGGGGTGACGACCGCGCGCCGCACACTGCGTCGCTCTCCCCGGAGGCGGGACCGCCGGGGCCGTGGCCTGCGCGGGCTGATGTACCCCGCCACCACGCCGGCCTCGCGCACCCGCGCCGAGAAGTTCGATGCGATGGTCCTGGAAGCGCTCGAGCCGATCGAGCTGCGCTGGGGATCCGAGCTCTCCGAGCTCGACCTCGCCGTCGACGAGGTCCCGGAGGTCGAGCAGACGTCCCCGGACGACGTGGTGTGGGGCCAGGGGGTGCTCGCCGACGTCGGTGTGCCGCTCGCGCAGCTCGTGCCCGCGGGCGTCGACCCGGAGGGCCTGCCGTCGCGGGCCCGCATCGTGATCTACCGCAGGCCGCTGGAAGCGCGCGCCCGTGACGGCGCCGACCTGGCCGACCTGCTGCACGAGGTGCTCGTCGAGCAGGTGGCCGAGTACCTCAACATCGAGCCGGACGCCGTCGACGGCGGTGGCGACGGCGACGAGGGCTAGCGGTCCGTCACGAGGCGGCGCGGCGCAGCCTGCGCCGCTCCCGCTCGGACAGCCCACCCCAGATCCCGAAGCGCTCGTCGTGCGCCAAGGCGTACTCGAGGCACTCCGCGCGCACCTCGCAGCCCGAGCAGATGCGCTTGGCCTCCCGCGTGGAGCCGCCCTTCTCGGGGAAGAACGCCTCCGGGTCGGTCTGCGCACACAGCGCCCGCTCCTGCCAGTCCTGCTCCTCGCCGTCCTCCTCGGCGAGAGAACCGATGGCTTCGCCGAACTGATCGGTGGCCGGATCCGGCACTCCCGCTGAGGTTTCGACCAGCCCCATCGTGGCTGTGATCACGTTCACAATTGCCCACCTCCCCGCGCGCCCCCGGCGTGGCTGCCACCAACCCTACGGGCTGGGAATGACAGCGATGTAAGTACAACGCTGTCGGTTCGCGGTTGGCAAGCTGAAGCTGCCGACCGGGTGATGCAGTCCACCCGGTCGGTCGCTCGTTCAGCACAATGATCCGGTGCGTGTCGAGTCTCATCGGGTCAGCCCCTGGTTCCTGCTGCTCGTGGCGATCACCGTAGCGGGAGCCCTACTCACCGTGATCGGTACACCGACCACGGCCACCGACGGCACCCCCGTGCTGCTCACCACGGGGATCGTGCTGCTGGTGCTCGGCGGGTGGGCGGTGTCGCTGTGCCTGCACGAGTTCGGGCACGCCGCGGTCGCCTACCGCGCCGGCGACCGCTCGGTGCGCGCCAAGGGCTACCTGACGCTCGACATCCGCCGCTACGCCGATCTCGGGCTGTCGCTGGTGCTGCCGATCCTGATCCTCCTCATCGGCGGGATCCCGCTCCCCGGTGGCGCGGTGTGGATCGAGCACGCCGCGATCCGCTCCCGGGCCGCGCGGAGCCTCGTGTCGCTCGCGGGCCCCGCCACCAACCTGGTGCTCGGCGGGCTGCTCACCGCGGCCGTCGCACTGGTGGAGATGCCGATCGGGCTCGCGGTCGGGCTGTCGTGCCTCGCGTTCATCCAGGTGATCGCGTTCGTCCTCAACATCCTCCCGATCCCCGGCCTCGACGGGTTCGGCGTGATCGAACCGTTCCTCTCCATGAACGCGCGCCGGATGGCGGCCCGGGTGCGGCCGTGGGCACCCCTCGTCCTGTTCCTGCTGATCATCGGCGTGCCGGGCGTCAGCTCGGTGTTCTTCCAGATCGGCGGCACGGTGTTCGCGGCGGTCGGCGGCGACGCCACCCTCGCGTTCGCCGGCTACGGCGAGCTCCTCTTCTGGCGCTGACTCGCGAGCCGGGGTCAGTCGAGGCGGCGGCGGGCGGCGGCGACCATCGCCGGGACGGTGTCGGTGTCGTAGGGCAGGGCGTCCAGCGGCCACCAGCGCAGATCGTCGGACTCGTCGCTGATCCGCGGCACGGCACCGGCGGGCGCCCGCACGAGGAACCGGACGTCGAGGTGGCGCGTCGGGAGCCCGAGCGAGCAGGTGATCGAGTGGACGTCGACGTGCAGCGGCTCCGGGTCGATCACGAGTCCGGCCATGCCCGACTCCTCGGTGGCCTCGCGCAGGGCAGCATCGGCGAGCGACGGGTCGCCCGGCTCGCAGTGCCCGCCCAGCTGCAGCCAGCGCCCCACCCGCGGGTGCAGCGTGAGCAGCGTGTGCTCCGCGGCGGCGTCCACCACGAGCGCGGACGCCGTCAGGTGGCCGGGCACGCAGGAACGCGAGCACGCGTCCTCCGGGCGGGCGTCGAGGAACGCGAGCAGCGCGTGCCGCAGTCCCTGCTGGCCCGCGTCTGGCGGGTCCCAGGCGCGCAGCTCCGCGGCGGCGGCTGCGGGCGCTACCACTCGACGAGCCCGGTGGCCGGGTCGGCCGGCGGGCGCGGCTGCAGCGGCTCCACCGGCACCCCGAGGGCGACGACCCCGAGCGGCCGCCGGCCGGTCGGGACGTCCAGGTCGGCAGCATCGCCGGTCGCCGTCCAGTGCGCCCCGAGCCCCTCGGCCGCCAACGCCGCGAGGAACGCCCGCACGGCCGCGGCCTCGCCCGGCGAACCGTCGCCGAGGACCACCACCAGCTCGGGCGCCCCGTCCTCGGCGCCGACCGCTTCGAGGAACGCGGCCCGCCGCACCGGGTCGCGCAACCAGCCGAACCGGACCGGCGCCGCGGACGCGGCGAGCGCGGCCCCCACCGCGCGCCGCACGGCCGCCTCGTCCACCGGCTCGTCGCGGAAGTCGCGGACGTCGCGGGGCAGCAGGAGTGCCTCGCGCCGCCCCTGGGCGATCGCCTCCTCGGTGCCGAGCGAGAACAGGTCCTCCTCGACGGGGCGGACGAGGTCGCGCGCCGTGGAGCCGTCGTCCACCGGGTGCAGGCCGCGGACCACCGCCACCGGGAGCCCGCCGAGCTTCCCCTTGACCAGGTCGGCGGCCGCCGCCAGCTCGTCGGCCAGCGCCACCTCCGTGACCAGCAGCTCGTTGCCCTCGGTGTCGTGCTCGCCCTCGTAGCCGTGCAGGACGGGCACCCCGGCCGAGCCGATCGCCACGTCGGTCTGCCCCACCCGCCAGGTGCGGCCCATCGTGTCGGTGACGACCACGGCCACCCCGACACCGAGCAACCGCCGCAGGTCGGCGCGCAGCCGGGCGGCGCTCGCGTCCGGGTCGGCCGGGAGCAGCGCGAGCTCGTCGCGCCGCACGTTGGAGCCGTCGACCCCCGCCGCGGCCTGCACGATGCCGAGCTTGCCCGCCACAATCAGCGTCCGCCCGCGCCGGGCGAGGACCCGCTCGGTCTCGGCGTCGACGAGCTCGCGGCGCAGCGCGTCGCGCGCCTCCGGGTCGGTGGGCGCCTTGACGAGCCTGCCCTCCGTCTTGGAGAAGACCTTCGAGGTGACGACCACGACGTCGCCGTCCTCGAGCCACGGAGCCGCCGCGGCCAGGGCGCCCGCGAGATCGTCGCCCGGGCGGAAGTCGGGGAGCCCGCGGACCGGCAGGACGGAAAGGCCCTCGGGAGCGGCGTGATCACGCAACGGTGGTACCCGCCAGCTCCAGGGCGCGCCGCGCCATCTCGGCGGTGGCATCGACGTCCGTCATCAGCAGCGGCACGGACCGCACGTCGACCCCCGGCACGTCGGCGACGTCGCTGCTGTGCACGAGCCAGCCGTCGAGCACACCCCCCTCGGCGCGGGCCCCGAGGTGCCGCCCGACGGCCTCCGCCGTGGTCTCCACGCCGATGGCGGTGAGGCAGGCGTCGGCCATCCCGCGCACAGGCTTGCCGCCGACGATCGGTGCGAGCCCCACGACCTTCGCCCCGGTCTCGCGCAGCGCGTCACGCACGCCGGGGACCGCGAGGATCGTCCCGATGCTCACCACCGGGTTGGACGGCGCGAGCAGCACGGCGTCGGCGTCCCGGATCGCGTCGCGGGCGGCCGGCAGCACGCTCGCCTCCTCCGCACCGACCGAGACGATCTGGTGGGCCGCCGGCTCGGCGTGGTACCGGACCCACCACTCCTGGAAGTGGATCGCCTTGCGCGCCTGCGGGCCGGTGTCCGGGTCGTCCACGACGACGTGCGTCTCCACGCGGTCGTCGGTGGCCGGGAGCAGCCGCACGCCCGGGCGCCAGCGCTCGCACAGCGCGGTGGTGACGTCCGAGAGCGGGTAGCCGGCGCGGAGCATCCGGCTGCGCACGAGGTGGGTGGCGAGGTCGCGGTCGCCGAGGCCGAACCAGGTCGGCTCGGCACCGTAGGCGGCGAGCTCGTCGCGCACCGTCCACGTCTCGCCGACCCGGCCCCAGCCGCGCTCGGTGTCGATGCCACCGGCCAGCGTGTACATGCAGGTGTCGAGGTCGGGACAGATCCGCACGCCGTGCATCCACACGTCGTCGCCGACGTTCACGACCGCCGTGATCTCGTGCCCCGACCCGCCCTCACCAGTGGCCGGCAGCCCCAGGGCCGCCTTCACCCCGAGCAGGAAACGGGCCCCGCCGACACCACCCACCAGCACCGTGACTCTCACGCGCGCGAGCCTACGCACGCGGGAAGAGCAAGATGCCGCTACCGCTCCGTCTCCCGCCGGTAGTGCTCGGCGATCTCGTCGCTGGTCGTCAGCCACACGTCGGGGTGCGCGGCGACGTAGGCCAGCGCCTGGTCGAGGTACTTCGTCCGGAACGGCTGGCCGGTGACGAACGGGTGCAGGGCCAGGGCCATCACCCGGCCGCTGCCGGCCGAGTCGGCGTGGAGCTGGTCCAGCTGGTCCGAGACCGCCTGCACGAAGTCCGCCCCGGACAGGCCGTGCATCGTGAACAGGGTCAGGTCGTTCAGCTCGATCGGGTACGGCACGCTCAGCATCCCGGGCACGTTCAACCGGTACGGCTGGTCGTCGTTGGTCCAGTCCAGCACGTACCCCACCCCGAGCTCGGCCAGCAGCGACGGCGTCTCGAAGGTCTCGCTCAGCGCGGGCCCGAGCCACCCGCGCGGCCGCTTCCCGGTGGCCTTCTCGATGGTCTCGACGACGTCGGCCAGGTAGGTCCGCTCGTCCGCGGCCACGTCGGACTGCAGGGTGGAGTTGTTCCGGCCGTGCGCCAGCCACGCCCAGTCCCGGGACCGGCCGGCCTCGATGATCTGCGGGTAGCGCTCGGCGACGTCGGCGTTCAGCAGCACGCTCGGGCGGATCCCGTGGCGGTCGAACACCTCGATCATCCGCCAGATGGCCACGCGCGGCCCGTAGTCGCGCCAGCCGTAGTTCAGCGGGTCGGGCACCTGGCCTGCGGTGATCGTGTTGATGCTGGTCGACGGGCGGTCGACCAGGAAGTGCTCGACGTTGAGACCCACGTAGAAGGCGACCCGGGCGCCACCCGGCCAGTGGATCGGCTCCCGCTCGACGATGGGGCTGTAGTCGAACAACCGGTTCTCCATGCGCCCACCGTGCCAGAGCGGGAAGCCCGTCGAGATCAGTCCGGGAGGGTGGACGAGCGCACCCCGCCCGCGCCCCCACGCGTCAGATCGCCCGGTAGTCCTTCGCCGAGAAGCGCGGGCCGAAGCGGGGGCGGCGGAACCCCGAGGCCTCGATGTAGCGCACCGCACGGTGCCGCTGGGGCGCGTACGGGGCGAGCTCGGCGAGCATCCCCGCGTCGTCGAGCGGGCGGCCGAGCAGCGCCCAGCCGACCACCGACGGGATGTGGAAGTCACCGACGCTCACCGCGTCCGGGTCGCCCCACACCCGCTGGGCGACCTCGGCCGCGGTCCACACCCCGATCCCCGGCACCTTCCGGAGCAGTTCCCGCCCGGGGGCGCCGCCCAGCTCGCAGGCCGCCTCCAGGCGATGGGCCACCACCGCCGAGGCGAGCACCGCCCGCCGCCGGGCGAGATCGACACCTGCCCGGTGCCACTCCCAGTCCGGGATCGCGCGCACCTGCGCGGGCGACGGCGGGACCCGCATGCCGGCCGGGGCGGGCCCGGGCGCCGGGTCGCCGAAGCGCCGGCACAGCTCCCGCCACGACCGGCGCGCCTCGGTACCGGTGACCTTCTGCTCCAGCACCGACGGCACCAGCACGTCCCACACCCGCATCGACGCGCCGAGGCGCAGCCCGGGCATCCGCTTCGCGGCGTCCGCGACCAGCGGGTGGTGGGCGACGAACTCCTCCGGCCGGTCGTCGGCGCCGAGCAGCGCGGGGATCCCGTCGAGGGTCCACGCGCCGCCGGGCCCCCATGCGTGCGCGACCACGGTGCCGTCGGGGCGCCGCTGCAGCCGCAGCGTGGCCGGCCCGTCCGGCGTGGTGCCGGTCCGCCAGATCGCCGAACCGTCGGCGCGCCACGTCGGGTCACCGCGGCCGCGGCGCAGCGGGCCGAGCACGCCGGCCACGTCCAGCCGGTACTCCGGCCGCCACTCCCGCGTGCTCGCCCCGGTCACGATCAGACGTCTGGGGAGAAGCGCAGCCCGTGCGGGGGCAGCGTGACGTCGGGCCAGATCCGCATGCCGTGCCGCAGCTCGCAGTGGGCGCCGACGACCGCCCGGTCCCCGATCACGGCGTCGTACACGGCGGCGCTCTGCTCGACGCGCGCGCCGGTCCCGACCACCGAGTTCACCACGCGGGCGTTCTCCCCGACGACGGCGCCGTCGAACAGCATCGAGCCGTCGACCCGGGCCCCCTTGCCGATCCTCACGCCGCGCCCGACGATCGTGCCGCCGAACACGCGAGCCGTGTCGTCGGCCTGCGCACCCTCCAGCAGCAGCGACTCGCCGGTCGGCCCCGGCAGCGCGGCCGAGGGCGCGACGCCGCGGACCAGGTCGGCGGAGCCCTTCACCAGGTCGAGCGGGGTGCCCAGGTCACGCCAGTAGGCGGCGTCGACGTGCCCGGAGACGCGGGCGCCGGACTCCAGCATGCCGGGGAAGGTCTCGCGCTCCACCGACACCGGCCGGCCCTCCGGGATCGACTCGATCACCTCGCGCCGGAACACGTAGCAGCCGGCGTTGATCTGGTCGGTCGGCGGGTCCTCGGTCTTCTCCAGGAACGCGGTGACGCGGCCCTCGTCGTCGGTGGGCACGCAGCCGAACGCGCGCGGGTCCTGCACGCGCACCAGGTGCAGCGTGGCGTCGGCCTTGGTGCGGCGGTGGGTGTCGACCACGGCGTTCAGGTCCGTGCCGCACAGCACGTCGCCGTTGAACACCAGGACGTCCGGTGCGGTGAGGTACTTGTGGACGTTCCGGATCCCGCCGCCGGTGCCCAGCGGCTCCGTCTCGACCACGTACTCGAGCTCGAGCCCCATCTCGGTGCCGTCGCCGAAGAACTCGGAGAAGGTCTCGGCGAGGTAGCTCGTGCCGAGCACAACCCGGCGCACGCCGGCCGCCTGGATGCGGGAGAGCAGGTGTGCCAGGAACGGCACGCCGGCCGTCGGCAGCATGGGCTTGGGCGCCGACAGCGTGAGCGGCCGGAGCCGCGTTCCCTTGCCGCCGACCAGCACCACGGCCTCGACGTCGTCCAGCACGCGCTCTCCTCCTACGGTTCGGGGTCAGGTACGCGGCGCGCGAGCGCCGCCAGCGCCCGCGCCGGTCCACGAGCGCGGTCGCGCACGAACCGGTGCAGCCCGGCCGCGTGCGGCTCCAGGATGCCGTGCCCGTCCACGAACGAGTCACGGGGTTCGGCATCCGCCGCGATCTCCGGGACCGAGACGACGAGCCACCCCGCCCGGCCCAGCCGGTCGCCCAGGTCGACGTCGCCGATCCCGCCCGGTCCGCCCAGGTAGCGGCCGTCGAACCCGTCGACGGAGTCCCACGCGGCCCGCCGGACGAGCGCGCCCGCCGTGGACACCCAGCCGGTCGGTCCGGTGCAGGCGCCGCCCGCGATCCGGCCCCGCGCGACGGCGAGCAGGCCTGGCACCGGCCCACCGCTCGCGCCCAGCAGCCCGGCCCGGGGATAGCGGGCCGCGGCGGCGAGCAACCCCTCGATCCCGCCGGGGCGCCAGCGCGGTCGCGGGTCGGCGAGCACGACCCAGCCGACGTCCGGTGCCAGCCCGGCCACCGCCCGGTTGACCGCCGCCGCCCGCCCGATGTCCTCGGCCAGGCGCACGACGTCCCCGTCCCCTGCGGTCGATGCGGTGTCGACGACCACCAGCCGGGTTCCCGCAGGTAACGAGGCCCGCAACCCGTCGACGGGCGGCCGCCCACGCCGCGTGACGGTGACGACGGCGAGCCCGTCGCCGTAGGCCCGCACGGGATCGCTCAGCACGTGCGGAACGCTATCCACGGCCGGGCCGGCTGCAGCAAAGTGGCTTTGCTGCAACGCGCCGGCCTCCGGATCAGTACTCGTCTACGTCCAACCCGTCCAGCTCGGCCAGTGCCGCGAGGGCGTCCCGGTCGCCCTCCTCTACCGCGGTCTGCAGGCAGCGACGCGCCTCGTCGAGCCTGCCGTCGTCGAGGAGGAAGCGGCCGTAGGCGAACGCCCACCCGGGCTCGGCGATCCGCTCGGCCTCCCGGAGTTCCCGCTCGGCCGCCTCCGGGGCACCGCGGCCGACCAGGAACTGCGCGTAGGCGCTGTGCGCCTGCAACGCGCCGAGCTCCGCCGCCCGGCGGTACATCACGTCGGCGTCGTCGTGGCGGCCCTCCTGCGCGCGCACGTCGGCGAGCGCGAGGATCGTGTCGGGGCGCCGTTCCGACGCGTACTGCTCCGCGGCGGCCACTGCCGCGGGCAGGTCACCCGCCTCGAGCTGCAGCGCCACGAGGTTGGCCGCGGCGAGCTGGTCGCCCTCGGCGGCCGCGTCGACGAGCAGGCGCGCGGCCTCGACCAGGCGGCCCTCGTCGCGCAGCAGGATCGCGAGGTCGTTGGCCGCCGGCACGTCGCCCGCCTCGACGGCGAGCCGCAGGGCCTCCTCGGCCCGGTCGCGCTCGTTCAGCTGCACCAGCGCCACCCCCAGCCTGCCGGCGAAGCGCACGTGTCCCTGCTCGACGAGCGGCCCGAGCCAGTCGACGACCGCGCGGAAGCTCCCGCTGTCGAAGTACGCCCGCACCAGCAGGTCGGGCGCCGAGGGTTCCCCGCCCGCGATCGCCTGCCGCAGCGCGTCGATCGCCTCGAGCGGGCGGCCTTCGGCGAGCAGGGCGGCCCCCTGCACGGTGAGGTCTTCCGGGGCCGGTCCGGGTTGCTGGTTCATCGCACCCCCTCGTTCGGGTGGCGCGATGCTGCCACCCGAACGGGGAGAGCTCACCGGCGGTAAGGCGCTATCACCTTTCGGTAGGCCGAACGGCGGAACGACTCGGGCACCAATCGGTAGCCACCGCGTACGACGAGGTTGCGCGCGCACTGGGCGGGCGTGGTGAACCCGAGGGCACGGAACCGGCGCTGGAGTGCGATCTCGGCACGCAGCAGATCGCGCCCGCCGCGGCGGGCGTACGCCCCCGCGCCCACCCGGTACCTCACGAGCGGCTCGGCGACGTTGGCCACCCGCGCGTCGGCGAGGATCAGCTTCGCCCAGAGCAGGTAGTCCTCCATCTTCGCGAAGTCGGTGTAGCCACCCACGCCGGTGACGAGCGGCCGCCGGTACACGACCGTCGGATGGTTGAACGGGGTCGCGAACCGGGCCCGGCGCCGGATCTCGTCCGGATCGGTCGGAACCGCCCGCGTGGCGACGATCTCGTCCGGGTCGTCGGCGAATTCCACCAGGCCGGAGCCCACGATGTCGGCCCCGGACTCCATGATCGGCAGCTGCACGGCGAACCGGTGGGGCAGGGAGATGTCGTCGGCGTCCATGCGGGCGACCACGTCGTACTTGCACGCCGCGAGCCCGGCGTCGAGCGCCGGGCCGAGCCCGACGTTGCGCTCGAGCTCCACGACGTCCACCGGCACCGGGCTGCCGTCCGCGAGCTCCGTGATCGTCCCGGCGAGCGGCTCGGGCACCGGCCCGTCACGGACGATGACGACCTGGTCGGGACGGCGGGTCTGCGCGTCCACCGACGACCGGAACGCGTCGGTGAGGAAGTCGGGCCGGTCACCTGCCCAGACGGGCAGCAGAAGCGACAGCTGCTCGGACAACGAGAGCTCCCTCCGCTCCGGCCACGTACACCGGAGTAACGGTGCGTAACTGGCGGTGCCGCGGCGGCGGTCACCCGCGACACGCCCCTCGGCGGTGTGGACGAGCGCGCCCCGTGTTGCACCCTAGGAGACACGGCGATCAGGACGAGCGGAGGTGCACCGATGAACGGACGGAGCACCGGTCGCTCGACGCTCACGCGCCCGGCGGCCGGCTGGGACCGCGCGCCGGCCGTTCCGCCGCGCCGACGTCCGGACGTCCCGCATCCGCCGCGCACCCGGTCGTGGCCGGAGCGCCCCGCGCGGACGAAGCGCGGCGTCCGGCGCCGCATCCGGACCGTCCTCGTGGTCGCGTCGGCTCTGGTCATGGTGCTCACCGGTACGGCGTGGGGCCTGTACCGCGACGTGACGGCGGGCATCACCACCACCGATGTCATCGCGGGCGGCGGGGACGGCGGCGACCTCAACATCCTGCTCGTCGGCGTGGACAGCCGCACCGACGCGCACGGCAACCCGTTGCCGCCCGAGGTGCAGCGGATGCTCTCGAGCGGCCCCGACACCGGGGTGCTGAACTCCGACACGATCATCCTGCTGCACGTGCCGGAGGGCGGCGGGTCCGCCACCGCGTTCTCCATCCCGCGCGACGCCTACGTCGACATCCCCGGCTACCGCCGCGACAAGATCAACGCCGCGTACCCGGCGACCAAGGCCCTCGCCGCCGAGCGGCTGGCGGCCGAGGGCGTGCAGGAGCCGGAGCGGGAGGCCGAGTCGGCGAAGGAAGGCCGCAGCGCCCTGATCCGCACGGTCGAGAACCTGACGGGGCAGACCGTCGACCACTACGCCGAGGTCAACCTGCTCGGCTTCTACAACCTCACCACCGCGATCGGCGGCGTGGACGTCTGCCTGCGCAAGCCCGTCGACGAACCGCTGTCCGGTGCCCACTTCACGGCGGGCCCGCAGACGATCGCCGGGACCGACGCGCTGGCGTTCGTCCGACAGCGCCACGACCTGCCCGAGGGTGACCTGTCCCGCATCCGCCGCCAGCAGGCGTTCCTCGCCGCGGTCGCGGACAAGGTCCTCGCCGGCGGCACGCTCACCGACCCGACCAGGCTCGGGGCCCTCGTCGGCGTCGCACAGCAGTCCCTCGTCGTCGACGAGGGCTGGGACCTGCTCGGGTTCGCGCGGCAGGCGGCCGATCTCGCCGCCGGGAACCTGCAGTTCGTCACGATCCCCACGAACGGCCGCGACTCCAACTCGCGCGGCGACGTCGTGATCGTCGAGCCCCGTGCCGTCGAGGAGTTCATAGATCAGCGGATCGGCGAGCAGGCCGCGGCCGTGCAGGCCGCCGCGGACGCCGCCGAGGTCGCCGACGCGGTGCCTCCGCCGCCTCCCGACCTCATCGCGTCGCGCTACGTGGTGGACGTCAGCAACGGTTCGGAACTGGGTGGGATGGCCGGCTCGGTGGCCGACCACCTGCGCGGCCTCGGCTTCGCACGCGGGATCGTGGACAACACCCACGCCACCGACACCTCGGTGGTGCGCTATGCAGGGCCGGATGCCGATGCCGCGCAGGCCGTGGCGGAGCAACTCGGCGACATCAGCACCGAAGCCGACGGATCGGTGGCCCGCGGACACCTGGACGTGGTCCTGGGTGCCGACTTCGACCCCGCGGTGGTGCCCACGCCCGCGAACGAGCCGGCTGCACCCATCACCCCGGCCACGCCGGCGCCGACCGCGCCGATCACCGCGGCGGGTGTGCCCTGCATCGACTGACGCACGCTTCATAGAGTGGCGGGCGTGACGCTCACCGCCGCCCTCCTCGGCCCGCTGCGCACGGGCACTGCCGCCGCCCGCCCGCTCATCACGTTCTACGACGACGCGACGGGCGAACGCGTGGAACTGTCCGGGACCACCACGGCGAACTGGGCCGCGAAGGCGGCCAACCTGCTCCGCGAGGAGTGCGACGTCGAGCCCGGCACGCCGGTGGCGTTGCTGCTGCCCGCGCACTGGCAGACGGCCGCCGTGCTGCTCGCGGCCTGGTGGTGCGGGGCGGTGGTCGTCGGGGAACCCGCCGAGGCCGAGTGGGTGATCTGCGACGCCGACCGCGTCGACATCGCGCTGGCGTCCGGCCCGGCGGGCGGCGTGGTGGCGCTGTCGCTCGACGCCTTCGGCAAGGGCATCAGCGGGCTGCCGCCCGGTGTGGTCGACTTCGCCACCGAGGTGCGGCGCCACGGCGACGAGTTCGTGCCGTGGGAGCAGGTCCCCGACAGCGCCCCGGCGCTCGACGGCGCCACGATCGGCGAGGTCCTCGCCGATGCCAGGGCTCGGGCGGGCGAGCTGGGCCTGTCGCGCACGGACCGGGTGCTGTCCACCCTGGACTGGAACACGGCGGACGGGCTGCGGGACGGCCTGCTCGCGGTGCTGGCCGCGGAGGCGTCGCTGGTGCAGGTCCGCAACCCCGACGATGCGGCGCTCGCCCGGCGCGCCACCACCGAACGCACGACCGTCCGGCTCGGGTAGCCGCTCACTCCGTGCGCGACCGCTCCGTCATGCCGGGACCGGCGCGGGACCGCGGTACGCCAGCCGCGACGGCAGTGCGAACAGCCCCGTCGCACCCCCTGCCACCAGCACGCGATGCGTCAGGAGCGACAGCACCGTGCACCCGACGGCCAGCACTGCGGGAAGCACGTAGGTCGCCGCGGGCGGGACGTACAAGTACTGCAACCCGACCATGGCGACGGCGATCCAGAAGATGTGGATCAGGTAGACCGGGAGGGTCTGCGCGCCGAGGACGACCAGCGGACGCCCCAGCCGGTACCGGGAGATCCAGGCGGCGAACAGCACCCCGAACGTCACCGCGAGGACGTTCAGCCCGAACGCGACGCCCGGGATCCACCGGATGCCGAGCGCGACTGCGCCCGCGGCGCTACCCACGCACGCGGCGGCGGCCACCGTCACCCGGACCGCCGTGCTCGCCCGGGCCACGCGCTCGACCAGCGCCCGGGCGTGCCAGCCGAGCAGGAAGAAGAACAGGTGCCGGGCCATGCGCTCCCACACCTCGCTCTCGACCTGCAGGACCTCCGCCCCGACGAACGCGGACAGCACGCCGGCGACACCCAGCTGGAGCCACACCGGGGCACCCTTGACCAGTTTGGCGATCACCGCGAACAGCGCGAGTGCGTAGATGAACCACATCCCCGATCCGGGGATCACGAGCGCCAGTGCCAACGCGACGACGTCCGTGTCGTCGACGTACGGGTCCACGGCCGCCACGGCGGGGATGTGGAAGAAGGCGAAGCGGATCAGGGTCCACAGCACGAAGAGGTGGAGGAGGAAGACGACCCGCTTGTGCAGCATCGTCCGCCACGACGCCGCCAGCGGCCCGGCGACGAAGAGCCCGGAGACGAGGAAGAACAGCGGCATGCGCATCGACGCGAGCGCGGTGTTGGCGACCACCACGGCGGGTGGCGCCAGCCCGGAGGTGTGGAGGAACGACACCGCGTGGTGGGCCACCACGAGCAGGATCGACAGCCCCTTCGCCGCATCGACCCATGCCAGTCGTGTGGAGTCGCGCGCCGGGGGCGAGGACAGTGGGGAGCCGTGTTGCGCCGACATCCGGGCGGAGGATTCCAGCCTTCCGCACCAGGCACAACCGGCGACGGCGTGGCGGTGCGGCCGGCGGCACCCGCGCCGTCACCATCCGCTGAACCCGCTCCGCGTCCTCACCGATCCGGGTGATCTCGACGTGGTCGTGGTCGACCGGCCGGTTCCCGGCCGCACGGTCCGCGCCTACGCAGCCATCCGTGTGTGAACTTGCCGATCATGGAGTCCCGCTGCTCACGATCAACCGGTAGCCCGCGTCGAGCCGGTCGAGGGTCGACAGCTCGCGGTGACGCTCGTGCCAGGCGCCGGAGCCGAGGTCGGCGGCGAGCGCCGCGAGGCCGTCGACGAGCGTGCCCGGGTCGGCCTGGGCCAGCATCGAGATGCCGGAGCGCACCCGGCGGTCGAGGTATGCCTCGGGGCGGCGCCAGTAGGCGGCCCCGAAGCCGTCGGTGCAGTCGTGCGGGACCGGCACCGGCTCGACCCGCGCCCCGGACAGCAGCTCCACGAGCCGACCGACGGGCACCGCGTGACCCCCGCTGACCGCGGCGGCGGCGGGGAGGTACTCCCGAACGAGCCAGAACTCGCGGAACACCGGCTGGTCCCAGGTGAGGATCACGATCCGCTTCCGGGCGACCCGGCGGAGCTCGGCGATGCCGGCTTCGACATCGGTCCAGTGGTGGACGGTCAGCACCGCGAGAGCGGCGTCGACGCTGCCGTCGCGCAGCGGCAGCTCCTCGGCGACGCCCCGCACGCAGGCGGCCGACGACGAGGGGCGCTGCTCGATCATCGTCGAGCTGGGCTCGACCGCGACGAGCGTCTCGGCCGGCTCGTACGAACCGGCGCCGGCGCCGACGTTCACGACGCTCGTCATGCCCGACAGCGCCGTCGCCACCTGGGCCGCGATCCGCGGGTCGGGTCTCCGCGTGGTCCGGTAGCCGCGGCCGATCCGGTCGTAGGTGGTCACTTGAGCAGGGCCCGCGCCATCACCATGCGCTGGATCTGGTTGGTGCCCTCGTAGATCTGGGTGATCTTGGCGTCACGCATCATGCGCTCCACCGGGAAGTCCTTGGTGTAGCCGTACCCGCCCAGTAGCTGCACGGCGTCGGTGGTGACGCTCATGGCCGTGTCGGAGGCGAAGCACTTCGCGGCGCTCGAGATGAAGCCGAGGCCCGGCTCCCCACGCTCGGCGCGCGAGGTGGCGACGTAGACGAGCTGGCGGGCCGCTTCCACCTTCATCGCCATGTCCGCGAGCATGAACTGCACGCCCTGGAACTCGCCGATGGTCCGGCCGAACTGCTTGCGTTCCTTGATGTAGGCGGTGGCCACGTCGAGCGCACCCTGGGCGATCCCGACGGCCTGCGCACCGATGGTCGGGCGGGTGTGGTCGAGCGTGGCGAGCGCCGTCCTGAACCCGGTGCCCTCGGCGCCGATGATCCTCGTCGCCGGGATGCGGCAGTCGGTGAAGTAGATCTCGCGCGTGGGCGAGCCGTTGATGCCGAGCTTCCGCTCCTTCGGCCCCACCTCGAAGCCGGGGTCGTCGCGGTGCACGACGAACGCGGAGATCCCGCCGGCCCGCTTCTCCGGGTCGGTCACGGCCATCACCGTGTACCAGGTGGACTCGCCGGCGTTGGTGATCCAGCACTTGGTGCCGTTCAACACGTAGGACTCGCCGTCGCGGCGGGCGCGGGTCCGCATCGAGGCGGCGTCCGAGCCCGCCTCGCGCTCCGACAGCGCGTAGCTGATCATCGCGTCGCCCGCCGCGATGGACGGCAGGACCTGGCGCTTCAGCTCGTCGGAAGCCGACAGCAGGATCGGCGTGAGCCCCAGCCCGTTGACGGCCGGGATCAGCGAGGACGAGGCGCAGACCCGCGCCACCTCCTCGATCACGATGCAGCCCGCCAGCTCGTCGGCGCCCTGCCCGCCGTACTCCTCGGGGATGACGACGGCCTGGAAACCCGCCTTGACCAGGGCGTTCTGGGCCTCGATCGGATAGCGGCCCTGGTCATCGACCTCCGCCGCGTACGGCGCGATCTCCTTCTCCGCGAGCGCCCGCACCGCCTGGCGCAGCGCCTCGTGCTCGTCGCTGAGCCGGTAGGTGTCGAAGTCGCGGTTCATGCCGACCAGCGTAACGGCACTGAGTGCCACTTGTACACCGCCGCTGTTACCCTCCGTGCCATGAACTCCCGTCGCGGTCGCTCGGCCGAGGGACGCGCGGAGGTGCGGCGCGAGCTCGTCGCGGCCGCCGTGCGACTGTTCCGCACCCGCGGCTACGACGAGACGACGGTCGACGACATCGCGGCCGCGGCGGGCGTCGGGCGGCGGACCTTCTTCCGCTACTTCCCGAGCAAGGAGGACGCGATCTCGCCCGACCACGAGGTCGGGCTCGCGCGGATCGCCGAGGTGTTCGCGGCCGCTCACCCGACGGAGCCCGTTGCGGTGCTCGTGGTGCGCGCCGGGGAGACCGTCTTCGACCTGTACGCCGACGATCCCGCGCTCTCCGTGGAACGCTTCCGCCTCACGCACGAGGTGCCGGCCCTGCGCGACCGCGAGTCGGCGCGGGTGGACCACTACCGCCGGCTGTTCACCCGCCGGCTGCGGGAGCGCTTCGCCTGCGAGCAGGACGGCGACCTGCGGGCCGCGGTGACCGGCGCCGCCGTCGTGGCCGCCCACAACCTCGCGCTGCGCGCCTGGCTCGCCGACGGCGGCCGGGCCGACCGGCTGGACGGCTACCGGGCCCGGTTCCGGAAGGTGGTGGACCTGCTGCCGGGCGAGCCCGGTGCAGCGGAGCCGGCGCTGCACGGCGTGACGGACCGGCTCGAGGCTGCCGTCGCCCGCCTGGAACGCCAGGGCGCGAACGGGCAGTGACGAGTACCACAGCACCGTCGCGGCGTCCACCGCAGGTGTGGGGGTCAGCCCCCATCGTCAAGGTGAGGCTGGCGGGAGTCCGACGGGAGGGCAGCGGGGTGGCAGCCCCGTCGCCCGGTGCCGGATGCTTCTCCTTGCCGCAGACAGCGATCCGATGGACAGCGATCGGGCGGGACGGAGAACGACGATGAGCACGCAGGCGCCCCCCTCAGCCACCGTGAGCTCGCCACTCTCCCCGCTCCCGATCGCTTCGGGATCCGCGGCACGGTCGGCGAACTGGTCGTGGGCGGCAGGCACCTCCACGACCAGTCCGCTGCACTCCGGCTAGCGGGAGGGCCTCATGTTCACCGCCGACACGGTTCCCGTCCTCACCAGCCAGGACCTCTGCGACCGCTGCCCGGCCACGGCCCACGTGCGGGCCGTGCTCCCGGCCGGGAACGACCTGTTGTTCTGCGAGCACCACGCCCGCCAGCACGCACCCCGGCTGCGTGAGATCGGCGCGCTGCTCTCGCCCGAGCCCTGAGCTCCCCGGCACCCGCCGCGGACCCGGTCGCCGTCGCGATCGGGCTCGCGGTGGTGAGGCCGTGCCTCGGACGTGCGTGATCCCCGGGCCGCAGCGAACTGCGTCACCGAGCTGGACGGGCTCGGACCCGGGGATCACGGGTGACTGCCTGGGATTTGCCGGCACCACACCGGCTTCCACAACGGCCGTCGGAAACGAGTCCTTGTGGTGCTAGCGGACAGCCACCTCACGAGTCCTGTAGCTATTCAACGCTGGACCACCTCCTCTCCCGTGTACCGCCACACTACGACCGGCGGCGGGCGGCGCGCCACGAGAATTCCGCAGATCACTTCTCGGCGGCGGCGGCGCGCAGCGCGGCGTCCTTGACGAGCACGGAGGCGGCGAGGTCCGCCTGGAAGCGCACCATCCGCTCGCGCAGCGCGGGATCCCCGGCCGCGAGGATGCGGACGGCGAGCAGCCCCGCGTTGCGGGCCCCGCCGACGGCCACGGTGGCCACCGGCACGCCCGCCGGCATCTGGGCGATCGAGAGCAGCGAGTCGAGCCCGTCGAGCTGGGCGAGCGGCACCGGAACGCCGATCACCGGCAGCGGGGTGGCGGCGGCGACCATCCCGGGCAGGTGAGCCGCCCCACCGGCCCCGGCGATCACCACGCGCAAGCCCCGCTCGGCCGCGCTCGTGGCGTAGTCGAGCATGCGCTGCGGGGTGCGGTGCGCGGAGTACACCCCGACCTCGTAGGGCACCTCGAACTCGGCGACCGCGTCGGCCGCGGCCTGCATGACGCGCCAGTCCGAGTCGCTGCCCATGATCACGCCGACCTGCGGGTCAGGCATTCCGCACCTCCTGGGGCGTCGGGAGGCCGGTGTGCGACGACCAGCCGTCCGGCCACTCGGCCGTGGACAGCCACGCCGCGGCGAGTGCCGCCCGCGCCCGCACCGCTGTCATGTCGTCGCCGAGCACGGTGACGTGCCCGATCTTGCGGGCCGGCCGCTCGCCCTTGCCGTAGAGGTGCACCTTGACGTCCGGGAACCGGGCGAGCAGGTGGTGCACCCGCTCATCCATCGACATCGCGGGCGACTGCGCCGCCCCGAGCACGTTGGCCATCACCACGGCGGGCGCCGTGGGCGCGGTGGCGCCGAGCGGGTAGTCCAGCACGGCGCGCAGGTGCTGCTCGAACTGCGACGTGCGGGCGCCCTCGATCGTCCAGTGCCCGGAGTTGTGCGGGCGCATCGCCAGCTCGTTGACGACCAGTTCCCCACCGGTCCGCTCGAACAGCTCCACCGCCAGCAGCCCGGTGACCCCGAGCTCCGCCGCGATCCGCAGCGCCATCCCCTGCGCGCCCGCGGCCACGTCCGGATCCAGGCCGGGAGCCGGGGCGAGCACCTGCACGCACTGGCCGTCCTCCTGCACGGTCTCCACCACCGGCCACGCGGCCGCCTGGCCGAACGGGGAGCGCGCGACGAGCGCGGCCAGCTCCCTGCGCATCGGCACGGCCTCCTCGACGAGCAGCGGTGTGCCGGCCGCGAGCAGCTCGGCGACGAGCTCGGGTTCCGGACCGCGCAGGAACCACACGCCGCGCCCGTCGTACCCGCCCCGTGCCGCCTTGAGCACGACGGGCCAGCCGTGCTCGGCGGCGAACCCCGCGACGTCGCCCGGCTCCCGCACCTCGATGAACGCCGGCCCGGCCAGGCCCAGCCCGGCGAGCCTGCGGCGCATGACGAGCTTGTCCTGCGCGTGCAGCAGCGCGTCGGGGCCGGGGTGGACGGGCACGCCTGCGTCGACGAGGGCGCGCAGGTTCTCCTGCGGGACCTGCTCGTGGTCGAACGTGACGGCCGAGCAGCCGCGGGCGAACGCGCGCAGGGCGGGCAGGTCGGAGGCCGCGCCGGCGTGCACGTCGGCGCAGACGATGGCGGCGGGGTCGGCCGGGTCGGCGGCGAGCACGCGCAGCGACTGGCCGAGTGCGATGGCGGCCTGGTGCGTCATGCGGGCGAGCTGCCCGGCACCGACCATCCCGACGACTGGCAGGCGCCCGGCGGGGTGCGAGCGGGTGGCGTCCACGGTGGAGGAAGCCTACCGGCGGGCCGTCCGGCACCGGCGTCTGGCACGATCGAACAGGTGTCCGTTGTCGAGTCGGCGCTCGCGATCATCCCGCAGCCGTACCGCGACGTCGCCATCAAGCACCGTGAGCTGGTGAAGTTCGCGTTCGTCGGCGGCACTACCTGGGTGATCGACACCGTGGTGTTCCTGCTGCTCAAGTCCACGGTACTGGCCGAGAAGCCGCTCACGGCGAAGATCATCGCGGTGTTGGTGGCGACGATCGTGTCCTACGTGCTCAACCGGGAGTGGTCGTTCCGCACCCGCGGGGGCCGGGAACGCCACCACGAGGCGGCGCTGTTCTTCCTCGTCAGCGGCGTCGGCGTGGCCGTCTACTCGGCGCCGCTCGCGATCTCGCGCTACGTGTTCCACCTCTCGGTACCGGAGGTGAGCCTCCTCACCCAGGAGGTCTCCGACTTCGTCAGCGGCCAGATCATCGGCGTGCTGGTCGGCATGGCGTTCCGCTGGTGGGCCTTCCGCCGCTTCGTCTTCCCGGACCAGGACGTCCGCAGGCGGGTTCCGGCCGGCTAGTTCTCCGAACCGGGCTCAGCGGGGCAACGACGTGCGGCGCGGTGCCGCCGACACCACGTCGTCCGCCCTGGCCGCCGGCAGGAAGATCGTGAAGACCGGCGGGCGGGCCCGGGACAGCTCCAGCCGACCGCCGTCGGCCTCGACGAGCGCGCGGGCCAGCGCGAGCCCGATGCCGGTGGACGAGCCGACCGACACGCCGCGGTCGAACACGTGCGGTACGAGCTCCTCCGGCACGCCCGCGCCCGCGTCGGTGACCTCCACGAGCAGGCTGGTCTCGGCCGCGCGGGCGCTGAGGGTGACCGTGCCGGAGCCGTGCTGGATCGCGTTGTCGAGCAGCGCCCCGATCGCCTCGCGGATCCGGGCCGGCGTGACCCGGGCGAGCAGCCCTTCCGGCACCCGGACCTTGAGCGAGCGCCCATCGGCCTTCAGGGCGGGCCGCCACTCCTCCGCGACGGCCGAGAGTGCCTCCCGCAGGTCCTGGGGCTCGGCGCCGGCGGCCCGGGCGACCCGGGCGGCCTCCAGCAGCTCGTCGAGCACCTCCGCGAGCCGCTCGGCCTGCTCCAGCGCGGCGAGCGCCTCGCCGCGCGCCGTGGGGTCGGGATGGGACGCGAGCTCGTCGAGCCGCAACTGCAGCGCGGTGAGGCGGCTGCGCAGCTGGTGGGACACGTCCCCGACGAGCGCCCGCTCCCGCTGCAGCAGGTCCGCGAGCGCGACCGCGGACGTGTCGAGCACGTCCGACACCCGGTCCAGCTCCGGGATCCCGTGGCGGCCGGGCGCGGCACGGAAGTCACCGGCGCCGAGCCGCGCCGCCCGATCGGCCACCCCGCGCAGCGGCTCGGCGAGGCGCCGCGCCGTGACGGTGGCGACGACCGCGCCGGTGCCGACCGACAGCACGACGAGCAGCAGCACCACGGCCGTCACCTGCAGCTGCTCGGTGCGCATCAGCTGCAGCGGCTCCTGCATGACGAGCACGTCGCCCGGCGCGAAGGGCAGCGACTCGGACACCGGGTCGTCCCCCACGTCCGCGCCCACCACCTGATCCGGCACGCCCGTGCGCTGCAGCACGAGCCGCCCACCCGTCGGCACGGCGAGCTCGATGGACGCGCGGTCGATCGTGGCGCCCCCGGTGTCCAGCCGGGCGGCCACCTGTTCGAGGCGCGACAGCAGGTCCGCGCGGTGGATGTCCTCCACCAGCCGCCACGTGGTGATCGCGAGCGGGCCACCGAGCACGAGCGCGGTGATGGCGACGACGAGCAACGTCGACTGCAGGATCCGGCGGCGCATACCCGACTTCTAGTCGTGGTTGAAGCGGAAGCCGACGCCGCGCACCGTGGCGATCCTGCGCTCCCCGCCGATCTTGCGGCGCAGCCACGACATGTGCATGTCCAGCGTCTTGGACGTCTTCATCTCCGGGTCGTTCCACACCTCACGCAGGATCTCCTCCCGCGTGACGACCTGGCCCGCACGCAGGAGCAACACCCGCAGCAGCTCGAACTCCTTGTTGGCGAGGCCCACCTCGGCACCGTCGACGAGCACCCGGCGGCCGGAGAGCTCCATCCGCACACCGCCCACCTCGACGGCCTCGGGGGTGAGCCGGCGCAGCAGGGCCCGCACGCGTGCGAGCAGCTCCGCGAGCCGGAACGGCTTGCCGACGTAGTCGTCGGCGCCCGCGTCGAGCCCGACGACGAAGTCGACCTCGTCGGTGCGGGCGGTGAGCATCAGCACCGGCAGGTCCGCGTCGTCCAGCCGTACGCGCCGGCAGACCTCGAGACCGTCCATGCCGGGCAGGCCCAGGTCGAGCACGAGCAGGTCCACCTGGCCGCGCCGCACGCGCTCGAGCGCGGCGGCGCCGTCGGTGGCGACCTCGACGACGTACCCCTCTCGCTGCAGCGCCCGGGACAGGGGCTCGGCGATCGCGGTGTCGTCCTCGGCAAGCAGGACGGTGGTCACCGAGCCAGTCTAGGAGTGCGCCGAAGCACCCCGGCCGTAGCGAGCGGCGGCCAGGTGGTGTCATGGAGCGCGCACTCGGCAGGAACGGGCTCGTCGGGAACCGGCGTGCCGGACAGACGGGGACGGCCGCCAACGCAACCTCAGGATCCGGTGGTGCACTCAACCCCAGGCGACGGGGCGACGAAGCGGGCCGAAACGCGCGCGAGGCCGGCGGCGGGAGGCGGGGCAGGATGCGGCCGGTCGGGTACGGCGGGCCCACCGCAGCGGGATCCCCATCGGATGCCCGCGCCGCGCCCCGGTGCGACCCGTGATCGATGCGAGCAGCACCCCGCTGCCACCGCGACCGCGTGATCGTCGAGTGCGGTCACAGAACCGCACCGGTGCGGCCTGAGAACCGCATGCGCTGATCAAGCCCGGGCAGCGCGCCCCAATTCGGCGGCACCCTCCATGCGGCCGCTCCCAACCGGGCACAGCCCGAGAGGGCCCGCACCCCGTCCCCCGTCACCCACCCCGGTCGACGGGGCGGATCATCGGATCCGTGTCCGACGACGAGCGACCACGCCCACCCGCCGCCGCCGCCGAGCGCACCATGCTCGCGGGGTGGCTCGAGTTCCACCGTGCCACCCTCGAGCTGAAATGTGCCGGCCTCACCCCCGCCCAACTCGCCACCCGCGCCGCGGAGCCGTCCGGCCTGTCGCTGCTCGGGCTCGTCCGCCACATGGCCGACGTCGAACGCAGCTGGTTCCGGCGCGGCCTGGGCGGCGAGGACGCCCCGCCGGTGTTCTACTCCGACGCCGATCCGGACGGCGACTTCGACAACGTCGACCCCGCGACCGCGGACGCCGACTTCGCCACGTGGCGGGTCGAGTGCGCGCGGGCCAGGGAGATCGCCGCGGCCATCCCGTCGCTGGACGTGATGATGACCCGCCGCAACGGGGAGGCGGTGTCGGCCCGCTGGGTGCTTCACCACATGGTGGAGGAGTACGCCCGCCACAACGGCCACGCCGACCTGCTGCGGGAGCGGATCGACGGCGTCACCGGTGAATGAGGCAGGCTTGCCCCTCGTGGACGCCGATCTCGAGCTCGCCCTGCGCCTCGCCGACACGGCCGATGCGATCACCCTCGCGCGCTTCCGGGCCGCCGACCTGCGGGTCACCCGCAAACCCGACCGCACACCCGTCACCGACGCCGACACCGCCGTCGAGGACGCGCTCCGCGCCACGATCGCAGCGGTTCGCCCCGGCGACGCGGTGCTCGGCGAGGAGCGCGGTGGCGGCGTGGCCGACGCGGAGCGCGGCTGGGTGCTCGACCCGATCGACGGCACGAAGAACTACTCGCGCGGGGTGCCGGTGTGGGCCACGCTGGTCGCGCTCACCCTGCGGGGCGAGCCGGTGGTCGGCGTCGCGAGCGCGCCGGCGCTAGGCCGGCGCTGGTGGGCTGCACGCGGCGCGGGCGCCTGGAGCTCCGATCCGTCCGGCACCCGGCGGATCACGGTCTCCGGTGTGGGCGAGCTGGCCGACGCCTACCTCTCCACCACCGACGTCAAGACGTTCACCGAGATCGGCCGCCGGGACGACTACCTGCGGCTGGTCGACTCGTGCTGGGAGACGCGCGCGTTCGGCGACTTCTGGATGTACTGCCTGGTGGCCGAGGGCGTGCTCGACGTCGCCGTCGACGCCGTGGCGAGCCCGTGGGACCTCGCGGCCCTCGTGCCGATCCTCACCGAGGCGGGGGGCACGCTCACCGACCTCGCGGGTGTCGAGACGTTCGCCGGTGGCGACGGGCTCGCCTCGAACGGGGCCGTCCACAAGGCGGCGCTCGCAATCGTCGGGCGATGAGCGAGCGTCAGCGAACGAATCGATGTCACAGCGCCAGCGCGAAGCGCCGGCCGAGCGCCGGCGAGGACGTGCGATGAGTGTGGAGCTCTTCTTCGAGGACTTCCCGCCCGGCCGGGTCTTCGACCTGGGCACCACGGTCGTCGACCGCGACGAGATGGTCACCTTCGCCCGCCGGTTCGACCCGCAGCCGTTCCACGTGGACGACGAGGCCGGCAAGGCGTCGCTCTTCGGCGCGCTCGCGGCGTCGGGCTGGTTCACCGCGTCGCTGTGGATGCGCGCCTACGTCGACGGCGTGCTCGCCCGCGCCGCCTCCCTCGGCTCACCGGGCGGTGAGGAGATCGCCTGGCCCGCGCCGGTGTTCGCGGGCGACGAGCTGCGCGCCGCGATGGAGGTGCTGGAGGCCCGCCGCTCCCGCAGCCGCCCGACCATGGGCCTGGTGAAGCTGCGCGCCTCCCTGCACCGCGCCGACGAGCTGGTCTTCCGCAGCGTGTTCACGGGGATGTTCGGCACCCGCGACTAGACACTAGCCGCGGTCGGCCAGCTCCTTCTGGTACTTCTCCGTCATGTGCGCGACGGCCGCCACCTGCTGCTCGGCGTGACCGGAGCGGGTCTCGCTCGCCCGTGCCTTGGCGTCCAGCGTGGCCTGCGCCTGCCCCTGGAACCGCGGCATGACGTGCTGCGCGATCAGCTCGTAGGAGCGGCGGGTGGCCTGCGGGTTCGCCCATTCGTGCGCGAGCAGCAGCATCGCGCCGAAGCCGCCGGACTGGTCGACGAGCCGCTGCACCTGCGCGGCCGCGTCCTCCGGCGTGCCGATGGCGCCGATCCCGGCCTCGTTGACGAAATCGATCATCTCCCGCACGTCGCCGCCCTCCACGGCCATCTGCGGGAACGCGGCGACCTTCTGGAAGTAGCGGAACCACTGCTCGATGCCGTGCTCGACGTCGCGGTAGGCCTGCTCGCGCGTCTCCGCGACGTGCATGAGCCCGACCAGCCGCCATGCCGCCCGGTCCACCGCGGTGCCGTAGGTGGAGGCCCGCTCCTCCATGACGTTCCAGTGGTGGGCCAGCGCGTCGAAGCCCTCCTTGGTGAGCGTGGCCCCGATCGAGAGCAGCCCGACGCCGTGCCGGCCCGCCAGCCGCGGCCCGGTGGGCGAGGCCACCGCGGCCACCGCGACGTCGAACAGCGGGTCGGAGTAGGGCCGCAGGTGCAGCCGGGCGTCGATCAGCTGGTGGGTGCGGGTGGTGGCCGTGACGGGCTCGTCGCCGCGCAGCAGCCGCATGACGATGTCGAGGTTCTCCTCGAGCAGCTCGCGGGTGTCGGTGGGGTTGAGCCCGATCATCGCCGAGTCGGTGGGCAGGGAGCCGGGGCCGACGCCGAGCATCACCCGCCCGCGCGTCAGGTGGTCGAGCAGCACCATCCGCTCCGCCACCCACAGCGGGTTGTGGTAGCTCAGCGAGGTCACGCCCGTGCCGAACCGGATGCGGCGCGTGCGCTCGGCCGCCGCGGCGATGAAGATCTCCGGCGACGCGATGATCTCCGAACCCGCGGAGTGGTGCTCACCGATCCACGCCTCGTCATACCCCAGCTCGTCGAGGTGCTCGACGAGCCGCAGGTCACGCTGCAGCGCGCTGGTCGGGTTCTCCCCCGCGGGGTGGAAGGGGGCCAGGAAGATGCCGAACCGCAGTCGGGACACGGGCTGCTCCAGTCGTCGCTGACGGGGAGCTTCGACCGTAGGCACGATCGGCCCGCCGGGTCACCCCTCCGTTGGGTTGGGGCGCCGGTTCACGAGCGACCGGATGTCGATCCGCATCGGGAACGGCTCATGAACGGTCAGCACGCCCGTGGCCGTCTGGCTCTCCACGTAGCCGTCGCCGGGAGCGCCCAGCCCGTACACCGTGATCGATGGCGCGGGTGGGTCGAGGTCGACGACCCAGTAGTGGGGGATCCCCGCCTCGGCGTACTCGAAGTGCTTCATGTGAGTGTCGATCTTGCGGGAGCCCGGCGAGATGATCTCGGCGGCAAGCAGCACGTCGCCGGCCGATACCCGATTCTCAGGGACCTCTGCACGCACCATGACGAGATCGGGCGCACGGACGGTCGCGGGTCCCTCGGCCTGCACGACGACCTCGAAGTCGGGGACGACATCCCAGTCCACGGGCAACTGCCGTTCCATCTGGGAGGCTAGTCGCGTGACCGCGAGCTGATGCCTCTTTGCCGGTTTCGGTGACACGACGAGCACGCCCTCCTGCAGCTCGTAGTGCGCCGAGTCGTCCTCGGGCAGGGCGTCCCACTCGTCGAGAGTCATCAGCTCTCGGGGGATCGGCAGCGCCACCGCCCACCTCCTCGATCGGTCCGCACCATTGTGTCGCAGGCCACTGACAAACTACTTCGCGCCGCCGAGCGCCCGCACCACCCGCGACGGCGAGGGCCGGCCCAGCCGCTCGGCCATCCACACGCTCGTGGCGACCAGCGCGTCGAGGTCCACCCCGTGCCCGACGCCGAGGCCGTCGAGCATCCAGACCAGGTCCTCGGTGGCGAGGTTGCCGGTGGCCGACTCGGCGTAGGGGCAGCCGCCGAGACCGCCCGCGCTCGCGTCCACGGTGCGGACGCCGTGGCGCAGGGCGGCGAGCGTGTTGGCGAGCGCCTGGCCGTAGGTGTCGTGGAAGTGCACCGCGATCTGGCGGACGGGCACCCCGGCCGCGACGCAGGCGTCCAGCACCGCGTCGACGTGCCCGGGGGTGCCGGTGCCGATCGTGTCGCCGAGGGAGATCTGGTGGCAGCCCATCTCGGCGAGCCGGCGCGTCACCGTCGCCACCTGCTCGGGCGCCACGGCGCCCTCCCACGGGTCGCCGAAGCACATCGAGACGTACCCGCGCACCCGCAGGCCGGCCGCGAGCGCCCGCTCCACCACCGGCCCGAACATGGCGAACTGCGAGTCGAGGGTGCGGTTGAGGTTGCGCTCGGCGAAGGTCTCGGTGGCGCTGGCGAAGATCGCGACGTGCGAGACGCCGGCGTCGAGCGCCCGGTCGAGGCCGCGCTCGTTGGGCACCAGCACCGGGTAGTCCACGCCTTCGGCGCGGACGAGCCTGCGCAGGAGATCGCCGGCGTCCGCGAGCTGGGGCACCCACTTGGGGTGCACGAAGCTGGTGGCCTCCAGCACCCGCAGTCCCGCGGCGGCGAGCCGGTGCAGGAACTCCGCCTTCACCTCCACGGGCACGATCGCGGACTCGTTCTGCAGCCCGTCCCTCGCCCCGACCTCGTAGATCGTGACGTGCTCCGGCAGCCCGGCTGCGGGCATCTGCATGGGCAACGGTCTCGTCAATCGGCCACCTCGTCGTAGAGCACGGCGTGCACGTGCCGCACGCCCGGGATGTCGTCGAACTCGAGCGACTCGTCGGAGTCCGACTCGACGACCAGCGTGCCCGCTCCGAGCATCCGCTCCAACAGTCCCTGCCGGAACCGCACGCTGCTGATCCGCTTCAGGGGGATGTCCATTCCCCGGCGGGTGAACACGCCCTCCCGCACGAGCACGCGGCGGTCGGTCACCACGAAGTGGGTGGTGCGCCAGCGCACCACCGGGTACACCGTGAACCGGCCGACGAGCGCGAGGCCGGCCGCCGTGAGCCCGAGCCACGCCCAGGCCGCCCAGGTCTGCGCGCTCACGAGCGCGGCGAGGAAGCTGGCGACCCCCACGACGAGCAGCAGCACGACCACCGGCACCAGGAGCATCTTCCAGTGCGGGTGCCGGTGCACGACCACCTGCTCGTCCTCGACGAGCAGGTCGTCCGGGTAGGCCACGCGGCCCACGTTAGGCGTTGGCCGGGTGGTGCCGAAGGACGGCGCGCTACCCCGACGGGCGCAGGTGCACCACGTCGCCGGCGGCGACGGCGCGGCGGTGGCCCGCCGCGTCGAGGATCAGGAGCCGCCCGTCGCGGTCGACGTCCTCGGCGATGCCGCGCAGGCCCGCGCCCCCGGGCAGCTCGACCTTGACCTCGGAGCCGAGGGTGACGCATCCGGCCCGGTAGTCGGCGCGCAGCCCGGTGGACTCCGCGTCGCCGCGGCCGTCGCGCCACTCCGCTTCCCGCTCGGCGAGGCGGTCCAGGAAGGTGGCGAGCACGTGCGTGCGGTCGACGACGGCGCCCTCACCTGCGAGCGACGTGGCTCCCGGCTGGTCGGGGGGCGAGGCCGCGACGTTCAGCCCGATCCCGACCACGACGGCCGGCCGGGCGGAGTCGGCGACCTCGGCGAGGATGCCCGCCGCCTTGCGCTGCCCCGGTCCGAGCAGCAGGTCGTTGGGCCACTTGAGCCCTGCAGGGACGTCGCAGACCGCACGGATGCTGTCGAGCAGCGCGAGCCCGACCAGCAACGGCAGCCAGGCGAACCGGGTGGGGGGCACGCCCGTGGGGCGCAGCAGCACGCTGACCGTGATCCCGGTGCCGGGCGGGGCCACCCAGGTGCGGGCCAGCCGGCCCCGGCCGGCCTCCTGGTGTTCCGCGACGAGGACGGTGCGGTCGGGCGCACCGTCCGCGGCGGCGGCGAGGAGGTCCGCGTTGGTGGATCCGGTGCGCTCCACCACGTCGACCTGCGCCCACGGCCCGGTGAGCGCAGCCCTCAGCGCGGCTGCGTCCAGCGGCTCGACGGTCCGGTGCATGCCTCGTGACGCTACCGGCGAGCCACCAGACCTGCTGGCCTTTGCCTCCTCCCTCGACGGACGGCGGCCGCGCGTCGCCGGGCGCGCGGCGGGCTGCGTCGGGAGGCGCTGCAACTCCGCGGCTGCGTGACGCGCATCGCGTCGGCGGAGCGGCGGGCGGCATTAGGCTCCGGGGCCATGAGCGCCGCAACGGAGCCGTTCGCGTCCGGCCCCGACGAGCCCGACATCCACACGACCGCGGGCAAGGTCGCCGACCTGTACCAGCGCATGGATGACGCGGTGCACGCCGGCAGCGAGGCCGCGATCGAGCGGCAGCACGCGAAGGGCCGGCAGACCGCGCGCGAACGCGTCGACCAGCTGCTCGATCCCGACTCGTTCGTCGAGATCGACGCGCTCACCCGGCACCGCTCCACGAACTTCGGGATGCAGGACAAGCGCCCGCTCGGCGACGGCGTGGTCACCGGCACCGGCACGATCGACGGCCGGCCGGTCGCGGTGTTCAGCCAGGACGCCACGGTGTTCGGCGGCGCGCTCGGCGAGGTGTACGGCGAGAAGATCGTCAAGGTGATGGACCTGGCCACCAAGATCGGTTGCCCGGTCATCGGGATCAACGACGGCGGCGGCGCGCGCATCCAGGAGGGCGTGGTCGCGCTCGGGCTCTACGGCGAGATCTTCGTGCGCAACGTCCGCAGCTCCGGGGTGATCCCGCAGATCTCACTGGTGTTGGGGCCGTGCGCGGGCGGTGCCGTGTACTCGCCCGCCATCACGGACTTCACGGTGATGGTCGACGGCACGAGCCACATGTTCATCACCGGCCCGGACATCATCAAGACGGTCACGGGTGAGGACGTCGACTTCGAGGAGCTCGGCGGCGGCCGGGCGCACAACACGAAGTCCGGGGTGGCCCACTACCTCGCGGACGACGAGGCCGACGCCTTCTCCTACGTGAAGGAACTGCTGTCGTTCCTGCCGTCCAACAACCTGTCCGAGCCGCCGTCCTACCCCGCGCCGGAGCCGACCGGAGGTGCCTTCGCCGACGCGCTCACCGAGAGCGACCTCGAGCTCGACGCGATCGTCCCGGACTCGCCCAACACCCCGTACGACATCCACGACGTGATCACCCGGGTGCTGGACGACGGCGAGTTCCTCGAGGTGCACGCGCTCTTCGCGCCCAACATCGTGGTCGGCTTCGGGCGGGTCGACGGCCGCTCGGTCGGCGTGGTCGCGAACCAGCCCACCCAGTTCGCGGGCTGCCTGGACATCGACGCCTCCGAGAAGGCGGCCCGGTTCGTCCGCACGTGCGACGCGTTCAACGTCCCGATCCTCACGTTCGTGGACGTCCCCGGCTTCCTGCCCGGCACCGACCAGGAGTGGAACGGGATCATCCGCCGCGGCGCGAAGCTGATCTACGCCTACGCCGAGGCCACCGTCCCCAAGGTCACCGTGATCACCCGCAAGGCCTACGGCGGGGCGTACGACGTGATGGGCTCGAAGCACCTCGGGGCGGACGTGAACCTCGCCTGGCCCACGGCGCAGATCGCCGTCACCGGTGCGGCGG
Organism: Pseudonocardia wallangbongensis; assembly: GCF_054486945.1. Classification (NCBI taxonomy): domain Bacteria; kingdom Bacillati; phylum Actinomycetota; class Actinomycetes; order Pseudonocardiales; family Pseudonocardiaceae; genus Pseudonocardia; species Pseudonocardia wallangbongensis. The sequence goes on from NZ_JBRERS010000002.1 coordinate 728,806, forward strand.
GTGCGGTCAGCATCCTCCACCGCAAGGAGCTCGGCGCGCTGTCGGGCGACGAGCTGGCCGCCCGCCGGGTGGACCTGCAGCAGGAGTACGAGGACACCCTCGCCAACCCGTACATCGCGGCCGACCGCGGGTACATCGACGGCGTCATCCCGCCCTCGCACACCCGCGGTCACGTCGCGCGTGCACTGCGGCTGCTCGCCACGAAACGCGAGGCCGTGCCGGCGCGCAAGCACGGGAACATCCCGCTGTGACGACGGCCGACGGGCCGGGCACCCCTGAGGAGCGCAGGGCGGCGTTCCGCGTGCTCAGCGGCGAGCCGTCGGACGCGGAGCTCGCGGCGCTGACGGTCGTGCTCGCGGCCGCCACGGCAGCCCCTCCCGACCAGGTGGCGCCCACCGTTCCCGACCGCTGGTCCGACCCCGCCATGCGCTTCCGCGCACCGCTGCACCCGGGCCCCGGGGCGTGGCGCGCCTCGACCTGGCCCCGCTGAACAGCACCTCAAAGGTTCCTCAAGATCCTGGCCCGTCCCCGTGGCGCAGACCACACTCGGGTCCACGGCTGCGGCGATCGGCGTCCAGGGGGGACGGCGCGCCGGCGGCCACGAGGAGGCGATCGAGGTGGAAGCAGTCATCTGGATCGGCATCGCCGCGATCATCGTGATCGCCGCGGTGATCGCCGCGATCGGCCGTCCGGGCGGTGGTCCGGGCCGCGACGGGAGCAGCAACACGCGGCGCCGGGTCGGCAGCTACAGCGGCGTCGGCGGCAACAGCGGTGCGTACAGCGCCGGCGCGTGGAGCGGCGACAGCGGCTCGGGTAGCTGCGGCGACAGCTCCGGCGGCGGCTACAGCGGCGGTGACTGCGGCGGAGGCGGCGGGAGCTTCTGACCACGAGCACCACGAGACCGGCCCGTCCCCCTCGGGGGGCGGGCCGGTCTGCTGTGCCAGGAAGCCGTCAGCCGGCGCGGGCCACGGCGGTGCGGTTGAGCGCGTGCTCGACCAGGGTCACCAGCGCGTCCCGGCTGGACTGCGGGTCCCGCGCGTCCATCCACACGAGCGGGGTGTCCGGCGACAACGCGAGCGCGTCGCGCACGGTCTCGGCGTCGTAGTCGTCGGCTTCGGGGAACCGGTTGACCCCGACGACGAACGGCAGCCGCCGGTTCTCGAAGAAGTCGATCGCGGGGAAGCAGTCGTCGATCCGGCGCAGGTCCACCAGCACGACGGCGCCGACGGAGCCACGGGCGAGCTCGTCCCACATGAACCAGAACCGGGACTGCCCCGGCGTGCCGAAGAGGTAGAGGATCAACGACTCGTCGACGGTGATGCGCCCGAAGTCCATCGCCACCGTCGTGGTGGTCTTGGTGGGCACCATGTCCGCCTCGTCCACGCCGATCGACGCGGCGGTCATGGCCTGCTCGGTGAGGAGCGGCGGGATCTCCGACAGCGAGCTCACGAGCGTCGTCTTGCCCACCCCGAATCCGCCGGCGATGAGCACCTTCAGCGGAATCAGGTCGCCAGGCTCAGTGTGAGCGTGCACGTAGTCCCTCCAACAGCCGTTCCAAGATCTCGGGGGTCGGGCCGCCCTCCGCCGTCGGCGGGAGGTGCACGGCCAGGTAGCCGGCATCGACGAGGTCGCTGACCAGCACCCTGGCCACGCCGACCGGCACCCGCAGCGCCGCCCCGATCTCGACCACCGAGATCGGGCGCGCCGCGAGGTCGACCGTCGCGCGGTACTCCAGGTGCAGCTCGTCGGCGCGCCGGCCGCTCGGGGTGACCGTCACCAGCGTCTCCACCGGCAGCTCCGCCCCGTTCGAGGAGCGGGTCCGCCCGCCGGTGAGCGCGTACACCGGCACCACGCGGCCCCCGTGCTCCTCGTGGGCGCCGAACGAGTTGGCGCCCATCGCGTCGGGGAGCACCACACCTACCGTCCCGCGTTCGCGCGCGGTGCGGGGGTGAGGGCGTGCCCGACGCGCGACGCGAGCATCGTCATCTCGTAGCCGACCATGCCGATGTCGCACTGCCGGTACGTGAACACCGCCAGCGTGGCCCCCTGGCTCACCGACGAGACGAACAGGTAGCCGCCGGCCATCTCGAGGATGGTCTGGGTGACCGGCCCCGCGTCGAGCAGGTGTGCCGTGCCGCGGGCCAGGCTGACCAGCCCGGAGGCGGCCGCGGCGAGCTGGTCGCCCAGCGCCACGCCGACGTCGGGGGACGTGGCCAACCGCAGGCCGTCGCTGGAGACCACGACGCCGTGGACGACGCCCGGTACATCGCGGGAGAACTCCGCGAGCAACCAGTCCAGCTGTCCAGATCGGACGCTCACCGGCGGATCCCTTCTGCTTCTCCTGCATCCTCGACGACAGCCTGCGCCGCCTGCCTGCTCGCCTGGTACCGCGACAGCGCGCTGGCAGCCGCGTTGTCGATCGGTGGCGGGGCGTCGGGCTCGTCGGCCGCCGCCTGCCGCAGCTCCGGGGCGAGGTGCGCTTGTGGCACCCGCCGCCGCAGCCCGGGCCTGCCGTTCGCGGCGACGGCCTCGCCGTTGCGCCGTGGCGCCGGGATGTCCGGGTCGGCCGGGGCCTCGGCCTCGGCGACCTCCTGAGCGGGCTCCGGCTCGGGGACGGCGGCCATCGCCTGCCGCTGCCGCGGGGTGGGCGAGGGCTGCCACGCGGCCGCCTGCCGCTCGGTGGCGGCGGTGCCGCCGGCTGGGCCGTTGCCCTCACGCCTGTCGTCGACACGGCCATCGTCGACACGGCCGTTGTCCTCGAAGCCCGCGTCGACCGGCTCGCGGTCGCTGTGCCGGCTCGGCGCGCCCATCGACTCCGGGTTCCACCACCCGCGCCAGCCACCGTCCGGTGCGCCGTCGAGGCCGTGGCGGTTCGCATCCGCCGCATCCACCGGCCCGCCGGACCATTCGACCCGTGCGGATCCGTTGGCGCTCCGCGCGTTGCCCGCGGTGGACACCGGCTCGACCCAGCCGGTGCTCTCCGGCAGTTGGTCGGCCCGCGGCTCGCGCTGGCTCACCCGGCCGGTGACGTACGGCCGCGCCTCCGTGATGTTCATGTCGAGCGGGAGCGCGACGTCGGTCGGGGCCGCGGCGAAGAGCGGCGCGGGGAGCGCGACGACGGCCGTGACGCCCGAACCCGGCGTGTTGCCGAGCGAGACCGAGATCGCGTGGCGGGCGGCGAGCCTCGCCACCACGTGGAAGCCGAGCCGCTGCGCGACGGCGAGGTCCACCTCGCGCGGGCTGGCGAGGAGCTCGTTGGCCGCGGCCAGGTCCTCGGCCGGCATGCCGACGCCCCAGTCCTCGATCGTCAGCAGGTAGCCGCCCTCGTCGCGCCGGTCGGGCCGGGCACGGATCGTCACGGCGGTGTCCGGCGGCGAGAAGCGCACCGCGTTCTCGGTGAGCTCGGCGAGCAGGTGGGTCAGGTCGGCGACGGCCCCGCCGGAGACGGCGACGCGGTCGTCGATCGCGAACACGACGCGGTCGAGGTCCTCGGTCTCGGCGATCGCGGCGCGCACGACGTCACGCAGCGGGACCGGTGCGGACCAGGTGCGCGGCGGCTGCTCGCCCGCGAGGACCAGCAGGCTCTCGGCGTTGCGACGGACCCGGGTGGCGAGGTGGTCGAGCGTGAAGAGGTTGGAGAGGGTGTCGGGGTCCCGCTCCTTCTCCTCGAGCTGGTTGATGATGTCCAGCTGCCGGTACAGCATGCTCTGGTTGCGCCGGGCGAGGTTGACCAGCATGTCCGAGGTGAAGCGGCGGCGCCCGATCTCCGCGTCCGCGGTGATGAGCCGCCGGCCGAGCGCCTCCTTCTCTGTCTGTTCCTCCTCCGTGATCCGCCAGAAGATCACCATGCCGACGCACGCGAAGAGCACCGCGATGCCGTGGATGAACGACCACAGCCACGGATGGGCCTGGGCCGCCGGGTGGTTGAAGATCAGGTTGCCCAGCCAGAGCGTGCCGATGCCGTGGCTCACGAAGGTGAACGTGACGTTCCAGAGGAACGGCACCCAGTCCTGGTAGAGCGCGATGAACCCGATGATGATGAAGAAGTGGAAGTGCGCCTCGATGGTGCCCGTCGTGAGCACGACCAGCCCTGCCGAGCAGAACACCAGGCCGCCCGTCACGCTGAACGACGCGAGCCTGCGGGTGCGCAGCACGTGCCCGAGTACGAGGAAGACCACGGGCGCGATCAGCGTGTAGCCGATCTCGAGCGGCGGGTCGCCCAGCGCCAGCCCGAGCGCGAGCATGCAGGGCAGGTGGATCAACAGCACCCACTGCAGCAGGTTGTGGCGCCGCTTCCACGACTTGTCGTCGAGTGTGTTGCCGCGCGGCAGGTAGGCCAGTAGGCGGTCCACCGCCCGGCCCGTTCCGTCGGTTCCCTCCTCGGGAGGGCCGATCGGCGTACTGGTCTGCATGGAGGTCTGCTCCGTCCGGTCGCCAACACGATTTCCGTGCACGATCGGCGGGACAGTACAAGGCGAACTTCAGAGCCCGGCGACGCTCATGCCAGCGATACGCGAAATGGCCTAACCGCTGAACCGCTCGGCCTCAACCCTCGTCCGTTCGGCTCATTCATACATTAAGGAATCAGCGGTTAGCGACCAGGGGTAATTACGGCTAGCAGGCATGCGAGCGCACTCCGTGACAACCTAGCGTCTCTGAGCGCGGCAGAACCGCCGCTGAGCGCGCCGCCTTCAACGGTACGTATCGTCAGCATAAGGAGTAGTGGATATAGGCCAAACGGTCGCAAGAGAGCGTCCATTTGGACCGACTTCCTGCCGCCGAGGGCGGGTTACAGTGCGATCACGCACCTCTCCCCGCTCCCTCAACGATCGACCCACCGGGAAGGTGCGCCGGAAACCGATGGCGTCATGGCCGACGCCGTTATCGGTGTGCATCCACACGGTTCGCCCCGTATTCACCGAATCGTTCAGCGCTGTGCTCGAAAATCCCGACAACGGAGATCCCCGTGAGAATCCTGCTGCTGTGCTCGTCGTTCAACGGCCTCACCCAGCGGATATGGACAGATCTGCGGGGGGATGGGCACGAGGTCACGACGCAGACCGCGAGTTCGGACGCCGCCATCAGAGGAGCGGTCTCCGCCATCGACCCTGACGTCATCATCTGCCCGTTCCTGAAGGAACGCGTGCCGGACGACGTGTGGTCATCCCGGCCGACCGTGATCATCCATCCCGGGCCGGAGGGCGACCGCGGACCGTCGTCGCTGGACTGGGCGATCAGCGGGGCGGAGCCGGAGTGGGGCGTCACCGCCCTCGGGGCGATCGACGAGATGGACGCCGGCCCGATCTGGGCCACCCGTACGTTCGCCCTCCCGACCGACCCCCCACGCAAGAGCGCGCTCTACGCGGGGCCGGTCACCGAGGCCGCCGCCGCGCTCGCCAGGGAGGTCGTGGCGAAGGTCGGCGACCCGACGTTCGCGCCGCGGCCGCTCGACTACTCCCGCCCCGGCGTCCGCGGCCGCCTCCGGCCCACGATGCGCCAGGTGGACCGGGCCTTCTCCTGGTCCGATCCCACCGAGCACGTGCTGCGACGCATCCGCGCGGCCGACGGCTCGCCCGGCGTCCGCAGCGAACTGGCCGGGCTCCCGGTGTCGGTGTTCGACGCGCATCGCGGGCCGGCCACCCCCGGCGAGCCCGGCACGATCGCCCTGCGACGCCACGGGGCCGTGCTCGTCCGCACCGGCGACGGCGCGGTGTGGATCGGGCACCTGCGCCCGATCGGGGACGGCCCTCGGATCAAGCTGCCCGCCACCACGGTCCTGCGGGACCGGCTCGGCGGCGTCCCGGAGTCGCTCGAGCCGCTCGGCGCGCCGGGCGGCGGCTACCGGGAGATCAGCTACCAGCGCCACGGCCCGGTCGGCGTCGTCGGCTTCGACTTCCACAACGGGGCGATGTCCACGGCGCAGTGCCACCGGCTCGCGGCGGCGCTGCGGGCCGCGGCCGCCCAGGACACGTCCGTGCTGGTCCTGCGCGGGGGGCAGTTCTTCTCCAACGGGATCCACCTGAACGTCATCGAGGGCCGCCCGGACTCGGCCGCCGAGGCGTGGCGGAACATCAACGCGATCAACGACGTCTGCCGCGAGATCATCACGTGCACGCACCAGCTCGTGGTCGCCGCGGTGGGCGGAAACGCCGGCGCGGGCGGCGTCATGCTCGGCCTGGGAGCCGACCAGGTGCTCGTGCGCGCGGGCGTGGTGCTCAACCCGCACTACCGCACGATGGGTCTCTCCGGTTCGGAGTACTGGACCTACACGCTCCCCCGCCGCGTCGGGGCCGCCGAGGCGCAGCGGCTCACCGGGGAGTGCCTCCCGATCGGCGCGGCCGAGGCGGTGTCCACCGGGCTCGCGGACGCCGTGCTCCCCGGCTCACCCGACGCGTTCGACGCCGCGGTGCTGGAACACGCGTTCCGGCTGGCCACCTCCGACGGGATCTCCCAGCACCTCGCGGCGAAGGCCGCGGCCCGGGCGACCGACGAGCGGCGCAGGCCGCTGGAGACGTACCGCATCCGGGAGCTCGCCGAGATGAGCCGCGACATCTTCGACGACCGCCACGGCTTCGCCGCCGCCCGGCGCGCGTTCGTGACGAAGCGGCCGGCCCCAGCGGCGGAACCGGTCCGGCACGCCGAGCTGCTCGCCCCGGCCGCGGGTTCGTAAGGCCGCGTCCGGGACGCAGTCACACACGAACTTCGGTGCTCGCACACCAACTGCAGTTGCTGTGCCGGCACCGAAGTTGGTGTGTGAGCACTTCGCGAAGCTGCCGCGGTCGCCCGCGCGGAGGTCTCGTAGGCTGACCGGCCGTGCGTGTCGTGCTGGCCTCCGCCTCCCCCGCCCGCCTGGCCGTGTTGCGAGCCGCGGGCATCGACCCGCTCGTCGAGGTCGCCGACGTCGACGAGGACGCGCTGCTCGCGGCGATGCCCCAGGCCCCGCCCGGCGAGAAGGTCACGCACCTCGCCGCCGCGAAGGCCACAACCGTCGCCCGGCGCATCGGCCACGCCCACCCCGACGCGGTCCTCATCGGCTGCGACTCGATGCTGCACGTCGGCGGTGAGCTGGTCGGCAAGCCGGGCGACCCGGACACGGCCCGCCGCCGCTGGAAGGCGATGGCGGGCGGCACCGGCGAGCTCGTGACCGGCCACGCCGTCCTCCGCCTGGCGGCGGGCGAGATCGACCGGGTCGCCGAGGGCCACGCGGTCACGACCGTCCGGTTCGCCGAGCCGGCCGACGCCGAACTGGAGGCCTACCTCGCCAGCGGCGAGCCGCTCGTCGTCGCGGGCGCGTTCACGCTGGACGGCCTGGGCGGGTGGTTCGTCGAGGGCATCGACGGCGACCCGTCCAACGTGATCGGGATCAGTCTCCCCCTGGTGCGGCGGCTCCTGGCGGCCGTGGGCGTCCGCGTCACGGACCTGTGGAGCGGGCCGACCGGCTGAACGCGGGCCTCCGGTCCGATCAGGTCCGACGGCCAAGGCAGGCTGTGCGGGTGGAGGTTCTGCTGCTCGTCGTCGGGCTGATGCTCGCGGCCGTGCTCCTCGTCGGTGTGGGCGATCGGACGCATCTGCCGTGGCCGGTGCTGATGGTGCTGCTCGGGGTGGTGGTCGCGGCCGTCCCGGGGCTGCCGGACGCGTTCGACCTCGATCCCGACCTGATCCTCCCGCTGTTCCTCCCGCCGCTGCTCTTCGCGACGGCCCAGCGCACGTCGTGGGCGCTGTTCCGGGCCCGGTGGCGCAGCATCGCGCTGCTCGCCGTCGCGCTCGTGGCCGTGACGATCACCGCGGTGGCCGGCACCGCGCTCGCACTCGTGCCCGGCATCACGCTCACGGCGGCCGTGGCGCTGGGCGCGATGGTCGCACCGCCGGATCCCGTGGCGGTCGAGGCCGTCGCGGGGCCGGTCCGCATGCCGCGCCGGTTGCTGTCGGTGCTGCAGAGCGAGGGCCTCTTCAACGACGCCACGGCGCTGGTCGTCTTCCAGACGGCCGTGCTCGCCACCGTGCAGGGCAGCGAGCTGTCGGCGTCCGGGTTGCTGACGAGCTTCGTACTCGGCGTGGTCGCGGCGGTCGCGCTGGGGGTCGTGTTCGCCCGCGTGGCTCGCTGGATCACCGACCGGGTGGCCGACCCCACCGGCCGCAGCGCGCTCACCCTCGTGCTGCCGTTCGCGGTCTACCTCGCCGCGGAGGAGCTGCACGCGTCCGGTGTGGTCGCCGTCGTGGTGGTCGCGCTCCAGCTGCGCGCGGCCAGCTCCGTGGACGAGGCCGCGGAACGGCTCGTGCAGCGCTCGTTCTGGGACGTGGTCGAGCTGCTCGTCACGGGTGTCGCGTTCGGCCTCATCGGGTTGGACATGCGGCAGGTGGTCGAGGCCGCGGGGCCGGACCTCCCGCGGATGCTCGGGCACGCGGCGGTCGTCTGCGGGGTGGTGATCGGCATCCGGGCGGTGTGGATGGTGGGTGCGTGGCTCCTGGTGCGGCGCGCGCCGACCGCGCTGGCCGCGCCCGTCACCGGCCGCGAGGCCGTGGTGCTCGGCTGGTGCGGGATGCGGGGCATGGCGACCCTCGCCCTCGCCCTCGCCCTCCCCGTCGCCACCGTCGACGGGCCGTTCCCGGCGCGCGCGGAGCTCGTGGTGATCGGGTGCTCCGTCCTGGTCGTGACGTTGATCGGGCCGGGGCTCACGCTCCCGTGGCTCGTCCGGCTGCTCGGCGTGCAGTCGGATGCGGACGCGGAGCAGGCGGCCGAGAAGCAGCTCACCCTGCGCGCCCGCCGCGCCGCGCTCACCCGCATGTCGCAGCGCGAGCGCACGGCCGACCTGCCGGAGGAGGCGGCCACCGCACTGCACGAACGGATGGGGCGGCTCGAGGCGATGCTGCGCGGTGACCCGCCGACCACCGAGGAGCGCGAGCGGTTCGAGGCGCTGCGCCGGGGCCGGGGGCTCGCGATGGAGGTCCAGGCGGACGCGCTGGCCGCGGCCCGCGAGGAGGTGCTCGCCGCCCGGCGCGAGCCGGGTGTCGACCCGGAGGCGGCCGACCGGGTCCTGCACCGGCTCGACCTGCAGACGGTCCTGCTCGACTGATCCCGGAGGACTAGCCTCTCGGGCATGGGACTGCCCAACGACACCGACCCGAAGCTGGCCGTGTACGCGCACCCCGAGCGCCTCGTCACCACCGAGTGGCTCGCCCAGCACCTGGGTGACGACGGGCTCGTCGTCGTGGAGTCCGACGAGGACGTGCTGCTCTACGACACGGGGCACATCCCGGGCGCGGTGAAGGTCGACTGGCACACCGAGCTGAACGACCCGGTCACCCGCGACTACGTGGACGGCGAGCGCTTCGCCCAGCTCTGCGGGGAGCGCGGCATCACGCGCGACAGCACGGTCGTGTTCTACGGCGACCGCAACAACTGGTGGGCCACGTACGCGCTCTGGGTGTTCTCCCTGTTCGGGCACCAGGACGTGCGGATCCTCGACGGCGGCCGCGCCAAGTGGGTGGCCGAGAGCCGCGAGATGACCACCGAGCAGCCCAAGCCGGCCACCGTGGACTACCCGGTCGTCGAGCGCGACGACGCCACGATCCGGGCGTTCAAGGAGCAGGTGCTCGACCACCTCGGGCTCGATACATCCGAGAAGGCGCTCGTCGACGTGCGGTCGCCGGGCGAGTACTCGGGCGAGCTGCTGCACATGCCCGACTACCCGCAGGAGGGCGCGGTGCGCGGCGGCCACATCCCGGGCGCGGCGAGCGTGCCGTGGGCCCGAGCCGCGGCCGAGGACGCCACGTTCAAGCCGCGTGCCGATCTCGAGGCGATCTACCAGCAGGAGCAGGGCCTGTCGCCCGGCGACGACGTCATCGCCTACTGCCGCATCGGCGAGCGGTCCAGCCACACATGGTTCGTGCTCACGCACCTGCTCGGCTTCTCGAAGGTCCGCAACTACGATGGCAGCTGGACGGAGTGGGGCAACTCGGTCCGCGTGCCGATCGTGCAGGGCTCGGAGCGCGGATCCGCATGACGGCAACGCTGCCCCCGCAGCTCGCGGAGCTGGTGGACGACTTCGCCGGCGTCGGGCCGAAGGACCGGCTGCAGCTGCTGCTGGAGCTCTCGCAGGAGCTGCCCGGCCTCCCGCAGCGCTACGCCGACGCGGCCGACACGATGGAGCAGGTGCACGAGTGCCAGTCGCCGCTGTTCCTGGCGGTCGAGGTGGACGCCGACCCCGAACGGCACGTGCACCTGTTCTTCTCGGCCCCGCGCGAGGCGCCGACCACCCGCGGGTTCGCGTCGATCATGCACACCGGCCTCGACGGCGAGGCCGCCGCCGACGTGCTCGCGGTGCCCGACGACTTCTACACGGCCCTCGGGCTCGCCGAGGCGGTGAGCCCGCTGCGGCTGCGCGGCATGTCCGCGATGCTCGCGCGGATCAAGAAGCAGGTCAGGGCCGCAACGGCAACCTGAACGCCACTTCTCCCGCAACCTCAAGTCCTTGTGAAGAACGTTCCGTGCGCCGGGTGTGGGCCGCAACACTGTTGCTACCCACCCCGCCGGCTCCGCAAGCTCCGCCGGCTTCCATCCCCGGGTGAGCCGTCTCACGAAGACGGCTCTGGAGGTGTTCGATGGCCCTCGCAGCTACCGCTGAGACCTGGGGCATCGCCGGTTCGACCTTCCTGCCCGCCTACCTGATGATCGCGGTGGCGGTCGGGGCGGGCGGCGTCTGCGTGCGGAGGGCGCTCGCCGAGCCGGGAGCAACGAAGCCCATCGCCGATCTCACCGACCGCCCGCACGACGTCGCGTACCTGGCCGGCGGCGGCGAGCTGGCGGTCTGGTCGGCCCTGTGCGCGATGCACCTGCGCGGCACGCTCACCGCCACCGACGGCACGGTGCGTGCGGTCGGGCGCCTCGACGCCGCGACCGACGCGCTCGAGGAGGCGATCCACACCACGGCCGGCACCCCGGTCGGGCGGCGCCGCCTCGTGTTCCACCGCTCGGTGCGGCCCGCTCTCGGCCGGATCGAGGAGCGGCTGGTGGCCGCCGGGTTCCTGCTGTCCGACGACCGTCGCCGGCGGATCCGGCGGGTCGGGTTCTGGATGCTCGCGGTCGCGGCGCTCGGGCTCGTACGCGTGCTCGCGGACATCGCCGAGGTGCGGCCGGTCGGGCTCCTCGTCGCCGCGCTACTGCTCGTCACGGCGGTGGCCGTGTTGCAACTCACGATGTCCCCGCGGCGCACCCGGCGCGGCAACCGTGCGCTTGCGGCGCTGCGCGACCGGCACCGTGCACTCGCCCCGGAGCGGGAACCGGACTGGCAGTCACACGGCCCAGCCGGTGCGGCGCTGGGGATCGGGCTCTTCGGCACGGGGGCGCTGGCCGTCTCCGCACCGGGCCTCGCCAGGGAGATCGCGCCGCAGGTGACGGGTACGAGCGAAGCCGGGACATCGGGTCTCGCCGTCAGCGGAGGGGGTGACGGCGCGGGTGGCGGTGGCGGCAACCGGGGGTGAGCCGCCACCGCCAGGGCATTCGGTCGGAGTGATCGCGCTCGCCTGACGCAACCGGGCGAAGGGGAAGAGTGGCAACCGCCGCACCCCCGCAGCGCCGTCTCGAGGGGTGACGGGGCTGCGGGGGCGGGTCGGCGGGTACCGGCATCGGCCACACCACGGCTTGGTGATCGGGCATCGGTCCCTAAACTCCGGGGTAACCACTGCACCGGGGCCAGGGTCCCCCGGGGCACGCCACTCCAGGAGGCCGACCGTGCCGCGCTTGAGCAAGGTCCTCGTGGCCAACCGCGGGGAGATCGCAGTCCGGGTCGTCCGGGCCTGTCGCGACGCCGGGATCGCCAGCGTCGCCGTGTACGCGGACCCCGACCGCGACGCACCGTTCGTCCGGCTGGCCGACGAGGCGTTCGGGCTGGGCGGCTCCACGGCGGCCGAGTCCTACCTCGACTTCGACAAGGTGATCGGCGCCGCCCGCCGGGCCGGCGCCGACGGGATCCATCCCGGTTACGGCTTCCTCTCCGAGAACGCGGAGTTCGCGCAGGCCGTGATCGACGCGGGCATCACGTGGATCGGGCCCACCCCGCAGGCGATCCGCGACCTCGGGGACAAGGTCACCGCCCGCCACATCGCCACCCGGGCCGGGGCGCCGCTCGTGCCGGGCACGCCGGACCCCGTCTCCGGCCCGGACGAGGTGGAGGCGTTCGCCGAGGAGTACGGGCTGCCGATCGCCATCAAGGCGGCGTTCGGCGGCGGGGGCCGCGGCATGAAGGTCGCGCGGGAGCACAAGGAGATCCGCGAGCTCTACGACTCCGCGGTCCGCGAGGCCGTCTCCGCCTTCGGGCGCGGCGAGTGCTTCGTGGAGCGCTACCTCGACAAACCGCGCCACGTCGAGGCGCAGGTGCTGGCCGACACCCACGGCAACGTCATCGTCGTCGGCACCCGGGACTGCTCGCTGCAACGCCGGTTCCAGAAGCTCGTCGAGGAGGCGCCCGCCCCGTTCCTGTCCGACGAGCAGCGCGCCACGATCCACGAGGCCGCAAAGGCGATCTGCAAGGAGGCCGGCTACCACGGCGCCGGCACCGTCGAGTTCCTGGTCGGGCAGGACGGGCTCATCTCCTTCCTCGAGGTCAACACCCGGCTGCAGGTCGAGCACCCGGTCTCGGAGGAGACCTCGGGCCTCGACCTGGTGCGCGAGCAGTTCCGCATCGCCGAGGGTGAGGTGCTCAACCTGCTCTCCGACCCGCAGCCGCGCGGGCACTCGATCGAGTTCCGGATCAACGGCGAGGACGCCGGCCGCAACTTCCTGCCGGCGCCGGGCACCGTCTCGTCGATCACGCTGCCGTCCGGGCCGGGTGTGCGGGTCGACGCCGGCGTGGAGGCGGGTTCGGTGATCGGCGGCCAGTTCGACTCGCTGCTCGCCAAGTTGATCGTCACCGGCTCCGACCGCGCCCAGGCCCTGGAACGCTCCCGGCGGGCGCTCGCCGAGTTCCAGGTCGAGGGCATGGCCACGGTGCTGGCGTTCCACCGGCTCGTCGTCGACGACCCCGCGTTCACGGCCACCGACGACGACGGGTTCACCGTGCACACGCGCTGGATCGAGACCGAGTGGGACAACACGGTCGAGCCGTTCACCGCAGGCGAGGGCGCCGACGCCGAGGCGACGCCGCGCCAGACGGTCGTGGTCGAGGTGGGCGGGCGGCGGCTGGAGGTGTCGCTGCCGGGAGACCTCGCGATCGGCGGCGGCCAGGCCGCCGCGGCGAAGGCCCCGCCCCGCAAGCGCGGCAGCGGCAAGGGCGGGTCGGCGGTGTCCGGCGACGCCGTCACCGCACCGATGCAGGGCACGATCATCAAGGTCGCCGTGTCCGACGGGGACACGGTCGCGGCGGGTGACCTCGTCGTCGTGCTCGAGGCGATGAAGATGGAGAACCCGGTCACCGCCCACAAGGCCGGCACGATCACCGGCCTCTCCGCCGCACAGGGGAACCCGGTGTCCCAGGGCAGCGTCATCTGCGAGATCAAGGACTGAAGGACCTGGAACCGGTCGAGATCAACGCAGGTCTCTGGTACCTGCGCGCCCTGCGCTGCGATGAGAGGGTGGACGACCGGCCGGCGGTGGTCACCTCCAGCCTCGACCCGGAGATCGCGAGGTGGCGGCACCGGCCGCCCGCGGACCCGGCCGACGCGGAGGCGTACATCCGGCGGCGGGCCGCCGAGTGGCTGCGTGACGAACGGTGCTCCTGGGCCGTGTGCGAGCCGACGACCGGCGAGATGCTCGGCGAGGTCGAGCTCGCCGATCTGGACCTCTGCCACGGCACCGCCGAGGTCGCCTGCCTCGCGCTCCCGGCCGCACGCGGTCGCGGGATGACCACCACCGCCCTCTCCGCGGTGCTCCGGTTCGCGTACGGCGGGCTCGGCCTGCACCACATCACCTACGCCTGGGCGGACGGCAACACCGCGTCTGCGCGGGTGGCCGAGCGGTGCGGGTTCCGGATCGAGGGCTGCCGGCGCGAGGCGTGGCTGGTGGACGGGCGCCGGGTGGACGTGCACCTCGCCGGCCGGTTGGCGACGGACTGTTGACGGTCGACTACACACCGAATTAACGTCGACGAGCCAGGTGATTCCACCGCAACCCGCACCGTGCTGGACAAGTGCATAGCGGAAGCAGTGACTACCCGTGTGACAACCCACCACGGGGCCCGGTGATCCCGCCACGCGGAGCGCCGCGCCGCGGATCCGTTCACCACGCTGGCTCAGGCCGCGCCGTGAACACGCCAGCAGTCCACTCCGGCGACCAGGATCCGTCATGCCCCCCGATACACACATAACGAGTCATATCCATACGGACGGGCCGATACCCGGCCCCCACTCCCTGCTCACCCTCGTCTCCGCTGCGTATCCGCGTAGCGACGGGCGACCAACCTCCGTGTTCACCACCAACGTCCGAGAGCTGCCCGGAGCCACCCTCCACCCGCTCGCTCTCCAGTCCTGGAGGCGTCGCTCGGAGGACTGGCTCTCCACCCGGCGGGCAAGCCGACCCCCTGCCCCTGCGATGAACGCCTACGCCAGCTGGGTCCACCGGCTGGCGGGACGTCCGGTGTTCGTCACCGACACCGCTGATCCGGACTACCTGTTCCTCTACTGGTACCTGCAGCGGTTCACCGGGAGCTGGCCCTTCGCCGGCACCCGCGGCGACGCGGAGCTCCATCGCCGCCTCGCCTGCACGGCGCTCTGCCCGCTCACCGGGTGCCGCACCACCGACGCGGCGCTGGCCCGGACGAGCTGATCGACCTGCCGACGGCCGGTGTGGGGCCCCGCACCGGCCGTCGGCGTGTCCGGCATCGTTCGCACTCGCACACGTTTCTCCGCGAACGGCCACCCCGGGACGAACCCGCACATAACGTCCCGGCTCGTGGCCGAACCCGTCTTCGTCCTCTCCCTCGACACCCGCCGGCACGTCCTCACCACCGCCGAGTTCGACGTGCTGTGGGAGTGGCTCGGGCTGGCGCCCACCCCCGTGGTCCTGCAGCTCGCCTCCCTCGGACGCACCCACGCCGAGCGACGGTCGGTGCAGGCCGCGGCGTGGCAGGGCCTGCGCGAGCGCGGGCTCGCCGGGCCCGACGGCCCCGATCCCGAGCTCGCCCGGCTCCTGCACCTGCTCGCGCGTCCCGATGAGCAGCTGGAGTTGCGGGCGTGGTGGGGCCGCGACGTGCGGGTGCTCACCGCCGGCCGGCACGGCACCGGGGCGCTCGCGCTGCGCGACGGCGACACGGTCACCGTCACGGCGTGCGGCTCGCTCCCGATCGGGATCCTCGGGGCGTTCCCGCCGGCCGACCGCGGGCCGGGACGGGCGTGCACGGTGCCCAGCGCCGTGCTCGCCGCGGCCCCGGCTGCCCAGGTACGGCCGGCGCTGCTCGGCGCCGGGGTGGCGCCGGCCGATGCGGCGCTGCTCGCGGCGATGGTCGCCGACACCCGGCGGCGGGCCCAGGTCGTGGCGCTCGGCGCCGACCGCTGGGGCGTCCTGCGGCGGGCCGGCGGCGTGGTCGGCGTGCTGGACGGGCCTCGCGGCCGCTACCTGCTCACCCGCAGCGCCGCCGAGGACGGCGTCGAGTGGGCCACCATCGCCCCGGCCGACGACCGGCAGCTGCAGCACCGGATCGCCGACCTGCTCGCCACCGCCGTCACGGCCGCGGGCGGGACGCCCGGAGCGGCTACTTGTCGAGCCCGGCCGTGAGCCCTCGCCCGGCCACGGCCCCGGCCACCCCGGCCAGGACGGTCAGCCCGGCGAGCACGATCGTCAGGAACCCGAGCCCGGACACGAGGAGCCCCACCCCCGCCGACACGGCGCCGACCACGAGCCCGGTGCGGGCCACGGCGGCCCCGGTGCGGTTGCGGGTGACGATGCGGGCGGCGGCCGCGGTGAGCAGGATCGCGATCAGCCCGCTCAACGGGGCCATGAGGGCGGTCGGCGGGAGGACGAAGTAGGCGGCGTCGTCCACGAACTGCGCGCCGACCCCGGCGAGCAGCGCAGCGCCGACGGGCACGCGGGACGTGGCAGGCAGGGTGGTCATGCCTGCGATGCTCCGCCCCGGCCCACCCCCAGACATCGGGGATCACCCGGAGCCGCCCCCGGGACCCGCGGGGCGTCAGTCCAGATCGCCGTGCCGCATCAGCTGCCGCCCGGCCTCGGTGATCGACCCCGACAGCGACGGGTAGACCGAGAACGTGTGGGCGAGATCGGCCACCGTCAGCCCGTTCTGCACGGCGAGGGCGATCGGCAGGATCAGCTCGCTCGCGACCGGCGCGACCACGACCCCACCGACCACGACCCCGGTGGCCGGCCGGCAGAACAGCTTGACGAACCCCCTGCGCAGCCCCTGCATCTTCGCGCGGGGGTTGGTGGAGAGCGGGAGCATGATCGTGCGGGCCGGTACCTCACCGGCGTCGATCGCCCGCTGGCTGATGCCGACGGTGGCGATCTCCGGCCGGGTGAACACGGCGGCCGCCACCGTCTTGAGCTTGATCGGCGCGACGCCCTCGCCGAGCGCGTGCCACATGGCGATCCTGCCCTGCATGGCGGCGACCGAGGCGAGCATGAGCAGCCCCGTGCAGTCGCCGGCCGCGTACACCCCGGGCACGGAGGTGCGCGACACCCGGTCGACCGGGATGAAACCGCCACGCCCGGTCTCGACGCCGATCTTCTCCAGCCCCAGGTCGACGGTGTTCGGCACCGAGCCGACCGTCATGAGCGCATGTGAACCGGTGACGGCGCGGCCGTCCGCGAGCGTGACGACGACGCCGTCGCCGTCGCGCTTCACCGAGTCGGCGCGCGCCTGCGGGAGGATCTCGACGCCGCGCTCGGTGAAGACGTCCTGCAGCACGGCTGCCGCGTCGGCGTCCTCACCGGGCAGCACGCGGTCGCGGCTCGACACCAGCGTGACGTGGGCCCCGAGCTCGACGTACGCCGACACGAACTCGGCGCCGGTGACCCCCGAACCGACCACGATCAGGTGCTCTGGCAGCTCCTGCAGGTCGTAGAGCTGTCGCCACGTCAGGATCCGCTCGCCGTCCGGCACGGCGTCGGGCAGCACCCGCGGGGTGGCGCCGGTGGCGACGAGCACGACGTCGGCGGGGAGCTCCTCGCCGGCACCGTCGGCGGTGCGGGCCTCGACGAGGTGCGGCGCATGCGGCGAGGCCTTCTCGCTGAAGGCGGCCGTGCCCCGGATGATCCGCACCCCTTCGCGCTCGACCCGGGCCCGGACGTCGGCCGACTGGGCGAGCGCGAGCCCTTTGACCCGCGCGTGCACGGTGGGCAGGTCGACGCCGACCGCGTGCGGATCGGTGGTGACACCGAGATCGGGGGCCCGGTGCATGTCGACGCGGACGCCCGCCGAGGAGATGAAGGTCTTCGACGGCACGCAGTCGTCGAGTACGCAGGCGCCGCCCATGCCGGCGCGCTCCACGACCGTGACGTCGCTGCCGTGCTGGGCTGCCACCAAGGCGGCCTCGTAGCCCGCCGGCCCGCCGCCCATGATCACGATCCGCGTCACCGGAGCACGCCCTTCCCGTCCGTTCTACGTTCCCCGAGCACGGTACGCGGAGAGCGTCGCTCTACTCTGTGGCGGTGCCGCTGTACGCCGCCTACGGGTCGAACATGGATCCAGCCCAGATGAAGGAGCGTGCCCCGCACTCGCCGATGGCGGGTACCGGGTGGCTCATGGGATGGCGGCTGACGTTCGGCGGCGAGGACTTCGCCTGGGAGGGTGCGCTCTCCAGCGTGGTCGAGGACGTCGGCTCCCAGGTGTTCGTCGTGCTGTACGACGTCTCCGAACTCGACGCCGCTCAGCTGGACCGCTGGGAGGGCGGCGAGCTCGGGCTGCACAAGAAGCTGCGGCTGCGGGTGCACACCCTGGAGGGCGACGTGCTCGCCTGGATCTACGTGCTGGACGCCTACGAGGGCGGGCTTCCGAGCGCGCGCTACCTCGGGGTCATCGCGGACGCGGCCGAGCTGGCGGGGGCTCCCGACGACTACGTCTCGGCGCTGCGCATGCGCCCGAGCCGCAAGTCCCTCTGACCGTGAACCCCGCGAGTCGCGGTCTGCGTGCACGCGAGTCGCGGTCTCAGTGCATCGCTGACGATCGGGCCCGGCGCCCCGCCGTCCGGGGAGGGCGGTCGCGCGGCTCGCGGTGGCGCCTCCCCTGCAGCGCACCGGGCGTCCGCTTGCTCACGTCGACTCCTCGCTGCCTGAACGCCAGTTCGAGCGCGGCCTCGAACCGGCTGGGGCGGGCTAGGTCCTCGGCCTGCACGACGATGACGATCCAGCCGCGGCGGCGGAGATCCTCGATGCGGGCGGCATCCTCGGCCTCCTGCCCGCTGTGCGCGGCGTATCCGTTGTACTCGACCGCGATCCGCAACTCCGGCCAGGCGTAGTCGAGCCGGTAGACCTCCCGACCATCCGGGGCGCGCACCGACCAGTTGACCGCTGGGGCGGGGAACCCGCAGTCGACAATGCGCCACAGGAACCAACTCTCGGCCGGAGACGCGGCTCTGCCCGTGGCCACGGCGAGGATCCGCGCACCCCTGCGCCGTCCCCTCGGGTCCCGGCGCCGCTCCAACCGGCGCGCGATCGTGTCGCGGTACGCCTCCCTCTGATCGGGATCGATCATCGCCAGTGCCTCGTCGACCAGGGCGAGCGCGTCCGGCGGCCGGGCGCGGCAGAGCATGTCGCTGAGCACGCGCTCCAAGCTCAGCACCGGCAACTCGTCGCGGACCTCCCGATCGGCGTCGAGGTGCCTGGCGTTGTGCACGACGAGGCCGGGCCGGGAACGCAGCCAGTGTCCGTACGGAACCGCGAGATGGATCGGCGACGGCTCCACGCTGCGGCAGCCGTGAATATAGGCCGCCGTAGGGCCGCTCAGCAGGGCGTCGGGCCCTCCGAGCGCAAGTCCCGCCGACGCGCGGGCGAGTGGGTCGGCGAGCCGGTCAACGTCGATGAGCACTCCGGACCAGGGCACCTGCCAGCGGCCCGCCTCCTGCATCCGGCGCACCTCTTGGATGCCGAAGCAGTTGATGGCTTGCTGCCGTGGCATCGCGCCGTACGGGCCGAGCTTCGGGGTCTCCACATCCCGCACCATGACGCGCGCGAAGCGCGGTTCGACAGACCCCGCCCGTACCTGTGGATGCCGCGAGCGCGTTGTGGACAACTCGGCCGCGCTGAAAGCGCAACTCGAGTGCATCCACACCGCGACTCGCGTGCACTCACACCGCGACTCGCGGACTTGCGCTCAGGCCGTCAGGGCCGTGAGGGCGGCGTGGGTCAGGACGCGGACGCCGAACGGGAGGGCCCGCTCGTCCAGGTCGAACGTGGGCTGGTGGATGTCGCGCATCGGGCCGTGGCCGGGCCATACGCCGAGGCGTGCCATCGCCCCCGGGACGTGCTCGAGGTACCAGGCGAAGTCCTCGCCACCGCTGGACTGCGGGGTCTCGGCCGCCGCATCGGCCCCGCCGACGATGACGGCCGCACCGGCGAGCATGCCGGAGCTGACCGCCTCGTTGACGACCGGCGGTACGCCGCGGATGTGCTCGAGCTCGTAGGTGACCCCGGTGGGGGCGAGCACGGACTCCACGAGCCGCTGGACGGTGTCCTCCAGCTCGCCCCACGTGGCGTGGTCGGCCGTGCGCAGGGTGCCGCGCAGCACGCCGTGCTGCGGGATCGCGTTGGCCGCCTCGCCCGCCTGCACCGCACCCCAGACGAGGACGGTGCCGGAGCGCGGGTCGACCTGCCGGGTGAGCAGCAACGGGACCTGCGTGATCAGCAGGCCGATGGCCTCGACGAGGTCGGCGGTGAGGTGCGGGCGCGAGGTGTGACCGCCCGGCGAGGTGAGCCGGACCTCGACGACGTCGCAGGCGGACGTGATCGGACCGACCCGGGTGCCGACCCGGCCGGCCTCCAGGCGCGGGTCGCAGTGCAGCGCGAAGATCCGGTCGACGCCCTCCATGGCGCCGTCGGCGACCATGTCGATGGCCCCGCCGGGTTGGACCTCCTCCGCGGGCTGGAAGATCAGCCGGACCCGGCCCGGCAACGCGGGTGCCGAGGCCAGCGCGAGGCCGGCGCCGAGCAGCATGGCGGCGTGGGCGTCGTGGCCGCAGGCGTGCATCACGCCGTCGACGGTGGAGGCGAACGGGAGCCCGGTGCTCTCCTGGAGGGGCAGCGCGTCGAGGTCGGCGCGCAACGCTACGCAACGCTCGCCGAACCCGATGTCACAGACGAGACCGGTGCCACCGGGAAGGGTGCGGGGCTCGAGGCCGGCCGCCATCAGACGCTTGGCGATCATCTGCGTGGTGCGGAGCTCGGCGCGGCCGAGCTCCGGTACCGCGTGGAACGATCGACGCCAGCCCACGACGTCGGCGCGGTGGGCGTCGAGCCAGGCGTCGAGCCAGGCAGGGCCACTACCCGCGCCGAGGTCGGGAACGTCGAGGTCGGCGGCGGCGAGGTCGGGATGCGCCTCCAGGAGGGTCATCGGGCACCACCGGCCCGGACGCCCCACGGTCGGTCTGCCACGGCGCGGTGCGTCAGCGGACCGCGCATCGAGGCTGCTCTCACGTGCATCTCCCAATCGTGCTCACCCGGACGGCGGTAGACCAACCGGAACAGGGCCTGTTCGCGGTTTCGGCGCCGAGGTGTTGCCGATCTGAGGCGGGCGGGCTCGCAGCTGCTGACGAACGGTCGCCGCGCCACGCGCCGAACGGGGACTCGCGCCGTTCGTCGCATCTGTTACGCGCGCGCGAGACGTCCGGGTGCCGGCCGGGTGGGCACTGCGAGGCCGGTACATGCACGGGCATTACCCGCTGGACGGCCGGTGACGCGCGGCGGGGCCGAGACCACCCGGATCGGGGATCCGGGGGTCGGAGGGGCGAGGTGCGCCCCGACTGGCCAGAATGGGCGGGTGGGACAGGACGGCTCGGACGGCGAGCAGGTGCGGCGGATCGGTGGCCGCTACACGCTGTCCGGGCAGCTCGGCGCGGGTGCGATGGGCACCGTGTGGTCGGGTTTCGACGAGGTGCTGCAGCGCCGGGTCGCGGTCAAGGAGCTGAAGGTCCCTCCCGGCGTGCCCTCCCACGAGGCGGCCGAGGCGCGAGAACGGATCATGCGCGAGGCACGTGCCCTCGGCGGCCTCTCCCACCCGAACATCATCACCGTCTTCGACGTGGTCGACGTCGAGGGCGAGCCCGTGGTCGTCATGGAGCTCGTGCCCTCGCGCAACCTGGCCACGATGATCAGCGAGCACGGCACCCTCACGATGTCCCAGGTCGCGGTCGTCGGCTTCGCCACGGCGGGCGGGCTGCGCGCGGCGCACCGCAGCGGGATCACCCACCGTGACGTGAAGCCCGGCAACGTGCTCATCGCCGACGACGGCCGCGTCAAGCTCACGGACTTCGGCATCGCCCGCAACGTGGCCGACGCACCGATGACCAGCGCCGGGCTGGTGCTGGGCTCGCCCGCGTACATCGCACCCGAGGTCGCGATGGGCAAGGCCGTCACCCCCGCGGCGGACCTGTGGGGGCTGGGCGCCACGCTGTTCGCCGCCGTCGAGGGCCGCCCGCCCTACGACGTGGGGGGCGACCCGGTCGCCACGATCACCGAGGTCGTCGACGGCGACGTGCCGCGTCCCCGTGGGTCCGGGCCGGTGGCGGACGTGATCGCCGCGTTGATGCGCAAGGAACCGGACGCCCGGATGCCGCTCGAGGAGGTGCGCCAGCGCCTGCGGCCGCTCATCGAGGACCCGGACGACCCGGTGTACCCCGGCTCGCCGGACGCCCCGACGATCGGGGCCGGGATCCACGTGCCGGCACCGGCGGCGCGCACCGAGCTCTCCGGTCCGCGCCCGGCCCCGTCGCCGCCCAACCCGACCGGTGCGCGCGCGCCGGTCGGTGGCGCGCCGCTCGCGGCGGCTCCGGGCCCGCTGCCGGGCCTGCCGCGCTCCCCGGCGAGCTCGCAGCCGAGCACTCCGTCGAGCTCCGGCGACTTCGTCGCGGGGCCCGCCCCGCGCGGCGGGGTGACCGGCCTGGCCGCCGTCGGCTACGTCCTCGCGGGCGCGGTGGTCGTGCTGGCCGGGATCCTGGGCGGCTGGACCGCCACCCGCCTGCTGGGCGGCCAGTCCCCCGAGAGCACGCTGAACATCACCTCCGCGAGCACCGAGCTCGCCCAGCACAGCGACCAGCTCGGCTTCACGATGCCCGTGCCCCGCGGCTGGACCGCCTACCCCCACGAACCGATGGAGGGCGAGCCGTCGGTCAGCTTCGTGAGCCCGGACGGCAGCGAGGAGCTCACGGTGCAGCGGGCCGCGTCGACCGAGGCCGGCCAGTCGGTGCCCGGGACGGTGCAGGACGGCCCGACCGAAACCTCGGGCGGGGCCGTCCAGCTGCGGTACACCTCCGACGACCGCACCTCGTGGCGGCACGTCGAGCCCGCGGGGAAGAGCGCCTGGACCGTCACGCTCACGGTGCCGCAACGCGTCGCGGGAGAGACGTCGGCGGCCCTCTTCGAGCTGCTCGTGGAAGGGTTCGCACCCACCACCGCATAGGGTGCGGGCCATGAGCGAGCGCAGCGAGCGAATCATCGACACAGCGCGTGCGCGAAGCGCTCGCCCGAGCGCCGGCGAGGGCGTGCGTTGAGCCCCGACGACGACCCGGCCGCCGCCGCTGCGGCCATCGCGAAGGCCACCGGTGCGGACAGCCACGACGTCGCCGTCGTGCTGGGCTCCGGGTGGCGCCCCGCCGCCGACGTGATCGGCGCGCCGGACCACGAGCTCGCGATGGCCGACCTGCCCGGCTTCCGCCCGCCGGGGGTGGCCGGGCACTCCGGCACGGTGCGCTCCGTGCCGGTCGGCGGGCGCCGGGCGCTCGTGCTGCTCGGTCGCACCCACCTCTACGAAGGCCACGGCGTCGACCCCGTGGTGCACGGCGTGCGCACCGCCGCCGCGGCGGGCTGCCGCACGGTCGTGCTGACCAACGCCGCCGGCGGGATCCGCGACGGCCTGCACGTCGGCGAGCCCGTGCTGATCTCCGACCACCTCAACCTGACGAGCCTGTCGCCCCTCTCCGGGCCGCGCTTCACCGACCTGACGGACCTGTACTCGCCGCGGCTGCGCGCGATCGCCCGCGAGATCGACCCGGAGCTCACCGAGGGCGTCTACGTGGGCCTGCCCGGACCGCACTTCGAGACGCCCGCGGAGATCCGCATGTTCCGCCTGCTCGGCGCCGACCTGGTCGGCATGTCGACGGTGCTGGAGGCGATCGCGGCGCGGGCCGAGGGGGTGGAGGTGTTCGGCCTGTCCCTCGTCACGAACCTGGCGGCGGGCATCACCGGCGAACCGCTCGACCACCACGAGGTGCTGGCTGCGGGCGCCGCGGCGGCCGGCCGGATGGGGGCGCTGCTGCGCGATCTGATCGAGCAGGCATGACCCTGCGCCCCGAGTTGCGCGACGCGGCGATGCGCTGGATCGCCGACGACCCCGACCCGGCAACCCGTACCGAGCTGCAGCGGGTGCTGGCCGCGGCGATGGTCGGCACGGCGGGCGCGGCCGACGACCTCGCCGACCGCATGTCCGGGATGCTCCGCTTCGGCACCGCGGGCCTGCGCGGCCCGGTGCGCGCCGGGCCGGCGGGGATGAACGTCGCCGTCGTCCGGCGGGCAACGGCCGGGCTGGCCGCGTGGCTCGCGCGCGGGGGCGAACAGGGCACCGTCGTGGTCGGGCGGGACGCGCGGCACGGATCCGCGGCGTTCGCCACCGCGGCGGCCGAGGTGCTCGCCGGCGCCGGGTTCGCGGTGCGGGTGCTACCGGGCCCGCTGCCCACGCCGGTGCTCGCGTTCGCGGTCCGGGAGCTGGGCGCCGTGGCGGGTGTGCAGATCACGGCCTCGCACAACCCGCCTGCGGACAACGGCTACAAGGTCTACCTGGCCGACGGCGCACAGCTCGCCCCGCCGTCCGACGCCGAGATCGAGGCCGCCATCGCCGCGGCGCCGGCAGCCGTCACGATCCCGGCGGCCGCGGCGGCCACCGAGGTCGACGTCACCGACGCCTACCTGGAACGCGTCGCCCGGATGCCCCGCGGGACGGCGCGGGACCTGCGCGTGGCGCTCACCCCGATGCACGGCGTCGGGGGCGCCACCGCCGTGCACGCGCTGCACCGGGCCGGCTTCACGAACGTCCACGTCGTCGGGTCGCAGGCCGCGCCCGACCCCGACTTCCCCACGGTCGCCTTCCCGAACCCGGAGGAGCCGGGGGCCACCGACGCCCTGCTCGCCCTGGCCGTCGACGTCGACGCCGACCTCGCAATCGCACTCGACCCGGACGCCGACCGCTGCGCCCTCGCCGTTCCCGGCGGGAGCGGGTGGCGGCTGCTCACCGGCGACGAGACGGGCGTGCTGCTGGGGGATCACCTGCTGCGGTCCGGCGGCTACGCGGACCCGCTCGTGGCCACCACCGTGGTGTCGTCGTCGATGCTGCGCCTGGTCGCGGCGGCGCACGGCGCCCGGTACGCCGAGACGCTCACCGGCTTCAAGTGGATCGTCCGCGGCGGGCCGGGCCTCGTCTACGGCTACGAGGAGGCCCTGGGGTACTGCGTCGACCCGGACACCGTGCGCGACAAGGACGGCATCGCCACGGCCGTGCTGGCCTGCGATCTCGCGGCCACGCTGAAGGCGGCCGGGCAGCGCCTCCCGGACCGGCTCGACGAGCTGGCCGGCACGCACGGGGTGCACCTGACGGAAGGTGTGTCGCTGCGGATGGAGCCCGCCGCGCGGGACGCGGCCGCGGTGCGGCTGCGCGCGGCACCACCGGAGGGCTGGACGAGCGAGCTGCCCGCGCCGGACGTCCTGGTGCTGCGCCGCGCGGGCGAGCGCCTCGTGGTCCGCCCGTCGGGCACGGAGCCCAAGCTGAAGGCCTACCTGGAGGTGGTGGAGGCGGTGCCGGACGCCGGTTCGCTCGCGGCGGCGCGGGAGGCTGCCCGAGCTCGTCTCGACGCGCTGCGCGCCGAGGTCACGACCCTGCTCGCCGCCCCGTGACGGTCAGGATCTGGCGCTCCCACATCGCGGCGATCAGCCGGTAGCCGGCGGCGTTCGGGTGCAGGCCGTCGAACAGCTCCTCGGACTCCAGCAGCTCGGAGGTGTCGGCGTACCGCACCGAGCGCCCGCGCTCCCGGAACCCGGCGACGACCGCCGCGCCGAGGCGGGCGAACTCCGCTCGGTCCCACGTGTCACCGCTGAGCGGTGCCCACACGCCGGCGACGATCACATGCGCGCCGGTGACCGCGGTGATCTGGTCGAGGACGGCGTCGAGGCGCCCGGCCGCCTCCGCCGCCGAGGCGCCCTTCAGGAGGTCGTTGGTGCCGGTGTGCAGCAGCACGACGTCCGGGTCGGCGCGACGCACCCACTCCGCGACGTGCGGGAGCAGGTCTTCGAGGGTCATGCCGCCGTAGCCCTCGTAGTCGCGATCGGGCACCGACGCGGGTCCGCCGCGCTGCGAACCGACCATGTCGACCACCACGTGGTCCCGCGCGAGGAGCGCCTGCAGCGGCCCGCGGTACCCCGCCGTCTCGGGGCTACCGGCCCCCACGGTGCTGGACGCGCCCAGCGGCATCACCCGCAGCACGACCGGCGCCGGCACCGGAGCGGGCACCGCCGCGGCGCGGCGCTGCACCGGGACCGCGCCCGCGCTCACCCCCACCAGCACCATCACGAGTACCACGATCACGAGCAGCCCACGTCCGAACAGAGAACCGACGCCCGCCATCCCGCCCCTTCTCACCGCCCGCATGTCAATCTAGCCGCCGGGCGGGGATGGGAGCATGCCTTTCGTGGCCCGGTTGCTGATCGTCCATCACACCCCGTCGCCCGCCACCGCGGAGCTCCTCGACGCGGTCGTGCGCGGCGCGTCCGACCCGGAGATCACCGGCGTCGACGTGGTCCGCCGGGCCGCCCTGGCCGCGACGGCCCCGGACCTGCTCGCCGCCGACGCGGTGGTGCTCGGCACGCCCGCCAACATCGGCTACATGTCCGGCGCCCTCAAGCACTTCTTCGACACCGTCTACTACGTCTGCGGCGACGACACGCGCGGCCTGCCCTACGGCTGCTACGTGCACGGCAACCTCGGTGTGGAGGGCGCGGTGCGGGCCATCGGGTCGATCACCGAGGGCATGGGGTGGTCGCGCGCCGCCGCCCCGGTGGAGGTCATGGGCGCGCCCGACAAGGCGGCGCTGGAGGCGTGCTACGAGCTCGGCGCGGTCCTGGCGGCAGGCATCGCACCGGAGGAGGCCGGGTAGGTGCGGCCGCTACGGTAACGATGAGTAGTCCTTCGAGTCTCCGTCGTTGTTCTCAGCGTCACCCGATCAGTACGTTCCGTCGCTGTGACGTCGTCGCTCATCGCCGCCATGTCGGCCGAGTCCGTACATCGGTTCTGGGCCGTCGTCGTCTTGGTGACAGTCGGCGGGATGGTGCTTCTCCCGTTCTTCCCCCGACGGATCGGAGGAGCGGGCGGAGGGTCGGAGAAGGCGATCATCGGGTTCATCTGGGTTCTCGCGGCCATCAGCCTGGGATTCTTCATGTTCCACGGCGCCGGGGAGTCGGCCGCGGCCGGATGACATGAAGGGGCGGGCGATGATCGTTCTGAGATCCGCCTCGGCGCCCTCGTAAGGGCCGCGTGCGCAACCTCGCACCGATCATGGCGGAATGATCGCCACGAGATCCGGCTGAGCGCCGTCCGGGGGACGCTCGGGCCGATCTCGGGTGAATCTAGACCGCGCCGAACTGGCGGTCACCCGCGTCGCCGAGGCCCGGGACGATGAACGCGGAGTCGTTCAGGCGCTCGTCGATGCTGGAGGTGATGACCCGCACCGGGAGGCCGCTGTCGCGCAGGTGGGCGACGCCCTCCGGCGCGGCGAGCACGCAGATGGCGGTGACGTCCGTGGCCCCGCGCTCGGTGAGCAGCCGGATCGTGTGGGCCATCGAGCCCCCGGTGGCGAGCATCGGGTCGAGCACGAACACCGGCCGGCCCTCGAGCGAGGCCGGCAGCGACTCCATGTACGGCACCGGCCGGTGGGTCTCCTCGTCGCGGGCGAGGCCCACGAAGCCCATCTGCGCCTCCGGCATGAGGCCCAGCGCGGCGTCGGCCATGCCCAGCCCCGCCCGCAGCACGGGCACCAGGAGCGGGGGCACGGCGAGCCGGTAGCCCGTGGTGCGCGCCACCGGGGTGTGCAGCGGGGCCGTGGCGAGCGGGGCGTCGCGGGTGGCCTCGTAGATCAGCATGAGGGTGAGGTCGCGCAGGGCGGCGCGGAAGGCCGCGTTGTCCGTGCGCGCGTCCCGCAGCTCCGAGAGCCGGGCCTTGGCCAGTGGGTGGTCGACGACACGCACGTCCATGCGGCAGAGGCTAGCGGGGTCCGGCACCACGGGCCGGAACCCGTTGCGGTCACCGCCGCCCGGTCCACATCCCCCAGCACGCCATGATCAGCGGCCTGGTGCGAACCGGCCGGACAGAGGTGTTGCCGAATCGAGGCGATGTGAGCCCGATCCCGCCGCGGTCGGCGTGGCTGGCCGGCGCGACCGTTCCACCGATCGCCGGGCGGGGCGGGGCTCGTAGCGGTGCGTCTCTCGCGGGCGCGCCCGGTCACCTCGGGGCGGCATGCTCGCCACACCCCGTCCGGGGTGGTCGCGGCCGGCACCCGCGTTGCGTCGGGTCCCGCGCCTGGGGTGGTGGCCGTCTCGGGCCCCGCGCTCGAACTGTCCGGCGCGCAGTGGCTCGATGCCGAGCAGGTAGACGAGTCGGGCCGGTTCCGCACCAGGGCTCTCGCCGAGGCCGTGGCGGGTGTGGGGGCGGGACCACCGGACAGTCCGCGCGCACCCGGCAGCGACGGGCTCGTCCAGAACCGGCGTGCCCCCACGTCGGGGACGGCCGCCAACGCAACCCCAAGATCCGGTAATCCACCCAACCCGGCCACCCACCGCGGCGACCGTGATCGCCGAGTGCGGTCACAGAGCCGCACGGGTGCGGCTTTACAACCGCATGCGCTGATCAAGCTCGGACAGCGCGCCCCAGTTCGGCAACACCCTCGATGTGGCTGTTCTCGCCCCCGGACCAGCGATCATGTGACGGTCGGCGCCGCCCCAGCCTCCGCGGGCACCGGTTCGGCCGCGCGGGTGTCGTAGGCGCTGCGGGCGGCGGCGATCTCGCGCTGGTGGCCCTCCGTCCAGGTCACGAGCGCCTGGATCGTCTCGTGCAGGGATGCGCCGAGGGGTGTGAGCTCGTAGTCGACGCGCGGTGGCACGACGGGATGGACGGTGCGGCGCACCAGCCCGTCCCGCTCGAGCTGGCGCAGCGTGACGGTGAGCATCCGCTGGCTCACGCCGTCGATCTCGCGGCGCAGCTCGGTGAACCGGAGCCGCCTGCGGTCGAGCAGCGCGATGACGAGCAGGGACCACTTGTCGGCGATGCGGTCCAGGATCTGGCGGACCTCGCAGTCCTCGCGGGTGTCCCACTGGTAGGCGTCCCAGTCGCAGCACGAGCCGCCGGCCACGGTGCCCTGCGGGTGCGTCGGTGACTTCGAAGTGCCTTCTTCCACGGCCGTCGATGGTGACGCACGATGCGGTCAGTTACAAGAAGGAACCGAAGAATGGGAGAAGACGCCGTGTCCGCACCATCCGCCCCGCCGCGCGCGGAACGCATGACCGCGCGTGCGTGGGGCCTGCTGCTCGTCCTGTCCGGGGCGATCTTCCTCGAGGGCATCGACGTCTCGATGATGGGTGTCGCGCTGCCGTCCATCCGCGCCGAGCTGGGCATGTCGACCAGCTCGCTGCAGTGGGTCGTGAGCGCGTACGTACTCGGCTACGCCGGGTTCGTGCTGCTCGGCGGCCGCGCCGCCGACCTGCTTGGCCGCCGCAGGATGTTCCTGACCTGGCTGGTCGTGTTCGTGGCGTTCTCCGGCCTCGGGGGTCTCGCCACCGAGGGCTGGGTGCTCGTCGTCGCCCGGTTCGTCACCGGCGTCGCTGCCGCGTTCCTCACCCCGGCCGGCCTGTCGATCATCACGACGACCTTCGCCGAGGGACCGGTCCGCAACCGTGCCGTGCTCGTGTACGCGGGGGCGGGTGCCGGCGGGTTCTCGCTCGGCATGGTGGTCGGTGGCCTGCTCACCGCCGCGCACTGGCGCTGGGTGTTCTTCGCGCCCGTGGTCGTGGCGGCCGCGCTCCTCGTCGCGGCCACCGCGCTGATCCCGCGGGGTGAGCGAGCTTGCGAGCGAACCGATGTCACAGCGCCTGCGCGAAGCGCCGGCCGAGCGACAGCGAGGCCGTGCGAGGAGCGACGTGAACGCGCCGCTGGCGGGTTCGACGTCGCCGGCACGCTGACGCTCACCGGAGCGATGTCGCTCCTGGTGCTCACGCTGGTGCACGCGCCCGAGGTCGCGCCCGGCACCACGTCCGTGACGCTCGCCGGCGCCGTGGTGCTGCTCGTGGCGTTCGTCCGGATCGAACGACGCTCGGCCGCCCCGCTCGTGCGGCTCGGGATCCTGCGCTCGGCCCCGCTGCTCCGGGCCAACGCGGGCGCGATGATGCTGGTCGGCTCGTTCATGGCGTTCCAGTTCATCGCGGTGCTCTACATGCAGGAGCTGCGGGGCTGGTCGACCGTGGAGACGGGGCTCGCCCTCGCCGTCGCCGGCATCGACGCCGTGCTCGCCCCGACGCTCACCCCGGTGCTGGTGAACCGGTTCGGCAACCCGCGGGTGCTCGTCGTCGGGATGTCGCTCGCCGTGCTCGCCTACCTGCTCTTCCTCCCCGTCGGGCCGGACTGGGGCTTCCTCGCGATGCTGCCGGCGTTCCTGGCGCTCGGCCTGGCGTTCACGCTGGCCTACGGGCCGCTGACGATCGCGGCGACGGACGGTGTCGCCGACGAGGAGCAGGGGCTCGCGAGCGGGCTGTTGGCGACGTCGTTCCAGTTCGGAGCCGCACTGGGACTGGCGGTCGCGACCGCGGTGATCGTCGCCGGCACCGCGGACACCTCGGCGCAAGCCGTGCTGGAGGGTTACCGGGCGGGTCTCGTGGTGCCGCTGGTCGCCGCGGCGCTCGGCGCGGTGCTCGTGGCGACGGGGCTGCGCCGCGCACGGCCCTGACTCACGGGACCGCACGGCCGGGCGTCTCGCTGCGCCACTCCCAGCGGCCGTCGTCCGCGCGGACCGCGCGGAGCCGGTCCTCGAGCACGGGGTTCAGCTCGTGCTCGCGGCAGCCGGTGGCCGCCCAGCAGGAGATGACGATGTCTTCGGCGGAGGCGTCCAGCCGCAGGAAGCTCTTGAACTGCGGCACGGCGTTCGAGTCGAACAGCAGCGACATCAGGTTGTGCGCCGGCGCCGAGCCGCGTGCCGGCAGCGGGAAGACGCGGTCGGCGGCGCGACGGGCGCGGGCGCTCACGGTGGTCGGGGACGAGCGCGGGGGCTCGTTCCCGACCCGCTCGGCCATGATCACCGTGGCCTCCTCGGGCGAGATGACCAGGTGGCCGAGCCCGAAGCGGAGCAGCTTGTCGTAGCGGCGGCTGAAGTGCGCGAGCGAGTCGCCGCGGAGCGGGTAGCAGCGGAAGTCCTCCTCGTGCACGGCCGGGGCGAGCCGGTCGACGTTCGGGATCTGGTGCGTGGCCGACAGGTAGGCGCCCGACCCGCCCGCCACCAGGTACTGGATGGTGCGCCCGTCGCGCTGGAGCACCGGGTAGCGCTGGTAGTTGTGGTCGTCGCCGCCGATGCAGGCCACGTAGTTGAACGCCGGGTCCGTGACGATCTCGTTGACGTCCCCGCCACCCTCGATGGGACACAGCTGCAGGTTCGCGTACGTGTAGATGGGCCGGCCGGTGAGCAGGATCTTCGGGCGGTCGCCCCCGGAGACCTCCCGCAGCCACTCGCCCTGGTCGCGGTCGATGTGCCCGTCGATGCCGGTGTCGATCAGTACCAGCCGGACCGGTCCCGCGTCGATCGCGCAGTACGGCCCGGGCTGGCCGCACTGCTGCGATTCGGCATCGCGGTACCAGCGCATGTCGGCGACGTCCTCCACGGTGGCAGCGGGCGCCCGGCGCCACAGGAGCTTGAGCAGCATCCGCTTCCACCACGAGCCGGTGAACACGGGCTCCGGGTCGCCCGCGTCGGGTGGGGCGTCGCAGAAGGCGGTCATGAAACCGGAGAGCCCGTCGTACCAGTCGTGGTTGCCCGGCAGCCCGTAGATCGGACCCTGGTAGCCGGCGTACGGGCGGTAGAAGCGGTCGGCGTAGGCGCGGACCCCACCGGCCGGGTAGACGACGTCGCTGCACAGCACGGCGAGATCCGTGTCGCCGGCGACCCGCTCCAGCACCGGCACCACCACGTACTGCGAGGCGTCGCCCTCGCCCGGATCGCCCAGCAGGGCCACCGACACGCGCTCGCGGTCGGCGAACCGGGTGATCAACCGGTCGCGGGGTGGGGGCGGCGCGACCGCGGCCTGCGCGTACTCGTCGAGGCGGCGCAGCCACTCGCGACGCTGGTCGTCGGTGGGGTCGCCGAACCTGCGGGCGAGCACGTCGTTGCGCGACGCGATCAGCGGTCCCGGGCGGAGCCAGGAGAAGCGGCTGTCGCGGGGCGCGAGCCGGGCACCCACGCCGCGGGTCCGGCAACCCCACCCGGCTCCGCGGGTGGAGCTGCGGGAAGGTCCGGCGGTGTCGGAGTCGGGGAGCGAGCTCATGATCCGATCCTGGCAGCGGAGGTGCCCGTCGGTCACCCTTCGCAATCACAGCGACGCCCCACCTCGGCGCCGCATGGCGTTCGCGGGGCGCCGCGAGATCTGGCCCGGGGGCCGTCACACGACGAACTGCACCCCGGGGCCACGGGACCATCCTGCGCTCACGGAGAGTGCTTGCTCAGTGACAGAAACGGCTGTCGGACCCCGTTCCCCATGCCCACCGTGCTCCCGACGACACGAGGGGTGATCAACGCGAACTTTCACCCTGACCCGAACGGGTGGTCTGGCACGAACACTGTCACGCCGGAAGCCTCCTCGACGCTGTACTTAGTGACTAGGAGGTGATCCGGTGCCGGAGAACACGACTTCCGACGAGGCGACGCTGGTCGCAGCGGCGGAGAAGCTCACACAGTGCGACGGATACGTCGTACTCGCCGTCGACCCCCAGACCGGGGAGGTCGACGCACACGGCCCGTTCGACGGGCTCACGGCCACGGTCAAGGCCGACCAGCTGCGCCGCGACTTCGACCGCGGTGGCCTGGAGGACGTGACCGTGGGCGTCGTGCGGCTGCACAGCTCCACCTGACCCGAACAGGAAGATCTGCGCAGCTCCCCGTTGGCGCGGAAGCACGACCGCACAACTGCACGACAGAACTACCCCCGCTCCCCCTGCACTCATCCCCGCCCGCCGCTCCTCCCGCGCGGCGGGCGGCGTGCTGTCCGGGCCGTTCTCGAGGAGGCTCCACCTGCCTCGTCCCCGCCTAGACTCGCCCGCGTGACCACGACCGTTACCGCCCAGCGCGACGGAGCGTTCGCCGACGCGGTCCGCGACGACGCGTCGCTGCGGCGGTTCCTGCACGGCCTGCCCGGCGTCGACCACGTGGGCGTCGAGCGGCGCGCGGCGACGCTGGCCACCCGGAGCATCAAGAAGGAGTCCAAGCTCCAGGCCCTCGACATGGCGATCTCGATGATCGACCTGACCACGCTGGAGGGCGCGGACACCCCGGGCAAGGTGCGGTCGCTGTGCGCCCAGGCCCGCAGGCCGGACCCGGACCACCCGGACGTCCCGTCCGTCGCCGCGGTCTGCGTCTACCCGGACCTGGCCGCGGTGGCCGTCGAGGCGCTGCAGGGATCCGGGGTGGCCGTGGCGGCGGTGGCCACCGCGTTCCCGTCCGGACGGTCGTCGCGCGCGGTCAAGCTCGCCGACACCGCGCTCGCCGTAGAGGCCGGCGCAGGCGAGATCGACATGGTGATCGACCGCGGGGCGTTCCTCACGGGGCGCTACGGCGCCGTGCACGACGAGATCGTCGCGGTCAAGGAGGCCTGCGGCAGCGCGCACCTCAAGGTCATCCTCGAGACCGGCGAGCTCGCGGGCTACGACGACGTGCGCCGCGCGTCCTGGCTCGCGATGCTCGCGGGCGCCGACGTCATCAAGACCTCCACGGGCAAGGTCTCACCCGCGGCCACCCTGCCGGTCGTGCAGGTGATGCTGCAGGCCGTCCGCGACTGGCACCGCGCCACCGGCGAGCACCGGGGCGTCAAGGCCGCCGGCGGGATCCGCACGGCCAAGGACGCCATCCGCCACCTCGTGGCCGTCCACGAGGTGGCCGGCGCCGACTGGCTCACCCCGGAGCTGTTCCGGTTCGGGGCGTCGTCCCTGCTCGGCGACCTGCTGCGGCAGCGGCGCACCCAGCTCGAAGGCCACTACGCCGACCGCGACCACATCGGAGGGGCCTGATGCCGGACTGGACCTACGCCCCCGCCCCCGAGTCGGCCGCGCTCGCGAACCTCAAGCAGGCGTACCGGCCGTTCGTCGACGGTGAGTTCGTCGACGGCGGCGGGGAGCCGCTCAAGACGCTGAACCCGGCCACGGAGGAGGCGCTCGCCGAGGTCGGCACGGCGAACCAGGAGGACGTCGACCGGGCCGTGGCCGCGGCGCGCCGCGCGCACGAGCAGGTGTGGGGACCGATGCCGGGCGCGGAGCGCGCCAAGTACCTGTTCCGGATCGCGCGGGTGGTGGCCGAGCGGGCTCGCGAGCTCGCCGTCCTGGAGACCCTCGACAACGGCAAGCCGATCCGGGAGTCCCGCGACGTGGACGTGCCCACGGCGTCGGCGCACCTGTTCCACCACGCCGGCTGGGCCGACAAGCTCGGTTACGCGGGCCTCGGCCCGGACCCGCGGCCGGTCGGGGTGGTCGGGTCGGTGATCCCCTGGAACTTCCCGCTGCTCATGGCCGCCTGGAAGATCGGGCCCGCACTCGCGTGCGGCAACACGATCGTCCTCAAGCCGGCCGAGACCACGCCGCTCACCGCCCTCGTGCTGGCCGAGATCGCGGCCGACGCCGGGCTCCCGCCCGGGGTGGTCAACGTGCTGCCGGGCGCCGGTGACGTCGGGGCCGCCGTGGTGGGCCACGGCGGCCTGGACAAGGTGGCGTTCACCGGCTCCACCGACGTCGGCAAGGAGATCCAGCGCCGGCTCGCCGGTACCGGGCGCAGGCTCACGCTCGAGCTGGGCGGCAAGGCCGCCAACATCGTCTACGACGACGCACCGCTGGACCAGGCGGTCGACGGCGTCGTCGACGGGATCTTCTTCAACCAGGGCCACGTCTGCTGCGCGGGCTCCCGCCTGCTCGTGCAGGAGTCGATCGAGCAGGAGTTCATGGAGCTCCTGCAGGCCCGGATCGAGACGCTGCGCGTCGGCGACCCGCTGGACAAGAACACGGACGTGGGCGCGATCAACTCGCGCCCGCAGCTGGAGAAGATCGTCGACCTCGCCGCCGCCGGCGATGCGGAGGGCGCGCAGCGCTGGACCAGCTCGTGCCCCCTGCCCGAGCGCGGCCTCTTCTTCCCGCCCACCGTCTTCTCCGGGGTGGAGCAGACCATGCGCGTGGCGCGGGAGGAGATCTTCGGCCCCGTCCTCTCCGTGCTGACCTTCCGCACACCCGACGAGGCGATCGCGAAGGCGAACAACACGCCCTACGGCCTCTCCGCCGGGATCTGGACGGAGAAGGGCTCCAAGGCGCTGTGGACGGCCCAGCGCCTGCGGGCGGGGGTGGTGTGGACGAACACCTTCAACCGCTTCGACCCCACGGCGCCGTTCGGCGGGTACCGGGAGAGCGGGTTCGGGCGCGAGGGCGGGCGCGTGGGGCTGGAGGCGTACCTGCGTGCCTGACGTCCCACCAGGAGACGGCACACATCGTCCGGCGTCGGCACACACCGCGGGACGTGTGTGTCGTGTCCCGCAGGTGTGTGCGGCCGTCAGGCCTGGCCGAACTCCCCAGGCAGCGTGATCCAGGTGGGCGGTCGGATGTCGGCTGCCCACATCCGGTCGTCCTCACGTCCCCCGGGTGGTCGCGACCAGCCAGCGCCAGCGCGGCAGGTTCGAGGCCGCCGCGGCCAGTACGAGGAGGAGCACGAGCACCGCGGCCCACTCCGGCCAGGCGAGGGTGGCGCCCACGACCGCCGACGCGAAGAGCAGGAGCTCGATCCCGATCCGCACCGGCCCGGACACGGCGCGGCCACCGATCTTGTGCTTGTCGCCGGGCACGTTGAACGCGGCCGGCAGCGCCAGCAGGACGACGAGCACGACCACGGCGAGGACCACGGACACCCGGCTCGCGGCCCACGGTGCCGCGACCCACGCGGCGAGCTCCGAGAGGAACCGCGTGGCCGACGCGAGCGCACCGTCGACGGCATCCGGACTGCGCCCCGTCACTTCCGCCATGTAGCCCTCCCGGTCGCCATCAGTCGATCAGCCGGAGCCGGCCGTCCCAGCCGTCGGCCAGCAGGCCGGGCAGGAGCTCGCCGAGCTGGAGCGGGTAGACGGTCTCGGTCGTGCGGCGCAGGTCGTCGGCGCTCCACCAGCGGTGCCCGCGGACGGTGCGGTTCTCCAGGTCGGTGAAGCCCGCCGTGTCGACGTCGGCCGGGTCGGTCAGGGCGGCCAGGAAGAACCACTCGTCGCTGTCGTACTCCACGCCCTCGAAGCTGAACCGCACCCGGCGCAGCCACACGGGTCCGACGAGCCGGTCCGGCGGCAGCCGAAGGCCCGTCTCCTCCTGCAGCTCCCGCCGGGCCCCGGAGAGCAGCTCCTCCCCCGGTTCCACCCCGCCACCCGCCGTGAACCAGAACGACTCGTCGGGCACGTGCGGGTCGACCCCCTGGAACAGCAGCACCCGCTGCACCGGGTCGACGAGGAGCACGCGCGCGGCCACCCGGACTCCGGAGCGAGGGCCCGGACCCGAGATCAGCTCCCCCACGCCGGGGACGCTACGCCTGTGATGCAGAGCACAACTTGCTCGAAGTCGTCGAGAGCCCGGCCCCGGCTCCGTCTCCCTCACACAGGATCGGACGACAGGAGACGACCATGGACCGCAGCGACGTCACCGAGGTGCTCGGCAAGCCGATCTCGCAGAAGCTCCTGGGCTCGTCGACCCCGGCACGCCTGGCCTACACCGCCGTGGACGGCGACCCGCGGGTCGTCCCGATCGGGTTCGTGTGGAACGGCGCGCAGCTGGTGCTCTTCTCCGTGCCGGCCATGGCGAAGGTGCGGGCGCTGCAGCGCAACCCCCGCGTCGCGATCACCATCGACACGATCGATCCGTGGCCGCCGCGGGTGCTGCTGGTCCGGGGCGCCGCGAGTCTCGAGCTCGTCGACGGTTGTCCGGACGAGTATGTCGAGGCCGGGCGCAAGGTCACACCGGCCGAGGTGGCCGACGACTGGGAAGCCGGGGTGCGCGGGCTGTACGACCAGATGGTGCGCATCACCATCGAGCCGGACTGGGCGAAGCTGCTGGACTTCGAGACGACGATCCCCAAGGCGGTCGAGGACCTGATCAACGCCAAGATGGCGCAGAGCTGACGCCGGCCGCGAGCGTCACACACCAACCGTGGCTCTCACACACCAACTGCAGTTGGTGTGCCGGCACCACAGTTGGTGTGTGAGTGTCGGGGCGCGAACTCCGGGGCCGACGTCCGGGCGGAGTTCGCGCTCGCGATGGTCGGGGTCGGGGCCGCGAGCGTGCTCGTCGGGCTGGTGCCCACGTTCTGGCTCGTGGTGGTCGGGCGGCTGTTGCAGGGCGCGGCGGGAGCGCTGATCGTCGCCGTCTACATGCCGATCATCACCACGAGCGTGCTGCGCGAGCAGCGCGGACGGGCGATCGGCTTCGTCATCACGATCATGACGGTGGGCTCGATGGCCGGCGCCCCGTTCGGCGGCCTCATCGCCGACGCGTGGGGCTGGCGGGCGGTGTTCCTGGTGAAGCTGCCGCTGGTGCTCGCGGTGCTGTGGGTCGGGCTGCGGACGATCACCGGGCGACCCGACCGCGGGCTCCCGCGGCCCGGCGCGGCGCTGGTCCGCGAGGCCGTGCTGCTCGGCGGGTCGGTGGCCGTGCTGCTGCTCGCCTTCGACCAGGTCGAGGGGCGCCCGCTCGTCGCCGCGGCGCTGGCGGTGGGCGCGGTCGGGCTGGCGGTGTGGTGGTCCCGGCTGACGTCCTCGCGCCCGGTGCTCGGGCTCGTGCGGAACCGCGAGTTCGGCGTCACCCTGCTCTCGCTGCTGGCGGTGTCCCTCACCGGCGGGCTGGTCGCCTTCCTGCTGCCCTACTTCGTGTCCGACGTCCTGCACGGCGGCCCGAACCTCACGGGCGTCGCGCTGCTGTTCTTCGTCGGTGCGATGGCCCCGTTGTCGGCGGCCGCGGGCGCGCTGGCCGACCGGTTCGGCAACCGGGCGATGGCGATCGCCGGCAGCGCGGTGCTGCGCCGCAGGGCCCGGCGCAGCCGGCCACCGGAGAGACCAGCTCCCCCGGCCCCGGCCCCGACCCGCTCGCCGAGCTCACCCCGCAGGAACTGCAGGTCGTCCGGCTCGCCGCGGCGGGGCTGTCCAACCGCGACATCGGCGCCCAGCTGTTCCTGTCCCCGCGCACCGTCGGCTACCACCTCTACAAGGCCTTCCCGAAGCTCGGGGTGGCCTCGCGCGCACACCTCGTCCGGCTCGCCCTCCCGGCGTAACCTGCCCGACGTGACGACCACCGACCGGCTCGCCGTCGCCAAGACCTACAAGCTGTACGTCGGCGGCGCCTTCCCGCGGTCGGAGTCGGGCCGCAGCTACCCGGTCACGGGCACCGGCGGCACGCTGCTCGCCCACGCCGCCCTCGCGTCCCGCAAGGACGTGCGCGACGCGGTGAGCGCCGCCCGCACGGCGTTCCCCGGCTGGTCCGGTGCCACCGCGTACAACCGCGGCCAGGTGCTCTACCGGGTCGCCGAGATGCTGCAGGGGCGCCGCGCGCAGTTCGTCGACGACGTGGTGGCCGCCGAGGGCGCGCGCAAGGGGCAGGCGACGGCGCTGGTGGACGCGGCGATCGATCACTGGGTCTGGTACGCGGGGTGGACCGACAAGATCGCCTCCGTGCTCGGGTCCGTGAACCCGGTGGCCGGGCCGCTGCTGAACTGGTCCACCCCGGAGCCCACCGGTGTCGTCGGGGTGCTGGCGCCGCAGTCCTCGTCGCTCCTCGGGCTCGTCGACGTGCTCGCGCCCGTGCTCGCCACCGGCTGCACGGCCGTGGTCGTCGCCTCGGAGCGCAGGCCGCTGCCAGCGGTGGAGCTGGCCGAGGTGCTCGCCACCTCCGACCTGCCCGGTGGGGTGGCCAACGTGCTCACGGGGCGCACCGCGGAACTCGCGCCGTGGCTCGCCGCGCACGGCGAGGTGCAGGCCCTCGACCTGGTGGGCGCCCCCGCCGAGCTGGCCGTCGACCTGGAGCGATCCGCGGCCGAGAGCGTCAAGCGGGTGCTTCCGCGCCCCGCCACCGAGCCCGACCCGGCCCGCGAACCCGATCTTGTGCGGCTCCGCGCCTGGACCGAGATCAAGACAGTGTGGCACCCGGTCGGGCGTTGACAGCCGGGCCTCCTAGGCTTTGCCCGTGGCCAGCGACATCGTCCCGATCCAGCTCTCGCTCACGGCCGGCGACCTCGTCACGCTGTGGGCCCCGCGGTGGCGGGAGGACGGCGAGGAGTGGGAAGCCTTCCTGGGCGACGACGACTCGTTGTTCGCCTTCCCGGAGGTCGCCCAGCTTGCGGCGTTCGTCCGCACGGCAGCCGAGCACGACCTCGTCGACCACCCGGCGTGGTCCGTGGTGCCCGACCTCACGGTGCCGGAGCTGACCCCGGACGACACCCAGCGGTACGACATCGTCGGCGTCCCGGAACTCGTCGCCGCAGACCCCGACACCTGGACCGTCGGCGAGCTCGCCGAGCTCACGGAGATGATCCGCGCGATCGCCGACGTCTGCGAGCTGGACGCCGTCACCGACGTGCTCGGCGCCGCGCCCGCGTTCAACCTCCTGAGGCAGGGCACGCTGCCGTTCGCCGGTCGCGAGGGCCAGCGGCTGTGGACGCAGATGGTCGAGACGATCGCGGAGCGCTGGGACGAGGTCATCGACGCGCTCGACGACATCGTCGCCACCCCCGACGTCGACGCCGCCGCGCTCGCGGCCGCCGAGAAGGAGATCGTGGTCGTCGACGACACGGACGAGCCCACGATCACCGAGGCCGACGAGGACGGAGCGGCCGACGAGGATGAGGACGCGGAACCCGGCTTCTGGGAGGAGGTCGGCATCGACCCCGTCCGGATCAGCACCCGCGAGGGCGACCACTACACCCTGCGCTGCTACCTCGACGACAAGGCCGTCTTCCTCGGCTCGGAGGGGCGCATCGACGTCTTCCGCACAGAACAGGCCCTCGCCCGCTGGATCGCCGAGGACGGCGCCGACGGTCACGACCTGGCGGCCGCGTCCACGTGGCCGGAGATCGTCGAGCGGGCCGGGGTGGGCGAGCTGGACGTGCAGGTCGACGACCTGAACGCCTACACCCTCACCGGCCTCCCCGACGACCTCGCCGAGGGACCGACCGCGGTCGACCCCTCCCAGCTGGAGCTCGCCGGCGAGCTCCTGCTCGACGTCGGCGACTGGACCGACGACGACGAGGCCCGCCGCGCCCTCGTCGAGTCGCAGGCGCTGGGCTGGCTCGTCTCCTTCATCACGAAGCCCGACCCCACCCGCCTCGCCCCCAGCCCGCCGTTCGACACCGAGTCGGCGCGGTTCCGCGAGCTCGTCGAGGACGTCACGAACCGCTTCCGCACCCACTAGCGTCCCGGAACTACCCCCTGAGGCCCGCCTCGCGGGCCAGGAGGCCCAGCTGGGTGCGGTTGGCACACCCGAGCTTGTCCAGCGCGTTGGAGACGTAGCCCTTCACGGTGGCCTCGGTGAGGTGCAGCCGCCGCGCCACCTCGGCGTTGGAGCAGCCCTCCCCGAGCAGCGCGACGACGTCGCGCTCCCGCTCCGTCAGCGCCGCCAGGCGGGCCCCGGCGCGCCGGCGGGCCACGTGCTCGTCGCCGGCCCGGTCCACCAGGCGGCGCGCCGCCGACCGGGAGAGCACGGTGTGCCCCTGCGCGGCCACCCGCACCAGCGTGGCCAGCTCGTCGGGCGGGGTGGACTTGAGCAGGTAGCCGGCCGCGCCGGCGCGCAGTGCCCGGTGCACGTGCTCGTCGCCGTCGAACGTGGTGAGCGCGACGACCGGCGGCGGGGACGGGAGCTCGACGATCCGCGCCGTCGCGGCGATCCCGTCCACCCCGGGCATCCGCAGGTCCATGAGCACGACGTCCGGCTCGTGCAGGACGACGGCCTCCACCGCCTCCGCCCCGTCGGCGGCGGTGGCGACCACCTCGATCCCGTCGGCCGCGCCGAGGATCGTGCGCAGGTGCGCGCACACCATCGGCTCGTCGTCGACCACCAGCACCTGGACCGTCACGGTCTTCTCCTTCACCGCCCCACCGGGAGCCGGGCACGCACCGCGAACCCGCCCTCGGGGCATGGCCCGGCCTGCATGGTCCCGCCGATGATCGCCACGCGCTCCCGCAGGCCGCGCAGCCCGCTCCCGGAACCGGTCGGGGCGAGCGCGGGATCGGCGGTGGCGGCCGTGTTGGTCACCGCCACGGTCACGACCTCTGCGCCGTAGCGCACGTCGACCCGCACCCGCCCGCCCGGCGCGTGCTTGTGCACGTTCGTCAACGCCTCCTGCACGACGCGATGGGCCGTGCGCAGCACCGCCGCCGGCACGGCGTCGGCGTCCCCGCCGCAGTCCAGCCGCACGTCCACGCCGGCCGCGACGGATGCGCCGACGAGCTCCCGCAGCTCGACGCGCGGCACGGGCGGGCCCACCGACGGCGACTCACCGGTCCGCTCCCCGCCGAACACCCCGACCAGGTCACGCAGCTCGTCAAGGGCCTGCATGCCGGCGTCGCGGAGGCCTTCGGCCGCGCGGCGCGTCTCCGGGTCCGGCGCGGTGACCTCGATGGCACCGGCCTGCAGCACCATGAGGCTGACCCGGTGGGTGACGACGTCGTGCATCTCGGATGCGAGCCGCGCCCGTTCCTCGGCGCGGGCCTGCTCGGCGAGGAGGAGCTGCTCCCGGTCGGTGCGCTCCGCGCGTTCCCGCAGGCTCGTCATCAGGTTGCGCCGGGCCACCAGGTAGCGGCCGAGAAGCGCGGGGACCCCGGTGATCAGCAGGCCGAGGGAGACCGTGAGCCACGACGGGTCCCACGGGCGCGTCGCGAGCAACGTGAGCACCCCGATGAGCACCCACGTGGAACGCCGGTTGCGCAGCTGGACCACGGCGTTGACCACGACCGGGGTCACGCTCAGCGTCAGCGGGTCGCCACCGATCACCGGGGTCGCGACGAGCAGCCCCGGGATCAGCAGCTCGCTCAGCTGCAACGCGCCGGCGCCGGCGATCATCAGCCACGTCAGCAGGACCGGCGCCCGCAGCACCGCGAGCACCGCGGCATCGAGGACGAGCCGGAACGCGAGCCCGGCCCACGGGCCCGCCGGACCGGTGGTCCGGGACCCGAGCACGGTGTAGAGGACGTCGAGGCCGGCGAAGAACAGCACGGCGGCGACGAGCAGGGCGAACGCCTCTTTCGGGTGGTCTCCCGGCTCCGTCTGCTGACGCACCAGGACACGGTAACCGGGCCCGAGGCCTGCCGATCACCTTCGTCGTGCGGGATGCCGCACCTACTTCCGTAGGGGGCGTCGCCATCCGTCGGGCCTGGTCAGGAGGGGTCCGCGGCCGGTCTGATGTCGATCGTGACCACCACCGCCGAGGCCGCCGTGACGCGTCCCCTGCCCCGCACCGTGCCCTTCGCCCGCGGCCCCGTCCTGTCGATCACGGCTGTCGTCGCCATCACCCAGCTGGCCGCGAGCTTCGGCGGCGGCTACTGGTTCGACGAGGTGTACATGCTGGCCATCGGCCGCAACCACCTCGACTGGGGCTCGGCCGACCAACCCCCGATGGCACCGCTGCTGGCCGCGCTGATGGACGCGATCGCGCCCGGCTCGATCGTCGCGCTGCGGCTGCCGGCGGTGCTCGCGACGGCCGGGGCGGTGGTCGTCGCCGCGCTCGTCGCCCGCGAGCTCGGCGGTGACCGGCGCGCGCAGACGCTGACGGCGGGCGCGCAGGCCACCGGGCTGTGGACCATGATGGCCGGGCACTGGCTCACCCCGTACACGCTCGAGCCCGTCCAGTGGCTGGTGGTGGGCTGGCTGCTGGTCCGCTGGATCCGCGTCCGCGACGACCGGCTGCTGCTGGCGCTCGGGGTGGCGTTCGGCATCGCGGCCCAGACCAAGTTCCAGGTGCTGCTGCTCGCGGCCGTGCTGCTCCTGGCCGTGCTCGCCTGCGGCCCCAGGGAGCTGCTGCGCAGGCCGATGCTGTGGGCCGGGGCCGGCATCGGCGCGCTGATCGCGCTGCCCACCCTCGCCTGGCAGGCCCTGAACGGCTGGCCCCAGTTGCAGATGTCCTCCGTGGTGGCCGCGGAGGCCGACGCGCTCTACGGGGGGCGGCCAGGCGTCGCGGTGGCGCTGATCGGCATGGCCGGCATCGCCGGGAGCGTGCTCCTCTTCCACGGCCTGGGGATGCTCCTGCG
Source organism: Pseudonocardia wallangbongensis (assembly GCF_054486945.1). Classification (NCBI taxonomy): domain Bacteria; kingdom Bacillati; phylum Actinomycetota; class Actinomycetes; order Pseudonocardiales; family Pseudonocardiaceae; genus Pseudonocardia; species Pseudonocardia wallangbongensis. Next base: position 771,482 of record NZ_JBRERS010000002.1, read on the forward strand.
GGCCGATGAGATGCGCCCGTACCGCTTCCTCGCCGTGACGTTCCTCGTGCTGTTCGCCGTGTTCGTCGTGGCGCCGGGCCGGCCGTACTACCTGGGCGGGCTGTACGGGATCATCGCCGCGGCAGGGACGCTCGGCCTGCAACGGCGCCGGGAGGCGGGGCACCGTCGCTTCAGCTGGGCGGCCTGGCCCGCCTACGCGCTGAGTGCCGCCGCGGCGGGTGGGTTCCTCCTCTTCTCCGCCACGACGATCACGGCGACGTCCGACGACATCGGCCGGGCGATCGCCCAGCGGGCCGCCACCGCGTACCAGGCCCTCCCGGCGGAGACGCGGGAGCACACCGCGCTCATGGGCGGGTCCTACATCCTCGCCGCCTACCTCGACGGCTACTCGCTGCAGTACGACCTCCCGCAGGCCTACAGCGGCAACCGCGGGTACGGCTGGTTCCCGGCCCCGGCCGAGGACGACGACACCGTGCTGTTCGTCGGCCGGGACCCCGAGGCGATGCGGCCGTACTTCTCCGACGTGCGCATGGTGGCCGACGGCGGGGAGGACGCGAGCGTCTGGCTGCTCACCGGGCGGGAGCTTCCGTGGACCGAGCTCTGGCCCCGCCTGCGCACCCTCACCGTCGGCTGACGTGGTTAGGGCAGGCTAACATCATCGGGTGAAGCTCATCCCCGCCATCGCGCTCGGCGCGCTGCTCTCCCTCGTCGTGGCCGCGTGCGGCTCCGCGCCGGAGGAGGCCGCGCCGCAGGGCGCGCCCTTCCGGGTGGTCACGCACGCCATGGGAGAAACCGCGATCCCCTCCCCACCGAAGCGGGTGGTCGCGCTCGACCAGAGCTTCGTCGACGCCGTCCTGACGCTGGAGACGCCGGTCGTCGGGTACACGACCTACCGTGCGATCACCGAGGGGCTCCAGGACTACCTCGGCCCGCTCGCCGCGACGTTCGCGGGCGATGCCGTCTCGGTCGGGCCGCTGGAGGACCCCAGCCTCGAGCGGGTCGCCGCGCTCCAGCCGGACCTCATCGTGTCCGCCAAGGTCCGGCACGAGGCGCTGTACGAGCAGCTCTCCCGGATCGCGCCCACCGTCTTCAGCGAGGCGACGGGAGCCATCTGGAAGGACAACCTGCGCCTGATGGGGCAGGCCCTCGGCGAGGAGGAGCTCGCGGAGACCAGGATCACCGAGTACGAGCAGCGCGCGGCGACCATCGGCCGGGAGATCGGGGAGGCGTCCGGCGGCACGCTGCCGACGATCTCGGTCGTCCGCTTCGCCGGCGAGGACACCGTCCGCCTCTACGGGGAGAAGTCCTACTCCGGGGTCGTCCTGCAGGACGTCGGGCTCCCGCGGCCCGCGGACCAGCCCACCACGGACAAGATCGCCGTGGATCTCTCGCAGGAACGCATCCTCGACCTCGACGCCGACCACATCTTCGTCGCGACCTACCCCGACTCCACGACCGACGGGCCGAAGGCCCAGTTCACCAGCAACCCGCTGTGGAGCCGGCTCAGCGGCACCCAGCACGAGGTCAGCGACCTGACGTGGATGAGCGCCGTGGGCATCCAGGGCGCGAACGCGATGCTGGACGACGTCGCCCGCACCTTCTCGGTGGACCCGGCCCGGCACTAGAGTCCCCGAACCGGAGGAGCGGTCCCGTCCGGTCGTACCTGCCGCCAACCCGACTTCACATACCGCGCACCGGCTTCACAGAAGGTCGGCCTTGTGTGAAGCCACTGCTGAGTGTGTGAAGTCGGCCGCTACGCCATGAGCGCGGCGTAGCCGGGCTTGATCACGTCGTTGATCAGCGCGAGCCGCTCGTCGAAGCCGATGAAGGCCGACTTCATCGCGTTCACGGTGAACCACTGCAGATCGGCCCAGCCGTAACCGAAGGTGTCGGCAAGCGCGGTGAGCTCGCTCGTCATCGACACGTCCGACATCAAGCGGTTGTCGGTGTTGACGGTGACGCGGAACCGCAGCTGCGTGAGCAACCCGATCGGGTGATCCGCCAGGGATTTCGCCGCACCGGTGTGCAGGTTCGACGTCGGGCACATTTCCAGCGGGATCCGCTTGTCCCGCACGTAGGCGGCGAGAAGGCCCAGTCGAGGGGTCCCGTCGGCACCGAGCGTGATGTCGTCCACGATGCGGACGCCGTGCCCGAGCCGATCGGCACCGCACCACTGCAGCGCCTCCCAGATCGACGGCAAACCGAACGCCTCACCTGCGTGGATCGTGAAATGCGCGTTCTGCTGGCGCACGTACTCGAACGCGTCCAGGTGCCGCGTGGGAGGGAACCCGGCTTCCGCCCCCGCGATGTCGAACCCGACGACACCGAGATCGCGGTAGCGCACCGCCAGCTCCGCGATCTCGCGCGACCGCGCCGCGTGCCGCATGGCGGTCAGCAGGCAGCCCACCCGGATCCGCCTGCCGTTCCCGGCCGCGCGGACCGCGCCCACCCGGAAGCCCTCGAGCACCGCCTCGACCACGGCATCCAGTTCCAGGCCGGCCTCCACGTGCAGCTCGGGCGCGAACCGCACCTCCGCGTACACGACGCCGTCGGCCGCGAGGTCCTCCGCGCACTCGGCGGCCACGCGGACCAGCGCGTCGGGCGTCTGCATCACGCCGACCGTGTGCCCGAACGTCTCCAGGTAGCGCACGAGCGACCCGGAGTGCGCGGCGGCGAGGAACCACCCGCCCAGCTCCGTCGAGTCCGTCGACGGCAGCTCCCGGTAACCGGTGGCGTCGGCCAGCTCGATCACGGTGGCGGGCCGCAGCCCGCCGTCGAGGTGGTCGTGCAGGAGCACCTTCGGCGCGTCGCGAATGGTGTCGACGGTGAGCGGGGCAGGCACCTGGTCACGCTAGAGCACGTCCCTCGCCTCGGGCGGCCCGGGCGCGACGAGCTGCTCCGATCGGGGTATGACACCTCCGAACGGGGAGCCGCGGACGGGTGACGCACCGTGGTCGCTACCCTCATTGCCGCACTACCCGATGTCCGGCTCAGAGGAAGCTCCCCGCCGCCATGAGCAATGACTCCACCCTCTCGTTCGACCGCATGCGCGGAATGCTGATGCGCGCAGCGGAGATCCGTGACAGCGAGCAGCAGCAGATTTTCGACTCGCTCGACGAGATCCACGCACGGCTCGCGGCGCTCGATGCCCTCGGCACGGTGCGCAAGCGCCTCACCGAGCTCCCCGACCGCACCGAGGTCAGCGTCCTCGCCGAACGCCTCGACGAGACCGTCGCCAAGCTCGACGCCCAGGACGCCTCGATCGCGTCCGTCCTGCGGGCGGTGGAGGCGATGCCGGACAAGTTGGCGAAGCCGATCGCGCAGCTCGACGGCCGCCTCGACGGGATGGCCGGCCGCCTCGAGGGCGTCTCCGGGCGGATGGACGGGCTGGACGACCGGCTCGGGGGCCTGCACAAGCGCCTCGACGACCTCGACAACCGGCTCGACCGGCACGAGATGCGCCTCGACGCGATGCCGTCGTCGGTGGGCGCGCCGATCAAGGAGCGCGTCGACGGGATCGAGCGCGTCGTCCGCGAGCAGCTCGACAACGCGCTCCGCTCGGTCGACGAGTCCGGCGAGGGCCTGCGCAACCTGCTCGGCGACACCAGCGTCGGCCTGCACCGCAGGCTGGAGGACCTGGCCGCCCGCCCCGCCGTCGACCCGACGGAGCCGCTGAGCGGCCTCGAGAAGCGCCTCGAGAACCTCGCCGCCCGCCTCGATGCCATCGAGGAGAGCATGGCCGGGCGCCTCGGCAACCTCGGCGGCACGATCGACGAGCGCCTCGGCAAGCTCGACGCCGCGCTCGTCGACCGGCCCGACACCTCGTCCCTGCGCTCGCTCGTGGAGCGCGCCAACTCCGAGTCGGAGCGGCGCAATGCCGGCCAGCTGGACGAGGCCATGGCCACGTTCGCCGAGCTCATCCTCGGCCGCGGGCCCTCGGTGCACCAGATGCCGCCGCCCCCGCCGCGGCAGACCCCGCGCCGCAACCGCAGCAAGGTCACGGTGAAGAGCCCGAACGGCGCGTCGTCCCACGACACGGTGACCGACGACCCGGACGTCTGAGGCGCGGCCTCTTCGTGACAGCAAGGTGGCCATACTGCCGTGTTGCGCCAGTACGGCCACCTTGCCGGCGTTCGGGGCTGGAACTGCGTGGCGGGACACGGTCGCGCCGGGCAGGGTTCACGAAATGATCCGCAGCGTCGCCGACCTCGTCTCGCACCCCGCCGACGGGCGATCCGTCGAGTACCTGTTCTTCTGGGGTCACCGGCCGCACCCGTCCGGGCGGATCGGGCCGAGCTGCCTGTCGCAGTGGTGGCCCGCTCCGTTCAGCGTCGACGGTGTCCGCTACGGCTCGGCGGAGCACTGGATGATGGCCGAGAAGGCGCGGCTGTTCGGCGACCAGCAGAGCGCCGCGGCCATCACCGCGGCCGCCTCGCCGAAGGAGGCCAAAGCGCTCGGCCGGGGCGTCGCCGGCTTCGACGCCGAGCGCTGGGCCGCCGCGGGATTCGACGTCGTCGTGCGCGGGAACGTCGCGAAGTTCGGGCAGGACCCGGCGCTGCGCGACTACCTGCTCGACACCGGTGATGCGGTGCTGGTCGAGGCGAGCCCGACAGATCGGGTGTGGGGCATCGGGCTCACCGCCGACGACCCGAGGGCCCGGCGCCCCGCGGAGTGGCCGGGGACGAACCTGCTCGGGTTCGCGCTGATGCAGGCCCGCGCTGTGCTGGCCGCGGCCGACGTGCCCACCGGGGGCTGACCCCCGGTCAGCCCCGCACGGTGTCCCGCACCAGAGCGGGGCGGGTCGCGGGCTCGTCGGACACCAGCACCCCGCCCTCCAGGGCCGCATGGGCGCCGGGCACGGCGTCAGGGGTGTCGGTGTGCAGCTCCAACAGCGGCCGGCCGGCCTCGACCTCCTCGCCCACATCCACCAGCAGCCGAACGCCGGCGGCGGCCTGCACGGCGTCCTCCTTGCGGGCCCGGCCGGCCCCGAGCCGCCACGCCGCAACCCCGACGGCGAGGGCGTCCAACCGGCTGAGCACCCCGGACCGGTCGGCCACCAGCTCCTCGACGTGCGACGCCACCGGCAGCGGGGCGCTCGGGTCGCCGCCCTGCGCGGCGATCATCCGCTCCCACACCTCGTAGGCCTTGCCGGAGGCGAGCACCTGCGCCGGGTCGGCGTCGGTGATGCCGGCGAGCGCGAGCATCTCGCGGGCCAGCGCCACGGTCAGCTCGACGACGTCGGCCGGCCCGCCGCCGCGCAGCACCTCGACGGACTCGGCGACCTCCAGCGCGTTGCCCACCGCCCGCCCGAGGGGCACCGACATGTCGGTCAGCAGCGCCGTGGTGGCCAGGCCGTGCGCCGACCCGATCGCGACCATCGTCTCGGCGAGCGCCCGGGCCTGCTCGGGCGTCTTCATGAACGCCCCGGAGCCGACCTTGACGTCGAGGACCAGACCGTCGGTGCCCTCGGCGATCTTCTTGCTCATGATCGAGCTCGCGATCAGGGGGATCGACTCGACGGTGCCGGTGACGTCGCGCAGCGCGTAGAGCTTGCGGTCGGCGGGTGCGAGCGTCGGGGTGGTGGCGCAGACCACCGCGCCGACGTCGGCGAGCTGCGCCGCGATCTCCTCCTCCGTGAGCGACGCGCGCCAGCCGGGGATCGCCTCCAGCTTGTCGAGCGTGCCGCCGGTGTGGCCGAGCCCGCGCCCGGACAGCTGCGGCACCGCCGCCCCGCAGGCCGCCACGAGCGGGGCGAGCGGGAGCGTGATCTTGTCGCCCACGCCGCCGGTGGAGTGCTTGTCCACCAGCGGCCGGCCGACGTCCCCGAATGCCAGCACCTCACCGGAGTCGATCATGGCCTGGGTCCAGCGGGCGATCTCGCCCGCGTCCATGCCGTTGAGCAGGATCGCCATCGCGAGCGCGGCCATCTGCTCGTCCGCGACGGCCCCGCGCGTGTAGGCGTCGACGACCCAGTCGATCTGCGAGTCGGTGAGTCGCGCTCCGTCCCGCTTGTTGTGGATCACTTCTACGGCGTGCATGGGCCCAACCTATGTGGACGAACGGCACTGTCGCGTCACTGGCGGACATGCATGGCGTACCGCTCCATCGGACAAGGGTGCCGTTCGTACGTTCAGGTGGGCAGGTCCTCGGGGCCGAACGCGTCCGGGAGGACCTCCCGCAGCGGGAGGATCCCGCGGGGCGTGTCCAGGAGGCAGTCGGGCCCGCCGAACTCGTAGAGCACCTGCCGGCACCGCCCGCAGGGCATCAGCAGCTCGCCGGTGCCCGAGCGGCAGGCCACCGCGGTGAACCGACCGCCGCCGGTGAGGCGCAGCTGCCCGGCCATCGTGCACTCGGCGCACAGCCCGAGGCCGTAGGAGGCGTTCTCGACGTTGCACCCGGTGACGAGGCGCCCGTCGTCGCAGAGCGCGGCGGCGCCGACCTGCAGCCGGGAGTAGGGCGCGTAGGCCGAGCCCGCGGCCGCGACCGCCGCGGCGCGCAGGGCCGGCCAATCGAGGTCAGTCACCTTCACCTCGGCGGTACTCGAGCCCGATCGCGGCCGGTGGCCGGAGCCGTTGCGAGGCCACCGCGAGGACGAGCAGCGTGACCAGCTGCGGCGCGTAGGAGGCGAACTCGCGCGGCACCTCGGGGATCGCCCAGTACACGGCGTACACGACCACGCCGGCCGCCAGCGCGATGCCGGCCGAGCGCCAGTTCCGCCGGGCCGCCCAGAACACCGCCACGATCACCGCGAGGATCGTGGTGGCGTAGAGCAGGGCGTGCACGGCCTCACCGCCGGCCCGCAGCTGCACGCCGTCGACGTACCCGAACAGGGCCGAGCCGGCGAGCAAGCCACCGGGCCGCCAGTTGCCGAAGATCATCGCGGCCAGGCCGATGTAGCCGCGACCGCCGGTCTGGCCCTCCAGGTAGCCGAGCTGCCCGGGGTTGAGGGTGAGGGCCGCGCCACCGAGCCCGGCCAGCCCACCCGAGATGATCACGGCGAGGTACTTGTAGGTGAACACCTTCACGCCCAGCGACTCGGCCGCCACCGGGTTCTCCCCGCACGAGCGCAGCCGCAACCCGAACCGCGTGCGCCACAGCACGTAGTAGCTCACGGGCACGAGCAGGAACCCGAGGACGACGAGCGGGGTGAGCCCGGAGATCAGGCCACCGAGCAGCCCGGCCACGTCGGAGAGCAACACCCGCTGCTGGTCCTCCAGCGCGGCGAGCCAGTCGGCGAACGGCTGGATCGAGAACGTCTCGAACCCCTCGATCCGCGGCGACTGCCGCGGGTTCTGCGAGAGCGGCACGAAGATCAGCTGGGCGAGGTACTGCGTGACGCCCATCCCGAGCAGCGTGATCGCGACGCCGGAGACGATGTGGTTGACGCCGAACGTCACCGTGGCCACCGCGTGCAGCGCTCCGCCCAGCGCGCCGAACACGAGCCCGCCGATCACCGCGGCCCACGGGCCCCAGTAGAACCCGGCCCACGCCGCGCCCCACGTGCCGAGGATCATCATGCCCTCGAGCCCGATGTTGATGATCCCCGACCGCTCGGACCAGAGCCCGCCGAGCGCGGCGAAGAGGATCGGCAGCAGCAGCCGGACGGCGGCCTGGGTGGTGCCGCTGGAGGTGAGCTGGATCTGCCCGGTGAGCGTTGTGGTGATCGTCAGGATCCCGACCCCGATCGCGACGACGATCGCCGCCCGTGCCCAGCCGGGCAGCCGCCGCCCGTTCCGGACGCCGGCCGCGGGCGTGGTCGGCGCCGTGTCGACGGCCGTCATGACGCCACCTCCGCCGGCACGCCCGCCGTGGCGCGCAGTTCGGCGGCGACCCGGCGCTGCTCGGCCGCGAGCTCGTAGCGCCGGACGATCTCGTAGGCGACGATCACGGAGAGCACCACCGATCCCTGCATGATCAACACGATCTCGCGCGGCACCCCGATGTTGTCCAGGGCCAGCGCCGACTTGTCCAGGAACGCCCAGAGCAGCGCGCCGAGCGCGATGCCGACGGGGTGGTTGCGCCCCAGCAGGGCCACGGCGATCCCGGTGAACCCGTAGCCCGCGGGCGAGGTGAGCGTGTAGGCGTAGTCGCGGCCGACCAGCTCGGGCAGGCCGACGAGGCCCGCCATCGCACCCGAGAGCAGCAGCGCCACGATCACCATCCGCCGCGCGTCCACGCCGCCTGCCGCCGCGGCGGTGGGGGACTCCCCCGACGCCTTCAGCTCGAACCCGAACCGCGTGCGGTTCAGCATGAACCCGTAGGCGACCCCGAGCGCCGCGGCCACGAACACGAACCCGAAGATCGTGCCGCTCCCGCCGAAGGAGATGCCGGGGAAGTGACCGGAGGGCTCGATCGGATCGGTCGAGATGTTGTTGCCCTGCAGCACTCCGAACCCCCCGGTGCTGATCAGGAAGGCGATCATCCCGGTGGCGATGAAGTTCATCATGATCGACGAGATGACCTCGTGCACCCCGCGGTAGGCCTTGAGCAGCGCCGGCACCGAGGCCCAGAGCGCGCCCACCGCCGCGCCGACCAGGATGATCACCAGCGTGTGCAGCCCGGGCGGGAGCGACAGCGAGCCGCCGACGATCGCGGCCACGCACGCTGCGAGCCGGAACTGGCCCTCGATGCCGATGTTGAACAGCTTCATCTGGAAGCCGATGGCCACGGCGAGCCCGGCGATGTAGTAGATCGCCCCGCTGTTGATGATGTCGACGGCCGTGGTGCCCTCGCCGACCTGGGTGACCATCACCGTGAGGGCCGTGATCGGCGAGTCGCCGTTGATCAGCAGCGCCACCGCGCACAGCAGGGCGGCGAAGACGATCGCCAGCACGGGTGGCAGCAGGACCGTCCGGATGCGGGTCACGCGGCACCCTCCGCGTCGGCGCCGGTCATCGCGGCACCCAGCTCCTCGGGTGTGACGGTGGCCGGGTCGGCATCGGCGACGAGCCGACCCCGCAGCATCACCTTGATCGTGTCGGACAGCCCGATCAGCTCGTCGAGGTCGGCGCTCACGAGCAGCACCGCGAGGCCGCGGGCCCTGGCCCGCCGCAGCACGTCCCAGATGCCCGCCTGTGCGCCGACGTCCACGCCGCGGGTCGGGTGGGCGGCGATGAGCAGCACCGGTTCGCCGGAGAGCTCGCGGCCCACCACGAGCTTCTGCTGGTTGCCCCCGGACAGCGCCGCCGCCGGCACGTCGACGCCGGGCGTGCGCACGTCGAACTCCTCGACGATGCGCTCGGTGTCGCGCCGCGCCGCCGCCCGGTCGAGCACGCCGAGCAGCCCACCCGATGCCACCGGCTTGCGGCTCTGATAGCCGAGGATCCGGTTCGCCCACAGCGGCTGCGTGGCGAGGAGCCCGTGGCGGGTGCGGTCCTCCGGCACGTAGCCGATGCCCGCCTCCCGGCGTTGCAGCGTGTGGGCGCGCGTGATGTCCTTGCCCCCCAGCACGACGGTGCCGCCGCTCGCCCGGCGCATCCCCATGATCGTCTCGACGAGCTCGGTCTGCCCGTTGCCCTCGACGCCGGCGATCCCGAGCACCTCACCCGCCCGCACCACGAGGTCCACGCCGTCGAGCACCGGGCGTCCGCCGCCCTCGGCGCCGAGCGTGAGCCCGGTGACGCGCAGCACCTCCTCGTCGGTGACCGTGGACTCCCGCGTCTCCGGGCTGGGCAGCTCGCTGCCGACCATCATCTCCGCGAGCTGGCGGCTCGTCACGACCTTCGGGTCGGCGCTGCCCACACAGGCCCCGCGCCGGATCACGGTGACCGTGTCGGCGATCGCGCGCACCTCGTCGAGCTTGTGGGAGATGAAGACGAACGTGAACCCCTCGGCCCGCATCCTGCGCAGCGTGGTGAACAGCTCCTCGACCTCCTGCGGCACCAGCACCGCCGTCGGCTCGTCCAGGATCACGGTGCGCGCGCCCCGGTAGAGCACCTTGAGGATCTCGACGCGCTGCCGGTCGGCCACCCCGAGCCGCTCGACGAGCACGTCGAGCCCGGCCTGCAGCCCGACCGTGCCCTCGAGCTCCGTGATGCGCCGCCGCGCGGCGGCGCCCATTCCGTGCAGCGCCTCGGCGCCGAGCAGGATGTTCTCGGCGACGGTGAGGTTGTCGGCCAGCATGAAGTGCTGGTGCACCATGCCGATCCCGGCCTTGATCGCATCGGCGGGCGAACGGAAGTGAACCACCTCGCCGTCCACCGAGATGGTGCCCTCGTCGGGTTGCTGCATCCCGTAGAGGATCTTCATCAGGGTCGACTTGCCGGCGCCGTTCTCCCCGCACAGTGCGTGCACCTCGCCGCGGCGTACCTGGAGCGAGATGTCGCTGTTGGCGACCACGCCGGGGAAGCGCTTGGTGATGCCCGCCAGCTCGACGGCGTACTGGTCGCGCGGTGGCGCGGTCTCGGCTACGGCCATACCTCCAGCCTTCCGGGGTCGCCGGTTCTCTCCGGGAATACGGCGCGGGGGCCGGGATCCGTGCGGACCCGGCCCCCGATGGTGCCTCACACGCGGGACGACCGCGCTACTGCCGCTTGCTGGGCACCGTGATCTCGCCGTTGATGATCGCGGCCTTGTAGGCGTCGAGCTGGTCGGCGATGTCGTCGATCTTGCCGCCCGACGTGGAGTAGCCCACGCCGTCGATGGACAGGTCGAAGGCCTCCGGGAGCGCGTCCCGGTGGTCACCCGCCACCGCGTTGATGTAGTTGAACACCGCGACGTCGACGCGCTTGAGCATCGAGGTCATGATCACCTCGTTGACCGGCGGCGCGACGGTGTTGTACTGGTCGGAGTCGACGCCGATCGCGAGCTTCGGCACCTCCGCCGTGGTGGCCGCGTTGACGGCCTCGAACACGCCCTGGCCGGAAGCACCCGCGGCCTGGTAGACGATGTCGGCGCCGCCGTCGAGCTGGCCGCGCGCCACCTCGGTGCCGCGGGCGGAGTCGTTGAAGCCGGAGAAGTCGCCTGCGGGGCTGATGTAGTCGACGTCGACCTGGATGTTCGGCGCCACCGCCTTGGCACCCGCCAGGTAGCCCACCTCGAACTTCTGGATCAGCGGCGTGTCGACACCACCCACGAAGCCGATCCGGCACGTCGTCGTCTTCAACGCCGCCGCGGCGCCCACCAGGAACGAGCCCTGCTCCTCGGCGAAGACCAGCGGGGTGACGTTCGGCAGCTCGACGGTGGCGTCGTCCACGATCGCGAACTGCACGTTCGGGTTCTCGGTGGCGACGGTCTGCAGGGCCGTCGCGTACTTGAAGCCGACCGCGATGATCGGGTTGAAGCCGTCGGCCACGAGCTGGCGCAGGCGGGTGGCCGCCGCGTCCTCGCTCTCGTTCTCGGCGGCGGCGAGCTCGCGGGTGTTGGCCTGCTGGAGGCCGATGTCGCTGATCGCCTTCTCGAGCCCGGCGGCCGCGGAGTCGTTGAACGACAGGTCGCCACGCCCACCGATGTCGTAGGCCATCCCCACCTTCAGCGCGCTGGCGTCGGCGTCCGGGGCGACCGGCGCCGGGGTGGGAACGCCGCCTGCCGCGGCGGGCGGGGGATTACGGGTGCACTCGGTGCCTGCGCCACCACCACCCTGCGAGGTGCCGGTGTCGCGAGCGCAACCCGTCACCACGAGCGCGCTGGTCAGCACGGCGGCTACCAGAACGAATCCTCGACTGATCCGCAAGGGAGACCTCTCCTGTTCCGGCCGGGACGACGGTGGGGAACCGTATCCGAGGGCCCGGCGTGTTCACATGATCGACCGCTGGGCGTGACCGAATCGTCGACTCCGGAGCGTGACCGGCTGAGCGCGTCCCCCATTCGATCATCATCCGGCATCCGCCAGGCGCATCCGGGCTGAACCGATCTACAGTCGACGACGTGCGATGGGTCACGGCGGTGGCGCTGGTGCTCGCACTGGCGTTCCCGGCCGTCGCGGCCGCGGATCCCCAGCCGGTGGCGAGCGTGACGGTGGGCTGCCCGGGTCAGCAATCCCCTCCCGGCCCGCCCGTCGAGGAGGAGGAAGCGGACCCGGCGCCCGCCCCGCTGCCGTGGCCCGCGGAACCGGTGGGCGGGGCGCAGATGGGCACGTGCGGCCGGATCGGCCCCGACGGTGCCCCGGATCTGACCGCCGAGTCGTGGGTGCTCGCCGACCTCGACACCGGTGCCGTGCTCGCGGCGCGCGCCCCGCACGCCCGGCACCGTCCCGCGTCCACCCTCAAACTGCTCACCGCCATCACCGCCCTGCGGTCGCTCGACCCGGACCAGGTGGTCGCCGGCACGGCCGAGGACCAGGCGATCGACGGCAGCAAGGCCGGCATCGGGCCCGGCGGGCAGTACACCGTGCGGCAACTGCTCGCGGGACTCCTGCTCAACTCCGGAAACGACACCGCGCAGGCACTCGCCCGGGCGATGGGCGGCAACGCCGCCACGGTCGCCAAGATGACCGACGTCGCCCACGAGCTGGGTGCGCTCGACACCCGCCCCGCCACCCCGTCCGGGCTCGACGGGCCGGGCATGGCGTGCTCGGCGTACGACCTCGCACTGCTGTTCCGGGCGGCGATGCGCGAACCCCTGTTCGCCGAGACCACCGCCCTGCACTCGACACCGTTCCCCGGCTACGCCGAGCACCCCGGGTTCGTGCTCTACAACAGCAGCAAGAACCTCGCCCACTACGAGGGCACGATCGGCGGCAAGACCGGCTTCACCCAGGCCGCCCGGCACACCCTCGTCACCGCGGCCGATCGCGGCGGGAGGCGTCTCGTCGCGGTGCTGATGCGGGGCGAGCAGACCCCGACCCCGATGTGGAAGCAGGGCGCCCACCTGCTCGACTGGGGATTCGAGCTGCCTCCCACCACCCCGGCCGTCGGCCAGCTGGTGGAGGCCACGCCCGCCCCGCCCGCACCCCCGGCCGCGGCGGACGCGGCGGCCGCCAACACCCTCGCCGGCGGCCCCGTCCCCCCGCTGCTCCCGGTCGGCCTCGGCGCGATCGCGGTCACCGGGATGGTCATCGGCGGCCTCACCCTGCGCCGCCGCCGCTGACCGCGGCCCGAGTCGCGGGTCAGGCGCGTTGCATCGCCGCCGCCGTGAACTCGAGCTCCGGGCTGTAGCGCGGGGTCCCGTCGAGCGCATCGCCGAGGTAGAACGTCGTGGCCATGGCGCGCCGTTCGAGATCGAGGACGGAGCGCCAGAGGGTCCGGATCGGGTAGCCCTCGTCCGTGCGCGCGTCGAAGCTCACGGCGCCGAGCACCTCCCGCATCGCGTCGGCCGACAGGCCGGTGCCGGCCCCGCGCTCGGACAGCGTGCGGTAGCGCCGGTAGCTCAGCATCGTCTCGGCGTTGTCGGCCGGTAGGTCGGCCGGGTCGGGGTGGCGGTGCACGAGGTGGTTGGTGACGCAGAGCGCGCCACCGTCAAGACGCACGGCGTGCTCGTCCCCACCCGGCCCGCGCTCCCAGACGAACGCGTCGCCCGACGGGTCACCGACGATGTAGTGCAGCGGGACGCCGAGGTCGTACTGCTTGGCGGCGAACAGGGCGTCCAGCGCCTCCGCGGCGGTCGCGCACGTGTCCAGCAGGAAACGTGGCAGCTGGGCGCTCGCCAGCCCGACCTGAGGGCCGGCGTCCACCGGTGCGGAGACCGTCTCGGCGTCGGCGATCAACAGGGCCACCGCGAGCCCGTGCTCGTTGACCCCTTCCATCGCGCCGTCCAGCTCGTTCATCGTGAGGACGGTGGTCGCGGGCCCGTCAGCGGGAACGCTCGTGATCACGTGCGGACGGGACGACATCGGCAGCTCGGTCCCGTCGTCCGCGGCCGGTCCACCGTTCAGCATCGCGACCATCGCCGTGGCGCTGGTGGTGAAGAAGTCGTAGTTGCGGCCGAGGACGGCGCGGCCACCGGTGGTGCGCCCCGGCGGGTAGTAGCTCGCCGAGCAGGCGGAGCCGTTCGGGATTCCGCCGGCGCCGTCGAGGTACGCGGTGTCGTCCTCGGGGTCGAGGCCCAGTGCCTCGGCGGCACCTTGCATGCGGGCAAGGTGCTGGGGCCAGTGCCGCGCGAACCACGCGCGACGGGCGCGGGCCTTGACGGGGTCGGCGGGCCGCGGGGTCCAGCCGTAGACGCGGCGGGCCTGCTCGGCGAGCGCCCGGCCGATCTCGACCTGGCTCCCGGACGCGGTGACGTGCTGCACCGTCATGAAGTCGGTGCCGCCGCCGGCGACGATCTGGGTGGTGACGGGCATGTTCTCCTCCTGGTCGGGGTGAGGGCTCAGGGCTGGGCGGCGCGCCACATCGGCCAGATGGCCGGGCCGTCGGGCAACCGGATCGGCTCGGCGCCGAGATCCCGGAAGCCGTGCCGCACGTAGGGCGCCCGGCTCCGCTGCGAGCTCGCCTCCAGGTACGCGGGCAGGCCCTCGGCGTCGGCTCGGGCGAGGCGCCGCCGCAGCAGGGCGCCGCCGGGCCCGCGTCCCTGCGCTTCGGGCACGACGCCGGGGAACACCAGGTACAGGTGTGCCGTGCCGGCCGGGTGGCGCGCCTCGGTCAGCTCCGTGAACGTGCGGAGACGCGCGAGCTCGTCCGGGATGGGCGGGATCACCGGTGGCTCCGCCGCACGGGCAGCCAGACGGCGGCCGCCGTTCCGTCCTGGAGGACGGCGAGCTCGCCGTGGGCGGCCGAGCTCTCCGCGAGCGGGCCGAACAGGATGTCGGCCGCCGCCGACGGGTCTCCGGGCAGCAGCCGGCCCGCCGGCGGATCGTCGGCGAACGCCGCCGTCAGCACCTGGACCGTGTCTCGACATCTGCCGTTGTCGTGCTCATGCGTACACCGTATGAGTGCTGCAGATCCGGTGTCGACATCACCCAGTGCACTTTAACCAACAGGGCATATGCTGCCGGGGACGAGGCACGCCCGCACTAGTACAGTTGGCCTCGTGCTGCCCACCGATGACGGCGAGCCGCCGTACCTGCGGATCGCGACCGCCATCCGCCACCGCATCGAGACGGGCGCGTTGCGCCCCGGTGACCGCGTACCGTCCACCCGCCAGGTGGTGCGGGACTTCGGGGTGGCGATGGCCACCGCCACCCGCGCGCTCGCCGTCCTCCGGGACCGGGGTCTCGTGGTCACGCGTCCCGGTTCGGGCACGGTCGTCCGCGCCCCCGGTGCGCCGGCGCGCCGGCGCGCGCCCGACCCCGAGCTGAGCCCGGCCCGGATCGTGTCCACCGCGATGGCACTGGCCGACGCCGAGGGCCTGGACGCCGTCTCGATGCGCCGGCTCGCCGCCGATCTCGGCACCGCCCCGATGTCGCTGTACCGCCACGTGGCCGGGCGGGACGCGCTGGAGCTGATGCTGGTGCGCGCCGTGTTCCGGGCACACCCGCTTCCCGAGCCGGGGCCGCCGGGCTGGCGGGCGAAGCTGGAGCTGGTGAGCCGCCTGCACTGGCAGCTCTTCCGCGCGCACCCGTGGCTGGCCGAGATGATCTCCATGACCCGGCCGGTGCTCATGCCGGAGGCGATGGCGCACACCGAGTGGACGCTGAGGGCGCTGGACGGGCTCGGGCTCACCACCACCGAGCGCGCCCGGGAGGCCGTCACGCTCCCGGCGCTGGTCCGCGGGCTGGCGGCCAGCGCCGCCGCGGAGCAGCGGGCGGAGCGGGAGACCGGGCAGGCGAACGACCAGTGGTGGCTCACCCTGCAGGACGAGCTGGACGCCCTGATGCGGTCGGGCCGGTTCCCGCTGTTGGCCGAGATACCGGACGACGCGGTCCGCGACCTGGACGCGCTGCTGGAGCACGCGTTGGCCCGGCACCTCGACGGCCTGGAGATGCGGCTCGCCCGGGGCGGGTAGGCCCGCGCTACTCGGCTCGGCGGCGGCCGAGCAGGAGGCGACCGCCCAGCACGCCCGTCAGCAGGCCGGCGCCGAGCAGGCCGAACGCGACGCCACCGGTGGGCCGGCCACGCACCACCACCTGCGAGTGCAGCACCGGCGGCTCCGGGACCGGCACCGGCTCCTCCTGCTCGTTCTCCCGCGCGGTGGCGGCCCATGCCGTGACGAAGAGGACGAAGCGGGACGCGAAGAACACGAAGACCAGCAGGCCGAGGAACGAGCCGAACACGGCGCCGCTGGGTGACGCCGTCACGGACGAGAGGTAGTAGGTCATGATCACCTTCAGCACCTCGAAGCCGACCGCGCCGAACAGCGCCGCCTTCACCGCGCTGCGCAGCGTCACGTGCTGGCGCGGGAGCCGGGCGATCACCCACAGGAAGATCAGCCAGTTCGCGAGCAGGCCCAGCAGGAACCCGACGACGCCGAGCAGGATGTGCGCCCACTCCGCGTCGGCGAGGCCCACCAGCTCCAACAGCCCGGCGGCGAAGCCGTTCACGATGCCGGTGATGGCGAACGACCCCACGAGCGCCAGGCCGAGGCCGCCCAGCGCGAGGAGGTCGAGCAGCAGCCGCTTCGGCAACGCGGGCGTGGCCGGCACCTGCGCCCACTGCTCGGACAACGCCTCGCGCAGGTTCGACATCCAGCCGATCCCCGAGTAGAGCGCCGCCAGCAGGCCGACGGTGCCGACCGCCGCGCGCGACGCGATGGCCTGATCGATCGTCGGGTTGATGATCTCGCCGAGGCCGGGCGGCACGTTCTCCGCGATGCCGTCCTGCAACTCGCGCAGCAGATCCGGGTTGAAGAACAGCACGTAGCCTGCGACGGCGAACGCGATCATCAGCAGCGGCACCAGCGACAGCACGCTGAAGAACGTGATCGCCGCGGCGTAGTGGTCCCCGTGCCGCTCGGTGTAGCGGGTGCCGGCGCGCAGCAGGTGGTCGAGCCACGCGTGCCGGGCACGCAGCCGCTCGATCATGGAAGGCTTCTCCGGTGCGGCCACGGTGTCACCCCATCACGTCGGCGGCAGGAAACCGATCCTCTCGTGGACGGCCGCGAGTGTCGCCCCTGCGATCTCGCGCGCCCGGGTGGCTCCGCGGGCGAGCACCCGGTCCAGCTCCGCCGGGTCGTCCCGGTAGGTGCGTACCCGTTCCCGCAGGGGTTCCACGAACTGCCCGACGACCTCCGCGAGATCCTTCTTCAGGTCGCCGTAACCCTTGCCCGCGTAGTCGGCCTCGAGCTCGGAGACCTTCCGGTCGGTGAGCGCCGAGTAGATCGTGAGCAGGTTGGAGATTCCCGGCTTGGCCTCCGTGTCGTAGCGGATCTCCCGCTCCGCGTCGGTGACGGCCGAGCGGATCTTCTTGGCACTCACCTTGGGGTCGTCGAGCAGCTCGACGATGCCGGCCGGGCTGGACGCCGACTTGCTCATCTTCGCCGTGGGATCCTGCAGGTCCTGGATCTTCGCGATCCCCGGGGGGATGAACGGCTCGGGCACCGTGAACGCCTTGCCGAAGCGCGTGTTGAACCGCTGCGCGAGGTCGCGGGTGAGCTCCAGGTGCTGGCGCTGGTCCTCGCCCACCGGCACGCCGTCGGCCTGGTAGAGCAGGATGTCGGCGGCCTGCAGGATCGGGTAGGTGAACAGGCCGACGGTGGCCCGGTCGGCGCCCTGGCGGGCCGCCTTGTCCTTGAACTGGGTCATCCGGCTCGCCTCGCCGAAGCCCGTGAGGCAGCCGAGCACCCACTCGAGCTGGGCGTGCTCGGGCACCTGGGACTGCACGAACAGCGTGCAGCGCTGCGCGTCGAGGCCGAGCGCCAGCAGCTGGGCCACCGCGTTGCGGGTGCGGTCGGCGAGCGTCTTCGGGTCGTGCTCGACGGTGATCGCGTGCAGGTCCGGGATGAAGTAGAACGCGTCGTACGTGTCCTGCATCGCCACCCACTGCCGGACCGCGCCGAGGTAGTTGCCCAGGTGGAACGAGTCCGCGGTGGGCTGGATGCCGGAGAGCACCCGCTGACGACGGTCGGTGGGGGCGGTCATGCCCCGGATTCTCCCAGCTCGCGCGAACGGGTTACGCGGGGGCGGGCCCGTCCGGCTCGGGTTCGTCGGCCACGCGCTGCACCTGAACCGTGCGGTTGTCCAGGTCGATCGGCCCGAGCTGGAAGTGCTCCTCGCCGTCGCCGGCCTCGGTGGACTCGTCCCGGATCTTCCGCCCGGGGAACATCTCTCCCAGAACGCCCATGCCGCCACGGTACGCGTCGCAGGATGAGACAGCCGGGAGTGACCTGCCTCACTAGCGTCGCCCTCGCGACAGCGACCAGCGGAGGCACCAGATGAAGGCACTCGTCTACCACGGTCCGGACGACAAGGCCTGGGAGGACGTCCCGGACGCGGCCGTGCAGGAGCCGACCGACGTCGTCGTGAAGGTCGACACCACCACGATCTGCGGCACCGACCTGCACATCCTGCAGGGCGACGTGCCCGCCGTCACCGACGGGCGGATCCTCGGCCACGAGGCCGTGGGGACGGTCACCGAGGTCGGCGGCGCGGTGCGCGGCTTCTCGGTCGGCGACCGGGTGCTGGTGCCGGCGATCACCAAGTGCGGCCGCTGCGAGTACTGCCAGCGCGGGATGCCGTCGCACTGCCAGACGGTCGGTGGGATCGGCTGGATCTTCGGGCACCTGATCGACGGCACCCAGGCCGAGTACGTCCGCGTCCCGTACGCGGACACCTCGCTGTACACGATCCCCCACGGCGTCTCCGACGAGCAGGCGATCTTCCTGGCCGACTCGCTCCCCACCGGCTACGAGGTCGGGGTGCTCGCCGGCAACGTGCGGCCCGGGCACACCGTCGCCGTCGTCGGCGCCGGGGCGGTCGGGCTGGCGGCGGTGCTCACGACCGGCCTGTGGGGCGCCTCGAAGGTCATCGCCGTCGACACCAACAAGTTCCGGCTGGAGAAGGCGGTCGAGTTCGGCGCCACCGACACCGTCGAGGCGGGTCCGGGCACGGTCGACGAGGTCACCGCGCTCACCGACGGCCTCGGCGTGGACGTCGCCATCGAGGCCGTCGGGTACCCGGAGACGCTGCGCACCACGGCCGCGCTGGTCCGGCCCGGCGGCACGATCGCGAACATCGGTGTGCACGGGGTCTCGGTGGAGATCCCCATGCACGAGATGTGGATCAAGAACGTCACCATGACGATGGGGCTGGTCGACACCGTCTCGATCCCGACCCTGCTCAAGATGGTCGCCGGCGGGCGCATCCCCGCCGAGAAGATGGGCACGCACTCGTTCACGTTCGACCGCATCGACGACGCGTACGACGTGTTCAAGAACGCTGCGGCCAACCAGGCGCTCAAGGTCGTCATCACGCCGGGCTGAGGAGGGCGGAGCCCACCCGTGCCAGCATGGGCGCTGTGATCAGCGCCCTGCGCATCGGCGTGCTCGGGCCCCTGCAGGTGAACGACGGCGACGGCCCCCCGATCGCCGTCGGTGGCCCGCGCCCGCGGGCCCTGCTGGTGCTGCTGGCGCTGCAGCCCGGCCGCACGGTGCCGGTCGAGCAGCTCGTCGACGGCCAGTACGGCGAGGACCCGCCCGCCGACGCCGTCGGCGCGGTGCAGGCCCAGGTGGCGCGGCTGCGCCGGGCACTGCCCGCGGGTGTGCTCGCCTTCGAGGGCGGGGGCTACCGGCTCGTGGTCGACCCGGCCGACGTCGACGCCACCGCGTTCGAGCGCCTCGCCGAACAGGGACGGGTGCTGCTCGCCGCCGGGGACCCGAAGGGGGCGGCCGCCGCGCTGCGGTCCGGGCTCGCGCTCTGGCGCGGCCCGGCGCTCACCGATCTGCCGCACGGCGGGGCCGCGGCGGCCCGCCTGACCGAGCTGCGCCTGACCGCGGTCGAGGACGCCGCCGAGGCGGAGCTCGCGCTGCAGGCACCGACCACCGACCTCGTGGCGCAGCTGCGCGCGATGGTGGCCGCGCACCCGCTGCGGGAGCGGCTGCGCGGGCTGCTCATGCGGGCTCTCGTCGCCGCCGGCCGGCCCGGCGAGGCGCTGACCGAGTTCGCGCAGGTCCGCCGGCTGCTCGCGGACGAGCTGGGCACCGACCCGTCGCCCGAGCTCGCCGGGGTGCACGCCGCGGTGCTGCGCGCCGAGCGCCCCGCGACCCGCCCGCACCGGCCGCCCGCCCCGCTCACCTCGATCGTCGGACGCGCCACGGAGCTCGCCCGGCTGCGGGCGGTGGCGGACGCCCGGCTGGTGACGATCGTCGGTCCCGGCGGCGTCGGCAAGACCCGGCTGGCCCTGGAGGCGGCACCGGACGCCCCGGTCGTCGACCTCGCCGACGTGGGCGCCGACGGTCCGGCGGCCGTGGCGACGGCCGTCCTCGCCGGGCTGGGGGTGCGCGAGGCCGGCCTGGGCATGGGACCGGTCGCGGACCCCGGGCAGCGGCTGGCCGCGGCGCTCGCCGACGTACCGCGGCTGGTGCTGGACAACTGCGAGCACCTCACCGCCGCGGTGGCGCCGCTGGTCCGGCAGGTCCTGGCCGGGTGCCCCGACCTGGCGGTGCTCACCACCAGCCGGGAGCCGCTCGGCATCACCGGCGAGGTGCTCGTGCCGCTCGACCCGCTCCCGGCGGACGCGGCCCAGCGCCTGTTCGCCGAGCGGGCCGCGGCCGTGCGGCCCGGCGCCGAGGTGGACGGGCACGCGGCGGCGATCTGCGCCGCACTCGACGGGCTCCCGCTCGCGATCGAGCTGGCCGCGGCCCGGCTACGGCAGTTCCCGGTGGCCGAGCTGGCCCGCCGGCTCGCAGGGGACGACCGGTTCACGCTGCTCAGCCGGGGTGACCGGACGGCCGCCGCCCGGCACCGGACGCTGCGGGCGGCCGTCGAGTGGAGCTGGGATCTGCTGCGGCCCGACGAGCAGGCGCTGGCGCGGCGGTTCGCGGTGTTCCGCGGCGGGGCGCGCGGGGACGCGGTGGCGCAGGTGTGCGGCGTCGAAGAGCCCGACGACCTGCTCGCCGACCTCGTCGACCGCAGCGTCCTCGTCGCCGACCCGGACGCCGACGGCGCGCGGTACCGGATGCTCGAGACGATTCGCGCGTTCTGCGCCGAGCGGTTGACCGCGTCGGGTGAGGACGGGCCCGTGCACCGGGCGCACGCGCGGTGGGCGCTGCGGTACGCGCGCGACACCGACCCGCTGCTTCGCCGCGCCGAGCAGCTCGCTGCCCAGCGCCGGCTCGCGGTCGAGGACGCGAACCTCGGCGCCGCGCTCGACTGGTCCGTCGGGCACGACCCGGGTACGGCGTTCGAGCTGGTCGCCGCCCTGTCCGCGTACTGGTGGCTGTCCGGGCGGCGGGTGCGGCCGGGCGCCGCCGCGGCCGCCCTGCTGGAGCGCGAGCCGCCGCCCGGGCTCGACGAGGAGTACGTCGGCGTCGTCGTGTACGCGCTGCCGCGCGCGGCGCCCGCACGGTGGCGCCGGGCGGCGCGGATCATGCGCGAGCGGGACCGGCCGCTGCGCCACCCGTTCACCGCGGCGATCTGGGGCATGGCCGCCGGGCCGTGGGCGGCGGACGGCGCCGACCCGCGGTCCGTCCTCGGCGGCGACGGCTGGAGCACCGCCCTGGCCGGGCTGAGCGATGGCCTGATGCAGGTCCTGCACGGCGAACCGGCGGCGGGGGAGGCCGGGCTGCGCGACGTGCTCGCGCGCTTCCGCGAGCTGGGCGAGCGGTGGGGCACCGCGCAGGCGCTCGACGGCCTGGCCCAGGTGGCGAGCTGGCGCGGGCACTGGGACCGCGCCGACGAGCAGTGGTCCGCCGCCCTCACCGCGATGACCGAGCTGGGCGCGCTGGAGGAGTGCGCCGACCTGCTCTGCCGGCGCGCGCACAACGCCCTGGGCCGCGAGGACCTCGCCACGGCCGCCGCGCACACCCGCGCCGCCCAGGAGCGCTGGACCGAAGCCGGCCGGCCCGGCCGGGGTCCGGCCTCCGCGCTCCTCGCGGGCGCCGAGGTGGCCCACCGGTGCGGGGACGACGAGAAGGCGCGCGTGCTGCTCGAAGCGGCCGTCGAAGCCGCCCGCGACGGCGACTTCGGCAGCGCCGGGGTGCGGGCGCGGGCCCTCGCCGCGCTCGCCCGGCTCACCGCGAACGACGACGCGGCCGCGGAGCTGCGCCGCACCGCGATCGCCGCCGTGCGCGACTCACCACTGCGCAGCGACCTCGCCGAGGCGGCCGAGTGCGGGGCCGAGGCCGCGCTGCGGGCCGGCGAGCCACAGCGGGCGGCGCTGCTGCTCGGGGCCGCGGTGGCGCTGCGCGGGACGACCGTGGCCGGCCGGACCGGGGCCGCCGACGTGGCCGGCGCGGCCCGCGACGAGCTCGGCGCCGAAGCCTTCGCCGCCCAGTTCGCCCGGGGCGTCGCCCTGGACCCGGCCGCCGCGGCGGCCACCGTCGATGGGTAGTCGGTGGACTGTCGGTGAGCTGTCGGCGGCACCCGCGAACCTCTCTACATGACCGAGACCCGACCGCTCGACCTCGACGTCCTCGTCTCCGGCGCCAGCATCGCCGGCCCGGCCCTCGCCTTCTGGCTGCAGCGCTACGGCGCGCGCGTCACGGTGGTGGAGAAGGCCCCGGTGCTGCGACCGGGCGGGCAGGCCGTGGACGTCAAGGGCGACGTGCACCGCACCGTGCTGGAGCGGATGGGCATCCTCGACGAGCTGCGCGCCCTCGAGACCGGGGGCACCGACCAGACGATCGTCGACGCCACCGGCCGGGCCCTCGCCGTGTTGCCGGGCGAGTTCACCGGCGGCGAGCTGGAGATCCGCCGCGGCGACCTCTCCGCGATCCTCTACGCGCACACCCGCGACACCTGCGAGTACGTCTTCGGCGACGCCGTCACCTCTCTCACCGAGACCGCATCCGGGGTGCACGTCACGTTCGAGCGCGGCACGCCGCGCACCTTCGACGTGGTCGTGGGTGCCGACGGCATCCACTCCGGCGTCCGGCGCCTCGCGTTCGGCCCGGAGGAGCGGTTCGTGCGCCACCTCGGCCACTACTACGCGCTGGTCGAGCTGCCCGACGGGCACCCGTTCGCCGGCGACCCGGCCGTCATGTTCAACGAGCCGGGCCGGATGGCCGCCGTCGGTGGCCCGAAATCACCGGCGTTCTTCGTGTTCGCGTCCGAACCGCTCTCCTACGACCGCTACGCCGTGGACGAGCAGCGGCAGCTGGTGCTGGACGCGTTCGCCGGCGGTGGCTGGCGGCTACCGGAGCTGCTGGAGCAGGTGCGCGTCGCCCCGGACGTCTACGTCGACTCGATCAGCCGCACGGAGATGGACCACTACGCCGCGGGCCGGGTGGTCCTCACCGGCGACGCCGCATACGGCAACACTCTCGGCGGTTTCGGCACCGGGCTGGCCCTCGTCGCCGGATACGTGCTGGCCGGCGAGCTGGCCCTGGCCGCCGGCGACCACCGCCGGGCCTTCCGCGCCTACGAGGAGCGGTTCCGGCCGTACGCGGCGGTGGCACGCAAGGGACACGCCGGATCGTTCCTCGCCCCGACCACCCGGCGCGGCATCTGGCTGCGCAACCTCATGTTCCGGGCCCGCCCGCTGATGGGTGCGATGATGCGGATCACCGACCGGTTCGCGACGAACATCGAGCTGCCCGACTACCAGGCACTGCTCGCCCGGCCGGTGCGCGCGCACCGCTGAACGTCGCCGGAGCTCAGGGGCCGAGCGCCACCACCGTCATGCCGGCCGGGGTCGGCCCGTCCATCGCCGCCAGTGCCGCCCCGGCCTCGTCCAGCGTGACGACCCGTCCGACCAGGGCCGCCGGGTCGAGGCCTGCCGTCGTGATGAGGTCGAGCAGGCCGCGGTACTCGTGCGCGGCGATGCCGTGGGAGCCGTGCAGCGACAGCTCCCAGGCGAGCACGCGGTCCATCGGCAACGGCGGGGTGGCCGCCGCCCCCAGCAGGAGGCCGACCTGCACGTGCCGGCCCCGGCGGCGCAGCGACAGCACCGACGCCGCCGCGGTGGCGGGCGAGCCCAGCGCGTCGAGCGAGACGTGCGCCCCACCGCCGGTGATCTCGTGGATCGCGGCCGGGACGTCCCCCGTCGCGGAGGCGTCGACGACGGCCTCCGCCCCGCGGTCCCCGGCCAGCGCGAGGGCGCCCGCGGAGACGTCGACGGCCACCACGCGGGCGCCGAGCGCCGTGGCGAGGAGTACGGCCGACAGGCCCACGCCGCCGCAGCCGTGCACGGCCAGCCACTCCCCCGCGCCGAGCCGACCGTGCGCGGTGAGGGCCCGGTACGCGGTGGCCACGCGGCAGCCGAGCCCGGCAGCCGCCACGAACGACATCCGGTCGGGCAGCCGCACCAGGTTGAAGTCGGCTGCTCGCACGAGCACCTGCTCGGCGAATGAGCCGTGATGGGTGAAGCCGGGCTGCGTCTGGTCCGGGCACACCTGCGGGTCGCCCGCCCGGCAGTACCCGCACACCCCGCACCCGCAGGCGAACGGCGCCGTGACCCGGTCCCCCGGTCGCCACGACGCGACGCCCGCACCCACCCGGGCGACGACCCCGGCGAACTCGTGCCCCGGCACGTGCGGCAGCGCCACCGGGTCGTGGCCGCGCCACGCGTGCCAGTCCGACCGGCAGACGCCCGTGGCCCGCACGGAGACGACGACCGCATCGGCCGGACATCCCGGCGAGGGCAGGTCCCGGACGGTGAGCGGCCCGCCGAAGCTCTCGAAGGTGACGGCGCGCATGGTCAAGCCCGCGCCTCGTACGAGCGGCACATCCGTACAGCTCTGTCGGACGGGCGTGCCGTTCGTACGGGCATTACGCGGAGCTCAGCGGCAGGAGGCGCCGCGCCGGCACCAGCTTCTCCACCGGGTCCCGGTACGTCGTGCTGCGCTGGCGCACCGGGCGGCCTGCCGCCTCCGCGATCGCGGTCAGCTCGGTGACCGTGCGGGCGGAGCCGTTCTCCGACCCGGCCATCCGGCTGATCGTCTCTTCCATCAACGTGCCGCCCATGTCGTCGGCGCCGCCGCGGAGGATGTCGGCGGCGGGCTCGTCGCCGAGCTTCACCCAGGAGCACTGGACGTGGTCGATCCGCCCGTGCAGGGCGAGCCGGGCGAACGCGTGCACGGCCCGGTTGTCGCGCACCGTCGGGCCCGGGCGGGCGATGCCGGCCAGGTAGATGGGCGCGTTGTGGTGCACGAACGGCAGCGGCACGAACTCGGTGAAGCCGCCCGTCTCGTCCTGCAGGGCGGCGAGCGTGCGCAGGTGGCCGAGCCAGTGGCGGGGCTCGTCGACGTGCCCGTACATCATCGTGGACGACGACGGGATCCCCAGCCGGTGCGCGGTGCCCACCACCTCCAACCACTGGGCGGCGGGCAGCTTGCCCTTGGTGAGCACCCAGCGGACCTCGTCGTCGAGGATCTCGGCGGCCGTGCCCGGGATCGAGCCCAGGCCGGCGTCGCGCAGCTCGGTGAGCCACTCCTCGATCGACACACCCGCCTTCGCCGCCGCCGACACGACCTCCATCGGCGAGAACGCGTGGACGTGCATGCCCGGCACCGCGGCCTTCACCGCGCGCACGAGGTCGGCGTAGAAGGTGACGGGCAGCTGCGGGTCGATCCCACCCTGCATGCACACCTCGGTGGCCCCGGCCTCGGCCGCCTCGACGGCGCGCGCGGCGACCTCGTCCAGCGAGAGCCGGAACGCGTCGGTGTCGCGCTCGCGCTGCGCGAACGCGCAGAACCGGCACCCGACGTAGCAGACGTTCGAGAAGTTGATGTTGCGGTTGACCACGTAGGTGACCTCGTCGCCCACGACGTCCGCGCGCACCGCATCGGCGAGGCGGGCGAGCTCGTCCAGGGCCGGGCCGTCGGCGGTGAGCACGGCCATCGCCGCCGCCTCGTGCGCCGGGTCGAGCAACGCCGCCGGGTCGGACGCCGCGAGCGCGAGCCCGGCGCGGACGTCGGCGTCGAGGTGTTCGGGCGCCGACCGCTGCGTGGCCGCCAGCTCCTCGGCGACCGCCTCCCAGTCGCCGTAGACGGACGCGAAGTCGCCGCGCCGGTCGTCGGTGCGCCCCTCCGTGTCGATCGCGGTGTTCAGGTCCGTGCGACCGGACGAGGCGAACCCGCCGTCCGGCTCCTGCCACGGCCGCCCGACCACGTCGGCACTCTCGTCCGCGAGCCCGGTGTCCGGGTCGGCGAGCGCCGCGACGTGCGCGTGCAGGCGGGAGTCGATCCACGGCGAGCCGGCCTGCACGTACTTCGGGTAGACGGCGAGCCGCTCCCGGATCCGGAACCCGGCCGCGGCCGAGCGCGTGGCGAGCTCGTCGATGGCGGGCCACGGCATCTCCGGGCTGACGTGGTCGGCGGTGACCGGCGAGACGCCGCCCCAGTCGTCGATCCCGGCGCGGAGCATCAGCTCGTACTCCTCGCCGATCAGGTTCGGCGGCGCCTGGATCCGCATCTTGGGGCCGAGCACCACCCGGGCGACGGCGATCGTGGTGGCGAGTTCGTGCAGGTCGGCGTCGGGGTCGTTGGCCATCGCGGTATCCGGCTTGGCCCGGAAGTTCTGGATGATCACTTCCTGGACGTGCCCGTGCGCCCGCGCGGCCGACCGGATCGCGAACAGCGACTCGGCGCGCTCGGTGCGGTTCTCGCCGATCCCGATCAGGATCCCGGTGGTGTACGGGACGCCGACGCGCCCGGCATCGGTGATGGCCCGGAGCCGGACGGCGGGCTCCTTGTCCGGGCTGCCGTAGTGCGGGCCGCCGGGCTCGCTCCACAGCCGCTCGGCCGTGGTCTCCAGCATCATCCCCATGCTCGCCGCCACCGGCTTGAGCCGCGTCAGCTCGGCCCAGGACAGCACGCCGGGGTTGAGGTGCGGCAGCAGACCGGTCTCCTCCAGCACCGCGATCGCCGATGCGCGGACGTAGTCCAGCGTGGAGTCGTAGCCGCGGGCATCCAGCCACTCCCGGGCCGCCGGCCAGCGCTCCTCCGGCCGGTCGCCGAGGGTGAACAGCGCCTCCTTGCACCCGGCCGCCGCCCCGGCGCGGGCGATCTCCAGCACCTCGTCGCGCTCCAGGAACGCCGCGGGCAGCCGGTGGGGCACCGTGGCGAACGTGCAGTAGTGGCAGCGGTCGCGGCACAGCCGCGTGAGCGGGATGAACACGTTCTTCGAGTACGTGACGACACCCGGCCGCCCCTCGGCCACCAGGCCCGCGTCCCGCACCCGGGACGACACGGCGAGCAGCTCGTCCAGCGCCTCGCCGCGGGCGGCGAGCAGCACGGACGCCTCGGCGACGTCGATCGTGACGCCGTCGCGCGCCCGCCGCAGCGCGCGGCGGAGAGCGGCGTCGGACGGCGCGGTCTCGCGGGGCACCTCGACCATGTGGTGAACAGTAGGTCGGCCCACCGACGAGGTCGACCTGCCGGGCACAGCTACAGATCACAGCGCAACACGGGAATACGACGCGCCCCCCGGCACCATGAGGCGTGCTCACGCGTTCGCTCGCGGCCCTCGCATGCCTCCTCGCGCTGGCCGGGTGCGCCCCCGCTCCCGCGCAGGGCGGCTCGGCGACGACCGACCGGACCGTCGTCCTGTCCACCGCCGACGGCGACCGCACCGCGCACGTCCACCACCCCGCGGGCGCACCGGCGGGCGCGCCCCTCGTGGTCGTGCTGCACGGCGCGGGCGGCTCCGGCTCCCAGGTGGAGGCCGACCTCGGCTGGGACGGCCTCGCCGACCGGCAAGGGTTCGTCGTCACCTACCCCGACGGGCTCGACGGCACCTGGAACGGCGGCGGTTGCTGCGGGCGGGCCCGCACCCGCGGCGTCGACGACGTCGGCTACCTCGCGGCACTGGCGGACCGGCTGACCGCGGAGGACGGCACGGACCGGCGCCGCGTCTACGCCGTCGGGTTCTCCAACGGCGCGATCCTCGCCTACGCCTGGGCCTGCAGCCGGCCCGGCGACCTCGCCGGCATCGGGCCGGTGGCCGGCGCCGTCCTCGTGCCCTGCGCGGCACCGGGCCCGGTCGCCGTGGCGGCCGTCCACGGCACCGAGGACGACCGCGTCCCGTTCCACGGCGGCGCCGGGGCGGGCGGGGCGCAGTACCCGACGGTGGACGGTTCGCTCGCCCCGTTCCTGGCCGGTGACGGGTGCTCCGCGGCCCCCGCGCTCGCCGCCGACCCACCGGCCGCGGTCGCCACCTGGACGTGCTCCTCCGGTCACCCGGTGGTGCGTGACGTCATCGACGGCGGCGGGCACGCGTGGCCCGGCGCCGGCCCCACGGACTCCCCGCGGGACGCAACCGGCTTCCTCTGGACGCACCTGACCGGGTCGTAGACGCGAACCTGGCGCTCACACACCAACTGTGGCGCTCAACCGCATGAGGTTCTAGGCCAGCGCGGCCGAGATCTGCACGACCAGTGCGTCGATCACCGTCGGGAGGCTGAGCACCGTGCCCCACGTCCAGGCGGCGGAGACCAGCGGGTCGTCGACGAACACCGAGCGGCCGGCCCGCACCACGTCCAGCCGCGAGTACAGCGGCGCCCGCTCGATGTCCCGGCGCGCTTCGGGGGTGAAACCGGTGTTCCACAGCAGGACGTCGCGGTCCAGCAGGCCCATCTGCTCGTCGCTGATCGTCGCGCCGTCCTCGTCGCCCGCGAGCTCACCGATCTCGGGCGGGATCGTGAACCCGAGCGCCGCCACCAGCTGCGAGCGCTGGTCGTTCGGCGATCGGACGAAGGTCTGGCCGGCCTCCTGCCGCTCCGCGACCACTGCCGTGCGCCCCTCGAACCGCGGGTTTGCGGCGCGGGCCGCCTCGATCTGCGCGTCGACGCCGGCGATCAGCTGCTCGGCGCGGTCCGGGACGCCGAACGTGCGGCCCGCGAGGCGCGTGTACTCGTCCCAGGGCGCACCCCACTCCGGGTAGCCGGCGGGCGGGGCGACGGTGGGGGCGATCCGCGAGAGCGTCTGGTACTCCGTGTTGTCCATCGACGTGTAGAGCCCGATGATCAGGTCCGGGGAGAGCGCGGCGATCTCCTCGTACCGGTATTCGGGGGTGCCGGTGAACGCGCCCCGGTTCAGCACCGTGGGCCGCGCGTCGCCGAGCTCGTCCTGCGCCCACGGCCAGGTGGCGTACGGGTGGTCGCCGTACCAGTCCGTGACGCCAACCGGCCGGACCCCCATCGCGAGCACCGGGTCCTGGTCGCTGAACCCGACCGTGACGACGCGCTGCGGCGCGCTCGCGATCTCGGTGGCGCCCTTGCTGTGCTCGACGGTGAGCGGGAACGCGCCCGCGGGTGCCGGCCCGGGCGCCGCCGGCGCCGCCGGGTCCGTGGAACCGCCACCGCAGGCCGCCAGCAGTCCCGTCGCCCCGAGCGCCGCGGCACCGGTGAGCAACCGGCGGCGGCTGAGGTGACCGACGGGACGGGGAGCGGCGGGCACGGTACCTCCACGGATCTTCGACGCGACGCGGGCGCCTGAGGCTAGCCTGTCCTATTCGGGAGCTCGTGCCCCTGTTCGGCAACCGACCCGATCCGCCATTCGACGACGAGCGGGTCCACCCGTTCCACGTGACCAGGAGTACACCACCGGCTCCCAGCAGTTGGGGGCGCAGTGTGGTCAACGCGCGCAGTAGAGATCGATCGCGGTGGTCATCCGCGTCCGGAACTCGTCGCGGGTGCCCGCATCGTGCTTGATGCCGGTCGCCGTGCTGAGCAGTGTCCTGGCCACGTCGGCCGGGGGAACACGGGCTCGGGTGGGATCGCGGGCGGCAGCGAGGGCGTCGGCGACGATCGCGAGGAAGCGCTTCGGGTACTCGACCGGCATCGTGCCGAGCAGATCGGGATGCGAGTCGAGCAGCATGCCGATCTCCTCGGCCATCGGTCCGACATAGCGGCCGGACCAGTGGTCGAACGCCTCGATCAGCCGCTCGCGCAGCGGCCGATCGGGATCGGCGAGGGCCAGTTCAGCCGCTTGGACGCTGCCTTCGAGCGCGCGCCCCACGGCAGCACGGAACAGTTCGGGCTTGGACGAGAAGTAGAAGTACAGGCCGGGCCGGGAGATGTCCGCGGCCTGCGCCACATCGTCCATCGAGGTCTTGCGGTAGCCGTAGCGGGCGAAGACCGGCAGGGCGGCGTCGAGCACGTGCGTGCGCCGATCGATGCCGCTCACAACACCCCCGTGCAAGATCGGGCTTACTATACAAAGTGTCCAATTATTGTATAGCTTGACGTCGTGCCCCGCACAGCGCTGATCAGCACCGCCTTCGACGCCACGAGCACCTCCGGCGACGTCGTCGCCGGGCTCGACCTCGCGGGCGTCCACGCCGTCGTCACCGGCGCCACCTCGGGTCTCGGTCGCGAGACCGCCCGCGCGCTCGCCAGCACCGGCGCCGAGGTCACCATCGCCGTGCGCAACACCGACGCCGGCGCCGAGGTCGCCGACGACATCGCCGCGACCACGGGGAACAGCGCAGTCCACGTCACCCACCTCGAACTCGCCGACCCCGCCTCGATCGCCCGCTTCGCCGACGGCTGGGGCGGTCCGCTGCACCTGTTGATCAACAACGCCGGGATCATGGCCTCGGCGCCGGCGCGAACGCCCCTGGGGTGGGAACTGCAGTTCGCGACCAACCACCTCGGCCACTTCGCCCTGGCCGCCGGCCTGCACGACGCCCTCGCCGCCGGCGCGGCCGAGCGCGGCGAGGCCCGGATCGTCGCGTTGACCTCCGGGGCGCACATGTACTCGCCCGTCGTGTTCGAGGACATCCACTTCACCCGGCGCGCCTACGACCCGCAACTCGCCTACGGGCAGTCCAAGACGGCGAACTCGTTGTTCGCCGTGGAGGCCACCCGGCGCTGGGCGGCCGACGGCATCGTCGCCAACGCGGTCAACCCCGGGGGCGTGTCCACCGGCCTGCAACGGGACTTCACCCAGGACATGAGGGACCACCTCGACCGGCTGGAAGCCGCAGGCGTCTTCGCGTACAAGAGCGTCGAGCAGGGCGCCGCCACCACCCTCGTCGCCGCGACCGCTCCGGAGTTCGCCCACAGCGGTGGCCACTACCTCGACGACGGCAACGAAGCGGGCACCGTGCCCGACGACGCCGAACTGCTCGGCAACAGCCACGCCGTCAAGCGGTGGGCACTCGACCCCGACGCCGCCGGAAAGCTCTGGCAGGTCTCACTCGACCTGATCCATGGGTGCTGAACCCCGGGATGGCCGTTCCGTACAAGAGCGGCAGCCGAACCCGGCCTAACGTCCCGCTCGTGCTACTCATCACCGGCGGCCTGGGATCCATCGGGTCGCACACCGCACGGGCGCTGCTCGACATGGGCGAGTCCGTCGTCCTCACCTCCCACCGGTCCACGCGGCTGCCCGAGTTCCTCGCCGACGAACCCGGCGGCCGCGTCGTCGTCGAGCCGCTGGACACGACCGACGAGGCGGCCTTCCTCGACATCGGCAAGCGGCACGAGATCACCGGCATCGTGCACCTCGCGGCGGCCCGCTACGACCTGCCCGACCCGGTCGAGTACCTCCGCGCCGACACCCGCGGGCTGCTCAACGCGCTCGCGGCGGCCGCCACGTGGCGCGTACGGCGGTTCTCCGTCGCCAGTAGCATCGCTGTCTACCTGGGGGTGGACGAGGTGCCGCTGCGCGAGGACACCCCGCTGCCCGCGGTGGCGGCACACCAGATCCCGGTGTTCAAGAAGACCGCGGAGCTGTTCGCCGCGCTGGCGGGCGACAGCGCCGGGTTCGACACCGTGAGCCTGCGGATCGGCACCATCTGGGGCCCCCTCGGCGTGCCCGACAACCCGTTCACCCCGCTCCCCCGCCTGCTCAGCGCGGCCGTGCGGGGCGAGGACCCCGACCTCACCCCGCCCCGCCCCGCGGCGTACACCGAGGACGGCACGGACCTCTGCTACGTGAAGGACTGCGGCCGGGCCATCGCGCTGCTCATGCTCGCCGAACGGCTCGAGCACCGCGCCTACAACGTCTCGAGCGGACGGCTCGTGCGCTACGGCGAAGTCGTCGCCGCGATCAACGCCGCGGTCCCGGGCGCCGGCATCACCCTCCCGGCGGGCCGCAACCCCGACCGCCCCCCGGACACCCACCTCGACACCACCCGGCTCCGGGAGGGCACCGGATTCACGCCCGAGTACGACGTCGAGCGCGCCGTACCGGACTACGTCGGCTGGCTGCGGGAACACGACCGCTGATCGGTCTCGGGAGAGGAGCGGAGATGGCCAGGGTCGTCATTCAGGCCGTCGTGTCGGTGGACGGCTACATCGCCTACCCCGACGACACGGTCGGGCCGCTGTTCGACTGGTACGCAGGCGGCGACACCGAGCTGTCCGCGACGGCGAGCGGCTGGACGTTCCAGGTCTCGCGGACCTCCGCCGAGTACGTCCAACCCCTCTGGGACGCCATCAAGGTCACGGTGATCGGCCGTCACCTGTTCGACACCACCAACGGCTGGGACGGCAAGCCGGCCGCCGGAGACGAGCTGGTCGTCGTCACCCACCGGCCGCTTCCGGAGGAGTGGCTCGCCGCCCACCCGGACGCCCCGTTCCACACCGCCGACTCGGTCGAGTCGGGAATCGCGCTCGCCAGGAAGCTCGCGGGTGACGGTCTCGTCGACGTGGCCGCAGGCAACCTCGGCGGGCAGGCGTTCTCGGCGGGGCTGGTCGACGAGGTCGCGATGGACGTCGTCCCGGTGGTCCTGGGTGAAGGGGTGCGCTTCTTCGGCAGCCACGCCGGCACGGTGCTCCTCGACGATCCCGACCGGGTGGTCCAGGGCGACCGCGTGCTGCACGTGCACTACACGGTCAAGCGCTGACCGAACGCCGGCGCGGCAGAGGCCCCCTCCGTCGCGCCGGCGTTCGGGTCCGACCCGAACTGCTATCGGCTGGCCCAGAGGACCTTCCCGTCCGGCGTCCGGAGGGTCAGGTTCTCGTCGTCCTGGACGTGCAAGGTCACGTTCTTGCCCTGGGTGGCGGTGTGGAACAGCGCCTTGCCGTTCCTCGTGACCGTGAGGTTCCCGTCGGCCTGCATGGTCGCCACGGCACCCGGATTCGGAGCCGTACCGGTGTGGAACAGCACCTTGCCAGCGGAATTGGTGAGGACCAGGTTCCCGTCCTCCTGCATCCGCAGCGTGTTCTTCCCGTTGTGGGACTTGCGCTCCTCGCCGCCCTTCAGCTTCTCGCCGGTGCGCAGCTGGGCCTTCCCCGCATTGACGTCGCTGAGCGCCCAGAGCACCTTTCCGTCCGGGGTCCGCACGGTCAGGTTTCCGTCGTTCTGGACGTGCATGTTCACACCGGTACCCTGGGTGCCGGTGTGGAAGAGCGCCTTTCCGTTCTTCGTGACCGTGAAGTTCCCGTCGGTCTGCATCGTCGCCACGGCGCCCTCGTTCGGGGCGGTGCCGGTGTGGAAGAGCACCTTCTTCTCGTCGTCCAGGAAGACCAGGTTCCCGTCCGTCTGCATGCGCAGGGTGTACTCGCCGTTGGCGGATCTGACCTCCTCGCCGCCCTCCAGCTTCTCCCCGGACCTCACCGTTCCGCTCGTCGCGGCGGCCGAAGCGGGCGCCGCGATGGCCGCGCTGTTCAGGGATGAGCCTGCGAGCACCGCGGCGGTCGCGACGGCAGCCGCCCCGGCACGCAGCGCAACACGCCTCGATACGATCGAAATCTTCCCCACTGTCCTCTCCCCATTCCGGGACGCACGTGTGCTCGAGTTCGGCTCCACCCACCGGCCGGCGCAGATTGCCTCACGGCGAATTCGCTCCCCAGCCGAGGAAGATCGACGAGCACGCGAACGCTATCCACCAAAGGGTGACGACCGTAAGCCGAAGAATGGACACCGGGCGCCTCGTTCTTGCCATCCGACGACCGGCGCTGCACAATTCGGGCGCCTGCGGAACAGAGGAATGTATCCGACCCGCCCGCACCCCATTCATCCGGGGTCCGAGTCGCGGTCCGCTGCCGGGCTCGACCGCCCGTCGATGAGTTCGGAACCGGCGATCGGTCCTACCTGCATCCCACGCTGAGGAGGCTCCCATGGGCAACACCGGCAACCCACGCCCGGTCAAGGCCGCCATCACCGTGTCGCTCGATGGCTACATCACCGGCCCCGACGACCGCGCGGGCCAGGGCCTCGGCGTCGGCGGGGAGCGGCTCCACTACTGGGTGATGGGCGGCCCGTGGACCTACGCGACCGACCGTGAGCCCGGAGCCGGCATGACCGACGCGGACCGCGCCTACTACGACGCGCTGCTCGAGGGGACGAGCGGTGGCCTGTGCGGCCGAGCCATGTACGACAGTGCCGGCGCCTGGGGCGGCCGCAACCCGTTCGGCGGCACCATGATCGTCCTGACGCACCGCACGGCGGACCGACCCGACCCGGATGCAGGCTTCCTCATGGTCGAAGGCTTCGACGAGGCGCTGGCGGCAGCCCGGAAGGAGGCCGGTGACGGCGCCGTCGCCATCGGCGGGGGAGCCGACACCATCCGGCAGGCCCTCGCGGCCGGGTCGTCGACGAACTCGGGATCACCACCGCCCCCGTCCTTCTCGGCCGCGGGAAGCGGCTCTTCGAGGGATTCGACCGGGACGTCGACCTCGAGATCCTCTCGGTGCACCACTCCCCGTACGCCGTGCACGTCAGGTACGCCGTCCGGCGTTGATCCTCGACCGCGAGGGGAGCGCCGTCATCGAGTTCATGACGGGCTCCCTGATCATGAACCCTCGCCGCACCGGCAAACCACTGCGTCGAGAACTCACCGGCCCGTACTCCGCTCGCCGCGGCACCTTCCGGATCATCTACCGCATCGACGACGCCGAGAACCTGGTCACGGTCGTCCGAGTCGAGCACCGACCCGTCACCAGGCATTTCGAGGTCACCCCACCACTACGCCACATCCGCCGGCTCGCCGCCAGTGACCACTTCCGTTTCCGCGAAGGTGCTTGGAAACACGGCGTGGGCGAACCGCCCGATCTGACATCGTCTTCCGCGCGCCCACCAACCACCGGGAGCCCCGCTGATGGCTATCGACCACGACATGACGAGCGTGTGGGACGCCGTGGAACAGTCGACGAAGTGGCTGGACAGCCACCGCGAGCCGGACGACGCCGAGATCACGATGCGACTGCTGAAGCTGACCGAGGAATCCGGCGAGGCCGCCCAGGCGTGGATCGGCACCACCGGCGGCAACCCCCGCAAGGGGGTCACGCACAGCCGACACGACGTCGCCGCGGAGCTTGCCGACGTCGTGTTCAGCGCTCTGGTCGCGATGACCAGCCTCGGCGTCGACCCCGCCGCAGTGCTGATCGACAGGGCGCGCGTTCTCATCACCCGAGCTGAGGCCAGGACTGCACCGGACCAGTCGCCCAGCACGTGAGCACGGCATCGCGAGGCGATCTGGTCGCGCGCTATCCGTAGGCGTCCCCGCGGTGTGCAATCTTGATCACGTCCACGGTGACCTCATGCTCGTCGATCCGGTAGATGACACGGTACTGCCCGCGGCAGGCCGAGTAGTACCCATCCAAGTCGAATCGGAGGCGGTTCCCGACCCGATGCGGGTTGTCGAGCAACGGGCCGTTGACGAACCCCCAGACCGCGGCGGCCACGCTCTCGGGCAGCGTCTCCGCCAACGCCCTTCGCGCCGCCCGGGACAGCCGCAGCGAGTACCTCACGCCGCGCCGCGGCCCAGCCTCTTCGCCATGATCGATACCATCTCCTGACCCGCCGTCAGCTCTGCCGTGCCGGCGCGGTCTTCTGCAATGGCCGCCATCGCCTCCGGATCGGACAAAACCTCCAGCGTCTCGGTCAGGCTCTCCAGGTCCTCGACCGCCATCAGCACCGCCACGGGCTTGCCGTTCTTGGTGATCGTCACCCGTTCCCAGGTGCCGTGCACCGCGCTGACCAGCTCACTCAGCCGATTCTTCGCATCAGCCAACGAGGTCGTCTCCATGGCCATAATCATAGCCAGGTGATGCACCTCAGGCTACGTCTGCCATCACACCGCCCGTGACCGTCACCAGCTCCGCGCACGTACTCGGGAAGACAGCGTGCGCTATCCCGCCGGCCGCCCACACCTCGTCGAACGCATCGAGCGCCCGGTCGACGAGGGTGCGCAGCGGCCGCGGGTGCCCGACCGGCGCCACCCCACCGATGGTCTGCCCGGTGGCGGTGCGCACGAAGTCCGGCGAGGCCCGGCGCACCCGCTCCACGCCGACCAGCTGGGCGACCTTCGCGGTGTCCACCCGGTGCGCGCCGGAGGTCAGCACGAGCAGCGGGTCGCCGTCGGCGTCGAAGACGAGGGAGTTCGCGATCTGGCCGACCTCGACGCCCAGTGCGGCCGCCGCGGCCGCGGCGGTGGTGACGGCGTCGGGCAGCACCCGCATCCGGGCCACCCGGGAGGGGTCGGCGCCGCCCGCGGTGAGGGCGGCGACCACGAGGTCGATGTTGCGGTGGGTCGCGGTGCTCACCCCCGCATCAGACCATGCCCGTCATCCGCGTTTCCCGGCGACGCGGCCGCCGTCGAGCGCGCTCCCGTCCGTGGCCCGCACGACGCAGTGGACCTCGCGCTCGCCGACGCCGAATCCGGTCCGGGCCGGGACGAGTGCCACGAGCTCCAGCCCGGACGGCTCGACGACGGCGTCGAACACCGGCATGCACGCTCCCGCCGCGAACCGGGAGAACGCCTCCGGACCGGGGTACGGCACGTCCCGCCCACCGAACGGGTCGAGGGAGGCGAGGACCTCGGCTCCGTGCGGACCCGCGCAGCCCGCCGCGGTGAGGACCACCCCCGGCGCCGGTGCGGCGGCCAGGCACGCGCCGGCGACCGGCCCGCCGAGCTGCACGTCGCCGCCCGGCCCGTAGGTGAGCCCCTCGATCCGCGGTGCGGCGAGCACGAACCCGGCGGCCAGCCCGGCCACCAGGCCGAGGGCCACTCCCCCGGCCGCCCACCGCCAGCGGTGGACGCGGTCGCGGGCCGCACCGGCGGGCACCCGTGCGGCGTCGAGCGCGCCGGCCACCTGCCGGGCCGATGGCCGCTCCCGCGGCTCCCGCCGCAACAGCCCGGCGAGCACGCTCCCCAGCGCACCGCCGCCGAACACCGGGACGGCGCCGTCGGCGGGTGGGCCGCCGAGCACCGCGACGTGCAGCGCGGCGCCGAACGCCCAGAGGTCGGACTCCGGGGTGGCCGGCCCACCGTCGTGCAGCTCCGGCGCGAGGAACTCGGGGTCGCGGGTGGTGCGCTGCGGGTCGACGGCCTCGGCGACGCCGACACCGGCGAGCCGCACCGTCCCGTCCGGGCCGAGCAGCACCGTGTGCGGGTTGATGTCGCCGTGCACGATCCCCGCGCCGTGAGCGGCCTGCAGGGCCGAGGCGAGCTGCCGGGCCATCGCGGAGGCGGCGCGCTCGTCGAGCGGGCCGTCGGCCGTCACCCGGTCGGCGAGCGCCGGCGCGTCCACGAGCTCGGTGACGATGTGGTCGGCGTCGCCGTCGGTCACCACGTCGTGGATCGTGACGAACCCGGGATGGTCCAGCCGGCCGGCCGTCCTCGCGACCCGCAGCAGCTCCTCCCGCACGAGCCGCCGCCCGTCGGGGTCGCGGGGCAGCCGCAACTCCTCGACGGCCACCTGGCCGCCCGTCACGCGGTCGGCGGCGCGCCATACGTCGCTACCGATGTCCCCGAGGACGACGTACCTTCCGCCGATCATGCGGGTGGGGCTGAATCCGGTCATGCGGGCTCAGGCGCAGTTCGTGCCGGGCAGCGGGTTCAGGAACTGGTCGGCCGCCCAGCGGCCCTCCTCGAGCTGCCGGAACCCGTCGGTGACGACCCGGGTGCCGTCGACGTGCGCGGCCCGGGGCAGCGTCTCGACGAGCGCGGCGCCCGGGCTCGGCCCGCTGCGGACGTTGAGCTGGTCGGTGGTCACCTCGAGTTGGCAGCCGGTGGAACCGTCGGCAACGGTGATGGCGTTCAGGCCGCCCCGGTCGATGATGGCGAGCAGCGCCAGCACGACACCCGCGATCAGTACGAATGTCCATCCCTTGAAGCTGGAGGCCTCCAGCTTGGGAACGGTGATCCTGGCCACGCCGTGCCTCCCCGAGATGGTGTGCAAACCCACGGTAGCGGGCATGTGGCCTCCCGCGCCTCATGGCGCGGTCCACCTGTGGTTCGGGATAGCGTGTCGCTCAGGAAAAAGAGTCCGATCACCCGTCCCGAGGCAGGCCGAAGCAGAAGATGAAGGTCATCTACACCTACACCGACGAAGCGCCCGCGCTTGCCACGCATTCGTTCCTGCCGATCATCGAGGCGTATGCCGGCAAGGCGGGCGTCGAGGTCGAGACCCGCGACATCTCGCTGGCGGGGCGCATCCTCGCCGCGTTCGACCTCGCGCCCGACTCGCTCGCCGAGCTCGGCGAGCTCGCCAGGACCCCCGCCGCCAACATCATCAAGCTGCCCAACATCAGCGCCTCGATCCCGCAGCTCAAGGCCGCGATCAAGGAACTGCAGGGCGCCGGGTACGCCGTACCGGACTTCCCGGACGACCCGGGCACCGACGAGGAGCGCGCCGCGCGCGCGGCGTACGACGCGGTGAAGGGCAGCGCGGTGAACCCGGTGCTGCGCGAGGGCAACTCCGACCGCAGGGCACCGGCGTCGGTGAAGAACTACGCGAAGAAGCACCCGCACTCGATGGGTGCGTGGTCGGCCGACTCCACCTCGCACGTCGCCACGATGCCGGACGGTGACTTCCGGCACTCCGAGCGCTCGGTCACGGTGGCCGAGGCAGGCGCGCTGCGGATCGAGCACGTGGCCGCCGACGGCACCGTCACCGTGCTCAAGCAGTCCGTGCCCGTGCTGGCCGGCGAGGTCGTCGACGCCGCGGTGATGCGCGTCGACGCGCTGCGCGCGTTCCTCACCGAGCAGGTGGCCGACGCCAAGGCCACGGGTGTGCTGTTCTCGGTGCACCTCAAGGCCACGATGATGAAGGTCTCCGACCCGGTCCTGTTCGGGCACGCCGTGCAGACCTACTTCGCCGACGTCTTCGCGCAGTACGGCGCCGACCTCGCGAGCGTGGGCGCCGACCCCGACGACGGCCTCGCGAGCATCCTCACCGCCCTCGAGAAGCTGCCCGCCGAGAAGCGGGAGGCGATCGAGAAGGCGATCACCGCCACCTACGACAGCGGTCCCGGCCTCGCGATGGTCGACTCCGACCGCGGCATCACGAACCTGCACGTCCCGAGCGACGTCATCGTCGACGCCTCGATGCCGGCCGCGATCCGCTCGTCCGGGCAGATGTGGAACGCGAAGGGCGAGCTGCAGGACACGAAGTTCGTGATCCCGGACTCGTCCTACGCGGCGCTCTACGCCGAGACCGTCGCGTTCTGCCGCGAGAAGGGCGCGTTCGACCCGACGACGATGGGCACCGTGCCCAACGTCGGGCTGATGGCGCAGAAGGCCGAGGAGTACGGCAGCCACGACAAGACGTTCGAGATCAGCGCGCCGGGCACGGTCCGCGTGGTGGACGGTGCCGGTGCCACGCTGCTCGAGCACGAGGTCGCCCCCGGCGACCTCTGGCGCGCCTGCCAGACCAAGGACGCCCCGATCCACAACTGGGTGCAGCTGGCCGTCTCCCGTGCCCGCGCCACCGGCTGGCCGGCCGTGTTCTGGCTCGACGAGACGCGCGGGCACGACGCCCAGGTGATCGAGAAGGTCCGCGCCTACCTCGCCGAGGAGGACACGGACGAGCTCACCATCGAGATCCTCCCGGTGGCCGAGGCCACCCGGTACACGCTGGAGCGCGCCAAGCGCGGCGAGGACACGATCTCCGTCACCGGCAACGTCCTGCGCGACTACCTCACCGACCTCTTCCCGATCATGGAGCTCGGCACCAGCGCCAAGATGCTCTCGATCGTGCCGCTGATGAACGGCGGCGGGCTGTTCGAGACCGGCGCCGGCGGCTCGGCCCCCAAGCACGTCCAGCAGCTCGTGCGCGAGAACCACCTGCGGTGGGACTCCCTCGGGGAGTTCCTCGCGCTGGCCGTCTCGCTCGAGTTCCTGGGGGACGAGACCGGCAACCCGCGCGCGAAGGTGCTCGGCAAGGCCCTCGACGACGCCACGGGCGCGCTGCTCGAGAACGGGAGGTCCCCGTCCCGGCGGGCGGGCGAGCTCGACAACCGGGGCAGCCACTTCTACCTCGCCCTCTACTGGGCCCGGGCGCTGGCCGAGCAGACCGAGGACGCGGAGCTGGCCACGATCTTCGCCCCGCTCGCGGAGCGGCTCGCCGGGGACGAGGAGAAGATCGTCGGCGAGCTGAACGGCGTGCAGGGCGGCCCGGTGGAGCTCGGCGGCTACTACTTCGTCGACAAGGCCGAGGCCGACGAGGTGATGCGCCCCAGCCCGACGTTCAACGCTGCGATAGCGGAGCTCTGAAGGCCCGCGAGTTCAGGAAAGCCACATTCATGTCCTGCAGGTTCATGAATGTGGCTTTCCTGAACTTCGGCATCATGCGCAGCCACTGACGAAAACCGGTTGCGGGCGGTCGTAACGTGGATCGACGTGCTCGCGCCGTATCCTCAGCTGCTGCGCGCGGGCTACCGCCGCCACGCCGGCTACCGTCAGGCCTCCCTCGCCGGGCTCAGCGCGAACGTCGTGTTCGGGCTGCTCAGGGCCGCCGTCCTGACGGCGGTGCTGGCCGAACGCGGCACCGTGGCCGGCTACGACCTGGCGGCCGCCGTCACCTACGTCTGGCTCGGCCAGGGCCTGCTCGGCGTCGTGTGGTTGTGGGGGGACACGGAGCTGTCGCAGCGGATCCGCAAGGGGGACGTCGTCGTCGACCTCGGCCGCCCGTGGGACCTGCAGCTCGCCCTGCTGATGACCGACCTCGGCCGCGCCGCGCACGCCGTGCTCATCCGGCTGCTGCCGCCCGTCGCGATCGGGGCGCTGTTCTTCCCGTTCCGCTGGCCGGAGCGCCCGGAGACGGCCGTGCTGTTCGCCGTGTCCGTGGCGCTCGCGGTGGTGGTGAGCTTCGGCATCCGGTTCCTGATCAACGCCGCCGCGTTCTGGCTGCTGGACGTGCGCGGCCTGAACGGGGTGTGGGGCGCCGCGGGCGGGGTGCTGTCCGGGCTCGTGCTGCCGCTGTCCTGGTTCCCGCCGTGGGCGCAGGCGG
Organism: Pseudonocardia wallangbongensis; assembly: GCF_054486945.1. Classification (NCBI taxonomy): domain Bacteria; kingdom Bacillati; phylum Actinomycetota; class Actinomycetes; order Pseudonocardiales; family Pseudonocardiaceae; genus Pseudonocardia; species Pseudonocardia wallangbongensis. Next base: position 812,515 of record NZ_JBRERS010000002.1, read on the forward strand.
TGCTCGGCTGGACGCCCTTCCCGGCGTTGTTCCAGACGCCGATCGACGTGTTCACCGAGCGCGGCGACGTCACGACCCTGCTCGCCACGCAGGTGGGGTGGGCCGTGCTGCTGTTCCTCGTCGGACGGCTCGTGCTCGGGCGCGGGTCGCGGCGGCTGGTGGTGCAGGGTGGCTGAGCCGAACGACGTCCGGCGCATCTACCTGCGGATCATCGGCTCGCGCATCCGCAGCCAGCTCACCTACCGCACCTCGTTCGTCCTCGACGTGATCGCGCAGTTCCTCGGGCAGAGCACCGAGCTCGTCGCGATCCTCGTGCTGTTCACGCAGGTCACCGCGCTCGGCGGGTTCTCGGCGCAGGAAGTGCTGCTGATCTACGGGCTCGCCGGCACCGCGTTCGGGCTCGCCGACCTCGCGGTCGGCCAGATCGAGGAGCTGCCGAACTTCATCCGCACCGGCGAGTTCGACGTCATGCTCCTGCGGCCGCTCGGCACGCTCCCGCAGCTGCTCTCGGCCGACATCGCGCTCAAGCGGCTCGGCCGCGTGGCCTCCGGGCTGCTGGTCCTCGGCTGGTCGCTGGCCACCCTCGACCTGCCCTGGACACCCGCCCGCGTACTGCTCGCCGTCATCACGCCGATCACCGGGGCGGTGATCCTCTCCGCGATCTGGGTGGCCGCCAACTCGGTGTCGTTCTGGATCGTCGACGGCCGCGAGATGGCCAACTCGTTCACCTACGGGTCCAACTTCTCCACCGCGTACCCGATCAACATCTACGGCTCGTGGCTGCGGCGGGCGCTCTGCTACGCGGTGCCGGGCGCGTTCGTGGCGTACTTCCCGGCGCTCGGGCTGCTCGGCCGGGCCGACCCGCTCGGGCTCCCGGCGGCACTGCAGTGGAGCTCGCCGGTCGTGGCCGCGGTCGCCGTGGCGGTCGCGGGGCTGATCTGGCGCAGCGGCGTCCGGCACTACCAGGGGGCGGGATCATGATCATCACTACCGAGGACCTGCAACGCGACTACCTCGTCGGCACCCGGCTGCGCCGGCGCCGGGTCACGGCGGTCGCCGGCGTCACCCTCGCCGTCGAGCCGGGTGAGGCCGTCGGCTTCCTCGGGCCGAACGGTGCCGGCAAGTCGACGACGATCAAGATGCTCACCGGCGTGCTCGTCCCGACGGCGGGGCGGGCCACCGTGTGCGACCTGGACCCGGTCCGCGAGCGCCGGGAGCTCGCGAGGCACATCGGCGTGGTGTTCGGCCAGCGCAGCCAGCTGTGGTGGGACCTGCCGCTCGCCGACAGCTTCGACCTGCACGCGGCGATCCACCGCGTGCCGCGGGCCCGCTACCGCGAGCGGCTCGACGAGTGCGTCGAGCTGCTGGACATGACGGGCTTCCTCGAGACGCCGGTGCGGCAGCTGTCGCTGGGGCAGCGGATGCGCGGCGAGGTCACCGCCGCCCTGCTGCACGCGCCCCGGCTGCTCGTGCTCGACGAGCCCACCATCGGTCTCGACCTCGCGAGCAAGGAGCGGCTGCGCTCGTTCCTCGCGGCCGTCAACGCCCGCGGGGACATCACCCTGCTGCTCACCACGCACGACCTGCCGGACGTCGAACGGCTGTGCCGCCGGGTCGTCGTCATAGACCAGGGCCGGGTGCTCGTCGACGACGACCTGGCCACGCTGCGGCGCCGGTTCGCCGGCAACCGGACCCTCGTGGTGGAGCTCGCCGAGCCGGCGCCTCCGCTGCTCGGCCTCGGCGGCGTCGTCGACGTGAGCGTGGAGGCGCAGGGCCTGCGCCAGCGCCTGGAGTTCGCGCCCGCGGCCACCACCGCCGCCGAGCTGATCGCCGACGTGGCCCGGCGCGCCGAGCTGCGCGACGTCACGATCGACGAGCCGTCCATCGAGGACCTGGTGCGAACCCTCTACGCCTGCCGCTGACCGGTGTATGGTGCGGTGTATGCATCGCACGAACATCTATCTCACGGACGAGCAGATCGCGCAGCTCGACCGGCGCGCCCGCGAGGAGGGGGTGTCACGTGCCGAGCTGATCCGGCAATTGCTCGATCGGTTGCTGCACAGCGACTCGGATCGCCTCGGCGCCGACCTCGCCGCCATCGACATGTCGTTCGGCCTACTCACCGACGTGGAGATCGAACTCGATCGCTCCGACGGGGTGCGCGGCGCCCACCTGGAGCGGGTCGCCAACTCGTGATCCTCGTCGACTCGGACGTTCTGATCGCACATCTGCGCGGGATGGACGTCGCTCGGGACTGGCTCGTCGACGCCCGGCGCCGCACTGGACCACTGGCCGTCAGCGTTGTGTCGATCGCCGAGATCGGGGGCGGGAGGCGATCCGGTGAGCGACTGGAGGTGACCCGGCTCCTCGGCTCCCTCCAGCCGGTTCCGGTCGACGCATCTGTCGCGTGGAGGGCTGGCGAGTTCCGCCGGACGTACCACCGATCGCACAACGCCATAGGCACGGCCGACTACCTGATCGCCGCCTCAGCCGAGGTGCACGGGTGCGAACTTGCGACGCTCAACGTGAAGCACTTCCCGATGTTCGACGGTCTCGAACCGCCGTTCGCGTTGTGATTCACGATTCGGCCGAGGCGGCCACACCCGGGATCCGGCCGTTCCGGAACGCGTCCACGAAGAGGGAGTGGTCCTCGCGCACCTGGGCGGCGTAGGCGTGGGCGAACTCCACCACCCAGGCCACGAACTCGTCCTCCCTCCCCGTGACGACCTGCGCGATCGCCTCCTCGGTCTGGAACGGCACCAGGGAGTGGTCGGAGTCGGAGTCGGCCACGCAGTGCACCTTCGCCGTGGCCCGGCCGAGGTAGTCCACCACCGGCGCGATCTCCGCCGGTTCGGTGAGCTCCGACCAGTCCAGATCCGCCTCGTAGGGCGACACCTCGCTCACCACGAACCCGACGCCGTCGAGGTCGGTCCAGCCCAGCAGCGGGTCGGCGTGCGCCTGCAGCGCCCGCTGCGACACCGCGGTGCGGTGGCCGTGGTGGCGGAAGGCCCCGGCGACGGCCGGGTCGGTGACCACCCGCGACGGCGCGGCGACGTTGCCCTGCTTCATCGACAGCACCACGTCGTTGTCCAGCGCCTGGTTGTACCCCTCGATCAGCACCGTGTACGCGGGGAGCCCGGCGCTTCCGATGCCGAAGCCGGAACGCCCCGCCACGTCCTTCACCGTGTACGCGACCCCGCGCAGCCGCTTCGTCGCCGGGATCGTCTCCAGGTAGCGCCCGAAGGCCGCCGTCACCGCCGCGCGCTCGGCCTCCTCGAGCCGGCGCAGGCCGGGCACCTCCCGCAGCACCCGGTCGAAGCCCTCCGCCTCCGTGACGGCGTCGAGCAACCTGACCCGCGTGCGCAGCTTCGCCAGCTGCAGCACCTGGTGGACCGCGCCCTCGGTGGTGTCGAGCCGCAGCGAGAAGCTCCGGTCGTCGGCCTGGTCGACGAACCACCGCACCTGGTCGAGGTAGGACCGCACGTACCGCTCGACGAGGCGGGAGATGTCGGCGTCCGAGATCGCCTTGCGCCGGCCCAGCAGGGCCATGCTGGCGGCGAACCGGGTGATGTCCCAGGTGAAGTGGCCGACGTACGCCTCGTCGAAGTCGTTCACGTCGAAGATCAGTACGCCGTCGCCGTCCATGTAGGTGCCGAAGTTCTCCGCGTGCAGGTCGCCCTGGATCCAGACACGGCCCGTCCGCTCGTCGGCCCACGGGTCGTCCCGCTCCGCGACGTCGGCGTAGAAGAGGCAGGCGCTCCCGCGGTAGAACGCGAACGGATCGGCCGCCATCTTGCGGAACTTCGTCCGGAACGCGCCCGGATCGGCCGACATGAGATCGGAGAACGCACCGACCAGGGTGTCGACGATGCGTTCCGCGCGGTCGGTCATCCCCCGATCATGCCGGGAACTCGACGGCGGGGGCGCCGCCCGGGAGCGGCACCCGCAGCACGCGCATCTGCATCGCGAGGAGCGAGTAGTAGCCCACGAGCGTGGTGAGCTCCACGGTGCCCGCCTCACCGAGCGCGCCGACGGCACCGGCCCACGCGTCGTCGTCGACGTCGCCGGTGGCGAGCAACTGCGTGACGACGGCGGCGGCGGCCCGCTCGGCCGGGTCGCCCGGCTCGACGGAGCCGCCCGTGCGAACGCTCTCGATGAGCGGCGCCGGCAGCCCGGCCGCGGCCGCGATCGGGGCGTGGGCGTACCACTCGAAGCCCGATCGGTGGTGCGCCGACACCTGCAGCGTCGCGAGCTCGCGGACCCGCTCGGGGAGCACGCTGCGGTACCGCAGCGCCGCACCCACGGACTGCAGCGCCGCACCGGACCGCGGGGCCCGAAGCATCGCGTCGAACGGGCCCTGCAGGCTCCCGTCGGCGGCGACCCCCACCCGGCCGGGCGGGTCGGCCAGCGCGTCGTACACGGCACGCTGGTCGGCGTCCATCTCGTCGGGGCGCAGCGGGCGCAGCCGTCGCTCGGTCATGCTCACCCGCCGTTCAGCAGGCTCGCGGTGATCGTCATGGCCAGCACGGAGATCACCGTACCCAGGCCCGCGTAGCAGAGCACGTCGATCGGGCGGCTGCGGATCGCGAGCAGCCCGACCCGTTCGGTCGGCAGCAGCATCCGCAGCACGGCCGCCACGAGCAGCGCACCGCCGAGCAGCACCGCTCCCTCACGCCAGTGCTGGGTGAGCGTCCTGACCATGCCCGCACCCGCGATGAGCAGGACGAACGTCATCGGCGCGTGCACCGGCAGGCGGGAGCGGAGCTCGGTCATGGCCGCTCGCCGACCGCCCGCTCGGCAGCCTCCACCACGTTGGTCAGCAGCATCGCCCGCGTCATCGGCCCGACCCCGCCGGGCATCGGCGCCAGCAGCCCGGCGACCTCGGCCACCTCGGGCGCGACGTCCCCGACCAGCCCGGCCTCGGTGCGCGTGACGCCGACGTCGAGGACCGTGGCGCCCGGCCGCACCATGTCGGCCGTGATCAGCCCCTGCACACCGGCGGCGGCGACCACGACGTCGGCACGCCGCACCTCCGCGGCGAGGTCCTTCGTGCCCGTGTGGCACAACGTCACGGTGGCGTTCTCGGACCGGCGGGTGAGCAGCAGCCCGAGCGGCCGCCCGACCGTGACACCACGGCCCACCACCGTGACCCGCGCACCGTTCAGCTCCACGCCGTAGCGCCGGCAGAGCTCGACGATCCCGCGCGGCGTGCACGGCAGCGGACCCGGCTCGCCGAGCACGAGCCGGCCCAGGCTCACCGGGGCGAGCCCGTCGGCATCCTTCACCGGATCGATCCGCCCGAGCGCCGCGCCCGCGTCGAGGCCCTTCGGCAGCGGCAGCTGCACGATGAACCCGGTGCAGGCCGGGTCGGCGTTCAGCTCGTCGACGGCCGCCTCGACGGCGGCCTGGGTGGCGTCGGCAGGCAGCTCCCGCTGGATCGAGGTGATCCCGACCTTCGCGCAGTCGCGGTGCTTGCCCCGCACGTAGGAGTGGGATCCCGGGTCGTCGCCGACGATGAGCGTGCCCAGGCCCGGGGTCACGCCGCTCGCCCGCAGCTTCTCGACCCGCCCGGCCAGCTCACCGAGCAGCTCCTGCAACGTGGCCTTGCCGTCCATCACCGTCGCCGTCACGGAACCCATCCTCCCAGCTTCGCGGGTTGCGTTCATCGGCCGGTGCGCCGAGTCGCGGATACGTCAGGCGACGCGGAGGCCGTGGGCCGCCGCGAAGGCGATGGCCTGCTCGACGTCGACCGAGGCGCCGGTGAGCCGGGCCTGGACCAGGCCGTCCGGGTCCATCCGGGCCCCGCGCAGGTCGGCACCCTCCAGCCGCGCCCGCAGCAGGCGGGCCCCCGTGAGGTCGGCGCCGTGCAGGTCGGCGCCCCGCAGGTCGGCCTCCACCAGGTTGGCCTCCCGCAGCCGCTGCCCGGACAGGTCCGTCTCGCGCAGGTCGGCGCGGCCGAGGGCGGCGAGCGTCAGATCGCAGTCGGTGAACGTGATCGGGCGCAACCGCGAGTCGATCAGCGCCGTCCCCAGCAACGAGCAGCTGCGGAACGCGGACCCGCCGAGCGTGGCCCGCACGACCCGACACGTGCGGAAGGCCCCACCGCGGTGGTCGGACTCCCCGAGGTCGGCCCCGGTGAAGTCGCACTCGTCGAACGTGCACGACTCGGTGACCAGCCCGCGCAGGTCCGCCTCCGCGAAGCTGCAGCGCACGAACCGGCGCCGCCGCCAAGGCTCGCCCCCGGCATGCACCTCGGACAGATCGAGATCGGCGTATTCGCCGTCGTCCCCCAGATCCACCGGGGCACCTTCCCACGGCTCAACCCGGGCCGACGCCACCGGCCGCCTCCGCCAGCTGCCGCACCGAGCAGGGCGCCGTGGTCCGGCAGGACCGGCACCAGCCGGTAGCGGGGTGGCGGGCGAGGAGTCGCGGGGCGATGCCCGCATCCAGGGCCGCGATCAGGCCAGGCACCTCCCAGTGGCGCGGGTGCTCAACCACGGCTCGGTCGCAGTTCGAAGCGCGGGCGGGTATTGCGGCCGGGGCGGTGCCTGCCGCCTGGCGGGCGCCCGAGCAGGGCGTCGAGGAGGCGAAGTGGAGGTGAAGGTGGCACGTCGGTGAGTCCTTCCAGCCGAAGCAGTCTCCGCAGTATTCGAGAATTCTCGCGGCGATGCAAGGGCATCTTGCGGAATCAGCGTCGTGATGCGAGCATGGCGAGCCGACGACACGATGGCGGTGGACCATGGCGCTTCGACGCCTGTGCAAGGCGGCCAACTCGTTCCCACAAGACAAGTGCCCCGCCGTCTACGTCGAGGTGGACGACCCATCGACGATGGTCGGCCAGGGCAAGAAGATGTCTGCCAAGGCGAAGGCTGAGCTGCGCGATCTCGCCGCTGAAGAGGATGCCGTGCGGATCCCCACAGAGACTGTCCTGCGTGCAGTTGGGCTGTTCCTCGCCGGACAAGGCAGACCTGTCGTACTCGCCGAAGTAGAGGCCTATCTCGAGGAGGCCGGACGATGATCCGTTGGATCGGCGATGACGACACCACGGAGTGGGCGGCACTCTTCCGCGCGTACGAGCGATCGGCGTATCGACTGGAAGGCCAGCAGATCTATTCGAGCCCGGAAGAGGACGCGTACCTCGCCACATTCCTGGCCGGGAAGCCGGTGGAGCTCGATTTGTCGGACCGCCGAGACCGGATGCGGCAGGACTCAACGACCGGCCGGACAAAGATCATCGTCCGGATCATCGTCGAGCCACCCACGCCCTATACGAGGCTGGAGCTTGCGGTGTACCCGCAGATGGCACGGACGGGGGACGACATCCGCATCATCGCGGTGCCACAAGGAAGCCGCCCGACCGAGCTGCCGTTGCACGACTACTGGCTGTTCGACGAGCGGGAGGTGTGGAAGATGCACTACTACGAGAACTTCCGCTTCGCCGGCGCCGAGTTGCTCGACGCCCCCGAGGTGGTGGCCGAGCACCTCCGTTGGCGCGACATCGCGATGAGCCGAGCAGTGCCGCTGCACGACTACCTCGCCTCCCGTGAGGCCGACATCCCGGAGAACACGACCGCTTGAATCCCACACCCTCCAACTCGACCCTCAATGCGCTCGGCTCTCGGTTGCGCGACCTGCGTGAGCAGGCCGGCCTCACCGGCGCCGAGCTTGCAACCGCTCTCGGGGCAGGATGGCGCCAGCCCAAGGTCTCCAAGATCGAGACCGGGCGACAGCTCCCCACCGAGGCCGAACTCGCCACGTGGGTCGCGACGACGGGGGGCGAGCTCGACGAGCTGACTCAGCTCCGGGAGCAGGCTGCCGTCGATTACCGCACGCACAAGGAGCGCATCTCAGGGGCCGGCGGTGCAGAAGCCCACCAGCAGGACCTCACCGCGCTCGCGGAATCCTGCACGTTCCTCGCCGAGTTCCAGCCCGCGCTCGTGCCGGGGTACCTGCAGACCGCCGCGTACATGCGGGAGATGGCGGCCACGCACGTCTTCCTGGAGGACGACGGCATGCCGCCGGAGACGTTCCAGCGCGTGGTCGCGGCAAAGATCCGTCGCCAGGCGATCCTGTACGAGCCCGGGCGCGAGTTCGTCCATGTGGTCACCGAAGCTGCATTGAGGTTGCGGATCGGCGCGATATCCACAGCCACGCTCCGCGGACAACTCATCCACCTCGCCGAGCTCGCGACGCTCCCGAGGCACACATTCGGCGTACTGCCGTTCACGTCGCAATGCCCCGCACAACCTTCGGGCTTCTCGCTGTACGACCGCGACCTCGTCAGTGTCGAGACCACCGCCGGCGTCCTCCAACTCACGGACCCGGACGCCATCGCCCGCCACCACCGATGGCTCGACCAGCTGGTCGAGGCTGCCCTCACCGGCCACGACGCGGCCACCTTCTGCCGCCAGCTGGCAGCAGACCTGTCGGCAGACTGATCGAGCACACTTCGCACACGCATGCCCGGCTGCATGTGTGAAGTCCCCCTGACGGTCAGGCGTGGGGCGGCCGGTAGTACCGCATCGTGACCGAGCCGCCTTCTGGCGTCGTCCAGTCGGCCGTCGCACTCGCCGTATGGCGCCAACCGGCGCGTTCGTAGAGAGCGATCGCCGCGCCGCTCCCCAGTTCGGCGACGTCCAGGATGAGCGACAGCCCTGACCGGACGGCCCAAGCCTGGCCGGGGGCAAGGAGCTGCTCGCCGATGCCCTGTCGACGGGCCGACGGAGTCACGAACAGGCGCTTGACCACGGCAAGCGGCCGTCCATCGGGCTGGAGCCCGTCCGGTGCGTCGCCGCCCCTGGCGAGAACGACGTGTCCGACGATCGAATCCGAACGCTCGGCGATCCAACCCTGAAGCAGGTTCGACGGGCTCAGCCACCCCGCGGGGTCTGCCGGCCAGGCGATCGGATAGCCGTCGGCTTCGTGGACCTCGGCGAGCGCCTCGACGCACCGGGGGACGTCGGTCGGTTCTCGGTCTCTGATCATCACGTCCGTCACGGCGCGTCAGCTCCCGTCCACGGCGTGAGGTCCAGGCCCGGGTAGCGGAGCGCGATCCCCATCAACGCCTCGGCCGTCCAGTACGGGTGGCCGGGCGGTGGGAAGCCGAACAGCGCGAGCTGGCGGGGCGTGGACTCCTCGACGAACCGGTACCAGGCGGGGTCGTGGCTGCGATCGGCCCAGCCCTGCCGCTGCGCCCACTCCGCGGCCGCGGCCCGGAAGCACAGGTGCATGGTGTAGCGGGCGCCGCCCGCCCGGGTCAGGGCCGTGCCGCGGTGCAGGGTGTCCGGTGTGAAGGCCACCACCGTGCCGGCGGGGCCCGCGGCCGACACCTCGGCGGCGTAGAGGTCGGGACGACCGACGGTCGCGACGAACCGGTCGCCGGAGTCGGTGTCGGCGCGCGGGTGCCAGTTCGGCAAGGGCGGCAGATCGGCCGTGTGGGAGCGCGGGACAAGATTGGGCGGCCCGAGATCCTCCGGCACGTCGACGAGATGGACGAACAGCTCGACTTGCTGGAGATCGGTGGGTACGAGCAGCGTGTGGTTGAGGAAATCCCGATGCAGGCGCTGGTCGTAGTCGGCGGCGCCGGTGTACTTCGCCCATGCCTCGGCCGAGTAGAGGCGGATGTCGTCGGTGCCGAGAAGCGCCTCGGCCAGATCGATGATGCGGGCGTGGACCGCCAGGTGGCTCAGCCGACGGCTGGCGAAGGGGAAGGTGTCGATGCCGTTGAACTCGTCATCGAGGAACCGCGCACGCCGGGGATCGGAGCCCTCGTGGAAGCCGGCGGCGGTCGGGAAGCACCGGCCCAGCTCGTCGAGCGCCGGCGTCAGTTCGTCAGCGGAGAGGTAGCCCGGCACGACGGCGAAGCCATCCGTGCGCCACGCCCGCTTCACGTCGCTGAGCAGCATCAGCAGATCGTCCCGGCATCGGGATCAACAGGCACTCGAATTCGGCGGTGGGTGAGCGCGACGGTCCGGGCGACGGCGAGCGCCACCCCCGACAGTGCCCAGACCGCGATCAGGACCATCACGTCCGGCATCGCCAGGCAGAGCTGCCAGAACGTGAACCTCCGGCCGATCAGCGTGCCCAGTAGCGCGGGCATCCCCACCAGGAGGGCCACTGGCAGCACCAGCCAGGCGAGCCCGACCGCCGCCGTCCAGCGGGGACGGCCGGCGCGCCGGCGGCGCCAGCGCGGCAGGCGCACGAGCTGGCGCACCCGCAGGGCGAGCACCGCGAGGGCGGCGGCGCCGAGCACGGCGGCCAGCAGCGCGGTGCTCCGCGGCCCGGCCGGCGGGGCCGCGCCGGTGAGGAGCGCGGTGAGCCCGGCGGCGACGCCCGCCGTGTCGGCCGTTGCGCTGTTGCCGTCGAAGAGCAGCACGAAGCCCTGGTCGCTCGCCGGGAGCAGCACCTGGATCGCGCTGTACGTCGAGAGGACGCCGGTGTGCTCGAGCCGGTCCGGCGCGACGACCTGCCAGCCCATCGCGTATCCCCCGGCCACGCCGGGTGGTGGCGTCTGCATCAGCGTGACGTCGTCGGGCCGGAGCACGGGCCCACCTCCGGACGACTGCGCCGCGAGCCACCGGCCCATGTCCCGCGCCGTCGACACCACCCCGCCCGATCCGGCGAGCAGGCCGTCGAGCTCGGGGCGGGCGATCGGCGTGCCGAACAGGAGGACGTGGCCCGGCGCCGCGTCGGCCTGCGCGGCGGTGGCGCCCGCGACCGTGTCCGTCGCGCCGAGCGGGGCGAACACCCGCTCGTCGAGGTAGGCCGCCCACGGCCGCCCCGACCCGACCTCGACCAGCCGCGCGAGCACCTGGTAGTTCACGTCGCAGTAGTGGAACTCGCGGCCCGGCTCGCTGACGAGCCGCGCCCCGCGCAGGCTCGCCACCCGCCGGGCCAGGTCCTCCTCGCCGTCGTTCAGCGTGGGGACGCCGGCGTCGGCGATGCCGCTCGTCTGGTTCAGCAGGTGCCGGACGGTGATCGGGCCCGCCGGCATGAAGCCCGGCAGGTAGTCGCGCACCGGCGCGTCGAGGGCGATGCGCCCGGCGTCCACGAGCTGGAGCACCGCCGCCGCGGTGAACGACTTCGTCAGCGAGCCGACCCGGAACGGGGTGCGCGGCGTGACCGGGTCGCCACGCCCGTCCGTGCCGTACCCGGCCGCGTGCACGACCTCGCCGCCCCGGACGATCGCGACGGCCATCCCCGGGAAGCCCGTGGCGGCCAGGCTGTCGGCGAGGTAGCGGTCGACGGCCGCGGGCTCCGGCGTCGCCGCGGCGGCCGGGGCCCCGAGCACCGCGGCAGCGACGCATCCCACCGCCGCCGCAACACGCCCGAGCACTCCCACGGGGCCAGTTCAACACGGGCGGGTCAGCGGAAGTCGCGCGACTTCACCGCCACCGTGAGGGCCAGCCTCTGCAGCCGGTCGGCCACCAGGTTGAGCACGCCCTCGGGGCTGCGTTCCAGCCGCCCGCGCACGAGCAGCGCCGTGCTGCTGACCGCCACCGTGCGGTAGCGCGCCCACAGCCCCTCCGAGCAGGTGACGTTGAGCATGCCGCCCTCGTCCTCCAGGTTGATGAAGGTGACGCCGCGGGCCGTGGCGGGGCGTTGCCGGTGGGTGACGAGCCCACCGACCAGCACCCGCGGCATGACGTGCTCCGGGTCGCCGGGTGGGACGGTGCGGCCGACGGCGTCGAGCGCGTCGATCCGGACGGCGCCGAGGGCGTCGAGCTTCTCGCGCAGGTGCTGCATCGGGTGGGTGCCGGGCGAGACGCCGGTGGCCCACACGTCCGCGGCGGTGAGCTCGACGTCGGTGAGCCCGGGCAGGGCGGGCGCCTCCAGCCCGACGGCGGTGCCGGGCAACTGCTCGGGCCGCACGGCCGCGACCACCCCGGCGGCCCACAACGCCGAGCGGCGGTCGATGCCGAAGCTGCCGAACGCGCCCGCGGTGGCGAGCGCCTCGGCCTGCGGCACGGTGAGCCGGACGCGGCGGGCGAGGTCGGCGAGGTCGCGGTACGGCCCGCCCCGGTCGCGCTCGGCGTCGATCTGCTCGGCCAGCTCGATGCCGATCCCGCGCACCTCGGCGAGCCCGAGCCGGACGGCCTGCCCGCCGGTGGAGAGCGGGTCGGGCGAAAGGATCGCCTCGGCCCGCCCGAGGTTGACGTCGGCACCGCGGGTGAGCACCCCGTGCCGGCGCGCGTCGGCCACCAGCGACTGCGGCGAGTAGAAGCCCATCGGCTGGGAGTTGAGCAGCGCCGCGCAGAACGCGGCCGGGTGGTAGAGCTTGAACCAGGCGCTGTAGTAGACGAGTGACGCGAAGCTGATCGCGTGGCTCTCCGGGAAGCCGAAGTTGGCGAACGCGATCATCTTGCGGAAGATCCCGTCGGCCGTCTCGCCGGTGATGCCGTTGGTCGCCATGCCGGCGAAGAAGCGGTCGCGCAGCCGCTCCATCTTCTCCTCCGAGCGTTTGGCGCCCATCGCGCGGCGCAGCTCGTCGGCGTCGGCGGCGGAGAAGCCTGCGACGTCCACGGCGATCTGCATGAGCTGCTCCTGGAACAGCGGCACACCCAGCGTCTTCTCCAGCGCGCCCTTGAGCAGCGGGTGGTCGTAGTCCCACTCCTCCAGCTCGTTGCGGCGCCGCACGTAGGGGTGCACCGAGCCGCCCTGGATCGGGCCGGGCCGGATCAGCGCCACCTCCACGACCAGGTCGTAGAACTTCCGCGGTTTCAGCCGGGGCAGGGTGGCCATCTGGGCCCGCGACTCCACCTGGAACACCCCGACCGAGTCGGCCCGGGCGAGCATCGCGTAGACGTCCGGGTCGGTGGGCTGCAGCTCGTGCAGCCGGATCGTCTTCCCGTGGTGCTCCTCGACCAGGTCGAGCATCAGGTGCAGGGCCGTGAGCATGCCCAGCCCGAGCAGGTCGAACTTGACGAGCCCCGCGTACGCGCAGTCGTCCTTGTCCCACTGCACGACGGTGCGGCCGGGCATGCGCGCCCACTCGACGGGCACCACCTCCGACACCGGCCGGTCGCAGATGACCATGCCGCCGGAGTGGATGCCGAGGTGGCGCGGGAAGCCGAGCAGCTCGTTGGCCAGCCCCACCACCTGGTCGGGGATCCCGGCGGGCGCGTCGGCGACCGGGCCGCCCCACCGTTCGATCTGCTTGCTCCACGCGTCCTGCTGGCCCGGCGAGAACCCGAACGCCTTCGCCATGTCGCGGACGGCCGAGCGGGGCCGGTAGGTGATCACGTTGGCCACCTGAGCGGCGCACCCGCGCCCGTACTTGGCGTAGACGTACTGGATGACCTCCTCGCGGCGGCCTGACTCGATGTCGAGGTCGATGTCCGGGTAGCCCTCCCGGGCCGGGGAGAGGAACCGCTCGAACAGCAGCCCCATCGCCACGGCGTCGACGTTGGTGATGCCCAGCGCGTAGCAGACGGCCGAGTTGGCGGCCGAGCCGCGGCCCTGGCAGAGGATGTCGACCCGGCGGCAGAACTCGACGATGTCGTGGACGATCAGGAAGTAGCCGGGGAAGTTCTTCTTCTCGATGATCTCGAACTCGCGCCGGATCGTCTCGACGGCCTCGGGGTGCTCGGCGTGGCTGCCGTAGCGGGTCATCATCCCGCGCTGGACCAGCTCCCACAGCCAGCTCGCCTCGTCGTGCCCCGGCGGGACGTCGAACGGGGGCAGGTCCGGCGCGACGAGGCGGATCGGGAACGCGCACGAGGTGCCGATCTCCGCCGCCCGCGCCACCGCGCCGGGGTGGCGGGCGTCGAACCGGGCCGCCATCTCCGCGCCGGAGCGCAGGTGGGCGGTGCCGGCGGGCGGGAGCCAGCCGTCGGCCTCGTCGAGGCTGCGCCGGGACCGCACCGCGGCCAGCGCCGTGGCCAGGGGGAACCGGCGCGGGGTGGCGTAGTGGGCCGCGGTGGTGGCCACCGTGGGCAGCCCGGCGTCGAGGGCGAGCTCGGCGAGCACGTCGTTCAGCTCGGTGTCGGTGGGCAGCGCGGCGTGGGTGAGCTCGACGGCCACGTGGTCGGCCCCGAACCGCTCGACGAGCCGGCGCAGCTCCTTGCCCGCGGCGTCGCGCCCGCCGGAGCGCAGCGCCTGGCGCACGCCGCCCTTGCGGCAGCCGGTGAGCACCTGGACCTGCCCCGCGGTGTCGGCCACCACCTCGTCGAGGTCGTAGACCGGCCGCCCCTTCTCCTGCCCGCGCAGCTGGGCGGTGCTGGTCGTGCGGCAGAGCGCGCGGTAGCCCTCGGGTCCGAGGGCGAGCAGCAGCAGGTGGCTGCCCTCCGGGTCGGCCACGCCGTTCTGCGGGGCGGTGAGGTCCAGCGAGAGCTCGGTGCCGAACACGGTGCGGACGCCCAGCTCGGCGGCGGCCTCGGCGAACCGCACCACGCCGTACATGCCGTCGTGGTCGGTGAGCGCGATCGCGTCCAGGCCCAGCCGCGCGGCCTCCTCCACCAGCTCCTCGGGGTGGCTCGCGCCGTCGAGGAAGCTGAAGTTGGAGTGGCAGTGCAGCTCGGCGTACGGCACGCGCTCACCCGGCTCACCGACCGGCGGGGCGACGTAGGGTTCCCGCTTGCGCGACCACGCCGGGCTGTCGCCGCCGTCGGCCTCCGGCCCGCCGCTGAGGCTGCCGCCGTTCCACGCACGGCCCGACAGCGCGGCCTCCAGCTCGTGCCACGGGACATCCGGGTTGTTCCAGCCCACACCGACAGTCGAACAGCTGTTCGAGATCATCTCAACCGCCCGACCAGGCGAATCGGTCACACCACGGTGCGTGGTGCCCCGGTCACGGCGAAATCCCGGTGCTCCGCCGAACCCCGGCCGCTACCTTCCGCGGCAGCGGCGACGACGGGCGTGACGACCCCCGAGCCGCCCGGCCGGTCACCGTCATCGACCACGACGAGGCCGGCCGCTGCGCGGTCGGTGAAGGTGTGGTGGCACCGCGAGCGACCCGATCGCCCACACCTCCCGGGGGAGACCACCGAGGAGGCACCGATGTCCAGGACGCTCACCGCAGACCTACCACGACGGATCGGGCAGCGCGTCACGATGCGGGGATGGGTCCACCGCCGCAGGCGGCTGTCCCGGGTCGCGTTCCTCGTGATCCGCGACCGCAGCGGGCTCGCCCAGGTCGTGACGGACGGGAGGCTGCTCGACGCCATCGGGGAGGAGACCGTCGTCGCCGTCGAGGGCACCGTGGTCGCGAACCCGAAAGCTCCCGGCGGCGCCGAGCTGACCGACCCGCGGATCACCGTGCTCGGTTCGGCCACCCCGCCGCCGGTGGAGCTGTGGCGCCCGACCCTCGCCGCCGGCCTGCCCACGCTGCTCGACCACGCGCCGGTCACATGGCGCCATCCGACGCAGGCGGCCGCCTGGCAGCTGGCGGCCGCGTCGCTGCGCGGGTTCCGCCGCACGCTGGACGAGCGCGGGTTCACCGAGATCCAGTCCCCGAAGCTGGTGGGCGGGTCCACCGAGTCGGGCGCGAACGTGTTCACCGTCGACTACTTCGGCCGCCCCGCCTTCCTCGCGCAGTCGCCGCAGTTCTACAAGCAGATGATGGTGGGGGTGTTCGAGCGGGTCTACGAGGTCGGCCCGGTCTTCCGCGCCGAACCCCACGACACGGTCCGGCACCTCGCCGAGTACGTGTCGCTCGACGTCGAGCTGGGCTTCATCGACGACCACCGTGACGTCCTCGCCGTGCTGCGCGAGGTGCTCGCCGGGATGGTCGACACGATCCGGACCGACGCGGGCGGCGCGGTGGACCGGGCGGGTGCGCACCTACCGGAGGTGCCCGAGCGACTACCGGTGATCCACTTCCGGGACGCGCTCGCGCTCGTCGGCGCCGACCCGGACGAGCCCGACCTGGCACCCGAGCACGAGCGGCGCATCGGACGGTGGGCGCTCCAGGAGCACGGTTCGGACTTCGTGGCCGTCGAGGGCTACCCGGCGCGCAAGCGCCCCTTCTACACGCACCCGGAGCCGGGCGACCCGCGCTCGACCAACTCCTTCGACCTGCTCTTCCGCGGCCTGGAGCTCGTGACCGGCGGCCAGCGGCTGCACGAGTACGCCGACTACGCCCGGGCACTCGCGGAACGGGGCGAGGCCACCGACGCGTACGAGCCGTACCTGCAGGCGTTCCGGCACGGCATGCCGCCGCACGGCGGGTTCGCCATCGGGCTGGAGCGGTGGGTCGCGCGGCTGGTGGAAGCGGACAACGTGCGGCGGACGACGCTGTTCCCCCGCGACCTGCACCGCCTCACGCCCTGAGGCACGGGCCCTCGCCCCTACCGCAGCAAGGTGGCCATACTGCGGTTGAGCCGGAGCATGGCCACCTTGCTGCGGTTCAGATGCGAGCGATCGCGTCGGCGGCACCCGCCTGCACGGCCTTGGCCCGCACGACGTCCGGGAGCTCCACCTCGCGGACCGTAGCGAGCGCGCCCCGCCGCCGCGACGGAGTTCGGGGCTGCCAGGCTGCCTGGATGATCGTCTGGATCGACGGCGCGTTCGGCAGCGGCAAGACGACCCTCGTGGCGGAGCTGCACAGGCAGTGGCCGGAGGCGCTCGTGTTCGACGCGGAACACATCGGCTACGTGTTGCGGGAGATCGTCGAGGTGCCGACCGGCAACTTCCAGGACCTCCCGCTGTGGCGCACCCAGGTGGCCGCCATGGCGATCGGGCTCGTCGAGGAGTACGCACGCCCGCTGCTCGTGCCGATGACGCTGGTGGAGGCCGGCTACGCCGAGGAGATCTTCACCGCGGTGCGCCGGCGCGGCATCGTCCTCCAGCACGTCTACCTGGACGTCCCCGCCGACGAGCTGGCCCGGCGCATCGGTGTGCGCGTCCACGCCCCCGGTGACCCCGCGCGCGAGGCGCGGGTCCGGGCCTGGGGCGTCGCCCAGATCGACCGGTGCGCCGCGGCCCGGGCGCTGCTGCCGCGCGACACCCTCGTGCTCGACGGTCGCCGGCCGGTGGCCGAGCTCGCCGCCGAGGTGCTGGCCCTCAGGCAGGCACCGGGAGGTGCTCGGCGATCGCCCGCATGATCGCCGCCTTCGGCCGCGCCCCGACGACCTGGGTGGCCACCCGCCCACCCACGTAGAGGTTCAGCGTCGGCATCCCGAGCACGCCCGCGGCCCGGGCGGTGCGCGGGTTGGTGTCGACGTCGAGCTCGGCGACGACCAGCTGTCCCGCCAGCTCTTCGGCCAGCTCGTGCAGCACCGGCTTGATCATCTTGCAGGGCGGGCACCAGTCGGCCGTGAAGTCCAGCAGCACCGGCAGCTCGGCGCGCAGCACCAGCTCGTCGAACGTGCCGTCGGACACGGTGATGATCATCAGTTCTCCTCCGAGAAGAAGCAGCATCGTGGGACGGGCGGGTCGCCGAGCTGGGAGACGAGCTCGCGGCGCACGGCGTGCAGCCGGGCGAGCCAGTCGTCCACCTCGGCCAGCTTCCGGCGCTGCACGGCGCGCGAGTCCGCACAGCTCGCGCCCGTCGGGTTGCCGGCACGCAGGCACTCGACGAACGGCCTGGTCTCCTCGAGCGCGAACCCGAGGTCGACCAGCGACCGGATCTCGGCGATGAGCGCCACGTCGCGCTCGTCGTAGTCGCGATAGCCGTTGGCCCGCCGCCGCGCCGCGAGCAGGCCGATCTCCTCGTAGTGCCGCAGCGTCCGGGGGCTCACCCCGGCGCGGCGGCCCAGCTCACCGATCCGCACGAGGACGACGCTAAACCTTGCCGCCGACGGGAACGCCAGCGTTCAGCGGGAGCGGATCTCGCCGGAGCCGCGGCGGATCAGCGCCGTCGGGACCAAGCGGACCGCGGGCGGGCTGGTGTCGCCGCTGATGCGGGCGAACAGCAGGTTGGCGGCCGTCCGTCCGATCGCGGCCGGGTCCTGCGCCACCACGGTGATGCCGGGCGAGAGCAGGTCGGCGAGCAGGACGTCGTCGAACCCGACGAGCGCGACCGACCACTCCGCACCGAGCCGCCGCAGCGCCCGCACCGCGCCGATCGTGATCAGGTTCTGCGCGGTGAACAGGGCGGTGGGCGGGTCGGGTCCGGCGAGCAGGGCGGTGACGGCGCCGTCGGCGTCGGCGGACTCCCGCAGGTCGTGCACCACGAGGCCGGGGTCGAGGGGCCGGCCGAGCGACGCGAGGGCGTCGCGGTAGCCCGCATAGCGGTGCTCGGCGGTGCGGATCGAGCGCCGGTCCCCGAGGAACGCGATCCGCCGGTGCCCGGCCGCGGCGAGGTGCCGCACGCCCTCCGCCGCACCGAGCGCATTGGTGGTGATCACGGAGTCGACGGCGAGGTTGCTCGCTTCCCGGTCCACGCAGACCACCGGGGTGCCCGACGGGAGCTCGTCCGCGAGGTAGGACTGGTCGTCGCCGGCCGGCGCGAGCAGCAGCCCGTCGGCCCGCCGCGCGCCGAACTCGCGGGCCAGCGCCCGCTCCCGCGCCGGGTCCTCGTCGATGCTCGCGGAGAACACGACGACACCCCGCTCGCGCGCCTCGTTCTCCACCGCCCGCTGGACGGCCGCCGAGAACGGGTTGGCGACGTCCTCGAGCAGCAGTGCGATCGCCGACGTCCGGCCGTCGGTGCGCAGGAGGCGGGCACCGTGGTGCGGGCGAAAGCCCAGCTCGTCGATCGCCCGCCGCACCCGGACCGCGAGGGCGGTCGAGACCCCCTGCTCGTCGTTGACCACTCGCGAGACCGTCTTGAGGCTGACGTCGGCGCGCTGAGCGACGTCACGCATGGTCGGGCGGCGGCGCGGCGCCGGGACGGTCTGCACGCTCGCAGCATCGTCCTCCCGCCTTGACATCGTTGTCAGCGTGACCTGTTCGTTACTGGTCGATGTTGGAAACACCCTTGTGGCGGGAGGGTGTCGGACGCCACAGTTCCGACAACGTTGTCCCCCACGTCGACGCTGACGAGAGGTCGTTGCGATGAACCAGGCAGGAACGGCCCGCAGGCGGGCCACCGCGCTCGCCATCGGGGCCGTGGCGGCCCTCGCGCTCACCGCGTGCGGTGGCGGATCCGAGCCGGGCGGCGGAGGAGACGGCGACAAGCCGGTCGTCGGCCTCATCACGAAGACCGACACCAACCCGTTCTTCGTCAAGATGAAGGAAGGCGCCCAGCAGGCGGCCGACGCGGCCGGCGTCGAGCTGCAGAGCTTCGCGGGCCGCCAGGACGGCGACAACGAGACGCAGGTGCAGGCCATCGAGACCCTGATCTCCGCGGGCGCGGCCGGCTTCCTGATCACGCCGAACGACTCGGCGGCGATCGTGCCCACGCTCGACCGTGCGCGGCAGCAGGGCCTGTACGTCATCGCGCTCGACACCCAGACCGAGCCGCCGGACGCCGCCGACGCCACCTTCGCCACCGACAACTTCCAGGCCGGCCTGCTCATCGGACAGTGGGCGAAGTCGAAGTTCGAGGCCGAGGGCAAGCAGGCCCGGATCGCGATGCTCGACCTGTCGCCGAACCGGCCCACCGTCGACGTCCAGCGCGACCAGGGATTCATGCAGGGCTTCGGCATGGATGTGGGCGACCCCGAGCAGATCGGCGACGAGTCCGACCCGCGCATCGTGGGCCACGACGTCACCGACGGCGCCGAGGAGGGCGGCCGCACGGCGATGGAGAACCTGTTGCAGAAGGACCCGACGATCAACCTCGTCTACACGATCAACGAACCGGCCGCTGCCGGCGCGTACGAGGCGATCAAGGCCGCCGGACGCCAGGACGACATCGAGATCGTCTCCGTCGACGGCGGCTGCCCGGGCGTCGACAACGTGAAGGCCGGGATCATCGGGGCCACGTCGCAGCAGTACCCGCTGAAGATGGCGTCGCTGGGCGTCGAGGCACTCGCCGCGCATGCGAGCAGCGGCACGGAGGCGCAGCCCACCTCGGGCAAGGACTTCACCGACACCGGCGTCACGCTCATCACCGACGAGCCGCAGCCGGGCATCGAGTCCCAGGACACCGCGTTCGGTCTCGAGAACTGCTGGGGCTGATCGGATGTCCGACGACAGCCGGGGCCCGGTCGCCACCGCGGCCGCGCCACCGCCCCAGGGGTTCGAGGAGCGGCGGGCCGACACGCCCCTGCAGCGGTTGCAGCACGTCCTGCACGCCCGCCCCATCCTCGGCCCGCTGGCCGTGCTCCTGCTCGCGATCATCGCGTTCTCGCTGGTGAGCGACCGCTTCCTCACAGCGGCCAACCTCGGTCTCGTGATGCAGCAGGTCACGGTGATCGCGGTGCTCGCGCTCGGCCAGACGCTGGTGATCCTCACCGCCGGCATCGACCTCTCCGTCGGCGCGATCGCCGTGTTCTCCTCGATCATCATGGCCAACCTGGCCACCGACCTGGGCATGCCCGGCGTGCTCGCACTGGTGCTCGGGATCGTGTGCGGCACCGCGATGGGGGCCTTCAACGGCTTCCTGGTGACGCGGATCGCGCTCCCACCGTTCATCGTCACGCTGGGCACGCTCTCGATCTTCTTCTCGCTCAACTCGGTGGTGTCCAAGAGCGAGACCGTCCGCGGCACGGACATGCCGTCGATCCTGACGTGGACCGGCATCACGTTCCCGATCGGCGACTTCCGGATCACCTACGGGTCGATCATCATGCTGCTGCTCTTCGCGCTCTTCTACTACGCGCTCGGCTACACCGCGTGGGGCCGGCACGTCTACGCCACGGGCGACGACATCGAGGCCGCCCGGCTGGCCGGCATCCGGACCAACCACGTGCGGTTCTCCGTCTACGTGGTGGCCGGGGTGATCTACGCCATCGGCGCGTGGATCCTGATCGGCCGGCTCGCGTCGGCCAGCCCGAACGTCGGCATCGAGTACAACCTCGACTCCATCACCGCCGTCGTGCTCGGCGGCACCAGCCTCTTCGGCGGCCGCGGCCTCGTGCTCGGCACGCTGATCGGCGCGCTCATCGTCGGCGTGTTCCGCAACGGGCTGCAGCTCGGCGGCGTCGACGTCGTGTGGCAGGGCTTCGCGATCGGCCTGCTGGTGCTCGTCGCCGTCTCCATCGACCAGTGGATCAGGAAGGTCCGCTCATGACCGCCACCGAGCAGCCCGTGCTGCAGGCACGCGGCCTCGTCAAGCGCTACGGGCCGGTCACGGCGCTCGCGAGCGGCGACCTCGAGCTCTACCCCAGCGAGATCCTCGCGATCATCGGGGACAACGGCGCCGGCAAGACCAGCCTGATCAAGGCGCTGTGCGGGGCGCTCATCCCGGACGCCGGCGAGATCCTCCTCGACGGCGAACCGGTGCACTTCCGCAGCCCGATGGACGCCCGCCGCGCCGGGATCGAGACCGTCTACCAGACCCTCGCCGTCGCGCCCGGCCTCGACATCGCCGACAACCTGTTCCTCGGCCGCGAGGAGCGCAAGCCCGGGATCCTCGGCTCGGTGTTCCGGATGCTCGACCGCAAGCACATGCGGTCGGAGGCGAAGCGGCACATGACCGACCTCGGCATCACCACGCTGCAGAACATCGGCCAGGCCGTGGAGAGCCTGTCCGGTGGGCAGCGGCAGGGCGTGGCCGTAGCGCGGTCGGCCGCGTTCGGCAGCAAGGTCGTGATCCTCGACGAGCCGACGGCGGCGCTGGGCGTCAAGGAGGGCAACCGGGTGCTGCAGCTCATCCGGGACGTCCGCGACCGCGGCCTGCCGGTGATCCTCATCAGCCACAACATGCCGCACGTGTTCGAGCTCGCCGACCGGATCCAGATCCAGCGGCTCGGCCGCCGCGCCACGGTGATCACCCCGCAGTCGCACACGATGACCGAAGCGGTGGCGATCATGACGGGGGCGGCGGAACCTCCCCCGCCCGTGGCCTGAAAGAGGCAGACTGCCCCGCATGCGGACCGTGCGCGCCCTGGTACTCGTTGCGATCACGGCGGTGGCGTGCGGCGCACCGGGCGCCACCCCACCCGCGCCGCCGGCACCCGATCCGGCCCTGCCGTCCCGGCTGGTCGAGCAGGTCACCGGGGACGGCGCGCTGACGCACCTCACCGAGCTGCAGCGCATCGCCGACACGCACGGCGGCAACCGGGCGCTCGGCACGCCCGGCTACGACGCGAGCGTCGACCACGTCGCCGGGGTGCTGCGCGGCGCGGGCTACGACGTGCAGACGCCGACGTTCACCGCACGGCGGTTCGACGCGCAGCGGGAGCAGCTCGTGGTCGGTGGCGGGCCGGTGGCGGTCTCGGCGCTCACCTTCTCGCCGACCACGCCGGAGGGCGGCGTCACCGGGCCCCTCACCCTGATGGTCGGCGAGGGCTGCAACCCGGCCGACGCCTCGGCCGTGACACCCGGGTCCGTGGCCCTCGTCCGGCGGGGCACGTGCACGTTCGCCCAGAAGGCCACGCACGCCGCCACGGCCGGCGCCACCGGCCTCATCGTGATCAACAACGAGGACGAGCCTCTGGAGGACGGCACCCTCGGTGAGGCCGCGACCGGGGTGGTGCCCACCGGCGGCGTGTCCCGGTCGGCGGGCGACGCGCTGGCCGGCCGGGCCGGAGCACCCGTCACGCTGACGCTGGTGACCACCACCCAGGAGACCCAGAGCCGCAACGTGATCGCCCAGACCCGCACCGGCAACCCGGACGAGGTGGTCGTCGCGGGCGCGCACCTCGACTCCGTGCCCGAAGGGCCGGGCATCAACGACAACGGCTCCGGCGTGGCCACGCTGCTGGAGACGGCCGTCCACCTCGGCGCGACGCCGCCGGTGACGAACGCCGTGCGGTTCGCCTTCTGGGGTGCCGAGGAGGTCGGGCTCGTGGGCTCGACCGCGTACGTGCAGGGGCTCCCCGAGGAGGAACGCAACCGCATCGCGCTCTACCTGAACCTCGACATGGTCGCCTCGCCGAACACCGGCTACCTCGTCTACGACGGCGACGACTCCGACCACGAGGGGGACGGCCCCGGCCCGCCCGGCTCGGCCGCCGTCGAGCGCGCGCTCGTGGAAGGCCTGGCCACGGCGGGTGTGCAAGCAGCCGGCACCGACTTCAGCGGCCGCTCCGACTACGGCCCGTTCATCGAGCGGGGCATCCCCTCCGGCGGGCTGTTCACCGGCGCGGAGGAGACCAAGTCGGCCGAGGAGGCGCAACGCTGGGGCGGCACCGGGGGCGAGGCGTACGACCCCTGCTACCACCAGGCCTGCGACCGCCTGGACACGCTCGACCGCACCGCGCTCGACCGCAACGTCGACGCCCTCGCCGCCACGGTGGCCCGCTTCGCGCTCTCGACGGACGAGCTCGCGAAAGGCTGACCAGCCGCGAGAGGGGCCGCTTCACACATCCCGGACCGGCTTCGCACAAGGCCGGCCCCAGGCCGGCCCTGTGCGAAGTCGGTCTCAGGTGTGTGAAGTCGCCGGTGACGGCGCTGCGCAAGCCGGGGTCAGTCGTACTCGCCGATGACCCACCACCTCCCCTCCCGGTGCAGGAGCAGCAGCGCCTCGCCATCCCGCAGGCGGACCTGCAGGCGGCTGGCCTCCGCACTGCCCGCCGCCCACCAGCGCTGCCGCACCGGCCACGGCCCGGCCCACCCCTGCACCTGCCGCGGATCACCGCCGTCGACCGCGACGGATGCCGGCAGCCCGAAGAGCAGGTCGGGCGCGCGGAGCAGGACCGGGCTCCCGTCGGCGCCGGTCAGCTCGGCCGGGAGGGGTTGTGGCGGCACCGTGGCCGGTGATGGTGCGGGGAGCCGACCCGGCCACGACGGCGGTGGCTCGCGCGGCGCGGCGCGGCCGGCGGGGCGGCGGGGCGGCGGGACCCGCCGCCGCCGGTTGGTGGTGCGCATGCGCTCCGCCTCGGGCAGGTCGGCCGCGGAGACCCGGCCGGTGCTGCGCACGACGTCCTCCGGCCAGCCGGCCGGCGCGACGAGCGGCCCGGAACTCGCCCACGTGCGCACCTCACCCGTTGGACGAACGGCACTCTTGTCCGATAGAGCGGGACGAGGGTGCCGTTCGTGCACCTCGGTGCCGGGAGCGGGGAGGCCCAGGTCCCGGTCGTCGCCCCACGGGACGAACCGGACCTGCTCCGCCGGGTCCCGCCCGCCCACCAGCACGGCGGTGACCACGGCCTCCGGTCCGAGCAGCGCCTGCACCCGCACCAGCGCTCGCCCGGCGCGCTCCCCCGCCTCCCCGACGTCACCCCACAGGCCCAGCTGCAGGGCACCCGCCGTGACGGTCTCCTCCGGGACGA
This sequence comes from Pseudonocardia wallangbongensis, assembly GCF_054486945.1. Lineage (NCBI taxonomy): Bacteria > Bacillati > Actinomycetota > Actinomycetes > Pseudonocardiales > Pseudonocardiaceae > Pseudonocardia > Pseudonocardia wallangbongensis. Next base: position 836,718 of record NZ_JBRERS010000002.1, read on the forward strand.
GCCGGAGCCGGGCCACCGCGCCGCCCGCGTCGTCCGGCACGTCCCCGGAGCGGCGGCGCCGGGTGAGCCAGGCGTCCAGCTGCCACCGGACGCGGTCGACGGTGCCGGCCGGGGTGAGCGGCTCGGCGCACCGCCAGATCCGGTGCAGCTCCTCCCCACCCACCGTGTGCGCGGCGACCCCGAGCCGGGTGCACGAGAGGCCGTGCGAGGCCAACGTGCGGTGCAGCCGCTCGGCGAGCGCGCGGGCGGCGAAGGCGGCGGCATCGACCCGGTCGACGGGAGGGTCCAGCTCGACCTCGACGGTGAGCTCCTCCGGCGGGGCGCGGCGCACCGGCGGGCGCGGGTCGAGGCCGCGGGCGAGCCGGTGGCAGTGCACGGCGTCGGCCCCGAACCGGGAGGCGACGTCCTCGGCGTCGAGCCTGGCGAACGCCCCCAGGCTGCGCAGCCCCAGCCTGCGCAGCAGCCCGACCAGCTCGGAGCGGTCGACGTCGGGCTCGCGGTCCAGCTCCTCGACACCGAGCGGGGCCAGGAAGGCCGGGGTGTCGCCCGGTGCGACGGCCAGGGCCCGCCGGGCCGCGAGCACCGCGGCGAACAGCCCGTCGGCCACCCCCACCTGGCTCTCGACGGCGGCGCGGGCGGCGGCCTGGTCGACGAGGGCCTCCGCGGCCTCCTGCTCCCCGCCGAACCAGCTCACCGGCCCCTTCGCCGCCAGCGCCACCAGCCCGGGCCGGACCACCTCCACCCCCGGTGCCAGCTCCTCGACGGCGGCGACGACCGGCTCGAACGCACGGGCGTCGCGGTCGGGGTCGCGATCGAGCACCGCGAGGTCGGGGCACCGCGCCTGCGCCTCCCGCCTGCGCAACCCGCGCCGCACCCCCTGCGCCCTGGCGACCGCCGAGCACGCCAGCACCCGGTTGGCGACGACCACCGCCGCGGGCCGGTGGGGTGGGACGTGCGCCGCCATGGCCGCCGCGGTGACCGGCCAGTCGGGCGACCACAGCGCGAGCACGCGCGCGGCCCCGGCCGGCTCGGCGCCGTCATGCGTGCCGGCCGCCCTCATCCGGCCACCTGCTCGATGTCCGGCACGGCGACCGCGGGTACGACTCTCTCCGGGACCGCCGCCACCGCACCCCCGGGCGCCGGCAGCAGCAGCCCCGCCGACCGCCCACCGGGTGCGACACCCCGCCCGCGCACCCGCAGCCGCACCTGCCGCTCCCTCAGCCGCCCGGCCCCGGGCCCCAGCCCTTGCCAGCCGGCGTCGGTGCAGCTCAGCTCCAGGTCGGCACCCGGCCATGCCCCGAACGCCACCAGTACCGCGCCCCGCTGCCGGGCCCGTGCGGCCAGCCGCTGCCGCTCGGCCGCACGCACCCCGGCCCGCTCCGCGCCCGCCACCGCCACGACGTCCATCCCGTCGATCAGGGCGATGGTGACGGCCATGAGGTCGGGCCCCGGCTCGGGGACCAGCGCGAGCCGTTCCAGCCGCACCCCGGCCTCGGCCGCCGCCACCAGCCCGAGCCCAGGCCGGCCGACCACGGCCGCCCACGCCCCGTCGGCCGACGCCTCCGCGAGCAGCGCGAGCAGCAACGACGTGGCGGCGGGGGCGCGCGGGAGGGCGACCGTGGACCCGCGCCGCAGCCCACCCGCGGGCAGCAGCCGCGCCAGCGGCTCGGCCACCGGGAGCACCCGGCCGTCGGGCTCGGGCGCCGGCCGGACCACCGCCGACCGGTCCTCCATGCGCCGCAGCAGCCCGCGGGCGAGCTCGAGCCGATCAGCGACAACAGGTGCACCCACACACGCCTCCCCAACATCCAAGCCGCGGGGAAGGCGGCAATTCGAACGCGTGTTCGATACTACTGGAAGATGCGCGGGCCGCTCAAGGCTCTCAGTGGGCGAAGTGGCGGGTGCCCGTGAAGTACATCGACACGCCCGCCGCGGCCGCGGCGTCGATCGACAGCTGGTCGCGCACCGAACCACCCGGCTGCACGACGGCCCGCACGCCCGCCTCGAGCAGCACCTCGAGGCCGTCGGCGAACGGGAAGTACGCGTCGGACGCCGCGACCGAACCGCGGGCGCGGTCACCGGCGCGCTGCACCGCGAGCCGGCACGAGTCGACGCGGTTGACCTGTCCCATCCCGATCCCGACGGCGGCGCCGCCGGACGCGAGCAGGATCGCGTTCGACTTCACCGACCGGCAGGCCCGCCACGCGAACGCCAGGTCGGCAAGCACATCGGCCGGCGCCGGCTCGCCGGTGGCGAGGGTCCAAATGGCGGGATCGTCCCCGGTGGCGTCCAGCGCGTCGCGCTGCTGGACCAGCAGGCCGCCCGAGACCGGCCGCAGCTCCGCGCCCCGCCGCTCGACGGCGGCCGGCAGCCGCAGCACCCGGACGTTCTTCTTCTGCGTGAGCACCTCGAGCGCACCGTCCGCATAGCCGGGCGCGACCACGACCTCGGTGAACACCTCGGCGACCTGCTCCGCCATCGTGACGCTGACCTCGGTGTTCGTCGCGATCACACCCCCGAACGCGCTGACGGGGTCGGTGGCGTGAGCCAGCCGGTGCGCCCCGGCGACATCCGCACCGACCGCGATGCCGCACGGGTTGGCGTGCTTGATGATCGCGACGCACGCAGCGTCGTGGTCGTGCGCGGCGCGCCAGGCGGCGTCGGCGTCGACGTAGTTGTTGTACGACATCTCCTTGCCGTGCAGCTGCTCCGCGGCCGCGAGGCCGGGCCGGCCGGAGACGTACAACGCGGCCTGCTGGTGCGGGTTCTCGCCGTAGCGCAGGGTGGAGGCGCGGTCCCAGGTGGCACCGACCCAGGAGGGGAACGCCCCCTCCTCCTCGGGCGCGAGGACGTTGCCCATCCAGGACGCCACGGCGACGTCGTACGTGGCGGTGTGCCGGAACGCCGCCGCCGCGAGCCGCTGCCGGTCCTCGAGCTCGAAGCCGCCGTTCTTGACCTGCTCGAGCGCCCACTCGTACCGCGCGGGCTCGACGACGACGGCCATGCTGCCGTGGTTCTTCGCCGAGGCGCGGACCATCGCGGGCCCACCGATGTCGATCTGCTCGACGCACTCGGCGGGCGTGGCCCCCGACGCCACCGTCTCGGTGAACGGGTAGAGGTTCGACACGAGCAGCTCGAACGGCGCGATCTCGAGCTCCTCGAGCTGGGCCACGTGCGCCGGATTGTCCGTGTCGGCGAGCAGGCCGGCGTGCACCCGGGGGTGGAGCGTCTTCACCCGGCCGTCCAGGCACTCCGGGAACCCGGTGAGCTGCTCGACCGGCATGACGGGCACCCCGGCGTCGGCGATCCGCTGCGCCGTGGTGCCGGTGGAGACGATCTCGACGCCGAGGGCGTGCAGGCCCGCGGCCAGCTCGGTGAGACCCGCCTTGTCGTAGACGCTGATCAGGGCTCGCCGCACCGGCTTGCGCTCACTCAGCGCTGATGGTTCGCTCGCAAGCTCGCTCACGGGATGGTCACCTCTCGTCCGGTCACGGTGGCCCCTTCCCGGGCCAGCGCGGCGACGGCGCCGACCAGCAACCGCCGCTCCTCGATCTTGATGCGTTCGTGCAGCGTGTCGACGGTGTCGCCGGGCTCGACGGGCACCGCGCCCTGGGCGAGCACCGGGCCGGTGTCCACGCCGTCGTCGACGATGTGCACCGTGGCGCCGGTGACCTTCACGCCGTAGGCCAGGGCGTCGGCCACGCCGCGGACGCCGGGGAACGCCGGCAGCAGCGCGGGATGAGTGTTGATCATCGGGGTGCCGACGACCGCGAGGAAACCCGGACCGAGGATCTTCATGAAGCCCGCGCTCACCACGAGATCGGGGCGGTGCGCGGCGACGGCCTCGGCCATCGCGGCGTCCCAGGCAGCCCGGTCGGGGTGGTCGGGGACCCGGGTCGTGAACGTCGCGACACCGGCGCGCCGTGCGCGGGCGAGGCCCTCGATGCCGTCGCGGTCGGCCCCGACGGCCACCACCCGCGCCGGGTAACCGGGTTCGGCGGCGGCGTCGAGCAGCGCCTGCAGGAGCGAACCCGTGCCCGACACGAGCACGACGACCCGGGCCGGCACGGGGATCTCGACCCGGTACGAACGGCTCGGGGACGCGGGCACGCAGCAGCTCCTCGACGGGTCGGGGGAATCGCGGATGACGTGTCCAGGGTAGGCCGCGGTGCAGGTCACACCGCCTTCGGACCCGTCACTCGCCCCCGGGAGGGCGCTCGCCCGCCTCCTCCTCGGCGCGCTGGGCGACGAGGTCGGCAACGGTCTGCGGGCGTCGCTGTTCCGGAACGTCCGCGGGCTCCGCCACCTGCGGCTCGGTCCGCCGCCACCACCGGCGGCGCACCCGCTCCGGAGAACGCCGGGCGGCCGGCACGCGGCGCGGCGCGGCGCGCTCGGCGGAGCCGCCCCGGTCGGCGGTGTCGGCGGTATCGGTGGGGTCGCCGCCCCGGCGGCGCTGCGCACCGGGCGCGGGCTCTCCTCCGTCATCGGGGTCGCCGGAACCACCCACCCCGTCCCCGGTGTCCCCGGTGTCCTCGTCCTGCTCCGGCGCCGTGTCGGCCGGCTCCTCGCCGGTCTCCTCCACTCTGTCGGCCGGGCTCTCGACCGGCCCGCCCGCCTCGTCGTCCTCGGCGCGCCCGCCTCCGCCCTCGGGCTCTCCCGTACCGTCGCCGCCCGGCGCACCGGCGCCCCCGGCCGGCGCGCCCGGCCGGGTGCGGTCGCGGTAGGCGCGTCCCTGGGCCGACCGGAGCACCGCGACCAGCATGATGGGCACCCCCACCCACAGCAGCACCGCCGGCACCAGCAGCGCGACCGGCAGCCGCACCGGGTCGAACGGCCCGGTGGCCAGGCGGCCGCCGGTCAGGATCGCGAGCATCCCGATCACGACGGCGGTGGCGACGGCGGTGGCGAGGGCCGCCGAGAACCGGTAGTGGACGGGCGCAGCGCGCCGGCACGCGGTGCCGGCGAGCAGGCCGACGCCGATCGGCAGCACGAACACCGTGAGCGCCCACACCGGCGGCACGCCGCTCGGCAGCGCCGCGAGCAGCGGGAAGCTCGACGGGGCCGACGTGTTCGTGACGAACGGTGACGCGGTGGCCGCGCCGATCGTGATCCCCGGGCCGAGAGCCCAGCTGACGCCACCGACCACGGCGTTGGGCAGGTAGGCGATCGCCAGGAAGGTGACGCCGACCCCGGCCCCGAAGCCGGGGGCCAGCCGCGAGTAGGCCGACGCCACCGCGCCCGCCTGCACGGCCAGGCCCACCAGCAGGACGGCAGAGCCGGTGCAGGCGAGCCCGGTGAGTGCCACCGCCGTGCCGCGCATGGCCGGGCGCAGCCACGGGGGCAGGCCGGCCGCCAGGTCGGCGGGCAACCCGCACACCCGCACCACACCGGCGGCGGCCGCGAACCCGGCCACCAGCCCGCCTCCCAGCATCGCCGACCACGGCGCCACCGCGACCTCCGCCGCCCGCGGGAGCAACGCGCTCCCGAGGACCGCGACCGCGGCGTGGGCTCCGGCGACGGCCGCGAGCACGGCGCCGGCATCGTGCCGGGGCCGGCAACCGAGCCGGCGCACCGTCCAGCCCGCTCCCAGCGCGATCACGGCGGCGACACCGGCGGTCGGCAGCAGGGGCAGCACGCTGAGCGGCTGACCCTCCAGCACGAGCGGGATCTGGTGCGCCGCGAGCCAGAGCGGGATCGCCGCGGCGAACGCGCCGTCGAACGAGACCGCGCCGCCCGCCGTGAAGATCACCACCGCGGCGGCGGGAACGAGCAAGGCGTAGCTGAGCAGGACGGTGCCCATCGCCCCGGCCAGCAGCAGCCGCAGCCGGTCGAGGCCTTCGACCCCGCTCCGGTCGGACCCGGGCTCCGGATCGGGCGCTTCATCGTGGTCGGTGCCGGCGAGGGTGCGCGTCACCCGCTCAGGGTCGCAGCGCTACTCGCCCGGGTGGAGCAGGCTCGCCGAGGCCGGCTAGCCGGGGTTGTTGGACGGGCCGTTCTGGCCGGGCTGGCGCTCGACGGGTTGCTTGATGATCCGGGTCTGGTCGACGTCGGTCTTGTCGGCGTCGCCGTTCTCCGGCCGGGCCGGTGCCGGCGTCTGCGGGATGGCGGTCGTGGGCTCGCCCTGGGGAACGGGGGTGCCGGGGGCGCCCGGGGTGTCGCCGCCCTCCGTGGAACCGCCGTACCAGCTCGGCGCCGCGCCCGCGGGGCGCGCACCGGGTTGTTCGCCCTGGCCCCAGGGGCCCTGCGGCTGCTGCTGCCCGTAGCTGCCGGGCGCCCCGTAACCCGGCTGCTGGCCGTACCCCGGCTGCTGGCCGTACTGCCCGGGCTGCTGGCCGAAGCCGGGTGCCCCGTAGCCCTGCTGTCCGTACCCCGGCTGGGCCCCGTACTGCCCGTAGCCCGGCTGCTGGCCGTACCCCGGCGGGTACTGGCCGTAGCCACCCGGCTGGCCGTAGCCCTGCGGCGCACGGGGCCGCGGAGCGGGCGCCTTGACCAGGCCCGCGTCGAGCAGCACGGCCCCGATCACGGCCACCGACTGGAGGAACGCCAGCACCAACGCGATGATCGCGGGGGTGGACGCGCCACCCTGGGTCACGGCCTGCAGCAGGAACAACGTGCCGGTGACGACGGTCACCGCGGCGGGCACGAGCACGCGCCCCACCCTGGGCAGCAGGGCCGCACCCGCGAGCAACCCGCCACCGAGCAGCAGGAAGCCGATGAGGCTGCCCGAGAGCCCGAGCTCGACGAAGCTGAGCACGTAGATCACGAGACCGAGCCCGGCGGTGGCGAGCACCAGCAGGCGGGCCGGGCCTGGCGCGAGCTGAGGCGCCTCCGATGTGGCGGTCGCCGATTCCGGGCTCGAGGCGGCGGCTGCCGGCGATCCGGACGCCTGCGGAGCCGACGGGGCCGGCGATGCGGACGGCACGGACTGCCCTGGGCCCTGGGCCCCCGGCTGCTGGCTCATGAAGATCTCCCTCCGTTGCGGACTCCCGCGGTCCGGCGCAGGCGGTGAAACGAACGTAGTCCATCGATCGTGCCCCGGCCCGGTAGGGCGATCAGCGCTGCGGGCCGGCGACCTCGTGCAGCTCGCCGTCGACGCTCCACCACCGGGAACATCCGATCCGGTGCAGGAACGGCACGTCGTGGCTCGCGACGACGAGCGCTCCGCGGAGCGCGGCCAGCGCCTCGGTCAGCCGTTCGACGCTGTCCAGATCTAGGTTGTTCGTCGGCTCGTCGAGCAGCAGGAGCTGCGGCGGCGGATCGGCGAGCAGCAGCCGGGCCAGCACCACCCGGAACCGCTCACCGCCCGACAACGTGCCCGCCCGCTGATCGACGGTGTCCCCTTGCACGCGGAACCGGGCCAGACCTGCCCGCACGTACCCGGGCGGGACGGCGGGCGCCGCGGCACCCACGTTGTCGAGCACCGACGCGTCGTCGTCGAGCACGTCCAGCCGTTGAGGCAGGTGGGCGTGCGGGACGGCCGGCCCGAGGCGGCGCAGCAGCGTGGTCTTTCCGCTGCCGTTCGCGCCGAGCAGGCCGATCCGCTCGGGGCCGCGGACGGTGAGACCGTCGACCTCGACCACCGTCCGGCCTGCCGGCACGGCCGTCCCGGGCAGGTCGACCCGGATCCGGTCGTCGTCCCGGACGGCCCCCTCGGCGGCACGCAGCTCCCGGCGCGCGCCGGCGAGCCGCTGCTCGTGCATGATCCGGTGCTTGCCCGCCGAGACCTGCGCCTCCTGCCGGCGCTGGTTCATGATGACCTTGGGACGGCGCTTGTTGGCGTGGTCCGTGTTCGCGTAGCGGACGCGCCGGGCCAGCTTGGTCCGCGCCTCCACGAGCTGGCGCTGCTCGCGCCGCAGGTCCGCCTCGGCCACCCGGACGAGCCGCCGCGCCGTCTCCTGCTCGGCGGACAGCTGCGCCTCGTACTCCGAGAGCGTGCCACCGAACAGGCGCACCGCGCCGTCGCGCAGCTCGGCGATCCCGTCCACGAGCTCGAGCAGCTCCCGGTCGTGGCTCACGACGAGCAGCACGCCCGGCCACGTCGCCACGGCCGCGTGGAGCACCTCCCTGGCCCGGCGGTCGAGGTTGTTGGTCGGCTCGTCGAGCAGCGTGATCGCGGGCCGGCGCAGGAGCAGGCCGGCCAACCCGGTGAGCACCGCCTCGCCGCCGGAGAGCGTGCCGGCAGCGCGGTCGAGGTCCGTCGGCAGGCCGAGGCGGGAGAGCTCCGCGACGGCGCGTTCCTCGACGTCCCACCAGTCCCCGACGCCCGCGACCGCCGCCGCGTCCCCCGCCTCGACGGCGTGCAGCGCGGCTCGCCGCTCGGCGATCCCCAGCAGCTCGGCGACCGTGCGCCCGGCGTCGAGGGCAACCTCCTGGGGCAGGTGACCCACGTTCCCGGCGGCGGTGACCGTGCCACCGGTGGGGGCGAGCCGGCCCGCGACGAGCCGCAGGAGGGTGGACTTGCCGGACCCGTTGGCCCCGACGAGGCCCGTGCGGCCGGCGCCGAACGCGACGTCGAGATCGCGCAGCACCGGGGAGCCGTCCGGCCAGGAGAACGACAGGCCGGAACAGACGATGGCGGGGGATGACATGTGACGACACCTCGCGGACGAGCCGGAACCCGCCGGGCAGAGCCTCGGACGCGGGCGGGGAGGTGTCAGCTGCGCACGGAGGAGAGGCTACGCGCGATCACCCTCAAACGCAACACAGGTCGCGTTAAGCGCATGCCTCCTCATTGCAGCAAAGCCACTTCCCTGCAACGTGGTTGCGGGAAAGTGGCTGCGCTTTCCCCGGGGAGCCACCGCCTTGCTTCGCTGCGGCGGCGGCTTCCCGGAAGTGCGTTTGGGCTGCAGCCGAGACCTACTGGGCGGCGAGGATGTCCTTCATCAGCTGGGCGGTCTCGCTGGGGGTCTTGCCGACCTTCACCCCGGCGGCCTCCAGCGCGTCCTTCTTGGCCTGGGCGGTGCCGGCCGAGCCGGACACGATCGCCCCGGCATGCCCCATGGTCTTGCCCTCCGGGGCGGTGAACCCGGCCACGTAACCCACGACCGGCTTGGACACGCTGGCCTTGATGTAGTCCGCGGCCCGCTCCTCCGCGTCCCCACCGATCTCACCGATCATCACGATCGCCCTCGTGTCCGGGTCGGCCTCGAACGCCTCCAACGCATCGATGTGCGTGGTCCCGATCACCGGGTCCCCACCGATCCCGATCGCCGTGGAGAACCCGAACTCCCGCAACTCGTACATCATCTGATAGGTCAACGTGCCCGACTTCGACACCAGCCCGATCGGGCCCGCACCCGCGATGTCGGCCGGGATGATCCCCGCGTTCGACTTCCCCGGCGAGATGACACCGGGGCAGTTCGGGCCGATGATCCGCGTCTTGTTCCCCTTGGCACCCGCGTGGGCCCAGAAGTAGGCGGAGTCGTGCACCGGGATGCCCTCGGTGATCACCACCGCCAGCGGGATCTCGGCGTCGATCGCCTCGATCACCGCGTCCTTGGCGAACCGCGGCGGCACGAACACGACGCTCACGTCCGCGCCGGTCTCCTTCATGGCCTCCTCGACGGTGCCGAACACCGTGAGGTCCTTCCCGCCGATCGTGACGGTGGAACCGGCCTTGCGGGCGTTCACGCCGCCGACGATGTTCGTGCCGGCCGCCAGCATCTTGGTGCTGTGCTTGGTGCCCTCACCGCCGGTGATGCCCTGGACGATGACCTTGCTGTTCTCGTTGAGGAAGATCGACATGGGTCAGGCTCCCGCCGCTGCCAGCTCGGCGGCCTTGTCGGCCGCGTTGTCCATCGTGTCCACCTGGGTGACCAGCGGGTGGTTCGCCTCGTCGAGGATCCGGCGGCCCTCGACGACGTTGTTGCCGTCCAGCCGCACCACCAGCGGCTTGGTAGCCGCGTCACCGAGGATCCCCAGCGCCTCGACGATGCCGTTGGCCACCGCGTCACACGCGGTGATCCCACCGAACACGTTCACGAACACGCTCTTGACCGCCGGGTCACCCAGGATCACGTCCAGACCCGCGGCCATCACCTCCGCCGACGCACCACCACCGATGTCCAGGAAGTTCGCCGGCTTCACCCCGCCGTGGCGCTCACCCGCGTACGCGACCACGTCCAGCGTCGACATCACCAACCCGGCACCGTTGCCGATGATCCCGACCTCACCGTCGAGCTTGACGTAGTTGAGGTCCTTCGCCTTCGCCTTCGCCTCCAGCGGGTCCTCGGTGCGCTGGTCCACCAGGTCCGCGTGACCCGGGTGCCGGAAGGCGGCGTTGCCGTCCAGCGTCACCTTGCCGTCGAGCGCGACGACCTTGCCCTGCGGGTCGCGCACCAGCGGGTTGACCTCGACCAGCGTGGCGTCCTCGGAGACGAACGTCTCCCACAGCTTGACGATCACGTCGGCAGCCTGGTCGGCCACCGCGGCCGGGATCTTGCCCTTGGCGACGATCTCGTCGGCCTTCGCGCGGTCGACCCCGGCGATCGCGTCGACGGGCACGCGCGCCAGCGCCTCCGGGCGCTCCACGGCCAGCTGCTCGATCTCCATGCCGCCCTCGGCGGAACACATCGCGAGGAACGTGCGGTTCGAACGGTCCAGCAGGAACGAGAAGTAGTACTCCTCGGCGATGTCACTGGCCTCCGTGACCAGCACCTGGTGCACCGTGTGGCCCTTGATGTCCATGCCGAGGATCGCGGAGGCCTTCTCCTTCGCCTCCTCCGGCGTCTCGGCGAGCTTCACGCCGCCGGCCTTGCCTCGCCCACCGGTCTTCACCTGGGCCTTCACCACGACGGCAGTGCCGATCTCGGCGGCGACGACGCCCGCCTCCTCCGCCGTGTCGACCGTGCGTCCCGGCAGGACCGGCACTCCGTGCGTGGCGAAGACTTCCTTCGCCTGGTACTCGTAGAGGTCCACTCGGGTCTCCCTGCCCACTCCGCTGTGCGTCGCGGGCCGCCTGGCCCGCGAAATCCGCTGCCGCGCCGACCATAGCGACGCGCCCCGAACCCACTCTGACCTGGTCCGGTGACGGCAGTCACCCTGCAGCGCCACCGTTGCAGCGACGGATCTCAGAACGGGCGGTAACGGCGTTCCTCACCTACCGTTCTCCCATGGCGCTGGTCCATGCAGGGGTGGACCGCCTGGCTCAGGTGGCCGGTGCGGCACACACCGCTGCGGTGGACGTCACCCGCGCCGGCGCCTACGCCGCTCGGACGTTCGGCAGCCCGGCCGGTATCCGCGGGCTCGCGGTGGAATGGGCATGGCTCACCGCGCATCTCGCCGTCTACCCGGCCGGGCTCGTGCACACGCAGCTGCACGCCCCCGCCGGCCATCGCACCGACCCGCTGCCCCCGCTGCACCGCAGCCTCGTGGTCACCGACGTCGAGGCGGCCGGCACCCCGATCCTGCTGCTGCACGGGATCATGGACAACCGATCGGTGTTCACGGTGTTCCGGCGGGCGTTGCGTCGCCGGGGGTTCGGCGTCGTGCACGCGGTGAACTACAGCGTGTTCACCGAGGACATCCGCACGGCGGCGCGCCGGCTGCACGAGCAGGTCGAGGAGGTGCGCGAGCTCGCAGGCGCGGAGCGGATCCACATCGTCGGTCACTCGCTCGGCGGGATGATCGCCCGCTACTACGTGCAGCGGATGGGCGGCAGCGCCGCCGTCGACACGCTCGTCACGCTCGGCAGCCCGCACGGCGGCACGCTGGCCGCCCACCTGCTCCCCACGCCGCTCGCCCGCCAGCTCCGTCCCGGGTCGGACGTGATCGCCGAGCTCGCCGAACCGGCACCGTCCTGCGACACGCGTTTCCTCGTGGTGTGGAGCCGGATGGACCAGCTGGTCCTGCCACAGCGCAACGGCCGGCTGCGGCATCCCGACCTGGATGTGGAGGAGCTGGAGATACGTGACGTCGGTCACTTGTCACTCCCGATCGACCGGCGGACAGTGCACTGGGTAGCCGGCGCCTTGGGCCGAACGGCCCGGTCTATTCACCCGTTCCGCCCAGGTCAGCCCCACCCGCGGGCTACTTTCGAACGCTCCGCAGTCGCGTGTCACCCGGATTCTGACGCTCCGTCGATGACCCCACCACGCCGTGCGAGAAGTTGCCGGTAGCGGACTAGCCTCGCTACCGTCCCTCGGTCCGTGTCACAGACCGATCACGGCGGCACAGGTGGCGCCCCCCGAGCGCCACCGCGGGATCCCCAGCCCGCGCCGCCGGGTCCGCGACTCGGCACCCCGGTCAGTCGAGAAGGGCAGGTCTTGGCGCGCCACCGCTCCCCCAGCGGCGCCGAGGCGGACGACCCGGGACGCACGACCCCCATCCGGGTCGTCGGCGTCCCAGGCGTGCACCGTCTCCCGGCGCCCCCTGTTGCCTCGGTCCGCGGGCGCGCCACCGTCGCCGCGGTGGCCGCCGGCGCAGTCGTGGCGGGCGGCCAGACCGTGGCGACGGTGTTCTTCGACAGCACGCACGCGGTCGCCGCGTTGCAGCCCGTCGCCCAGGTGACGAAGGAAGCACCCGCCGACGCCACGTCCGCCTCCCTCGAGGGTGCGATCGGCGGCGATCAGCTACTGCCCGACCCGCTCGCCGTCGACGCGCTCGACCCGGCCTCCCAGGTGGACGTCCAGAACCTCGCCAAGGCCGTGGACATCGGGCGGGAGCTCGCCCAGCAGGCCGCGAAGATCGAGGCGGCGCTGGCCGACGGCGCCCCCGAGGCCTTCCTCTACGGCGAGTCCGTCTACGCCATGCCCGCCGTCGGGCACCTCACGTCCCTGTTCGGCAGCCGTTGGGGCACCTCCCACCAGGGCATCGACGTGGCCGGCCCGATCGGCACCCCGATCTACGCGCTCACCGACGCCGTGGTCGAGGAGGCCGGCCCGGCCACCGGCTTCGGGCTCTGGGTGGTGCTGCGCCACACGGACGGAACGCAGAGCGTGTACGGGCACGTGAACCGGATGTTCGTCGACGAGGGCGAGCGGGTGAAGGCGGGCGAGAAGATCGCCGAGATCGGCAACCGCGGCTACTCCACCGGTCCGCACCTGCATCTGGAGATCTGGAGCGAGGACGGCACCAAGATCAACCCGATGCCCTGGCTGCGCAAGCGCGGGATCGACTACTAGACGCGCGGGTGCCGCGTGGCAGGCGCGGCTGGCCGCGCACACCGTCCGGGCACCGCACACATGGTCGGACGTGTGTGCGGTGCCGCGGCAGTGTGCGCGGTGGGGCGGCTGGGCGCCGTCCGACTCACAGCTTCTGCAGCGGAACCCCGCCGATGAGCATCAGCCGCACCGTGCCCGCACTGCCGAAGTCGATCAACACCCGCTGGGTGGACTTGTCGGACTCGATGACGGTGCCGAGGCCGTACTTGTCGTGGTTGACGCGGTCGCCCACGTCGAGGGAGATCGACGCCTTGAGCGCGGCCTTCGGGACGTTCCAGTTGCCGCGGTCGGTGGCGGTGGGCCGGCGACCGAACCCGAAGCGCCCCACCGGGGCCGAGCGCTCCGGCTCGGCACGCCGCCAGTCGACCAGGTCGTCGGGCACCTCGGCGAGGAAGCGCGACGCCGGGTTGGCGTTGGGCTGGCCGAACGACGAGCGGATCATCGCCCGGGACAGGTACAGCCGCTGCTGCGCGCGCGTGATGCCGACGTAGGCGAGCCTGCGCTCCTCGGCCAGCTCGGCCGGGTCACCCATCGCGCGCATGTGCGGGAACACCCCGTCCTCCCAGCCGCTGAGGAACACGACCGGGAACTCGAGGCCCTTCGCCGTGTGCAGGGTCATCAACGTGACCATGCCCTCGTCGTTGTCGGGGATCGAGTCGGCGTCGGCGACGAGCGCCACCCGCTCGAGGAACGCCGCGAGCGAGCCGGGCGCCGGGGCGCCGGCCTCCACGTCGGAGTCGTCCAGGTCGGCCACGGCGGCGTCGCCCGCGAACTCGCGCGCGACGGTGACGAGCTCGGCGAGGTTCTCCCGGCGCGAGCCGTCCTGCGGGTCGTCGCTCGCCTCCAGCTCGGCGGTGTAGCCGGTGCGGGCGTAGACGGCCTCGAGGATCTCCGCCGTCTCGTCCCCGCGCTCCACCAGCTCGTTCAGCTCGTCCAGCAGCCGGACGAACGACGCGATGCACCGCTGTGACCGCGTGACCAGCCCGGGGACGCGGTCGGGCCGGTCGGCCGCGATCCGCAGCGCCGCGGCGAACGAGATGCGCTCCCGGTCGGCGTAGGTGGCCGCCAGCTCCTCGGCGCGCTCGCCGATGCCGCGCTTGGGCACGTTGAGGATGCGGCGCAGGCTGACGGTGTCCTCCGGGTTGGACAGCACCCGCAGGTAGGCCAGCGCGTCGCGCACCTCCTTGCGCTCGTAGAAGCGCACCCCGCCCACGACCTTGTACGGCAGCCCGACCCGCAGGAACACGTCCTCGAACACGCGGGACTGCGAGTTGGTGCGGTAGAAGACCGCGACCTCGGAGTTGCGCACCTCACCGGAGTCGACGAGCCGGTCGATCTCCTGCGCGACGAACGCGGCCTCGTCGTGCTCGTTGTCGGCGACGTACCCGATCACCTTCGCGCCGTCGCCCTGGTCGGACCAGAGCCGCTTGTCGCGCCGGTCCGGGTTGCGCGCGATGACCGCGTTGGCCGCCGACAGGATGCGCTGCGTGGAGCGGTAGTTCTGCTCCAGCATGATCGTGCGGGCGTCCGGGAAGTCCAGCTCGAACTCGATGATGTTGCGGATGCTCGCGCCGCGGAACGCGTAGATCGACTGGTCGGAGTCGCCCACCACGCACAGCTCGCCCGGCTGCACGCCCTCGGCCGCGGGCGCGACCAGCTCGCGCACCAGCGCGTACTGGGCGTGGTTGGTGTCCTGGTACTCGTCGACGAGCACGTGCCGGAACCGCCGCCGGTAGTACTCCGCGACGGCCGGCAGCCGCTGCAGCAGCGTGACCGTCTCCATGATCAGGTCGTCGAAGTCGAACGCGTTGGCCGTGTGCAGCCGGGCCTGGTACACGCCGTAGACCTCGGCGACCTTGCGCTCGAAGTCGTTGGCGGCCCGCTCCGCGGCGTCGTCGGCTGAGCGCAGCTCGTTCTTGAGGTTGGAGATCTGGGCGGCGACCCCGCGGGCGGAGAACTTCTTCGGGTCGAGCTCCAGGTCCCGCACGACGAGCCCGACGAGCCTGCGCGTGTCGTCGGCGTCGTAGACGGAGAACGCGCTGCGCACGCCCAGGTGCTTGGCCTCGCGCCGCAGGATGCGCACGCACATCGAGTGGAACGTGGAGACCCACATCGAGTTGGCCCGCCGGCCGACGAGCGCGTCGACCCGCTCCTTCATCTCGGCGGCGGCCTTGTTGGTGAAGGTGATCGACATGATCTCGCCGGGGTGCGCCCCGCGCTCGGCGAGCAACCACGCGATGCGGTGCGTGAGCACGCGGGTCTTGCCCGAGCCCGCTCCCGCGACGATCAGGAGCGGCGACCCGGCGTGGACCACTGCCTCGCGCTGGCGCGGGTTGAGCCCCTCCAGCAGCGCAGCGCCCCGCTCGGTGCGGGGCTGGACGGGGTGGTCAGTAGGCAGTTCGAACAGCGCACTCATCGCATGGCCTCGCTGACGCTCGGCCAGCGCTTCGCGCAGGCGCTGTGCTGATGATTCGCTCGCTGACGCTCCCTCATTGTGTTCGAAAGGGTACCGCCGCGCTCCGACAGCCCCGGTGTGGCACACTGCGGACGTGCCACTGATCAGCCACCGATTTTTCTACGGGTACCGGACACCGGTGCCCGTGGCCAGCTGACCAGCCCCCACGACGCCCCGGAGTCCATCGGACCCGGGGCGTTCGCGCGTCACGGGACCGGGCCGGGCACATGCCAGGAGGAGACCGTGACCGTGACGAGTGAGAACACCCCCGCCGACACCCCCGCTGCCGACATCGACGCGCTGCGGGTCGAGATCGACCACCTCGACGCGGAGATCCTGCGGCTGGTCAAACGCCGCACCGAGGTGTCGAGGACCATCGGCAAGGCCCGGATGGCCGCCGGCGGGCCGCGGATCGTCTACAGCCGTGAGATGGCCGTGCTCGCCCGCTTCCGCGAGCTCGGGAGCGAGGGCCGCGACCTCGGGCTGCTCCTCCTGCGGCTGGGCCGGGGGCGCCTCGGCGGCGTCTAGTGCGATGGCCCTGGGAACGCGCTCCTGACCGGATACCGCGAGCGCGGGCGCGCGGGCCCCTTCCGTGGCACTCTGGTGCCATGGGTGCGGTGTTCGGGATCGTCGCAGCAGTGATCGCCCTGGTCGGCCTGGTCGTCGCGCTCGGGCACGTGGGCTACCTCGCGCTGCTGAGCAACGCGGCGAAGAAGAAGGGCCTGTCCGGCGGCACCACCACCGACTACGTCAACGGACGGTGGAAGGTGGCCGGCGGCACGGCGGGCGTCGCGCTGCTCGGCCTGCTGCTCACCGCCGGCAGCTCGGTGCCGATCGATCTCGTCGGGCTGCTGCTCGGCGGCGGTGCCGGGATCTACGCCAAGCAGGCGCTCGACTCCACCCGCTCGCGGTTCCGCGCCCTTCCCTGATCGAAAACCGGCTTCCCCCGATCTCGGGGAGATCACGACGCGATCCACCTGCCGCACGGCGTTCGCAGGTCGAGCGGCGGTGCGGACCCGACGAGCGGGTGGCCGGATCGCCGGACGGCAGCTCGATCGGTCGAACGGTCAGTAATCATCGTTGAGCGGAAATAGACCGTTCGTGTGACGTGCGACGAGCGGATGAATGACACTTGGTACCCGCCATCGGCATCCGGTAGACATTCGAGCGTCCGTTCACTCCAAGGGAGGACGTCTCGCTGTGGCTCAGATCCTGTACCGAGATGGATCAGATGCATCCGCGACGGAAGTGATCACCGTTGCCGACCTGCTGAGCCGCAATGCGCCCGCGCCCTTCAGGGAGGCCGAACCGGACGGTGAGCCGGACACGGACGGCATCTCCGTCGGCGCCCTCCTGCGTCGCGAGGGCCGCGCAGCCGACCGGCCGCGGCAGCCCCGCCCCCGCCAGCAGGCGGCACGCGCCGACGAGGGCGGCACCGACCGGCGGGTCCTGGTGCGTCGCGGCGCCATCGCCGCGGGCACGCTCCTGGCCGCCGGCTCCGTGCTCGGGGCCACGCTGCTCACCGACGTCACCCCCACCGCCAACCAGACACCGGCGCCCGGCGGCGCCGAGGACGACGGCCCGTACCCCGGTCAGGGCCTGCTCGACCCCGAGGGCCCGGTCGCCGCGCCCCCGGACAGCGTCGTGATCGACCAGGCCGCGGCACGCGACCCGCTCGACCCCGGCAGCGCCGCCCCGACCGACTGGGTCCCGGTGGCGTTCCCCGGCGCACTGGCCGGCGGCGAGACCGGCACCGACGACGCCGGCAGCACCGACGGCGGCAGCACCGACGGCGGCGGTTCCAGCGGCAGCTCCGGCGACGAGGGCCCGTCGGGATCGGCCGCTCCCTCCGACGATGATGACGACGACGAGACCACCAAGTCGTCTGCCGACAGCGGCTCGTCCTCGAGCGGCGACTCGAACCGCGACTCCGGCGACGGCGACGACTCCGGCAGTTCGTCGAGCGACAGCGACAACAGCGGTGACAGCGACGACGACGGCGACAACGATCGCGGCCTCGTCGGCGGGCTGGTCGACACGGTCGGCGGCGTCCTCGGCCTCGGCGGGGACGACGACAACAGCGACAGCAGGAAGAGCGACAGCAAGAACGACGGCGACGACGGCGACGACAAGGACTCCCGGTCCATGCGCGCCCTCTCCGCCGACGCCGAAGATGATGAAGACTCGTCCGCTCCCCAAGACGAGGATGACTCGGACTCCAGCAGCGACGCCAAGAGCGGCGACGGCGACGGCTCCGAGGACAGCGACAGCGACGACCGCGGTGACAGCGACGACGACGGCGACGGTGGCCTCGTCAGCGGGCTGCTCGGCACCGTCGGCGGCCTGATCGGCTGACGCCATCTGCTGCGTCGGGCCGGCGCCCTCCTAGACGAGGCGCCGGTCCGACGCCCAGCGCGACAGCTCGTAGCGGTTCGACAGCTGGGTCTTGCGCAGCACGCTCGAGACGTGGGTCTCCACGGTCTTGACCGAGATGAACAGCTCCCCCGCGATCTCCTTGTACGCGTAGCCCCGCGCGAGCAGGCGCAGCACGTCCCGCTCGCGGCGGGTGAGCAGGTCGAGTTCCGGGTCGCCGGGTGGGGCGGCGCCGGGCCGGTCGGAGAACACGTCCAGGACGAAGCCGGCGAGCCGCGGTGAGAACACCGGGTCTCCCGACTTCACCCGCCGCACCGCATCGGCGAGCTCCCGCCCGGAGATCGTCTTCGTGACATACCCGCGGGCGCCTGCGCGGATGACGGCGATGACGTCCTCCGCCGCGTCGGACACCGACAGCGCAAGGAACACGACGTCCGGCAGCTCGGGCCGCAGCTGGCGCAGCACCTCGGCGCCGCCGCCGTCGGGCATGTGGACGTCCAGCAGCACCACGTCGGGACGCATGTGGCGGATCGCGGCGACCGCCTCGTCGACGGAGCCTGCCTCCCCCACCACGGTGACGTCCGGGACGTGCCGGTCGAGTTCGGCACGCACCCCGGACCGGAACAGGCCGTGGTCGTCGACCAGGAAGACGCGGATGGGCGCGTCGGTCGATTCGGTGGTCATCTGTTGGATTCCTCCTGCGCCCGCACCGGGGGTGCGGGTTCGTCCTGCTCGGCGGTGTGCCCGTCGACCGGCCCGTCGAGGGTCATGCTGAGGTGCACCTCGGTGCCCTCGCCGGGCGTGCTGCGCAGCCGCACGGCGCCGCCGTGCCGCTCCATCCTGCCGTGCACCGAGTCGGCCAGGCCGTGGCGGTCACCGGGAACGGCGTCCGGGTCGAAGCCGACGCCGCGGTCGCGCACGAACACGTGCACCTCCTCCGGCTCGACCTCGACGTAGACGCTCACCTCGCCGACCTGCGCGTGCTTGGCCGCGTTGACCATCGCCTCCCGGGCGGCGAGCACGAGCGCCCGCAGCCCGTCGTCGAGGGGGCGGTCGCCGACCACGACCGGGCGGACGTCGATCGCGTAGGTGTCCTCCACCTCGGCGGCGGCGGCGGTGATCGCGTCTGCGAGCCCTTCCGAGAGCGCCGGGTCGCCGGACGCACGCCCGGAACGGCCGTAGCCCGTGGGCCCGTACAACCAGTGCCGTAGCTCCCGTTCCTGGCCCCTGGCGAGCCGCAGCACCTCGCGCGGCTGGTCGGACTGGCGCTGGATGAGCGCGAGCGTCTGCAGCACGGAGTCGTGCAGGTGGGCGGCGATCTCGGCGCGCTCGGTCTCGACGATGCGCTCGCGGCGCTCCTCACCCAGCTCGCGCATCAGCCGCACCCACCACGGGATGGTGAGCACGCCGACCCCGAGCAGCGTGGCCAGCACGGCCAGCAACCCGAACTGCACCTGTGAGAGGTCAAGGTTGCCCAAGAGGAACACCCCGATCCCGGTGGCGACGAACAGCGCGCCCGCCAGCACGCGCCACAGCGCGGCCCGGCCGCCACCCGTGACGCCGGTGACGCCCGACCGCGCGCCGGCGGTCCAACGCCTGCGCTGCGACTCGTCGGCCTCCCGCCACACGACCGCGGCGCCGACCGCGGCCACCCCGAGCGGGCCGACGATCCAACCGACCACCGTGTTGCCCAACGCCGCGGCGGCGAGGCCCGCCCCGATGCCGAGCGCGGCCAGCCCGAGGGCCTGCTGGCGCTCGGCCCGCCCGAACGGGCGCCGGACCTCCGTGGGCTCCTGCCGCACGAAGATCCACAGCAGCCCGTAGGCGATGACACCGGCACCGTTGATCGCGGCGAGCACGACGAACGCCGTGCGCACCCACAGCACGTTGACACCGAGGTGGTCGGCCACACCGCCCGCAACGCCCGCCACGAAGCGGGCGCTGCGCCTGCGGGTGAGCGACGGCGCACCGGAAGGCAACGGCGCCGGTACACCGGCCGCGGGAACTCCCATCACACACCCATGGTCACACGCGCGGGAAGGGCGGACATCGGGGAAACCTCCGGGACGGCTCGGGGCCATCCCCCATCCGCGGGGATCCGGTGGCGGGCAGTCTGAGCGTCATGAGTCGTACGGACGTCGGCGAGACACTGCGGGAGATGTGGGATACGCGCCCCGCCCGGCCACGGGACGGCCGCCAGATCGCGGGGGTCGCAGCGGGCATCGCGCGCCGCTACGACATCGACCCGGTTCTGGTGCGGGTCGGGTTCGTGGTGGCGGCGTTCTCCGGGATCGGGGCCGCGCTCTACATCGCGGGTTGGATCCTGCTGCCCGACGAGCCCGCCGATCCGGCGGCTCCGCGGCCGGACCGGCCGCGCACCTGGCTCGTCATCGGGCTCGCCATCGCCGCCGCGATCACGATGGGCAGCGTGTTCGGCGGCAACGGCCCGGACGTGATCCTGCCGCTGCTGGCGGTGGCCGGGCTGCTGTACCTGCTGCACCGCAGCCGCGGCGATCGCAACACCCAGGCGGGGGACGCGGCCACCGTCGCCGCCCCGATGGCCGCGCCCGGACCGTCCCAGGTGAAGGACGGTGCCGCCGGCAGCACCGAGCCGCCGGTGGCCCCACCCGCGTGGGACCCGCTCGGCGCCGCACCGTTCGCCTGGGACCTGCCGGAGCCGTCGCCCCCGCCGGCCGAGCCACCGCCGCGCCGGCTGCCCGTCACGCCGGTGACGCTCGGGGCCGCGCTGATCGCGGGCAGCGCCACCGCGGTGATCATGATGCTCGGGGGCATGCTGACGCTTGCGAACCTCGGTGTGCTGTGCGGCGTCGTGCTCGCGGTGCTCGGCGCCGGGCTGATCGTGGGGGCGTTCCTGCGGACCGGGCGTGGTCTCATCCCGTTCGCGCTGCTGATCAGCGCGCTCACGTGGGGTCTCGTGGCCGCCCCGGTGGACCGCTGGCAGGGCGACGGCTACGGCGAGCTCGTCGCCGCGCCCACCACCGTGGCCGCGCTGCAGCCCAGTTACGAGCGCGGCGCCGGGGAGATCGACCTCGACCTGCGCAACCTCGACCTCGCCGTGCCGCCGGACGGCAACACCAGCCCCGTGCGGACCCGGATCTCGATGGGCGCGGGCGACGTGACGGTGCGCGTGCCACCCGCCGCCGACGTCACACTCACCGCGACGGCCGGGTTCGGGGACGTCAGGTTCGACGACCGCGAGGACGACGGTCCGGACGCGCACGTACAGGTGATCGACGACCTCGGCACCGACGGCGTGCCCACCGGTCGCCCACTCGTGATCGACATCGATGCAGGACTCGCGGATGTGGAGGTGCGCCGTGGCTGAGCCGGCGAAGAAGGAAGCAGTCAGGCGCGGGCCCGACCCGCTGGCACTGGTCGTCGGGCTCCTCACGCTGGGGATGGCCACCAGCGCGTTCGTCGGCGAGGTGCCCTCGCTCGCCGGCCTCGACGCGAGGTGGCTGCTGGCGGCGGGAGCGGCCGCGATCGGGCTGCTGCTGCTCGTGGGCAGCCTGCGCGGACGCCGCCGCTAGAAGCCGAGAGCTACTCCCACTCGATGGTGCCCGGCGGCTTGCTCGTGACGTCCAGGACGACCCGGTTGACCTCGGCCACCTCGTTGGTGATGCGGGTGGAGATGCGCTCGAGCAGGTCGTACGGCAGCCGCGTCCAGTCGGCCGTCATCGCGTCCTCGCTGGAGACGGGCCGCAGCACCACGGGGTGGCCGTACGTGCGCCCGTCGCCCTGGACGCCGACGCTGCGGACCTCGGCCAGCAGCACGACCGGGCACTGCCAGATGTCGCGGTCGAGCCCGGCGTAGGTGAGCTCCTCGCGGGCGATCGCGTCGGCGGCCCGCAGCGTGGCCAGCCGGTCGGCCGTGACCTCGCCGATGATCCGGATGCCGAGGCCCGGTCCGGGGAACGGCTGGCGGTGCACGATCGTCTCCGGCAGACCGAGCTCGGCGCCCACCCGGCGCACCTCGTCCTTGAACAACGCCCGCAGCGGCTCCACCAGCTCGAACTCGAGGTCGTCCGGCAGCCCGCCGACATTGTGATGGCTCTTGATCGTGGCCGTGCCGGACCCGCCCCCGGACTCGACGACGTCGGGGTAGAGCGTGCCCTGCACGAGGAACCCGACGTGATCGCTCTCGACGACCTCCGCGGTGGCGGCCTCGAAGACCCGGATGAACTCCCGCCCGATGATCTTGCGCTTCTCCTCCGGGTCGCTGACCCCGGCGAGGGCGTCGAGGAAGCGGTCCCGGGCGTCCACCGTGTGCAGCTTCGCGCCCGTGGCGGCCACGAAGTCGCGCTCCACCTGCTCGCGCTCGCCGGAGCGCAGCAGGCCGTGGTCGACGAACACGCACGTCAGCCGATCGCCGATGGCGCGCTGCACGAGGGCCGCCGCGACGGCCGAGTCGACCCCGCCGGAAAGGCCGCAGATGGCCCGCCCCTCCCCGACCTGCGCGCGCACCGCGTCGATGGTGTCGTCGATGATCGAGGAGGTGGTCCATCCGGGCGTGATGCCCGCGACCTCGTGCAGGAACCGGCGCAGCACCTCCTGCCCGTGCGGGGAGTGCCCGACCTCGGGGTGGTACTGCACGCCCGCCAGCCGCCGCACCGGATCCTCGAACGCCGCCACCGTCGCCCGCTCGGACGAGGCCGTGACCGTGAAGCCCTCCGGGGCGCGCACCACCGAGTCGCCGTGGCTCATCCACACCGGGTGCCGCTCCGGCAGCCCGCCGTGCAGCACGCTCCCGCCGCACAAGGCGAGCTCGGTGCGGCCGTACTCGCGGGTGCCGTCCGGGGCCACCTCGCCGCCGAGCGCCTGCGCCATCACCTGGAAGCCGTAGCACAGCCCCAGCACCGGGATGCCGGTGCGGAACAGCTCGGGGTCGACCGACGGCGCCCCCGGCGCGTACACGCTCGACGGCCCGCCGGACAGGATCAGCGCCGCGGGCTTGCGCGCGACGATCTCGGCCACCGGCGTTTCCCCCGGCACGATCTCCGAGTAGACCTGCGCCTCCCGCACCCGGCGGGCGATGAGCTGGGCGTACTGCGCGCCGTAGTCGATGACGAGGACGGTGGGGGGCTGCACGGCACCAGCGTAATGGCCGGTCTCGCCGCCCTGGCAGGACAGGGCGACAGCCGAGCGTGCATCCCTTCACAGAGGATCATGAGCCCGTGCGCATTCGCCGCCGAACGGAACCGGGCGCTCATCTCCATCGTCCATGCAGGCCATGCGATCACCGACTGCCCGGCCGTTCCGCGGGTCCAGTGCACTCGCCGCCGGAACCCTGACCCGCGGCGTGTTGTACGGCCCGGACTACCTCCGGCTCTACCCCGACATCCACATCGCCGCCGGTGCGCAGCTGAGCCTCGAGACGTGGTCCCGCGCAGCTCACGAGCTCGTCGCGCCCTCCGGCGTGGTTGCCGGCTACTCCGCCGCCGAGCTGCACGGCGCGTCCTGCGCTCCTGAGGGCGCGCCCGCCGAGGTACTCCTGCTCGACGGGTACCGCAGACGAGCGGTGCGCATGCTCGTCGTGCACCTCGACAACGTCGAGAACCACGAGATTACCGAGTGGGACGGGGTCCGGCTGACCACGCCCGAGCGCACCGCCACCGATCTCGCCCGATGGGCACCAACCCTGACCGAGGCGGTTGTCGCAGTGGATGCGCTGAGCTCCACCTGCGGGTTCGACCCGGCGAAGATCATGGAACTCGTGGTGTCAGGGAGGCGCGGCGCCGCGCGCGTGCCCCGGGTGGTCGAGCTGGCGGACCGCCGGTCGCAGTCCCCGATGGAGTCCCGTATCCGCCTCGCGATCGTGCTCGCCCGCCTGCCGCCACCGGTCCCGCAGCACCCGGTGGTGCTGGCCGGTCGGGAGTTCGCACTCGACCTCGCGTACCCCGAGGTCGGGCTCGCGATCGAGTACAACGGAGCCGACCATCTGCGGCCGGACCGTGCGCTCCGCGACCTCGAGCGCGAGCAACTCCTGGTGGCGGCCGGTTGGCGCATCATCCGCTTCGACGCCGTCACCGCCATGTACTACCCACGAACCATCGCGGCTCGAGTCCGCCAGGAGCTGCGCGCCCGAGGCATCCGAACGTGATCAGAACACAGTCGTTCATCCACGAGCATGAACCAGTGCGCTCTGGCTAGCCGCGGACCGTCAGCCCCACCCGCTGGAACTCCTTCAGGTCCGAGTAGCCCGTCTTCGCCATCGCCCGGCGCAGGGCGCCGAAGAGGTTGACGGTGCCGTACGGGCTGCGGGTCGGCCCGAAGAGCAGGGTCTCCAGGTCGATCTCGCCCTGGAGGAAACCGGTGATCTCCGAGCGCGGGAGCGACGGGTGCGCCACCGCCGACGTCCAGTACAGGCCGTGGCCGGGGCTCTCGGTTGCGCCGGCGAGCTGCTCGCCCAGCATCACGGCGTCGGCGCCGCAGGCGATCGCCTTGGCCATGTCGCCCGACCCGGCCATGCCGCCGTCGGCGATCACGTGGACGTACCGGCCGCCGGTCTCGTCGAGGTAGTCGCGGCGCGCCGCGGCCGCGTCGACGATGGCCGTTGCCATCGGCACCCCGATGCCGAGGACGTCGTCGGTGGTGGTGGCCGACGACTCGCCGTACCCGACGATCACGCCGGCCGCGCCGGTGCGCATGAGGTGCATCGCGGTGCGGTAGTCACCGCAGCCGCCGGCGACCACCGGGACGTCGAGGGAGTTGATGAACTCCTTGAGGTTGAGCGGCTCCCCGCCGGACACGTGCTCGGCGGAGATGATCGTGCCCTGCACGACCAGGATCTCGACGCCGCCTGCGAGCAGGTCGGGGGTGAGCTCCCGGGCCCGCTGGGGGCTCACCCGGGCGGCGACCGTGACGCCGGCCTCCCGCACGGTCTTCAACGCCTCCGTGAGCAGGGCCGGCTGGATCGGGGCGGAGTGCAGCTCCTGCAGCAGCCGGATGGCGGCGAGGGGGTCGTCGTCGTCCGCCGCTTCGACCACCCGCTCCAGCGCGCCGTCGGCGTCGGCGTGGCGTGCCCACAGGCCCTCCGCGTTGAGCACCGCGAGCCCGCCGAGCCCACCGATCCGCGCGGCGGTGGCCGGCGAGACGATCGCATCGGTGGGATGGGTGACGAGCGGTATCCCGAACGGGTACGCGTCGAGCTGCCAGGCGGTCGAGACCTCCTGGGAGCTCCGCGTGCGGCGGGACGGCACTATCTCGACCTGGTTCAGGTCGTAGCTGCGACGGGCCTCCCGGCCCATCCCGATCTCCACGAGGTCACGCACGGGTGACCACCCTAAGCCTCCGGTCAGCGTGCCGAGTAGTTGGGCGCCTCGACCGTCATGGTGATGTCGTGCGGGTGGCTCTCCTTGAGCCCCGCGGCGGTGACCCGTACGAGCTGGGCCTCCTGGAGTTGCTCGATCGTCTGGGCGCCCGCGTAGCCCATCCCGGAGCGCAGCCCGCCGACCAGCTGGTGCACCACCTGCGCGAGCGGACCGCGGAACGGGATGCGGCCCTCGATGCCCTCCGGCACCAGCTTGTCCTCGCTGAGCACGTCGTCCTGGGCGTAGCGGTCCTTGGAGAACGACTTCGAGTCGCCGCGCGACCGCATCGCGCCGATCGATCCCATGCCGCGGTAGGTCTTGAACTGCTTACCCCCGACGAGGATCAGCTCGCCCGGCGACTCGGCCGTGCCGGCGAGCAGGCTGCCGAGCATCACGGTGGACGCACCGGCGACGATGGCCTTGGTGATGTCACCCGAGTACTGGATGCCGCCGTCGCCGATCACCGGGACGCCGGCCGCGGCGCACGCCTGCGCCGCCTCGTAGATCGCGGTGATCTGCGGCGCGCCGACGCCGGCCACCACCCGGGTGGTGCAGATCGAGCCCGGGCCGACGCCGACCTTGACCGCGTCGGCGCCCGCCTCCACGAGAGCCGCCGCACCCGCGCGGGTGGCGACGTTGCCGCCGACCACGTCGACGTTGTGCCCGACCTCCGCCTTGAGCTTGGCGACGGTCTCCAGCACCCGCCGGGAGTGACCGTGAGCGGTGTCGACGATCAGCACGTCGACCCCGGCGTCGACCAGGTTCATCGCGCGCGCGTACCCGTCGTCGCCGACGCCCACCGCTGCCGCGACCACGAGGCGCCCGTCCGGGTCCTTCGTGGCGAGCGGGTACTTCTCCGTCTTGTTGAAGTCCTTGATCGTGATGAGGCCGCGCAGGATGCCGTCACCGTCGATGATCGGCAGCTTCTCCAGCTTGTGGCGGCGGAGCAGCCCGAGCGCGGCCTCAGCGGTGACCCCGACCCGTGCCGTGATCAGCGGCGCGTGCGTCATGACCTCGTGGACCGGGCGGGAGTGGTCCATCTCGAACCGCATGTCCCGGTTGGTGATGATCCCGACCAGGCACCCGCCCGCGTCGGTGACCGGGACCCCGGAGATCCGGAACTTGGCGCACAGCGCGTCGACGTCGGCCAGGGTGTCGTCCGGGGCGCACGTGACCGGGTCGGTGACCATGCCCGCCTCGGACCGCTTCACGACCTCCGCCTGCGCCGCCTGCCCGTCGGGAGAGAGGTTGCGGTGCAGCACGCCCAGCCCTCCGGCCCGGGCCATCGCGATCGCCATCCGGGACTCGGTGACGGTGTCCATCGGCGAGGACACGATGGGCACCTTCAACCGGAGCCTGCGCGTGACCTGCGTGCTCGTGTCGGCCGCACTCGGCACGATGTCCGATTCCGCCGGGAGCAGCAGCACGTCGTCGAACGTCAGGCCCAGCATCGCGAACTTGGGGGCTAGTTCCCGGCTATCGGCCTCGGTCGTCATCGCCACCATCCCGTCTCGCCCTGCACGACCCCTCCCACCCATCGTATCGACGGGTGTCCCGCCGATCGCGGGGGTCGTCGGAGGCCCTGCGCACACCGGTCCGGGCCGTTGCCCGCGCGTGATCACCCATTGGCAGCGGCGATCGCTGTGCGGTGCGGCCGGAGCTTCTCACGTGCGAGTATCGTCAGCTCCGTGTCACGTGATGCGCTGCCACCGGACCCGTTCGCCGGAGATCCGCACGACCCCGCGCTGTCGCTCGACCGCCCGGAGACCGTCGAACAGGATTCGCTGAGCGAGGCCGAGCGCGACGAGGTCGTCGCCGATCTCGCCGATCTCGCCGTCTACCAGGCTCTCCTGGAGGCGCGCGGTGTGCGCGGCATCGTCGTCGACTGCGGCGACTGCGGCGAGCAGCACTTCCACGAGTGGAGCCTGTTGCGCTCCAGCCTTCAGCAGTTGCTCGACGAGGGCCAGATGCGCCCGCACGAGCCGGCCTTCGATCCCGACCCGACGAACTACGTCACCTGGGAGTACTGCCGCGGGTACGCCGACGCGGTGCTGTCCGACTCCTAGGAGTGTGCTGAAGGGCCCCGGCCGTAGCGAGCGGCGTCCAGGTGGCCGCATCGCATCGGGTCATGTGATGGGAGGAAGCCGATACCGGGTTGTATCTGCGACGAGGACAACGCAGCGAGGTGGCCGCCTGGGCGTCGCGCAGTAGGTCGGGGCCTTTCAGCGCGCTCCTGACGCCGCAGACCACCACGACGAAGCCCCCCGATCCGGTGGAGATCGGGGGGCTTCGTCGTGGCCGGTGTCAGTTGCCGGTGGCCGGGGCTTCCGCGCCGGACGCGCTCGGACCGCCGGTGTCGGGCGCGTCGCCCCCGCCCTCGTTGCTGGGCGGCGGTGCCGGCGTCGTGGTGGGGTCGGGCTTGCCCTCCGAGGTGGCCGGCGGGTTGTTCCCGCTCGTCGGCTTGTCCGGCTTGCCCTCCCCGTGCCCGTCACCGGGGGCCGGGGTCGGCTTGGTCGTGGGCGTCGAGCTCCCCTGATCAGGGGCGGCCGCACGCCGCGGATCAGCGGTGGGGCGGGTGGTGCCGCTGCCGGTGGGGTCGTCGGGCGTGCTGGCGACCTCGGGGCCGGGCTCGCCCTCGGGTGTGGCCGACGAGGAGTCCGGGTCCTCGGTGGTGGTGTCCGCGTCCTCGGACTCCGACGGCCGCGGCTCCCGCACGCTCTCCGGCACTTCCCGGGAGGGCTGCGTGGCGAGCGGCGACGCCGGGTTCACCTTCTGCCCCTCGGGGGTCTCGGCGGCCTTCGCCCGGAGGAAGTCCTGCGCCTCGGCGAGCTCGCTCTGCCCCTCCTGGGGACGCACGACGTCGAGGTCCTTGTTGGCCTGCGCGAGCTCCTGCGCGGCGAGCACCGGCTGACCCGAGGCGAGCGCGTCCTTGGCGTTGTCGATCCGATCCTCGACGCGCGCGGCCGCCTCCACCGACTCGGCACGCTCGCTGTAGAGCACCTTCGAGATGCCCCACAGGGCGTCGTCCGGTTGAGCGTTGTACGAGCTGACGGACACACCGCCTATCACGAGCACGAGGAACGCGGCGGCCGCGGCGACCGGCACCAGGTGCCGGGCGCGACCGGACGACGGGCGCGCGGCGAGCACCGTGGACACGGCCGTGTCGGCGTCGACGAGATCCGGGATCGGCTCGGCGTCGACGTCCGCCTTCCAGGCGGCGAGGATCGCGGCAACTCGGTCGTCGGCGTCGTAGCCCCCCAGCCCGGGTGCCGACACGGACATCCCGGCGGCGAGGGCGTTGATGAGCTCGTCGTCGGCCTGCACGGCGACCAGGTCGACCGGCTCGGCGACGTCGTCGAAGGCCACCGGCTGCGCCTCCATGTCAGGTGGCCGCGACCCGTTCGTGCCGTTCTGATCTCGGCCGTGGCCGTTGTGGCCACCGAAGGGGTGGCGCGTGTCGTCGGGCACTCAGACCACCTCCTCCTCGGGCATCGACTTCCTGAGGCGCGCGAGCGCCCTGTGCTGCGCCACCCGGACCGCTCCCGGGGTGGAGCCGACGGCATCTGCCGTCTCCTCGGCCGACAGGCCGACGACCACGCGCAGCACGAGGATCTCCCGCTGCTTGTCGGGGAGCGTGTCGAGCAGCTTGCCCATCTCGCTCGACAACTCGATCCGCAGCGCGCGCTGCTCGGGCCCGTCGGACGACTCGGCCGCGTCGGGGATGTCCGCGACCGGCTCCGACCGGTTGCGGGTGGCTGCCCGATGTGCGTCGATCACCTTGTGAGAGGCGATCCCGTACACGAACGCGAGGAACGGGCGTCCCTGCACGCGGTATCCGGGCAAGGCCGTGAGCACGGCCAAACACACCTCCTGCGCGACGTCGTCGGCGGAGACCGACGACCTGTCCACTCGGCCCAGGCGCGCCCGGCAGTAGCGCACGACCATGGGCCGGATGAGTGCGATCACGGACCCGACGGCCTGGGGATCGCCCGTCATGGCGCGGGCCACCAGTTCGTCGGGTACGTCTGTCTGCTCACTCATCGCGGACCGTGGTTCGCGCGTTACGGAACATGTTCGGCATCATCCGTTCGTGAGGCTGACCACGGAGAGTGTTCAACCGTGCCTCATTACGGACCACCGTAGCGAAGCCGCTCGGCGGACCGGGATGGGCTACTTCGTCTGCTGAGGTAGACGCACGAAGGAGGCTCTCGGTTGCCGAACCCGGACGATGACCACCCGATCGGGTGCCGGAACCGCCGCGGGAGGACGACACCGCGGGGGTGAGAACTGCCTACTCGCACACGGAGCGCGAGTGGCAGTGAAGTGCGCGGGAGGGTTCACGCCGGAGCAGGCGGAAGCGCGCATGGAACGAGCAACGAGCGATCGAGCACCACAGGGACAGGTGGAACGCGGAGCGCGAGCGGGAACGGCGCCTCACGGCGCCGCTCCCCGCGCTCGTCGCGTCCGGCAGCGGTCGGAGCCGGACGTCAGGAGACGAGACCCCTGCGGAAGCCGTGGGCGACGGCCTGGGCACGGTCACGCACGCCGAGCTTGCGGAACAGCCGCCGGGCGTGGGTCTTGACCGTGTCCTCCGACAGGTAGAGCTCGCGGCCGATCTGGCCGTTGCTCTTGCCCTGGCTCATGCCGCGCAGCACCTGGAGCTCGCGCTCGGTGAGCTGCACGCCGGGATCGGTGGGTGCACGGGGCGTCGGCACGGCCGTGCTCGCCAGCGTGTGCGCGAGGGCGGCCACCAGTTCGGGACGCGACGCGTCCCAACGCAGGTAGCCGCGCGCACCACCGGCAATCGCGGCAGCGATGCTGCCCGCGTCGTCGGGGGCGCCGAAGACGATGACGTTGGCCTGTGGGTGGGCGGCGACCAGCCGCCGCGTGGCTTCGACCCCGGTGGGCACCGCACGCTGGGTGCCGACCAGAACCACGTCCACCGGCTGACGGGAGAACCTCGCCAGCAACTCGTCCCCATGCGCAACGCAATCGATCCGGTGCACCCCCGGCACCGCGGACATCACGCGGGTCAGGCCTTCGCGGACGCTGCGACGATCGTCGCAGATGAGTACCGTCGTCACGACGATTCCTTCCTGCAGCTTCCTGCAGCCGGGTGATGTGTCACCCCCCTCATCGGCGGGTGACAAGCTCACCTTGACACGATCAGGGCCGGTTTGTGCCCTCCATTCGGGAGTGTTGCGCCAAGTGGCACTCGTCATGTGGGTGACGTAGGTCCGAACGGAGTAGTCAGGTTACCGGGAGCCGACCAGGTAGGCCCAGACCCTCCCTCATCAGGCGCCTCCCAACGGGGTCACATCGCCGCAGGATGACGCTCACCGTGGCGGTCCCGGCGTGTCGTCGGCGTGGCGCGTCGCTCGGCCGGCCGTTCACCGACCGCTGCGCCGTTCGGGCGGCAGGGTCGTTTGCTGTCGAGACTCCGTTCGGGGCCTCTTGTGTGAGGTCCGCCGCGGCGAACCGGGCGGGCCAGACGAGGGACAGCAGCCCGGCCCGTTCGGCGTGCTCGGCCGCGGCGTCGAGCTCGGCGAGCGCCAGGCCGGTGTCACCACCCGCAACCACCTCTGCGACGGCGTGCACGATCCGCGATTTGAGCACGTGCCGCACCGATCCGGCGGCCGTCGCGAGCTCGAGGGCGGCCCGGGCCGGCGCGACCGCCGCCGCCGCATCGCCGCGCAGGAGCGCCAACTCGGCGCGCACCCAGCCCAGCCGGACGGCGGGGCGCCACGCCGGGTGCCCTCGCATCGCACCGGCCGCGGCGTCCAACAGCCGCTGTGCCTGGCCCACCGCACCCGGGCCGACCGCGTCGGCGGCCAGCCCGACCAGCGCGTCGACGCGGGCGGCACGCGCGTCGGTCCCGTCGGCGTCGAGCGGGCCCCGGGGCGCCGCGGCCGCGAGCCGCAGGCCCAGCGCGTCGAGGCGGCGCGCGGTGGCATGCCCGCCGAGCTGACGGCGATGCGCAGCCAGGGTGATGGCGGCGTGGGCCACGACCGCCGGGGGCACCCCCGGCGCCCGCAACAGGTCGTCCAGGACGGCGGCGGCCGCGGCGTACCGGCCCTGGCCGCCGAGGGTCACGGCCACCAGCCACCGATCGACGGCCGGCATCCCGGGGCGCACGCGTACGGCGGCGTCCGGGTGGGCACCGAACGCCGTGGCGCGGGGGTGGGGCGCTCGCGTCACACCAGGACCGCGGCGCTGATCGTCGCGACGGCGGCGCGGAGCGACGTCAGCCGCCCGGTGCGCTGCGGGAGCGCCGCGCCGGACCACCCCGGGCCCGCCACGAACGTGCGGAAGCGGGGGCGCGTGCGGGGCATGGTGGCGAGCATCCGCGGGTCGGCGGTGTCCGGTCGCAGCGACCAGAGCACGACGGCGACCGGAGCCGTACGCCGGGCCGCCGCCGCGAGGGCGTCGACCGGCAGGTCCGCTCCGAGGTAGCGGTGGGCGACACCGTGCACCCGCAGCGCCGCGGCGAGGGCGAGGATCGGCAGCGTGTGGTGCTCCCCCGGCACGGCCGCGAGGAGCACGGGGCGCGCGTCCCGGGCATCCTCTGCCGCACCGCTCAGGAGCGCCCCGAAGACGGCGCTCACGCAGGCGGTGACGAGGTGCTCGACCTCCACACCCGTGGTGGTGTCGGCCCAGCGGGTGCCGACCGCCCCGAGGACCGGGCACACGACCTCGTCCCACGTGGCCTCGACCCCGGCGCCACGCACCGACTCGGCCAGCAGGTCGGACACCGCCACGGAGTCGAGGGCCGACGCGGCCCGTCCCAGGCCGCGGGCGCGGCCACCCGCCCCGGGCAACCCCGGCCCGCGACCCCCGCCGCGCGGCCGCCCCTCACCCACGTCCGACGGTGCCGGCACACCTTCGGGTACCGGGACCGAGATCGCGTAGCGCGCCGCGTCACCCGGGGACACCCCGCGCACGAGAGCCCGCTGCATCAGCTCGAGCCGGGCCACGTCGGCCGTCGAGTAGCGGCGGTGCCGCCCGGGCGCGTGATCGCTCGGTCCGATCCCGTAGCGGCGGTCCCAGGTGCGCAGCGTGCCGGGAGCCACCCCGAGCCGGCGGGCCGTCGCGGACACCGTGAGACCCGGCGCGTGCGCGGTGTGGGCCACCGCACCATCGTCGACGGCAGTTCGGGGGCGGGGCAACCCCGGCCCTATACGGACGAACGGCACCCTCGCGGACGAGGGTGCCGTTCGGCGGGTGAATCGCTCGGGCTTGTCCGATCAGTGACCGTGACCGTGCCCGTGGCCGTGGCCCCCTGCGGCGGGGGCCGGCGGCTCCGGCTTGTCGACGACCGAGCTCTCGGTGGTGAGCACCATCCGAGCGATCGACGCGGCGTTCACCACGGCGGACCGGGTGACCTTGACCGGGTCGATCACGCCGGCGGCGAGCAGGTCGCCGTAGGTGGCGCTGGCGGCGTTGAAGCCATGGCCCCACTCCTGGTCGGCGACGCGGCCGACGACGACCGCGCCCTCCAGACCGCCGTTGGCGGCGATCCAGTAGAGCGGTGCCGAGAGCGCCCGCTGCACGACGGCGACACCGGTGGCCTCGTCACCCTTGAGGCCGAGGGCGCCCTCGAGCGCCTTCGCGGCCTGCACCAGCGCCGAACCACCGCCGGGGACGATGCCCTCCTCGACCGCGGCACGCGTGGCCGAGACGGCGTCCTCGATGCGGTGCTTTCGCTCCTTGAGGGCGGTCTCGGTGGCGGCACCCGCCTTGATGACGGCGACACCACCCGAGAGCTTCGCGAGCCGCTCCTGCAGCTTCTCGCGGTCCCAGTCGGAGTCGGTCTCCTCGATCTCGCGCCGCAGCTGCGCGATGCGCCCGTCGATGGCCTCCTTGGACCCGGCACCCTCGACGAGGGTGGTGGTGTCCTTGGTGACCACGGCGCGCCGGACCCGGCCCAGCAGGTCCAGCCCGGCCTCGGACAGCTTCAGGCCGACCTCGGGCTTGATGACCGTGCCGCCGGTGGCGATCGCGAGGTCGTCCATGAACGCCTTGCGGCGGTCGCCGAAGAACGGCGACTTGACCGGGGCGACCTTCACGGTCTTGCGGATCGAGTTGACCACGAGGGTGGACAGCGCCTCGCCCTCGACGTCCTCGGCCACGATGAGGAGCGGCTTGCCCT
Organism: Pseudonocardia wallangbongensis; assembly: GCF_054486945.1. Taxonomy (NCBI): domain Bacteria; kingdom Bacillati; phylum Actinomycetota; class Actinomycetes; order Pseudonocardiales; family Pseudonocardiaceae; genus Pseudonocardia; species Pseudonocardia wallangbongensis. Next base: position 870,186 of record NZ_JBRERS010000002.1, read on the forward strand.
CACCGAGCACCTTCTCCAGCAGCGGGAGCAGGTCGGCGATCGCGCCGATCTTCTCCTGGTGCAGGAGGACGTAGACGTCCTCGAGCACGGCCTCCATCGACTCGGCGTCGGTGACGAAGTACGGCGAGAGGTAGCCCTTGTCGAACTGCAGGCCCTCGGTGATCTCCAGCTCGGTGGCGAGCGTGGAGCCCTCCTCGACGGTGATGACGCCGTCGGTGCCGACCTTCTCCAGCGCCTCGCTGATCAGCGCGCCGATCTCCTCCTCGCGGGAGGCGATGGCTCCGACCTGCGCGATGGCCTTGCCCTCGACCGGGACGGCCTTCTCCTTGAGCACCTCGGCCACCTTCTCGGCGGCGAGCGCGATGCCCTTGCCGAGCGCGGTCGGGTTGGCGCCGGCCGCGACGTTGCGCAGGCCTGCGGCCACCATCGCCTGTGCGAGCACGGTGGCGGTGGTGGTGCCGTCGCCCGCCACGTCGTTGGTCTTGGTGGCGACGGTCTTCGCGAGCTGGGCGCCCAGGTTCTCGAACGGGTCTTCCAGGTCGATCTCACGTGCGATGGTGACGCCGTCGTTGGTGACGGTCGGCCCACCGAACTTCTTGTCCAGCACGACGTGGCGACCGCGCGGGCCGAGGGTGACCTTGACCGCGTCGGCCAGCTGGTTCACCCCGCGCTCCAGCGCGCGGCGCGCCGTCTCGTCGAAGCTGATCTGCTTCGGCATGCCTGCCTCTCTCTACTCAGCTGAACACGCCACCGCCCCGGCGGCCCGCTCGGTCGAGGGACCACCGGGGCGGCGGTGACACGGGGTGGGTCAGTTGACGACCGCGAGCACGTCGCGGGCGGAGAGGATGAGGTACTCCTCGCCGTTGTACTTGACCTCGGTGCCGCCGTACTTCGAGTAGATGACGACGTCGCCGACGCTCACGTCGAGCGGGACGCGGTTGCCGTTGTCGTCGATGCGACCGGGGCCGACCGCGAGGACCTTGCCCTCCTGCGGCTTCTCCTTGGCCGTGTCCGGGATGACGATGCCGGACGCGGTGGTGGTCTCGGCCTCGCTGGCCTGGACGACGATCTTGTCCTCGAGCGGCTTGATGTTCGCCACTTGATGACCTCCCCTTCCTGGGGTGCGTGCACTCGCTGAATGGGTTCTGGTGGACAGCGCGCGGGCGCCCCGTCGTCGCGGGTGCCGGAGCGTCCGGGCCGTACCGTTGGCACTCTACCCATGAGAGTGCCAGGCCTCAACGCCGACACCCCCGCCGCGTCTGCGCCCCTCCGCCGCTGCTCGTAGGCTTGTGAACCATGGTGAAGATCGGCTCGAGCGACCTCGACGTCACACGGCTCTGCCTCGGCGGCAACGTCTTCGGCTGGACGGCCGACCGCGATACGTCCTTCGCCGTGCTCGACGCGTACGTCGCCGCGGGCGGCAACTTCGTCGACACCGCCGATTCCTACTTCTGGCGTGCGCCGGGCAACTCGGGCGGCGAGTCGGAGGCGCTCATCGGGGAGTGGATCCAGGCGCGCGGCAACCGCGACGACGTCGTGATCGCCACGAAGGTGGGCTCCTGGCCGGAGCGCAAGGGGCTGTCCGCGAAGAACATCGCCGCGGCCGCGGACGACTCGCTGCGGCGGCTGCGCACCGACCACATCGACCTCTACTACGCCCACCGCGACGACGAGGACACGCCGCAGGAGGAGACCGCCGACGCGTTCGACGCGCTCGTCCGGGCCGGCAAGGTGCGCGCGCTCGGCGCCTCCAACTTCACCGCCGAGCGGCTGCGGTCGGCCCTGGAGGTCTCCGCCCGGGACGGCCTCGCCCCCTACGTGGCGCTGCAGCCGCACTACAACCTCATGGAGCGCGAGGACTACGAGAACGCGCTCGCCCCGCTCGTCGAGAGCGAGGGCCTCGCCTGCATGCCGTACTACGCGCTCGCGAAGGGCTTCCTCACCGGCAAGTACCGGCCCGACACGCGGGTCGAGAGCGAGCGCTCCGAGGGGGCGCTCGCCTACCTCGACGACCGCGGCCGCGCCGTCCTCGCGGTGCTGGACGAGATCGCCGCGGGCCACCGGGTCCCGGTGGCGGCCGTGGCGCTCGCGTGGCTCGCCGAGCAGCCGACCGTCACCGCGCCGATCGCGAGCGCCCGTAACCCCGAACAGCTGGCCGCCCTGCTGCCGATGCTGCGGCTGCAGCTGACCGACGACGAGCTGCGCCTGCTGTCCCACGCCTCGGCGTAGCGGCGGCCCGGGGGGCGGTGTGCGGCAGGATGAACCCCGGCTGACACACCAACTTGCGTCGTCGCACACCAACTGCAGTTGGTGTGTCAGCGCCGGAGTTCGTGTGTGAGCGCCCTCAGCCGACGAGTACCTCGGTGACCGGGAGGGCGGAGTCGGCCGGCAGGTCGGCCGGGCTGGGCTTCGCGCCAGCCGCGAAGAGGTGGGCGCCCAGCGCCGCCACCATCGCCCCGTTGTCCGTGCACAGGCCCGGCCGGGGCACCCGGAGCCGGATCCCGGCCGCGGCACATCGCTCCTCCGCCAGCACCCGCAGCCGCGAGTTGGCGGCCACACCGCCGCCGAGCAACAGGGTGTCCATCCCGCGCTCCCGGGCGGCGCGCACGGCCTTCGCCGTCAGCACGTCGACGACGGCCTCCTGGAAGCTCGCGGCCACGTCCGGCACCGGGACCGGGGTACCGGCCCGCTCGAGCGCCTCGACGTGGCGGGCGACGGCCGTCTTCAGGCCGGAGAAGGAGAAGTCGAAGGGTGCGTCGCGCGGCCCGGTGAGGCCGCGGGGGAACGCGACCGCGGCGGGGTCGCCATCGCGGGCGACGCGGTCGATGTGCGGCCCGCCGGGGAACGGGAGCCCGAGCAGCCGCGCCACCTTGTCGAACGCCTCCCCCGCCGCGTCGTCGATCGTGGCGCCGAGCGGGGTGACCGGGCCGGCCAGGTCGGGCACGTCCAGCAGGCTCGAATGCCCGCCGGAGACGAGCAGCGCGAGCGCGGGCGGCAGCGGGCCGTGCTGCAGCGTGTCGACGGCGACGTGGGCGGCGAGGTGGTTCACGCCGTACAGCGGCACGTCCCACGCGGCGGCGTACGCCTTCGCGGCGGCGACCCCGACGAGCAGGGCGCCGGTGAGCCCGGGGCCGGCGGTCACCGCGACCGCCGCCACGTCACGGCCGGTCACGCCCGCGGTGGCGAGCGCACGGTGCACGGCGGGCACCATCGCCTGCAGGTGCGCCCGCGACGCCACCTCCGGCACCACGCCGCCGAACCGCGCGTGCTCCTCCACAGAGGACGCCACCTCGTTGGCCAGCAACGTGACGCCGCCGTCGTGGGCGACGGCCACCACGCCCACGCCGGTCTCGTCGCAGGACGTCTCGATCCCCAGAACGATCATGAACTCGATCCCCGCCGCATCGTGTACGCATCCGCGCCGCTGGGCCGGTAGTAGCGCTTGCGCAGGCCCACGACGGCGAAGCCCTCCATCTCGTAGAGCGCCCGCGCGGCCTCGTTGTCCGTGCGGACCTCGAGGAACACGGTGGCGCCCAGCTCGTCGGCCACCGTGAGGAGCCCGCGCAACAACGCCCGGCCGATGCCGCGCCGCTGGTGGGCAGGGTCCACGCCGATCGTGTGGATCTCCGCCTCGACCTGCGGCGGCCCGGCGACGAACCCGAGCCCCGCGTACCCGACGAGCAGTTCGCCGTCCCGCGCCGCCAGGTACGGGTGACCGGCCCGCAACTCGTCGCGGAACGCGCGCTCGCTCCACGGGTCGTCGCCGGGGAACAGCAGCCGCTCCAGCTCCGCGCAGCGCGCGGCGTCCGACTCGCGCAGCGTGTCGATCTGGACGGTGGCGGGCATCAGGCGCCCACCCGCTTGCGGGCGCCGGGCTCCACGGCGTCGGGGCGACGGAGGTACAGCGGTTCGAGCGGGTCGGGTGCCGCGCCCGCGCGCAGGGCCGGCGCCGCGACCGCGACGAGCCCCGTGGGCGACGGCGACTCCGGCGGGCGCACCGCCGGCCCGACCAGCGCGGCCGACCCGCCGGCCGCCGCCACGGCACCCAGCTCGCGGGCCCGCTCGACCACCGCGGCCGGCGCCTGCACGTGCGGCCCGTCGACCCGGCCACCGGCGTCGTCGTACGCGGCCCAGTAGACCTCGCGGCGCCGGGCATCCGTGACGACGAGCAGCGGCCCCTCCCCGGCCGCGTCGACGGCGATCGCGTCGAGCGAGCACACGCCGTGCACCGGGACGTCGAGCGCGTCGCCCAGCGCGGCGGCGGTGACCATGCCGACCCGCAGCCCGGTGAACGGCCCCGGCCCCACACCCACGACGATCGCGGCGATCCCCCGCAACGACGTGTCGGCATCGGCGCACACCGCGTGCACGGCCGGGATCAACAGCTCGGCATGTTTGCGGGCGTCGTGCTCCACGCGCGCGGCCCGCAGCAGGACGGCGTCGGTGGTCAGCTCGACGACCCCCGCGGTGACGGCGGGCGTTGCGGTGTCGATGGCCAGGACCAGCACGACCCGAGCCTACGAGCGTGGGTTCACCAGTCCGCGATGAGGTCGGGTAGGTCCGTGAGCCGGTGCAGCACGGCGTCGGGATGCACGTCCACCGGCACCTGCTGCGCCACCGGGATCGTCGAGTGCGGCACGAACACGGCCCGCATGCCCACGGCCTTGGCGCCGCTGATGTCGTCGTAGGGGCGGTCGCCCACGTAGACGCACAGCGCGGGGTCGTCGACGCCCACGGCGTCCATCGCGGCCCGGAACGCCGTGGGGTGCGGCTTGGTCCACTCCAGGTCGCTCGACCACACGCACGCGTCGAACAGGTCCAGGACGCCGTCGGTGCGGAACCGGTCCTCGTGCCAGTCGCGCGGCCACGAGGTGGACGACAGCACCCCGAGCTTCAGCCCGCGCTCGCGCAAGGCGCGCAGCACCGGAGGAGCGGTGGGGTCGGTGGGGAGCTGGCCGAGCCAGAACTCGCGGTGGACGGCCAGCGCGGCATCGTGCACCGCCGCCGGCACGTCGGCCGGGTGGTGCGCGGCGGCATCGGCCAGCACCTGCGCGATCGTGAACGCCCGGTGCTCGTCGCGCACCGCCGCCCAGCGGGCGTCCTCCGCGACGAGCAGGGCGTCGGCGAGTACGGCGGCCCGTTCCGCGTCGCCCTCGTGCAGGACGTCGGCGAGCAGGCGCCATCCCGCGAGGTTGTCGACCGTCTTCCACGGGCTCAGGGTGCCGCCCCAGTCGAAGATCACGGCTTCGATCACCGGCACTACAGCTCCTCGATGCGGGACACGGTGGCGGTGCGCACGTCGTCCGGTTGCCGTTGCAGCCGCACGAGCAGGTGCCGCTCGGCCAGCCGCTCCGCGACGCCCTCGCCCCACTCGACGGCGACGACCGCTTCGGCGAGGTCGGTGTCGAGGTCGAGGTCGTCCAGCTCGGCGGCCCCGCCGAGGCGGTAGGCGTCGACGTGCACGAGCGGCACGCCGCGGCCGCCGGGGAGGGGCCGGTGCTCGCGGGCGATCACGAACGTCGGGGAGGTGACCGGTCCGGCCACCCCGAGCCCGCGGGCGATGCCCCGCACGAGCACGGTCTTGCCGGCGCCGAGCGGCCCGGACAGCACGACGAGGTCGCCCGGCCCCAGCTCGGCGGCGAGGCGCTCGCCGAGCGCCTCCGTGTCGGCGGGCTCGGGCAGTACCAGCTCTGTTTCCAACTCCAGTCCCGTCTCGGTGAACGTCGTCATGCGCGCCACCGGTATCGGCGCGGGCGGACGCGGTCGGCGCTGCGCCGGATGAGATCGATCAGGGCCTCGTCCATCGCGGCCGGCTGCTCCAGCATCGGCAGGTGCCCGACGCCCGGGAAGTGGATCAGCCGGGCGGCCGGTAACTCGGCCGCGATCACGTCGCTGTGCCTGACGGGGATGACGCGATCGGCGTCGCCCGCCGCCACGAGCACGTCGCAGCCCGCCAGCGCGGGCAGCGCGGCGACCCGGTTGTGGCTGTTGACGGTGTCCGTGAAGTCGATCAACGCGTCGACGGCGTTGGTGCTGATCATCGTGTCCACGAGGTCGACCAGCCAGGGCGCGACGTTGCGGTCGCCGTAGGCGAAGCTGCGGGTGAGGGACCAGAGGACCTCCCCCAGCGCCCGCCTCGCGGTCTCCACGAGGGTGGGCTGCAACCGCGCGACCAACCCGACGCCGCGGGTGAGCGGGTTGTGCCGGGAGAGCAGGGTGCCCGGCAGACCACCGCTCGCCACCTCGCCCGCCGACGTCGACACGAGCGCGACCCCGGCCACGCGCTCGGCGAACAACGCCGGGTTCTGCTCGGCGAGCGCCATGATCGTCATACCGCCCATCGAGTGGCCGGCGAGCACGAGCGGACCCTCGGGGGCCAGCGCCCTGATCACCGCGTCGAGGTCGTGGCCGAGCTGCTCGATCGTGCAGCTCTCCCGCGGGGCGCGCTCCGAACGGCCGTGGCTGCGCTGGTCGTAGAGCACCACCCGGATCGACGGGTCGGAGAGCGCGGGCAGCGACTGGCGCTGGAAGTGCCACGTGCGGCGGTCCAGCGCGAAGCCGTGCACCAGCACCACGGTGAGCGCCGGGTTGCCGTCGCGCGCCTCGATCTCCTCGCAGGACAGGCGCACCCCGTCGTCGGCGGTGACCGACGACGGCTCGCTCTCCGGCAGCCCGGCCAGCTGCGGCGGCTTCTCCGACAGCTGTGCCGCCAGCCGCCTGCGCTCCGCCGCGACCCGTGAATGCTTCCGCGCGGCCACGCCGACGGCGACACCGGTGACCGCCGCGCCGGTCGCTCCGGCGACGGCCCCCCAGATCTGTCCTCGTCTCACCCGGCGGCCCCGGTGTACGTACGGCTCACTCGCCTGCTGTGCACGCCCGTCACGATCTCGTAGTGGATGGTGCCGAGCTCGTCCGCCCAGTCCTGCGCGGTCGGCTCACCGTCGTCACCGGGCCCGAAGAACACCGCTGTGTCACCCTCCCGGACGTCCGCGTCGTCCCCGCAGTCCACCACGACCTGATCCATGCTCACGCGGCCGACGACCGGTCGCAGGCCGGCGGCGAGCCACACCCGCATCCGCCCGCCCAACCGGCGCGGCACGCCGTCGGCGTACCCGAGCGGCACGAGGGCCAGTGTGGTGGCGCACGGGGTGGTCCACTCGTGCCCGTACGACACGCCCTCGCCGGCCGGCACCCGCTTGACCAGCGCCACGCGGCCGCGCAGCGTCATCGCCGGCCGGAGGGAGGTCTCGGCGGGCGGGCGCCCCAGCGGGTCGAGCCCGTAGACCGCGATCCCCGGCCGGACCAGGTCGAAGTGCAGGTCGGGGCGGGTGAGCGTGGCCGCGGCGTTCGCGAGGTGCCGGATCGGCGCGAACCCGCGCTCGCGGGCCGCCTCCCACGCCGCGGTGAGCCGCGCGGCCTGCGCGTCGAGCGAGGGGTGGCCGGGGACGTCGGCGTTGGCCAGGTGGGACCAGACCGCCACGACCTCCACCCGCCCGTCGGCGGCCGCCTTCTCGACGTCGTCGAGCAGGCCGTGCCACTCCGCGGGCTGCGCGCCGCCCCGGGACAACCCCGTGTCGACCTTCAGGTGCACCCGCGCCGGACGGCCCGCGCGCCGGGCACCGGCGATGACGGCGGCGAGGTGCGACCTCGACGCGACCGAGAGGTCCACGTCGGCGCCGACGGCATCGGTGAAGTCGTCGTCCGGCAGGTGCAGCCACGACAGCAGCGGCGCCGTGATCCCGGCCCCACGCAGCTCGGCGGCCTCCTCGAGCGTGCACACACCCAGCCAGGACGCGCCCGCCGCCAGCGCCGCCTCCGCCACCGGCACCGCGCCGTGCCCGTACCCGTCGGCCTTGACCACCGCCATCAGCTCGGCTGTCGAGGCCGCCGCGCGAAGCACCTCCACGTTGTGGCGGACAGCGGCGAGATCGACGAGGGCTTCGGCCCGCGGCGCGCTCGACGGAGACTCCACGTAGTCAATCATCGCACTTGCCGGGGAGCACGCATCCCGGCTGGCCCGACCTCCGATCCACCCGCGAGCGGGCATCGGTGTCAGAGCGGAGCAGCCCGTACGGAGCGGATCGCCGCCGGCAGCGCGGCCTGCAACCGCGACGCCGGGGCCGGGGCGCCGCGCGCGGCCAGATCCGCCGCCAGGCCGTGGACGTACGCGGCGCAACCCGCGGCCCACCACGGCTCGAGGCCCGCGGCGAGCAGGGCACCGATCATGCCGGTGAGGACGTCGCCGGACCCTGCCGTGGCCGCCCACGAGGAGGTCGCCGGGTGCACGAGCACGCGCCCGTCCGGATCGGCGACGACGGTGGCGTTGCCCTTGAGCAGCACGGTGACGCCGAGGTCGGCCGCCACCCGGCGCGCCGCCCCGATCCGGTCGGCGCCCACCTCGTCCGCCACCCGGGCGAACTCCCGGCCGTGGGGGGTGATCACCACCGGCCGTCCCCGCAGCGCGTCCCTGAGGTCCTCGTGGGCGGCGAGCAGCGTGATGGCGTCGGCGTCCACGCACAGCCGCACCCCGGCGGCGATCGCTGCCGCCAGCACCGCGCGGCCGGCGTCGTCCGTGCCGATGCCCGGCCCCACCGACCAGGCCTGCACGCGCCCGGCCTCCTCGATCGACCCGGCGGCCACCACCTCCGGCCAGCGGTAGCGCACGCCGGGCGCCGCGCTGCCGGCGAACCGGACCATGCCACTGGTCGCGAGCGCGGCGGCGCCGGCCGCCAGCACCGCCGCCCCCGGGTACGTCGCCGATCCGGCCGCGATCCCCGTGACGCCCTGCGTGTACTTGTCGTCGCCCGGCCCGGGCACCGGCCAGCACCGGCCCACGTCGGGGGCGTCGAGGACGTGGGCGTGCGGCTCGGGCAGCAGCGGGGTGAGCCCGATGTCCACCAGGTGCACCGGTCCGCAACGACCCGCGGCGAGGACGTGCACCGGCTTGAGCGCACCGAACGTGACGGTCGCGGCGGCGGTGACGGCGGGACCGTCGACGGCGCCGGTGTCCGGGTCGACACCGCTGGGCAGATCCACGGCCAGCACCGGGACGCCGGCGTGCTCGACGGCCGTGACCAGCCGGGCGGCCGGCTCCCGCAACGCGCCCCGGCCGGAGATGCCGATGACGCCGTCGATCACGAGGTCGGCGCCGGCGACCGCGACGAGCCCGGCCTCGGCGTCCACCGTGCGCCCGCCGGCGCGCAGCAACGCCTCGAGTCCCGCGGCGTGCGCCCGGGCCGGTTCGAGCAGCACCGCGGTGACGCCCACCCCGCGCCTGCGCAGCTCCATGCCGGCCCACAGCGCGTCGCCGCCGTTGTTGCCCGCCCCGACGAGCAGCACGACCCGCCGCCCGGCCACCCGGCCGTCGGCGGCGAGCATCCGGCGCGCGTGCACCGCGAGCCCGAACGCGGCCCGCCGCATCAGCGCACCTTCCGGGGTGCGGGCCAGCAGCACGGCCTCGGCATCCCGCACCTGCTGCGCGGTCCACACACCCCTCATGCGGCGAGCCTAGAACGGCTGCGCGCGTCCCGTCGCCTCGTCACGCCGGGGCCGCTAACGTGCCCGTGTGACCCGCACCCGCTCCGCAGCCCGACCGCCCGAGGTGCGCGGCGCCAAGGACGCCGTCGAGCAGCTGTCGCGGCCCGGCCCGCACACCGTCCTGCGTGGCGACCTCGGCATGGTCGGCCTCCCCGGCGTGGTCTTCGCGCCCGAGGAAGGCCTCGGGCTGCCCGCCGTCGCGTTCGGGCACGACTGGCTGCAACCGCCCGAGCGCTACGCCGGCCTGTTGCGCCACCTGGCGTCCTGGGGCATGGTCGCCGCCGCCCCCGGCAGCCACCGCGGCCCGCTGCCCAGCCACGCCGGCTTCGCCGCCGACCTGCGCACCACCCTCGACGTGTGCGCCGGCGTGCGGCTCGGCGACGGGCGGATCAGCGTCGACGCCCGCCGCACCGCGTTCGCCGGCCACGGCATCGGGGGCGGGGCCGCGCTCGTGGCCGCCCACGGCCACTCGCGGGCCGCGGCCGTCGTCACGATCGCGGTGGCCCACACGCACGCATCCGTCATCGAGGCGGCGCAGGCGGTCACGGTGCCCGTGCTGCACCTCGCCGCTGGTCGCGACACCGTCTCGCCGGCCGCGGGCAACGCCGAGCCGGTGGCGGCGGCCGCCGGCGGACCCGTCTGGCTGCGCACCCTCACCAAGGCTTCCCACACCGGGTTCCTCGAGGGCGTGCACTGGAGCGACCTCGTGCTGTCCGGCAGCCCGGATGCCAAGACCCGCCGCCTCACCCGCGCCCTCGTCACGGCGTTCCTGCTCCACCACCTCCTGGGCGAGGACCGCGTCGACGTCCTCGTCGACGGCAAGGTGTCCGGCACCACCCTGACCGCCCGCCCCTGATCCGTACCGCTGGTCCGTCGTAGCTCAGCCACCCGGAGGAGGTGGATCGAGCCCGGCGATCCGCATGCCCCGCTCGTCGTCGACGCGCTGGGCGTCCGTGCCACCGAGCCGCATCCCGGTGCCCCGCCCGGCACGGGCGTACGACCCGCCGAGCTCGGCCGCGGCCGTCGCCTCCCGCTGGAGCAGGCCACCGAGCGACGACGTGCGTTCCGCCCACTCGCGGCCGTGGGCGTCCGGCCAGTCGCGGGCCACCAGCTGACCGAGCTCCACGGCCCGGCGGCCGACGTCACCGAGGACCTCGGCGAGCCGCGCGCACCACCGCGCCGCGTCGTGGAGCGCATCGTCGCTCACGGCTCGCCCAGGGCATCCCGGAGGCGGGTGAGCACGGCCGACATCTCCGCGTCCGCCGTGTCCCCGGCGACGGCGGCACCGTGGAGCGCGGCGGCGAGCTCCGCGAGCTCGGACACCGCCGCCCGGACCGCACCCCGGAGTCGCTCGGCCTCGAAGCCCGCGGGCGCGCCACGCAGTGCGGCATGCAGCTCGTCCGCCAGCCCGGACGCCGAACGGGCGTGCAGGCGCAGCCCGTCGGGTTGGAGGTGCAGATCGGGCGGCATGGGGCGATCGTGCCCCGAGCGACCGCCCACCGGGGCAGAATGCGGAAATCGGCGTGGGGGGGATGCCATGGGGGATGTGCTGCGGGATGTCGTTGTCGTAGGTGCCGGTCCCGCCGGCCTCGTGCTGGCGCGCCTGCTCCAGAGGGCCGGGATCGCGGTCGAGGTGGTCGAACGCCGGTCGCGGGCCGAGCTGACCGCCAAGCTCGGGGCCGGCCTGATCGAGTACCGCACCGTCGAGCTGCTGCGGACGGCCGGCATCGCCGGTGTGGATCTCGACTTCGGGCTCCGCAACGGCCGCATGGAGTTCCGGACGCCCGCCGCGTCGACGGTGTTCGACTACGGCCGGCTGACCGGCGACCGGCCGAACTTCATCTACCCCCAGCACGAGCTGGTCGGCGCCCTGAGCGACGCGGTGGTGGCCGACGGCGGCGACGTGCGGTTCGCCTGCACCGTCACCGGGGCACGCCAGGACGCCGACGGCGCCGTCGTCACGCTCGCCGACGGCGCCGAGGTCGGCGGCCGGGTCGTGGTCGGGTGCGAGGGCTCCCACAGCGTGGTCGCCGCGGCGATGACGGGCCTGCGCTCGAGCGAGGAGGACCTGCCCGCCCGCCTCGTCGCGGTGATCGCCGACGCCCCGCCGCTCGAGGAGCACCAGATCTACGGCCTGCACCCGCGCGGCTTCGCGGGGCAGATGCGCCGGGGCCCGCACCAGACCCGCTACTACCTGGAGGCGTCGGCCACGGACACCTCCGCGGACTGGCCCGAGGCCCGGATCCGCGCGGAGCTGGCACACCGGCTCGCCATCCACGGCAAGCTCGACGGCGTGCCGCTCGGCGAGCCGACCGTGGTCGACCTGCGGGTGCGGGTCCACGAGCCGATGCAGGACGGCCGGCTCTTCCTCGCGGGCGACTCCGCGCACCTCATCACGTCCGCGGCCGGCAAGGGCATGAACCTCGCGATCCAGGACGCGGTCGAGCTGGCCGCCGGGCTCGTCGACCGCTTCGGCGCGGCCCGGGACGGTCGCCGCCTCGCGGCGTACTCGAGCACCCGGCTGCCCGCGATCTGGCGCACCGAGGCGTTCACCATGTGGTACCTGCGGATGATCATGTCCGGCTTCCGCAACGGCGCCGAACCCCTCGGCGCGGCGCCGGGCGGGTTCGCGACCGGCCTGCGGGAGGGCTGGCTCTCGGCATTGCTCGGCGACCCGCTGCTGGCGAGCTGGTTCGCACACGCCTACGCCGGGGTCGACACCTCGCCGTAGGCCGAGCTCGATCTCCCCGCGGCGCCCGGCGTCGGTGGTACGGGCGGCGCGCTCGCTCGCGCCTGGCGTGCGAGGGTGCCGTTCGCCCCACCCGGGGCGGCTCGCGCGAGGCGTACTAGTGGACCGCGGCGACGACTTCGGCCAACCGGACAGCGGTGGCCTGTGCCTGCTCCGGCGTGGGTGCCTCGACCATGACCCGCACGAGCTGCTCGGTGCCGGACGGCCGCAGCAGGACGCGCCCGGAGCCCGCGAGCTCGATCTCGGCCTTCTCCACCGCCCGGCGGACGGCGGGGGACCCGGCCACCGCGGCCTTGTCGGCCACGCGCACGTTCTGCAGCACCTGGGGCAGCGGGGTGACGATCGCGGCGAGCTCGGCGAGCGACCGCCCGGTGGCCGCCATGCGCGCCATCAGCCGCAACGCGGTGAGCAGGCCGTCGCCGGTGGTGGAGTACCGCGGCATCACGACGTGCCCCGACTGCTCACCGCCGAGGCTGAACCCGCCCTGGCGCAGCTCCTCGAGCACGTACCGGTCGCCGACGGCCGTGGTGCGCACCGTGATGCCGGCCTCGCGCATCGCCAGGTGCAGCCCGAGGTTGCTCATGACGGTGGCGACGAGCGTGTCGGCGGCCAGCTCACCCGCATCGCGCAGGGCGAGGGCCAGCACGGCCATGATCTGGTCGCCGTCGACGTCCGCGCCGGTGGCGTCGACGGCCAGGCAGCGGTCGGCGTCGCCGTCGTGGGCGATGCCCAGCTCAGCACCGCTTGCCAGGACCGCCGCACGTAGCGCGCCGACGTCGGTGGAGCCGACGCCGTCGTTGATGTTGAGCCCGTCCGGCTCGGCGTGCAGCGCCACCACCTCGGCACCCGCGCGCCGGTACGTCTCCGGGGCAACCGTGGACGCGGCCCCGTGCGCGCAGTCGACCACCACGCGCAGCCCGGACAGCGGGGCGGGCGTGACGGTCAGCAGGTGGTCGCGGTAGCGGGCGGAGGCGTCGCCGAGATCGTGCACCCGGCCGATGGCCGGGCCGGTGGGCCGAGCCGCAGCGGCACCCAACCCGTCCTCGACGGCGCTCTCCACGGCGTCCGGGAGCTTGTGGCCGCCCGCGGCGAACAGCTTGATGCCGTTGTCCGGCATCGGGTTGTGCGACGCGGAGATCATCACGCCGAGGTCGGCCCCGAGGTCACCGACCAGGTACGCGACCGCGGGTGTGGGCAGGACCCCGACGCGCACCGCGTCGGCACCGGCGGACGTGAGCCCGGCGACGACCGCGGCCTCGAGCATCTCGCCGCTCGCGCGCGGGTCGCGTCCGACGACGGCGACCGGGCGCCGCGAGCGGTCGCGCTCCGCCAGCACCCGGGCAGCCGATGCGGAAAGCGCCACGGCGAGCTCCGGGGTGAGGAGCTCGCCGTTGGCCAGTCCGCGGACGCCGTCGGTGCCGAACAGGCGCCGTGCGCTCAATGCGTCAGCGCTTGCTGTACTGGGGCGCCTTGCGGGCCTTCTTGAGGCCGTACTTCTTGCGCTCGATGACCCGCGGGTCACGGGTGAGGAAGCCGGCCTTCTTCAGCGGCGGGCGGTCCTCGGAGTCGGCCTCGACCAGCGCGCGGGCGATGGCCAGCCGCAGTGCGCCTGCCTGGCCGGACGTGCCGCCACCCTTGAGGTTGGCGAAGATGTCGAAGCGCTCGGTCTTCTCGACGGTGACGAGCGGCTCCCGGATCAGCTGCTGGTGCAGCTTGTTGGGGAAGTACTCCTCGAGCGACTTGCCGTTGAGCCGGAAGGAACCGGACCCGGGCATGAGCCGCACCCGGACCACGGCCTCCTTGCGGCGGCCGACGGTCTGGATCGGGCGGTCGGAGAAGACGGCCGGGATCTCGGGCAGCGCGACGTCGGCGGCGATGTCGGTGTCGAACTCGTCAGCGGCGTCGGCGATCTCGGTGGCCTCGTCGGCGTCGGTGGCCTCGTCGGCGTCGGTGGCCTCGTCGGCGTCGGTGGCCTCGTCGGCCTCAGTGGCGTCGGTGGCCTCGGCGTCTTCGGTGGCCTCGGCGTCGACCGCGGCCTCCTCGACGGCCTCGACCTCGGACTCGGGGGTGGTCACGGGCTGTCCCTCTTCCGGTGTGGTCGCGTCTGGCGTGGTCACTGCGCGACCTGGGTGATCTCGAACGCGGCCGGCTTCTGCGCGGCGTGCGGGTGCTCGGGGCCGGCGTAGACCTTGAGCTTCTTGGCCATCGCCCGGCCCAGGCGGTTCTTCGGGAGCATGCCCTTGATCGCCTTCTCGACGAGCCGGTCCGGGTGCTTCTCGATCATCTCACCGACGGTGCGCTGCTTCAGGCCGCCGGGGTAGCCGCTGTGGCGGTAGACGAACTTGTCGTCCCGCTTGGTGCCCGAGACGGCGATCTTCTCGGCGTTGACGATGATGACGAAGTCGCCCGTGTCCATGTGCGGGGCGTAGGTGGGCTTGTGCTTCCCGCGCAGGAGGGTGGCGGCGTGCGTGGCGAGGCGGCCGAGCACCACGTCGGTGGCGTCGATCACGTGCCAGGCGTGAGTGATCTCGCCGGGCTTGGGGCTGTACGTGGGCACGGACCTACCTCGTCGCTGTCGTCTGCTCGTGGGAGCTGCCTCTGGTGCGCGAGTGCGGCATGCTGGGGCGCCGGGCCCGTGGGCCGGGCCGTGCGGGCCGTGCTGGCACGGCCGCGGGTGTCCACCCGCCGCACATCGAATATCGAGGGTACCCGCCGCGTCCGAGGGGGGTCAAAACGCCCCCTGGTGTCCCCCGCTGGGGGTCCGGTGCGTGTATCGGCGGACCCAGGTTTCCGCTGGGTGTGCCGGCGAGCCGCCGCGCGTATCGGCATACTCGGGCGGTTCGCCGGTGCGCCCAGCGGGGACCTGGGCCGTCGAGACATGTGTTGGACTCCCGGCGGGGGGCACCTCACGCGGCGGAACGTCATCGCCAGCGCGCGGCGTTGGCCTGTTCGACCCGACGGTAGCTCTCGTTCGCCGACGCGAGCGCAACGCCGATCTGGCCGAGCACGGTGGCGAGGTTGGCGGCCGCGGTGTCCCACCGGCGCTGTTCGACCTGGTAGTCGGTGGCTGCCTGCCCCACCCAGGTGGCGACCAGCGGCGTGAGGAACCGCTTGAGGTCCTCCAGTTCGCCGGCCATGCGGGTCGCGACGCCGGTGACGTCGGACTGCGCGGCCTCGAGCGCCGCGAACGTGACCCTGATCTCGGTCATCCCGGTCTCCCTCAGCCCAGCGCCGCGCGGATCGCGGACAGGTCACCGGTGTGCTGGTCCTCCTGCGCCTGGTAGCTCACACCGCTTCCCCGTATCGACTCGCCGATGCCCCGCAGGGCGTCGCTCAGCGCCTTCGCGTCGGTGTCCCAGCGCAGCATGAGCTTCGCGAACTCCGCCGCCGCGGCGCCCTGCCACGCCCCGGCGAGCGGGGCGAGCCGGGCCCGCAACGTGGCCAGGTCGGTCTGCACCGTGTCGTTGACGGCGAGCACGTGCTTCGCGGCGGTCTGCATCTCCTCGACGCTGGCGCCGAACCCCTGGGTCATGCCGGTCCCCTTTCCGTGCGGATGCCGTCACGCTCGCACCGGGGCCCGCCCCGGCGGGCCGGAACGCGGCAGATCGTTCGCAGGTGTGAACGTCACGCACGGCGGACCGACGCGACGACCACGGCGCAGGCCGCCCGCACCGCCTCCGCGCCCGCAGGCGTGTGGCGACAGCCGACGCTGAGCTGCGCGTCGCGGTCGAGGACGACGAACCAGTCGACGGCGGTGCCGCCGGGCTCCTCCTGCCGGTAGGCGGTGACCGGGCGTCCGGCGAAGCGGCTGGCCGGGTCGTAGCCGGAGAACGCGGAGCCGGCGGTCACGGCGGCGTCGAACGCGGCGCGCAGCTCGGCCCGCGCCCGCTGCGGCTCGGCGGCCGTGTCGTAGCCGAGCGGCGAACGCTCGACCGCGATCAGGTCGCTGGCCTCCGGCGCGGCCAGCGGGGTGAGCAGCACCCTGCGCCGCTCGGGCAGCCCGCCCGTGTGCTCCCAGCCCGCGGGCACGTCCAGCCGGTAGCCGTACTGCACCAGGACACCCGCCGGCAGGGCGTCGGCGGCCGGCGGAGCCAGGAGCCGCCCGAGCAGGAGCAGCCCGACGCAGACGACTGCGCCAACGCAACCCACCAACGCCACCCGCAAGGGCCGCCGCCGACGGGAGGGCAGCTCGGGCAGATGGACAGCAGTATGGAGCCGTACTGCTGTCGAGGGGCCCTCAGAACAGCAGTACGGATCCACAACGCTGTCCAATGCACCCAGCACTGCGGCAGCCTCCGGACGATGGGCAACCTCCACCTGCGTGATGCCTGCCTCATCGACCGCACGAGCTAGCGCGGGGGTGCGGGCCAGCCCGCCGATGAGCAGGACCCGCGGGGCGTCCGCCAGCACCTCGCGCAACACCTCCACCGCGGCCCCGAGCGGCACTGCGAGCAGCGTCCGAACGTCCGCGGCTCCGACCCCGTCCACGACCGGGAGCAGCGACAACGCCTCCCGCACCGCCCGTGCCGCCGCCGGGTCACGGCCCGTGCGAGCGGCCACCTTCTCGTCCAGGAGCCGCCCGCCGACCTCCGCCGCGGCCACGGCCCGCACGTGACCGGCTGGGTCCAGCAGGGCGGCCTCCGCCACCGTCTCGCCGACGTCGAGCACGGCGACCTCGCCCGGGCCGGCGGCCGCGAGCGGCGCGGGCACGGTGCGGACCCGGCCGGCCAGCCCGGCGCACTCCCGGACCCATCGCTGCGCGCACGCGGGCGACCACCGCGCGGGATGGACGAGCACCAGCTCCTGCGGCGGCGGCCCGACGAGCTCGGCGAGGAGCACGGCGACCCCGGGCCCCGGTGCCGGCAGCTCGGCGATCAGCCACGGCGGGCCGTCCGCGGCCGCACCCGCGACCCGGACGAAGCCCGCGCCCTCCTGGACCGCGACGCGAACCGGGACGCCGGTCACGACCCGTCGTCCTGCGGTGGCAGCCAGGCGAGCTGGACGCGGCGCGCGTTCCGCCGCCGGTCGACCAGCATCCCGCGCCCCGGCGGCTCGGAGGACGGCTTGACGGCGCCGATCAGGGCGCCCTCGTCGGGGCTGCCGTTCATGACGAGGCCGGGGGTGGCGAGCTCGCGGAGCCGCCCGAGCACGGGGTCGTACAGGGCCCGCGCGGCGCCACCGCACCGCCGGGCGACGACCAGGTGCAGCCCGACGTCCTTGGCCTGCGCGAGGAACTCCACGAGTGGGAGCAGCGGGTTCGCCGTGCCGCCGCCCGGGGCGACGAGGTCGTAGTCGTCGACGAGCACGTACACGTCGGGCCCGCTCCACCAGCTGCGTCCCCGCAGCTCCCGGGGCGTGACGCCCGGGCCGGGCAGCCGCGCGCGCAGCGAGTCCGCCACCTCGCGGGCGGCCACCGCGGTGGCATCGGGGGTGCTCGTGTAGCCGATCAGGTGGGTGCCGGGCACCACGCCCAGGAGGGTGCGCCGGTGGTCGACCACCACGATGCGCGCCTCTTCGGGCGCGAGTGCCGTGACGACGCCGTGCGCGACCAGCCGCAGCAGCGCGGTCTTGCCGCTCTCCGCGTCGGCGAAGCACAGCAGGTGCGGGTCGGCGGCGGGGTCGAGCGCCACGCGTGCGAGCCGCTCCTCGTCCACCCCGAGCGGAACGCCCGTGGCGCCGGGCGGCAGCCGGCCGAGGTCGATGCGATCGGGCAGCAGCCGCACCCCGGCGAACCCGGGGCCGCGCCGGTCGCGGGCGATCCCGGCCACGAGCGCCGGGAGGTCCGCTGTGGAGAGCCGGGGGGCGGCGACCACGGCGGGCGCGCCGTCGGCCGCGAGCCCGTGCCCCGGGCGGGCGGGCACGGCGGCGGCCCGGCGCCGGTCGACCTCGGACTCGGCGGCCTCGCCCAGCCGCAGCTCGATACGGCCGACGACCAGGTCCTTCAGCGCCGGGCGCAGCTCGCTCCAGCGGGTGGCCGACAGCGCGAGGTGCAGCCCGTAGGACAGGCCCTGCGCGGCCAGCGGCAGCAGCCGCGCCTCCAGCTCGTCGAACTCGCCCCGCAGGACGAGGTACCCGTCGACGACGAGCAGGACGTCGGTGGCCGGTTCGTCCGGGAACGCACCCGTGGCCCGGCCGGCCCGGAACGCCTCCACCGAAGCGATGCCGTGTTCCCGGAAGAGCTGCTCGCGCCGCGCGAGCACGGCCGCGAACTCGGCGACGACCCGGCGCACGAGGTCCGGCTGCTGCCGGTCGGCGACCGTGCCGACGTGCGGGAGCCCGGCCAGCGCGGACAGCGCGCCGCCGCCGAAGTCGAGCACGTGCACGCCGAGCTCGTCGGGGGTGCTGGAGAGAGCCAACCCCAGCACGGTGGTGGCCAGCGCGGAGGACTTCCCGGTGCGGGGCGCACCGACGACGGCGAGGTGCCCGCCGGCCAGGTCGACGACGAGCGCGTCACGGCGCTGCTGGTAGGGCCGGTCGACGAGCCCGACGGCCACCTCCAGCGGGGCGCCGGCGGGTCCGCGCACCTCGTCCAGCGGCGGCGGGTCGTCCAGCGGCGGGAGCCAGACCCGGTGGGCGGGCGGACCGGACCCGGCCATCGCCGCGATGACGGAGTCGAGGACGCTCGGCCCGTCCGCGGTGTCCCCGTCCGGCAGTGGCGGTGCGTGGGGCGCCCGCACGGGCGCGACGCGGAACGGGTGGGCCCGCGGGCGCCGCGGCGCCGGGGCGGGTGCGCTCGCCATCGTGTCCGGCCCCGACACGTACGCGGACCGGAACCGGACGAGCTCGCCGGTGCCGGTGGCGAGGAACGCCGAACCGGGCGTGGACGGCAGCCGGTGTGCGTCCGGCACGCCGAGGACGGCCCGGGACTCCGCGACGGAGAAGGTGCGCAGCGCGATCCGGTAGGACAGGTGCGACTCGAGCCCGCGCAGCCGGCCCTCGTCGAGGCGCTGCGAGGCCAGCAGCAGGTGCAGCCCGAGCGAGCGCCCGAGCCTGCCGATCGTGACGAGCAGGTCGATCAGCTCCGGCCGCTGGGCGAGCAGCTCGGAGAACTCGTCGACCACGACGAACAGGGCGGGCAGCGGCGGCAGGCCGGAGCCCGCGCGCCGGGCCGCGGCGTACTCGGTGACCCCGACGAGGTTGCCCGCCGCCCGCAGCAGCTCCTGCCGGCGGGTGATCTCACCGGCGAGCGCGTCGGCCATCCGGTCGACGAGGCCGAGCTCGTCGGCGAGGTTCGTGATCACCGCGGAGACGTGCGGCAGGCCGGCGAGCCCGAGGAACGTGGCACCGCCCTTGAAGTCGACGAGGACGAGGTTGAGCTCCTCCGACGAATGGGTGGCGGCCAGGCCGAGCACGAGCGTGCGCAGCAGCTCGCTCTTGCCCGAACCCGTGGCGCCGACGCACAGCCCGTGCGGGCCGCTGCCGCCCAGCGCCGACTCCTTGAGATCGAGGGTGACGGGGCCGCCGCTCTCGTCGACGCCGATCGGCACGCGCAGCCGGTCGCCGTCCGAGCGCGCCCAGCGGGCCCGCAGCGCGGCGATCCCGGCCGGGCCGGGCCCGAGGCCGAGCAGCGTGGGCAGGCCTGCCGGCGCCCCGGAGCCCGCGGCGCCCACGGCCGTGACGTCGGCCGCACGGTGGCGCGCCAGCCGGCGGGCGAACGCCGTGGCCTCCGCGGCGGTGAGCTCGTCGGGGCACCCGATCACGACGGGCTGCTCGTCGCCACCGCCACGCAGCAGGAGCTCCGGCGCCACCGACAGCCGCACCACCGAGGGTGCCGGACGCCTGCCCGGTGGCGCCCCGACCCGCAGGACGGTGACACCCGCGACGCCGGCCCAGGCCCCCGGTCCCTCGGCCACGCCGTCGACCAGGACGAGCAGGTGTGGCTCGCCGCTGCCCGGGCCGCTCGCGCGGCCGGTGAGCTCGGCGAGCCACCAGTGCCGCACGTCGTCGGCGTCGGCCGTGACCATCCGCAGCGGCCCGACCACGTCCTGGCGGCGCGGGTGCCCGGCGTGCGGCAGCCACTTCACCCACTCCCACTCGTGGGCGAGCGACGGTGGCGCCACCACGGCGAGCAGCGCGTCGGCGGGCGCGTGCCAGAGCGCGTACTGGACGACGGCGGCGCGGGCGAGCGCGCGCACTCGATCCATCCCCGCGCCACCCGCCGGTTCGAGCCAGACCATGCCGCTCGCCCGCAGTGACAGCGCCACCGGCAGGTCCGGCACGACGGCGTGGCCCAGCAGGAAACGGCGCAGCGCCAGCGCGGTGACGGGCTCGAGGCCGTCGACCGGCCCGGTCTGCGGCGGCACGAGGCGGGTGGCGATGCGCTGGGCGCCGCGTCCGACGCGGACGTGGGCGAAGTCGGGGTCGCCCGGCCTGCGTTCCCACATCCGGCCCGCCCGCAGCACCGCCGGCCATGCGGACGGCTCCGGGTGCGACCACTCGAGCGCCGCTCGCTGTGCGTCCGCGATGCCCCGTACCCGTCCGCGGAGCAGGGACAGGTACCGCAGGTAGTCGCGGCGGTCCTCGTCGATGTCGGCCGCGCGGCCACCGCCGGCCCGACCGCTGCCGGTGAGCAGCATCCCGAGCGAGGAGATCGCGAACATCCCTCCGAACAGCCACGAGGTCGGCTGGTCCACCCCGGCCACGGCGACGAAGCCCACCGAGCCGATCAGCATGACCAGCGGCAGCATCCGCTGCAGCACGCCCGCCGGGACGACCCGTTCCGGCTCCGGCGGCGGTTCGAGCGTGAGCTCGCCGCCCGGCATCGGGGGCGGTGCGGGTCGCGGCATCTTCGGCCCCCACGAGTTCGCTCGAAACGGCCCCGCGGGGCCATGGGCGCTGCGATGCTAGGCAGCCGACGGGTGGCGCCGGGGCCGTTTCGCAGAACTCGCGCACCGGCGACGCGGAGGGGACCCACCATGCTCACGGCAGGTCAGGAGGCGGTGTACCGCGCGCCGTACCGCCACCTCACCGTGCTCGCGCCGCGCGCCACCGTCGATGTCGCGCTGCCCGCCGACGTGCCGGTGGCCGAGCTGGTCCCGATGATGCTCGACCTGGTCGGTGAGCCGATCTTCGGTGTGCGGCCGGTGCCGTGGCGGCTCACGGGCGCGGCGGGCGCCCCGCTTCCGCCCGGGGCCTCGCTCGCCGAGCTGGGCGTGCCGGACGGCGAGCTGCTGCGCCTCGCGCCGGACGTCCAGCCACCGCCGCCACCCGTGTTCGACGACCCGGTCGACGAGCTCGCCTCCGGAGCGGGCAGCGCGGCCCGCGACGACCGCAGGTTCTCCGCCGCGGCGGTGCTGCTGGTCGCCGTGGCGGGGGCCGCGCTGCTCGCGGTGGGCTCCACCGACACGGCGGTGCTGCGCGCGGTGGCCGCCACGCTCGCGGCAGGGGTGGCGGTGGGCCTCGCGGCGCGGTCGGCCCGGGTGGAGCCGGATGCCCACACCCACCTCGCGGGGTGCACCGCGGCGCTCGCGGCCGGGCCGTTCGCCGCAGCGGCCGGCTGGGCGGCTCTTCCCGGCTCCTCCGCCGCGGCGCGGCTGCTGCTCGCCGCCGTGGCCGCAGGCACTGTGGCCGCGGCCGCACAGCTCGCGCTCCGGGTGGTGGCCCCTGCGCTCGTCGCCGTCGTGGTGGCGGCCGTGCCCGTGGGGCTGGGCGCGGTGGCCGTGTTGCGGTTCGAGAGCCCGCCCTCGTCCGTCGCGGCGGCGGTGGGGGCGCTCGCCGTGGCGGTCGGGCCGGTGCTGCCCCGCGTCGCGCTGCGGTTGTCGGGGCTGCCCCGCCCGGTGGTACCGGCCGACGGCGCCGATCTGGTGGACGCCGACCGCGGCCCCGACGTCCTGCCGCCGGACGAGTTCGCCGAGCGCTCCGACCTCGCCCGCGGCTACCTCGCGGGCCTCGCGGGCGGGTGCGCCGCCGTGGCCGTCGCGGGTGCGCTCCCGGCCGCGGCCGCGGGCGGTTGGGCCGGGCCCGCGCTGGCCTGCGTGATCATCGCGGTGCTCGCCCTGCGGTCTCGCGGCTTCGCCGACCCCGTTCCGTCGCACACGCTGCTCGGCTGCGCGGTCGTCGGCCTGGTGGGCCTCGCGATCCTCACGGCCGTCCGGCCCGAGCCACTGGCACGGCTGGTCGCGGTGGGGGTCCTGCTCGCGGTGGTCGGGCTCGGCCTCGTCGCGGTCGGGCGGAGCGGCCCGGCAGGCTCCCCGGTGTCGCGGCGCGCGATCGACCTGCTCGACATGGTTCTCGTCGCCGCTGCCGTGCCGCTGGCACTCGCGGCGATGGACCTCTTCCGGCTCGTCCGCGGGCTGTGAGCCCGCGCGCCCGGCTCGGGCACGTGGCGGCGGCGGCGCTCGTCTGCGTCGCCACGGTCACGGGCGTGCCGGATGCCCCACCGGCGGCGGCCGGGACCGCCCCGGCCTCCCTGGCCCGAACCGCCGCACCCGGCCCCACCGGGGACCCCGCGCCGCCCGGGCCGCCGCTCGTCATCCGCGTGGCCCCGCCCCCGGGCCGGCGGCCGGGTCCGGCGCCGGGGATCCGGGCGGCCGCGCGCTGCACTCCGCCCCGCGCCGACCCGTCGGGCGTCCCGTCGGGCCGGGGCAGCGTCGCCGCGCGCCTGCGCCTCGCCGACCTGCGGCAGCTCGCCACCGGGCGGGGCCAGGTGATCGCCGTGATCGACACCGGGATCGCCCCGCACCCGCTGCTCGGCTCCCGGTTGCGCGGCGGGGGCGACTACCTCACCGGCGGCGACGGCCTCGACGACTGCGACGGCCACGGCACCGCCGTCGCCGGGCTGATCGCCGCCGGCCCGGTCCGCGGCGGCCGCTCCACCACGCCCGTCGGGATCGCACCGGACGCGCAGCTGCTCGCGATCCGGCAGTCGAGCCCCTCGTTCGACGTACCCGCACCGGGCGGCGGGCGGCGCGCGGCCGGCGACACCGCCACCCTCGCCGAGGCGGTGATGCTCGCCGTCCGCTCGGGCGCGGACGTCGTCAACATCTCGGAGGCCGTCTGCCTGCCCGCGGCACGCGCCGCCGAGGCGGGCGGCACGATGCAGGCCGCGTTGCGGGCCGCCGCCGCAGCCGACGTCGTGGTGGTCGCCGCCGCGGGCAACGTCGGGTCCGGTTCCTGCGCCGCGGACGCCCGCGACCAGGTCGCCCTGCCCGGCTGGTACGACGCGGACGTCCTGACGGTCGGCGCGGTCGGCCCCGACGACACCCCGGCCCCGTTCACGATGCCCGGACCGTGGGTCGACGTGGCGGCGCCCGGCACCGGGCTGCGCTCGCTCGCGGTGGGCGGCGGCACCACCGGCGGCCTGGACGGCACCAGCTTCGCGGCGCCGTGGGTGGCGGGCCTCGCCGCGCTGGTCCGCGAGCGGTTCCCCGAGCTCAGCGCGTCCGAGGTCGCGGATCGCATCGCGGCCACCGCGCGCAGGGCGCCCGGCGACGCCGGCTCGCTGGGCCACGGCGTGGTGGACCCGTTCGCCGCGCTCACCGCCGTGCCCGCCCACCTCACCCCCGACCCTGAGGGCCTCGCGAACGCCGCCGCGCTCGCGGCCGACCTCCCCGGCGCCCAGCCCTCTCCCGGCGAGCGGCCGGCCCCCGACAGCCCGCTGGACCTGCTGGCGGCAGCGGCCTTGCTCGCGGCGGCGGGCGTCACGATCGCGGTGCTCCGCCGCCGCCCGAACCGCAGGTAGCGCCGCAACCGGCGCCCTGTCCGACGAACGCGCCGCTAGCCGGCCGGGAGCACATCGACCACCTGCCCGGCGGCGCCCACGTCCAGGGGCGGGCCCGTCGGCAGCAGGCGCAGGGCGGCCTCCGGGGCCGGCTCCGCCGCGGTGATCCCCAGCGCTGCGGCCGTGGCCTCGTCGGCCACGCCGTGGGCCACACCGCTGCCGGACACGAGCCACAACGCCCCGGTGCCCGGCTCGCTGCCCTGGCTGGTGGCCCGCACCGGGCCGCCGGGCCCGACGGCCACCGCGTCGAGCCGGTCGCCGGCCCCGTCGGCCTGCGCGAGCGCCACCGGGACCACCCCCGCCAGGGGCGGCGCCGCGGCCGTCCGGACGGCGCCGCCCGGCTCGCCGTCGGCGGCCCAGGTCCAGCAGAGCACGGGTGCTTCGGCGGCCTCCACCAGCCGCGGGGCGACGTCCGGCCAGCCCGTGACCGGAAGCTCGTCGACGACGGCGGCGCCGGCCAGTTCCGCGGCACCGACCGGCTGCGGCTCGCGCGACTCCGAGGCCGCGCCCAGCAGCTCGGCCAGCACCGCGGGCACCTCCTGCACACCGTCGGCGAGCACCACGTAGTGCTGCACGGCGCCACCGGGAGGGCGGGCGACCAGCACGTCGCCGATCCGGCCCGGCAGCCCGTCGGGCGCCCGCCGGCCACGCCCGGGCACGGCCGGGTCGACGAGCGGTGGACCCTCTGGCAGGAGCGGCAGCAGGGCCGGTGACACCGCCCGCGGCACCCGTCCGGTGATCCCCAGCACCGCGGCGGCCCGGCCGTCCTCGGCGTCGACGCGGTGCCGACGGCCTGCCGTGACGAGCCACGTGCTCCCGTCGGCGTCGAGCAGCACGCTCTCCTCGGCCGGGCCGGGCGCGAGCGGGGCTGCGCCGCCGATCACCGTGGTGGCCACGAGCGTCCCGTCGGGCGTCACGGAGTCGCAGACGGCCCAGCTCGGCGGCACCGGCGGCCCGCCCGGCCGCACGCCGAGCGCGCCGGGGACGGCCGCGGCCGGTGTGCGCGGGGCGCCGTCGAGGAGGGGGTCCGGGACGGGGACCGGAGTGGCGGTGGCCGGGTCGACGTCCGTGCTCCCGCCGGCCCGGAGCGCGGCGAGCACGAGCCGGGCCGCAGGCAGGTTCGCCACCGGGACGAGCCGGTCCGGGTCGTGCGCCACCGCGTACATGGCCCCGGAACCCATGCCGACGACCACGGCCTGGTGGGTCCAGTTCGGCCGCGGCGACACGGCCGCGAGCACGGCGGCCACGCACAGGCCGAGCAGGCCGAGCACGACACCGACCAGCGCCGCACGCCGCTGGGACCGGATCTGCTCGTGCAGGGGCACCGGGTCGCCCCGCACCAGCGCCGCCTCGAGCCGCCGGAGGCCGAACCGGTAGGCGTCGGCCTGGTCGCGGGTGGCGGGCGCCGGCACGCCGTTCGCTCGGCGGGACACGGGCCGACGGTAGCGGCGGGACCCGTCCCGGCGTGGGCGTTCGGGGGAATCCGCGGACGGGCCCCAACCGCACCGTGAGCGAGAGCGGCCTGCTCAGCCGATGGAGATCGCGTCCAACCGCTCGCGCAGGAACGGCGCCGACACCACCGGCTCGAGGTCCGCCCGCCGCCCCAGCGGGGGTACGAGCGGGGTGACCAGCGCGTCGTGGTCGAGCTCGAAGAAGAACACCAGCGAGACGAGCTCCTCGTTCGGGGCGTCCGGCTGGGGCGGGAGCACCCGGTGCCGGCCCGAACGCCAGCGCAGCCCGGTCCAGTGGGCGAGCAGGTCGCCGATGTTGACGGTGAACGCGGCCGGGTCGTAGGGGGCGTCCCTCCAGCCCGCCCCCTCGACGTCGACCTGGAGGCCACCCGCGCCCGGCTCGCGGTCCAGCACGGTGACCGTGCCGAAGTCGGTGTGGGCGCCGATCCGGAACTGGCCCGGCACGGGCTCACCGACCTCGGTGAGCGGCGGGTAGCGGTTGATGTTGAACGTCCAGGTCGGGTGGTTCGCGAGGGCGGTCAGGGCGTCGCGCGGCAGGCCGAGCGCGGCGGCGCACAGCTCCAGCAGCTCACGGGACACGGCGGTCATCGCCGAGACGTAGCGGCCGACCGCGTCGCGCAGCTCCGGGACCTCCGCGGGCCACACGTTCGGTGGGAACCACACCGCGTCGACGGCCGGATCACCGGTGGGGGTCTCCGGGCCCACCGCGAACGACTCCTTGAGGTCCGGCGGGGTCTCCACGCCCTCGACGTTGCCGTTGGCCTCCACACCGGGCGCGAGCCAGCCCCGGCCGCCGATCCGCACGGCGTAGCGCTGCTTGACCTCGGTGGGGAGCGCGAAGAACCGCCGGGCGGCGGCCCGGACCTCCGCACGCAGCGCGTCGTCGACGCCGTGCCCGGCCGCGAGCAGGAACCCGGCCCGCTGCAGCGCCTCGTCGACGGTCGGGCCGATCGCCGGGTCGCCCGCGCGCCAGGCCGCCATGTCGATGTTGGGGATCATGAAGGGGCCTCTCCGATGTCCTCGTACCAGAGCTCGGGGTGGGTGGCGATGAAGTCGGTCATGAGCGCGACGCAGCGCTCGTCGTCGAGCATCGTGACGGTCACCCCGTGCTCGGCGAGCCAGTCGTGACCGCCGGAGAACGTGCGCGCCTCGCCGACCACCACCGCCCCGATCCCGAACTGGCGCACGAGCCCCGAGCAGTACCAGCAGGGCGAGAGCGTGGTGACCATCACCGTGCCGCGGTAGTCCCGCTGCCGGCCCGCGGCGCGGAAGGCGGCCGTCTCGGCGTGCATCGACGGGTCGTCGTCCTGCACGCGCCGGTTGTGCCCGCGGCCCAGCAGGGTGCCGTCGGCGGCGAACAGCGCAGCCCCGATCGGGATGCCGCCCTCGTCGAGGCCGGCCTTCGCCTCGTCGAGCGCGACGTCGAGCAGCGTGCCGGGGTCGGGAGCCACGGGCCTCACCCTCCGGCCCCCGTGGTGTTCACCGCAACCCGCCGGAAGAGCAGCGCGTACAGCCCGGCCGCCAGCACGAAGCCGACCACGAACGTCACGTCGCCCACTCCGGGCACGAGCGCGGGCACCAGGCCCGTGAACAACGCCTGGTTCGAGAACAGCGGCACGGACACGACGATGCCGGCCAGCAGCGCGACGAGGCCGGCGTGGTTGCGGTAGCCGCGGTCGTAGAGCATCCCGACCGGCAGCCCGCCCCGGCGCAGGTACTGGTCGGTGAGCACGACACCGAGCCAGGGCCCGATCCAGTAGACGATGACGAGCAGGAACGCCTCGTAGCTGTGGGCGGCATCGGCGAGCGCCACCAGCGCGATCACGAACCCGACCACCCCGAAGGCCACCGCCACCACCGCACGTGCCCAGCGCAGCGGCACGTCCACACCCGCGCTGAGGAAGGCCATCGCGCCCGAGTAGACGTTCAGCACGTTGGCGGCCACCGCGCCGAGGGCGATCGCGAGCAGGGTGAGCGCCGCGAGCGCGCCCGGCAGCACGCCGACGAACGCGGTGGCCGGGTTGTCCGACGCCATGCCGGCGGCCGCGGTTGCGCTGACCGACGCCGCGCCGACGATCATCAGCACGGTCGTCGACCCGAAGAGTCCCAGCCCGGCGGCGAGGCCGGTGCGTGGCCGCGAGGAGTCTGCGGGCAGGTAGCGCGCGTAGTCGGCCGCGTACGGGGTCCAGCCCGCGGTGTACCCGACGACCGCGCCGACGGTCAGCAGGAACCCGCCGAGCCCACCGGTGCCGCCGCCCTCGGGCACGAAGGACGGGTCGGACCGCGCGAGCACGATCACCGCGCCGATCGCGAACACGATCGCGAGAGCCGGGAACGCGAACCGTTCGAACGCCTGCACGAGGTTGTGCCCGAAGAAGGCGACCGCGATCTGCACGAGCACGACGACGACCAGCCAGGCCGGGGCCGGCCAGCCGGTGAGGGACTCCAGCGCGAACGCGGCGCTGACGCTGTTGACAGCGAACCAGCCGAAGCCGGACGTGATCGTCATCAGCGCGGACGGAACGGCGTTTCCGCGGTACCCGAACGCCGCCCGGCCGAGGACCATCTGCGGCACGCCGACCGACGGGGCGCGCGCCGACAGCATCCCGTGGGCCAGCGCCGAGAGCCCGTTGCCGAGCAGGATGGCGGCGACGGCCTGCGGGAACGTCAGCCCGAACGCCGACACGGACAGGACACCGACGAAGACGGTGGCGAACTCGAGGTTCGGCGACGTCCACGTCCAGAACAGCTGGCGGGGCCGGCCGTGCCGTTCGGCGGCCGGGATGGGCTCGTTCCCACCGGGCTCGACGGCGGTCACCCTATCGCCGTACTTGCGGTCCTCGGCGGTGGCAGCGGGTGAGGGCTCGGCAGTCACCCGATCACTCTCGACCAGGTGATGCCGCCGAGGCAACGCCTCGGCTCGACGGTTAACGCCGAAGTTCGTTGTCGGAGACGACGGTGAGGTCGAGTGCCCGCAGGATGGCCTGCATCTGCTCCGCGGCGGGCCGTCCGCGGCGCTCCCGCAGCTGACGTACGGCCTGGTCGAGCTGTGCCGACGTGACCGTGCGCGGAGCGACGGCGGGCGCGGGCCGGCAGTCGACTTCCAGGGAGACGCTCTCGCAGGCGGCGGTGGTGGGATCCAGCTCCTCCAGCCGGACCTCAGGCATCGTCGTCAAGGCGTCTCCGTTCGCCGGGTGCGCAACAGGTGAGGCTCGATCTATCGGGTGAAACGATAAGGTCCGCGTCACCGTACGTGTTGTCCCCCTTCGTGTGAATTGCGCACGGGGAAACTCCAAGTGACACCTGGAGGGGGCCGGCGAACGTAACCCGTTCGGCCTAGTCAGCTCTCAGGTCGGGTGCGCAGCCGCCGCGTGGCGTGCGCGCGGGCCGCGAGTTCGGTCGCCGGCGGGTAGTCCACCGCCACCAACGTGAGTCCGTGGGCCGGAGCCACCGGCACCTCGCTCGCCCGCTCCGAACGGAGCAGCAGCCCGGCGGGCCAGCCCGCCACCCGCCGGCCCCGCCCGACGTCCAGCAGCGCGCCGACGAGGCTGCGCACCATCGAGTGGCAGAACGCGTCGGCCGCCACGGTGGCCTGCACCACACCGTCGGCACCGCGGGTCCAGGTGAGCTCCTGCAGCGCCCGCACGGTGGTGGCACCCTCCCGCCGCTTGCAGAACGCCGCGAAGTCGTGCTCCCCCAGCAGGCCGTCCGAGGCGGCCTGCACGGCCTCGACGTCGAGCGGGTGGGGCCAGGCGAGCGTGTCCCGGGCGCGCAGCGGCTCGGCGCCGTGCGCGGCCGTCGCGACCCGGTAGCGATAGTGGCGGCGCAGCGCGGAGAAGCGCGCGTCGAACGCCTCGGGCACGGGGGTGACGGCCCGCACGCGCACGTCCGGCGGCAGGAGCCGGGCGAGCCGGCGCACCAACCACGCCGGATCCAGCGTTCCCGGGAGGTCGGCATGGGCGACCTGACCTGCGGCGTGGACGCCGGCGTCGGTGCGCCCGGCGACGGTGAGCGCCACCGGCTCGCGCAGCACGACGCCGAGCGCGTCCTCGAGCACCCCGCACACGGTGCGGCGGCCGGGCTGGCGCGCCCACCCGGAGAAGTCCGTGCCGTCGTAGGCGATGTCGAGCCGGAACCGCCGGCCCGGAACGCCGACGAGCCCGCCACCCCGGGGGGCGGCGGGCTCGATCGGAGGATGCGCGATCAGGACTCCTCGGAGTCGGAGTCCTCACGCTGGGCGGCAGGCAGCTGGAAACCGGCGGCCTCGGCGGCCTCCGGCGTGGCGAACCAGACCTCGGCCACGGTGCGGGCGTAGTGCGACGACCCGGGCACGTGGTACAGCTTCGAGTCCTCGTTGCCCTTGATCGGGAAACCCTCCGGGGCCTCGGCCGCGTCCTCCAGCGGGGCGTGGCTGCCCTCGCCGTACGGCGAGTCCTCGGTGGAGGAGCTCTCCTCGACGGCCTCGGTGGCCTCGGCCGCGGTGTCCTCCGCGGGCGCGGGCTCCTCGGCGGGTGCCGGGGTAGCGGCCTTCTGCTGCTGCGACGCCGCGACCCGGCGGGCCCGGTCGGCCTCGTCGGCGACGGTCTTCTGCGAGACCAGCTCGATCACCGCCATCGGGGCGTTGTCGCCCTTGCGCGGCAGCGTCTTGGTGATCCGCGTGTACCCGCCGTTGCGATCCGAGAAGAACGGGCCGATCTCCTCGATCAGCCGGTGCACGACATCCTTGCGCCGGATCACCTTGAGGATCTCGCGGCGGTTGTGCAGGTCGCCCCGCTTCGCCTTGGTGATCAGCCGCTCCGCGTACGGACGCAGCCGGCGCGCCTTCGCCTCGGTGGTGGTGATCCGACCGTGCTCGAAGAGCGCCGTGGCCAGGTTGGCCAGGATCAGCCGCTGGTGCGCGGGCGACCCGCCGAGGCGGGGCCCCTTGGTGGGCTGAGGCATGGCTACAGCTGCTCCGTTTCTGCGTAGTCCTGGCCGTCGTCCCCGAAGCGGTCGGGGTCGAACGCCTCGGACCCGTACTCGACGGCGGCGGCCGACGGGTCGAATCCGGGCGGGCTGTCCTTCAGGGCCAGGCCGAGGCCGACGAGCTTCATCTTGACCTCGTCGATGGACTTGGCACCGAAGTTGCGGATGTCGAGCAGGTCGGCCTCGCTGCGGCCCACCAGCTCGCCGACCGTGTGGATGCCCTCGCGCTTGAGGCAGTTGTAGGAGCGGACGGTGAGGTCCAGCTCCTCGATCGGCATCGCGAAGGCCGCGATGGTGTCGGCCTCCTGCGGCGACGGGCCGATCTCGATGCCCTCGGCGTCGACGTTGAGCTCGCGGGCGAGCCCGAACAGCTCCACCAGGGTCTTGCCGGCCGAGGCCAGCGCGTCCCGCGGGGTGATCGACGGCTTGGTCTCGACGTCGAGCACCAGCTTGTCGAAGTCGGTGCGCTGCTCGACGCGGGTGGCCTCGACCTTGTAGGTCACCTTGAGCACCGGCGAGTAGATCGAGTCGACCGGGATGCGGCCGATCTCGGCGCCGGTGGCCTTGTTCTGCATGGCCGGCACGTAGCCGCGACCCCGCTCGACGACGAGCTCCACCTCGAGGCGGCCCTTGTCGTTCAGGGTGGCGATGTGCAGGTCGGGGTTGTGCACGGTGACACCGGCCGGCGGCACGATGTCGCCCGCGGTGACGGTGCCAGGGCCCTGCTTGCGCAGGTACATGGTGACCGGCTCGTCCTCCTCGGAGCTGACGACCAGCTCCTTGAGGTTCAGGATGATGTCGGTGACGTCCTCCTTGACCCCGGGCACGGTGGTGAACTCGTGCAGGACGCCGTCGATGCGGATGCTCGTGACGGCGGCGCCGGGGATGGACGAGAGCAGCGTGCGCCGGAGCGAGTTGCCCAGCGTGTAGCCGAAGCCCGGCTCCAGCGGCTCGATGACGAACCGGGAACGGGTGTCGACGACCGTGTCCTCGGCCAATGAGGGGCGCTGAGAGATCAGCATGGGTGTGGTGCCTCCTTCAGGCCTGCGGCAACCGCTATTTGATGCCGCAGCATGCCCCGGCTCCACCCTGCGGAGCCGGGGAGTTCGAGCGCTACTTGGAGTAGAGCTCGACGATCAGCTGCTCGTTGACCTGCGTGTCGATCTGGGCCCGCTCGGGGAGCTGGTGCACCAGGATGCGCAGGCTCGAGGGGACCACCTGGAGCCAGGCCGGGACCGGGCGGTCACCGAGGAGCTCCTTGGCGATGATGAACGGGTCGGTGCCGAGCGACTTGGGCCGCACGTCGATGATGTCGAACCTCGACACCCGGTAGCTGGGGATGTTCACCTTCTCGCCGTTGACGAGGAAGTGACCGTGAGCCACCAGCTGGCGGGCCATCCGCCGGGTGCGGGCGAGGCCCGACCGGTACACGACGTTGTCGAGCCGGGACTCGAGGATCTGCAGCAGGTTGTCGCCGGTCTTGCCCTGGCGGCGGTTGGCCTCGACGTAGTAGCGGCTGAACTGCCGCTCCAGCACGCCGTAGGCGAACTTCGCCTTCTGCTTCTCCTGCGACTGCAGGAGGAACTCGGTCTCCTTGATCCGGATCCGGCCGTGCTGGCCGGGCGGGTAGGGACGGCGCTCGAACGCCTGGTCGCCGCCGACGAGGTCGACCTTCAGCCGGCGGGACTTGCGGGTCATGGGGCCGGTGTAACGAGCCATCTCTGGTTACTCCCTTTCCCTAGACCCGGCGCCGCTTGGGCGGACGGCAGCCGTTGTGCGGCTGGGGGGTGACGTCGGAGATCGTGCCGACCTCGAGGCCGGCTGCCTGCAGCGAACGGATCGCGGTCTCGCGGCCGGAGCCGGGACCCTTCACGAACACGTCGACCTTCTTCATGCCGTGCTCGGCGGCCTTGCGCGCGGCGCTCTCGGCGGCCATCTGCGCCGCGAACGGCGTCGACTTGCGCGAGCCCTTGAATCCGACGTGGCCCGCGGAGGCCCACGCGATCACGGCACCGGCCGGGTCGGTGATGGAGACGATCGTGTTGTTGAACGTGCTCTTGATGTGGGCCTGGCCCACGGCGATGTTCTTCTTCTCCTTGCGGCGGACCTTCTTGGGCCCGCCCGCGGTGCGACTGCGGGGCGGCATTACTTCTTACCTGCCTTCTTCTTGCCGGCGACCGTCTTCTTCGGTCCCTTGCGGCCGCGGGCGTTGGTCTTGGTGCGCTGGCCGCGCACCGGCAGGCCCCGGCGGTGCCGGATCCCCTGGTAGGCGCCGATCTCGATCTTGCGGCGGATGTCGGCCTGCACCTCCCGGCGCAGGTCGCCCTCGACGCGGAGGTTCGCCTCGATGTACTCGCGGAGGGCGGCCAGATCCTCGTCGGTCAGGTCCTTCGACCGCATGTCCCGGTCGATCCCGGTGGCGGCGAGGATCTGGAGGGAGCGGGTGCGCCCGATCCCGTAGATGTAGGTCAGCGCGATCTCCATCCGCTTGTCGCGGGGGAGGTCGACGCCAGAGAGTCGTGCCATGCGGCGGGTTCTCCTCTGTCGTTTCGCCAGGTCTTCCCAGCGCCCGTCCCGGGTGACTCGTCGTCCGGGCCCCGGCCTGGTTCCGGGGGTGGTGGCGCCCGTGTGGCGCGGTAGGTGCGCTGGGTTCCTCGGTTGTGCTGCGGCTGTCGGGTGATCAGCCCTGACGCTGCTTGTGGCGCAGGTTCTCGCAGATCACCATGACCCGCCCGTGACGGCGGATCACCTTGCACTTGTCGCAGATCTTCTTGACGCTCGGCTGGACCTTCACGTCCGTCGCTCTCTTGTTGGTCAGGTAGTCACTACTTGTAGCGGTAGACGATGCGGCCGCGGGTCAGGTCGTACGGCGACAGCTCGACCACGACCCGGTCCTCGGGGAGGATCCGGATGTAGTGCTGGCGCATCTTGCCGCTGATGTGTGCGAGGACCCGGTGTCCGTTCTCCAGCTCCACGCGGAACATCGCGTTCGGCAGGGGCTCGACGACCCGGCCTTCGACCTCGATCGCCCCGTCCTTCTTGGCCATGTCCTCCGCGTTTCGTGACAGGTGGACGTACTCTTGTTCCGTGCTTGGGCACGTCGCTGCTCCGGGACCGTGAGGTGCGGGAGGCACGACGGAACCGGCGCCAGTAGGCGCGCCGAAAGACCAGTGTACGACCGTTGCATGCGTGCACGCACACGGGGTTGGGCCACACCGCGGTCGTGCCCGAAACCGGATGATCCTGTCGGTGTGCGACGTTACCGTCCCTTGACCTCGACCCGCCTTCATGTAGTCACGTGGAACGGTGATGACCGCACGAGCCACCCGCCTGCCCCGGCCGTTGCGCCCGTTCCGCCACCGGGAGTACCGGCTGCTGGTCACCTCCATGGCGGCGTCGCTGTTCGCGAGCGGGCTGTGGCTCGTCGCCGGCGTCTACCAGGTCATCGCGCTCGGCGGCGGCCCCACCGAGCTCTCGGTCGTGGCCACGGCCACCGCCGTCGGCCTGCTGGTCAGCGCCCTCGGTGGCGGTGTCGCCGCCGACCGGCTGCCCAAGCGGGCCCTCCTGCTCGGCGTCGAGGGCGTCCGGGTCGTCGCGGCCGGCACGGCGGGCCTGCTGGCCGTCACGGGGACGCTTCAGCTGTGGCACCTCGCCGTCATCGCCTTCGTGCTCGGCGCCGCCGAGGCCTTCTTCTTCCCCGCGTACTCGGCGATCCTGCCCACCCTGCTCCCCTCCGACGAGCTGCTCGCCGCCAACGGCGTCGAGGGCACGCTGCGCCCGGTGGCCCAGCAGGCACTGGGCCCGGCCCTCGCCGGCCTGCTGGTCGGAGCGTTCGCCCCGAGCGCCGCACTGCTGCTCGCGGCCGCCATCTACGCGATCGCCGCGATCACGCTCGTGGCGATGCGTCACGTGGCCATCGTGCCCGCGGGCGAACCCACCTCCGTGGTCGGCGACCTCGCCGAGGGCTTCCGCTACCTGTTCCGCACCGGCTGGCTGTTCGCCACGCTGGCCTTCGCCACGTTCTACGTCCTCGTGCTGATCGGGCCGATCGAGGTGCTCCTGCCGTTCGCCGTGCGCGACCAGACCGGCGGCGGGGCCAGCAGCTTCGCGCTCGTCCTCGGCGCGTTCGGGATCGGCGGCGCGGTCGGGTCGATCGTCGTGTCGTCGTGGCGGCTGCCCCGGCGCTACCTCACGGTGATGATCCTCCTGTGGGGAGCGGGCGCCGCCCCGCTCGCACTGATCGGCCTCACCACGCACCTGTGGGTCATGGCGGTCGCCACCTTCGTCGTCGGGTTCACCGGCTCGGCCGCGATGGTCATCTGGGGCACGCTGCTGCAGCGGCGCGTCCCGCCGCACCTGCTCGGGCGCGTCTCCAGCCTCGACTTCTTCGTCTCCCTGGCCCTCATGCCGATCTCGATGGCCGTGGCCGGCCCGGTCGGCGAGCTGCTGGGCGTCCCGATGACGTTCGTGCTGGCCGGGCTCCTGCCGGTGTTCCTCGCCGTCGCCGCGATCCTCGGCTGGCGCCTCCCGGCCGACGAGATCGCCCACCCCCTCGACGCATCCTGAGGCCGGGCAGGTCGCTGCGACGCAGGCCACTGTCACCGGATCCCGTGGTGCCTCGTCTCAGGGGGCAAGGACATCGAGGGAGTGGGAGGAGACCGCGATGCGGATCTTCGTCGCAGGTGGGACGGGGGCGTTGGGCCGGCGGCTGGTGCCGCGGCTGGTGGCGCGCGGGCACGAGGTGACCGCGACCACCCGGAGCGCTGGCAAGGTCGGTGAGCTGCAGGCCCTCGGGGCCCACCCGGTGGTGGTGGACGGGCTGGACGGGGCCGCGGTCGGGCAGGCGGTCGCCGAGGCGCAGCCGGACGCGATCGTGCACCAGATGACCGCGCTCGCCGCGACCGCGGACCTGCGCCGGTTCGACCGCTGGTTCGCCACCACCAACGAGCTGCGCACCGCCGGCACGAGGCACCTGCTCGCCGCGGCGCAGGCGAGCGGTGTCCGGAAGGTCGTCGCGCAGAGCTACATCGGGTGGAACAACAGCCGGACCGGCACGCCGGTCAAGTCCGAGGACGATCCACTCGACCCCGAACCCGCGAAGGCGCAGCGCGAGAGCATGGCGGCCATCCGGTTCCTGGAGCGCGCCGTCACCGAGGCGCCGCTCACCGGGATCGTCCTGCGCTACGGCAACTTCTACGGGCCGGGAGCGTCCGAGTCGATGGTCGAGATGGTCCGCGCACGCAAGATGCCGGTGGTCGGCGCGGGCACGGGGGTGTGGTCGTTCATCCACCTCGACGACGCCGCGACCGCTACGGTCGCCGCTGTGGAGCGGGGCGAGGCGGGCGTCTACAACATCGTCGACGACGAGCCGGCGCCGGTGGCGGAGTGGCTGCCCCACCTCGCCGAGGCCGTGGGCGCGAAGCCGCCGATGCGGCTGCCGGTGTGGCTCGCACGCCCGCTCGCGGGCGAGGTCGTGGTGCGCTGGATGACCGAGGGCCGCGGCTCGTCCAACGAGAAGGCGAAGCGCGAGCTGGACTGGGCACCGGCCTGGGCCGGCTGGCGGGACGGCTTCCGCCACGGGCTGACCGACCCGGTGGCGCCGCAGGAGGCACGCGGATGACCGGTCCCGAGGAGCCGGCGGAGGCGCTGCGCCCGCTGCTGTTCTCGATCGCCTACCGGATGCTCGGCACCGTAAGCGACGCCGAGGACATCGTCCAGGAGACGTTCCTGCGCCACCAGCGGGCGCTCGCGGACGGCACCCGGATCGAGTCGACGCGCGCCTACCTCTCCGCCGTGACCACCCGGCTCGCGATCGACCACCTGCGCTCGGCCCGGGTGCGGCGCGAGTCGTACGTCGGGCAGTGGCTCCCCGAGCCGCTGCTCACCGACGACACCGAGGACCCGGCCGGGCACGCCGAGCAGGCCGACTCGCTGTCGATGGCCTTCCTGCTCGTGCTGGAGCGGCTCAACCCGGTGGAACGGGCCGTCTTCCTGCTCCGCGACGTGTTCGGCTACGGATACGACGAGGTCGCCGGGATCGTCGGCAAGAGCGAGGCGAACAGCCGCCAGCTGGCCACGCGCGCCCGCCGGCACCTCGAGGAGAGCAGGCGGCGGTTCGACGCCTCCCGGCAGGAACAGCAGGAGCTCGCCGAACGGTTCTTCGCCGCGGTCACCGACGGCGACATGGACGAGCTGGTCGACACGCTGGCCGCCGACGTCGTCGTCTACGGGGACGGTGGCGGCAAGGCTCCGCAGTGGATGGTGCCGATCGCCGGGGTCGACAAGGTGTCGCGCCTCTTCGCCGGCGTGGGGCGCCAGATGCGCGAGGCGGGCGTCACGATGCGGCCGCGCGAGATCAACGGGCAGCCGGGGGCGCTGCTGCTCGACCCGGACGGGCAGATCACGAACGTGTTCGTGATCGACGTGGCCGACGGTGCGGTGCAGACGATCCGATCGGTCATCAACCCCGACAAGCTCCAGCACCTGGGGCCCGTCGCCGACGTGCGTGCCCTCATGCGCCGACGGCGGAGCTGACGAACCACCGCACACACCGTCTCCGCACCGCACAGGTTCCCGACCATGTGTGCGGACCCACCACGATGTGTGCGGTCGCCCTTCTCAGGGCTGGCCGATCCGGTCCACCTCTCCCGGCGTCATCGGGCCGCTCACCTCGTCGGAGAAGATCACGTGGGTGTTGGGGTCGGCCTGGCTCAGCGCCCAGAGCCCGACGGCGTCGGCCGCGGCGAACACCAGTGCGGCGAGGATCGCGAGCACCAGCCGCCTGCGCCGGTAGCGGCGCCGCCACCCCGCACTCGCCCGCCGGTACGCGCCCGGGTCGGCCCGCACGCCCGAGGCGAGGGCGTCGAACGCCTCCCGCAGCCGCTCGTCGGCGCCAGGTGAGGTCATCTGCGCTCCTCGAGCACGCGCGACAGCGCGGCCATCCCGCGGGAGACGTGCACCTTGACCGACCCCACCGTAATGCCCATCGCGTCGGCGATCTCGCTCTCGCGCAGGTCGAGCCAGAACCGTAACACCAACGCCTCCCGCTGCCGGGCCGGCAACGCGCGCACCGCGTCCACCAGCGCTTTCTGGTCGTCCCGCAACACCGCGCGCTCCTCGCCGGAGACGGCGTGCGCCGGCTCGGCGCCGTCGCGGGCCGCGTGCTTGCGCACCACCTGCAGGTGCCGGATGCGCATCCGCGTCAGGTTCACCACGACGGAGCGCAGGTAGGTCGCCGCCGCCTCGGGGCTGCGCAGCCGCCGCCACCGGCGGTAGAGCTGGTAGAACGCCTCCGCGACGACGTCCTCGGCGTCGTCGGCGCCGAGGAGCACCGCCAGCCGCACGAGCGGCAGGTGGTGGATCTCGAACAGCTCCGCGATCGCCTCCTCGCGGTCGCGGTCGCGGTCCGGATCGGGCCGCGCCTGCGCGCCCCGCACGACCGTGCGGATGTCCTTCACGTCGCCACCCCCGCCCGGGGCATGCCGCGCCCGGAGAACACGGGGGTGAGCACCGCCGCCACGGCGAGGTTCACCACGAGGGCGACGACGGCGACGTACACCAGGACCGGCCCGATCGCGACCACCGAGGTGAACCCGCCGGTCACCGCGAGCACGGTGCCGACGACCATGCCCGCGGCCCAACCGGCCAGCAACGCGGAGCGGTGCCACCACCCGGTGAACAGCCCGAGCGCGACGGCCGGGAACGTCTGCAGGATCCAGATCCCGCCGAGCAGCTGCAGGTTGATGGCGTCCTGCTCGCGCAGCCCGAACACGAACCCGAGCGCCGCGACCTTGGCGACCAGCGACACCCAGCGCGCCACCTTCACCTCGTGCTTGGGCGTGGCGCGCGGCAGGAAGAACTCGACGTAGACGTTGCGGGTGAAGAGCGTCGCGACCGCCACCGACATGACCGCGGCCGGCACCAGCGCACCGACGGCCAGTGCCCCGAACACCGCTCCGCTGGCCAGTTCGGGGAGGAGCTCCCGGACCAGCAGCGGGACGGCCACCTCGGCGTTGCCCACCGGCGCGGTGATGCCCGCGGCCAGCGCGGCGATGCCGAGCAGCCCGAAGAGGCCGAGCACGAACGTCCACGCGGGCATCGCGACGGCACTGCGGCGCAGCGCGTCCGGGCTGTCGGCGGCGAACGCCGCCGTGAGGACGTGCGGGTACATCGGGAGGGCGAGGGCGGAGCCCAGCGCGAGCGTGGCGAAGGCCGGGTGCAGGGCGGGGTCGAGCAGCAGCCCGCCGCCCCCGCCCAGCTCCCGCTCGGCGCCGTCGAACACCGCCGCGAAGCCACCGAGGTGCCCGACGGCCACCCCGACCACCCCGAACGCCGCCCCGAACACGAGTACGCCCTTGGCCAGCGAGATCACCGCGGGTGCCCGCAACCCGCTGCGGAACGTGGCCCCGGCCAGCACCGCGAAGACCGCGGTGAGGGCGAGGTCGCCCGCGAGCCCCTCCGGGTACAGCCCGCCCGCCGCGAGCACCGCGCGCACGCCGAGCAACTGCAGCGCGATGTACGGCATCGTCGCCAGCACGCCGGTGAGCGCGACCACGAGCATGAGCGCGGGCGAGTCGTAGCGCGCACGCACGTAGTCGGCCACCGTCACCGCGCCCGTCTCCCGCGCCGCCGACCACAGCCGGGGCAGCAGCACGAACAGGACCGGGCAGAGGATCACCGTGTAGGCGAGCGGGAAGAAGCCCAGCGCACCGGTGCCGTAGGCGAGGCCCGGCACGGCGGCGAACGTGTACGCGGTGAAGATCGATCCGCCGAGCAGGAACCAGGTGACACCGGTGCCGAACCGGCGGTCCGCCAGCGCCCAGCCCTCCAGGTGCGGCAGCACGTCGCGGCGGTGGAACCAGCGCGCCGAGAACGCCAGCATCGACGTCACGCCGAGCACGGCGATGAAGGCGACAGTGGCCAGCGGCTCGTCCATGGCCCCCACACCTCATCAGGCCGTTCTCCCCGTGTCCATGTCGGGAGCCCGGGAAAGTGCGCGCCGGCTGTCAACCGGATGCCGGTCGTCGGCAACTACTGCTCGAGCCGCGGCGAGGGCGCCGCGGAGGGCGAGGAGATGTGATGTTGAAGTGGCTGGGGTCCCGGCTCGTTCCCGGAGGCACCGCATGACGCTCACCGAGGCACGGTCGCGGATGAACCCGCGCTCGGTGCTGATCTGGACCGCCGTCGCCATCGTCGGCGCGGTGTCGTGGGGCGTGCTCGCCGTCTCGCGCGGGGAGAACGTGTCCGCGATCTGGCTGGTGACGGCCGCGCTCGGGTCGTACGCGATCGCCTACCGGTTCTACGCGCGGTACATCGTCAAACGGGTGCTGCGGGCCGACGACGACCGGGCCACCCCCGGCGAGCGCCTGGA
Source organism: Pseudonocardia wallangbongensis (assembly GCF_054486945.1). Lineage (NCBI taxonomy): Bacteria > Bacillati > Actinomycetota > Actinomycetes > Pseudonocardiales > Pseudonocardiaceae > Pseudonocardia > Pseudonocardia wallangbongensis. The sequence goes on from NZ_JBRERS010000002.1 coordinate 909,998, forward strand.
CAACGGCACCGACTTCCAGCCGATGGACCGGCGCGTGCTGTTCGGCCACCACTTCGCCGCCATCGCCGGCGCCGGTCCGCTCGTCGGCCCGGTGCTCGCCGCGCAGATGGGGTACCTGCCCGGCACGATCTGGATCATCGTCGGCGTCATCTTCGCCGGCGCCGTCCAGGACATGGTCGTGCTGTTCTTCTCGATGCGCCGCGACGGCCGCAGCCTCGGCCAGATGGCCCGCGACGAGATCGGCGTGGTCGGTGGTGTCGCGGCGCTCGTCGCCGTGTTCGCGATCATGATCATCCTGCTCGCGGTGCTCGCGCTCGTCGTCGTGAACGCGCTCGCGCACTCCCCGTGGGGCACCTTCTCGATCGCGATGACGATCCCGATCGCCATCTTCATGGGCTTCTACATGCGCAACATCCGGCCCGGCCGGGTCGTGGAGACGAGCCTCATCGGCGTCGCGCTGCTGCTGCTCGCGATCGTCGCGGGTGGCTGGGTGCAGAACTCGAGCTGGGCCGAGGCCTTCACCCTCGACCCGCGCACGCTGGTGATCTGCCTGGTGGTCTACGGCTTCGCGGCGTCGTTGCTGCCGGTCTGGATGCTGCTCGCCCCCCGCGACTACCTGTCGACGTTCATGAAGATCGGCACGATCGGCCTGCTCGCGCTCGGCGTGATCTTCACGGCGCCGGTGATGAACACCCCGGCGTTCACCGAGTTCGCCTTCACCGGCGCGGGCCCGGTGTTCGCCGGGTCGCTGTTCCCGTTCGTGTTCATCACGATCGCCTGCGGCGCCCTCTCCGGCTTCCACGCACTGGTCTCGTCGGGCACCACGCCGAAGCTGATCCAGAAGGAGTCGCAGGTCCGGCTCATCGGCTACGGCGCGATGCTCATGGAGTCCTTCGTCGCGATCATGGCGCTGATCGCCGCGTGCATCCTGGACCCGGGGCTCTACTTCGCGATGAACGCCCCCGCCGGGGTGCTCGGCAGCACGGTCGAGTCCGCGTCCGAGGCCGTCAACAACCTCGGCTTCACGATCACGCCGGAGGCTCTCACCGCGGCGGCCGCCTCGGTGCAGGAGAGCACCCTGGTGGCGAGGACCGGTGGCGCTCCCACCCTCGCCGTCGGCATGTCGGAGATCTTCTCCGGCGTCTTCGGCGGCGATGCGCTGAAGGCGTTCTGGTACCACTTCGCGATCATGTTCGAGGCGCTGTTCATCCTCACCACGGTGGACGCCGGCACCCGCGTCGGGCGCTACATGCTGTCGGACACCCTCGGCAACGTCTACAAGCCGTTCGCCAACGCGAACTGGCGGCCGGGCCAGTGGATCACCAGCGCGGTCGTCGTGCTCGCGTGGGGCTACTTCCTCTACGCGGGTGTCACCGACCCGCTGGGCGGGATCAACCAGCTCTTCCCGCTGTTCGGCATCGCCAACCAGCTGCTCGCGGCGGTCGCCCTCACGGTGGCGACCACGATCCTCATCAAGACGGGTCGCGCGAAGTACGCCTGGGTGACGCTGATCCCGCTGGCGTGGGACACCGCCGTCACGCTCGTGGCGAGCTGGCAGAAGGTGTTCTCGCCCGACCCGAAGCTCGGCTTCTTCGCGCAACGGGACAAGTACGCGGCGGCGCTGGAGCAGGGCCAGGTCCTCGGGCCGGCGAAGAGCATCGACGAGATGCACACCGTGGTCGTGAACTCCACGGTCGACGGCGTGCTGTCGGTCCTGTTCGCGGTCCTGATCATCATCGTGATCGTGAACGCGATGCTGATCTGGTACCGGGCGCTCACATCGTCCGAACCGCTTCCCGACTCCGAGGTGCCCGCCGTTCCGTCGAACATCGTGGCACCGTCCGACCTCATCGCCACGGCGGCGGAGAAGCGCGCGCTCGCGGCGGCCGGGGAACGGCCGTGACCACCCTCGTGCGGGCCTTCCGGGGCGTGCGCTGGTACCTGCGCGAGCTCACCGGCGAGACCCAGTACGACCGCTACCTCGAGCGGCACGGCCGCGAGCACGGGGACGCTCCCCCGCTCTCGCGTCGCGAGTTCGAACGCCGCCGCATCGCGGGAGCGGACGCGAAGCCGGGTAGCCGCTGCTGCTGACGCGCGAAGGGCCCTCCCGCCGGGCGGGAGGGCCCTTCGTCGGCCGGCGGTTACAGCGCCTTGAGCTCCTCCGTCACCTCGGCGACGCTCTTCTTCGCGTCCCCGAAGAGCATCGAGGTGTTGTCGGCGTAGAACAGCGGGTTGTCGATGCCGGCGAAGCCGCTGCTCATCGAGCGCTTGAGCACGATCACCGAGTGGCTCTCGTCGACGTTGAGGATCGGCATGCCGTGGATCGGCGAGCTGGGGTCGGTGCGGGCCGCGGGGTTGGTGACGTCGTTCGCCCCGATCACCAGCGTGACGTCGGTGCGGCTGAACTCGCCGTTGATGTCGTCCATCTCCTTGAGCGCGTCGTAGGAGACGTCCGCCTCGGCGAGCAGCACGTTCATGTGCCCCGGCATCCGGCCGGCCACGGGGTGGATCGCGTACTTGACCTCCACGCCCTTGGCCTCCAGCAGGTCGGCCATCTCCTTGACGGCGTGCTGGGCCTGCGCCACCGCCATCCCGTAGCCGGGAACGACGATCACCTGCCCCGCGTAGGCCATCTGGATCGCCGCGTCGGCCGCGGACGTGGACTTCACGGTGCGGTCCACGCCGTCGTCGGCGCCCGGCAGGGCCGATGTGCCGCCGAACCCGCCCGCGACGATGGCCGGGATCGACCGGTTCATGGCCTTGGCCATCAGGTTGGTCAGGATCGAGCCGGACGCCCCGACGATCATGCCCGCGACGATCATGGCCGTGTTGTCCAGCGCGAGCCCCGCCGCCGCGGCCGAGAGGCCGGTGAGCGCGTTGAGCAGCGAGATGACCACCGGCATGTCGGCGCCGCCGATGGGCAGCACCACGAGCACGCCGAGCACGGCCGCGAGCACGAGCAACAGGACGATCCAGATCTGCGGCGCCCCGCCGAGCCCGGCCACCACCGCGCACGCCACGGCGCCGAGCAGCAGCAGCCCGTTCACCAGCTGCTGGGCCTTCCCCAGCCCGATCGGGCGGCCGGGCAGGATCTCCTGCAGCTTGCCGAACGCGATCAACGAGCCCCAGAACGAGATCGACCCGATGATCGCCGCGAACATCGAGGCCACCACGACGTGGGTCGGCTCGCCCGAGAACCCCTCGGTGCTGCGGAACTCCGACCAGGCGATCAGCGCCACTGCCCCGCCGCCGACGCCGTTGAACAGCGCCACCATCTGCGGCATCGCGGTCATCTTCACCTGCCGTGCGGACGGCACCCCCAGAGCCGCACCGATCACGAGGCCGACGACGATCAGGATCCAGTTGTGCCGCACCTGCAGCAGCGTGGCGACCACTGCGAGGGTCATACCGGCGGCGGCGATCCAGTTGCCGCGCACCGCCGTCTTCGGGCCGGTGAGGCCCATCAGGCCGTAGATGAAGAGCGAGAACGCGATGATGTAGAGGATCGCGACGAGAGCGTCCATCAGGAGTCGCCCTTCCCGTTCGACGCGATCTTCTCGGCGGCCGGGGCCTGCGGCTTGCTCTTGAACATGCCGAGCATGCGGTCGGTCACGAGGAAGCCGCCGATGACGTTGATCATGCCGAACGCGATGGCGACGACCAGGAGGATCGCGTCGACCACCGACGGGTTCTCCAGGTGCCCGAGCACGATGAGCCCGCCGAGCAGCACGATGCCGTGGATCGCGTTGGTGCCCGACATCAACGGTGTGTGCAGCGTGTTGGGCACCTTCGAGATCACGGCGAAGCCGACGAAGCCGGCCAGCACCAGGATGGCGAGGTTCGCGAGAAGCCCGCTTTCCATCAGTCCCTCCCTCGGGTGACGCAGGCCTTGGCGAGCACCTCGTCGTCCCAGTTCGGCGCGACGGCGCCGGAGTCGTCCAGCATCAGTTCGAGCAGCGCCGAGACGTTGCGCGCGTACAGCTCCGAGGCGTGCTCGGGCATCGTGGCGGGCAGGTTGAGCGGCGACGCGATCGTGACGTCGTGCTTCACGACCACCTCGCCGGGCTCGGTGAGCTCGCAGTTGCCGCCGCTCTCGCCGGCCAGGTCGACGACCACGCTGCCCGGGCGCATCCCCTTCACGGCCGCGGCCGTGACCAGGGTGGGCGCGGTGCGGCCCGGCACGTTCGCCGTGGTGATGACGACGTCGAAGCCGGTGATCGCCTCCTCGAGGCGCTTCTGCTGTTCGGACCGCTCCTCGGCCGTGAGCTCGCGGGCGTAGCCACCCTCGCCGGCCGCCTCGATGCCGAGGTCGAGCCACTGGGCCCCGAGCGAGCGCACCTGGTCGGCCACCTCGGGCCGCACGTCGTAGCCGGTGGTGCGGGCGCCCAGGCGCTTCGCGGTGGCGAGCGCCTGCAGCCCCGCGACGCCCACCCCGAGCACGAGCGCGGTGGCGGGCTTCACGGTGCCGGCCGCCGTGGTGAGCATCGGGAAGAATCGGGTGCTGTGCTCCGCGGCGAGCAGCACGGCCTTGTAGCCGGACACGTTCGCCTGCGACGACAGCGCATCCATGGACTGGGCGCGGGAGATGCGCGGGATGGACTCCATGGCGAACGCCTGGACGCCCGCCGTCGCCAGCGCGTCGATCGTCTCCGGTGACGTGAGCGGCGCGAGGAACCCGATGAACGTGCTGCCGCGCGCCAGCCTGCCGATCTCCTCGGTGGTGGGCGGGTTCACCTTCGCCACGACGTCGCATGCCCACGGGTCCCCGACCGTGGCGCCGGCCTGCGTGAACAGCTCGTCGGGGATCAGCGCACCGAGCCCGGCTCCGGCTTCGACCACGACGTCCACACTCCGCGTCCGGAGCTTCTCGACGACCTTGGGCACCAGGGCGACCCGGCGCTCCCCGGCGGCAGACTCGCGCGGCACCCCGACGGTGGTCCGCCGCGGTACTGTGGATTCTGTATTCACAAGACCGGAGCCTAGACCAGGGTGCGCCCGATCAGGCGATGAGTGTGACGCGCACTGCCTTCTACGTGGAAGTTCGGCGCGGTGGAATGCTCAGCGAAGGGTGAGGATCCAGGGGCCGTCGTCCGTGATGGCGACGCTGTGCTCCCAGTGGACCGCCCGGCCGCCATCGGCGGTGACCACCGTCCAGCCGTCGTCGAGCTCCCGGGTCTCCGGGTCGCCCGCGGTGAGCATCGGCTCCACGGCGAGGGCCATCCCGGTGACCAACCGCGGCCCCTGCCCGGGGTCGCCGTAGTTGGGCAGGAACGGGTCCATGTGCATCGCCGTACCGATGCCGTGGCCGCCGTACTCGGCGACGATCCCGTACCGCACGCCGTCGCGCTCGCCCGCGGCCTCGGCGGCCACCTGCACGGCGTGCGAGATGTCGGTGAGGTGCCCGCCGGCGCGCACGGCGGCGATCCCGGCGTGCAGCGACTCCTCGCAGGCGGCCGACAGCGCGAGGTCGGCGTCCGAGACCGCGCCGATCGGGATGGTCACCGCGGCGTCGCCGTGCCAGTCGTCCAGGATCGCCCCGCAGTCGACGGAGATCAGGTCCCCGTCGGCGAGGACCTGCGAGGCCGCCGGGATGCCGTGCACGATCTGCTCGTTCACGGACGCGCAGATCGACGCCGGGTAGCCGTGGTAGCCCAGGAACGACGGGACGGCACCGCCGTCCCGGATGGTCTGCTCGGCGAGCGCGTCCAGCTCCGCGGTGCTCACCCCGGCCTTCGCCGCCTCGACCACCGCGGCGAGCGTGGTGGCCACGAGGGCTCCGGCGGCGCGCATCGCATCCAGCTCGCCCGGGGTCTTCAGCTCGATGTCCCGGCCCCGCCAGCGTGCGATGAAGCCGCGAACGCCCCGGCGCCCCGTGTTCACTGGTTCCGCAGCGCGTCGGACAGCCGGTCGGTGATCTCCTCCACGGCGCCGACCGCGTCGATCGTCGCGAGCCGGTCGCGGTAGTGGTCCAGCAGCGGCGCCGTCTCGTCGCGGTAGACCTGCTGCCGGCGACGGATGACGTCCTCGGTGTCGTCGGTGCGACCCCGGCTCAGCAGGCGGCTCACCAGCTCGTCCTCGGGCACCTGGAGCTCGACGACCCGGTCGATCTCCTCGCCGCGCTCGGCAAGCAGCTGCTCGAGCGAGCCGGCCTGGCTCAGGTTGCGCGGGAAGCCGTCGAGGAGGAAGCCCTTCGCGGCGTCGTCCTGCGCGAGGCGTTCGCGCATCATCGCGATGGTGACGCTGTCCGGCACGAGGTCACCGGCGTCGATGTACCGCTTGGCCTCGAGCCCGATCGGCGTCTCCGCCCCGGGATGCAGGTTGGCGCGGAACAGGTCACCGCTGGAGATGTGCGGCACGTCCAGACGCTCCGCGAGACGCACCGCCTGGGTGCCCTTGCCCGCGCCTGGTGGACCGACCAGAAGAACACGCACGCGACACCGACCTCCTGAACTCGACGACGAACCGAACCCGGCCGACCGATGGACGTTAACGCAAGAACCCGTCGTACTTGCGTTGCATGAGCTGGCTCTCGATCTGCTTGACGGTGTCGAGGCCCACTCCGACCATGATCAGCACAGCCGTGCCCCCGAAGGGGAAGTTCTGGTTCTGGCCCGAGCCGGTGATGCCGAGGAAGAAGTTCGGCAGCACGGCGATGATGCCGAGGTACAGCGAGCCGGGAAGCGTGATGCGCGACAGGACGAACTGCAGGTACTCCGCTGTCGGCCGGCCCGGGCGGATGCCCGGGATGAACCCGCCGAACTTCTTCATCTCGTCGGCCCGTTCCTCGGGGTTGAACGTGATGCCGACGTAGAAGTAGGTGAAGAAGATGATCAACCCGAGGTAGAGCGCGATGTGCACCCAACTCGACTGGTCGACGAGATAGGTCTGTACGAACTGCTGGAACCCGCCGCCGGTGTTGCCGGCCAGCCGGGCGATCAGGTCCGGCAGGTAGAGCAGCGACGAGCCGAAGATGACCGGGATGACACCGGCCTGGTTGACCTTCAACGGCAGGTAGGTGGACGTGCCGCCGTACATGCGACGCCCGACCATGCGCTTGGCGTACTGCACCGGGATGCGGCGCTGGCCCTGCTCGACGAAGACCACGCTCGCGATGATGGCCAGGCCGAAGACGCAGACACCGGCGAAGACGAGGCCGCCGTTCTGCAGGATGTTGGCGCCCTCACTGGGGATCCGGGCCGCGATCGAGGTGAAGATCAGCAGCGACATGCCGTTGCCGACGCCGCGCTCGGTGGCCTGCTCACCCAGCCACATGATGACCGCGGTGCCGGCCGTCATCACGATCACGATCACCGAGAGCGTGAAGATGTTGGACTCGGGGATCACCGGGAGGGAGCAGTTGGTGAACAGCTGCCCGCGGTCGGCCAGGGCGACGATGCCCGTGGCCTGCAGGATGGCGAGCGCGATCGTGAGGTAGCGGGTGTACTGGGTCAGCTTGTTCTGACCCGACTGCCCTTCCTTCTTGAGCTGCTCGAAGCGCGGGATGACGACCGTGAGCAGCTGGACGATGATGCTCGCGGTGATGTACGGCATGATGCCGAGCGCGAAGATCGACAGCTGCAGCAGCGCGCCGCCGGAGAACAGGTTGATCAGCGAGTAGATGCTCGAGCTGTCGCTCTGCTCGACCTGCTGGAGGCACTCCTGGATGTTCGGGTAGGAGACACCGGGCGACGGGATCGAGCACCCGAGGCGGTACACCGCGACGATCCCGAGCGTGAAGAGGATCTTCTTCCGCAGGTCAGGCGTGGTCAGTGCCGACCGAAAAGCGCTGAGCACTCGGTGATCCTCCTGTACTGGGTGGCCCGCTCGACGGCGGACCGGTCCGTCGCGAGTGACTGCGACGCTCGTCGGGCCACCGGTGGACTTCGACGAACCCGGGCGGGAACGACTCTAACAGCGGCCGCTCCACCCGTACGGCGCGGACCGGGGCGGATGGCCCCGGTCCGCACCGAACGGACGTGAGCTCTCAGAGCTCGGTGGCCGTCCCGCCGGCGGCCGTGATCTTGTCACGGGCGCTGCCGGAGAACGCGTTCGCGCTCACGGTGAGCGCGACGCCCTCGAGGTCGCCGTTGCCGAGGACCTTCACCGGCTGGTTGCGCCGCACCGCACCGGCCGCGACGAGCTCGTCGGGACCGACGGTGCCGCCCTGGGGGAACAGCTGGGCGAGGTCGCCCACGTTCACCACCTGGTACTCGACCCGGAACCGGTTCTTGAAGCCCTTGAGCTTCGGCAGCCGCATGTGCAGCGGCATCTGGCCACCCTCGAAGGCGGGCGAGACCGTCTTGCGTGCCTTGGTGCCCTTGGTACCGCGGCCCGCCGTCTTGCCCTTGCTGCCCTCGCCGCGCCCGACCCGGGTCTTCTCGGTCTTGGCCCCCGGGGCGGGGCGGAGGTGGTGGATCTTGATGGTGGTCATCAGGAGCCGACCTCCTCGACCGTCACGAGGTGCCGGACGGTCTTGATCATGCCGCGGATCTGCGGGGTGTCGTCCCGCTCGACCTGCTGGCGAATCTTGCGCAGCCCGAGCGAGAGCAGCGTGGCCCGCTGGTTCTGCTTACGGCCGATGGTGCTGCGAACCTGGGTGATCACGAGCTTTCCGGCCATCACGACCTCGCACCCTGCGCGGCGGCCGCACGGGCCCGCAGCATCTCGGCGGGGGCGACGTCCTCGAGGGGCAGGCCGCGACGGGCCGCGACCTCCTCGGGGCGCTGGATCGCCTTCAGCGCGGCCACCGTGGCGTGCACGATGTTGATCGCGTTGTCGCTGCCCAGGGACTTCGACAGGATGTCGTGGATGCCGGCGCACTCCAGCACCGCGCGCACCGGGCCACCGGCGATGACGCCGGTACCGGGGCTCGCGGGCCGCAGCATGACGACGCCCGCGGCGGCCTCACCCTGCACGCGGTGCACGATCGTGCCGCCGATGCGCGGGACGCGGAAGAAGTTCTTCTTCGCCTCCTCGACACCCTTGGCGATCGCCGCCGGCACCTCCTTGGCCTTGCCGTAGCCGACACCGACCATGCCGTCGCCGTCACCCACGATCATAAGAGCGGTGAAGCTGAAGCGCCGACCACCCTTGACCACCTTCGCCACGCGGTTGATCGTGACCAGGCGCTCGATGTACGGGGTCTTGTCCTGGGCCGCCCCGCCACGGCCTCCGTCCCGGCGGTCCCGGCGGTCGCGGTTGTCGCCGCCCCCTGGGCCCCCGCCGTCACGCCGTGTACGTCCCGGCATCAGACGTTCCCTTCCATCTTGTTCGTGTACATCAGAACTCCAGACCGCCCTCGCGGGCGGCGTCGGCCAGCGCGGCGATCCGACCGTGGTAGTCGTAGCCACCCCGGTCGAACACCACTGCGGTGACGCCGGCCTCACGGGCACGGGAGGCCACCAGCTCGCCGACCTTCGCCGCGCGGGCCTTCTTGTCGCCGTCCAGCGCGCGGACATCGGCCTCGAGCGTGGACGCCGAGGCCAGCGTGTGGCCGGCGACGTCGTCGATCAGCTGCACGACGAGGTGCCGCGAGCTGCGCTTGACGGCGAGGCGCGGACGCTCGGCGCTGCCGATGACCTTCTTGCGCAGGCGGGCGTGCCTGCGGCCGATCGCGGTGCGCCGCATGGCCGACACCTGCGATGCGGTGCGCTTCCGGGCGTTGGCAGAGGTCGTCGACTCAGAAGTAGTCGCAGCCATGATCACTTACCCGTCTTTCCGACCTTGCGGCGGACGTTCTCGCCCGCGTACCGCACACCCTTGCCCTTGTACGGCTCGGGCTTGCGGATCTTGCGGATGTTGGCTGCGGTCTCGCCGACCAGCTGCTTGTCGATGCCGCTGACCGAGAACCGGGTGGGCGTCTCCACCGCGAAGGTGACGCCCGCCGGCGGCTCGACCACGACGGGGTGGCTGAAGCCGAGCGCGAACTCCAGGTTGGAGCCCTTCAGCGCCACGCGGTAACCGACGCCGACGATCTCGAGCTTCTTCTCGTAGCCCGCGGTGACGCCGACGACCAGGTTGTTGACGAGCGAGCGGCTGAGGCCGTGGTAGGCCCGGCTGCGGCGCTCGTCGTCGGGGCGCTTCACGAGGATGGCGCCGTCGTCGTCGCGCTCGACGGTGATCGGCTCGATGACGGTGTGCGACAAGGTGCCCTTGGGGCCCTTCACGGTGACCGTGCGGCCGTCGATGGTGACGTCCACCCCGGCAGGCACGGTGACGGGCAGCTTCCCGATGCGGGACATGTCTCCTACCCCCTACCAGACGTAGGCGAGGACTTCCCCGCCCACGCCGTTCTTCTTCGCCTGCTGGTCGGTCTGCAGACCGCTCGACGTCGAGATGATCGCGACGCCGAGGCCACCGAGGACCCGGGGCAGGTTGGTGTGCTTCGCGTAGACCCGCAGGCCGGGCTTCGACACGCGCCGAAGACCGGCGATGCTGCGCTCGCGGTTGCGCCCGTACTTGAGCTCGACCACCAGGTTCTTGCCGACCTCGGCGTCCTCCACGTCGTGGGAGGCGATGTAGCCCTCCTTCTGGAGGATCTCCGCGATCGCGACCTTGAGCTTCGAGTGCGGCATGACCACGCGGTCGTGGTAGGCCGAGTTGGCGTTGCGCAGACGCGTGAGCATGTCTGCGATGGGGTCGGTCATCGTCATGTGACGTCGTCACTTTCCCGCCGTGGTTCCCCCGGGTGGGGGCCTGCGACGAAAGGGGTTACCAGGAGGACTTGTGCACGCCGGGCAGCTCGCCCGCGTGCGCCATGTCCCGGACGCAGATGCGGCAGAGGCCGAACTTGCGAAGGACGGCGCGCGGCCGGCCGCACTTCTGGCAGCGGGTGTAGCCCCGCACCTTGAACTTCGGCTTGCTCGCGGCCTTGATGATGAGAGCCTTCTTGGCCATCTCACGCCTCCTTGAAAGGAAACCCGAGCTTGCGCAGGAGCGCCCGGCCTTCCTCGTCATTCGTGGCCGTGGTGACGACCGTGATGTCCATGCCGCGCGGGCGGTCGATCGTGTCCGGGTCGATCTCGTGGAACATCGACTGCTCGGTGAGCCCGAACGTGTAGTTGCCGCGCCCGTCGAACTGCGCGGGCGACAGGCCACGGAAGTCGCGGATGCGCGGCAGCGCGATCGTGAGCAGGCGGTCGAGGAACTCCCACATCCGGTCGCCGCGCAGGGTGACCTTCGCGCCGATCGGCATGCCCTCACGCAGCTTGAACTGCGCGATCGACTTGGTGGCCCGGCGGACCTGCGGCTTCTGGCCGGTGATGGTGGCCAGGTCGCGGACCGCGCCGTCGATCAGCTTCGCGTCGCGGGCGGCGTCGCCGACACCCATGTTGACGACGACCTTCACGACGCCGGGGATCTGCATGACGTTGGCGTAGGAGAACTGCTCGCGCAGCTCACCGGTGATCTCGTCGCGGTAGCGCTGCTTGAGGCGCGGCGCGACGCGCTCTGCGGTGGTCATCCTCAGATCTCCTTCCCGGAACGCCGGGAGATCCGGACGCGCTTGCCGTCGTCGGTGGTCTTCTTGCCGACGCGGGTGGGCTTGCCATCGCCGTCGACCAGCATCACGTTCGAGACGTGGATGGCGGCCTCGGTGGTGATGATCCCGCCGGACTGCGCGCCGCGCTGGTTCTGGGTGATCCGGGTGTGCTTCTTGATCCGGTTGATGCCCTCGACGAGCACGCGCTGCGTGTCCGGGTAGGCCTGGATGACCTTGCCCTTCGCGCCCCTGTCCTTGCCGGCGATCACCTGCACGGTGTCGCCCTTCTTGATCTTCATGTCAGAGCACCTCCGGGGCGAGGGAGATGATCTTCATGAACCGCTTGTCGCGCAGCTCGCGCCCGACCGGGCCGAAGATGCGGGTCCCTCGCGGCTCGTTGTTGTCCCGGATCAGCACCGCCGCGTTCTCGTCGAACCGGATGTAGCTGCCGTCCGGACGCCGCCGCTCCTTGACCGTGCGCACGATGACGGCCTTGACCACGTCACCACGCTTCACCCCGGCGGCCGGGATGGCGTCCTTCACGGTGGCGACGATGACGTCACCGATCCCTGCATACCGGCGCCCGGAGCCGCCCAGCACCCGGATGCACAGGATCTCCTTGGCACCGGTGTTGTCGGCGACGCGCAGCCGCGACTCCTGCTGGATCACTTCGCCTTCTCCAGGATCTCCACCAGCCGCCACCGCTTGGTGGCCGACAGCGGGCGGGTCTCCATCAGCCGGACGCGGTCGCCGACGCCGGCCGAGTTGGCCTCGTCGTGCGCGTTGACCTTGCTCGTCCGGCGGATGACCTTGCCGTACATCCGGTGCTTCACGCGGTCCTCGAGCGAGACCACGATCGTCTTGTCCATCTTGTCGGAGACGACCAGGCCCTCACGGACCTTCCGCTCCGCGCGCTCCACCGCCACCGGCGGCGTCTTGTCTGCGTCGCTCATGCCGCGCCCTCGTCGTTGTCATCGGGGGCGGCCGACAGGCCCAGCTCGCGCTCACGCATGATCGTGTAGATCCGCGCGATGTCGTGCCGGACGGTACGCAGCCGCCGGTTGTTGTCCATCTGCCCGGTCGCCATCTGGAAGCGGAGGTTGAACAGCTCCTCCTTCGATTCCCGCACGCGCAGCACGAGCTCCTCGTCGGAGAGCTCACGCAGCTCGGCAGCGGTCGTCGACGCGGCCATCAGATGTCACCACCTTCACGGGTCACGATCCGGCACTTCATCGGCAGCTTGTGGATCGCGCGCCGCAGCGCCTCCCGAGCGGTCTGATCGTTCGGGTAGCTCATCTCGAACACGACCCGGCCGGGCTTGACGTTCGCGATCCACTTCTCCGGCGAGCCCTTGCCGGAACCCATCCGGGTCTCAGCGGGCTTCTTGGTGAGCGGGCGGTCCGGGAACACGTTGATCCAGACCTTGCCACCACGACGGATGTGCCGGTTGATGGCGATACGGGCCGACTCGATCTGCCGGTTGGTGACGTACGCCGGCTCGAGGGCCTGGATGCCGTAGTCGCCGAAGGTCACGCGCGTGCCGCCGGTGGCCATGCCGGTGCGGTGCGGACGGTGCTGCTTGCGGTGCTTGACCTTGCGTGGGATCAGCATGGCTCAGCTCCCGCCCTGCTGGTTCTCGGCGGTGGCGGTGGCCGTGGCCGTACCGCCGCCACCCGCGGACTGCTCGGCGGCGGCCCGCCCGGCCTCGGTGCCCGAGCCGGTGGTGCCCGACGCACCCGAGCGGCGACGCTGCGGACGCTCGCGGCGCGGACGCTCCGGCGCGGACGCCGCGGCGGCTGCAGCCTCTCGGCGTCCACCGACGACGTCGCCCTTGTAGATCCACACCTTGACGCCGATGCGCCCGAACGTGGTGCGGGCCTCGAACAGGCCGTAGTCGATGTCGGCGCGCAGCGTGTGCAGCGGCACCCGACCCTCGCGGTAGAACTCGGAGCGCGACATCTCCGCGCCACCGAGGCGACCCGAGCACTGGATCCGGATACCCTTCACCACCGGGCTGCGCATGGCGGACTGGATGCCCTTGCGCATCGCGCGGCGGAACGCCACGCGGTTGGACAGCTGCTCGGCCACCGCCTGGGCGACCAGCTGGGCGTCCGACTCGGAGTTCTTCACCTCGAGGATGTTCAGCTGGACCTGCTTCTTGGTCAGCTTCTCGAGCTGGCCGCGGATGCGGTCCGCCTCGGCGCCACGGCGGCCGATCACGATGCCCGGGCGCGCGGTGTGGATGTCCACCCGCACGCGGTCGCGGGTGCGCTCGATCTCGACCTTCGAGATGCCGGCCCGCTCCATGCCCTTCGAGAGCATGCGGCGGATCTCGACATCCTCCTTGACGTACTCGGCGTACTGCTTGTCGGCATACCAGCGCGACTTCCAGTCGGTGGTGATGCCGAGCCGGAACCCGTGCGGGTTGATCTTCTGACCCATCAGCGGGCCCTCCCCTTCGCACCGCGAGCGCCGCGGCCGGCGCGCGCCGGCTGCGACTCGACCTCGACGGTGATGTGGCTCGTGCGCTTGCGGATCCGGTAGGCGCGGCCCTGGGCCCGCGGTCGGATGCGCTTGAGCGTCGGGCCCTCGTCCGCGTAGGCCGCCGCCACCACGAGGGTGTCGGGGTCCAGGTCGAGGTTGTTCTCGGCGTTGGCCGCAGCGCTCGCCACGACCTTGAACAGCGGCTCCGCCGCCGCCTGCGGCGAGAACCGCAGGATGTCGAGCGCCTCCTGGACCGGGCGGTCCTTGATCAGCGCGACGACCCGCCGCACCTTGGTGGGCGACATGTGCACGTACCGCGCCACCGCGCGCGCCCGTGCGGGCGCGGCGGCAGGGGCTTCGGTGGTCTCAGCCACGTCTCTCTCCTCTGCTACCAAAGCCCGCTCAGCGCCTGCGCGCCTTGCGGTCGTCCTTGATGTGGCCCCGGAAGGTGCGCGTCGGCGCGAACTCCCCGAGCTTGTGGCCCACCATCGAGTCCGAGACGAAGACCGGCACGTGCTTGCGGCCGTCGTGCACCGCAATCGTGTGACCGATCATGTCCGGGATGATGGTGGAACGGCGGGACCAGGTCCTGATCACCGTCTTCTTGCCGGACTCGTTGAGGGCGTCCACCTTCTTGAGCAGGTGGTCGTCCACGAACGGACCCTTCTTCAGGCTGCGCGGCATCTCTTACCTCCCTGCTCAGCGCTTCTTGCCGGTACGGCGCCGGCGGACGATCAACTTGTCGGACGGCTTGGTGCGGCGGGTGCGGCCCTCGGGCTTGCCCGCGGGGTTGACCGGGTGGCGACCACCCGAGGTCTTGCCCTCACCACCACCGTGGGGGTGGTCGACCGGGTTCATCGCGACACCGCGGACGGTGGGGCGCTTGCCCTTCCACCGCATGCGGCCCGCCTTGCCCCAGTTGATGTTGGAGTGGTCGGAGTTGCCCACCTCGCCGACGGTGGCGCGGCAGCGCACGTCGACGTTGCGGATCTCCCCGGACGGCATGCGCAGCTGCGCGTAGGGGCCGTCCTTCGCCACGAGCTGCACGCTCGAACCGGCCGACCGCGCGATCTTCGCGCCGCCGCCGGGGCGGAGCTCGATCGCGTGGATCACGGTGCCGGTCGGGATGTTGCGCAGCGGCAGGTTGTTGCCCACCTTGATGTCGGCCCGGGGACCGGCCTCGACGGTGTCGCCCTGCTTGAGCCTCGCCGGCGCGATGATGTAGCGCTTCTCGCCGTCGGCGTAGTGCAGCAGCGCGATGCGGCTGGTGCGGTTCGGGTCGTACTCGATGTGCGCGACCTTGGCCGGGACGCCGTCCTTGTCGTTGCGCCGGAAGTCGATCAGCCGGTAGGCGCGCTTGTGGCCGCCACCCTGGTGCCGGGTGGTGACCCGCCCGTGCACGTTGCGGCCGCCCTTGCTGTGCAGCGGGCGGATCAGCGACTTCTCGGGCGTCGAACGCGTGATCTCGGCGAAGTCCGAGACGCTCGACCCGCGGCGACCCGGGGTCGTCGGCTTGTACTTACGGATGCCCATATGTGTCGTCAGCCCCTCAGCTCGCCCGGCCGCCGAACACGTCGATCGCCCGGCTCTCCTCGGAGAGCGTGACGATGGCGCGCTTGGTGTCCTTGCGCTTGCCGTAGCCGGTGCGGGTGCGCTTGCGCTTCCCCGGGCGGTTCAGCGTGTTGACGCTGAGCACCTTGACCCCGAACACCTTCTCCACGGCGATCTTGATCTCGGTCTTGTTCGCGCCCGGGGCGACGACGAAGGTGTACTGGCGCTCCTCGAGCAGCCCGTAGCTCTTCTCCGACACCACCGGCGCGAGCAGGATGTCCCGCGGATCGGGGATCACTTGTCAGCCTCCTTGCGCTGCGACGGCGGCGCCTGGAAACCTGCCGCCTCGGCCGCCTCGGCGGAGGCGAACCAGACCTCGGCCTCCGTGCGGGCGTAGAACGAGCTGCCCGGCACGTGGTAGAGCATCGAGTCGGCGTTGCCCTTCACCGGGAAGCCCTCCGGCTGCGAGCCGTCGGCCAGCGGCGCGTGGCTCTGCGGGCCGTACTGGCCCTCCTCGGTGGCCGGCGCGGCACCCTTCCCGGGCTCCACGGTCTCGCTCTCCCGTGCGGCGGCCCGGACCGATGCCTTCTTCGAGGTCGCGATCGGACCGGCGAGGAACGCGTCGAGCGCCTCCTGGGTGAACACCACCGCGTCGTTGACCAGCACGTCGTACGTGTTGAGCTGGTCGGGCGAGATCAGGTGCACCGTGGGCAGGTTGCGCAGCGACAGCCAGGCCGCCTCGTCGTCGCGGCCGAGCACCACGAGCACCCGCTGCGCGGCGTCGCCGGTGACGGCCTCGATCGCCTTGCGGGCCGACTTGGTGGACGGGGCGTCGCCCGTGACCACGGAGGACACGACGTGCACCAGCCCGCCACGCGCCCGGTCGGAGAGGGCACCGCGCAGGGCGGCGGCCTTCATCTTCTTGGGCGTCTTCTGCGTGTAGTCACGCGGCGTGGGCCCGTGGACGATGCCACCACCCGCGAACTGCGGCGCGCGGGTGGAGCCCTGACGGGCGCGACCGGTGCCCTTCTGGCGGTACGGCTTCTTGCCGCCGCCGCGCACCTCGCCGCGGGTCTTCGTGTCGTGCGTGCCCTGGCGGGCAGCCGCCAGCTGGGCCACCACGACCTGGTGCATCAGCGGCACGTTGGCCGTGACGTCGAAGACGTGGTCCGGCAGCTCGACGGAGCCGCCCTTCTTGCCCTCGGGGGACAGGACGTCGACGGAGGTCACTGCGCACCACCCTTCGAAGCCGTCTTGACGAGGACGAGGCCGCCGCGCGGGCCGGGGATCGCACCCTTGATCAGCAGCAGGCCGTTCTCGCCGTCCACGCGGTGGACCGTGAGGCTCTGCGTGGTGGTGCGCACGTTGCCCATGCGGCCGGCCATGCGCACGCCCTTGAAGACCCGGCCCGGCGTGGCGCACCCGCCGATGGAGCCCGGCGAACGGTGCTTGCGCTGCGTGCCGTGGCTGCTGCTGAGGCCCTTGAAGCCGTGACGCTTCATGACGCCCGCGGTGCCCTTGCCCTTGCTGGTGCCCACGACGTCGACGGTGGTTCCGGCGTCGAACACCTCGGCCGTGATCTCCTGGCCGACGGTGTACTCGCTCGCGTCGATCGTGCGGAGCTCGACCAGGTGCCGGCGCGGCGTGACGCCCGCCTTGGTGAAGTGGCCGGTGCGCGGCTGGTTCACCTTGCGCGGGTCGATCGCGCCGTAGGCGAGCTGCACGGCCGTGTAGCCGTCGGTCTCCGGCGTGCGGACCTGCGTCACCACGTTCGGGCCCGCCTGGACCACGGTGACTGGGACCACCCGGTTGTTCTCGTCGAAGACCTGGGTCATCCCGAGCTTCGTGCCCAGGATCCCGGTGATCTTTCGTTCGGTCATCGGTCCAAGCCCTACTGGATGTTGACGTCGACGCTGGCCGGCAGGTCGATGCGCATGAGCGCGTCGACCGTCTTGGGCGTCGGGTCGAGGATGTCGATCAGCCGCTTGTGCGTGCGCATCTCGAAGTGCTCCCGCGAGTCCTTGTACTTGTGCGGCGAGCGGATGACGCAGTAGATGTTCTTCTCCGTCGGCAGCGGCACCGGCCCGACGACCCGAGCTCCCGTGCGGGTGACCGTCTCGACGATCTTGCGCGCGGAGGCGTCGATGGCCTCGTGGTCATAGGCCTTCAGCCTGATGCGGATCTTTTGTCCCGCCATGGTCGTCGGTCGTCCTTCTCTTCCTGCCGCTTGTCGTACGCATCCGGGGTGGGCGCCCCGAGGAGCGCAGCCTCAGTGGTTCCTGGGCGGTCTCACTCGTGGCTGCTCCGGTCCACGAGGTCGGGCGTGTCGCTACCTGACCTCATACCGGTCCCCGGGCGATCGGCGTCCCCCTGGGGGGATGGCTCGAGCTCAGGGGCTGAGCGTGGCCGCGGCGCACTCGGACGCCAGGTCGTGAGACAGGAGTCCGGGCGCGCCGCAGCCCTACGCGCAACCCGTCAAGGATGCCACACGTGAGCGTGGCGCCCTCGACCGGGGGGTACTACTTGTTGATCTTCGTGACCTGGCCGGCGCCGACGGTGCGGCCGCCCTCGCGGATGGCGAGCTGCAGGCCCTCCTCCATGGCGATCGGCTGGATCAGCTGGACGCTGATCCCGGTGTTGTCGCCGGGCATCACCATCTCGGTGCCCTGCGGCAGCGTCACGACGCCCGTCACGTCCGTGGTCCGGAAGTAGAACTGCGGACGGTAGTTGTTGAAGAACGGCGTGTGCCGGCCACCCTCGTCCTTGGACAGGATGTAGACCTGCGCCTCGAACTCCGTGTGCGGGGTGATCGAGTTCGGCTTCACGACGACCTGGCCGCGCTCGACGTCCTCGCGCTTGACGCCGCGGAGCAGCAGGCCGACGTTCTCGCCCGCGCGACCCTCGTCGAGGATCTTGCGGAACATCTCGACACCGGTGACGGTGGTGGAGGTCGACTTCTCGCGGATGCCCACGATCTCGACGGTCTCGTTCACCTTCACGATGCCGCGCTCGATGCGGCCGGTGACCACGGTGCCGCGGCCGGTGATCGTGAAGACGTCCTCGACGGGCATGAGGAACGGCTTCTCGGTGTCGCGCTCCGGCTCCGGGATCGCCTCGTCGACGGCGTTCATGAGTTCCATGACCTTGTCCGCCCACTCGGCGTCGCCCTCGAGCGCCTTGAGCGCCGACACGCGGACGATCGGCAGGTCGTCGCCCGGGTACTCCTGCGAGGACAGGAGCTCCCGGACCTCCAGCTCGACGAGCTCGAGGATCTCCTCGTCGTCGACCATGTCGGCCTTGTTCAGCGCCACCACGATGTACGGCACACCGACCTGACGGGCGAGCAGCACGTGCTCACGCGTCTGCGGCATCGGGCCGTCGGTGGCGGCGACCACCAGGATCGCACCGTCCATCTGGGCGGCACCGGTGATCATGTTCTTGATGTAGTCGGCGTGACCGGGGCAGTCTACGTGCGCGTAGTGCCGCTTCTCGGTCTGGTACTCGACGTGCGCGATCGAGATGGTGATACCGCGCTGACGCTCCTCGGGCGCCTTGTCGATCTGGTCGAACGCCGACGCCTCGTTGAGGGTCGGGTACTTGTCGTGCAGAACCTTGGTGATTGCCGCCGTCAGCGTGGTCTTGCCGTGGTCGATGTGACCAATGGTGCCGATGTTGACGTGCGGCTTGGTCCGCTCGAACTTCGCCTTCGCCACTGCAGGGTCCTCCTGGACTGGTTTCTTCTTGTCCGCCGTGCTGACGGCAGGTCTTTGGTGGGTGGTACTCGGAATGGGCCGCGGACCTTACCGGCCCGCGGCACACCCCACTTACTCGCCCGTGGCCTTGGCGATGATCTCCTTGGCCACGTTGGTCGGGACCTCCGCGTAGGAGTCGAAGACCATCGTGTAGTTCGCCCGGCCCTGGGTCCGCGACCGCAGGTCGCCGACGTAGCCGAACATCTCCGAGAGCGGAACCAGCGCCTTGATGACGCGGGCGCCGGCCCGTTCCTCCATGGCCTGGATGTGACCACGGCGGGAGTTGAGGTCGCCGATCACGTCGCCCATGTAGTCCTCGGGCGTGGTGACCTCGACGGCCATCATCGGCTCGAGCAGGGCCGGGTCGGCCTTGCGCGCAGCCTCCTTGAGAGCCATCGAACCGGCAACCTTGAACGCCATCTCGGACGAGTCGACCTCGTGGTACTGGCCGTCGAGCAGCGTGAGCTTGATGCCGGTCAGCGGGTAACCGGCCAGCACGCCGTACTGCATGGCGTCCTGGGCACCGGCGTCCACCGACGGGATGTACTCCCGCGGGATGCGACCACCGGTCACCTTGTTGTCGAACTCGTACAGCGCACCGTCGGCCGTGTCGAGCGGCTCCAGCTTGATGATGACGCGGGCGAACTGACCCGAACCACCGGTCTGCTTCTTGTGCGTGTACTCGTGCTTCGCGACCGTCTTGCGGATGGTCTCGCGGTAGGCCACCTGCGGCTTGCCGATGTTGGCCTCGACCTTGAACTCGCTCTTCATGCGGTTGACCAGCACCTCGAGGTGCAGCTCACCCATGCCGGCGAGAATGGTCTGGCCGGTGTCGTCGTCCAGCGACACCTGGAACGTCGGGTCCTCCTCGGCCAGCTTCTGGATGGCCGTGGAGAGCTTCTCCTGGTCCGCCTTGGTCTTCGGCTCCACCGCGACCTGGATGACCGGGTCCGGGAACGTCATCGACTCGAGCACGATCGGCAACTGCGGGTCGCTGAGCGTGTCGCCCGTGGTGGTGTCCTTCAGCCCGATGACCGCATAGATGTGACCGACAAGGGCCTCGTCGACCGGGTTCTCCTTGTTGGCGTGCATCTGGAAGATCTTCCCGATGCGCTCCTTGCGGTCCTTGGTCGAGTTGATGACCTGCGAACCGGCGGCGACCCGACCCGAGTAGACCCGGATGTAGGTCAGCTTGCCGAAGAACGGGTGCGCGGCGATCTTGAACGCCAGCGCCGAGAACGGCTCGTCCTTCTCGGGCTTGCGGCTGGCCGCGGTCTCCCCGTCCTGCAGCGTGCCCTCGACGGGCGGCAGCTCGACCGGCGACGGCAGGTAGTCGATCACGGCGTCGAGCAGGGGCTGCACGCCCTTGTTCTTGAACGCCGAGCCGCACAGCACCGGGTAGGCGCTGCGGTCCTTCACGATCCGGCGGATGCCGTGCTTCAGCTGCTGGACCGTGAGCTCCTCCCCGCCGAGGTAGAGCTCCATGAGGTCGTCGTCGGTCTCGGCGACGGCCTCCACGAGCGCGGTGCGGTACTCCTCCGCGCGGTCGCGCAGGTCGGCCGGGATCTCCTCGACCGCGTAGTCCTCACCCTTCTGGACCTCGCCACGCCAGGTGAGGGCGCGCATCTCGACCAGGTCGATGACGCCGATGAAGTCGTTCTCCGAGCCGATGGGCAGCTGGATCGGGAGCGGCTTGGCACCCAGGCGGTTCTGGATGGTGCCGACCGTGAAGTAGAAGTCCGCGCCCAGCTTGTCCATCTTGTTGACGAAGCAGATGCGCGGGACGTCGTACTTGGTGGCCTGCCGCCAGACCTGCTCGGACTGCGGCTCGACGCCCTCCTTGCCGTCGAAGACGGCGACGGCACCGTCGAGCACCCGCAGGTTGCGCTCCACCTCGACGGTGAAGTCCACGTGCCCCGGGGTGTCGATCAGGTTGATCTGGTGGTCTTTCCAGAAGCAGGTCGTCGCGGCGGACGTGATCGTGATGCCGCGCTTCTGCTCCTCCTCCATCCAGTCCATCGTGGCCGCGCCGTCGTGGACCTCACCGATCTTGTAGTTGATCCCGGTGTAGAACAGGATCCGCTCGGTGGTGGTGGTCTTGCCGGCGTCGATGTGCGCCATGATGCCGATGTTGCGGACCTTGCCCAGGTCCGTCAGCACGTCCCGTGCCACTTCAGATTCTCCCTCGGATTGGCGCGGACGATCAGCCCGTCACCAGCGGTAGTGGGCGAAGGCCTTGTTGGACTCCGCCATCTTGTGCATGTCCTCGCGCCGCTTCACGCTGGCGCCCAGCCCGTTGCTCGCGTCGAGCAGCTCGTTCATCAGCCGATCGACCATCGTCTTCTCGCGGCGCTGGCCGGCGTACGAGACGATCCAGCGCAGCGCGAGGGTGGTCTGCCGGACGGCGCGCACCTCGACGGGGACCTGGTAGGTGGCACCACCCACGCGGCGGCTCTTGACCTCGAGAGCCGGCTTCACGTTGTCCATGGCGCGCTTGAGCGTGACGACCGGGTCGGTGCCGGTCTTGTCCCGGGTGCCCTCCAGGGCGGCGTACACGACGCGCTCGGCGAGCGAACGCTTGCCGTCCTTGAGGACCTTGTTCACCAGCTGGGTGACCAGCGGCGAGCCGTAGACCGGGTCGGAGACCAGCGGGCGCTTCGGCGCCGCTCCCTTGCGGGGCATCAGCTCTTCTCCTTCTTCGCGCCGTAGCGGCTGCGGGACTGCTTGCGGTTGCGGACCCCCTGGGTGTCCAGCGAGCCGCGAATGATCTTGTAGCGAACACCGGGCAGGTCCTTCACCCGGCCGCCGCGCACCAGCACGATCGAGTGCTCCTGGAGGTTGTGCCCCTCACCCGGGATGTAGGCCGTGACCTCGATGTCGCTGGAGAGCCGCACACGCGCGACCTTGCGGAGCGCGGAGTTGGGCTTCTTGGGCGTGGTGGTGTACACGCGGGTGCACACGCCGCGCCGCTGCGGGCTCCCCTTGAGCGCTGCGGTCTTGGTCTTGCCGACCTTGTCCTGACGGCCCTTGCGGACCAGCTGCTGGATCGTGGGCATGAACCGTCTACTTCTTCCCGTCGGTGGTTCTCGAGCTTCGTCATGTGGTTCTGGTGCTGTGCGGGTTGCCCGGCCCCCGAGGTCGGGCGTGTCCCCGAGTCGGGCGTACTGCTACCCGGGCACCGAACGAGATCTGGGGACCTCACGGGGGCCAGGGCCCGCGCACCCCGAGGTCGGCGACCACCGGGCACGCAGATCGGCCCGACCGTGGCCGAGCGCAAGACAACAGGGTACCCGCCCCGTCGAAGAGGGGTCAAAACGGGTCCCGGTCAGCGCTGCCGGTACCCGCAGGGTGCCTGAAGGCCGCGCCCGCCGCAAGGGGACGCGCCCGCTCGCCGCGCGATACGCCCCGCTCGTCGCAGGTAGCGGCCGTGCAGCTCGAGCATTCCGTTGCACCTCGGCGCAAGTTACCGTCCGGTATGCGGTTGCCCCGTCCCGTCGTCCGGCAGCTCACCCGCGCTGTCGTGCGTCCACTGCTCTCTCCTCGCCTCCCGCTCGCCGTGCGGCGCCCACTGCTGGACGCCACCGGTCGTGTCGTACCCCTCCCGCGCGGCACCCGGCGCGGCTACGGCCCGCTGGGCGGGGTGCCAACCGAGCGGCTGGCGGCGCGCGGGGCAACCGGACCGCACCAGGTGCTGTACGTGCACGGCGGCGGCTACCAGGTCGGTTCACCGACCTCGCACCGCGCGCTCGCCGCCCACCTGAGCCGGGCCGCCCGCGCCCCCGTGCACCTGCCGGACTACCGGCTCGCACCGGAGCACCCGTACCCCGCCGCCGTGGACGACGTGGCCGCGGCCTACCAGGCCCTGCGCGACGCAGGACACCCAGCACAACGCATCGCGGTGGCCGGTGATTCCGCCGGCGGCGGGATCGTCATGGCACTGGTGCTGCGGCTGCGCGCCGCGGGTGACGAGCTGCCGGGATCGATCGGGCTGCTCTCCCCGTGGCTCGACCTGGACCTCGGCTCACCCCTGCTCCGGGCGAACGCCGCCACCGACGCGATGCTGGACCCGGCCTGGCTCCCCGATGCCGCCGCTCGTTACCGCGGCGGGATCGACGCACCCGAGATCCGACCGCTCGAGGCCGATCTCGCCGGGCTCCCGCCCACCCACGTGATCGCCGGCAGCGAGGAGATCCTGCTCGGCGACTCGGATGCGCTGGTGGCACGGATCCGGGAAGCGGGCGGTCCGGTGGACTACCTGCGGACCGCGGGCATGTGGCACGCCTACCCGGTGTTCGCCGGCATGCTCCGCGAGGCCGACGACGCGGTGACCGCGCTGGGCGCGGCGATCCGTTTCGACTGCGCCGGGAGCGGAGCGCGCCGGAGCGAAGCGGAGGCAAGCGGACACCGCCGTCCGCGCGTGGCCGTCGTCGGGGCGGGGTTCGGAGGCGTCGGACTGGGCATGGCGCTGCGCGGCGCCGGGTGGACCGACCCGGCCGAGCTCACGATCCTCGACCGCGCCGACGACGTCGGCGGTGTCTGGCGGGCCAACACCTACCCGGGCGCGGCCTGCGACGTCCCGTCTCACCTCTACTCGTTCTCGGGTGCGCCCGGAATCGAGTGGACCCGCCGGTTCGCCCCGCAACCGGACATCCTGCGCTACCTCGAGCGGCTCACCCGCGAGCACGGGCTCACGGAGCACCTGCGGCTCGGCACCGAGGTCACCGAGGCCCGCTGGGACGAGGCCCGCTCCGTCTGGCGGCTGTCCCTGGCCGGTGCCGACGCGATCGAGGCAGACGTGCTGGTGCCGGCCTGCGGCCAGCTCTCCCGGCCCGTCCGCCCGGCGATCCCCGGCCTCGATCGGTTCGCCGGACCCGTCTTCCACTCGGCGGAGTGGGACCACGGCGTCGACCTCGCCGGCAAGCGGGTCGCCGTGGTCGGCACCGGGGCGAGCGCGATCCAGTTCGTCCCCGCGATCGTCGACCGGGTGGCGGCCCTGACGGTGTTCCAGCGGTCCGCACCGCACGTGATCCCGAAGCCGGACCGCGCGTACGCCGCCCGGCCGCCGGGCAACCGCGCCGCGGCCCGCGCCTTCTGGTCCGCCTTCTTCGAGACCGGCGCACTCGGCCTCACCTCACTGCGCGCCGCCTCGCTGCCGCTCCGCCTCGCCGCGGTGGCGCTGCGCCGCAGCCAGGTGCCCGACCCCGCCCTGCGCTCCCGCCTCACCCCGGACCACCCGATCGGGTGCAAGCGCATCCTGATCTCGTCGGACTACTACCCGGCGCTGCGCCGCCCGCACGTCGACGTCATCACCGAAGCGATCACCGAGGTCACCGCCGCCGGCGTGCGGACGGCCGGCGGCCGGGAGCACCCGGCCGACGTGATCATCCTGGGCACGGGGTTCGCTGCCACCGAGTTCCTGACCCCGATGAAGGTGTTCGGCGCCGGGGGGCAGGAGCTCTCCGAGCGGTGGCGCGACGGCGCGACCGCCCACCTCGGCATCACCGTGCCCGGCTTCCCCAACCTCTTCCTGCTCTACGGGCCGAACACGAACCTCGGCTCCGGCTCGATCGTGCACATGCTGGAGTGCCAGATCGGCTACGTGCGCCAGGCCCTCGACCTGCTGCGCTCCGGGGTACGAACCCTCACCGTGCGCCCCGAGGTCGCCGCGCGCTCCGACACCGAGATCCAGCGACGCCTCGCCCGCTCGGTGTGGACGGGATGCCACAACTGGTACCGCACCGCGACGGGACGGGTGGTGAACAACTGGCCCGGCACGATGCGCGAGTACGCGAGGCGCACGAGGCACTTGAAGGTCACGGAGTACGAGACACACCCCTGAGCTGGACGAACGGCACTCCCGTACCGCTCTATCGGACGGGAGTGCCGCTCGTACGGTTTGGGAGTTGTCCACATCGGGATCCGGGTATCCACAGATTGCGCGGGCCCGGCCCCTCGCTCCCCCTGGGCACGCACGATCGGGCCCATGCCTCGACGATCATCCCCACGCCCGGACGAGCTCATCGTCGCCCTGGGCGGCGCCACTGTCGTACGGGTCGAGCACCTCGTGGCGCTCGGGCTCACCCGGAGCACGATCGCGCACCGTTGCCGGTCGGGTGGTCCGTGGCGCCGGCTCGCGCCAGGCATCGTCAAGCTCGACAACGGTCCGGTCACCAGGGTCGACCGCCGCAAGGCAGCGCTGCTCCACGCCGGCTGCGGCGCCGTCCTCACCGGCCTCGACGCACTGGAGCTGCACGGGATGCTGCGGATGCCGTCGCCGTCCGGGCCGGTGCACATGCTGATCCCGGGCGAGCGCCGCCGCGGTGGCTCCGGCCTCGCACTCGTCGAACGCACCAATCGCCTCCCGGTCGCCGTCCCCGGGCGGTGGCCGCTCGCCCCGATCGCCAGGGCCGCGCTCGACGCCGCTCGGCGTCTCACAGCCCGTGACGAGGTCCGAGGGCTGCTCGCCGAGGTCGTGCAGCGCGGCCGATGCTCTCCGGCCGAGCTGAACGCCGAGCTCGCCGACGGAAGCGGCCGAGGTGCGCGGCTCCCCCGCGAGGTGCTCCTCGAGATCAGCGACGGCGTGCGGTCCGTCGCCGAGGCCGACGCGCGGGAGATCGCGCAGCGCAGCGGCCTGCCTGCGCCCATCTGGAACGCGAAGCTCCACGACCGTCACGGGCGGTTCATCGCCATGCCGGATGCCTGGTTCGACGCCGTCGGGATGGCCTGGGAGATCGACTCCCGCGAGTTCCACCTGAGTCCCGCCGACTACGAACGCACGCTCGAGAGGCGCTCCGCGATGATGGCTGAAGGGATCATCGTGCTGCACACGCTGCCGAAGAAGCTCAGGCACCGCGAAGACGCCGTGAACGAACTGCGCCGCGTGTATGCGAGTGCCGCGCGTCGCCCCCGCCCCGGGGTTCTTGCCCTTCCCGGAGGGCGGTGAGCGCTACGAGCGGCACATTCGTACCGCTCTATCGGACGAAGGTGCCGCTCGTACCGAGGACGCACGAACGGGGCCGGTCACCTCCACGGGAGAGAGGTGGCCGGCCCCGTTCATCGGCGTCGGGCACCTGTGGTCGGACCGTCGCCCGACCACAGGCTTCGATTACCTACCGGTAGTCGCGCCCGAAGTCGTAGTCGTCCAGCGGCACCGCAGCACCGGTGCCGGTGCCGAACACGTCGGGGCTGTAGTAGCCGTCGTCGTAGCTCGGCAGCGCGTAGGCGGCCGCGCGGGCCTCCTCCGTGGGCTGGACCTGGATGTTGCGGTACCGGTTGATGCCGGTACCGGCCGGGATCAGCTTGCCGATGATCACGTTCTCCTTGAGCCCGACGAGCTTGTCGCGCTTTCCGTTGATCGCGGCATCGGTGAGGATCTTCGTGGTCTCCTGGAACGACGCCGCGGACAGCCACGACTCCGTGGCCAGCGAGGCCTTCGTGATCCCCATCAGCACCGGACGGCCCGAGGCCGGCTCGCCACCCTCGGCCACCGCCTGGCGGTTGGCGGTCTCGAACTCCGACCGCTCCGCCAGCGCACCCGGCAGGAACTCCGTGGAACCCGAGTCGATGATCGTGACCCGGCGGAGCATCTGACGGACGATGACCTCGACGTGCTTGTCGTGGATGTCCACGCTCTGCGTGCGGTACACCTTCTGCACCTCACGCACCAGGTGCAGCTGCACCTCACGCGGGCCCATGACACGCAGCACCTCGTGCGGGTCGGCCGTGCCCTCGAGCAGCAGCTGCCCGACGTGCACGTGGTCGCCGTCGCCCAGCGGACGCTCCTGGCCGTCGACCGTGGTCATCGCGAGCCACTGCCGCTTCGACAGCTTCTCGTAGACGATCTCCTCGCCGCCGTCGTCCGGCGTGAGGACGATCTTCCAGAAGCGGTCGCCGTCCTCGATGGCGATGCGGCCGTCGACGTCGGCGATCGGCGCCTTGCCCTTCGGCACGCGGGCCTCGAACAGCTCCGTGACGCGGGGCAGACCGGTGGTGATGTCGTCTCCGGCGACACCGCCCTGGTGGAACGTACGCATCGTCAGCTGCGTGCCGGGCTCACCGATCGACTGCGCGGCCACGATGCCGACGGCCTCGCCGACGTCCACCAGCTTGCCGGTGGCCATCGAGCGGCCGTAGCACATGCCGCAGATCCCGGTGGCCGACGTGCAGGTCAGGGCGCTACGCACCTTGATCTGCCGCACACCCGCCTCGACCAGCGCGTCGAGCGCCGGGTCGCCGAGGTCGTCGCCGCGGTGCAGGATGATCTGCCCGTCCGGCCCCGTGACGTCCTCGGCGGACGACCGGGCGTACACCGAGGTGCGCAGGTAGCGGTGCGGGATCAGGCGCCCGTCCGACAGCTCCTCGGTGACCGGCATGGTGATGCTGCGCTCGGTGCCGCAGTCGACCTCGCGGACGATGACGTCCTGCGACACGTCCACCAGACGACGGGTGAGGTAGCCCGAGTCGGCCGTGCGCAGCGCCGTGTCTGCCAGACCCTTGCGGGTGCCGTGGGTGGAGATGAAGTACTCACCCACCGACAGGCCCTCGCGGAAGTTGGACTTGATCGGCCGGGGGATGTACTCGCCCTTCGGGTTGGCCACCAGACCACGCATCCCGGCGAGCTGCCGGACCTGGGTCATGTTGCCCGCCGCGCCCGACTTCACGATCGTCGGGATCGGGTTGTCCTCGGGGAAGTTCTCCTCCATGGCCCGGGCGACCTCTTCGGTGGCCTGGGTCCAGATCTTGACCATCTCGTCGTTGCGCTCCTGGTGCGACAGGGCACCACGCTGGTAGCGCTTGTTGATCTGGTCGGCCTTGGCCTCGTAGCCGTCGAGGATCTCCTGCTTGTTCGGCGGCACCACGACGTCGGAGATCGCCATCGTGACCCCCGAACGCGTGGCCCAGTAGAAGCCCGCCTCCTTGAGCCGGTCGAGGACCTGCGCCACCTCGGTCATCGAGTACCGCTCGGCCAGATCGTTGATGATCGTGGCCTGCCGCTTCTTGGGCAGCGGCTCGTTGATGAACGGGTAGTCCGGCGGCAGCAGCTCGTTGAACAGGACCCGGCCGAGAGTGGTCTCGGCGAGCCACGGGTCGCCCTGCTGCCAGCCATCGGCCTCCAGCGCGGCGACGACGTCGGCCGGCGGGACCACGCCGAGGAGGCGGATCTTCACCGGCGCCTGCAGGTGCAGCGCCTTCCGGTCGTAGGCCATGATCGCCTCGGCGGGCGAGGAGTACACCTGGCCCTCGCCGTGGGCGCCGTCGCGCAGCCGGGAGAGGTGGTAGAGCCCGGTGACCATGTCCAGGCGGGGCATGGCCAGCGGACGACCCGACGCCGGCGACAGGATGTTGTTGCTCGAGAGCATCAGCACCCGGGCCTCGGACTGCGCCTCGGCCGACAGCGGCAGGTGCACCGCCATCTGGTCACCGTCGAAGTCGGCGTTGAACGCCTCGCAGACCAGCGGGTGCAGCTGGATTGCCTTGCCCTCCACCAGCTGCGGCTCGAAGGCCTGGATGCCGAGGCGGTGCAGCGTGGGCGCGCGGTTGAGCAGCACGGGGTGCTCGGAGATGACCTCCTCGAGCACATCCCACACCTGCGAGCGGCCGCGCTCCACCATGCGCTTGGCGGACTTGATGTTCTGCGCGTGGTTGAGGTCGACCAGCCGCTTCATCACGAACGGCTTGAACAGCTCCAGCGCCATGCCCTTGGGCAGGCCGCACTGGTGCAGCTTCAGCTGCGGGCCGACCACGATGACCGAACGGCCCGAGTAGTCGACGCGCTTGCCGAGCAGGTTCTGGCGGAACCGGCCCTGCTTGCCCTTGAGCAGGTCGGACAGCGACTTGAGCGGGCGGTTGCCCGGCCCGGTGACCGGCCGGCCCCGGCGGCCGTTGTCGAACAGCGCGTCGACGGCCTCCTGCAGCATCCGCTTCTCGTTGTTGACGATGATCTCGGGCGCGCCGAGGTCGATCAGCCTCTTGAGGCGGTTGTTGCGGTTGATGACCCGGCGGTACAGGTCGTTGAGGTCCGAGGTGGCGAAGCGGCCACCGTCGAGCTGCACCATCGGGCGCAGGTCCGGCGGGATGACCGGGACGCAGTCGAGCACCATGCCCATCGGGCTGTTGCCGGTGGCCTGGAACGCCGCGACGACCTTGAGCCGCTTCAGCGCGCGGAGCTTCTTCTGCCCCTTGCCGTTGCGGATGGTCTCCCGCAGGTTCTCGGCCTCGGCCGCGATGTCGAAGTTCTGCAGCAGGGTCTGGATCGCCTCGGCGCCCATGGCGCCGGTGAAGTAGTCGCCGTAGCGGTCGTAGAGCTCGCGGTAGAGCCCCTCGTCGGCGATCAGCTGCTGGACACCGAGCTTGGTGAAGGTGGTCCAGATCTCGTCGAGCCGGTCCAGCTCGCGCTGGGCGCGGTCGCGGAGCTGGCGCATCTCGCGCTCGCCACCCTCCTTGACCTTGCGGCGGACGTCGCTCTTGGCGCCCTCCGCCTCCAGCTCGGCGATGTCGGTCTCGAGCTTCTGGGCCCGGGCCTCCAGGTCGGAGTCGCGACGGTTCTCGACTCGCTTGCGCTCCACGCTCATCTCGTTCTCGAGCGTGGAGAGGTCCTGGTGGCGCAGCTCCGTGTTCACCGAGGTGATCACGTAGGCGGCGAAGTAGATGATCTTCTCGAGGTCCTTGGGAGCCAGGTCGAGCAGGTAGCCCAGCCGGCTCGGGACGCCCTTGAAGTACCAGATGTGCGTGACCGGGGCGGCCAGCTCGATGTGGCCCATCCGCTCGCGCCGCACCTTGGCGCGGGTGACCTCCACGCCACAGCGCTCACAGATGATGCCCTTGAACCGGACTCGCTTGTACTTGCCGCAGTAGCACTCCCAGTCGCGGGTGGGACCGAAGATCTTCTCGCAGAAGAGCCCGTCCTTCTCCGGCTTGAGGGTGCGGTAGTTGATGGTTTCGGGCTTCTTGACCTCGCCGTGAGACCACTGGCGGATGTCCTCGGCGGTGGCCAGGCCGATGCGCAGCTCGTCGAAGAAGTTGACGTCGAGCAAAATCGTGTCCTTCGTTCGTATCTCGGCTCTGGGCGGGATCAGTTGACGACGTCGTCGACGGTCATCGAGTCGGAACCGGGACGGCTGGACAGGTTGATGCCCAGGTTCGCCGCGGCCCGCTCGAGGTCCTCGTCGTCGGTGTCGCGCATCTCGATCGCCGCGCCGTCGCTGGAGAGCACCTCGACGTTCAGGCACAGCGACTGGAGCTCCTTGAGGAGCACCTTGAACGACTCCGGGATGCCCGGCTCGGGGATGTTCTCGCCCTTGACGATGGCCTCGTACACCTTCACGCGGCCCACCACGTCGTCGGACTTGATGGTGAGCAGCTCCTGCAGGGTGTAGGCGGCGCCGTACGCCTGCATGGCCCAGCACTCCATCTCGCCGAACCGCTGGCCGCCGAACTGGGCCTTACCGCCCAGCGGCTGCTGCGTGATCATCGAGTACGGGCCGGTGGAACGCGCGTGGATCTTGTCGTCCACCAGGTGCGCCAGCTTCAGGATGTACATGTAGCCGACGGCCACCGGGAACGGGAACGGCTCGCCCGAACGCCCGTCGAGCAGCGTGGCCTTCCCGTCCGGGCCGACCATGCGGTCGCCGTCGCGGTTGGGCCGGGTGGAGCCCAGCAGCCCGGTGATCTCCTGCTCGCGCGCGCCGTCGAAGACCGGGGTGGCGGTCCTCGTGCCCGGCGGCACCGAGTGGAGCTCCTCGGGCATCTTGGACGCCCAGTCCGGCTCGCCCTCGACCTCCCAGCCCGACTTGGCGATCCACCCGAGGTGGGTCTCCAGGATCTGGCCGATGTTCATGCGGCGCGGCACGCCGTGGGTGTTGAGGATGATGTCGACCGGCGTGCCGTCCGGGAGGAACGGCATGTCCTCGGCGGGCAGGATCTTGCCGATCACGCCCTTGTTGCCGTGGCGGCCGGCGAGCTTGTCGCCGTCCTGGATCTTGCGCTTCTGCGCCACGTACACGCGGACCAGCTCGTTGACGCCGGGCGCCAGCTCGTCCTCGTCGTCGCGGGAGAAGACGCGGATGCCGATGACCTTGCCGTTCTCGCCGTGCGGCACCTTGAGCGAGGTGTCGCGCACCTCACGGGCCTTCTCGCCGAAGATGGCGCGCAGCAGGCGCTCCTCGGGAGTCAGCTCGGTCTCCCCCTTCGGGGTGACCTTGCCGACGAGGATGTCGCCAGGCTGCACCTCGGCACCGATGCGGATGATGCCGCGCTCGTCGAGGTCGGCGAGGACCTCCTCGGAGACGTTCGGGATGTCCCGGGTGATCTCCTCGGCGCCCAGCTTCGTGTCGCGGGCGTCGATCTCGTGCTCCTCGATGTGGATCGACGTCAGCACGTCGTCCTGCACGAGACGCTGCGAGAGGATGATCGCGTCCTCGTAGTTGTGGCCCTCCCACGGCATGATCGCCACGAGCAGGTTCTTGCCGAGGGCCATCTCACCGTCCTCGGTGCACGGCCCGTCGGCGATGACCTGGCCGGCCTCGACGCGGTCGCCCTCGTCGATGATCGGCTTCTGGTTGTTGCACGTGCCCTGGTTGGACCGGCGGAACTTGTTGAGCCGGTACGTGGTGCGCGTGCCGTCGTCGGCCATCACGGTGATGTAGTCGGCGCACAGCTCCTCGACCACACCGGCCTTGTCGGCCACCAGCACGTCGCCGGCGTCGACCGCGGCCCGCAGCTCCATGCCCGTGCCGACCAGCGGCGACTCGCTGCGCAGCAGCGGCACCGACTGGCGCTGCATGTTGGCGCCCATCAGCGCGCGGTTGGCGTCGTCGTGCTCGAGGAACGGGATGAGCGCCGTGGCCACCGACACCATCTGCCGCGGCGACACGTCCATGTAGTCGACGCCGTCCGGGGCGATGAAGTCGAGCTCGCCGCCCTTGCGCCGGACGAGGACGCGGTCCTCCTGGAAGTGGCCGTCGTCGACGAGAGGCGCGTTGGCCTGGGCGACGACGAAGCGGTCCTCCTCGTCGGCGGTGAGGTAGTCGATCTGCTCGGTGACCCGGCCGTCCTCGACCTTGCGGTACGGCGTCTGGATGAAGCCGAACGGGTTGACCTGCGCGAACGTGGCCAACGAGCCGATCAGGCCGATGTTCGGCCCCTCAGGGGTCTCGATCGGGCACATGCGGCCGTAGTGGCTGGGGTGCACGTCGCGCACCTCCATGCCCGCCCGCTCCCGGGACAGACCGCCGGGGCCGAGCGCGTTCAGGCGGCGCTTGTGCGTGAGCCCTGCGAGGGGGTTGTGCTGGTCCATGAACTGCGACAGCTGCGAGGTGCCGAAGAACTCCTTGATCGCCGCCACGACCGGGCGGATGTTGATCAGGGTCTGCGGCGTGATGGCCTCGACGTCCTGCGTGGTCATCCGCTCGCGGACGACGCGCTCCATGCGGGAGAGGCCGACGCGGACCTGGTTCTGGATCAGCTCGCCGACCGTGCGGATGCGCCGGTTGCCGAAGTGGTCGATGTCGTCGACCTCGACGGGGATGTCGACGCCCGCGGTGCTGGTCATCGCGGTCTCGCCGGCGTGGAGCCGGACGAGGTACTCGATGGTGGTGGCGACGTCCTCTTCGGTGAGCGTGCCCACCGGCATGTCGATGGCCAGGCCCAGCTTCTTGTTGGCCTTGTAGCGGCCGACCTTGGCCAGGTCGTAGCGCTTGTCCTTGAAGAACAGGTTCTCGAGCAGGGTCTGGGCGCTCTCGCGGGTGGGCGGCTCGCCCGGACGCAGCTTGCGGTAGATGTCGAGCAGCGCCTCGTCCTGGCCCGCGGTGTGGTCCTTCTCGAGCGTGGCGAGGATGGTCTCGGAGAACCCGAAACGCTCCCGGATCTGCTCGTTGGTCCAACCCAACGCCTTGAGCAGCACGGTGACCGGCTGGCGGCGCTTGCGGTCGATGCGGACGCCGACGGTGTCGCGCTTGTCGACGTCGAACTCCAGCCACGCACCCCGACTCGGGATGATCTTGACCGAGTAGACGTCCTTCTCGGTGGTCTTGTCGATCGTGTGGTCGAAGTAGACACCGGGCGACCGCACGAGCTGCGACACGACGACACGCTCGGTGCCGTTGATGATGAACGTGCCCTTGCTGGTCATCACCGGGAAGTCACCCATGAACACCGTCTGGCTCTTGATCTCGCCGGTGGTGTTGTTGGTGAACTCGGCCGTGACGAACAGCGGGGCCGCGTAGGTCATGTCCTTGTCGCGGCACTCCTCCTCGGAGGCCTTGACCTCGTCGAAGCGCGGGTCCGAGAAGGACAGGGACATCGAACCGGAGAAGTCCTCGATCGGAGAGATCTCCGTGAGGATCTCCTCGAGACCTCCGACCGGGTTCTCGTCGCCGGCGTCGATCCGACGCTGGAACCAGGCCTCGTCGCCGACCAGCCACTGGAAGGACTGGATCTGCAGGTCGAGGAGGTCGGGCACCTCGAGCGGCTCACGGATCTTCGCGAAGGTGACCCGGGTGGGGGCACCAGGGAAATTCGGGTTGGCCGAGACGGCAGCGGGCGCGGGGGTCGCGAGGGGGCTGGTGGCGCGGGACGAAGCCAAGATGCGTCCTTCCGAGAACTGCGCTCTCGTTCTGGCGGGCACCGGCTCCACGCGATACCGTCTGCTCGTCCGCCCCGGGCGGGAGGTCCGGGCCGAACGGGCTCGCGGATGGTGGGATCCGACGCACGCCGTCTGTTGTCATGGCGCGGCCATCGCCGACGCGCGTGAGCCCGGGAGGGACACCCTGGAGCGGGAGGACTCCTCTTGAGCGCGCGCGCAGCTGGACGAGGGCAGCGCAAAGAGGCAGTCTAGCTGCAAATGCAGCCGCTGTCGAGACAGGTCGCCGAGACAACCATCGAGACCTAAGAGTGACTTGACGGACGCATCCCGTCAAGACTCTACGCGCCGGTAAGTGGTCCTTTTCGCGGGACGAACGGCAGAGAGCCCCTGCTCCAGGGCATGGGACGCCGCTCGTCGATCCCCTCCGGCCCGTTCGGGGGACCGCCGAACGGGCGCAATCGGCGGGTCCGGCCGCACGCCGGCGTCATCGGCCCGTCGCCAGACCGTGTCGCCACCGTCACTTCCCTTCGTCCGCCACCCCTGGCGGTCAGGTGGGTGCGCACCTTGACACCGTCTCACGGGGCGGCTGACGATCGGCACGCAGGGCAGGGCGCCGATCAATCCGCTCGATGGCCCGCGGGGCCGCCGCGGAGCGGGCGGCGATCGAGCAGAGAGGGACGATGGTGTCCGCAACGAAGACGTACGACGAGCGGCCGTGGCTGGCGCGCTACGACGCAGGGCAGCCGCACGATCTGGAACTCGAGCACAGCGACGCGCTGGCGATGTTCCGCGCCGCGGTGACCCGCAACCCGAACGGCGACGCCGTGCGGTACTTCGACGGCCGGATCACGCTGCGCGAGCTGGACGAGCTCTCCGATGCGTTCGCCGTCGGACTCCTCGACTCAGGCCTGGCGGCGGGTGACCGGGTGGCGCTGTACCTGCAGAACGTGCCGCAGTTCGTCATCGGGCTCCTCGGCACGTGGAAGGCGGGCGGCATCGCCGTTCCGATCAACCCGATGAACCGGCAGCGGGAACTGGAGCTCCTGCTCACCGACTCGGGCGCGCGGGTGCTCGTGTGCCTGCAGAGCCTCTACGGCGACGTCGCGGCCGAGGTGGTCGGGCGCACCGGGGTGCAGACGGTGGTCACGACGTCCGAGCTGGACCACCAGAGCAAGGGCGACCCGCGGGCGTTCGGCGGGTCCGCCCGCATCGACGTCCCGGGCACCGTCGACATGGTCGAGCTGACGGCCCGGTTCCGCGGCCAGGTCCCTCCCCCGGTGTCGTTCACCCCGGAGGACACCGCGTGCCTCACCTACACGTCCGGCACCACCGGCCCGCCCAAGGGCGCCATGAACACCCACGGGAACGTGGTGTTCAACAGCCAGGCCTACCGCGAGTGGTGCAACCTCACCGCCGACGACGTCATCCTCGGGGTGGCGCCGCTCTTCCACATCACCGGGCTCATCGCGGGGGTCACCTCGGCGTTGCTGCTCGGGGCCCCGCTCGTGCTGTTCCACCGCTTCGAGCCCTCGCTCGCGATCGACGTGCTCCGCGAGGAGCGCCCGACGTTCACGGTCGGGTCCATCACGGTGTTCATCGCGCTGATCAACGCGCCGAACGCCGAGCGCGACGCCCTCGCGTCGCTCACGAAGATCTGGTCGGGCGGCGCGCCGATCCCGCCGTCCACGGTGAAGGCGTTCTCGGCGGCGTTCGGGCAGTACATCCACAACATCTACGGCCTCACGGAGACCACGTCGCCGTCGCACGGCGTGCCCGCGGGGGCCGACGCGCCGGTCGACGAGGCCTCCGGGGCGCTCTCGGTGGGCGTCCCCATCTACAACACGGTCGTGCGCATCCTCGGCGACGAGGGCGAGGAGCTCCCGCCCGGCGAGATCGGCGAGATCGTGACGAGCGGCCCGCAGGTCGTCTCCGGCTACTGGAACAAGCCCGAGGAGACCGCGCGGGCCATCCCCGGCGGGGCGCTGCACACCGGCGACGTCGGGTACATGGACGCCGACGGCTGGTTCTACATCGTCGACCGGAAGAAGGACCAGATCAACGCGGGCGGCTACAAGGTGTGGCCACGTGAGGTGGAGGACGTGCTCTACGAGCACGAGGCGGTGCGCGAGGCCGCGGTGGTGGGGGTGCCCGACGAGTACCGCGGGGAGACGGTGAAGGCCTACGTCAGCCTCCGGCCCGGCCGCACCGCCGACGAGGCCGAGCTGATCGCGTTCTGCCGGGAGCGGATGGCGGCCTACAAGTACCCGCGCCAGGTGGAGTTCATGGACGAGATCCCGAAGACGGTGACGGGCAAGCTGCTCCGGCGGGAGCTGCGCGCCCGGGGCTGAACGCACGAACGGCACTCCCGTCCATATCTATCGGACAAGAGTGCCGTTCGTACGGTGCGCGGAGCGCGAGGTCAGCTCAGGCTGACCTTGGCGCCGGCATCCTCGAGCTTGGCCTTGGCGGCGTCGGCCGCGTCCTTGGCCACGGCCTCGAGGATCGGCTTCGGGGCGCTCTCGACGAGGTCCTTGGCCTCCTTCAGGCCCAGGCCCGAGACGAGCTCGCGGACGACCTTGATGACCTGGATCTTCTTGTCACCGGCGGCCTCGAGGACGACGTTGAACTCGTCCTTCTCCTCGGGGGCCTCGGCCGCGGCACCGGCCGCGGCGGGACCGGCGGCGGCCACGGCGACCGGGGCGGCCGCGGTGACGTCGAAGGTCTCCTCGAACTTCTTCACGAACTCCGACAGCTCGATGAGGGTGAGGTCCTTGAAGGCCTCGAGCAGCTCGTCGGTGGACAGCTTCGCCATGGTGGTGCCTCTCTGGGTGTCGCTGAGCAGTGTTGCTGAGCTGGGGGTGGGATCAGGCCTCGGTGGCGGGGGCGGCCGAGCCGCCCTCCTCCTCGGCACGCTTGTCGGCCAGCGCCTGCGCCATGCGGGCGACCTGCGAGGCGGGGGCGGCGAACAGGCCCGCGGCCTTCGCCATGGTGCCCTTCATCGCTCCGGCCAGCTTGGACAGCAGGACCTCGCGGGACTCCAGGTCGGCGAGCTGGTTGACCTCGGTGACGGTCAGCGCGCGACCGTCCATGAAGCCACCCTTGATCACCAGGCCCTGGTTGCCCTTGGCGAAGTCGCGCAGCGCCTTGGCCGCGTCGACGGGCTCGCCGGTGATGAACGTGATCGCCGTGGGGCCGACGAGCAGCCCGTCGAGGCCCTCGACGCCCGCGTCCTCAGCAGCGCGCTTGACCAGCGTGTTCTTGGCGATGCGGTACGTCGCACCGTCGCCGAGCGACCGGCGCAGCGTGGTGAGCTGCGACATCGTCAGGCCGCGGTACTCGGTGACCACCGAGGCGGACGCGCCCCGAAACCTGTCGGCGATCTCCTCGACCGCTGCGACCTTGTCGGGTCGGGCCATCCTCGCCTCCTCTCGTCGTGGTCGGTATGGATCTCTTGCGGTTCGCGCCACCGAACGACCTCGAAAACGACGGACGCCCCGGCGCAGGAGCGCACGGGGCGTGACAGGGGTGCCCGGGGGCACACCCGCGATGACCTCGTCCTCCTGCGCGGGCCGCCCGCGGATGCGGGGCCTTCGTGTGCCCCGTGAAGGGCACAGACCTGCGGTCTTCGGTGGAACCGTCGTCCAGGATACGGCACCGCGGGGCACGCCCGCGGCTCGGGTGGGTCGTGGTCAGAGGGGGGTGACCGCGGCGATCTTCCAGCGGCCGTCCACGCGCTCGCCGGTCACCGTGAGCCGGCCGGCCGCCGCCAGCTGCTGCGACTGCGCGTCCGGGGCGGCCCGGGTGGCCTGCTGGTCGACGAACGCCACCAGCACGGCCCGATCGCCGGTGATCTCCTTGACCGCTGTGTGGGTGACCGTCGCGGACACGACCGCCTGCTGCTGCGGCGCGCGCGCCCTGACCTCGCCGAACAGGCGGTCGAACTCGGCCGCGAACGCCGGCGTGATCACGTTGCGGGCGGCGTTCTCGTTCTCGTCGAGCCGGGCGAAGTCGAACGAGTACACGGTCTCGATCGCGTCCGACAGCTGCCCGGCCGCCTCGGCGGTGGTCCCGACGTCCACGAGCGCCGTGTTCTGCGCCGCCGGGGTGCCGCGCAGCTGCGCGTCCTGGACGCCGGCGAACACGGCCACGGCGGCGAGCAGCACCGCCGCCACCGCGAGCAGCGGGACGGCCCGGCGGCGCAGCAGCGCGGCCAGCCGGGCGCCGCGGCCTTCTGCGGGGGCCTCGCCGGTCTCGCGGCCCGCGTCCTCCTCGACGGTCTCGACCGAGCTGGACCGGACCGGCTTCCTGCGGGGCTTTGCCGCGGGCTTCGCCTGCTCCTCGCCCTCGACGACCGGCAACTGCTCGGTCACGCCACCGGTGGGGTCGGGGGCGGGCTTCGGGCGCGGCCGCTTCGGCTTGGCCTTGCCGGTCGGCGGCGCCGCCTCGGCCGGACGTTCCGGCGCCGGCGCGACGACGGTGGCCTCGGTGGCCTCCTCCGCCCGGTCGGACGGGCGGGGGACGGTGGGTGCCATCCCCGCCACCCGGGGGCGGCGGGACGGGGCCGGGCGGGGGCGGGGGGAGCGGGGACGAGGGGGCATTCGAGGTGCTCCTGTCAGCTCGGCGTGCGGACCGGGGCCACCCGGCTCGCCTTCCAGCCCTGGTCGGTGCGGGTCATCTCGAGCTCGAGCCGCTGGCGCGTGACGACGGGGTCCTGGCCCTCCGGGCGGACCTCGACGTCGACGGCCAGCAGGACGCGGGCCGTGCCGGCGCGCACGTCCAGCTCGGCGACGGCGGCGTCCGGGACCGTGGCGACGGTGACCCGCTTGGCCTGCGTCACGACCTGCTCGTACTCGGCCCGGTTGGCGCGGAACTCGTCGAGCAGCGTGCCGGTGGAGGTCTGCTCCCACAGGTCGAGCCCGGGTGCGACGTTCCGGTAGTCGAGCGTGTTGAGGTTGATCGCCGCCTGCCGCGCGTCCACCAGCACGGCCTCGCGGTCGGCCGCGAGGGCCAGGCCCTCGTCGCCCAGGTCGAGTGCCCACCGCCCGCCGAAGAACAGGGCGGCGAGCGCAGCGAGCGCCACGAGCGCGGCGACGGCGCGGACTGGGGTGATCTCGAAACGCCGCCGGGGCGGCGGGTCCTTCTCCTGCGTGCTGGGCTTCTCGAGGACGGTCATGCGGCTCTCCGTCGGGGGTCGGGTCGGCGCGGAATGTCCTGGGTCAACTGAGGATCTGGGCCAGTGAGCTGAGCGGCGGGAGCGAGCCCACGCGGTCGGGGATCACGGGGGCGGAGCCGGCCGGCGCACCGCCCCGCGGGGTCCCGGACGGCGAGCCGACGGCCGCCATCGGCGTCTTCGCGTGCGGCACATTCTGCGCACCGCGCACGTCGATGGGGCTCCCGGGGGGTTCCGCGCAGTACGCCTTGCGGTTGAACGGCGCATCCGACACGTCGCTGCCGGGACGCCGGTTCGTGCCCTCGTAGCCCCGGACGCAGGGGGGCGGATCGCCGATGTTGCTGAGCACGAGGCCGAGGTGCGCGGTGCCGTCGCCGGGGACCACGGTGTAGGTCGTGGACGTGACGCCCGGGTAGGTGACGAGGATCTGCCGGAGCGCGGCCTGGCGCGGCTCGGCCACGCGGGAGATCGTGAGCAGGTCGGCGACGAGGTCGCCGAGACCGCCGCCGCTCTCCCGCAGCAGGCCCCTGATCTGGGTGGACGCCTCGGGGCCCGTCTCGATGAGCCTCCGCAGGTCCGGGTCGGACTCGGCCAGCTGGTCGGCGAGCAGCGCGAGGTCCTTGCTGAAGCTCTGGAAGGAACCCGCGACGTCGTTCTGCGTGGTGAGAACGGTGCGCCCGTCCTCGATGAGGGTCACGGTCTCCGGCAGCGCGTCGACGGCGTCCTCGGTGAACGCGTCGGTGGTGTCGAGCAGCTTCTGCAGCGGCAGCGCGGTGTCGGAGAAGGCGGCGCCGAGCTCGTCCACGGTGGTGCGCAGGGAGTCCAGCGGCACCGACCGGACGAAGTCGTCGAGGCTGACGACGAGCTGCTCGACGGGTACGGGGGTGCTCGTGCGCCCCACCGGGATCACCGAGCCGTCCTCCAGGTAGGGAGCGCCGTCGCTCGCCGGCTGCAGGTCGACGTACTGCTCGCCGATCGCGGACAGGTTGTGGACGGCGGCGTCGACGTCGGCGGGTATCGCCGCGGCGGCGCGCCGGATGTCGAGCTGCGCCTCGACCCCGTCCGGGGTGATCGTCAACGGGCCGACGCGGCCGACGCTCACCCCCCGGTAGGTGACATCGGCGCCGGTGAAGATCCCGCCGGACCGCGCGAGCTCCACGCGCACCGGGTACGTCGTGGTGCCGAACACGTCACCGAACCCCGCGTAGCGGAACCCGGCGTACCCGACGCCGGCGATGGTGACCAGCAGGAACGCCACCAGCTGGAGCCGGATGACCTTGGTGATCATCGGTCACCTCCGAGCAGCCCACCCAGCAGCCCGCCCTCGCGGGTCTGATCGTCGTCCTCGTCATGCGGCTCCGGCGATCCCGCGGTGGGGGTCGGCTCGACCTCACCGGGCACCGGAAGGAGGTCGCCCTCGCCCAGCAGCGGGAAGCTCGGCAGCGACGGGGGCTCCGGGCCGAGCAGCGGCCCCAGGAGCTTCGACGTCGGCGGCAGCATCCCCAGCGGCCCGTCGGGACCCGGGAACGGCTCACCGGAGCGCGCCAGGTTCTCGAGGAGGCTGCTCAGGTCGAGGTCGAGCTTGATGTAGAGGTTGGCGTAGTCGCCCGCGAACCCGTCCACCGTGCCGTCGCTGAACGGGAAGGTGGGCAACAGGCTCAGCGAGTTGACGAGGTCGGGCCCGGACTCGACGAGCTTCGCCAGCACCGGCTTCAGCAGCTCCAGGTCGGCGACCACGTCGTCGTGGCTGCGGTTGACGACGTCGGTGGCGACGCCCGAGAGCCGGTCGAGCGCCTTCAGCATGTCGACGAGCTTGCCGCGCTGGTCCTCCAGCTCACGCAGGCCCGGCGACAGGTCGTCAAGCGCCGTCTGGATCTGCCCCTTGCGGTCGCGCAACGTGCCGGCGAGGCGGTTGACCTCGTCGATGGCCCGGGTGATCTCGGACTTGTGGTCGTCGAGCGCGCCGACGAGCGCGTCGAGGTCGTCGAGCAGCGCCCGGATCTCCGGCTCGTTGCCGGATAGCGCCTTGTTGAGCTCGCTCGCGATCGTCCGGATCTGGGCGACGCCACCGCCGTTGAGCAGCATCGACAGCGCGCCGAGCACCTCCTCCACCTCGGCGGCCCGGCTCGTGCGCAGCAGCGGGATGGTGGCGCCGTCGGCGATCCGGCCGGACGCGGCGTCCTGCGGAGCGAGCAGCTCCACGAACTTCTCGCCCAGCAGGCTCGTGGTGCGCACCCGGGCCCGGGCATCGGGCGGGAGGGCGACGTCACCGTTGACGAGCACCGTGACCTGGGCCGTCCAGTCGGGGCCGACCCTGATGTCGCTGACGGTCCCGACCGGCACGTCCGCGACCTTCACGAGCGACTGCGGCACGAGGTCGACGACGTCGGTGAACTCGATCGTCAGCTGGTACGGGTGGTCGCCGAGGCTCGCACCGCCGGGCAGGTCGACGCCGCGCAGGCCGCCCGACAGCACGCCACAGCCGCTCGTGAGCAGCAGTGCGGCGGCGGTCGCGACGGCGGCGAGCCGGTGGCGGATCACCGGTCACCACCCCCGAACAGGTCCGAGAGACCCGGCCGTTCGTCGGACTCCCGCTCCTGCTTCCCCTGGTTCTTCTCGGACTTCTCCGAGCTCTTCTCCGAGGGCTCGGCCTTGCCGGTCGACTCCGGCGTGGCCGTGTCGGTGGACTCGGGCTCCCCCTCCGGCTGCGCCGTCGGCGCGCCGGGGAGGCCGGGCAGCGGCAGCGCGGGCAGCGGGGCCGCGGGATCCGCCGGCACGGTCGGCAGCGCGAGCCCCGGCACGGGCGGCGGCTGGCCGCTCTGCAGGGCCGTGATCACGTCGGCCGCGCTGGGCAGGGGGACGAGGCCGTCGAGGATCGGGGCGAGTTTCCCGCAGGCTTCGCCGAGCTTGTCCGGAAGATTCTCGGGTGTGCCCCTCTTCACCAGCTCGCAGAGCAGCACCGGGACCGGCATGGTCAGCTCGTTGATGTCCGCGCGGGCGTCGAGGGTGCCGGACGAGCCGTTGTAGGCCAGCGAGAGGTTGCCGAGCGCGACCGGCGCGACGTCCAGGACCTCGGCGAGGGCCTTGCGCTGGTCGACGACCACCTCGGTGACGTCGTTGAGCCGGTCGACGTTGGACTTCACCAGGTCCCGGTTGTCCCGGACGAAGTCGGCCACCTCGCCGAGCGCGATGGACAGCTCCCGCACCGCGGTGCCCAGGTCCCCGCGCTCGTCGGCGAGGAACCCTGACACGTCCGCGAGGCGCCGGTTGAACTCGCGCACCTCGCCGTCGTTCGCGGCGAGCATCGACGTGAAGGACTGGAGCTCCTTCACCGTGCCGAAGAGGTCCTCGCGGGAGTCGGCGAGCGTGCCCGACAGCTCCCCGAGGTTGCGGATCGTGTCGTTCAGCGCCCGGCCGTTGCCGTCCAGGTTCGCGGCCCCGACGTCGAGGGCGTTCGACAGCGCACCCTGCGAGTTGACGCCGTCGGGCCCCAGCGCGTCGGCGAGCTGGGTCGCGGTGCGGGCGAGGTCGTCGACGCCGAGCGGCACCGCGGTGCGCTCGAGCGGGATCACGGCGCCGTCCTGCAACTCGGGGCCGCCGCCCCACGTGGGGGCGAGCTGGATGTAGCGCCCGGTGACCAGGCTCGGCGAGACGACGACGGCCTTCGCGTCGGCCGGCAGCTTGAGGTCGGGGTCGTCGATGCGCATCTCGACGCGCACCCGGGTGCCCTCCGGGGTGATGCTGACGATGTCGCCGACCTGCACGCCGAGAACCCGCACCGAGTTGTCCTCGAACACCCCGGTGGCCGACGTGAAGTAGGCGGTGATCATCCGAGTGGGGTGCCGCAGCACGAGGTAGAGGCCGCTCGCCGCCAGCACGGCGATCACGGCCAGGAGCGCGGTGAACTGCAGCTGCCTGCGGTCGGTCGTGTTCAGCGCCATCAGCAGCCCTCGTGGTTGATCGGGCCCACCGAGGGCGGGAGCAGCGCGCAGATGTAGTTGTCGAACCACTCGCCGTTGCCGGTGGCGTTCGCGAAGAGCCGCACGAACACGGCGAGGTCGCGGATGCCGGCGCCGAGGGAGTCCTTGTTGCGCTGCAGCAGCGCCGCCACCCGGTCGAGCTGCTCCAGCGTGGGCGTCAGCTGGTCCTTGTTGTCGGCGACCAGCCCGCGCAGCTGCTCGGACAGCGCGATCGTGCCGTCGAGGAGCCTGCTGATCGCGTCCCGCCGGCGCTGCAGCTCGTCGAGCAGCAGGTTGCCGTCCTTGAGCAGCTTCTCGACGTCGGCGTTGCGGTCGGCCAGGACCCCCGCGAGCTCGTGGGTACCGGCGAGCAGCTTGCGGATCTCCTCGTCGCGGCTCGCGATCGTGGTGGACAGCCGCGAGAGCCCGTCGAGCGCGCCGCGGATCTCCGGTGGGGTGTCCTTGAAGGTGTCCGAGAGGGTGTTCAGGCTCTGCGCGAGCTGCCCGGTGTCGACCTGGTCGAGCGTGCCGGACAGCCCGTCGAACGCCTCCACCACGTCGAACGGCGACGAGGTGCGCGCCAGCGGGATGATCCCGTCCTCGTCGAGGTCGGCGTCACCCTGCGGGTCGAGGGCGAGGGTCTTG
The DNA here is from genome assembly GCF_054486945.1 of Pseudonocardia wallangbongensis. Lineage (NCBI taxonomy): Bacteria > Bacillati > Actinomycetota > Actinomycetes > Pseudonocardiales > Pseudonocardiaceae > Pseudonocardia > Pseudonocardia wallangbongensis. The sequence continues at coordinate 953,619 of NZ_JBRERS010000002.1, forward strand.
GCCCCGAGCAGGGTGCGGATCTGGATCGACGCCGACGTGCGGTCGCCCACCCACGCGTCGATGACCTTGAACGTGACCAGCACGTGGTCGCCCTCGAGCCCCACGTCCTGGACGCGGCCCGCCTCGACGCCGGCCACCGTGACCATGTCGCCGGTCGTGAGCCCGGCCGCCTCGCGGAACTCGGCCTGGTACGTGGTGCCGCCGCCGAAGATCGCCGGGCCGTTGAACGCGAGCACCACGACGAGCACGACCACCAGCAGACCGATGATCGCCGTGGCCACGGGGTTGCGGGTGCCCGGCATCAGCCGCCGCCGAGGGAGAGGTCGGACAGCAGGGGCAGGTCGGGCACGGGGAGCTGCGGGACGCCGGAGTCCCCGCCCGGCAGGGGCAGGTCGGGCAAGGGCAGGTCGGGCAGGGGCAGTCCCGCGAGCGAGTCCGTGTTCCCGCTGTCCTTGCCATCCGGGTCTGCGCCGCAGCGCGGCACACCGCTGGTGTACACCGGGATCTCGAACGTCGGGAGGATCTCCCCGAGGCCGACCTTCCCGCTCGCCCCGCACAGGTAGAAGTTGAACCAGCTGCCGTAGCTGCCGGCGCGGATGACCTTCTTGAGCTTGGGCGGCAGGTTCTTGATCGTCTGTTCGAGCCGCTCGTCCTGGGCGTTGAGGTTCTCGGCGAGGTCGCCCAGGTGCCCGATGTCGTCCTTGAGCGGGGGCCGCGCGTCCTTCAGGAGGTCCGCGGTGACGGTGGTGAGGTCGCCGATCGACACGATCGCCTCGCCGATCGGCTCGCGGTCCGCCGAGAGGCCGGACACCAGCGCCTGCAGCGAGCCGATGAGCTCCGACAACCGCCCGTCGCGGGCGTTGACGGTGTCCAGCACCGCGTTCAGGTTGTCGATCACCTGGCCGATCACCTCGTCGCGGTCGGCGAGGGTGTTGGTGAGCGACGCGGTGTGCGCGAGCAGGCTCCTGACGGTGCCGCCCTGGCCCTGCAGCACCTGGATGATCTCGAAGGAGAGCTGGTTCACCTGCTCCGGGTCGAGCGCCGTGAGCAACGGCTTGAACCCGTTGAACAGCACCGTGAGGTTGAGCGGCGGGCGCGTGCGCTCGGCCGGGATCGAGCCGCCCGCCGGCAGGGTCTCGCCCGCGGGCCCCGCGCCCTGCTCGAGCGAGAGGTAGCGCTGCCCGATGAGGTTGCGGTAGAGGATCGACGCGCCCACCGAGGCCGGGAGCGGCTGGTCCTGCGCCACGCTGAACGCGACCTCCGCGAACCGCCGGTCGACGATCCGCACGTCGTCGACGGTGCCGACGACCACGCCCGCGATCCGGACGTCGTCGCCGGGGAGCAGGCCACTGGCGTCGGTGAAGCGCGCGGTGTACGACGTGTGCGCGCCGCCGGAGGAGTTGGCGATGGTCAGGGCGAGCACGGTGGTGCAGAGCGCCACCACCACCGCCAGCGACACGAACTTGACCAGCGGGCCGACCGGAATCCGACTCACGTCACCGTCACCTCGGTCCCGCGGTACAGCGGCCCGACGAGCATCGTGCTCCAGGCCGGGACCGCATCGGGCGAGGTGCCGTCCTGGAGCGCGAGCAGCTCGCCGACGATCTGGCGCTCACCCGGTGAGTTGGGCACGCCCATGTCGGCGCCGCCGGTGTAGGAGCTCGGGACCGCGCCGAACTCCTCCGCACTGCCCAGCGGGGTACTGGCCGGCGGGTTCTCGTGCGGCTTCGTGCCGTCCTTGAACGGTCCACCCGGCGGCTGGTCCGGCCCCGGGTAGACGATCGGGTAGCAGCGCGGGCCGCGGTCGTCGAGGTAGCGCGGCTCGTCCTGGTTCGGGATGTACTTCCCCTGGCTGGCGACGATCTCGACCGTGGCACGGAGGCCGGGGCTGTCGGTGCCGTGGCCGAACGCCTCGTCCAGCCGCGGGACCAGCCCGGCCAGCTGGTTGAACAGGCACGGGAACTCCGGCGCGTACCGGGCGAGGGTCGCGAGCGTCGGGCGGGCCGAGTCGGCGAGCGAGATGATGTTCTCGCCGTTCGCGTCGAGGAACGCGCGCAGGTCGTCCGACGCCCCCGTGACGCTGGTCAGCAGCTCGCGCAGCTGGGCCCGCTGCTCCACCACCGTGCGGCTGGTGACGGTGAAGTCCTCCAGCGCGTCGAGCAGGTCGGGGGCCGCCTTGTCCACGTTGTGGGCGAAGTCGGCGAGCTCGGTGACGTCGGCCTGCAGGTCCGGGATCGCCGGGCGGAGGCCCGACGTCAGCTTCTGCAGCCGCACCAGCGTCTGCCCCAGGTTCTCGCCGCGGCCCTCGAGCGCCTGCGACATGGCACCGAGCGTGGTGGCCAGCTCCTGCGGCTCGACGGCGGTGAGCAACGGCAGGAGGCCGTCGAGCACCCGTTCCAGCTCGCGGGCGGACGCGCTGCGGTCCATCGGGATCACGTCGCCCGCCGCGAGCGGCGGCCCCTTCGGGCCGTCGGGCGGCACGAGCGAGACGTACCGCTCACCGAAGAGCGTCTTGGGGATGAGCTGTGCGGAGACGTTCGCGGAGATCAGGTCGACCTTGTCCGGGTCGATGGACATCTCCACCGTGGCCTGCTCGCCGTCCGTGGTGACGGAGGTGACCTTGCCTACGTCAAGCCCACGCACCTTCACGTCGGCCTTCTCGGCGAGCTGGTTGCCGACGCGGTCCACCTGCAGCGTGACCGGAACGCCGCGGTCGAACGCCCCGGAGTACTCGCCGACCGCCAGCGCGACGAGCGCCAGCAGCACCCCGACGAACAGCAGACCCTGCAAGCGACGTTTCATCCCGCCACCCGCACCGAGGTCTCGGTGCCGAAGAGCACCAGCGTGAGGAAGAAGTCCAGGATCGCGGTGCTCACGATCGACAGCCGCACCGACCGGCCCACCGCGATGCCGACGCCGGCAGGACCACCGCGTGCCGTGTACCCGTAGTGGCAGTGGATCAGGATGATCACGATCGCGAACGCGATCACCTTGACGTACGAGTACAGGACGTCGCTGACCGGCAGGAACAGGTCGAAGTAGTGGTCGTAGGTGCCGCCGGGCAGGTTGTTGATCAGCGTGACGTTCAGCCGCGACGCCACGAAGCTGGCCAGCAGGCCGATCGTGTACATCGGGATGATCGCGATGACCCCGGCGATCACGCGGGTCGTGATGAGGTACGGCACGCTGGGCACCGCCATCACCTCGAGCGCGTCGATCTCCTCCGAGATCCGCATCGCACCCAGCTGCGCGGTGAAGCCCGCGCCGAGCGTGGCCGTCAGCGCTGCCGCCGCCACCAGCGGGGCGATGTCGCGGGTGTTGAAGTACGCGGTGATGAAGCCGGTGAGCGCCTCGACGCCGAGCGAGTCGAGCGCCCGGAAACCCTGCAGGCCCACGAGGCTGCCGACGAACAGCGACAGCGACAGCATCACTCCCGCCGTGCCGAGGATGACGATGAGCGCGCCCGACCCGAAGCTGACCTCGGCCAGCAGGCGCCCGATCTCCCCCCGGTAGCGGCGCAGCGTGCGCGGCGTCCACGCGATCGCGCGGGCGTAGAGCGAGAGCTGGTCGCCGAGCTCGTCGAGGGCGTTGAGCGGGCCGCCCGCGACGCGGCGCGCCCGGCCGTTCAGCAGCGCCATCTCACGACCCCTTCGGCGGGACGAGCTCGAGGTACAGGCCCGTCAGCACGAGGTTGATCAGGAAGACCAGCACGAACGAGATGACGACGGACTGGTTCACCGCGTCACCGACGCCCTTGGGGCCAGGCGGCGGGTTGAGGCCCCGGTAGGCCGCCACGACGCCGGCGGTGAAGCCGAACAGGAACGCCTTCGCCTCGCTCACGACGATGTCGGAGACCTGGGCCACCGCGGAGAAGCTCGCGATGTACGCCCCGGGCGTGCCGCCCTGGACGATGACGTTGAAGTAGTAGCCGCCGGCCACACCGACCACGCTGGCGAGCCCGTTGAGCACCACGGCCGTGGTGGCCATCGCGAGCACCCGCGGCACCACGAGCCGCTGGATCGGCGAGATGCCCAGCACCTCCATGGCGGCGATCTCCTCGCGGATCGTGCGCGCACCCAGGTCGGCGCAGACCGCGCTACCACCCGCACCGGAGATCAACAGGGCGGTGACGATCGGTGCCGCCTGCTGCACGATCGCGAGCACGCTGCCGGCGCCGGTCTGGCTCTGCGCACCGAACTGGCGGGTGAGCTCGGCGAGCAGCAGCGCGATCGTGGCGCCGAACGGGATCGTGAACAGCGCCGTCGGCAGCGCGGAGACCTTCGTGACGAACCACGTCTGCTCGATGTACTCGGCCAGCTGGAACGGCGGCCGGAAGGCGTTGCGCACCACGGCGCCACCGAGGCCGAAGAGCCGGCCGACCGGTGTGAGCGCACGGGTGATCGGAGCGGGCGAGGTCATCGGCTGCTCAGGACCGTCCCTGGTCGCGGGACGTGGGGTCGTCGTAGCCGGCGTCGAAGCCGCCGATCACCTCGGTGGGCTCGTCACGGGCCAGGCCCGGGGACGCGAACCGCGGCCGCGGCAGGGGTTGCGGGGCGATCGGGCCGGTGGGCGGGTCGACGGCGAACGAGTCCTCGGCGTAGCTGTCGCGGATGGCCTGCTGGGCGTTGGGCGGCAGCGTGTGCAGCAGGTCCAGCACCCGCTCGCGCCTGCGCGTCACCGCCCGGCGCTCCCCCACCCCGGTGCTCGGCTGCAGCTGGGGCTTCAGCGGGGGCAGGCCCTCCAGCTCGCCCGCCTCCTCCATCTCCCGCTGCGCCTGCGCGGCGTCCTTCTCTTCCGCCATGCCGATCGGCCCCTGCGTGCGACCGTTGAGGAACTGCGCGACGACCGGCTCCTCCGAGGTCAGCAGGACCTCGCGCGGGCCGAACATCGCCAGGTGCTTGCGGTAGAGCATCCCGATGTTGTCCGGCACCGTCTGCGCCGTGTTGATGTCGTGGGTGACGATCAGGAACGTGGCGTCGGTCTGCGCGTTCAGGTCGATGATCAGCTGGTTGATGTAGGCGGTGCGCACCGGGTCGAGCCCGGAGTCCGGCTCGTCGAACAGGATGATCTCGGGATCGAGCACGAGCGCCCGCGCCAGCCCGGCCCGCTTGCGCATGCCGCCCGAGATCTCCCCGGGCAGCTTGTCCTCGTCCCCGGTGAGCCCGACCATCGCCACCTTCTCCTCGACGATGTCCCGGATCTCCGACTCGGACTTCTTCGTGTGCTCGCGCAGCGGGAACGCGATGTTGTCGTAGAGGTTCATGGAGCCGAACAGCGCGCCGTCCTGGAACAGCACGCCGAACAGCTTGCGCAGCTCGTACATCCGCGACTCGGAGCAGCGCACCAGGTCGGTGTCGTGGATGACGATCGAGCCGCGCTCCGGCTTCAACAGGCCGATCAGCGTCTTCAGGAACACCGACTTGCCGGTGCCCGACGGACCCAGCAGCACCGACACCTCACCGGGCGGCAGCGTGAGCGTGACATCGGACCAGATGTTGGCGCGACCGAAGGACTTCGACAGCCCCTCGACCTTCACCTCGACACCCGCCACCGACGCCTCCTGAGAACTTTCCGGTGGGGCCTTGCCGACGCTGGCGCGGAGCTGGGGCGGCGGCTGCCCACAACGGGACAACGACACCCGCCGAGGCGGGTTACTCGCGAGTCAGGACCCGAGCGATAGTTGCTCCGATCGGACCGTAGCAGGTCGACCAGCCGCAGTACGTCGTCGCTCTCCGTCCGCAAACACCCACCTCATGAGCGCGGACCGTCACCAAAACGGGTGGATCAAAAGAATTTGTTGACGCGTATATACGCCTATCATCATACTTCTGTGCGTGGACGTGTTCGAGGCCGTCGCCGAGCCCCATCGGCGGGCACTTCTCGACCTGCTCGCCGAGCGCGAGCGGGCCGCGGGCGAGCTCGTCGCGAGCCTGCCCGCGCTCACCCAGCCCGCCGTGTCCCGGCACCTGCGGATCCTGCGCGAGGTCGGCCTCGTCGAGGTCCGGCCCGACGGGCAGCGCCGGATCTACGCGCTGCGGGCCGATCGGCTGATCGAGATCGACAGCTGGCTCGACCGCTACCGCAGGTACTGGCACGACCACCTCGGCGCCCTGGAACGACACCTCGCAGAACGGAGCAGAGATGACGGAGACGACTGACGACCGGTACGGCGACCTCGAGATCGACGGCGACCACGCCACGATCACCTTCCGCCGCCGCCTCCCGTACCCCGTCGAGACGGTGTGGGCCGCGCTCACCGACCCGGCCCAGCGCGCGGCGTGGTTCGGCGAGACCGTCATCGACGGCCGGAGCGGCGGCACCATCGAGATGGTGGCCGCCGACCCCCCTGCCGCGGCGGACGCGAAGCGCATGACCGGGCGCATCCTGGTCTGGGACCCACCGCACGTCCTCGAGCACGAGTGGCGCCAGCGCATCGTCGAGGACGGGGTCGTCCGCTACGAGCTTGCCGAGGACGGCGTGGGCACGCTGCTCACCTTCACCCACCGCGGCCTGTCCGCGCACAACGCCAAGGGGTTCATCCCCGGCACCCACGCCTTCCTCGACCGGCTGGAGGCGCACCTGTCCGGCGCCGCGCTGCCGGACTGGGGCGAGCGCTACGCCGAGACGGCCCCGGCCTACCCGAGCTGGTCCTGACCAGGCCGTGAGGCGGCCGCCGCCAGTGCCGCGACGCGGGCCGTGCGCTGCCCGCGCCGCCAGCACAGGACCCAACGCACCGGCGGCGAGCACGGCGCGAACGGCACCATGGCCAGGCTCGGGCGGGCGAAGTAGTCCGCGGTGTGCGCAGCCAGCGGGCACACCCCCTCGCCCGCGGCGATCATCGTCATGAGGTCCAGCAGGGTGGCGGCGGTGCGGTCCGGCTCCCGTCGGTACGGCGCGGCACGCCGGCCCGCCCGGAACACGGTCTCGCCGTCGAGGTCGGCCAGGGTGACGGTCTCCCGCCCCGCCAGGCGGTGCCCGCGCGGCACGACGAGCACGACGGGTTCGCGGTGCACCTCGGGGCCCTCCTCGAACCCCTCCTCGTCGACGGGCGCGTTGGTGACGGCGACGTCCACCTCGCCGTCGCGCAACAGGTCGAGCGGATCGGTGAAGCCGGTCTCGCGGAACACGACCTCGACGCCGGGGTGCCGCTCCCGGAAGCGGGCGAACACGCCCGCCGCGAGCTCGGCCACGGCGGGGGCCTCCAGCCCGACGGCGAGCGTGCCGGTGACGCCGCGCCCTGCCGCCATCGCCGCGGCGACGCCCTTCCGGATGCGGTCGTGCCCGGCGCGCACGTCGGCGTACAGCGAGGAGCCGACCGGGGTGAGGGCCACGCGGCGGCTCGTGCGCTCGAACAGGGAGACGCCGAACCGCCGTTCAAGCTTCGCGATCGTCTGGCTGACGCGGGCCTGGGAGACGAGCAACCGCTCGGCCGTGCGCCCGAAGTGCAGCTCCTCGGCGAGGGTCAGGAAGATCTCGATCTCCCGGCGTTCCATAACTCACACGTTATCAGTCCATGCCGATCCTGTCGTTGTTCCCGCAGGTCAGCAAGCTGATAGTCGAGGCATGACGGACTTCCTCACCCCCTCCGACCCCAGCTACGACGCCGAGCGCACCGGCTACAACCTCGCCGTCGACCACAAGCCCGAGGTGATCGTGCCGGCCGCCTCCGTCGCCGACGTCGTCGCCGCGGTCCGCCACGCCACCGCCCGCGGCCTCGGGGTCGCCGTGCAGGCCACCGGCCACGGACCGTCCCGCGCAGCCGACGGCGTCGTCCTGATCACCACGTCCCGGATGGACGGGATCACGATCGACCCCGTGGCCCGCACCGCGCGCGTCGAGGCGGGCGTCCGCGGCGGCGCGCTGGTGCGCGCGGCCGCCGAGCACGGCCTGGCCCCGCTCAACGGCTCGTCGCCCGAGGTCGGGGTGGTCTCCTACCACCTGGGCGGAGGCATCGGAATGCTCGGGCGCAGCCTCGGCTGGGCCGTCGACCACGTCCGCGCGCTGGAGGTCGTCACCGCCGACGGCGAGCTGCGCCGGGCGAGCGCCACCGAGGAGACCGAGCTGTTCTGGGCGCTGCGCGGGGGCGGCCGGGGCACGCTCGGCGTCGTGGTCGCGGTCGAGATCGACCTGCACCCGGTCGCGCGGCTGTACGGGGGCGGCATGCACTTCGCCGCCGCCGACGCGCAGCGCGCGCTGACCACCTGGGCGGAGTGGACGCGGACGGCCCCGGAGGCGATGGGCTCCTCGGTCCTGCTGATCCGGATGCCCGACCTGCCCGTTCTGCCCGACGCGCTGCGCGGCCGGTACGTCGTCCACATCCGGTTCGCCTTCACCGGCAGCGCCGAGGAAGGAGAACGGCTCGTGCGGCCGTTCCGCGACCTCGGGCCGGTGACCGACACCCTCGCGGAGATGCCGTACTCGGCCGTCGGATCGATCCACGCGGAGCCGACGACGCCGGTGCCGTTCCACGGCCGCAACACCATGCTCGCGTCCCTCGACACCACCGCGGTGGCCGAGCTGCTGCGCCACGCCGGGCCGGACGCGGACGCGCCGTACCTCGTCGAGCTGCGCCTCATGGGTGGCGCACTCGCCCGGCCCGGTGCGGTACCGAGCGCGCTCGCCCGCCGCGACGGCGAGTTCGTGCTGTACGCGGGCGCGGCGGCGGAGGCCGGGCAGGTGCCCGCTCTGCACGCGGCGTACGACCGGCTGTTCGCGGCGATGGCACCGTGGCGCACCGGCGGGGTGTGCATGAACTTCCTGGCCGGTCCGGACGTGACCGCCGCGCAGCTCGCCACCGGGTACCTCCCGGCCGACGTCGCGCGCCTCGCCGCGGTCAAGCGGGCCGTGGACCCCGCCGACGTGTTCCACGTCCACCACGGGCGCGCCGGGGCATGACCGTCAGCCCACCGCCGCCAACTGCGCCGTGTCCTCGACGTGGAAGCGTTCCTCGAGGGCCTCGGGGCTCGCGTCGACGTCGATGACGTGCAGGTCCGCGCCGCGGGCCGTCTCGATGGCGCCGAGGCGGCGGCCGACCTTGTCCATCGCGTACTCGGCCATCTCGTTCATGTCGACGGCGAACGGCGGCGGCCCGTCCCACCGCTCGAAGGTGGCCGTCACCACGCCCATCGCCGGCACCAGCAGCTCCTGCATCCGCTCGTCGACGGCGCCCCACATCGCGTCGTCGGCCGCGACGTGGCGGCGGCAGGTGAACGTGCCCCACGCCATGTGCCGGCGCTCGTCGTCGCCGATGTGCTTGATGATCTGCTGCATCCCCGGGAGGATCCCGCGGCTCGCACAGATCTTCTGCCAGGAGAAGTAGCCGGTGAGCGCGAGCGTGCCCTCGACGATGTGGTTGTAGGTCACCGAGGCCCGGATCTGGTTGCGCGGCGACGGGTCCTGCGCCAGCGCGTGCAGGCTCGCCGGCAGCTCCTTGGTGAAGATCAGCTGGTAGGGCTCGTTGTCGGCGATGTAGGAGTTCAGGTCGTCCGTGACGCCGACGGCGTCGAACCACCGGCGGAAGGCCTCGGTGTGCTTGGCCTCCTCGTAGACGAACTGGGTCAGGTACATCTCGTCGGCGAGCCGGCCCTCCGCGGCCATCGCCCCCAGGAACGGCTGCAGGTCCTGCGTCACCGACTCCTCGCCCGCCATGAACTGCGCGGCGAGCGAGAACGTCCACCACCGCTCCTCGTCGGTCATCGCGGCGACGTCCGCGGCGTCGCGGGACAGGTCGATGTCCGCCGGGTTCCACTGGCGGCCGTTGCCCTTGATGAACAGCCGCATCGGGAACGAGTCGAAGTTGATCCCACCTTGCTTGAGGCTGGTGAAGCCGGTGCGTTCTGACATCGTCGTGTTCCCTTCAGAACCGGATGAGGCCGCGGATGTTGCGACCCTCCCGCATGTCCTGGTAGCCGGTGTTGATCTCCTCGAGCGCGTACTCGCGCGTGATCAGCTCGGCGAGCTTGAGCTGCCCGAGGTTGTACATCTCGAGCAGCCGGGGCACGTCGTGCTGTCCGTTCGAGCTACCGAACAGCGCGCCGCGCACCTGCTTCTCGTAGAGCGTGAGCTCCAGCAACGACATCGACACCGTGTCCTCGCCGGGGTGTCCGAGCGCCGTGACGACGACGCGGCCCCGCTTGCCGACGAGCTGGAGCGCCGGCTGCAGCTGCGCGCCCTCCGCCACTCCCGTCGTGAGGATCGCGGCGTCGGCGAGCTGCCCGCGTGTTATCGACGAGACGGTGTTCCACGCCTCGTCGATGCTCGCGGCGACGTGCGTGGCACCCAGTTCGAGCGCCTTGTCCCGCTTGAGCTCCACCGGGTCGACCGCGACGACGTAGCGGCAGCCCGCGATCCGCGCACCCTGCACGGCGTTGGCACCGATGCCGCCGATGCCGATCACGACGGCGGTGTCGCCCGCCCGCAGCTCCGCAGTGCGGACGGCCGAGCCGAAGCCGGTGGTGACACCGCAGCCCACCAGCGCGGCCAGGTGCAGCGGAAACCCCTCGTCGATCTTCACGACCGACTTGACCGGCACCACCGTGTGCCGCGCGAACGTCCCGAGCAGGCACATCTGGCCCACGTCCGCCCCCCGGGCGTGGAAACGGTAGGTGCCGTCGAGCTGCGGGCCCAGCGTGGCGCCCGCTCCGTCGTCGCAGAGGGCGGTGTAGCCGCGCACGCAGTAGCTGCAGCGCCCGCAGCTGGGCAGGAACGTCATCACGACCGGGTCGCCGACCTCCACCTCGGTGACGCCGGGCCCGACCTCCACCACCCGACCGGCACCCTCGTGGCCCCCGACCATCGGGTACGCGACCGGCAGGTCCCCGGTGACCAGGTGCTCGTCGGAGTGGCACAGGCCGCTCGCCGCGAGCTCCACGAGCACCTCGCCCGCACGGGGCCCGTCGAGCTCGACCTCGCCCACCTCCCACTTGCCCCCGAGCTCCCAGAGCACCGCTGCCTTGGTCTTCATGCGACGAGCATGACCGCGATCACGCACACCCGCAGCGGGCCACGGGTTCCTGCGCTGGCCCGCGGGTGCCACACCACCCGATCAGGCGGCCGGGACCGGGAGGGCGAGGCGGGCGACCAGGCCGCCGCCCTCGCGCGGGAGGAGGCGCAGCTCGCCGTCCATCGCCGCCACCAGCGCCTCCACGATCCACAGCCCGAGCCCGGCGGTGCCCCGGCGCTCCCCCAGGGCCACCCCCTTCGCCGTGACCACACCCTCCTGGCCCGGCGGGAGGCCGGGGCCGCGGTCGCGGACCTCGGCGACCAGCCGCCCGTCGGTGTGCCGGAGGACCAGCTCGACCGGGGCGTCCCCGCTGTGCCGGGCGGCGTTCTCGACGAGGTTGGTGAGCACGCGGCGCAGGCGCTGCGGATCGCACCGCACGGCGGCCTCCGGCGGCTCGACGTGCGACACCCGCCGCTCCGGCGCGACCCCCGCCGCGTCGAGGACGGCGCCCGCCAGCTCCGCGAGCCGGACCGTCCGCTCGCGCACGCGCCCGAGCGGGCTCCCCTCCTGCACCGCGACGTCGGCGAGGCCGTCGAGCATGTCCCGCAGGTGCACGGCGTGCTCGGCGAGCAGCCGGGTGGCCGTCTCCCGGGCCGGGCCGGCGAGCCGGTCGGCGGCGAGGTCGGCCGACAGCGCGGTGAGCGACGCTACCGGCGTGCGGAACTCGTGCAGCACGACGCGCACGCCGTCCAGCCGCGCCTGCTGAGCGGCGAGCAACCGGGACCGCAGGTCGCGCTCCTCCAGGAACGCCTCGTGTTCCGCCCGCGCCCGCGCCCGCGACTCCGCCGCGTCCTCGTACTGGCGCTCCAGCATCCGCAGCAGCACCCCGACGAGCACCGCGGCCGCCACGAGGTAGCCGGTCCACCATGCGCCGGCCGCCCACCGGTCGGCCGTCGGCACCTGCGGGTCGGAGCCCGCGAGCGCGGCGACGGTGAACCCCGCGCCCACACCGAGGGCCCCGAGCCGGCCCACCACCACGCCGCCCCGCAGCGCCACCGCGATCACCACGAGCGGCAGGATCGCGACCATCACGCTGTCCGCACCGCCGGTGAGGGCGCAGGCCAGCAGGGCGAGCGCCGCGTCGATCGAGGTCGCGAGCCGCGGCGGCACCAACGGCCGGCCACGCCACTGCGCCACCGCGAGCACCAGCCCGTAGCCGAGCGTCGCCAGCACGAGCGCCCCGAGCAACGGAGCCCGGCCGCGGGCGAGCCCCGGCTCCACGACGAGCGCCAACCCCACCGAGCAGACCACCAGCAGCCGGATGACCACGGCGGTGCGCTCCTCGACCGAGCGCAGCACGGCGGCGGGACCGTCGCCGGGAACACTGGGCACGGCGCCAGCATCTCGCACCGCGGGCGGGTCTACGGTCCTGCTGTGCGGGAGGGCCGGTACGCCGTGGTCATCGTCGACGACCACGCCCTGTTCTCGCAGGGCCTGGCGCTGCTGCTCGAGTCGCGCGCGGGCGACACCTTCGAGGTGGCCGGCTCCACCACAGCGGGCGAACAGGCCGTCGCGCTCGTCGGGCGCGAGGCCGCGGACATCGCGATCGTCGACCTCGCGCTGCCCCCGCTGGGCGGCGTCGAGACCATCCGGCGGATCACCGCGGCCTACCCCCGCACGCGGATCCTCGCGCTCTCCGGCACCGAGGACCTCGGGCTGGCCACCGCTGCCCTGCGCGCCGGGGCCGCCGGCTTCCTGGCCAAGTCGGCCGATCCGGAGGTGCTGGTCGCGCCGTTGCTGACGGTCGCGGCCGGGGTCCGGGTCGTGCCGCCCGACCTGCTCGACGCGCTGCTCGCCGTGGGCGACCGCGCGGGCAGCGAGATCGTGGAGCGGCTGGACGAGCGGGAGTTGCAGCTCTGGGCCCTGCTCGCACGGGGCCTGGAGACGAGCGAGATCGCCAAGGTCGTGCTCGTGAGCGAGCGGACGGCCAAACGGATGATCGCGAGCCTGCTGCACCGGCTGGGCGCGGCGAACCGCATCGAGGCCGCAGCTCTCGCCGGTCGCCACGGCCTGCTGGACGACGGGCCGCCCCGCGCTCGCTGACGTTCCTCCCCGCTTCCGACTTGGCCCGCGTGGGCCGGACGTGGCCCGATCGTGGGGTCCCCGCCCGCCCGGGCCTGGGTCAGACTTCCCCGGTCGGCGACGGACGGGAGGGTGGCGGTGGCGGCGTTTCGCGACGAGGCCGAGGTCTACGAGTTCCTCGGCGGGATCTTCCGGCGTGGGATGGAGGATCGGGTGCTGGTGGAGAAGCTGCGGCCCAGCGGGATCGTCCTGCGGATCACCTACGCCGAACCGGACGCCGTGCTCACGGTGGACATGGCGAACACGCAGGTCCACGAGGGCGCGGGCGCCGGTCCCGACCCGAACGTCGAACTGTTCATGACCGCCGACACCGGCAACCGGTTCTGGCTCGGCAAGGTGATCCTCCCGGTCGCGCTCGCCAAGGGTCAGGTGCGGGCCAAGGGGCCGGTGGCGAAGCTGCTCACCGTTCTCCCGATGGCGAAGGGCATGTTCGGCCCGTACCGGGAGCACCTCGAGACCGCCGGCCGCACGGACCTGCTGAACGCCTGATCCGACCAGGGCGAAAGCCGGGTCGGGCGGCCAGTGGGCGTGGTGCTCGTAGGATTGGCCTGCTTGGGCAGTGCCAATCCTGGAGGTGGACCGCGTGGAGCGTGCCGACATCGAGCGCCGCATCGGTGCGCGCAGCTTCGCCCGGCTGCTCGGCGACTGGCGTCCACCCGGCGGGAAGGGACTGGCCGGCGCGCTGGCCGACCGGATCCGGCTGCTCGTCCTCGACGGGAGGTTGCCGCTCCAGACCCGGCTGCCCGCAGAGCGCGAGCTCGCCGCGGCCATCGCGGTCAGCCGGACCACGGTGGCCGCCTCCTACGAGGCCCTGCGCAGCGCCGGCGTGCTCCGCAGCAGGCGCGGGGCCGGTAGCTGGACCCGGCTTCCCGCCGGCCCGCCCGACGACGCCGGCCCGGCGCCGTTCTCGCCGCTCGGCGGCAGCCCGCTGTACGACCTCGCCCACGCCGCGCTCCCCGCGCCGGGCGAAGCGCTTCGGGCTGCGGCCGCGGCCGCCGTCCAGGACCTCGACGTCCTGCTGGCCGGCCACGGCTACGACCTCGGCGGCCAACCGGCCCTGCGCGCGGCCATCGCCGACAAGTACAGCGCCGCGGGCCTCCCCACCACGCCCGACCAGGTGCTGGTCACCGCCGGTGGTGTGCACGGGATCCACCTCGCCCTCATGGTGCTGGCCGGACCGGGTGACCGCGTGCTCGTCGAGCACCCGACGTACCCCAACGCACTCGGCGCCGTGACGACCCGCGGTGCCCGCCCCGTCCCCGTCCCGATGGCGCCCGACCCGGACGGAGGCAGCCGGTGGGACCTCGACCTGCTCACGTCCGCGGTCCGGGACGCCGCGCCGCGCCTCGCCTACGTCATCCCCGACTTCCAGAACCCCACGGGCGCCCTGCTCGACCGCGCCGACCGGGCCCGGCTCGTGGACCTGGCCCGGCGGACGGGCACCACGCTGCTGGTCGACGAGACGCTCATCGACCTCGTGCTGGACGGCCAGACCGTGGTGCCCGTCGCCGCGCACGGCGCCGCCGACTCATCGCTCGTGCTGAGCATCGGGTCGGCGAGCAAGACGTTCTGGGGCGGGCTGCGGATCGGCTGGATCCGCACATCGGCCGCGATGGTGCGCCGGCTCGCCGCCGCCCGCGCCGGCATCGACCTGGGCGGGCCGGTGCTGGAACAGCTCACCCTCGCCCGGCTGCTGACCGATCACGGCTCCGTCATCGCGAGCAGGCGCCGCGAGCTGGCCGCCGCCCGCGACCACCTCCTCAACCGGCTCGCCCGGACCTTCCCCGACTGGCGTCCGTCCCGGCCCGGCGGCGGGTTGAGCCTGTGGGTCGATCTCGGCCGGCCGGGGTCGAGCCGGCTGGCCGGCGCCGCCCGGCGACACGACGTGCTGCTCGCGGCCGGGCCCCGGTTCGGCCTGGACGGGGCGTTCGAGCGATACCTGCGGCTGCCGTTCACCCTTCGGCGGGACCGGATGGACGAGGCGGTGGACCGCCTCGCCGCGGCGTGGGCCGAACTCGACCGCCCGGGCACCGCCGTGGAGAGCGAACCCGTCGCGGTGGCGTGATCGCGGCCCGGGACCGGGACGGGTATGTAGGGTGCCTGCGGGCCGGTGCCGCTCCGCGGGGAGGGGAACGGGCGACGAGACCGGGGCGGAGCGGAGGCACGTGAACACAGGGCCGTTGACCGGGGTGAAGGTCGTGGAGCTCGCCGGGATCGGGCCCGGGCCGCACGCCGCGATGGTGCTGGCCGACCTCGGCGCCGACGTCGTCCGCGTCGACCGGCCCACCGGCAGCCTCGAGATCGGCGAGCCGGGCGCCGACCCGACGCTGCGCGGCAGGCGCCGCGTGGCCGCCGATCTCAAGGACCCGGCCGGGCGGCAGACCGTGCTGCGCCTGGTCGAACACGCCGACGTGCTGCTGGAGGGCTACCGGCCGGGCGTCACCGAGCGGCTCGGGGTCGGCCCCGCCGACTGCCACGCGCGCAACCCGCGCCTCGTCTACGCGCGCATGACCGGGTGGGGGCAGGACGGGCCCCTGGCCACCCGCGCGGGGCACGACATCAACTACATCTCGCTGACCGGCGCCCTGCACGCCATCGGCCGGGCCGGGGAGCGGCCGGTGCCGCCGCTGAACCTCGTCGGCGACTTCGGCGGCGGGTCGATGCTCCTCGTCGTCGGCGTGCTGGCCGCGCTGTGGGAAGCGCAGCGTTCCGGGCAGGGCCAGGTGGTCGACGCCGCGATGGTGGACGGCGCGTCGCTCCTCGTCCAGATGGTGTGGGGGATGCGCGGGCAGGGGCTGTGGACCGACGCGCGCGAGGCGAACCTGCTCGACGGGTACGCGCCGTTCTACGACACGTACACCTGCGCCGACGGCAGGCACGTGGCCGTCGGGGCGCTCGAGCCGCAGTTCTACGCCGCGCTGCTGGCCGGGCTCGGCCTCGACGGCGAAGACCTGCCGGCGCAGTACGACCGTGCCGGCTGGCCGACGTTGCGGGCCCGGTTCACCGAGGTCTTCGTGGGCCGCGACCGCGACGAGTGGGCGGAGGCGTTCGCCGGCACCGACGCGTGCGTCACGCCGGTGCTGTCGTTCGCCGAGGTGCCCGCCCACCCCCATCTGGCCGCCCGCGGCACGGTCGTCGAACGCGACGGCGTGCCCCAGGCCGCCCCGGCTCCGAGGTTCTCCCGGACGACGACGGAGCTCCCCGACCCCCCGCGCGATCCGGAGCCGGTGGAACACGTCCTGGCCGACTGGTCGCGCTGACCCCGACCCACCCGCACTCATACCGCGACTCGCGGGGACGGGGAGGCCTCCTTCCCGCGAGTCGCGGGCTCCGTGCGCGCGAGTCGCGGCCTGAATGCACCGAAGCCCCTGGCGCGGGAGGCGCCGGGGGCTTCGGTGAACCGTGCTCAGGCGGTGGCGGCGTCGTCCACCAGCAGGTTGCGGGTGCGGTTCGGGTCGACCGGGATGCCAGGGCCCATGGTCGTGGAGATCGTGATCTTCTTCACGTAGCGGCCCTTCGCGGCCGAGGGCTTGGCCCGCAGGATCTCGTCGAGGGCGGCGCCGTAGTTCTCCACCAGCTTCTCGGTGTCGAACGAGGCCTTGCCGATGACGATGTGCAGGTTCGCCTGCTTGTCCACCCGGAAGTTGATCTTCCCGCCCTTGATGTCCTGGATGGCCTTGGTGACATCCGGGGTGACGGTGCCGGTCTTCGGGTTCGGCATCAGGCCGCGCGGGCCCAGGATGCGGGCGATCCGGCCGACCTTGGCCATCTGGTCCGGCGTGGCGATCGCCGCGTCGAACTCCAGCCAGCCGCCCTGGATGCGCTCGATGAGGTCCTCGGCGCCCACCACGTCGGCGCCTGCGGCCTCGGCCTCCGCGGCCTTGTCACCGGTGGCGAACACGATGACGCGCGCCGTCTTGCCGGTGCCGTGAGGCAGGTTCACGGTGCCGCGGACCATCTGGTCGGCCTTGCGGGGGTCGACCCCGAGCCGCATCGCCACCTCGACGGTGGCGTCCATCTTGGCGCTCGAGGTGTCCTTCGCCAGACCGGCGGCCTCGAGCGGGCTGTAGAGCCGGTCATCATCGATCTTCTCGGCGGCCTGGCGGTAGGCCTTGCTGCGCTGAGCCATGCTCTGTTCCTCTGTTTCGGATCAGGTCGTGGTGCGAGCCGCGCCCGGCTCTCCCACGCTTGCCTGTTGTCTTGTGACGGTCAGCCGTCGACGGTGATGCCCATCGACCGGGCGGTGCCAGCGATGATCTTGGCGGCCTGGTCGACGTCGTTGGCGTTGAGGTCGCGCATCTTGGTCTGCGCGATCTGCCGCACCTGCTCCATGGTGACCGAAGCGACCTTGTTGCGGTGCGGCTCGCCGCTGCCCTTCTCGACACCAGCCGCCTTGAGCAGCAGCCTGGCCGCGGGCGGGGTCTTGAGCTCGAAGGTGAACGAGCGGTCCTCGTACACCGAGATCTCGACGGGCACCACGTCGCCGCGCTGCGACTCGGTGGCGGCGTTGTACGCCTTGCAGAACTCCATGATGTTGACGCCGTGCTGGCCGAGCGCGGGGCCCACCGGCGGGGCGGGCGTGGCTGCGCCCGCCTTGATCTGGAGCTTGATGATCGCGGAAAGCTTCCGCTTCTTGGGAGGCATGTCGTTTCCCTGTCGTGGTTTTCCTGCGCGCCGCGGACCTGCCTGCCGCGGCGTGGGTCAGATCTTCGAGACCTGGCTGAACGCCAGCTCGACGGGGGTCTCGCGGCCGAAGATGGACACGAGGACCTTGAGCTTCTGGGCGTCGATGTTGACCTCGTTGATGGTGGCCGGCAGCGTGGCGAACGGGCCGTCCATCACGGTGACCGACTCACCCACCTCGAAGTCGACCTCGACCGCCGCCTTGCCACCCGATGCCGCCGAGGCGTCGGCCTTGCCGCCGCCTGCGCCCGCAGCCGCGGGCTGCTTGGGCTCGGTGCGCGGCAGCAGGAACTTGATGACGTCGTCGTGCGACAGCGGCGACGGGCGCGACGTGGCGCCCACGAACCCGGTGACGCCGGGGGTGTTGCGGACCGCGCCCCACGACTGGTCGTTGAGGTCCATCCGGACGAGGATGTAGCCGGGCAGCACCTTGCGCTGCACCTGCTTGCGCTGCCCGTTCTTGATCTCGGTGACCTCTTCCGTGGGCACCTCGACCTGGAAGATGTAGTCCTCGACGTCCAGGGTCTGGATGCGGGTCTCGAGGTTGGTCTTGACCTTGTTCTCGTAGCCCGCGTAGGAGTGCACGACGTACCAGTCGCCGGGGGCGCGTCGCAGGGCCGCCCGCATCTCCTCGATCGGGTCGGCTTCCTCCTCGACGGCCTCGGCATCGGCGGCCTCGGCATCGGCGGCCTCGGCATCGGCGGCCTCGGTGGCGGAGTCCGCGTCGTCGGCGGCGGACTCCGCGTCCGCCTCCTCGGCGGCGGAATCCGCGTCATCGGCCTCGGCGGCCGTGTCGTCGACGTCGGTGTCGTCGGCGTCCGTTCCGTCGGTGTTGTCGTCGGCGTCCGTGAGTTCGGCGTCGGCGGCCGCGGCCGGCTCCTCGACGGCATCCACGGCCTCCGCCGCGCCATCGAGCTGGTCAGCCTCGCGCTCGGTCACGTGCCTCTCGCTTCCTTCGTTCGTGTCGTGCGTGCTGGAGGCCGGGGTCACGTGCCGAACACGTACTGCACACCCTGCGCGAACGCCAGGTCCAGCAGCCAGACCAGCGCGACCATGAACGACACGAAGACCAGCACGACGATCGTGTAGGTGACCAGCTGGTTGCGGGTGGGCCAGATGACCTTCCGCAGCTCGGCGACCACCTCGCGCATGAAACGGGCGAGCTTGCCGAAGGGCGACACGCGCGCCGGGGAGGCCTCGCGGACCGCGGCCCGGCCGCCCCGCGTGTCGCCGGTGGGCGCAGGTCCGGAGCGCCGACCCCGACGGTCGGCGGCGGTGCTCGGGCGCTCCCGCCCGTCCCCGCGCGCCTCGCGTTCCTCAGTCACGCCCGCATCCTCCAGCTCACTCGCGGCCCGGCCGCCGTTCGTCCCTTGACTCCGATCCAGCACATCCTGCAGTGGCAGGGGCGACAGGACTTGAACCTGCAACCTGCGGTTTTGGAGACCGCTGCTCTGCCAATTGAGCTACACCCCTAGACCAGCTCCGCTCAGGGCTTCGGCCCATGAACGGAGGAGTGAACCGCGGTGCGGTACACCCAGCAGGTCGAGTGTACGGCACCCCACACGGGCTCCCGTCACCGCACACCCCAGGCGGGGCACCAGGGCCGTGCGTGACCCGCTGGGGGAGGATGCTGCCATGGCTGTCAGCACCCCGAGCTCGGTCCCCGCCACCCGCCGCATCTCCGCCCGCATCGGCGGCATCGCCGAGTCGGCGACGATGGCCGTGGACGCGAAGGCCAAGGCGCTGAAGGCAGCGGGACGTCCCGTCATCGGCTTCGGTGCCGGCGAGCCGGACTTCCCGACGCCGGCCCCGATCGTGGCCGCGGCCGCGGCGGCCTGCAGCGACCCGCGCAACCACCGCTACACGCCCGCCGCCGGCCTGCCCGAGCTGCGGGAGGCCATCGCCGAGAAGACCCGCCGGGACTCCGGCCTCGAGGTCGCCCCGTCCCAGGTGCTCGTCACGAACGGCGGCAAGCAGGCCGTCTACGAGGCGTTCGCCACGCTGGTCGACCCGGGCGACGAGGTGCTGCTGCCGACGCCCTACTGGACCACCTACCCGGAGACGGTGGCGCTGGCCGGTGGGGTCGCCGTCCCGGTCGTCTGCGGGCCCGAGGCCGACTACCTGCCATCGGTGGAGCAGCTCGAGCAGGCGCGCACGGAGCGCACGAAGGTGCTGCTGTGGTGCTCGCCGTCGAACCCGACGGGGGCGGTGGCCTCCCGCGAGCTCACGGAGGCGGTCGGCCGTTGGGCCGTCGAGCACGGCATCTGGGTGATCACGGACGAGATCTACGAGCACCTCGTCTACGACGGCGCCGAGGCCGTGTCGATGCCCGTGGTCGTCCCCGAACTGGCCGACACCTGCATCGTGGTCAACGGCGTCGCCAAGACGTACGCGATGACCGGCTGGCGGGTGGGCTGGCTGGCCGGCCCGGGCGACGTCGTCAAGGCGGCCGCGAACCTGCAGTCGCACCTGTCGTCCAACGTCGCCAACGTCTCGCAGCGGGCGGCGCTGACGGCGATCTCCGGACCGCTCGACGCGGTCGTCGAGATGCGCACGGCGTTCGACCGCAGGCGCCGCACCATCGTGGACCTGCTGCGGGCGATTCCCGGCATCGAGTGCCCGACCCCGCGCGGGGCGTTCTACGCCTACCCGTCCGTCCAGGCGCTGCTGGGCAAGGAGCTGCGAGGCACGCGTCCGCAGACGAGCATGGAGCTGGCCGCCGCCGTGCTGGAGCACGCCGAGGTGGCGGTGGTGCCCGGGGAGGCGTTCGGTACGCCGGGATTCTTCCGGCTGTCCTACGCGCTCGGCGACGACGACCTGCGCACCGGAGTCGAGCGGATGGGTGCCCTCCTGGCCGAGGCGAGGTGAGAGGCGCCGGACGAGCTCATGGCCCGTCCGGCGCTGCCTCACTTGTCGAGATCGGCGAGTTCGACGAGCGCCGCCGCACGGGTGGCGTACTTCCACTTGCCGAGGTCCTCGACCGTCTTGATGCCGAGCGACTTCAGGGCCTCGTCGTGCTTCTCGGTGAGCCCTTCCAACGCCGATGGCGGGGCCTTGAGGACCTCCGCTGCCGTCTTGCCCTCCCACGCCTTGTCCACGAGTTTGCCGAACTGCACGTCGTGCTCCCCTCGGGGTCGAGCCGATGTTGGCGTGCCCGAGGATCGACCCATCGACCGCGACGGGCAACCGGAGGCGTCACCCGGGCTGGACGGTCACCTCGGCGACGGCGCGGCCGAGCACGGTCTTCCCGTCGAACGCGGCCGTGATCGCGACCTTCGCGACGCGCTCGCCGTCGTCGGTCTCGGTGACGGCCGTGACCTTGCCGCTGAACTCGACGAGGGCACCCTCGTCGTCGTCCGGCACGAGGACGGGCCGGGTGAAGCGCACGCCGTAGGTGCGCACGGCCGCCGGGCCGCCCGCCCACTCGGTGACGAGGCGCCCGGCGAGCGCCATCGTGAGCATGCCGTGGGCGATGACGCCGGGCAGGCCCGCCGAGGCCGCGACGCGGTCGCTCCAGTGGATCGGGTTGAAGTCGCCGGACGCCCCGGCGTAGCGCACGAGGTCGGCGCGCGTGACGCGCACCGACAGCGGTGGCAGTTCGTCGCCGACGGCCGTCACGACGCCGCCTCCTCGGCGGCCGTGACGAGCAGGAGCCGGGTGGTGGCGACCGGCTCGCCCGCAGGGTCGGCGACCTCGCAGCGCAGGGTGAGCAGGTGGCTCCCGCCGCGGGTCTTGAGGTCGTCGACGTGGATCGTGGTGACGAGGTCGTCGCCGCCGCATATCGGCCGGTGCAGGGTGATCGACTGATCGCCGTGCACCATGCGGAGGTAGTCCCAGCCGAACGCCGGGTCGCGCAGGAACGCTTCGATCACCGGCATCGTGAACGTGACCGCGAACGTGGGCGGCGCGACGACGTCCGGGTGGCCTGCGGCCCGGGCGGCGTCGACGTCCCGGCACACGGAAGCGCCCTCGCCGATGGCGAGGGCGAACTCCCGGACCTTCTCACGGCCGACCCGGTACGGAGCCGTCGGCGGCAGCGCCCTGCCGACGTACGAGACGTCGGGCACGCTCAGCGCGTCTCGCGGTGCTCTCGGTGGGTGCCGCAGTTGGGGCAGAACTTCTTGATGGCGAGCCGGTCGGGGTCGTTCCGCCGGTTCTTCTTCGTGATGTAGTTGCGGTGCTTGCACTGCTCGCACGCCAGCGTGATCTTCGGCCGGATGTCCGTGGCCTTCGCCATCGCGGGTGCCTCCTGCTTGCTGTCTGTCTCTGGGTCCTGGTAGCGGCGGCCGGACTTGAACCGGCGACACAGCGATTATGAGCCGCTTGCTCTACCGACTGAGCTACGCCGCTTCGCGGAGCCGGAACGCACCGCCCCGCAGAGCCCCTTTACGGAATCGAACCGTAGACCTTCTCCTTACCATGGAGACGCTCTGCCGACTGAGCTAAAGGGGCGGCAGGCCGAGCGGACGGTCACTCCCGCACGGCCGCAGACGATGCTACACAACCCGTGCGCAGGCCCGGAAACGGGTGCCGGTCACCAGCTCGCCTTGCGCACCCCGGGCAGGTGACCGTTGTGCGCCAGCCCGCGCAGCCGCACCCGCGACACCCCGAAGGCCCTCAGGTGCCCGCGCGGGCGCCCGTCCACGGAGTCGCGGTTGCGCACGCGGGTGGCGCTGGCATCGCGGGGCTGGCGGGCGAGCTCCCGCCGGGCCAGTGCCTTCTCGTCCGGGGTGGCCGACGGCCGCACGATCACGGCCTTCAGCTCCGCGCGCCGGGCGGCGTAGCGCGCCACCACGGACTTCCGGTGCTCGTTGCGGGCGATCTTCGCCGTGGTCGCCATCAGATCTTCTCCCCACGGGCCCGGATCAGCGCCACAGCGGCGTCGACGCCGATCCGGTCGATGGTGCGGATCGCGTCCGTGGAGAGGCGCAGCCGGACGTGGCGCCGCTCGGCCGGGTACCAGTACCGCTTGGACTGCACGTTCGGGTCGAAGCGTCGGCCCGTGCGGCGGTGGGAGTGCGAGACGGACTTGCCGAACGCGGGCCCGCGCCCGGTGAGCTGGCAGCGTCGGGACACGGTCAGCCCCTCCCGGCGGGCGCGCAGGACGGGAACGCCATCAGCGCTCCTCCCGGAACTCGACGTGCCGCCGGACCGCGGGGTCGTACTTGCGCAGCACCATGCGGTCCGGGTCGTTGCGCCGGTTCTTGCGGGTCACGTACGTCGTGCCGGTGCCGGCCACAGACCGCAGCCGGACGATCGGGCGCAGTTCGTTGCGAGCCATCGCTCACCCTCCTCATAAACGACATTCATTTTCATCTAGGCTCAACGTACCCGACCGAGGAGGCATTCCGTGACCCGACCCGAGCTGCTGGTGCTCAGCGGGCTGCACCTGCCCGGCGCCGAGGCCGTCATCGCCCGGATCCGGACGCTCGACCCCGGCGTGGCCGTCCTGCACCACGACCTGCGCGACATCGGATCCGGGCGGGTCCACCGACGACTGCGCCACGGCGACCGCGACGAGCTGACCCTGCTGGAGCTCGCCCACGGCTGCCTGTCCTGCGCGCTGCGCGAGGACCTGCTGCCGCAGCTGCACCTGTTGAGCGCGACGGGCGGCCCGCGGCGGATCGTGCTGCACCTCGACCCGGCGCTCGAACCGGAACCGGTCTGCTGGGCGCTCCTGCACGTGCTCGTCGACGGCGCCCCGATCACCGACCGCGTCGACCTGCGCGGAGTGATCACCTGCATCGACGCGGGCAGCTGGCTCGAGGACGCCACGGGCGACCTCACCGTCGACGAGCGCGGCCTGGCCGAGCTGCCCGACGACGAGCGGACGGTGGCGCAGGTCGCCGTCGGGCAGGCCGAGTTCGCCGACGTGCTCGTGCACACCGGAACCGCGGACGCGTGGCGGCTCGCCCGCACCGACGCCGTGCTGGAGCGGCTGGCGCCGACCGGGACGCGGGCGTTCCTGGCGGACCTCGACGCGCGCGTGCTGCTCGTCGACCTGCCCGCGACCGCCCGCCGCGGCCGCCCGGACGACGTGCACGCCCCGCTGCTGCGCGGGCAGCCGCCGCTCGGGCGCGACTGCGGCGTGCAGCTCTCGGTGTTCTCCGCACGCAGGCCGTTCCACCCCGAACGGCTGCACGAGGCCGTCGACGCGCTGCTCGACGGCGTCGTGCGCACGCGCGGGCGGATCTGGCTGGCCACCCGGCCGGAGGCCGTGCTCTGGCTGGAGTCGGCCGGGGGTGGGCTGCGGATCGGGCACGCGGGCGAGTGGCTGGCCGCGGGGGATGCCGCCGGATGGGCGGCCGCGGATCCCGAACGGCGCGCGCTCGCGTCGCTCGGCTGGCACCCGCGTTTCGGCGACCGCGCCCAGGACGTAGTCGTGCTCTCCCACGACGCCGACCCGACCGGCATCGAGGCCGCCCTCGCCGCCGCGCTGCTGACCGACGCCGAACTGGCCGCGGGCGAGGCAGCCTGGCGCGCGCTGCCCGACCCCTTCGGCTGGTGGCACACCGACCCCTGCGACCCACCGGCGGGCCGCACCACCGCGGGCCACCCGGACACCGAGCACGAGGAGCACTGATGGCCGTCCCCAAGCGCCGCTCGTCCCGGTCGAACACCCGCAAGCGCCGGGCGCGGTGGAAGGCCACCGCGCCGGACCTCGTGCCGATCACGATCGCCGGCCGCCGCCTGGTGGTCCCCCGCCGCCTCGTGCGGGCCTACCAGCTTGGGTTCGGATAGCGCTCCCCATTGATCACATGCTTGCGACCGTCCCCGGGAGGACCATGAGCGGGACGTCGCAACGATCAACGCGTCATGATCGGTCCGAGATTCGCCGCAGCGCCCACCCGAGGGCGCCCAGCCACAGCTGATCACGACGAGGCCGCCTCCGGCGGGTAAGGGCCCGATGGCAGACCCTTACCCGGGATGCGCGACCGGTGGGGCGAGTACGACGTGATCGCCTGATGTGCCGACCGGGCCCTCAGGCCGAACCTGGTCTCATGTTCGTCGACCTCTCACAAGTCTCCGCCGAGTCCGAGCACCACCGCGCCGCGCTGCTCGCTGACGCCGAGAACTACCGGCTCGCTCGGCTGGCCCGCCGGGCGCGGCGCTCGCGGCGGGTGTCGCCCCGGAGCGATCCCCCGCAACCCGATCGCTCACAGCACAATGACGAGGCAGAACGTCGGTACGCCGTGTCACGATGACCGGTGTGGCGCGGCTGGGGGTCGGCATCGAGCTGGTGGGGCGCCGGCACGAGGTGTCGGCGCTCGGCGGTGCCCTCGAGCGCGCCGCGGTCGGCAGGCCCACCGGGCTGCTGATGTCGGGCGACGCCGGGGTGGGCAAGTCCCGGCTGGTCGCCGAGGCGGTCGAGCGCGCGGCCGCGGCGGGGTTCACGGTGCTGGTGGGCCGCTGCCTCGACACCGCCGAGTCGGCGCTGCCGTACCTGCCGTTCACCGAGATCGTGGGTGCGCTGGCGGCCACCCGCCCGGAGCTGGTCGCCGAGCACATCGCGCTGCGCCACCTGTTGCCGGGAGGGCTGGCGAGGGCGGCCGCAACCGGTGAGCAGCGCGACCTCGGGCAGCTGCAGGTGTTCGACGCCGTCCTGTCGGTCCTCGACGACCTCACCGCCACCACGCCCGCGCTGCTGGTGGTGGAGGACATGCACTGGTCCGACCGCTCCAGCCGCGACCTGCTGTTCTTCCTGCTCTCCCGGCTCACCGGCCAGCGGCTCGTCGTGCTCGCCACGTACCGCAGCGACGACCTGCACCGGCGCCACCCGCTGCGGCCGCTGCTCTCGGAGCTGGTGCGGCTCCCCCAGGTCGAGCGGCTCGACCTGGGGCCGCTCGACGCCCGGGAGTCGCTGTCGCTCGTGCGCCTGCTCGCGGATGGCGGCCTTCCCGAGCCGAAGCTGCGCCGGATCGCGCGGCGCAGCGAGGGCAACGCGTTCTTCGCCGAGGAGCTGGTGTCGGCCTCCTCCGACGGCCTGCCGCACGGGCTCGTCGAGGTGCTGGTGGCGCGCATCGAAGGGCTCTCCGCCATCTCGCAGCGCGTGCTGCGGATCGCGTCGGTCGCGGGGCGGCGCGTGAGCCACCGCAGGCTGGCCGCAGTGTCCGGCCTGCCCGACGACGACCTCGAGCAGGCGCTGCGCGAGGCGGTGGCCCACCACGTCCTCGTCGCGGCCGACCCCGAGCCTGGCGCGTTCGGAGCCGACGACGGCTACCACTTCCGGCACGCCCTGCTGCGCGAGGCGATCTACCACGAGCTGCTGCCCGGCGAGCGGAGCCGGGTGCACGCCCGCTACGCCGAGCTGCTCGCGGTACCGGGCGGCACGGGCCCGCGCGGGGTCGCCGATCCCGGCCGGGCCGCGGAGCTGGCCCACCACGCGATGGCGGGCCACGACCTGCGGCTCGCGCTCGCGGCGTCGGTCCAGGCCGCGATGGAGGCCGACGACCGCGAGGCGCCCGCCGAGGTGCTGCTGCACGCCGAACGGGCCATCGAGCTGTGGCGCGCGGTGCCCGACGCGGAGGAGGCGGCGGGTGTCGACGAGGGGTCGGTCACCCGCTGGGCCGCGTGGGGCGCGAGCAGCACCGGCGACCCCGACCGCGGCATCGCGCTCGGCAGGCGGGCGCTCGAGCTCGCCGAGGAGCGGGGCGACCCCGCGCTGAGCGCCCGGATCGGGCAGCGGTACGCGCTGCGGCTGCTGGATCTCGCGGGCCGGGAGCAGGAGGCCCTCGCCACGGCTCGCCGGGCGCTGGAGCAGCTCGAACGCGAGCCGCCGTCGTCCGAGCTCGCCTGGATCCACACCACGCTCGCCCGCGTGCACACCCGGATCGACCAGTTCGCCGATGCCGTCGCCGAGGCGGAGACCGCGCTCGCGGTGGCCCGGCACGTGCCCGCCGACCCCGACGGCGACCTCGATGCCGCCAGGGCCGACGCCCTGGTCTCGCTCGCCGTGTGCGCGGAGTACGGCGGCGACCCGGAACGCGCCCGGCAGCTCCTCGGTGAGGCCAAGCCGCTGGCGCGGCAGTCCGGCAACCTGGCCGTCGAGCTGCGCGCCACCTACTCGCTCGGGATCTCCCTGCTCGACGAGGGCCGGCTCGCGGAGGCCGGCGCGGAGTTCGCCGCGGGCGAGGAGCGCGCCGCCGCCACCGGCACCACGTGGAGCGCGTACGGGCTGAACCTGCGCGTGGCCCACGTGATCGCCCGGTTCATGCGCGGTGAGTGGGATGCGGCAGAGGCGGCCGCCGAGATCGCGGGCGAGTCGGTGTCGGCCGTCGTCGCCACCCGGCTCGCCGCGGCCGGCCTGCTCACCGCGGTGGGGCGCGGGCGGTTCGCGCCTGCGGAGCGGCGGCTCGAGGAGCTGCGCGACTCCGCGCCCGTCGACGAGCAGGTGATCCTGCTCATGGGCCAGGCGGCCGCCGAGGCCGCGCTCTGGCAGGGCCGGCCCGACGAGGCGGCGCGCCGCGCCCGCGAGGCCATCGCCGGCCTCGACATCGTCACCTTCACCGAGCTGGCCCCGCACCTGGGCCGCATCCTGCTCGGGGCGCTCGGCGCGGCAGCGCACGTCGAGATGGCGGCCGCCGGGCTGCAGCCGGTCGAGGAAGCCACGGCCGCGGCTCGGGAGATGGTGGAGTTCGCCGAGCAGGCCGCCGAGCGGGGCCTCCCCCGCGCCGGAACGCTCGGGCCCGAGGGCACCGCGTGGTTGGGGCGCGCGCGGGCCGAGCTCACCCGGCTCACCGCGCCGTCCGATGCCGGCCCGTGGCGGGAGGTCGCCGACGCGTTCGACTACGAGACCGGCGGCGCAGGCCCGGTCGGGTACCGCCAGGCGTACGCGCTGATGCGGCACGCCGAGGCCGTGCTGGCGAGCGGCGGCGCCCACGTGCTCGTCGAGCCCGACCTGCGCGCGGCGCACGCCACCGCCACCGCGTTGGGCGCGGCGCCGCTCACCGGCGCGCTGCGGGAGCTGGCCCGGCGGGCGGGAGTGCAGCTCGAGGCGGCGGCACCGGATGCCGGACCGGCCGGGCCCGATCCGCTCACGCCCCGCGAGCGTTCGGTGCTCGCACTCGTCGCCGAGGGCCGCACCAACCGGCAGGTGGGGGCGGAGCTGTTCATCAGCGAGAAGACGGTGAGCGTGCACCTGTCGCGGGTGATGGCGAAGCTGGGTGCGAGCAGCCGCACGGAGGCGGTCAGCGTCGCCTACGCGCGAGGGCTGTTGGCCCCGGCGGACCGGGAACTGGCGCGGCCGACCCCTTGAGGGATACCCCCCGGTAACTACTGTGTGATCGAGTCCACAATCGGGGGAGGCCAACGATGAGCGCCAGCACCGCAGCGACCTGGGCCGGGCGGCCGGATGTGTCCGACATCGGCTTCTGGACGGCGCCGATCGCGGAGCGCGCCGCCGCCTTCGCCGCCCTCCGGCAGCACGAGCCGGTGCCGTTCTTCCCGGAGCCGGACATCGGACTCCCCCGCGGGCCCGGCTTCTGGGCGCTCACCAGGATGGACGACCTCGCGGAGGCCAGCCGCAACGCCGCGGTGTTCACCTCCGGCAAGGGCTCCACCAACGTGGTGGACCAGCCGCCGGAGTTCCGCGAGTTCTACGGGTCGATGATCAACATGGACGACCCGCGGCACTCCCGGCTGCGTCGCATCGTCTCCCGCGGGTTCACGCCGAAGCGGCTCGCCCGGCTCACCGACGAGGTCCAGCACACGGCGCGCACCATCGTCGACGACGTGATCGACCAGGGCGAGTGCGACGCGGTCGGCGCGATCTCCGCCCGCCTGCCGCTGAAGATCGTGTGCGACATGATGGGCGTGCCCGCGAGCCAGTACGACTTCGTGTTCGACCGCAGCAACATCATCCTCGGGCCGAACGACCCCGAGTACGTCGCGAACACCGAGAACATCATCACCGCCCTGCTGCAGGCGGGCCACGACCTCGCCGAGCTGATGCGCGAGCTGGGCCGCCACCGCATCGAGAACCCGACGGACGACGTCACGTCCGCGCTGGTCAACGCCGAGATCGACGGCGAGCAGCTCACACCGGACGAGCTGGCGAGCTTCTTCATCCTGCTCGTCGTGGCCGGCAACGAGACCACCCGCAACGCGATCAGCTGGGGGCTGCACCTGCTCACCGAGCACCCCGAGCAGCGGGCCGCCTGGCTGGCCGACATCGACGCCGTCACGCCCACCGCGGTGGAGGAGATCGTCCGGTGGGCGTCCCCGGTGATCTACATGCGGCGCACGCTCGCCGTCGACGCGGTTCTGGGCGGACAGCAGATGCGCGAGGGCGACAAGGTCGCGCTGTTCTACTGGGCGGCCAACCGCGACCCGGCGCACTTCCGCGACCCGGACGCGTTCGACGTCCGCCGCTCGCCCAACCCGCACGTCGGCTTCGGCGGCGCCGGGCCGCACTTCTGCCTGGGCGCGCACCTCGCGCGCCGGGAGATGACGGTGATGTTCCGCGAGCTGCTCACCCGCGTGCCCGACATCGCCGCCACGGCGCCGCCCCAGCGGCTGACGTCGATGTTCATCAACGGGATCAAGCGCCTGCCGGTGGCGTTCACACCGGGCGGGGTGGGGTGATGGACTACCCCGAGGTGCCCGTCGGCGCGATGCTCGCGGGCTCGGCGCGTCGGTTCGCGGAGCGCGTCGCCGTGCACTACTACGGGCGGGACCTCACGTTCACGCAGCTGTACGCGCGAGCGGCGGCGTTCGCGCAGGCGTTGGGCGCGTCGGGGGTCGGCCGTGGGGACGTCGTCGCGCTGCACCTGCCGAACTGCCCGCAGTACCCGATCGCGTACTACGGCACGCTCATGGCCGGCGCCACCTTCTCGCCGGCCAACCCGCTGCTCCCGCCGGCCGACCTCCGCGCGCAGCTCGTCGACTGCGGCGCCGTCGCGGCCGTCACCTGGGCGCCCGCCGCGCCCGCCCTCGCGGCCGTGCTCCCGCACACCCGGATCCGGCTCGTGCTGGCCACCGACCGCGCGCAGGCGCTCGACCCGAGCACACCGGTCGCGGTGCCGGACGCGCTGGACTTCGAGGCGTTCCACGCCGACGCCCCCGCGGTAACGCCCGACGTTGCGGTCGACGTGCGCACCGACCTCGCCCACCTCGCCTACACCGGGGGCACCACCGGACGCTCGAAGGGCGTGCGGCTGCCGCACCGCAACGTCGTGGTGAACACCCTCCAGGCGGCGTGCTGGGGCAGCGGCTCGGTTCCCGCGCTCGACGAGGCCGGCGGGCTGGTACTCCGCCAGGTGGAGCCGCCGGAGGAACGGCCGGTGCGGCTGGGCACGGGGTGCGCCGTCACCGTCACCCCGTGGTTCCACGCCATGGGCACCATCGGCGGGATGAACGTGCCGGTGCTGAAGGGCGACACGCTGGTGCTGCACGAGCGGTTCGACCCGGGTGCCTACCTCGCCGACGCGGAGCGGTTCCGCGTCACGACGCTGGGTGGTGCCCCGCCGCTGTTCGGGGCGTTGCTCCGGCACCCCGACCTCGACACCCGGGACCTCTCCTCGGTCCGGTCGATCACGTCCGGGGCTGCGCCGATGCCGCTGGAGATGATCGAGGCGCTGCGCGCTCGCTTCGGGCCGGAGGTCGTGATCGCCGAGGGGTACGGCCTCACCGAGGTCACGATGGTGGCCACGCAGGCCCCGCTGTCCCGTTCGGGCGTGCGCAAGCCCGGCACCGTCGGGCCGCCGGTGTACGACACCGAGGTCCGCATCGTCGACGCGGCCGCGAGCGACCTGGAGCCGCTGCCGGCGGGCGAACCGGGCGAGGTGTGCATCCGCGGCCCCCAGGTGATGGAGGGTTACAAGGACCGGCCGGAGGAGACGGCCGCCGCGCTAGTGGACGGCTGGCTGCGCACCGGCGACGTCGGCACCCTCGACGGGGACGGCTACCTGTCGATCGTCGACCGCAAGAAGGACATGCTGCTCTACAAGGGCTACAACGTGTACCCGCGGGAGCTGGAGGAGCTGCTGCACGCCCGGCCCGGCGTGGTCGGGGCCGCCGTCGTGGGACGGCCGGATCCCATGGCCGGCGAGCTGCCGGTCGCGTTCGTCGTGGCCCCCGGCCTCGCCGAGAGCGACGCCGCCTCGCTGATGGAAGCGGTCAACGCGCAGGTGCTGCCGTACAAGCGGCTGCGCGAGGTGCACCTGGTGGACGAGATCCCGGTCTCGGCCGCGGGCAAGGTGCTCAAGCGTGCGCTCCGCGACCGGTTGACGCTTCCGGGTTAACAACCATCGCACGGAGCGCGATAGCACGGGCATGGCCGCTCCTGCCGGGTACCGCCCCTCCCGCGCCACACGTCGCCGACGGGCCGGAAGGGTACGGGCCGGGATCGAGTACGTGGGCTATGCGGGCAGCTTCGTCACGCTGGCGGCGATGCTCGTGCTGGCGGCCACCGCGGGTGCGGTCGCCGACGGCGTGTCGGTCGGCACCCCGACCGTCACGGCGACGTACGGGCGCTAGCCGGCGGCTCGGCTACGCCGCGTCGGCTTCCGCGGCCGGCTGTGGGATCGGCGTCTTGAGCACGTGGTCGACGAGCCGCATCACGAGCTGCTCGCCACCGAGGCGGTACCCGAACTCCTCCCATGTGAGCAGCTCGCGGGAGACCAGCTCGCCGACCGGCCCGGGGTACAGCCGGGTGGCCCGGAACGCAGCGGCCCGTAGCCTCATCTTCTCGTGATGATCCATCGGAGCGGGATCCATTCGACTCACCTCCGCAGTGCAAATGCGGTCCGACGCGCTCGGCGCTGAGTCGCCGCCCGTGGGTGGTTCCATGGTGAACTACCGGTGTCGGGACGCAGGAGAGAAGCATACGGAAGAGTGAGCGATATCTCATTTCCTGGCCACCTCTCGGGCGGCGCGCTGAGCTGGGCGTTCCCTGCAATTGCATGGGTAAACGCCCATGCAATTGCGTACGGAAAATCGATGGGTTCCACCCGGGCCGGGGCCGTCGTAGCGTTCCGTTCATGGTGACCCCGGCCCGCTCCACCCGGCGCACCCGCGACGCCCTGTGGGCGGATGTCGAGGACGTGTACGCCGCGATCCTCGCCCACCCGTTCCTCACCGGGCTGGCCGACGGGACGCTCCCCCGCGACTCCTTCCGGCACTACATCGTCCAGGACGCGCACTACCTGCGCGGCTACGCGCGGGCCCTCGCCGTCTGCGCGGCCAAGGCCCCCGACGAGGACGGCACCGTGATGTTCGCCGAGCACGCGGCGCAGGCGATCGCGGCGGAGCGCGACCTGCACGCCGCGCTGATGACCGAACTCGGCTCCTCGCCGGAGGAGGCCGCGCTGGAGCCGGTGGCACCCACCACCCAGGCCTACGTCAGCTACCTGCTCGCCACCGGGTACGGCGGGTCGTTCGCAGAGGCGCTGGGCGCCGTCCTGCCGTGCTACTGGATCTACGCGAGGGTCGGTGACGAACTGCTCGCCCGCAGCTCGCCCGACCCGCTCTACGCCCGCTGGATCGCGATGTACGGCAGCGACGAGTTCCAGGCGGTCGTGGACTCGGTCCTGGACCTCACCGACCGCGTGGGCGAGACGCTGTCCGACTCCGAGCGCGCGCTGATGCGCCAGCACTTCCACCGGACGTCGACGTACGAGTGGATGTTCTGGGACGCCGGGTACCGGCAGGAGACCTGGCCCGTGTAGCGCCCGGCTAACGCTGGTCGAGGCTGTCCGGGATCAGGACGTGGAGCAGGAAGCCGACCACGGCCACCACGATCGCGCCGAGGAACGCCGCCCCGAAGCCCCCGACCACGAACGGCACTCCGAGCCCACCGGCGATCCAGCCGACGAGCATGAACAACAGTGCGTTGACGACCAGTCCGATGAGACCGAGCGTGAGGATGTAGAACGGGCAGCCGACGACTTTGATCAGCGGCTTCAGCACGGCATTCACCAGGCCGAAGATCAATGCAACGACCACCAGCGTGCCGATCCGCGTGGAGGTCGTCCCGGCCGTGTTGTCGATTCCGGGAACGATCAGGGTGGCCACCCACAGGCTGACCGCCACCACGACCACCCGGATGACGAGCGCGAGCGCGTTGGACATCGGGATCAGTCCACCAGCGCCTGGTTGACCAGCGTGCGCAGCTGGGGCCGGATCGGGTAGGTGCTCGACGGGAGCAGCTGGGT
Organism: Pseudonocardia wallangbongensis; assembly: GCF_054486945.1. Classification (NCBI taxonomy): domain Bacteria; kingdom Bacillati; phylum Actinomycetota; class Actinomycetes; order Pseudonocardiales; family Pseudonocardiaceae; genus Pseudonocardia; species Pseudonocardia wallangbongensis. The sequence continues at coordinate 986,538 of NZ_JBRERS010000002.1, forward strand.
GAAGAACATCGCGGTGACCTCCGCGGCCGGGTCGACGTAGAACGCGGTGCTGGCGAGGCCGCCCCACGCGAACTCGCCCTCGTGTGTGAGTGCCTTCCCCGCCGCCGCCTCCACGACCACGGACACGCCGAGACCGAACCCGACCCCGCGGTTCGCGGACTCGGCGAAGATCGGCCTGCCGAACGTCTCCAGGTCGAGGCCGCCGGGCAGGTGGTTGCGGGTCATGTACGCGACGGTGTGCGGGCCGAGCAGCCGGGCGCCGTCGAGCTCACCGCCCCGGGCGAGCATCTGGGCGAAGCGATGGTAGTCGGCCGCCGTGGAGACCAGCCCGCCGCCGCCGGACAGGTACGTGGGCTCCCGGGTGGCGGCGTCCCCCATCACCGTGTTGCGCAGCAGCCCGCCTTCCGGGTTCCGCATGTACAGGCCCGCGAGCCGGTCGAGCTCGTCGGGGGCGACGGAGAAGCCCGTGTCGTCCATGCCGAGCGGCGCGAAGACCTCCTCGGAGAGGAACGTGTCGAGCCGCTGCCCGGACACCACCTCGACGATCCGGCCGAGCACGTCGGTGGCCACCGAGTAGTTCCACTCGGATCCCGGCTCGAACAGCAGCGGGAGGGACGCCCAGGCATCGCAGGCCGCGGCCAGGTCCATCCCGCGCGGTGCCCCGAACTCGAAACCCTTGGCGCGGTAGATCTCGTCGACCGCGTGGGCGTGGTGGAAGCCGTAGGTGAGCCCGGCGGTGTGGGTGAGCAGGTGCCAGACGCGCATCGGTTCGGACGCGGGCGCCGTACCCGGGTTCGCCGCCGACCCGCCGCGGTACACGCGCATGTCCGCGAATGCCGGGATGTAGCGGGCCACCGGGTCGGTGAGCTCGAGCAGGCCGCGCTCGTAGAGCATCAGCACGGCCACGGAGGTGATCGGCTTGCTCATCGAGTAGATGCGCCAGATCGTGTCGTCGGCGACCGGCCGCTGGGCCTCGACGTCGGCGAGACCGTGGTGGGCGTGGAGCGCGACCCGGCCGCGGCGCGACACCGCCGCCGTCCAGCCCGCGAGCTTGCCCTCGTCGACGTAACGACGGAAGTGCGAGACGACCCGCTGCAGCCGCTGCGCGTCGAACCCGAGTTCCTCCGGCTCCGCATCCACCTTGAGCTGTGCCACGGGGCCGACATTACCGCCGGGCGATCGCCCCGTCCGTGGCACCGTTGATCCCGTGGAGAGCACCCTCAGCGCCGTCGTCGTGCCCGTACCCGAAGCCGAGCCCCGGGTGGGCGCGTTGCGCGCCGCGCTGGACCCGTCCGCCGCGCTCGGGGTGCCGGCCCACGTGACGATCATGTTCCCGTTCGTGCCGCCCGCCCGCCTCGACGACGCCGTGCTGGCCGCGCTCGGCGAGGTGCTCGCCGCCGCCCCGGCGTTCACGGCGGAGTTCTCGACGGTGTCCTGGTTCGAGGACGTCGTGTGGTGGGCGCCCGAGCCGGTGGCGCCGTTCGTGGCGCTGACCCGCGCCGTGGCCGGCCGGTTCGGCCTGGAGCCGTACGAGGGGGCCCACGGCGACGACGTCGTCCCGCACCTGACCATCGGCCACGGCGCGCCGGTCGAGCGGATGCGCGCGGCGGAGGCCGAGGTGTCGGCCGGGCCACCGGTGCGGGCGGCCGTCCGGTCCGCGCTGGTCATGACGGGTTCCCGGGCCCCGGCGTCGTGGACGACGCTGGCCGAGCTCCCGCTCGGCGGGGGATGATCCGGCTGTGGGCGTGACACGGCGGGTCGGAACGCGCGACGCGCCGCACCCCTCCGAGGGGATGACCGGCGACGACGAGGTGTTGCGGGCCCTGCTGCGCAGGCGGGATGCGGGCAGCAGGGCCGACGGGAACCGGATCGCGCTGGCGGTGAGCGGCGGCGGGATGCGCGGCGCGTACGCGGGCGGGATGGTGCACGCGCTCTCCGACGCCGGGCTCGCGCCGTTCTTCGACGTGGTCTACGGCAGCTCGGCGGGGGCCTACATCGGCGCCGGGCTGCTGCTGGGCAGCGGTCGCGGCTCGGCGGCGATCTTCTACGAGGACATGGCGTGCCGCGAGTTCATCGACCCGCGCCGCTTCCCGCGCCGCCCGCTGGTGTCCCTGGACCACCTGCTCGACGACGTCCTCGTCCGCTCGAAGCCGCTCGACTGGGACCGGCTGCGGGACTCCCCCGTGCCGTTGCGCGTCGTCGCCACCGCGCTCGACGACCTGGCGGCGCACGTCCTGGAACCGACGACGTCGCCGGAGTGGAAGCTCGCCCTGCGGGCCACCGCCTCGATCCCGTTGCTGGCCGGCCCGGCCGTCGAACTGCACGGGCGGCGCTGGATCGACGGCTCGGTCGGCGAGCCGTTGCCGGTGCTGCGGGCGCTCGCCGAGGGCGCCACGCACGTGCTCGCGCTGTTCACGCGGTCGGCGTCGGAGCTGCGGCGCGGCGGCCCGAGCGGGCAGTCGGGATGGGCGCGTGCCCTCGACCGGCTCGCGCCCGGCCTCGGCCGGATGGCGCAGGAGAGCAGGCGGCACGCCCCCGTGCTCGCCGTGCTCGACGACGCGGCGCACGCGTCCCGCGGCGGCGCCCACCTGCTGGCGCTGCTCCCCGAGCGCGACGAGGGGGTCCGCGGTCTCACCACCGACGTCGCCCGCGTCGAGCGGGCCGCGCGGTCGGGATACGCCGCGGTCGGAATCGCGCTCGCCCGGGTGCGCTCCTAGTTCTTCGGTGCGGCGACGACGCCCGGGTCCACCCGGCGGCGCGGCTCCGGTGCGGGGCCGGCCGCGGCCGTCAGCCCGACACCTCGCGTCTCGGGGGCGAGCCACAGGGAGATCACGAAGCCGGCGGCGACCACGCCGGCCAGGACGAACATCGTCGGGCCGACCCCGGCACCGGCCAGCAGCAGTGGGAGCACGAAGGTGCTCAGCGCGGCCCCGATCCGGCTGATGGACGTCGCCACGCCCACGCCGGAAGCCCGGATCTCGGTCGGGAAGATCTCGGGGGGATAGACGCTCTCCAGGTCGGCCGCCGCGGAGATGACGAACGCGAGCACGAGCAGCGTCGGCAGCAGGACCACGAGTGAGGCGTGCGGGTTGAGGCCGAGCACGACCAACGTGATGCCGATGACGAGGAACGACCAGATGACGAACCCGCGTCGCGGGAGGCGGTCCATGAGCACCAGGCCGGCGAGGGCACCGACCAGCAGCACGCCGTTGTAGACGATCTCGCTGAGCGTCGAGTCCTCGACGCCGAAGGCGGTGATGATGCCGGGCAGGAAGATCCCCACCGCGAAGTAGGGGAAGACCTGGCAGAAGTAGAAGGCGCCGGCGAAGAACGTCTGGCGGCCGTAGCGGCGCGTGAACAGGTCCCGGTAGCGGCTGCGCGGCGCGGTCACCTCGGCGGGATCGAGGTCGTACTCCGGGCCGATGTAGGTCTTGACCACCTGCCGGGCCTCCTCGACCCGGCCCTTGCCGAGCAGCCACCGCGGCGACTCCGGGGCGCCGAGCCGCAGCAGCAGGGTGATCAGCGCGGGTACGGCGCTGCTGGCCAGCATCCAGCGCCACGCGTCCGGGCCGGCCGTGTCCTGCAGCAGCACCCCGACGCCGTAGGAGGCCACGAACCCGACGGTCCACGTCGCGTTCAGGCTGGCCATCATCCGGCCGCGCCACCTGCGCGGCGCGAACTCGGCCAGCAACGCCCCGCCGATGGCGTAGTCCGCCCCGATGGCGATACCCAGCACCAGTCTCAGGACGAGCAACGTGACCGCGGTGTCCGCGAAGAACTGCAACGCGGACGCCGCCACGAAGACGACGAGGTCCGCCAGGTAGATCTTCTGCCGACCGAACCGGTCGGTGATCGGACCGAAGACCAGGGCCCCGACGAACAGCCCGACCAGCACGGATGCGGCCATCGCTCCCTGCCACACCGGGCTGAGCCCCATCGCCGGCGTGAGCAGGGGAAGGGCTAGCCCGATCGAGCCGATGATGTAGCCGTCGCAGAACAGCCCGCCCGCGGTGAAGACGGTGACCCGCAGGTGGAACCGGGTGAACGGGGATTCGTCGAGCGAAAGGCCGGTAGGACTCATCGTTGATCTCCTCCTGCCGCGCGCGGCTCAGACCGCGCGTGCCGACTCGTGGTGGAAGGTCGGGACGAAGTCGGGATCGGTCAAGGCCGGCCGGTCCGCCCGGAACGCCTCGATCGGATGGGCGGTCGCTCCCTCGGTGACCAGGTCGGCGAGGATCTGGCCGAGCAGGCCGGCGAACTTCCCGCCGTGACCCGCGCCCACGCACGCGGCGACCCGGGGGTGGCCGGGCAGGGTGTCTGCGAGGAACTCCCGGTCCGGAGGCATGTCGTAGACGCAGGTCTTGCTCAGCCGCTCCGGGCCGAGACCGGCCGGCAGGTGCTGGGCGACGAACCCGCGCAGGATCTCGGTCTCCGCCGGGTCCGGTTCGAAGGACCGGGTCTCCTGGGTGACGAACCGGCCGGCCATGTCCCGCGCCAGCTTGATCGCGGGCTCGCCGTAGACCGGGAAGCCGTACCAGTCGTCCTCCCCGTGCCAGATCCAGACCGGGAACCGGTCCATGGCGAACTCGCGCAGGTTCGGCGTGGAGAAGTAGCCGACCTGCTCCTGGCTCAGGGTGATGGGCAGGTCGACGCCCAGGTCGGGCAGCAGCTGACCGGTCCAGGAGCCCGCGCAGAGCACGAGGTGGTCGGCGGTGAACGGGCCGCGGGAGGTGTGGACGACGTACGCCCCGCCCGCCCCGTCGATGCGGTGCACCGGTGTCTCGTCGAGCACGTCCACACCGGCGGCGCGGGCCAACGCGAGGTGCGCGGCCGTGGCGTGCCGGATGTCGAGGATCCCGCCCTCGGCCTGGTGGATGCCCACCATCTCCCCCGGGAACCGCCACTGCGGCCAGCGCGCCCGCAACGCGTCGGTGTCGAGGTCCTCGAACGGGGTGCCGACCTCCCGCAGCGCGTTGCGGGCGCTCGCCACCGCCTGCGCGCCGGGGGTCCCGGCGACGGCGATGTCCAGCCCGCCGGTGCGGTGCACGAGCCGCAGCCCGGTCGCGGCCTCGACGTGGTCCCAGGCGGCGTAGGCGGCGGGGGCGAGGCGGGTGTAGTCCGTCGAGTGGTAGGTGTGCCGGATGATCCGCGAGTGGTCCTCCGAGGCGCCGAAGGTGTGGCCCGTGCGGTACTGCTCGAGGACCAGGACGCTGGTCCCGGCCTTCCCCGAGAGCCAGTAGGCGGCTGCGCTGCCCAACGCCCCCGCACCGATCACGATGTGCGAATACCGCTCCCGCACCCGGCCACCTCCGTGCTGCCCGCCGATGAGTCGGCTACAGCGTGAGCCGGAGCACAGGCGGCGGTCATGCACGCCGAGTGGGAAAGTACGCCGACCGCTTCCTACATCTGTCGGAAGTCGGCGTGGTCGCCCCAGCCGGCGAGCCGGGCGAGCTTCACCCCGAGGTGGACGGTGAGCCGGTCGGCCCCGTCCCGCAGGTCGATGCCGGCGACCTGCTCGGCCCGGCCGAGCCGGTAGTACAGCGTGGTGCGGTGGATCCGCAGGGCCGCCGCGGTGCGCGCCGCGTCACCCGCGAGGTCGAGGTAGGTCTCGAGCGTGTCCAGCAGGTGCGCGGTGCGCCCGCCGGCCAGCAGGCGGGCCACCGGCGCCGGGCAGCTCTGCGGTGTCAGGTCCTCCGGGCCCAGCCGGGCCAGCAGCGCGTACGCGCCCAGCCGGTCCCAGACGGCGACCGGCCCCGCGCCCGGCACGGCACGCGCCACCCGTTGCGCGCTCGTGGCCTGCCGGTAGGACGACACGGCGTGTGCCAGGTCCGCACCGGTGGACCCGACGCCGACGGCGCACCCGACGTCGTCGCCGGCCAGCTCGGCGACCCGGGCCACGAGCCGCTGCGCGACCTCGGTCCCGCTCGCCTCCGTGGCGAGCGCGGCGTTCGAGATCAGCAACGTGAGGCCGGCTCCGGCCGCCCGCACCAGTACGGCTCCCGCCGGCAGCGACCGCACCGCGTACTCGGCCGCCGCGGGCAGCAGCACGTCCAGCTCCGGGGCGTCACCCTGCAGCGCGGCCGCCAGCACGACGACCGGCCCGGGGTCGGTGAGCAGCCGCTCGTCGCGCGCCACCACCACGGCCTGCGCCCGCCGCTCCGCGTCGGCGGACAGCAGGTCGAGCAGCACCTCGGCGGCCCTGCGCTCGTGCTGCTCGTGCAGCATCAACCTGCGGTAGAGCACCACGCCCGCGGCCTCCGCGGCGCGGACCACCGGGTCCAGGTCACCCGCCAGCGCGGTCCCCTCCGGATCGATCAGCCACAGGTAGCCCAGCAACAGGCCGTGGCACCGGATGGGCGCGCAGAGCCTGCCGTGCACGCCGAGCTCGTCGTTCGGCGGCATCCAGCCCGGCTCGTGCCACCCCGAGATCCCGTGCGACACGACGTACCGGACGTTCTCCGGCGCCACCTCCCGGTGCAACACCGACTGGATCCGGGCCCGATCCTCGTCACCGAAGTGCCGGCTCGCCGCGAGGAGCTTGATCTGCGGATCGTCGATGGCCACCGAGCGTTGCAGCCGCGTCGCCAGCGAGTCCACGACGTCCTGCAGCATTCGATCGGCGTGCTGCACGGCGAGCGATGCTACTCGGCGGCGCCGGACCCTACTGTTGCCGAATGGACGCCGACGTCATCGTCGTGGGTGCCGGTCTCGCCGGCCTGGTCGCGACGGCCGAGCTGGCCGGCGCCGGGAAGAAGGTGCTGCTGCTCGACCAGGAGGCCGCGACCGGCCTCGGCGGGCAGGCGTTCTGGTCGTTCGGCGGGCTGTTCCTCGTCGACAGCCCGGAGCAGCGCCGGATGGGCGTGCGGGACTCCGTCGACCTCGCGCTGCAGGACTGGCTCGGCACCGCAGGCTTCGACCGCGGCGCCGACGACCCGGCGGGCGAGGACTTCTGGGCCAGGCAGTGGGCCACCGCCTACGTCGACTTCGCCCACCGGGAGAAGCGCGCCTGGCTGCACGGTCTGGGCGTGCGCTGGTTCCCGGTGGTCGGGTGGGCCGAGCGCGGCGGCGGGCTCGCCGACGGCCACGGCAACTCGGTGCCGCGCTTCCACATCGTCTGGGGCACCGGGCCCGGGCTGCTCGAACCGTTCGTGCGGCAGGTGCGCGACGCCGCCGCGCGCGGGCTCGTCGACATGCGGTTCCGGCACCGTGTCGACGGGCTGTCGGTCACCGACGGCGTGGTCGACGGCGTGCGCGGCGCCGTGCTCGAGCCCAGCTCGGCGGCGCGCGGCACGGCCGGCTCGCGCACCGAGGTCGGCGAGTTCGAGCTGCGCGCCCAGGCCGTGATCGTCACGTCCGGCGGGATCGGCGGCGACCACGACCTCGTCCGCGCCAACTGGCCGTCCCGGCTGGGTCCCGCGCCCCGGAAGATGATCTCCGGGGTGCCCGCGCACGTCGACGGGCGGATGCTGGGCATCGCCGAGGACGCGGGCGGACGCGTGGTCAACCGCGACCGGATGTGGCACTACACCGAGGGCATCCGCAACTGGAACCCGATCTGGGACCGGCACGGGATCCGGATCCTGGCCGGGCCGTCGTCGCTGTGGTTCGACGCGCGCGGGCGCCGGTTCCCCGCGCCGTGCTTCCCCGGCTTCGACACCCTGGCCACCTTGGCGGCGATCACCGCCAGCGGTCACGACCACTCCTGGTTCGTGCTCACGCAGAAGATCATCGAGAAGGAGTTCGCGCTCTCCGGGTCGGAGCAGAACCCGGACCTCACGGGCAAGGACATCCGCCAGGTGCTCGCGCGCGTGCGGCCCGGCGCCCCCGCGCCCGTGGAGGCGTTCAAGCGGCACGGCGCCGACTTCGTCGTGGCCGACACGCTGCCCGAGCTCGTGACCGGGATGAACGAGCTCACCGACGAGCCGCTGATCGACCTCGCCGTGCTGGAGGGGCAGATCGCCGCCCGCGACCGCGAGATCGACAACCCGTTCGGCAAGGACCTGCAGGTCACCGCCCTGCACGGGGCGCGGCGCTACCGGGGCGACCGGCTCGTCCGCACGGCCGCCCCACACAAGATCCTCGACCCGGCGGCCGGCCCGCTGATCGCCGTGCAGCTGCACGTGCTCACCCGCAAGACGCTCGGCGGACTGCAGACCGACCTCTCCGGTCGGGTGCTGCGCGCCGACTCGACCCCGTTCCCCGGCCTGTACGCGGCGGGCGAGGTGGCCGGTTTCGGCGGCGGGGGCGTGCACGGCTACCGCTCCCTGGAAGGCACGTTCCTGGGCGGTTGCCTGTTCTCGGGCCGCCAGGCAGGCCGAGCGGTCGCGATGACCCTCTGAGGGGCCCCTCGACCGCCGGCATGGTGGCTTTGCTGCCGTGCTGTGCCAGTAAAGCCACCATGCTGGCGTGGGAGCGTGGCACGCGGCCCCGGCTGGGTACTGGGAACGCGGTCGGACCGGCGGGTGCGGTCTTCCGGCGGCTCGCGGAGCCCGCCCCCGTGCGGGCGGAGCCTGCGGTCCGGTAGGCACGTGGGTGTGGACGGGCGAACGGTCGGGCGGGCCATGCGGCGGTTCTGGTCGCTCGGGAGCGAGGTGCTCGCACTGGACGGTGCGACGGCGGTCCGCAGCGCGGCCGCACCCGGCCACCCGCTCGGAACGTTCCTGTGCGAGCTGCGGACGGAGGAGGTCGCGCCCCTGCTCGTCGAGCCGTTCCGGCGGGTTCTCGTCGACCCGGACACCCCGCCGGCCGCGGAGGCGCACCTCGCACTGCACGACTGGCGGCTCGACGTCCAGCTGCACCTCGCGCTCCCCGGCGACGTCACGGTCGACGCTCCCGCATCGGCCGTTCGTCCGGTCGTCGACGACGCCGGCTGGGCCGAGGTCCAGCGCCTGTTCCGGATCGATCACGTCGAGGAGGACGCCCGCCTCGGCCGGCCGGCCCGATCCGAGGCGGCGACCGCGGCCGCCGTGGCGTTGCGCCGCAGCCTCGGACCCGGCGTCACCTACCTGCTCGCCGAACGCTCCGGCGAGGTGGCCGGCTGCATCGCGACGTGGCCGGGCGAGGACGGGATCGGCCTGGTCGAGGACGTGTTCGTGCACCCGGGACACCGGCGCAGGGGCGTCGCCGCCGAGCTGCTGCGGCACGCGGTCACGCACGCCCGGGACCGCGGGGCGTCCGGCGTGGCGATCGGCGCCGAGGTCGGGGACACACCCAAGCACCTCTACGCCCGGTTCGGCTTCCGGCCGGTCGCGGTGGCCCGCAGCTACGAGCTCACGACGGGCCGAGGAACGGGATGAGCACGGCCAGCAACTCCTCGGGCGCCTCCTCCGGGACGAAGTGCCCGCCCGGCACTCGCGCCGCGGTGAGGTCGCCGGCCCACGCGGCCCATACGCCGGGCGCGTCGGCGAGCTGGGTCTCGTCGGCGCCGGTGACGACCAGGAGCGGGGCGGCGATCCGGCGCCCGGCCTCGCGGTCGGCGGCGTCGTGCGCGCGGTCGAGGTGGAAGCTGGCGCGGTAGTCACCGCACATCGCAGCGATCGTCTCCGGGGTCGCCGCAGCGAGGTACTCCGCGCGGTGCTGCGCGTCGATCGCGGCGGGGCGGCTCGTCCAGGTGTCGAACGCGTGGTCCAGCAGGGCGGCCGGATCAGCGCCCACCAATCGCTCCGGGAACGGCGCCGGCTGCGCCAGCAGGAACCACGGCCAGTACCCCAGCGACGGCCCGCCGCCCATGCGCGCGAACTGGTCGAGCGTCGAGACGATGTTCAGCACCGCGACCCGCTCGACCCGGTCGGGGTGGTCGAGCGCCATCCGGTAGGCGACGCGGGCGCCGCGGTCGTGCCCCACCACGGCGAACCGCCGGTGGCCCAGCCCCGCCATCAGCTCGACGAGCTCGGCCGCCATCTCGCGCTTCGTGTAGCCCTCGCCCCGCGGGCCACCGGCCGGCGCGCGGGATGCGCCGTACCCGCGCAGGTCCGGGGCCACGACGGTGTGCCGCTGCGCCAGCGCGGGCGCGACGCCGGACCAGCAGGCGTGCGTCTGCGGGAAACCGTGGAGCAGCAGGAGCGGCAGGCCCTGGCCGCCGAACGTGACCGCGTACGCGACCTCGCCGACGGTCACCCGCCGGTCCTGGAACCCGGGTCCGATCACGAGGGGCGGGCGGCCAACGCCGTCAGGTGGGCGTCCATGCGGGCCAGGACGCCCGCGAGCACGTCGAGCGTGCCGGTCAGGTCACCGGCGCGTTCGAGGGAGTGATCGGCGCCCGGCACCTCGAAGACCGCGGCGCCGGTGGCGGCGGCCGCGGCGCCGTCCCAGTACGGGTCGGCGGTGCCCCCGATCAGCAGCGCGGACGCCGCGGCGCGCGCGGCCGCCCGGCGCACGTCCTCGACGCCGAGCAGCGGGGTGAGCCAGATGCCCGGCAGGCCGCGCTCAGCGGCGGCGGGCAGCGCGAGCGAACCGAGCGACTTGCCGACGACGAGATCGCGCAGCGGGTCCACCGTGGCGAGCACCTCCCCCGCGAACGCCGCGACCGCAGCGTGGTCGGCGAGGTCGAGGCCGGGGGTCTTCTCCCAGTCGACCGTCCGGACCGTCCACCCACGCCCGCGCAACAGCAGGCGCGCGTAGTAGAGCAGCGGGGCATGCGGGCCGTATCCGCGTCCCGGCAACACGATGGCCACGGGCGGGCCCGGTGCGACCCGCTCGGTCCCCGCGGCTGACATGAGCCGAGGGTGGCACAGCCGGGCCGCTCTGGACAGGGAGATCACCTGCCGTCGGGCCCGATCATGATCGCTGTCAGACTCGCGGGATGACGATCACTGTGGATCGGCGGGTCTGCTTCGTCGGCGACTCGTTCGTCGCCGGGGTGGGGGACCCCGAGCACCGGGGTTGGGTCGGCCGGATCGTCGCCACGTCGTATCGCGACGGCCGGCCCGTCACGGCCTACAACCTGGGCATCCGCAGGGACACGAGCGAGGACGTGCGCCGGAGGCTGCCGGTGGAGACGGCGGCCCGCTGGGTCGCGGGCTGCGACAACCGCCTCGTGGTCTCGTTCGGGGTGAACGACACCACCGAGGTCGACGGCGCGGTCCGCGTCGCGCCCGAACGGAGCGTCGCCAACCTGCAGGGCATCGCGGACGACATGGCGGCCCAGCGCGTCCCGCTGCTCGTGGTCGGCCCACCCCCGGTGGCCGACGCCGAGCAGAACGAGCGGATCGAGGCGCTCGACGAGCGGCTGGCCGAGGTCGTGCTCTCGTACGTGAGCGTCTTCGGGGCGCTGCGGATGGAGCGGAACTGGATGCACGCGGTCACCCTCGGCGACGGGGCCCATCCCGGCGCCGAGGGCTACGCCGTGCTCGCCGAGCTCGTCCTGCCGGCCTGGGAGGACTGGTTGCACTAGAGGGCGAGCTTCATGCCCTCGTGCGAGGCCACGAACCCGAGGCGGTCGTAGAACCGGTGGGCGTCGGTGCGGCGCTTGTCGGTGGTGAGCTGGACGAGCGCGCAGCCGCGGTGCCGGGCCTCGTCGATCGCCCACCCGATCATCTGCGCACCCAGCCCGCGGCTGCGGACGTCCTCGTGCACGCGGACGGCCTCGATCTGCGCCCGCCACGCCCCTTGACGGGCGAGACCGGGGATGAGGCTGAGCTGCATCGTGCCGACCACCCGGCCGCCGTCGTCGGCGACGACGAGCAGGTGCGCGGGGTCGGCCGTGATCGCGGCGAACGCCGCCCGGTACGGCTCCAGGTCGTCCGCCGCCTCGCGGTGGACGCCGAGCTGGTCGGCGGCGAGCAGCGCCACGACCTCGGGCAGGTCGTCGGGCACCGCCTCGCGGAGCGTGATCCCGTCGGCGAGCTTCGCAAGATCCTCCATGGGAGCCATCCTCCACGGAGTTCTGCTTTGATGTGCGCATGTCGTGCGTGCAGCTCCGGTGGTGGTCGCCTCTCCGGCGACCGTGACTGCTGCATCGTGCTCGGCCGCCCCGCACCCGGCCGCCGAGCACGTCCGCCTTTCCGATCATGCGAAGCGGCCATGATCCGGAAGGAATTGCCATGCTCTTCCCGACCGTGCTCTCCGCCCTCCTCCGCGGCGAGGACCTGCCGGCCGCGCTGACCGAGCGGGTCATGGACGAGATCGTCTCCGACGCCGCCACGCCGGCGCAGATCGCGGCGTTCGCCGTGCTGCTACGGGCCAAGGGGGAGACCGCGGACGAGATCGCCGGGCTGGCCGCCTCGTTGGTGCGGCACGCCACGCCGGTGCCGATCGACGGCCACGCCGTGGACGTCGTGGGCACCGGCGGGGACGGCGCCGACACCGTGAACGTCTCGACGATGGCCGCCCTCGTGGTGGCCGGCACGGGACGGCGGGTGGTCAAGCACGGGGCGCGCAGCGCGTCGTCGGCATGCGGTGCGGCCGACGTCCTGGAGGAGCTGGGGGTGCGGATCGACCTACCGGCGGCCGGGGTCGCCCGGACCGTGGCGGAGGCCGGGATCGGCTTCTGCTTCGCACCGGTCTTCCAGCCCGGCCTGCGCCACACGTCGGTGCCGCGCCGCCAGATCGGCGTCCCCACCGTGTTCAACCTGCTCGGGCCGCTGATCAACCCGGCCCGCCCGCCCGCCTCGCTCATCGGGTGCGCGGACCCGGCGAAGGCACCGCTGCTCGCGCAGGTGTTCGCCGACCGGAGCCTCACGGCCCTGGTCGTCCGGGGCGACGACGGCCTCGACGAGCTCACGACCACCACCACGTCCACGATGTGGGTCGCGGACGGCGGCGGGGTCGGGCGGCTGCGGATCGACCCGACGGCACTCGGCATCCCCCGCGCGCCCGCCGGGGCCCTGCGCGGGGGCGACCGCGTGCACAACGCGGAGGTCGTACGGGCTGTCCTCGGCGGGCGGCGCGGCCCGGTGCGCGACGCTGTGCTGCTCAACGCGGCCGCCGCGATCGTCGCCCACGACGCCCGCCCCACGCTCGACGCGTTCCCCGCCGCGCTCGGGATCGCCGCCGACTCGATCGACTCGGGCGCCGCTGCCCGCACCCTCGACGCGTGGGTGGTCAGTCCCGGGTCTTGATCCGCTTCATCGTCTGGTGGGAGACGACCCGCGACACCGCGGGCAGACCGAGGAGCTTCATGTGGTGCTCCTCGTACGCCGCGTGGTCGGCCACGAGGACGCGCAGGAAGTAGTCGGGCCTGCCGAACATCCGGCGGAACTCGACCACCTCCTCGAACCCGGCCACGGTGGCCTCGAAGTCCTGGAGCGTGCCGAGGTCGGTGACGTTGATCTCCACCGAGACGATCACCTCGAAGCTCTGGCCGGTGGCCACGGGATCGACCGTGGCCCGGTAGCCGGAGATCACGCCGGCCTCCTCCAGCCGCTTGACCCGCCGCAGGCACGGCGGCGGCGTCAGGCCCACCCGCCGCGAAAGCTCGACGTTGCTCAGCCGCCCGTTACGCTGGAGTTGGAACAATATTTCACGATCAATGGCGTCGAGGCGATACGGGTTGCGCACGGCATCAGAATAGCGCCACAAATGAAAATCAACCTGCACAGGAATCGACATATCGTTGCAGGATGATGTGCGCGTTCCGGCGCGCCCTGGGCGACTCCCTCTCGGTCGGGTTCGCGGCCGCCGCGATGGGGATGGCGTTCGGGGTGCTGGTCACCCGGTCCGGCCTGCCCTGGTGGTGGGCCACGATCTTCGCCTCGGTGATCTTCGCCGGCTCGCTGGAGTTCCTCCTGCTGGGCATGGTCACCGCGGTCGCCCCGCTCGGCCAGGTGGCCGTCGCCGCGTTCCTGGTGAACTTCAGGCACGTCTTCTACACCCTGTCGTTCCCGCTGCACCGCGTGCCCGGGGCCGCGGCCAAGGCCTACAGCACGTTCGCCCTCACCGACGAGGCCTACGCCGTGACGGCCCGGCCCGAGGCGCGGACGTGGGGCAGGGCGCGGATCCTGTGGCTGCAGGCGTTCGTGCACGTGTACTGGGCCGGCAGCGTGACGCTCGGGGCGCTCGGTGGCACCCTGATCCCGCCGGCCGTGAAGGGACTCGACTTCGCGGTCACCGCGCTCTTCCTCGTGCTCGGGATCGACGCCTTCCGCGCCCGCCGGGAGATCCCCGCCGCGGTCGTGGCGGTCGCCTGCGCTCTGGTCGGGAACGTCGTGTTCGGCGAGCAGATGCTCGTGGCCGCGATGGCGATGTTCACCGCGTTCCTGCTCGCCCGGTACGCGATCGCGGGGCGCCGTGCCTGACACCGCCTACCTCGCATCCGTCGTTGCGGTCGCCGCCGCGGTGACGTGGACGCTGCGCGCGCTGCCCTTCGCGCTGCTCGCCCCGCTGCGCCGGAGCAACGTGCTGCCCTACCTCGCGGCGGGCATGCCCGTCGGGGTGATGGCCGTCCTGGTGGTCCACAGCCTGCGGCACACGGTGCTCACCGCGCCGCCCTTCGGCGCCGCCGTCGGGATCGCGCTCGCCACCACCGTGGCGCTGCACCTCTGGCGCCGCAACGTCGTGCTCAGCATCGCCGGCGGCACCGCGGTCCACGTGCTGCTCGCGAGCGTCGTGTTCACCGGCTGACGGTCACCGCTTGACATTAGGCAGGTAAAAACCTGCATAATGGCCGGCATGGACCAGGTCTTCAAGGCGCTGGCCGACCCCACCAGGCGGCTCATGCTCGACCGCCTGCGCGAGCGCAACGGCCAGACGCTGCGCGAGCTGTGCGAACAGCTGGACATGGCGCGCCAATCGGCGACGCAGCATCTCGACCTGCTCGTCCAGGCCAACCTGGTGACCGTCCTGCGGCGCGGCCGGGAGCGGCTGCACTACCTCAACCCGGCGCCGATCCACGAGATCGAGGAGCGCTGGATGTCGGGGTTCGACAAGGCCCGCATGCGGGTGATCAGTGACATCAAGATCCAGGCAGAGGAGTACGCCATGGCCGAGGAACCCACCTCCGTGCCCACCTACGTCTACGTCACCTACATCCGCGCCGATGCGGAGCAGGTGTGGCGGGCGTTGACGGATGCGGACCTGACGTCGCGCTACTGGGGCCACGCCAACGTCTCCGACTGGCAGCCGGGTTCGTCCTGGGAGCACCGGCGGACCGACGGCTCGGGCCGCGTCGACGTCGTCGGCAAGGTGATCGAGGCCGAGCCCCCGACGCGGCTGGTGATCACCTTCGAGGACAGTCCGGACGAGTCACGTGCGTCCTCGCTCGTGACCTTCCTCGTCGAACCGCACCACGACATCGTCCGACTCACCGTGACGCACGAGAACCTGCCGAACGAGGCGATGCTGCGCGGGATCTCGGCCGGCTGGCCGGCCGTGCTGGCGAACCTCAAGTCGCTGCTCGAGACCGGCGAGGTCCTCCCGCAGGCGCCGTGGGAGATGTCTCCGGCACACCCCTGAGCCCGAGCAGACCACCGAGAGGAGAACACCGATGGACACCACCCCGCTCCGGGACGCCTACGGCGCGCTGCTGGAGGCGGCCGCGACCGTGGCCGAGTCCGGCGGCCCGAAGGCCCCGCCCGCCGGTGAGTGGAACGCCGACCAGATCCTGGCGCACGTCGCCATCATCACGTCCACCACCATCGCCGCCGCATCCTGCGTGGCCGCAGGCACGAACACGACCTACGACAACCGCATCGCGTCCGACACCTGGACCATCGACCGCGTCATCGCACTCGCCGGCGGCAACGCCGGGCTCCGCGAGCGCATCCGCGCCCAGGGAGATGCCCTCTGCGCGTTCGGCGGACCCGCCCTCAGCGAGGTCGAGCTCGACACGCCCGTACCCGCCCTGCTCCTCTCCAACGGCGTGGTGCTGGTCGACCAGCCGCTGCCGTTGAGGGACCTCGTCATGGGGCTCGCGGAGGCGGAGCTGCCCGGCCACACGAAGCAACTCCTGGCTCTGCTGCCGTGACGGGCTCCGCGCCGCTGCATCTCGGCGGTCGCGTTGTTGTTCTAGATCGGCATGTCGTTGCCGACGAGGGTCACCGTCGTGCCGGCGGCACTGCGTTGGATCCGCATGTCCGCGGTGAGGCCGTTCATGACGGTGAGGCCGTGCCCGCGGAACCCGCGGTCGTCGACGGTGCGGTGTCCGGGGTCCCAGCTCCCGCGGTCGGAGATCATGACGATGACCCGGCGGGTCGCGGGTGCGGATCCCGTGCCGCTGCGGGCGTGCACCCGCACGGGGCCGGGCCGATCGGCCGGGTAGGCGTGCTCGATGGCGTTGGTGAGGGCTTCGTTGACCGCGAGGACGACGTCGTCCGCGTCATCGGGCGGCCAGTGCTGCTCGGCCAGCCAGGCGACGAGCGCGGTGCGGACCGCTCGGAGGGAGCTCGGCGCTGCGGGCAGCACCTGCGTCCACTCCTGCGTCGGCGCGTTGTCCTCGGTCATGGCGTGAGGTGGAGTGCGTCGGGTGTCGGCTGGCGGCGTCGGCCGAGTATGTCCGACGGGCCCGCGATCCGCCGGACGGAGCAGGAGGCGTCAGGACAGCCATGACGTGCCGCGCCGCCGGGTCCGTGCCGCGCTCGGCCGGTTCACACGGCCATCGCCGCGGGTGTGCGCGTGCTTGCGCCGGTCGGATCGTACGCGTGCCAGGCCTCGGCGAGCCGCTCCACGGCGGAGGTCAACTCGTCCTCGGGCAGGACGTGGTGCAGGCGCAGCCGGTCGGCAGATCCGCCGGACGCGTCGAGTCCCGCACCGGGCAGCACGGCGACGCCGTGGCGGATGGCCAGCTGCGCGAACGACATGCCGTCGCCGCGCGGCAGCCGGACCCACAGCGTCTGGCCACCGGACACGGCGGGGACGTCCCAGTCGGGCAGGTGCGTGGTGAGCAGCCGGCGCAGGTGATCGTGTCGGGTCTGCAGCGCCGCCGCCTGGCGCCGGCACAGGTTGTCCAGCACGGGCACGAGCTCGACCGCGGCGAGCTGCGCGGGGACGTTGCCGCCGAGGTCGTGGACGGCCCGCAGCCGCGCCAACCGCTGGACGAGGGCCTCCGGCGCGCGGATCCAGCCCAGGCGCAGCCCTCCCCACACGGTCTTCGACAGCGACCCGACGGAGATCACGGTCGCCGGGCCGGCCCCGGCGAGCGGTGGCGGTGGCGTCCGGCCCGGGAAGGTGAGGTCGGCGAGCACCTCGTCCTCGATCACCGGCACCCCCGCGGTCGCGGCGATCTCGGCCAGCCGTCGCCTGCGCAGCGGCGCGAGGGTCGCTCCGGTCGGGTTGTGGTTGGTCGGGACGACGTAGGCGAGCGCGAGCCGGTGCTGCCGCACCGCGGTCCCGAACCCGTCGAGCCCGACGGGCAGCGGGACGGGCACGGCGCCTGACTCGTGGAACGCCTCCAGCGCGCCGGGGTACGTGGGCGTCTCGACCGCGACGCGTCCGCCGGCGCCGAGCAGGACGGCGGCGAGCAGGGACAGCGCCTGCTGCCCGCCGCCCGTGACCATGATCTGCTCGGCGGTGGCCGGCACACCGCGCGCCGTGTAGCGGTCGGCCAGCGCGCGGCGCAACGCCGGGATCCCGGCCGGGTGGTACCCGATGTCGCCGCGGATGGCGGACAGGGCGGGGACGATCCGCTCGTACGCCGCGACCAGGCCGGCCGGTGGGGCCGTCGGCGCGGCGCAGGCGAGTGGGATCACGCCTTCGCCGGGCTCGAGGAGGTGCAGGAAGATCGGCGCGGTCGTGCCGTCCGCCGCCCGCTCGGCCACCGGTCTGCCGGCCACCCGGGTGCCGCTGCCCTGGCGCCTGACGATGCGCCCCTCGGCGCGCAGCAGCTCGTAGGCGTTGACGACGGTGGTGCGGCCGACCGCCAGTGCGCGGGCGAGCGCCCGGTCCGGAGGCAGCCCCGATCCCGGGGTCAGGTCGCCATCGTCGATGAGCCGGCGCAGCCGGCCGGCGAGCAGCACGTAGAGCGGCCCCCGGCCGGTCGACCACCGACCCAGCCGCTCGGCGAGGACAATTGGATCCATAGGCAAACCAATCTTGCCCGATTGGCTCTCGTCCTTCCACGGCGATTGCTCGACCGTCGGGTCATGGACAACGCAACCGTCTCGATCGACGCGGCGATCGCCACGCTGACTGGGCCATGGCAGCCACGGGACCTCGTGGTCGCCAACGACACCGTCGTACGCATCGCCCGCTTCGACGGCGAGTTCCCGTGGCACGTCCACGACGAGGACGAGCTCTTCCTGTGCTGGGACGGCAGCTTCCGCGTCGAGGTGGAGGGGCGGGAGCCGGTCACGCTCCGGGCCGGAGACCTGTTCGTCGTGCCGCGCGGGGCCCGCCACCGGCCGGTCGCCGACGACGTGGCGCACGGGCTCATGGTCGAGCGTCCGGAGACGAAGCAGTACGGGAACTGACCCGCCGGCCGTCACACATCCCCGTCGCGACGTGTCAATGCGGTGAACCCGATCGCCAAGGAGAGATCATGGAATCCCGCATCGACTACTACGCCAACCCCGTCGCCGCCAAGTTCGCCCGCTACATCAACTCGGCCGGGAAGGTCGTCGCCGACTCGACGCTGCCGCCCGTCGTCCAGGAGCTGGTGAAGATCCGGGCCAGCCAGATCAACGGCTGCGCCGTCTGCCTCGACATGCACACCAAGGACGCCGCCCACGCCGGGGAGACGCCGGTGCGGCTCAACATGATCGCGGCCTGGCGCGAGGCGACCCTCTTCACCGACGCCGAGCGGGCCGCGCTCGCCGTCACCGAGGAGGGCAGCCGCCTCGCCGACGGCGCCGGTGGGGTGAGCGACGAGACCTGGGAGCTGGCCCGCAAGCACTTCGACGACGACCAGCTCGTCGCGCTCGTCTCCCTCGTCGCGCTCATCAACGCCTACAACCGCATGAACGCGATCCCGCGCATCCCCGCGGGGGACTACGAGCCCGGCCGGTGGGGGTGAGCCCCCGGCCCACGTGACGGCCGTCACCCCAACCCGAACACCGGTAGCCGGGTCCTCGCGATCGAAGACCTGGAACACCGAGGGTTCGTCCGTACGGCGACTCAGCCGACGGACCGGGGGAACGACGATGTCGGCACAGTTCGGTCCACCACCGCCCGGGCACATCTCCCGGCGCCGGCTGCTCGCCGGTGCGGCCGGGCTGGCGGGCAGCGCGACGCTGGGCGTCGCGTGCACCCCGGCCGGTCCAGGACCGACCGCGCCGCCGTCCGCCCGACCGGCGCCACCCACGTCCGCGGCGCCACCTCCCCCACCCGTGATCGAGGAGCGCGTGCTCGACGTGCGCTGGGACCGGGACAACGCGTACTCGTTCACCCTCGGGCAGGCCGACGGGCTCCCGGCCGTCCTCGTGGGCGACGAGGACGGGCAGCTGCGGGTCCGGGAGCTCACCTCGGACCGCGACGTGGGTCAACCCGTGCCGGGCAAGGCGACGTACACCGGGGAGTCCGGCGTGGCCGACGTCGACGGCCGGCCCGTCCTGCTGATCAACAACTTCAGCGGTGCCGTCGAGGTGATCGACCTGCGGACCGCGACCCGCAGCCAGATCGGTATGCAGGCACCCGGTGTCGCCGCGACCGCAGCGACGTTCGGCGGGCGGCCGATCGCGGCGACACTGGGGGTCGACGGGATCGTGCACCGCTGGGACCTGCGGACCCGCACGCCGCTCGGAGAGCCGCTCGCCTTCCCGGAGGGCCGCATCGGGGGCGACCTCGCCACCGCCGTCGTGCACGGCCGCCTGTGGCTCGTCGGGGAGAGCTACCCCAGCACGACGCAGGTCTGGGACGCCGAGACCGGGGAGCCGGTCGCCCGTGCGAACGACACGGGGGAGATCACCGTGCTCGACGGCCTTCCCGTCCTCGTCGACACCCGCCCGGTGATCAGGGCGATCACGGCGCTCGACCTGCGCACCGGCGCCGTCGCCCGCCGCCACGACGTCGGGGAGGAGATCCTGCGCGGCGCGGTCGCGGTGCTGGACGGGCGGCCGGTCATCGCCACCAGCGGTTGGGGCAACACGATCGTCATCCGGGACCTCGACACCGGCATGCAGCTCGGCGCACCCCTCGCGGGACACGAGGCCACGCCGATCCGGCTCGGTGTCGCCGGCCTGAAAGGCCGTCCGGTGCTCGTGTCGGCCGCCCAGGACGACACGATCCGGGTCTGGGACGTGGCCGTGCGCGCAGCGGGCTAATGTCCCGGACCACGTGACCGGAGGAGTCGATGCTGGGATGACGGCAAGATCATCGATGCCCACGCAGGACGATGTGCTCGGGTACTTCGACACGCTGTCCAACTGGGGACGGTGGGGCGACGACGACGAGCGCGGCACCCTGAACCACATCACCGACGACGTCCGGCTGGCGGCGGCGCGGGCCGTGCGCCACGGCAGGAGCGTGTCGTGCGCGTGGGAGGTCGCCGTGCCGGCGGAGATGGAGCGGTCGACCACGACGTGCCCGTGCGCCGCCGACATGCCGGGCGCCGAGAACATGCCGGTGGCCGCATTCCACAACGACCGCCGCTGGGGCTTCTCGAACGAGCGGCTCGGGATCATGTTCCACGGCAACACCATCACCCACGTCGACTCGCCGTGCCACCTCTTCTGGGACGGCACGATGTACAACGGGCGGTCGCACTCGCTGGTCGACGCCGAAACGGGATCGGCGTGGGCGGCCGTCACGGCGGCGGCGAACGGGATCAGCACGCGTGGTGTCCTCCTGGACATCACGAAGGTCCGCGATGTGCCGTGGTTGGAACCGGGGCAGGGCGTGTTCCCCGAGGACCTCGAGGAGGCCGAGCGTCGCCAGGGCGTGCGGGTGCGATCCGGCGATGCGGTGCTCCTGCGGACCGGCTACGGCCGCGCCCGGCACGAGGCCGGTGCGGCCGGCGGGTTCACGCAGGCCGGCTGGCACGCGTCCTGCCTGCCGTGGCTGCACGAACGGGAGGTCGCGCTGATCGGCGCCGACACCCCCCAGGACGTCCAACCGTCGGGGTACGACGACGTGCTGATGCCGGTTCACGCCGTGAGCCTCGTCGCGATGGGGCTGTGGCTGCTCGACAACTGCGACCTGGAGGCGTGCGCCACGACGGCCGCCGAGCTCGGCCAGTGGGACTTCCACCTCGCCGTCGCGCCCGTCCGCTTCGCCGGTACGTCCGGCAGCCCGGTCAACCCGATCGCCACGTTCTGACCGCGGCTCGCGAGGGGCCAGCCGGACCCGACCGGACACGGGCAGAACGGCGGTAGGAACCAACTCATGTGGTCGAGAGCGGCCTCATGTCCGATCGATCCTAGGGGCTCGAGGTGGCTGAACCGACGTCGCGACATGACCGGCCGAGCCGCTCCGAGCAGTTCGCCAGGTGGGGCCGATGGGCGCGCTGGGTGCCGTTCCTCGTCATCGGGGCGCTCAGTGCGTGGGCGGCCGGCCGGGCCCCGTCGGGCCGGCGCTCGCCGGAGTTCGACTGGACCCTGACCTGGGACACGGCACTTCAGGCGCTGAGCAAGCGCCCCCACATCGTGAACATGTTGCTGTTGTTCCTCCTGGCCGTCACCGCGGTGGGCGTGGCCCGGTGCCGGTGGGCAGCAACGATGACGTTCGGGATCGGCCTGCTGTGGGAGTTGGTCCAGACCACTGCCGTGGGTCAGCACCCCCGACTCGCCGATCTCCTGCCGGACCTGCTGGGGATCGGCATCGGCTGGTTCCTCGTGCGCGCCGCGGTCGCCCTGGTCACGAGACTCCGCAGGCCAGCACCATCGTCGGACGAGCCGACGGAAGTGATTGGCCCGCTCAGATTCCGACCGGACGGACGAGAACGGCCCCCGACCAGAGTTTCCCCTGGTCGGGGGCCGTTACCCCGGGCTGTGGCGGGTGAAGGATTCGAACCTTCGTAGGCTGAGCCGACGGATTTACAGTCCGCTCCCTTTGGCCACTCGGGCAACCCGCCCGGGCACGCCGTGGCGCGGAGACGAGGATACGACAGTGACTTGCCGGGTTCTGCAGGGGCCCGGTCGACGAGGAGGCAGGCGTGGCAGACCCGTCGTTCGACGTGGTGAGCAAGGTCGACCGGCAGGAGGTCGACAACGCCCTCAACCAGGCAGCGAGGGAGCTCTCGCAGCGGTTCGACTTCCGCGGCACGAGCACCTCGATCGCCTGGGCGGGCGAAGAGGCCGTGGCGATCGAGTCGGAGACCGAGGAACGCGCTAAGGCCGCGGTCGAGGTCTTCAAGGAGAAGCTGGTCAAGCGGAGCATCTCGCTCAAGGCCTTCGAGGTGGGTGAGCCCGCGGTGTCCGGGAAGACCTACAAGGTCAGCGGCAAGATCCTGCAGGGCATCGCGGCCGACAAGGCCAAGGAGATCAGCAAGACCATCCGGGACGAGAAGCTCAAGGGCGTGCAGGCCCAGATCCAGGGCGACCAACTGCGGGTCTCGGGCAAGAAGAAGGACGACCTGCAGGCCGTGATCGCGCTGCTCAAGGGCAAGGACTTCGGGATCGCCCTGCAGTTCACCAACTACCGCTGACTCACCGATCCTGACCTACGGTCGACGGGGAACGCGGGATCTCCGCCTGCCCGGCCAACGTCGACCAGTCTTCGATGTCCATGGCAGGGATGGGACCAGCACTCGTTGGAATCAGTTCCTGGGACTACGGTCCGAATGTGGTCCGCTCCCTCATCGACGACCTCCGCGCGGTACGCGAGCCGAATTCGGAGCAGGTCCTGGTCACGGCGCCCGTCGAGCAGGTGCGCAGGCTCGTCCTCGAACCGGCCCGAATGGCTGAGCTCGGTGAGGAGATCGAAAGCATCAGCTGGCTCGACGAGGCGGACGCTCCGGCGCTCGGCGCCAGGTTCCTGGGACGGAACCGCAAAGGCCGACGACGGTGGGAGACGGAGTGCACCGTGACCGAATGCACTCCCGACCGGCTCGGGTACGACGTCCACGCCCGCGTCGGAAGTGCGCGCGTGCCGATCTCCCACTGGCGCTACGACGTCGAACAGGTCGATGCCGCCACCAGTCGGGTCACCGAGACCAACTGGATCAAGGCGCCGTTGTGGTTCGCGCCGATCGGTGCCCTCATCACCGGTGCGGCCTGGCGCCCGGCCGCCAACCGCGCGCACATCACGACCACGCTGGAGCGGGTCCGTGCGGTCTTCGAGCAGCCCGACGGGCACGAGTCGGCACCCTGAGGCCCGAGGACGGCGTGGCAACCCTGCGCTACGGGATCAAGAAGTAGGTGCCCTTGCGGGTGACTTCGGCGCCAGGTTCGTCAACTACCGATGAGTGCTTGACTCGATCACCTTCCACGTTGTGCCATGAGGGTGACATTGGTCACATGGCCGATGTTGCGGAGGTGGACCGTGATCGGCACCAGGACTCCCTTCACCAGCGAGCGCGCGCCCTGCGGGAAGCAGGTGAGCGGCACCCGCTACTTCGAGGACGACGGCTCCGGCATCCGGTGCGACGACGTCATGTACGCCTGCGGCTGCCGGTCGATGTCGCACCAGTTCTCTGACGGCAGCTGCCGCACCAGGATCACCAGGCACGACGGCCGGGTGCTGCTGAACGAGCTCTCCGCAGAGCACGCCGAGTAGCGATGGCCGACCACGACGTCGTGGTGGTGGGTGGTGGCGGCGCGGGGCTGCGCGCTGCCATCGCGATCGTGCAGGCGCAGCCGGAGCTCTCCGTGGCGGTCGTGTCGAAGGTCTACCCGATGCGCAGCCACACGGTCTCCGCGGAGGGCGGCGCCGCCGCGGTCATCGCGAGCGACGACAGCCTCGACGAGCACGCGTACGACACGGTGTCGGGGAGCGACTGGCTCTGCGACCAGGACGTCGTGGAGGCGTTCGTCGAGGAGGCGCCGCGCGAGCTGCTGCAGCTGGAGCACTGGGGCTGCCCCTGGAGCCGCCTGCCCGACGGCGAGGTCGCCGTGCGCGCGTTCGGCGGCATGAGGAAGATGCGCACCTGGTTCGCGGCCGACAAGACCGGGTTCCACCTGCTCCACACGCTGTTCCAGACCACGCTCCGGTACCCGCAGATCGTCCGCTACGACGAGTGGTACGTCACCACGCTGCTGGTCGACGAGGGCCGGGCGCGCGGCGTCGTCGGGATCGAGCTGGCCAGCGGGCGGGTCGAGGCCGTCACCGGGCGGGCCGTCGTGCTGTGCACGGGTGGGTGCGGGCGCGTCTTCCCGTTCACGACGAACGGCAACATCAAGACCGGGGACGGGATGGCACTCGCCTACCGCGCGGGCGCACCGCTCAAGGACATGGAGTTCGTCCAGTACCACCCGACCGGCCTGCCGTTCACCGGCATTCTGATCACCGAGGCGGCGCGGGCCGAGGGTGGCTGGCTGCTCAACAAGGACGGCTACCGCTACCTGCAGGACTACGACCTCGGCACGCCGTCACCCACGCCCGTCCTGCGCAGCATGGAGCTCGGCCCGCGGGACCGCATCTCCCAGGCGTTCGTGCACGAGCAGGAGAAGGGCAACACGGTCGACACCCCGTACGGCCCGGTCGTCTACCTGGACCTGCGGCACCTCGGCGAGGAGGTGATCGACGCCAAGCTGCCGTTCGTGCGCGAGCTGTGCCAGCAGTACGAGCGGATCGACCCGGTCACCGAGCTGATCCCGGTGCGACCGGTGCAGCACTACATGATGGGCGGCGTCCACACCGACGTCGACGGCGCCACGGGCCTGCCCGGCCTGTTCGCTGCCGGCGAGGTCGCGTGCGTGAGCATCAACGGCGCCAACCGGCTCGGCTCCAACTCGCTGCCCGAGTGCCTGGTGTTCGGTCGCAGGGCGGGGATCGCTGCAGCCGACTACGCCGCTGCGCACACGGGACGTCCGAGGGTGGACGCCCAGCTCGCCGACGAGCGGCGGCGCCTGGAACACGACCTGCTCGCCCACCGCAACGGTCACGACCGGATCGCCGACGTGCGCACCGACATGCAGCACGTGATGGAGGGCAGCGTCGGGATCTTCCGCGACGTCGAGTCGTTGCTCACGGGCGCGGAGAAGCTGGCCGAGCTGCGGGAGCGGTTCGACAAGGCCACGCTCGAGGACACCAGCCGGACGTTCAACACCGAGCTCGTCGCGGCCCTCGAACTCGGGTTCATGCTCGACGTGGCCGAGACGATGGTGGCGAGCGCGCTGCGCCGCGAGGAGTCGCGCGGCGCTCACCAGCGCACCGACTTCCCCCGCCGCGACGACTCGCGCTTCCTCGCCCACTCGCTCGTCACCCGGGAGCCGGGCGGGTCGCCGCGCGTCGCGTACCTGCCGGTGACGATCACCCGCTGGCCGCCCGGCGAGCGGGTCTACGGGAGGTGACCCGTGCCCGACACGATCATGCTGCAGGTCGCCCGCTACCGGCCGGAGTCGGAGAGCGCGCCGACGGTGCAGGAGTACGAGGTGCCCATGCGCGAGGAGTGGGCCGTGCTCGACGGGCTGAACTACGTCAAGGACCACCTCGACGGCACGCTGTCGTTCCGCTGGTCGTGCCGGATGGGGATCTGCGGCAGCTGCGGGATGACGGTGAACGGCGACCCGGCGCTCTCCTGCGGAACCTTCCTCACCGACTACGCGCCGGGGCCGGTGCGGGTCGAGCCGCTGGCGAACTTCCCGGTGATCCGCGACCTCGTGGTGGAGGTCGACGACTTCATGCGGAAGCTGCCCGAGGTGAAGCCCTGGCTCGTACGCGACGACGCCGGCGACGTGGCCGACGTCGAGTTCCTCCAGACTCCGGACCAGCTGGACGCGTACAAGCAGTACAGCATGTGCATCAACTGCATGCTGTGCTACTCGGCGTGCCCGGTGTACGGGATCGAGCCGGACTTCCTCGGCCCCGCCGCGCTCGCGCTCGCGCAGCGCTACAACCTCGACTCCCGCGACCAGGGCGCCCATCAGCGGCTGGACGTGCTCGCCACGGACGCCGGTGTGTGGGCGTGCACCTACGTCGGCGAGTGCACCCGGGCCTGCCCGAAGGGGGTCGACCCGGCGGGGGCGATCCAGCGGTACAAGCTCACCGCCGCGGCGCGCACGCTGCTGCCCTGGGGCAAGCGATGACGCAGGCCGGGGGATGGAAGCCGGCGGAGCACGCGGAGCCGGCGGGACGGGTGGACACAGCTCAGAGGTACCGGCAGCCCGTCCCGCTGTTCTGGTGGACGAAGCGCCGGTCGTACCTGGTGTTCGTGCTGCGGGAGCTGTCGAGCGTCGCCGTGGCGTGGTTCGTCGTGCACTTCCTGCTCCTGGTCACCGCGGTCCACGACGGCCCTGCCGCTTACCGGGCGTTCCTCGACCGGAGCGCGACACCGTTCATCCTCCTCGTCAACCTCGTCGCGCTGGCTTTCGTGGTGCTGCACGCCGTCACGTGGTTCAACCTGGCCCCGAAGGCGCTCGTCGTCCGGATGCGGGGGCGGCGGGTGCCACCACGGGCAGTGGCGGCAGGGCACTTCGGCGCGTGGATCGCGGTCTCCGCGATCGCGGCCTGGGTGTTGGTGGTGATGCTCTGATGACCAGACCGTCGAAGGCCGAGGCCGTGGCGTGGCTGCTGTTCAGCGCGGGCGGGATGGTGTCGGCGCTGCTGGTTCCCGTGCTGGTGCTGCTGTTCGGGGTGCTGTTCCCGCTGGGGGTGCTCGCCCCGCCCGACCACGCGGGGTTCGCGACGTTGCTGGCCCACCCACTCGTCCGGATCCTGCTGCTCGGGCTGTGCGTGCTCGCCCTCCTGCACTGGGCGCACCGGTTCCGCTTCACGCTCTTCGACGGGCTGCAGCTGGACCGCATGCGCGGCCCGGTCAGCGCGCTCTGCTACGCCGCGGTGCTCGCGGGCTCGGTGTGGGCGGCCTTCGTGCTGCTCGGCTGACCGCGATCGGCATGAACGAGATGCGACCAAATGATCGCTGTGGGTAGCGGAGGCCGGTGGGTATGCTGAGTGGCCGCGCCGAGCCCGATCGCCACATCCCCGCCGGAGCGCGCCATGGAGGATGAAGATCGCCGCGCGCTCGCGGCAGGTCGTCCCGCCCGGCCGCCGGCCCGGATGGAGGACCCCATGGAGCTGCCGGCGCCCGCCGTCGCCCGCTCCCCGGGCGAGGCCGAGACGCAGGCCGCGCTGCGGCGCCTGGCCATGATGGTCGCGAAGGCCGAACCGGGCGAGGGCGTCTTGCGGGCGGTCGCCGCGCAGGCCGCCCGTCAGTTCGGACCGGCCACCGCCGACGTGATCATGTTCGAGCCCGACGGGCGGACCACGCTCGTCGCCGACAGCACGCAAGGTTCGCCCGAAGCCGGCTGGGGAGGCCGGCTACCGGCCGGGTTGACGACCTCCGTGCTCCGCACCGGGCGGTTCGTCTCGGCCTCCGTGGGGAGCCGGTTCACGGCCGCCATGCCGGTGCACGTCGGCGACGTGCTGTGGGGCCTCCTCGCCGTCGGCTCGGGACAGGCGCTGCCACCCGACACCGAACAGCGGCTCGCCGACCTGGCCGAGATCGTGACGATGGCCGTCACCAACGAGCAGCGCGAGGCCGAGCTCACGGCGTCCCGGGCCCGGCTCGTGGCCGCGTCGGACGAGGCCAGGCGGCGGATCGAGCGCGACCTGCACGACGGCGCACAGCAGTTCCTCGTCACGCTGGAGCTGCGGCTGCGCTCGGTGGCGGAGACGCCCGGCCTGCTCCCCGGGATCCGGGCCGAGATCGAGGACATCGCCGCCGAGCTCGCCGGCGGGCTCGACGACCTGCGCGAGCTCTCCCGTGGTATCCACCCGGAGATCCTGTCCAAGGGTGGGCTGCGCCCGGCGCTGCGCGCGCTCGCCCGGCGCTCGGCCGTGCCCGTCGTCATGGACCTGCGGATCCACAGCAGGCTTCCCGAACCGGTCGAGGTGGCGGCCTACTACGTGGTCTCCGAGGTGCTCGCCAACGCCATGAAGCACGGCCGCGCATCCACCGTGGAGGTGGAGGCGGAGACCGCCGACGGCGCGCTCCACGTGCAGGTCCGCGACGACGGGGTCGGCGGCGCCGACCTGGCGGGAGGGTCCGGCCTGGTCGGGCTCAGGGACCGGATCGAGGCGCTCGGCGGGACGTTCTCCGTGGAGAGCCCGCACGGAGTGGGCACGACCGTGTTCTGCACCCTTCCCATGGCGACGATGTGACCGGAAGGTCTCAGCGCGTGCGCACGAGCCCGGCCACCGCGGCCGGGGCCTCCACGTGCGCGTTGTGACCCAGGCCCGGCAGGTCGACCGGGGCCGGGACGAGCGCGTGGAGCTGTTCCGCGCTGACCATGACGTCGTGCTCGCCCCTCGCCAGGACGACCGGGACCGGCGCCGCCTCCAGCAGGCGGGCCACCTGCGGGTCGCCCACGCCGAACGCCCGCAGGTCGAGCGCGGCGCGCCACATCCCGTCCTGCTCGACCACGCCCGCCGTCGCCGCGGGCGCATCGGCGGCGACGAGGCCGTGGAGCCCCGAGAGGCGCAGGTGCCGTGCGACGGCCTCGGCGCGCGTGGCGAACCGGACCGGCTCCCGGGCACCGAGCTGGGCCGCGCGGGCGAGCTCGTCCGACGTCCACGCGACCTTGACACCCAGACCGATCACCGCCCGGGCGCCGGGCCGCGACGCCAGGTGCAGCCCGACCACCCCGCCGAAGGAATGACCGAGCACCACGGTGCCGCTCGGCTCGACCAGGTGGGCGACGGCGTCGGCCACGCCGGCGAACGTGTAGGCCGGCAACGGGGCGGAGCCGCCGTGGCCCGGCAGGTCCGGCGCCACCCACGCACCGGGCAGCAGTGGCACGAGCCCGTCCCACACCTCCGCGGTGGCACCGAGCCCGTGCAGTAGCAGCACCACCGGCCCGCCACGGCCGCCCGACCGCACTCGAACGTCACGCACTGATCGGAGCCTCCATCCGCTGGCAGGCGTGGGCGTAGGCGACGGGTGTCATCCCGATGGCGGCCGTGAAGTCGCGGATGAAATGGCTCTGGTCGAAGTAGCCGAGCTCCGCCGCCACCTCCGCCCAGGGGCGCTGCTGCTCGCGGGCGAGCACGGCGGCGGCCTCGTGCAGGCGGTACCGGCGCAGCACCCACTTCGGGCTGACCCCGACGTAGCGCTGGAACAGCCGCTGCAGCGTTCGTGAGCTGATGTCGAACATCTCGGTGACGTCGTCGACGCGGGCGATCCTGCGGTCGTGCAGCAAGGCGGCGACCATGGTCTGTACGAGCTCGACCTGCGGGTCGGGCGGCGGCCGGCGCTCGCGCAGGAACTCCTCGACGAGCGCGATGCGGCGGCCCGGTTCGGCCACCATCCGCTCGGTGAGAGCGGCGGCGGCCGGGCCCCAGACCGCCTCGGCAGGAAGCACGGTGTCGGTGAGATCGACCAACGGCCCGCCGAGGAAGGGGTGGAACGCCCCGGGCCGGAACTTGATCCCGAACACCCCGCCCACACCCCGGTACGCGTAGGTGAACCGGTCGCGCCCCACCCCGTGCACGGTGAGCCGGCCGCCGTCGAGCACGACGTTGACACACGGGTGCGGCAGCAGGGTGATCGAGGACTCGCGGCCCGGCGGCACCTCCCACGACACGATCCAGTAGCGCTCCACCAGGCCGGAGAGATCGGCAGCGGCCGGGTACCGGTCGAGCGAGAAGTGCCCCGCCGGGGACTCGTCGCGCACCCCGAGCACGCCGTACTCGCTGGTGGTGGCGATCCTCGGCTCGGGCACGGCCCAAGTGTGCACCGAGGAGCGCGCTGAAGGGCCCCGGCCCATTGGTCGAAGTGGAGGTCGGGTTCGACGAGCTCGTCTGCGGTATGACTCCTACCTCACGGCGAACCGGTCGAGCGCTTCCCGGACCCGCTCGGACATGGTGTCGCTGCCGCTGTGTCCCGCGTCGTCGACGATGACCAGTTCGGCGTCCGGCCAGGCACGGGCGAGCGCCCAGGCGGTGTCCAGGGGGCAGCTCAGGTCGAGTCGGCCGTGGATCAGCACGCCGGCGATACCGGCCAGGCGCGGTGCGTCGCGCAGCAGCTCGCCGGCGGAAAGCCAGGCTCCATGGGCGAAGTAGTGCGCGCAGAGGCGGACGACGGCCAGCCGGTCGGCCAGGGGTCGACTCGCGAAAGCCCCCGGTGACCCGTTGGGCTCGTGGGCCTGGAGCGCGTCCTCCCAGGCACACCAGGCGTCCGCCGCGCGCTCCCGCACGACCGGATCGGGATCCTCCATCAGGCGCGCGTAGGCGGCGACGAGGTCACCGTCGCGCTCGGCCTCCGGAACGGCGCCGCGGAACGCCTCCCACTGCTCGGGCAGGAGCCGGCCGACGTCGCGGTAGAGCCAGTCGATCTCGGCCCGCCGGCCGGTCGTGACGCCGACGATGACGATCTCCGAGACCCGCGCGGGGTACTGCTGGGCGTAGGCCAGCATCAGCGTGGAGCCCCAGGATCCGCCGTGCAGCAGCCAACGCTCGATCCCGAGGTGTTCGCGCAGCCGCTCCATGTCGGCGATCAGGTGGGCGGTCGTGTTGTGGCGCAGGTCGGCGGACGGGTCGCTCGCGTGCGGGGTGCTGCGCCCACAGCCGCGCTGGTCGAACAGCACAGCCCGGTACCGGTCGGGGTCGAAACACCGGCGGCGCACCGGGAGACTCCCCCAGCCGGGTCCGCCGTGCACGAACAGGGCGGGTTTGCCTTCAGCGTTGCCGCACGCCTCCCAGTAGATCCGAGCGCCGTCGCCGACGTCGAGCAGGCCGTGCTCGTAGGGCTCGATGGGCGGGTACAGCGGGTCTGCCTTCTCGACGCTTCTCACGACCGCGAATGTATAAGCACTTATACGCAGCACCTCGGAGCGACTTGAGCGCCACGATCGCGACATGAACCGCGGATGGAGGGTGTTGCCGAATCGGGGCGCGCTGCCCAGGCTTGATCAGCGCATGCGGTGCTCAGGCCGCACCCGGGCGGCTGCCAAGTCCGGACACATCGGTGACAGGTATGTCTCGGGACATCGGTGACAGCTGACCTGGTCGCGGTCGAGACTTTCGGCCGTGGTCGGAAGGGTTGTCCCGATGGAGACACGGCTGGCGAT
>NZ_JBRERS010000020.1:0-87778 GCF_054486945.1 Pseudonocardia wallangbongensis
GCCCGACAGGGCGCCCTTGAACTGTGAGAAGCGGCCCCACACACTGCGGGGCGTCCTGCTCACCACTGTCACCGATGTCCCAAGACATCGGTGTCACCGATGTGGTCGGACATGACACCGCACCCGGGCGGCACTGTGACCGCACTCGACGATCACGGTCGCCGCGCCTCGGAACGCAGCGCCCCCGCCCGCCGGCCGGGTCGGCTGCGGTGAGCAGTACGCCACGGTCGCGGTTCTCGCGCTGGTGTGCGGCTCGGGCCGATCACACGCCGCGAGAAGCACCTCAGCGTCGCTGCGGCCGCAGCGGGGTGCTGGTCGCATCGATCATGGGTCGCTGCGGTGGGCGCGCCGTACCCCGCCGGCGAGACCAGGTATCGCGTCGCCGAGCGCTGCTCGCTGCGAGGCCGCGCCGGCGACCTGGGTATCGGCCCGACGCTCACGGCCTGCGCAGGTGCATCTGCTCCAGCCGCCGGATCCGCTCCCTCAGGGGCGGGTGGGTGGAGAACAGGCGCGTGAGCTGCTCCCCCGCCCGGAACGGGCTGGCGATCATCAGGTGGGACTGCGACACCAGCTGCGGGTCGGGCGGCAGCGGCGCGAGCTGGGTGCCCCGCTCCAGCTTGCGCAGCGCGGACGCCAGCGCGAGGGGGTCGCCGGTGAGCTGTGCCCCGCTCGCGTCGGCCTGGTACTCCCGCGACCGGCTCACGGCCATCTGCACGACCCCGGCCGCGATCGGACCGAGCAGCGCGATCAGCAGCACGGCGATGGGGTTGGGCCGGTCCTCGTCGCCTCCGCCGAACAGGCCTGCGAACATCGCGATGTTGGCCAGGAAGCTCACCATCGAGGCGAGCGCCCCCGCCACCGACGAGATGAGGATGTCGCGGTTGTAGACGTGGGAGAGCTCGTGGCCGAGCACGGCGCGCAGCTCGCGCTCGTCGAGCAGCTGGAGCAGGCCGGTGGTGGCGCACACGGCGGCGTGGCGGGGGCTGCGGCCGGTGGCGAAGGCGTTGGGCGCCGCCGTGGGGCTCACGTAGAGCCGCGGCATCGGCTGGCGGGCGGTCCGTGACAGCTCCGCCACGATCCGGTACATGACCGGGTGCTCCGGCTCGGTGGTCGGCCGGGCGTGCATCGCGCGCAGCGCGAGCTTGTCGGAGTTGAAGTACGCGTAGCCGTTGACGCCCAGGGCCAGGAACAAGGCGATCACGAGGCCCGTGCGCCCTCCGAGGAGCGAACCGACGAGCAGGACGAGCGCCGACAGACCGCCCAGCAGCACGGCGGTCTTCAGCCCGTTCATCGACTTGTGCACGTCCCGGGTCCTTCCTCCCCCGAGTACTCGAACGAGCAACCCTCTGGCCGTGTTCCGCGCCCAGCGCCCGTGGACCGTGAGCGACGCCTCTGCGCGGGGTTGCGCCATCCGGGGCAGGATGCGGGCATGGCCACCGACGTCCGCACCGAGACCACCGACGGCGTCGCCGTCCTCACGCTCTCCTACCCGGAGCGGCGCAACGCGTTGAACATCGAGCTGTCGGCGAAGCTGGCCGCGGCCGTGCGCGCCGCGGCCGCCGACGACGCGGTCGGCGCGATCGTCGTGACCGGCGAGGACCCGGCGTTCTGCGCGGGTGGCGATCTCGGCGAGCTCGCCACCGCCGACCCCGAGACGCTGAACACCGTGTACGCCGGCTTCCTCGCCGTCGCCGAATGCCCGCTGCCCACGATCGCGGCGGTGAACGGCGCGGCGGTCGGCGCGGGGCTGAACCTCGCACTGGCCTGCGACCTGCGGCTGGCCGGTCCGCGGGCGCGGTTCGAGTCCCGGTTCCTGCCGCTCGGGCTGCACCCGGGCGGGGGCTACACCTGGATGGCGCAGCGGGTGCTGGGCGCACAGGGCGCTGCCGCGCTCACGCTCTTCGGCGAGGTCGTCGACGCCGCCGAGGCCGAGCGGATCGGCCTGGTGCACCGGCAGGTCGACGACGTGGTGGCCGCCGCCGTCGAGGTCGCGGGCCGGGCCGCGGCCGCGCCGCGCGACCTCGTGCGCACCACGAAGGCCACGCTGCGGCTCACCGCGGGGATGGCCTCCCAGGCCGAGGCCGTCGAGGTCGAGGTGCGGGCCCAGGCCGAGTCGGTGCGCTCCCCGGCGTTCCGCGACCGCCTCGCCGCCCTGCAGAAGACGATCAGCAGGTCGGGCCGGTAACGCGATGTTTCCACCAGGCGAGGAGTTCGGGTGTGACGTGGACCGGGTGGCGACGACACCCCGACACAGGGCGAGCTAACGTGGCAATGCAACACAAAGCACGCCCCGTCGACCCGAGGACCGACCTCGAATGACTTCTGACACCGCCGTCGACCAGCTACCAGCACCGTCCGGCGGCGGACGTGAGGTGGTGGAGCGCGACCGCGTCGTCATCCGTTTCGCCGGCGACTCCGGCGACGGCATGCAGCTCACCGGAGACCGCTTCACCTCCGAGACCGCGGCGTTCGGCAACGACCTCTCCACGCTCCCGAACTTCCCCGCCGAGATCCGGGCGCCCGCGGGCACCCTGCCCGGCGTGTCGTCGTTCCAGCTGCACTTCGCGAACTACGACATCCTCACGCCGGGCGACCGCCCCGACGTGC
The DNA here is from genome assembly GCF_054486945.1 of Pseudonocardia wallangbongensis. Taxonomy (NCBI): domain Bacteria; kingdom Bacillati; phylum Actinomycetota; class Actinomycetes; order Pseudonocardiales; family Pseudonocardiaceae; genus Pseudonocardia; species Pseudonocardia wallangbongensis. The sequence goes on from NZ_JBRERS010000020.1 coordinate 2,608, forward strand.
TCGTCGCGATGAACCCGGCCGCGCTCAGGTCGAACGTCGGCGACCTGCCTCCGGGCGGCATCCTCATCGTCAACACCGACGAGTTCACCAAGCGCAACCTCACCAAGGTCGGCTACGAGGCCAACCCGCTCGAGGACGGCTCGCTCGAGCAGTACGCGGTGCACCCGGTGGCGATGGCCACGCTCACCCGGGGGGCGCTGGAGGAGACCGGGCTGTCGAAGAAGGACGCGGAGCGGGCGAAGAACATGTTCGCCCTCGGCCTGCTGTCCTGGATGTACCACCGCCCGAGCGAGAGCACCGAGCGGTTCCTGCGGGAGAAGTTCGCCCGCCGCCCCGACCTCGCCGAGGCCAACATCCTCGCCTTCCGCGCCGGGCACGCCTACGGCGAGACCACCGAGGCGTTCGCGGTCACCTACGAGGTGGCCCCGGCCAAGCTCGATGTCGGCACCTACCGCCAGATCACCGGCAACACCGCGCTCGCATACGGGATCGTCACCGCCGGGCGGCTGTCCGGGCTCCCGGTGTTCCTCGGGTCGTACCCGATCACCCCGGCCTCGGACATCCTGCACGAGCTGTCCAAGCACAAGGCGTTCGGCGTCACCACGTTCCAGGCCGAGGACGAGATCGCCGGAGTCGGCGCGGCGCTCGGTGCGGCGTTCGGCGGGGCGCTGGGCGTCACCACCACCTCCGGCCCGGGCATCTCGCTCAAGTCCGAGACGATCGGGCTCGCGGTGGCGCTCGAGCTTCCCCTGCTGGTCGTCGACGTGCAGCGGGGCGGGCCGTCCACCGGCCTGCCCACCAAGACGGAGCAGGCCGACCTGCTGCAGGCCCTGCACGGCCGCAACGGCGAGGCGCCGCTGCCGGTCATCGCGCCGCGCTCGCCCGGCGACTGCTTCGACGCAGTGCTCGAGGCCGTGCGGCTCGCCGTCACCTACCGCACGCCGGTGATCCTGCTGTCGGACGGCTCGCTGGCCAACGGGTCGGAGCCGTGGCGGGTGCCGGACGCCGCCGACCTCCCGGCCTTCGAGCCCGGCTTCGCCACCGAACCCAACGCCACCGACGGTTCCGGCGAGTTCTGGCCCTACCTGCGGGACGCCGACACCCTCGCCCGCCCGTGGGCCGTGCCCGGCACGCCGGGGCTCGAGCACCGCATCGGCGGCCTGGAGAAGGCCGACGGCCACGGCGGCATCTCCTACGACCCGGACAACCACGACCGGATGGTCCGGCTGCGCGCCGCCAAGATCGACGGCATCACCGTGCCGGACATCGAGGTGGACGACCCCGACGGCGACGCCGAGCTGCTCGTGCTGGGCTGGGGCTCCACCTACGGACCGATCGGCGCGGGTGCCCGCCGGGTGCGTGCGCTCGGCCGCAAGGTGGCGCAGGCACACCTGCGGCACCTCAACCCGCTCCCGGCCAACCTCGGCGACGTGCTCGCCCGCTACCGCACCGTGGTGGTGCCGGAGATGAACCTCGGGCAGCTCGCCACGGTGCTGCGGGCCCGCTACCTCGTCGACGTCAAGAGCTACACCAAGGTCGCCGGCGTGCCGTTCCGGGCCGAAGAGCTGCAGGACCTGTTCCTGGACTACCTCAACGGGGTGCGTTAATGACTGCCATCGACCTCGGGCTCCCCTCCCTGGGCGGGCTCGACGGGGTCCCGACAACCGACGAGAAGCAGACCGCCAAGGACTTCACCTCGGACCAGGAGGTGCGCTGGTGCCCGGGCTGCGGCGACTACGCCGTGCTCGCCGCCGTGCGCCAGTTCCTCCCGTCCCTGGGGATCAAGCGCGAGAACACCGTGTTCGTCTCGGGCATCGGGTGCTCGTCGCGGTTCCCGTACTACCTCAACACCTACGGGATGCACTCGATCCACGGGCGTGCCCCGGCGATCGCCACCGGCCTCGCCACCTCGCGCCCCGACCTCTCGGTCTGGGTCGTCACCGGTGACGGCGACGCGCTGTCCATCGGCGGCAACCACCTGATCCACTCGTTGCGCCGCAACGTCAACCTGAAGATCCTGCTGTTCAACAACCGGATCTACGGCCTGACGAAGGGCCAGTACTCGCCCACCAGCGAGGAGGGCAAGGTCACGAAGTCCACTCCGATGGGCTCGCTCGACCACCCGTTCAACCCGATCTCGCTCGCGCTCGGCGCCGAGGCCACCTTCATCGGGCGCGCCCTCGACTCCGACCGCAAGAGCCTCACCGAGGTGCTCGGCGCGGCCGCCGCCCACCGCGGCAGCGCGCTCGTCGAGATCTACCAGGACTGCCCGATCTTCAACGACGGCAGCTTCGACGTCCTGCGCAAGGGCGAGGAGGCCGAGGAGCGGGTCATCCCGGTCCGCCACGGCGAGCCCATCCGCTTCGGCCCGGCCGCCGACGACGGGCTGGGTAGCTACGCCGTCGTGCGCGAGGGCTTCGGGCTCACCGTCGCGAAGATGAACGAGGTGGACGCCGACCAGGTCGTCGTCCACGACGCCACCGACATCAACCTGGCGTTCGCCCTGTCCCGCTTGTCGGACCAGGACCTCAACCACACGGTCACCGGCATCTTCCGCAACGCCCACCGCATCGCCTACGACGACGCCGTGCGCGCTCAGGTGGCCGATGCCAAGGCGAAGGGCACTGCCGACCTGCAGGCCCTGCTCACCGGACGCGACACCTGGACGATCGCCGGCTGAGACCGCGGCCGACGCGGACGGGCCCCACCGGTATCCACCGGCGGGGCCCGTCCGCATTCAGGCGCCGATCAGCCGAACAGCGACGTCACCAGCGACTCGATCAGGCCGAGCGGGCCCGCGGCCGGCTCGTCCTCGACCGGGGCCGGAACGGTCTCGGCCGGGTCCGTCTCCTCGTCGGAGTCGGTCGTGGAGTCCGAATCCGAGTCGTTGTTGGCGTCCTCCGAGTCGTTCGTGGAGTCCGACTCCTCGTTCGTGGAGTCCGACTCCTCGTTGGTGGAGTCCGAGTCCGACTCGTTGGTCGTGTCCGACTCGGGCTCCGAGGTCGAGTCGGCGTCCGAGGTGGAGTCCGAGTCGTCGTCCGGGGCCGGCAGGGTGGTCGTCGCCGGCCCGGCGAGCGACGCGATCGGGGGGAGCGGGGCGATCTGCGCGTCGGCCTCGGAGGCCGACGCGACGCCGGCCGAAGCCAGAACCGCGAGAACCGCGGTCGCACCAACAGTCAGGGTCTTCTTCAGCATCGTTTCCTCACCATCACAGACAGCGTCTGCGATTGCGGTTGTCACCTGTTCGGGGAGCTGGGGAGCCGCGGGAGAGGCTAGGGGGAACTCACTGGCAGTGACACGCGAGTCACTCGATCGAGTGGCGATCCATATCTGAAGCGGATCTTGCTTCGTTTACGGTGCGATTCGCGTGACTCACGCGTCCCACCCGGTGAAGCCGGCAGCGCGGGCTTCACCCGCCGTGTGGAACCAGGCGTCCCCGCGGGTGCGCACGTAGTAGGGCGAGTCCGGGGTGTGGTAGCGCCGGGACCCCTCGTTCGCCTTGACCTGGTGGTCCGGGGACGGGCTGGAGCCGTCCGCCGCCGGGAGCAGCGAGCCGGGGTAGGGGCCGGGACGTGCGGCGGCGGCCGACACCGCGGCGGCTGCCGCCGCGAACGAGCCCCCCTTGCCGACGAGACCGGAGTCGATGGCCGCCAGCGCCGAGCCCGCCGGCTCGGGTGCCCGCGGCCCCGGAGGTGTGCTCTCACCGGGTCCGGGCGGCGGCTGCTCCTCCCGGGGAGCCGGGATGCTCACCGCCGCATCACGGGACCCATCCGCGTCCTCCCGGGCTGCTGCGCGCTCGCCTGCCGCTGCGGGAGCAGCGGCCCCGGTGTTCGCCGACGCCGCGCCGGCGTCCCGGTTGCGCCGGGAGCGCAGCCGGGCCATCGCGACGAACAGCGCGACGAGGACGACGGCCAGCACCACCCACCACCAGTTCTGACCCACGTTCGCACCCCTTCCTGCGAGCGGCCGGACCGGTGCATATCACGATCCGTAGGGGCTGCGCAGGGGCCTGCGGCACCCGACCACCCGGCCGGGTGCCGCGATCACCTGCTTTCCCCCGCCGGAGGATCGTCGACGGGGCCGCCCTGGGCGGGGATCTCGGGAGCCGGCCGGGCGTCCGGGAGAGGCGCTCCACCGGCCACCCCGAGGCGGTCCAACGCCCCGGCGGCGCTCGAGCCGGCGCGCGGGGCCGCTTGCTCGTTCCGGTGCGTGTCGAGGTTCGCCAGTGCCGGCTCCACCGGAGAGGGCAGCGGCTCGGGCCGCCCGGAAGGTTCGAGCCGGGGCAGGCGGGCGGCCCGGTGGTGGATCCGGGGCGGGGCGGGTCGGAACAGCGGGTGGACGGGGGGCCGCGAGCGCCCCCGGACGAACAGCCACGTGACCGTGGACCCGGCGAGGAACGCGACCGCGCAGGGGAACCAGACCTGCGCGAACGTCTCGACCATGGAGCCTCCTACCCGATGGTGCTCTCGGAGGGCGTCGAGGCGCGTGCCACGGCCACTCCCTACTCTCCGCAGTTGTCCCCTTACGGTGACACGAACATGCGATGCAGGGCCAGTGCCCGTCGTGAAGCGGATGTGCCGCTCGCGGGTGGGAGCTACGCCGTGCGGTCCACCACGTACGTCGTGAGGGACGCCAGGGCCTCCGTGGCCGGGCAGGACGGCAGCTTGCCCAGCTCCGCGCGGGCGGTGGCCGCCTGGTCGGCCAGGACGTCGCGGGCGCGGGCCAGGCCACGACCGGTGCGCAGCAGCTCCAGCGCCTCGTCCACCTCGGCGTCGTCGGTGATCGGGCGGGAGAGCAGCGTGCCGAGGCGGTCGACGTCCGGGCCGGTGTCCTGGAGGGCGTAGAGCATGGGGAGGGTGTGGACGCCCTCGCGCAGGTCGGTGCCGGGGATCTTGCCGGAGCTGTCGGACGGCGAGGCGATGTCGATGACGTCGTCGGAGATCTGGAAGGCGGTGCCGATGGCGGAGCCGAAGCGGCGCAACGCCTCCACGTGCTCCGGCGCGCACCCGGAGAACATGCCGCCGTACCGCCCGGAGGTGGCGATCAGCGAGCCGGTCTTCTCCGCGATGACAGCGAGGTAGTGCCGCACCGGGTCCTCACCCGCGCGCGGGCCGCGCGTCTCGCGCATCTGGCCGGTGACGAGCTCCGCGAAGGTCTCGGCGATGATCCGCACGGCCGCCGGCCCGAGGTCGGCCACGAGCCGCGACGCGTGGGCGAACAGGAAGTCGCCGGTGAGGATGGCCACCGAGTTGTCCCAGCGGAAGTTCGCGCTCTCCGCCCCGCGCCGCATCGTGGCCGAGTCCATGACGTCGTCGTGGTACAGCGTGGCGAGGTGGATCAGCTCGACCACGGCAGCGGCCGTGAGCACGTCCTCGTCATCGGGCCGGGGCCCGACCTGCGCCGCGAGCAGCGTGAAGAGCGGGCGGAACCGCTTGCCCCCCGCGTCGATGAGATGCATCGACGTCTCGCTGACGAACTGGTAGTCGCTGTGCACCTCCCGGTGCAGCAAGTCCTCCACGCGGGACAGCCCCTCCGCCGTGGCGGCGGCGAGCGCCGGGTCTGCGAGCTCGACGCCCGCGATCGCGTTCGCGTTCACACCCTCCAGCTTTTCACGCTCCTCAGCCGACGAGGCCGCCGCCTGCAGCCCAGTTCAGTGCCAGGGTCGGCGCGATACCGAGGAGTAGCGTGACGATCACACCGAGCGTGATGGCCGCGGTGGTGAACGCACCGGGCACGGTGACGGTCGGGCCGTCCGCGGCCGGCTCGCTGAAGTACATCAGCACGATCACGCGGATGTAGAAGAACGCGGCCACGGCGCTCGCCACCAGCGCGATCACCACGAGGGGCACCATGCCGTCGCCCAGCGCCGCGGCGAACACCGCGAACTTGGCGGTGAACCCGCTCGTGAGGGGGATCCCGGCGAGCGCGAGCAGCAGGAACGTCATCACGCCTGCGACGACCGGTGAGCGCTTCGCGAGGCCGGCCCACTGCGAGAGGTGGGTGGCCTCACCGTCGGAGTTGCGCACGAGGCTGATGACGGCGAACACCGCGATGGTCGTGAAGCCGTAGGCGAGCAGGTAGAACAGCGTGCTCGAGACGCCCGCTTCGGTGATGGCCATGGCGCCCAGCAGCAGGAAGCCCGCGTGGGCCACGGACGAGTAGGCGATCATGCGCTTGATGTCGGTCTGGGTGAGCCCGAGCACGGCACCGATCACCATCGACGCGATCGCGACGGCCCACAGCACGCCCCGCCACTCCCACCGGGTGTCGCCGAACGCGACCTGCAGCACGCGCAGGATCGCCCCGAAGGCGGCGACCTTGGTGCAGGCCGCCATGAACGCCGTGACCGGCGTGGGGGCACCCTGGTAGACGTCCGGGGTCCAGGTGTGGAACGGCCCGACCGAGCCCTTGAACATGAGGCCGACCACGAGCAGCGCGAGCCCGCCGAACAGCAGCGCGTCGGACGCGGCCGAGCCGGCCGATGCCTCCGCGATCTCGGAGAGCCGCACCGAGCCGGCGTACCCGTAGATCAGCGCGAGCCCGTACAGGAAGAACGCCGACGCGAACGCGCCCAGCAGGAAGTACTTGACGGCCGCCTCCTGCGAGATCAGCCGGCGGCGCCGGGCGAGCCCGCACATCAGGTAGAGCGGCAGGGACAGCACCTCGAGCGCCACGAACATCGTGAGCAGGTCGTTCGCCGCGACGAACGTCATCATCCCGGCGAGCGCGAAGAGCGTGAACGGGAAGACCTCGGTCTGCATCGTCGGCGGGAGCCCCGGCGCACCGTAGGAGCGGTCCTCCGGCAGCTCGGGGAAGCCTCCCGTGCCACCACCGACCGCCGCGCGCGAGGCCGCCGACGCGAGGAAGGCCCCGCCCGGCTCCACCGAGCGGTCCGCGATCAGCAGCACGCTGGCCAGCCCGAGCGCCAGCAGCGCGCCCCACAGGAACAGCGTCGGCCGGTCCACGGCGAGCGCGTCGGCGATCGTGGTGATGCCGTCGGGCCCGCTGCCCGCGTACAGGCCGAGGGCGAGCCCGGCACCGCCGAGCGCGGCGATGCTGAGCACCACCTGTGCCGGCCACCGCTGGTGGCGGGGCAGGAACGCCTCCACGAGCACGGCCAGGCAGGCCGCGGCGAGCACGATCAGCAAGGGCGCGACCGCGGCGTAGTCGATGGGGGGCACGCTGAGCGCGCCCTGGGCGAGCGGGGTCACCGGATTCCTCCCACCGGGTCGGGGAGACCCACCTCGTTCATGGTGGCCACCACCGACGGGTTGATGACGTCGAGCACCGGGCCCGGGAAGAAGCCGAGCGCGATGATCAGCACGATCAGCGGCGTGAGCACGGCGATCTCCCGGCCGGACAGGTCGGGGAACGCGCCCCTCTTCGCCGCGGCCTCCGGGGCGATCATCGTGCCGGGGCCGCTCCCACGCTCGAGCGCTCCCAGCACCGCGGCGCCGCGCACCGGGCCCTGCATGGTCTGCTGGTAGACCCACAGCACGTACAGCGCCGCGAAGATGATCCCGACGGTGGCCACGATCGTGTAGACCGGCTCCCGCGGGAACGAGCCGACGAGCACCAGGAACTCGCTGACGAACGAGTTGGTGCCGGGCAGGGCGAGCGACGCGAGCCCCGCGAGCAGGAACGTGCCCGCGAGCAGCGGCGCGAGCTTGTGCACGCCGCCGTAGTCACCGATCAGCCGGGACCCGCCGCGGGCGATGAGGAAGCCGATCACGATGAACAGCATCCCGGTGGTGATCCCGTGGTTGACCATGTACAGCGTGGCCCCGGCGAACGCCTGGCTGGAGAACGCGAAGATGCCCAGCGCGATGAAGCCGAAGTGGGCGATCGACGTGTAGGACACGAACCGCTTCAGGTCGGTCTGCGCCACGGCCAGCAGCGCGGCGTAGATGATCCCGATCACCGCGAGCACGAGCACGAGCGGGGCGAGCCGCTGCGACGCGAGCGGGAACAGCGGCAGGCAGTACCGCAGGAAGCCGAACGTGCCGACCTTGTCCAGCACGCCGACGAGCAGCACACCCGCCCCGATCGGGGCCTCGGCACCGGCGTCGGGGAGCCAGGTGTGGAACGGCACCAGCGGCGCCTTGATCGCGAACGCGACGAAGAACCCGAGGAAGAGCCAGATCTGCGTGGACTCCGGCACCGTGGCGGCGATCGACTGCAGCTCGACCCAGGAGAAGGTGGCCTCGCCGAGCTGGGTGCCGCTCACGACGTACAGCCCGATCACCGAGGCCAGCATGATCAGCCCGCCGAACAGCGAGTACAGGAAGAACTTCACCGCGGCGTACTGCCGGCGCGGCCCGCCGAAGCGCCCGATGAGGAAGTACATCGGGATCAGCATGGCCTCGAAGAACACGTAGAACAGGAACACGTCGGTGGCGGCGAACACCCCGACGAGCAGGCACTGCGTGGACAGCAGCAGCGCGAAGAAGCCGGACTCCGTGCGGCCCTCGGGGATCTCCTGGTTCCAGGAGAAGCCCATGACGATCGGGATGAGCACCGCGATCAGCGCCAGCATCACCAGCGCGATGCCGTCGATGCCGAGGGCGAAGTCCGTGCCGAACGCCGGGATCCACGGCACGGACAGCTTCAGCTGGAACCGCGAGCCGGTCCCGACCGCCGCGGGCGAGTACGCGAGCCAGGCGATGGCGGTGAGCACCAGCGACGCCAGCGCGAAGACCATCGCGGTGACCTTGGCGCCACGCGGGTTGCCCGTCATCGGCGCCACGACCAGCGCGCCGACGAGCGGCACCACCAGCAGGATCAGGAGAAGCACGCTTCCTCCGTCGTTCATGCGAACCGCACCGCCAACAGCGCCGCGACGACGAGCACCCCGCCGCCGAGCATGGACAGGGCGTACGAGCGGACGAAGCCGGTCTGCAGCCTTCGCAGCCGCCCCGAGCTGCCCCCGAGCAGGGCGGCGGTGCCGTTGACCACCCCGTCGACGCCGCGGTTGTCCAGGTAGACCAGCGCCCGCGCGAGCCAGGTGCCCGGCCGCGCGATGAGCGCCTCGTTGATCGCGTTGGCGTACAGGTCCCTGCGGGCCGCACGCACCGGCAGCGACACCGGCTCGGGCCGCTCCACCGGGGTGGGCCTGCGGCCCACCGCCAGCCAGGCGATCAGCACACCGAGTGCGGAGAACCCGACCACCAGCCACGGCACGTACTCGTGCGCGATCGCGCCGCCGTGCGGCTCCTCGAGCTCACCCAGCGTCGGGGCGAGCCAGTCGACGAGCAGGTGGCCGTTGGAGAGCACGTAGCCTGCGCCGACCGATCCCAGCGCCAGCACGATCATCGGGATCGTCATGACGGCGGGCGACTCGTGCGGGTGGTAGTCCTCGCCGTCGGCGCTCTTCAGCTTCTCCCAGCGCTTCTCGCCGAAGAACGTCATGAACATGAGCCGCGTCATGTAGAACGCGGTGAGGCCGGCCGCGAGGGTGGCCGCGCCGCCGAACACCCAGCCCTGCCAGCCGGGCTGCCCGAACGCCGCGCCGATGATCTCGTCCTTCGAGAAGTACCCGGACAGGAACGGGAAGCCGATCAGCGCGAGGTAGCCCAGGCCGAACGTCACGAACGTGACCGGCATGTAGCGGTAGAGCCCGCCGTAGCGGCGCATGTCGACGTCGTCGTGCATCGCGTGCATCACCGAGCCGGCCCCGAGGAAGAGCCCTGCCTTGAAGAAGCCGTGGGTGAGCAGGTGGAAGATGCCCAGCGCGTAGCCGGCCGGGCCGAGCCCGACGGCGAGGATCATGTAGCCGATCTGGCTCACCGTGGAGTAGGCGAGCACCTTCTTGATGTCGTCGTAGGCGCAGCCGATGATCGCCCCGATCAGCAGGGTGATCACGCCGACCAGTGCGACGATCAGTCGCCCCGTCTCGGTGAGGTCGTAGATCGGGTTCGTGCGCGCGATGAGGTAGACGCCCGCCGTGACCATCGTTGCCGCGTGGATCAGCGCCGAGACCGGCGTGGGGCCCTCCATCGCGTCCGGGAGCCAGGACTGGAGCGGGAACTGGCCGGACTTGCCGCACGCGCCGAGCAGCAGCAGCACGGTGATCGCCAGGATCGTGCCGGCGGAGAGCTCACCGATCCGCTCGAAGACCTCGGTGTACTGCAGCGTTCCCAGGTTCGCCCACAGGATGAAGATCGCGATCGCGAGCCCGACGTCGCCGACGCGGTTCATGAGGAACGCCTTCTTCGCCGCGGTGGCCGCGGACGGGCGGTCCTGGTAGAAGCCGATCAGCAGGTAGGACGCCAGGCCGACGCCCTCCCAGCCGAGGTAGAGCATCACGAAGTTGTTGCCGAGGACGAGCAGCAGCATCGCCGCGACGAACAGGTTCAGCTGCGCGAAGAAGCGCCGCCGGCCCGGGTCGTGGTTCATGTAGCCCACCGAGTAGAGGTGGATCAGGCCACCGACACCGGTGATGAGCAGCACGAACGTCAGCGACAGCGGGTCGAGCCGCAGCCCGAAGTCGATCGACAGGTCGCCGACGCCGATCCACTCGAAGAGCGACAGCTCCCGGGTGCGCTCCTCGGGGGCGAGGTTCGTGGTCTCCAGGAAGATCAGCAGGCCGATGACGAACGACGCGACGATCGTGAGCACGCCCAGCCAGTGGCCCCACGCATCCGCGCGGCGCCCGGCGACGAACAGCACGAGCGCCCCTGCGGCCGGGAGCACGAACAGCAGCCAGGCCAGCGAGGCCGTGCCGGTTGCCGCCGCGACGTGGGGCAGCTCGGCGGCGAGCAGCCCGGTGGCCGATGTCGGGGTCACCGGGACACCTCGGGTTGCCGGCAATGGCGTTGGCTGAGCACGGGGAGCACTCCTTGGTTCTGCACTTCGGGGCCTAGTACTTGAGCAGGTTCGCGTCGTCGACCGACGCGGTCCGGCGGGTACGGAAGATCGACATGATGATCGCGAGGCCGACGACTACCTCCGCAGCGGCCACGACCATCACGAAGAACGCCATGACCTGGCCGTCGAGCTCGCCGTGGATGCGGGCGAACGTGACGAGCGACAGGTTGACGGCGTTCAGCATCAGCTCGATGCACATGAACACGACGATCGCGTTGCGCCGCACCAGCACACCGACCGCGCCGATCGAGAACAGCAGCGCGGAGAGCAGCAGGTAGTACGTGGGGGTCACTTGGACTCCTCCGCGGTGTCGTCGTGCCGCCCGCCGGTGAGGGCGTGCGCGTCGGTACCGGGCTCGTCCTCGACCTCGCGCACCGGCGTGGCGTCGATGATCGCCGAGATCGACTCCGGCGCGATCGAGCCGTCGGGCAGCACGGCCGGCACCGCCACCGAGTTGCCGGTGGCGTAGACACCGGGACCGGGCAGCGGGGAGATGCGGTCGTGCTCGCCGCGCAGCCGCGCCTCGACGGTGGCCCGCTGGCCGCGCTTGGCGTGGCCGCTGCCCTGCGCGTACGCGAGCACCATCGCCCCGAGCGCCGCCGTGATGAGCAGCGCCGAGGTGAGCTCGAACGCGAACAGGTAGTCGGTGAAGATCTTCGCGCCGAGCCCGGTGACGTTGCCCGAGTAGCCCGGTCCGTCCGCCGGCAGGCCGGTCGGGGTGACGGAGGTGAGCGAGCTCCCGACGGCGCCCACGAGGAGCACCGCCAGCCCGAGGCCGAAGACGAGCGCGGCCATGCGCTGCCCGCGCAGCACCTCGACGACCGAGTCGGAGCTGTCCCGGCCGACGAGCATCAGCACGAAGAGGAACAGCATCATGATCGCGCCGGTGTAGACGATGATCTGCACGAAGCCGAGGAACGGCGCCTGCTGCACGATGTAGAAGATCGCGAGGCTGAACATCGTGCCCACCAGCGCGAGCGCCGAGTGCACCGCGTTGCGGGCGAACACCATGCCCAGCGCGCCGAGCAGCGAGATCGGGCCGAGGATCCAGAAGACGACGGCCTCGCCGGTGCTGACGGCGCCGGGGTCGGGCGCGGCCTGCGCGAGGAGATCGAGAGTCACTTGACCTGCTCCCCCACCGGGTCGTTCTCGGCTCCCTTACGCGCCAGAACGGGCCCCTGCACGTAGTAGTCCTGCTCGTTGTCGCCGAGGCGCATCGGGTGCGGCGGCTGTTCCATCCCGGGCAGCAGCGGCGCCATCAGCTGTTCCTTGGTGTAGATCAGGTCCTGCCGGTTGTCGTCGGCCAGCTCGTAGAAGTTGGTCATGGTGAGCGACCGGGTGGGGCAGGCCTCGATGCACAGGCCGCAGCCGATGCAGCGCAGGTAGTTGATCTGGTAGATCGCGCCGTAGCGCTCACCGGGCGAGTAGCGCTCCTCCTCGGTGTTGTCGCCGCCCTCGACGTAGATCGCGTCGGCGGGACACGCCCAGGCGCACAGCTCGCAGCCCACGCACTTCTCCAGCCCGTCCGGGTGCCGGTTGAGCTGGTGCCTGCCGTGGTAGCGCGGCGCGGCAGGCGGGAAGTTCTCGGGGTACTCCTCGGTGACGACCTTCTTGAACATCGTCCCGAAGGTGACGCCGAAGCCCTTGAAGAAGTCGAACATCTACTCGGTCTCCTTCCCACTGAGAGCGGGCGTGCGCTCCTCCGTGGTGTTCTCCACCCGGCGGGGACGCAGCTTGTGCCGCGGTGGGGTGGGCACCACGAGGTCCAGCGGCGGCACCGGGTAGTCCGAGGCCGGCTCGATCGGCGCGGGCCCCTCCACCTTGCGGTCCGGCACCAGGAACGCCACCAGCACCACCACCGCCAGCGCGATCCCCAACCCGATCATCAGCGCCGCCACCTGACCACCGCTGGTGCGCCAGGTGCGGATCGCGAAGATCGCCAGGATCCACAGCAGCGAGCCGGGCACCAGCACCTTCCAGCCCAACCGCATGAACTGGTCGTAGCGCAGCCGCGGCAGCGTGCCCCGCAGCCAGATGAAGATGAACAGGAACACGAACGTCTTGATCAGGAACGCCACGAACTGCAGCCAGCCGCTGGAGTTCAGGAACGACAGCGGCCACGGCCACATCCCGCCACCCAGGAACAGCGTGGTGGCCATCGCCGAGACCGTCACCATGTTCACGTACTCGGCCAGGAAGAACAGTGCGAACTTCAGCGACGAGTACTCGGTGTGGAACCCGCCCACCAGCTCCGACTCCGCCTCCGGCAGGTCGAACGGGGCCCGGTTGGTCTCCCCCACCATCGAGATCGTGAACACCACGAAGCTCGGCGCCAGCAGCAACAGGTACCAGCCACTGGCCTGGGAGGCCACGATGTCCGCGGTGGACAGCGACCCCGCGTACAGGATCACCCCCACGATCGACAGGCCCAGCGCGATCTCGTAGGAGATCACCTGCGCCGCGCTGCGCAACGCCGCCAGCAGCGGGTACGGCGAGCCCGAGGCCCAGCCGCCCAGCACGATCCCGTACACCCCGATCGAGGAGCAGGCCAGCACCACCAGCACGCCGACCGGCAGGTCCACCAGCTGCAGCACCGTCGGCTCGCCGAAGATCGACACCTCGCCGCCGAACGGGATCACCGAGAACGCCACGAACGCGGGGATCGTCGAGATGACCGGGGCGATGAAGTACACCCGCTTGTCGGCCATCACCGGCATGATGTCTTCCTTGAAGGCGAGCTTGAGCCCGTCCGCCAAGGACTGCAGCCAGCCACCGGGGCCGGTGCGGTTCGGGCCGGGACGCTGCTGCATCCGGCCCACCACCTTGCGCTCCCAGTTGATCATGAAGAGCGTCAGCACCACACCGATCGCGAACAGGGCCACGACCTTCAGCAGGATCAGCCACAGCGGGTCGTCCGCCAGCAGCTCCTGCGTGTGGGTCAAGCCCTGCGCCAGCACCTCGCCGGTCACGCCGTCACCCCCACCACGTCGCCGTGCCCGGCACCGAGGACGGCGCGGACGCGGGAGTCACCCGAGTTGCCCGGCAGCCAGACCACGCCGTCGGGCAGGTCGGCCAGCGCCACCGGAAGCGTGATCTCGCCGCGGTCGGTGCTCACCGTGGCCGGGTTGCCCTCCGTCACCCCGAGCCGCTCGGCCGTGGCGGCGTTGAGCCGCACGTAGGCCGGGCGGGCGGTGCCGGCCAGCGCCGGCTCGTCGATCGTCAGGGTCGAGCCGTCGAGCAGCTGGCGCCAGCTGCCGAGCACCGCCTGCCCGTACGAGGGCCGGAGCGGCTCGCCCGCCGGGAGCTTCGGTGCGGCCGGGGCGGCACCCGCCCAGCTGCCGAGCCGGAAGAGCTCGCCCGCGGCGGCCGCGGGCGTCTGCGTGAACAGGTCGATGTCCATCTCGACGGCGAGGGTGTCGAGCACCCGGCAGTCCGGGAGCACGCCGCTAGGGTCGAGAGCCGGGCCGAACTCGCGGCGCCGCCCCTCCCAGTTGAGGTAGCTGCCTGCGCGCTGGGCGTCCGGGGCCACCGGCAGCACCACGTCGGCCAGCTCGGTGACGGCCGACTCGTGCAGCTCCAGGCTCACGAGGAACCCGACGTCGCGCAGCGCGGCCAGCGCCGACTCGGGGTCTGCGAGGTCGTACGGGTCGACACCGCCGACGACCAGCGCCGCGAGCTCACCGGACGCGGCGGCGGCGAGGATCTCGTCGGTGTCACGGCCCGGGGCGGCCGGCAGCGTCCCGGCCGGGAGGCCCCACACCTTCTCGACCTCGGCCCGCGCGGCGGCGTCGGCCACCGGGCGGCCACCGGGCAGCAGCGAGGGCACCGCGCCCCCGTCGACGGCGCCACGGTCGCCCGCGCGGCGCGGCACCCAGCCGATCGCCGCGCCGGTGCGCTCGCCGAGCGCCGCGACCGCCGAGTACAGCCCCGGCACCTCGGCGGCCCGCTCGCCGACGAGGATCACTCCCCCACCGCGCAGCGCCTCGACGACGTGGTCCGGCAGGTCGGCCAGCACCGCGGCCTCGGCCCCCGGAACCGCCGGGATCAGGTTGTCCTTCGCGGCCGGGGACGCCGCGCCCGTCTCGAGCGAGGTGCGCTCGACCGCGGGAGTGGTCCACTGACCGAGGTGGAACACCCGCTGGCCGTGCTTGCGGGCCGCCTTGCGCAGCCGCAGGTAGACGACCGGCGCCTCCTCCTCCGGCTCCAGCGCGACGCAGAGCACGCCGGGCGCGGCCTCGAGGCGGGTGTAGCTGAGGGTCTCGGGGCCCTTCCCGACCACCTGCGAGGCCAGGAACTCCAGCTCCTCCGCCGAGTTCGCCCTGGCCCGGAAGTCGATGTCGTTGGTGCCTGCGGCGACGCGCGCGAACTTGCCGTACGCGTAGGCGTCCTCGAGGGTGAGCCGGCCGCCGGCCAGCACGCCGATCCCGCCGTCACGGGCCGCCAACAGGCCCTGCGCCGCGACCCGAAGCGCCTCGGTCCACGACGACTCGGCCAGCTGCCCGTCGGCACCGCGGACCAGCGGGCGGGTGATGCGGCCCTTCGACTTCAGGTACCGGAACCCGAACCGGGTCTTGTCGTCGATCCACTCCTCGTTGACCTCGGGGTCGTTGCCCGACAGCCGGCGCAGCACCGTGCCGCGGCGGGTGTCGACGCGGATGGCCGCGCCACTCGAGGTGTGCTCGTCGACGCCCGTCGTGGACACGAGGTCGAACGGGCGGGAGCGGAACCGGTAGGCGGCGCTGGTGAGCGCACCGACCGGGCAGATCTGGATCGTGTTGCCGGAGAAGTAGCTCTGGAACGGCTTGTCCTGCGCCACCCCGATCTGCTGCTCGGAGCCGCGCTCCAGCAGGTCGATGAACGGGTCTCCCGCGATCTCCTCGGAGAAGCGGGTGCAGCGCTGGCACAGCACGCAGCGCTCCCGGTCGAGCAGCACCTGCGTGGAGATCGGCAGCGGCTTCGGGAACGTCCGCTTCGTGTCGACGAAGCGGGAGTCGGTGCGGCCCGTGCTCATCGCCTGGTTCTGCAGGGGGCACTCGCCGCCCTTGTCGCAGATCGGGCAGTCGAGCGGGTGGTTGATGAGCAGCAGCTCCATCACCCCCTCCTGGGCCTTCTGGGCCACCGGAGAGGAGTGCTGGGTCTTGACGACCATGCCGTCGGCCACCGTCATGGTGCAGCTGGCCTGCGGCTTCGGCATCGGCCGGCCGCCCATCTCCACCTCGACGAGGCACTGGCGGCACGCGCCGGCCGGGTCGAGCAGCGGGTGGTCGCAGAACCGCGGGACGATGATCCCGAGCCGCTCGCACGTGCGGATGAGCAGCTCACCCTTGGGGGCGTCGACCTCCCGGCCGTCGATCGTGAGGCGGACGTGGCCCTCGGGGACGGGCCGCGCCTCCTTCTTCTCCTCGGGGGCGATCGTCATGCCTTGGCTCCAACCAGATCGTCCAGCTGTTCCGGACGCTGCACCCCGGGCTGCTCCGCGATGAGGTCCAGGAACTCCTGGCGGAAGTACTTGATGGCGCTCGTGATCGGGCTCGTCGCGCCGTCACCGAGGGCGCAGAACGAACGACCGAGGATGTTGTCGCAGATGTCGAGCATCGTCTCGACGTCGGCCTCGGTGCCCTCGCCGTGCACCATCCGTTCGAGGATCTGCACCAGCCAGAACGTGCCCTCGCGGCACGGCGTGCACTTCCCGCACGACTCGTGCTTGTAGAACTCGGTCCACTTCATCACGGCCCACGGCACCGAGACGGTCTCGTTGAAGACCTGCACGGCCGTGGTGCCCAGCATCGAGCCCGCCGCGGCGGCGCCCTCGAAGTCGAGCGGGACGTCCAGGTGCTCGGCGGTGAAGATCGGGGTGGACGAGCCGCCCGGCGTCCAGAACTTGAGCGGAACGCCGTCCTTCATGCCGCCCGCCAGCTCCAGGAGCTGGCGCAGCGTGATACCCAGCGGCGCCTCGTACTGGCCGGGCCGCTCGACGTGGCCGGACACCGAGTAGATCTTCGGGCCGGGGCTCTTCTCCGAGCCCATCGTGCGGAACCAGTCGCTGCCGCCCATCACGATGGCGGGAACCGAGGCGATGGTCTCGACGTTGTTCACCACTGTCGGCGAGGCGTAGAGCCCCGACGTGGCAGGGAAGGGAGGCTTGAGCCGAGGTTGGCCGCGACGTCCCTCCAGCGAGTCGAGCAGTGCCGTCTCCTCGCCGCAGATGTAGGCGCCGGCGCCGGCGTGCACCACGATCTCGAGGTCGAAGCCCGAGCCGAGGATGTCCTGGCCGAGGTAGCCCTTGGCGCGGGCCTCGTCGACGGCGCGCCGCAGGCGGCGGATGCAGTGCAGCGCCTCTCCACGCACGTAGATCGCGCAGAAGTTCGAGCGGATCGCGAAGCAGGTGATGATGCAGCCCTCGATGAGCGAGTGCGGGTCCGCCATCATCGTCGGGATGTCCTTGCAGGTGCCCGGCTCACCCTCGTCGGCGTTCACCACGAGGTACTTGGGCTTGGCTCCCGGCCCGGTGGCGCCCTGGGGGATGAACCCCCACTTCAGGCCGGTGGGGAAGCCCGCGCCGCCGCGGCCACGCAGCCCGGAGTCCTTCACCAGCTGGATGAGCTGGTCGGGCTGGGCGGTGAGCGCGTGGCGGAGGGCCTGGTAGCCCTCGAGCTGCTCGTAGGTGTCGATCGACCACGAGCGCGGCGACTGCCAGCGCCTGGTCAGCACCGGTGTCAGTTGGTCCACAACAGCTTCCATCCGGGCTACTTCCCCTCCGGCAGAACAGGGAACGCGGGCGGGTTGTCGGGCATCGCGGGAGCCACCCAGCCGCGCTCCGAGGCGAGTTGCGCGCCGCGCACCGACTCCGGCGCGACCGACGGGCCCTCCACGCTCGCGACGAGGTCCGGGAAGACCCCGGCGAGCTCCAGCTCCACCGTGCGGAAGTCGGTGAGCGGGGCACCCCGGGTGGGGTGGGGCTTCTCGCCCTTCCGCAGCGCGTCCACGAGCTCCTCGGCCGACTCCGGCGTCTGGTTGTCGTAGTACTCGTAGTTGACCTGCAGCACCGGCGCGAGGTCGCAGGCCGCGAGGCACTCGGCGTGTTCGAGCGTGATGGAACCGGTGGTGCCCGGCTCGCCCGCGGTCTCCTCGTGGCCGACGCCGAGCTTCTCCGCCAGCCGCTCGTAGATGTCGTCGCCGCCCAGCGCCGCGCACAGGGTGTTGGTGCAGACGCTCACGATGTGCTCGCCGCACGGAGTGCGCTTGTACATCGTGTAGAAGGTGGCCACCGCCGAGACCTCGGCCGTGCTCAGCTCCAGCGCGTCCGCGCAGTAGCGGATGCCGTCCTGGCTGACGTGGCCCTCGACGGACTGCACCAGGTGCAGCAGCGGCAGCAGCGCCGACCGCGACTGCGGGTACCGCGCGATGATCTCCTTGGTGCGCTGGCGGGTGAGCTCGTCGAACCTCTCGACGACCGGCCCGGCGTCCTCGACCACGGACTCGAAGACGACCTCCTCCGGCATGCCCTCTGGCAACGTCACCGGTCCACACCTCCCATGACGGGGTCGATCGACGCGACGGACGCGATGACGTCCGCGACCATGCCGCCCTCGCTCATCGCCGGCATCGTCTGCAGGTTCACGAAGCTGGGGTCCCGCAGGTGGACGCGCACCGGCCTGGTGCCGCCGTCCGACACCAGGTGGACGCCGAGCTCGCCGCGCGGCGACTCGACCGCCGTGTACACCTGGCCCGCCGGCACCGAGAAGCCCTCGGTGACCAGCTTGAAGTGGTGGATCAGCGACTCCATGGACTGGCCCATGATCTTGCGGACGTGCTCGAGGCTGTTGCCCATGCCGTCGGCGCCGATGGACAGCTGCGCGGGCCAGGCGATCTTGCGGTCCTCGACCATCACCGGGCCCGGCTCCATCTTTGCCGCCGCCTGCTCGATGATCCTCAGCGACTGGCGGATCTCCTCGACCCGCAGCCGGTAGCGCGCGTAGCAGTCGGCCTCCGTGGCCACCGGGACGTCGAAGTCGTACTCCTCGTAGCCGCAGTACGGCTCGGTCTTGCGCAGGTCCCACGGCAGGCCGGCCGCGCGCAGGATCGGGCCGGTGGCGCCGAGCGCGAGGCAACCGTCCACCGGCAGGTAGCCGACGTTCTCCAGGCGCTGACGCCAGATCGGCTGGCCCGTGAGGAGGTTGTCGTAGTCGGGCAGCCGCTCACGCATGATCTTCACGAAGTCGGCGACCCGCTCCTCCCAGCCGTCCGGGAGGTCCTGGGCGAGCCCCCCGGGGCGGACGAACGCGTGGTTCATGCGCAGGCCGGTCAGGAACTCCAGCAGGTGGAGCACCTCCTCGCGCTCCCGGAACCCGGCCGTCATGCCGGTGAGCGCACCGAGCTCCATACCACCGGTGGCGAGCGCGACCAGGTGCGAGCCGATGCGGTTGATCTCCATCAGCAGCACGCGGGCCACCTGGGCCCGCCGCGGGGCCTCGACGCCGAGCAGCTTCTCCACGGCGAGGCAGTAGCCGACCTCGGTGAAGATCGGCGACAGGTAGTCGGCGCGGGTCACGAACGTCACGCCCTGGGTCCAGGTGCGGTACTCGCAGTTCTTCTCGATGCCGGTGTGCAGGTAGCCGATCACCGACCGGGCCT
Source organism: Pseudonocardia wallangbongensis (assembly GCF_054486945.1). NCBI lineage: Bacteria > Bacillati > Actinomycetota > Actinomycetes > Pseudonocardiales > Pseudonocardiaceae > Pseudonocardia > Pseudonocardia wallangbongensis. The sequence goes on from NZ_JBRERS010000020.1 coordinate 22,108, forward strand.
GCTGCACCGTCTCGCCCTCGAGCTCCAGCACCAACCGCAGCACGCCGTGCGTCGACGGGTGCTGCGGACCCATGTTGATGACGATGCGATCGTCGTGCTCCTCGTCGAGGAGCGTGTCCCAGTCGCCACCGGTGACCGTGTAGACGGTGCCTTCGGTGGTCTCGCGCTCCGCGGCGTACGCGTCGAATGTGTCGTTGCTCATGTGTACGCCCTCCGCTCATCGGGCGGAGGGATCTCCGCGCCCTTGTACTCCACCGGGATCCCGCCGAGCGGGTAGTCCTTGCGCTGCGGGTGGCCGTCCCAGTCGTCCGGCATGAGGATCCGGGTCAGGGCCGGGTGGCCGTCGAAGACGATCCCGTACATGTCCCAGGTCTCGCGCTCGTGCCAGTCGGCCGTGGGGTAGACCTCGACGACGCTCGGCACGTGCGCGTCCTCGACGTCGACCGACACCTCGAGGCGGATGCGGCGGCGGTAGGTCATCGACGTCAGGTGGTAGGTGACGTGCAGCCGCTGCGGCACGTCCTCGCCGTAGTCGACGCCGGAGACCGAGGAGCACAGCTCGAAGCGCAGGGCGTCCTCGTCGCGCAGCGTGCGGCAGATCTCGAGGATCGACTCCCGCCGCACGTAGAAGGTGATCTCGCCGCGGTCGATGGTGATCTGCTGCACGGCGTCCCGCGGGATGCTGTGCTCGTCCAGCGCCTCGGCGAACTCGTCGGCGAAGTCGTCGAACCAGCCGCCGAAGGGCCGCTCGGCCGGGGCGGGCACGTGCGCGGGGAGCCGGAGACCGCCGAACCCGGACGTGTCGCCCGAGCCGGAGACGCCGAACATGCCGCTCCGCTCGCGGGTGGGCCCGATGCGGGTGCCGCCCTCCGGGGCGGCCTCATCGCCGGTCCGCTCGACCTCGCCGCCGCGGGCGGTCTCGGCCCCGCCGGCGCGCGTTGCGGCCTCGTCCGCGCCGCTGCGCTCAGCCGAGGACTGCGGTCCGCCGGTGCGCTCGGCGTCGTCCTTGGACGTTCCGGTGTTCTCGTCAGGCATGACCCGTCACTTCTTCGCGTACTTGATCGACGACGGGACCAGCTCGGTCTTGTGGCCGCTCGCGGCCAGCTCAGCAGCCCGCCGGTGGCCGAGCGGCTCGTCCATGATCTTTGCGTGGATCTTGAGGATCGCGTCCATCAGCATCTCCGGCCGCGGCGGGCAGCCCGGCAGGTACATGTCGACGGGCACGACGTGGTCGACGCCCTGCACGACCGCGTAGTTGTTGAACATCCCGCCGGACGACGCGCAGACGCCCATCGCGAGCACCCAGCGGGGCTCGGGCATCTGGTCGTAGATCTGGCGCAGGACCGGCGCCATCTTGTTGCTCACCCGGCCCGCGACGATCATCAGGTCGGCCTGGCGCGGCGAGGCGCGGAAGACCTCCATCCCGAAGCGGGCGAGGTCGTAGCGGGGCGCGCCGGTGGTCATCATCTCGATGGCGCAGCAGGCGAGCCCGAACGTGGCGGGCCACAGCGACGACTTGCGCGTCCAGTTGACCAGCTTCTCGACGCTGGTCAGCAGCACGCCGCTGGGCAGGTGCTCTTCGAGACCCATCTCAGTTCCAATCCAGCCCGCCACGCCGCCACACGTAGACGTAGGCGAAGCCGACCGTGACGATGAACAACACGATCTCCACCAGCCCGAACAGGCCGAGCGCGTCGGCGCTCACCGCGAACGGGTAGAGGAAGACCATCTCGATGTCGAACAGGATGAACAGCATCGCCGTGATGTAGTAGGCGACCGGCATCCGGCCCCCACCCACCACGGGCTGTGGCGACGGCTCGATGCCGCACTCGTAGGCGTCGAGCTTGGCGCGGTTGTAGCGGCGGGGGCCGACGTAGGGGGCCGCCGTCACCGAGAACAGGGCGAACGCACCTGCCAGGGCGAACAGCAGCACCAGCGGGAGGTAGGGATCGAGCATCCGTTCACCCTCGTCGTTGTCGTCTCGTTGTTGTCGAATCGCTCTATTGATTCCGCCGGGGACCCTAGGTCGGGCGTTGCGCCGATCCGGACCCAGGCGAGCCTTACTTCAAGCTCGGTGTGAGCCTGGTCATCGCCGTGATCACGCGGTCGCCGACCGCGCCGTCACTCGGGTCGTACAGGTTGGCGAGCAGCTTCAGGATGAACCGCATGAGCGTGACTCGCGGAAGGCCGTACTTCGTGGCCATTCCCATGATCGTCGGGTTGCCGATGAGCTTCGAGAACAGGTTGCCGATCCGGTAGTAGCTGCCCAGCGCCTGGCTCATCGCCACCGGGTAGCCGGCGAGCGCCGCCTCCGCGGACGCGCCGGAGCGCGCGTGGGCCTGCACCGCGCAGCGGGCCGCGATGGCCGCCGACTCCATCGCGTAGGCGATGCCCTCCCCGTTGAACGGGTTGACCGTGCCGCCCGCGTCGCCGACCAGCAGCAGGCCGGGCCGGTAGTGCGGGGTGCGGTTGAAGCCCATGGGCAGCGCGGCGCCGCCGACGGTGCCGACCGCGTTCTCGTCGCGGTAGCCCCACTCCGCAGGCGTGCCGTCCAGCCACGACTTGAGCAGCGCGCGGTAGTCGGTGTTGCCGTACGCCTTCGAGGTGGACAGGATCCCGAGCCCCACGTTCGACGTGCCGTCGCCCATCCCGAAGATCCAGCCGTAGCCGGGCAGCAGCTTCGGGTTCGCCGGGTCGGAACGGTCCCACAGCTCGAGGTGGCTCTCGAGGTGGTCGTCGTGGGTGCGCGGCGAGTTGTAGTAGCGCCGCACGGCCACGCCCATCGGGCGGTCCTCGCGCTTGGCCATACCCAGTGAGAGGGCGAGCCGGGCGCTCACACCGTCGCAGGCGAGCGTGAGCGGTGCGCGGAAGGAGACCGGCCGCTTGCCCTTGCCCTTCCCGACGGTGCCGGTGACGCCGACGATCCGCCCGGTGCGCTGGTCGGTGACCGCCTCGGTGACCGTGGTGTCCTCGTGCAGCCGGGCGCCGAGCTTCTCCGCGTGGCGCACGAGCAGCTCGTCGAAGTCCTGGCGGGGCCGCACGGCGCCGAAGTCGGGGAAGTTCGCGAGCGTGGGCCAGGCCAGCTCCAGCGTGGTGCCGCCGCCCACCACGCGCAGGCCCTTGTTGTGCAGCCAGCCGTTCGCCTCGGAGCAGTCGATCCCGAGGTCGATGATCTGCTTCATGCCGCGCGGGGTGAAGCCGTCGCCGCACACCTTCGGCCGGGGGAACGTCGACTTCTCCAGCAGCAGGACGTCCAAACCGGCCCTGGCGAGGTACGCGGCGGCGGTGGATCCGGCGGGACCCGCGCCGACGACGATGACGTCGGCGTCCGATGTGGTGGGTTCGGGGACGGCCATTCGGCTCCTTGTGAACGGATTCACGAAGTCGTAGCCGAGTCTAAGCACCCTGGTCCGGGGACGCGCCCCCAGGTCGGTCCGGAATGCCGGATGTCACGGCCGAGTGGCGCGGTGGAGGGCCACGGCGCCCAGCGCGAGGTCCCTCCAGGCGACGCCGGTCCAGCCCGCCCTCGCGATGCGGCGGGCCAGCTCGGGCTGGGCCGACCAGTCCCGGATCGACTCGCCCAGGTACGCGTACGCCTCCGGGTTGCTGGACACCCGCCGGGCGATCGCGGGCAGCACGTGCGCGAGGCCCACGTGGTAGGCCACCCGGAACGGCGCGACGGTCGGCCGCCCGAACTCGCACACCACCAGGCGCCCGCCGGGACGCGTGACGCGCGCGAGCTCGGCGAGGGCGGCGTCGGGTCCGGCGACGTTGCGCAGCCCGAAGGAGATCGTGACGGCGTCGAAGGCGCCGTCGCGGAACGGCAGGTGCAGCGCGTCGGCCGCGACCTTGGGCACCGGCCGGTGGGCGCCCGCCCGCAGCATCCCGAGCGAGAAGTCGGCCGCCACGCACCACGCGCCTGAGCGCCGCAGCTCCACGGTCGAGACGGCGGTCCCGGCGGCGAGGTCGAGCACCCGCTCCCCCGGGCGCAGGGCGAGCGCCTCCCGCGTGATGCGCCGCCACCGCCGGTCCTGACCCGCCGTGAGCACGGTGTTGGTCAGGTCGTAGCGGCGCGCGACGCCGTCGAACATCGTGGCGACGTCGCGCGGGTCCTTGTCGAGGTCGGCCCTGCTCACGCCGGGAACGCTACGCGGGGCGCGGGAGGTCCCCGAGCCCGATGCGCCGGTAGAACTCCGCGCGGATGCGGTCGCCGCTGGACGCCCCGGTGACGACGATGTTCTTCGACATGATCGATCTCCTGTTCAGATGATTCCGCCGTTGGCGTAGAGGACCTGTCCGTTGACCCAGCGGGCCGGGCCGGCGAGGAACGCCGCGGCCTCGGCGATGTCGGCGGGGACGCCGAGCCGCTCCAACGGGGCCATCGACGCCATGTGGTCGACCACCGACTGCTCCTTGCCGTCCAGGAACAGCGGGGTGGCGGTCGGGCCGGGCGCGACGGCGTTGACGGTGATGTCGCGGCCGCGCAGCTCCCTCGCGAGGATCAGGGTCATCGCGTCGACGGCGCCCTTGCTGGCGGCGTAGGCGGTGTACGAAGGCAGCGCGATCTTCGTCACGGACGTGGAGAAGTTGATGATCGCTCCACCGCGGCGCACCCGGCGGGCGGCCTGCTGGTCCACCACGAAGGTCCCGCGGATGTTGGTCCGGTGCATCCGGTCGAGGTCGTCGAGGTCGAGCTCGGTGAGCGGGGAGAGCAGCATGATCCCGGCCGTGTGCACGACCACGTCGACGCCCCCGTAGCGCCGTTCCGCCTCGTCGAAGAGGGCCGCCACCTCGGCCTCGTCCGCGACGTCGGCCCGGGCCGCGCTCGCGGTGCCCCCGGCGGCGACGATCGCGTCCACCGTCTCCTCGGCCCGTCCCGGGTTGCCCGCGTAGTGCACCAGCGCGCTCATCCCGTCCGCGGCGAGGCGCTCGGCGACCGCTCGCCCGATGCCGCCGGAACCGCCGGTCACGATCGCGACGCGCGGAGTGCTGTCCGTCATGGTCCCGCTCCTTCGTAGCAGTGTTCCGTTCGAACGAGATCGACGCTAACACCACCGTCGTATCCGCGCTACGCTTTCGGAGGACTGCCGCTATGACGCGCGTAACACTCATACGGATCCGCTGTTAGTAACGCTACGATCAAGCCGTGGACATGCGCGCACGGATGCTCGAGGCGGCCGAGGAACTGCTGAACGCCTCACCGGACCGCGACATCGCCACGCGGGCGGTGTGCGAGGCGGTGGGCGTCGGCGCACCCGTCCTCTACCGGCTCTTCGGGGACAAGAACGGGCTGCTCAGCGCCCTGGTGGACCACGGGTTCGACCGCTACCTGGCCACGAAGCGGGCCGCCGAGCCGTCCGCGGACCCGGTCGAGGACCTGCGCAACGGGTGGGACACCCACGTCGAGTTCGCGAGGTCGCACCCGGCCGTCTACCGGCTGATGTTCTCGCCCGGCTTCGCCACGGTGCCCACCGCCGCCCAGGAGGCGATGCGCCTGCTGCGCGAGGTCCTCGACCGGTGCGCCGCAGCGGGCAGGCTGCACGTCGAGCCCGGGACGGCCGCCCAGATGATCATGTCCGCGAACATCGGGGTGGCGCTCAACCTGGTGACGCAGCCCGAGAACTACCCCGACCCGGACCTGTCCCGGCGGGTGCGCGACGCCGTCCACGCCGCGGTGCTCGTGCCGGACCACCCGGACCCCGGAGACGGCCCCGACGCGCTCGTGGTCGCCGCCCTGCAGCTGGCCGCCGTCCTGCGCAACCGCCCGACCGAGCTGGGTGAGCCCGAGACCGCGCTCCTGCTGCACTGGCTCGACACCCTGGCCGGCGCGACGGCATGAGGGCGCGGACGTCAGGACGCCGCGAGCATCCCCAGCATCCCGGCCACCGACGCCGGCCAGCCGAACTGCTCCGCGCGCGCCCGCGCCGCCGCACGCCGGGCGGCCTCGTCGGCGGCGAGCAGGGTCGTGACGCCCGCGGCGAACGCGTCCGGCCGGTCCAGCGCCGCAGCACCCGACGGGCCGACGATCTCCGGCAAGGCGGACGACGCCGACACCACCACGGGCGTGCCGCTCGCGAGGGCCTCCAGCGCGGACAGCCCGAACGTCTCGTGCGGGCCGGGGGCGAGCGAGACGTCCGCCGACGCCAGCAGCCGGGCGAGCCGGGTGCGGTCGCGGACGAAGCCGACGAACGTCACCGGCAGCCTGGCGGCCCGCCGCTCCAGGGCGGGGCGGCGGGGCCCGTCACCCGCGACGACCAGCCGCACCCGGTGCCCCGCGGCGCGGAGGGCGGCCACCGTGTCGATGCTGCGCTCGGGGTGCTTCTCCGGCGAGAGCCGCCCGCAGTGCACGAGGAGGGTGTCGGCGCCGTCGGCGAGACCGGAGCGCAGGCCCGGGTCGTGGTGCCGGGGCGAGAACGCCGTGAGGTCGACGCCGAGCGGGACCTGGGCGACGTTGCACGCGCCGATGCGGTCGAACTCCGCCCGGGCGAACGACGTCGTGCAGACGACGGTGTCGTAGGCGGCGGCCATCCGGGCGTTCGCCACATCGGCGACGTGCCGGGCCGCGGCCCCGGGTAACAGGAACTGCGCGAGCAGCCGGTCGAGGCGCTCGTGGGAGATCACCACGCTCGGCACGCCGTGGCGCGCCGCCCACGCCCCCAGGCCGCGCAGCGTCAGCCGGTCGGACACCTCGATCGCGCCGGGGCGCAGCCGCTCGAGCAGCCGCTGCACCCGCCACGGGTCGACCGCCCGGTAGCCGCCGGTGCCGGGCAGCCCGGGCGCGGCGATCGTGATCCGCCGGATCCCGCTGGGCAGGAGCTCGTCCGCGGACCGCCGGCCCGGCACCACGAGCACGACCTCGTGCCCCTGCGCGCCGTAGCCCGCGCCGAGGTGGTGCAGCGCGGTGCGCAGGCCACCGGAGCGCGGGCCGTAGAAGTTCGCGAGCTGGACTATTCGCAACTCAGGCCGCCGCGGCGGTGCGCCCGCCGACGACCTCGGCGTAGTGGGCCACCAGCTCGTCGCACACCGCCGACCAGGTGCGCCGCAGCACCGACGGCCGGGCGGCGGCGCCGAACCGGCGGCGCAGCTGCGGGTCGGCGAGGGCCTCGACGGCCGCGCGCAGCTCGGCGTCCGCGGCCCGTGACACCCCGTCGTCCGGGCCGGCCCCCTCGGGGTGCGGTGGGACGAGGAAGCCGGTGCGGCCGGGCAGCACGAGGTCCCGCGGGCCGCCGGCGTCCGGGGCCACCACGGGCAGCCCGGACGCGAGCGCCTCCTGCACCGCCTGGCAGAACGTCTCGGACGGGCCGGTGTGCACGAACACGTCGAGCGAGGCGTAGATGCGGGCGAGCTCGTCGCCCTCCCGGAAGCCGAGGAACGCCGCGGCCGGGAGGGCCGCCCGCAACCGCTCCTCGCTGGGCCCGCCGCCCACGACGACGAGCCGGGCGCCGGGCAGCCCGTGCAGCGCCGCGAGCCGCTCCACCTGCTTCTCCGGCGCCAGCCGCCCCACGTAACCGACCAGCAGCTCACCCGCGGGAGCCAGCTCGGCGCGCAACCCGTCGTCGCGCTTGGACGGGGTGAACCGCCGGGTGTCGACGCCGCGCGCCCACTGGTGCACCCGCGGCACCCCGCGCGCCCGCAGCGCGGCGGTGGCCCAGCTCGACGGCGCCAAGGTGCGGTCGGCCTGCCCGTGCAGCCGGCACGTCCAGAGCCACGCCGCACGGGCGGTGAGACCGAGGCCGTAGGAGGAGGCGAAGCCGGCCACGTCGGTCTGGTAGACCGCGACCGTCGGGATGCCCAGCCGGCGCGCCGCCGCGAGCCCCCGGTACCCGACGACGAACGGCGCCGCGAGGTGCACGACGTCCGGCCCGAACTCGCGCAGGGCGGTCAGCACCCGCCTGCTCGGCACGCCGACCGGCATCGACGACACCACCGGCAGGTTCAGCTCCCTGATCCGCACGACCGGGGCGCCCGCGTACTCGGTGGGCCCGTCCATGCCCGGCGCCACGACGAGGACCTCGTGCCCGGCTGCGGTGAGGTGCTCGACCACCCGGAGCACGGAGTTGGTGACGCCGTTGACCACTGGGAGGAAGCATTCTGAGACGATCGCGACGCGCACGGTGGCACCGTCTCCCGGTCGGGGATCGCGCCGGTGGCGAGCCACCGAACTGCGCAGGAACAGCCCGTGTCCGTCGCACAGTTGGCCGTGTGATCGTCGGCACGTCACCTGCGGGACGCACCCGGGACACCGGAGCCGGTGACGCTCGGGCCACATGACCGTCCAGCAGGATCCGAGCGCACCCCCGGCCCCGCTCCCGGTCGAGGCAGGACTGATGTCCTGCGCCCTCGAGGTGGCCGGGCGGCTCGCCAACGACGCGGCCGAGGTGATCACGGCCACCGCAGGCCGCGAGCAGCACAGCGGCGCCGCGCACAAGGCCAACCCGTTCGACTGGGTGACCGACACCGACCGGACCCTCGAGCGCCACACCCGCCGGGTGCTCGCCGCCGAGTTCCCCGGCGTGCCCGTGGTCGGGGAGGAGTATGGCGCCGACCCGGACGCGCACCGCGCGCCGTACCGGTGGGTCGTGGACCCCGTGGACGGCACCGCGAACTACGTCGCGGGATTCCCGTGGTGCGCATACAGTCTCGCGCTGGTGGACGCCTCCGGTCCGGTCGTGGGGGTGATCGCCGACCCGAGCCGGGCTCAGATCTACGCCGCCGCCCGCGGACGAGGGGTGCGGGCGAACGGCGTCCCGGTCCGGGTCGTTCCCCGGGCACCGGCGGGCGGGCTGATCTGCGTCGAGCTCGGACCCGACCGCACAGCCGGCTTCACCCGGCGAGCCGCCGCGGGCCACGCCGCGATCCGTTCCCTCGGCTCCTCGGCGCTCGCCATCACGCAGGTGGCGCTCGGCCACGCCGTCGCCGCCGTGCTCGAGGGCCACCGCGAGTGGGACGTCGCGGGCGCCGCCTGCCTCGCCACCGAGGCCGGCGCCACGATCGTCGACGGGAGCGGGCGCCCCGACCCGCTGCCCGGCGAGGCGATGATCGTCGCCGTGCCGGGCGCGCTCGACGCCGTGCTCGGCTGGTGGCGGGCTTCCAGGGGATGACGCCGCGCGCCGAATACGGCTGAGCAGGGCCGGAACGCCGGTTAGGGTCGGGCATCAGCACCACCGGATCCCGCACCGCCCTCGCCGTGCGCGCCACGCCGTTCGCGTTCGTCGTCATCTGGGCGTCCGGTTTCGTCGTGGCGAAGTACGCCGCCCCGTATGCGGAGCCGCTGAGCTTCCTGGTGCTGCGCTACGCGGGCGTGATCGTGCTGATGCTCGCCCTCGCCCTGGCGGGACACTCGGCATGGCCACGCGGGCGGCAGGCGGTGCACATCGCGGTGGCGGGCGTCGGCATCCAGGCGGGCTACCTCGGCGGGGTGTGGGCCGCCGTCGCCGCCGGGATGCCGGCCGGCGTCGCGGCGCTCGTCGTGAACCTGCAGCCGGTGCTCACCGCGGCGTTCGCCGGGCTGCTCGGCGAGCGACCGGGCAGGCGACAGGTGGTCGGGCTGCTCCTCGGGTTCGCCGGCGTGGCGCTCGTGGTGTCCAACCGGTTGACCGGTGCGGGGCTCTCACCGCTGACGCTCGGGCTCACGGTCATGGCCCTGCTCGCGATCACGGCCGGCACGCTGTACCAGAAGCGGTTCTGCCCGGTGTTCGACCTGCGCACCGGCCAGGTCGTGCAGTTCGCCGCGGCCCTCGCCGTGACGTCGCCGTTCGCGCTCGCGCTCGAGTCGTTCCGGTTCGACTGGACGCCGCAGCTGGTCGGCGCACTGGTCTGGTCGGTGCTGGTGCTGACCGGCGGTGGCATCTCGCTGCTGTTCCTGATGCTCCGCCGCGGCGCGGCCGCCCAGGTCACGAGCTACTTCTACCTCGTCCCCGGGATCACGGCGCTGATGGCGTTCGCGATGTTCGGCGAGACGCTCGGTGTGGTGGCGATCGGCGGGATGGTGGTCACCGTGCTCGGGGTGGCGCTGGCCACGCGGCCCGCGCGGTAGCGTCCCCGGGATGGTGAGCCTCGACGACGTGGCGCGCATGGCCATCGAGCTGCCCGAGATCGTCGAGATCGACCGGCACGGCAACCGGGCCTGGGCGCTGCCGGGTACCACGAAGCGGAGCGGGCCCAAGGTCTTCGCCTGGGAGCGGCCGTTCAGCAAGGCCGACATCCGGCGCTACGGCGCCGAGACGCCTCCGGAAGGCCCGATACTCGCGATCCGCGTCGCCGACCTCCACGAGAAGGAGGCCGTGCTCGCCGCCGGCCCGGGCGCTTTCTTCACGATCCCGCACTTCGACGGGTACGCGGCGGTGCTCGTCCAGCTGGACGAGGCCACCGAGGCGGCGGTGCGGGAGGCCCTCCTCGACGGCTGGCTGGCCTGCGCCCCGCCGGCGCTCGCCGAGAAGTACCACTCCTGACGACAGCGGTGCTCAGCCCCGCCGGCGGCGCAGCCACAGCGCCAGCGGGCCCAGCACCGCCCACACCGCGGCGAGGGCGAGCGAGAGCGGGCCCGCCTCGCCGAACGCGCTGCTCCCGGCCACCCGGACCAGCTCGGGGTTGCCGAGGTCGTACTCGACGGCCACCGACTGGCCCACCTGGAGCCCGGACGGGTTGAAGACCCCGTACTCCGGCACCACGGTCTCCCCGCTGGCCACCGTGAAGCGGACGACCGTGCGTGCGAACGTCGACCCGTCGAGGACCTCGGCCTCCGCGTAGCCGGGGTTGGCCGAGATGGCGCGGTCGTCGACGACGGCGCCGGCCAGCGCGAGCAGGCCGAGCACCGTGGCGAGCACGGCGATGCCGACCACGATCTCGGCGGACCGGGTGACCGCGAAGTGCCGGATCGGGCGCATCAGCGATGCCAGCTCGTCGATCGCGCGGGTGCGCCCGGTGCCTGTCGTCTGGGTGCCACTCGTCACGTCCCCCATCGTAAGAGGCCTGGTGGATGGGCCGGTGTGGCCGGTGCCTCCCGGGTCGAGCGGACACGAACGCGGAGCGCCTCTTACTCTCGGAAACGTGACGATCGCCCCGCTACCGACCGGGTTGGGCGTGCGAACCAGGCGCGTCGACCCGGGTGGCTTGCTCGAGCTCCTCCCGGACGACCGCAACCCGCTGGCGTGGGTCCGCGGATCCGACGGGCTCGTCGGCTGGGGCGAGGTCGCCCGCCTCCCGGTGTCGGGCGAGAACCGGTTCGCCGAGGCCGACGCGTGGTGGCGCACCTTCCGGGCGGGGCTGCGGGTCAGCGACGAGGTCGACCTGCCCGGCACCGGCCCGGTGGCGTTCGTCAGCTTCACGTTCAGCGACACCTCGCAGGGCTCGGTGCTGGTGGTCCCGAGGGTGCTCGTCGGGCGCCGCGACGGGGTCGCGTGGATCACCGAGTTCGCGCACGGCGCCGGCCCGCCGGCGGTGCGCGCCGTCACCCCGGTCCGGCCGAGCGGCGCGCTGCGGTTCGCCGACGGCCTGCTGCCCGTGTCGGGCTACCGGCGGGCGGTGGCGGAGGCCGTGCGCCGGATGCGCGCGGGCGAGCTGGAGAAGGCCGCGCTCGCCCACGACCTGCTCGCGGTCGGCGACATCCCGCTCGACCCGCGGTTCCTGCTCGCCGGCCTGGCGAAGCGCTACCCCACCTGCTGGTCCTACTCCGTCGACGGTCTCGTCGGCGCCACGCCCGAACTGCTGGTGCGCCGCTCCGAGGGCACCGTCTCGTCCCGGGTGCTCGCCGGCACGATCTGGCCCGGCGAGTGCGACGACCTGCCCGGCCAGCTCCTGGGCTCGGCGAAGGACCGCCACGAGCACGCCCTCGCCGTCGACTCGCTCGCCGACGCCCTGCGTCCGATGTGCACCACCCTCGACGTGCCGGACACGCCGTCGGTGATCGCCCTGCGCAACGTCTCCCACCTGTCCAGCGACGTGCACGGGAAGCTCGACCCGCAGTCGCCCGCCTCGCTGTTGCGGCTCGCCGCCGCCGTGCACCCGACGGCCGCCGTCGGCGGTACTCCGCGCGATGCCGCGCTCACCCTCATCGCCGAGCTGGAGGGCATGGACCGCGGCCGCTACGCGGGCCCCGTCGGCTGGATGGACGGCAACGGCGACGGCGAGCTCGGGATCGCCCTGCGGTGCGCTCAGCTGGACGGGCCGGTCGCGCGCCTGTTCGCGGGCTGCGGGATCGTCGCCGACTCCGATCCGGACACCGAGGTGCGGGAGGCCGCGGCGAAGATGCTCGCCGTCCGGGACGCGCTCGAGGACGCCGGGCTGGGCTGAGCAGCTCGACAAACCTCCACGCCATGGCGTACATGTATGTACATGACTGGACAGGTAGGGTTCAGCAAACGGTCCAGGCTGGTCGAGGACCTGGCCGAGCGGATCCGGTCGGGCCGGCTGGCGCGGGGCGAGCGGCTGCCCGGTGAGAACCAGCTCGCGGCGACCTACCAGGTGAGCCGCGGCACCGTGCGCAGCGCGCTCTCCGAGCTGCAGCGCCGCAACCTGATCGCCACCGAGACCGGCGTCGGGTCGTTCGTCACCTTCGACGGGGTGGCGCTCGACCAGAGCGTCGGCTGGGCCCGGGCGCTCGCCGACGCCGGGTCGGACGTCGCCGTCGATCTGCTCGGCATCGAGCACGGCGGACCCGCGGACCTGGAGGAGCGGCACGGTCCGCTCGTCACCGTCCGCCGGCTGCGCCGCACGGCCGCCGGCCCGGTCTCCCTGGAGACGTCCACCCTCCCCACCACCGGCGCCCTCGCCGACCTCCCCGAACGCGGCCTCGTCGACGGCTCGATCACCGCGACGCTGCGCGCGGCCGGGCTCGCCGGCACCGGAGGCGAGCAGTGGATCGCCGCCGTCCCGCTCGACGACGCCGCGGCCGCGTTGCTGGAGCGCTCGCCCGGGGAGCTATTCCTGCAGTCCACCCGCACCACGCTGACCGCGGGCGGCGCGCTCGTCGAGCACGTCGTGAGCCTGCTGGACCCGGCCCGGTTCCGGTTCCACCTCACGTTCGGCGACCGATGACGACCGAGCGGGACCGGGCCATCGGGGCGCTGGCCGGGCTCGCCCTCGGCGACGCGCTCGGCATGCCGACGCAGTCGATGTCGCGAGAGTGGATCGCCGCCCGCTACGGGCGCGTCACCACGTTGCTCGACGCCGCGCCCGACCAGCCGATCGCGCCGGGGATGCGAGCCGGGTCGATCACCGACGACACGGAGCAGGCGCTGCTGCTCGCCCGCCTGCTCATCGACGGGGCCGGCCACGTCGAGGCCACCGCGTTCGCCGAAGCGCTGGAGCGGTGGGAGGCGGACATGGTCCGCCGGGGCTCCGCCGACCTGCTCGGCCCGTCCACGAAGCGCGCCATCCAGCGGCTGCGAGCGGGCGAGCCGCCGGACGAGACCGGCCGGGACGGCACCACCAACGGCGCCGCGATGCGGGTGGCGCCCGTGGGCATCGCCGTTCCCGACGACGACCCGAACGCGCTGCTCGACGCGGTCGTGCGGGCCGGCCGGGTCACCCACAACTCCTCCATCGGGATCGCCGCGGCGGCCGCCGTGGCCGCGGCCGTCTCGGCGGGGGTCGCGGGCGCCGACCTCGGCACCGCGCTCGACTCGGCCGAGCGGGCGGCCGCCGCGGGGGCGCGGCGAGGGCACTGGGCCGCCGGTGGCGACATCGCGGCGCGGATCCGCTGGGCCCGCGGCTTCGTGCGCGGGCGAGCGCGCGCCGACCTCGCCGACGCCGTCGCCGACGTGATCGGCACCTCGGTGGCGGCACAGGAGTCGGTGGTGGCCGCGCTGGCGCTCGCCGAGGCCCGCGGCGACGAGCCCGTGGAAGCCCTCACCCTCGCGGCGGAGATCGGCGGCGACACCGACACCGTCGCCGCGATCTGCGGGGCCGTGCTCGGCGCGCGGCACGGCGTGGGCGGACTGCCCGCCGACCTGCTCGAGACGGTGCTGCGCGTCAACCACCTCGATCCGGCGCCCGTCGCCGACGGGCTGCTCGAACTCCGGCACAGGAGCCAACCATGACCACCACCGGCGAAGGGCTCACCACCGGCACGCTCGAGACGCGCGGCATCGAGCCGGTGCCCGTCGACGAGCGCCACGGCCGTCCCGCCCAGCTGTTCTGGGTGTGGTTCGCCGCCAACATCTCGATCCTCGGCCTGCCGCTCGGCGCCACCCTCGTGGCCCAGGGGCTCACGGTGTGGCAGGCCGTCATCGTCGCCGCGGTCGGCTCCGTGGGGTCGTTCGCGATCGTCGGGGCGGTGTCGATCGCGGGGCGGCGCGGTGGCGCGCCCGGCCTCACGCTGTCCCGCGCCGTCTTCGGGGTGCGCGGCAACATCGGCCCCACGGCCGTCTCGCTCGTCTCGCGGCTGGGCTGGGAGACCGTCAACACGACGACGGCGGCGTTCGCGCTGCTCTCGCTGTGCACGATCCTGTCCGGTGCCGGCGCGGCAGCCACCGACCACCCGCTGCTGACGCTGGCCTGCATCGCGGTGTTCGTGCTGCTCACGGTGGTCGTGTCCGGGCTGGGCCATGCCGTGCTGGTGTCCGTGCAGCGCTGGGCGACGTGGGTCTTCGGTGCGCTCAACGTCGTGGTCGGCGCGTTCCTCATCGCGACCATCGACTGGGCCGCGGTCGGCGCCGCCACCCCGGCACCCGTCGGCGCGATGATCGCGGGCGTCGGCATCATCGCGGCCGGCACCGGCATCGGGTGGGCCAACGCGTCGGCCGACATCTCGCGCTACCAGGCGCCCGGCGTCCGGGCGGGTTCGCTCGTGCTGTCGGCCGCGGCGGGCGCGGGCATCCCGCTCGTGCTCCTGATCTCGCTGGGCAGCATGCTCGCCGCGGGCGACCCGGCATTGGCGGACGCCGGCGACCCGGTGGCCGCCGTCCGCGCGCTGCTGCCCACCTGGATGGCCGTCCCCTACCTGGTCGCGGCGTTCGGCGGGCTCCTGCTGTCCAACCACCTGTCCGTCTACTCCGCAGGCCTCACCACACTGACGCTGGGCCTGCGGATACCGCGGGTGTACGCCGTCGTCGTCGACGTGGTCGTGACGTTCGCGGGCGCGATCTACTTCATCCTCGTCGCCGACGACTTCTACGGCCCGTTCATCGCGTTCATCAGCCTCCTGGCCGTACCGATCACGGCGTGGGTCGGCGTCTTCGCCACCGACATGCTCCGGCGGCAGCACTACGACCCGGTCGCCCTGATGGACGTGCGCCGGACCAGCGCCTACTGGTACCGCGGCGGTGTCGAGTGGCGGGCCGTCACGGCCTGGGGTGCCGCGATCGTCGCGGGCTACCTGTTCGTCACCGCGGGCCCCTCGGACGCGCCGTGGTTCAGCGGGCCGCTGGCCGGCACCTGGTTCGGGGAGAACGGCCTGGGCTGGGTGGTGACGTTCGTCGTGGCCGCCGGGATCTACGGCGCGCTCGGCGGGGCTCCCACGTCGGAAGGGGCGGCGCGATGACCGGGCGGCTCGTGCACACCGGGCAGGTCATCCTCGACCTGGTGATGCGGGTGCCCGGGCTGCCGCCGGTCGGCGGGGACGTGTTCGCCTCGCACACCGACATGCTCCCCGGGGGCGGGTTCAACGTCATGGCCGCGGCCGCGCGGGCCGGGGCCGGCGTCGTCTACGCGGGCGGCCACGGCGGCGGGCGGTTCGGCGACCTCGTGCGCACCGCGCTGGCCGCCGAGGGGATCACCGCGGCGCTCCCGCCCACCGCCGACACGGACACCGGGATCTGCGTCGTGCTCGTCGACGGCACCGGCGAACGCACGTTCGTCACGGGGTCCGGCGCGGAGTCGGGCGTCGACGCCGCCATGCTCGCCGCCGTTCCGGCCGGGGCCGCCGACGTGGTGTACGTGAGCGGCTACAGCCTGCTCGTGCCGGACAAGGCCGGGGTGCTGCTCGACCGGCTCGACGCGCTCGACGGACCGACGGTGCTCGTCGACCCGGGCCCGCTCGTCGGCGAGATCGACCCCTCCACCTGGGCCCGCCTGCTCGCCCGCACCTCGATCCTCTCCACCAACGCCCGGGAGGCGCGCATCCTCACCGGCTCGACCGATCTGCGGGAGGCGTCGGCCGCGATCGCGGGCCGGCTGCGCGGCTCGGCCGCCGTCGTCGTGCGGGACGGCGCCGCCGGGTGCCTGCTGACCCGCGACGGCGAGACGCGGCACGTGCCCGGCTTCCCGGTCGAGGCCGTCGACACGACCGGGGCGGGCGACGCGCACTGCGGCGTGCTCGCCGCCGAACTGCTCCGCGGGGCGGATCTCCCCGCCGCGGCGGCACGGGCGAACGCCGCGGCCGCCATCACCGTGACCCGCTGGGGCCCGGCGACCGCGCCGACCCGGTCCGAGGTGGATGCCCTCTTCAGCGGGTGACCGGATGTTGCAGCAAAGCCGCCTTCATGCAACCACGTGGCATGAAAGTGGCTTTGCTGCAATCGGCGACGCGGGCCCGTCACCCCTCGCGGCGGGCCCGCGCGACGTACCAGACGTTCCAGCCGATCAGGGCGGCGAACGTCGCGATGGTGAGGACGGTGCCCAGGCCGACCATCACCGAGACCGGCAGCAGGTAGATCAGGGGCACGCGCAGCACCGCCAGCGCGAGCAGCCCCGCACCCCACACCGCCGAGCTGAGCCGGACCCCGTGGCGTACGTCGGGGTCCGTGCGGAACGCCTCGGTGAGCGCCTCCGCCTTGCGCGGGCTGAAGCTCTGCATCGCCGCGAGCGTCAGCGGCGTGCCCCACCTGCTGGTGGAAAGGAACACGAGCGCCACGCCGCCGAGGGTGATCGAGTCCTGGGCCAGCAGGAACCGCTCGTCCCCGCTCACGAACGTGAGCACCAGCCCGACACCGAACACCACGAGCATGAGGGTGGCGAACAGGTTGAGCCGGCGGCGGCGCGCGACGTCCCAGCCGATCCGCAGCGCGGCGACGCCCGTGGCGGCCAGCAGCGCGGGCCAGTCCGCCACCCCGGCGAGGTGCAGCACGTAGTACGTGACCAGCGGCAGCCCGACGTCCAACGCGAGTCCGCGGATCATCGCCGCCGGCCGGAACTCGACGTCGGGCGCGACGGCCGGGATCCGCTCGGTGGGCGCGTCCCCGATGGGCGTGTTCATCGCGGCTCGAGGTCGGCGTCGTCGATCCAGGACCCGTGGAAGCCGGCCGGGACACCGCGCGGCAACTGCACGGCGGCCACCGGCGGGCCGGCCACGTCGGTGGCGTCGAGGACGAGCAGCCGCGATGCGCTGCCGTCGCGGCGGGTGGTGATGGACAGCAGCCAGCCGTCGTCCTCGGCGCGCCCCGGCGCTCCGGACGGGACGAACACCGCCTCGCCCGCGACCGCGCCGGCCCCCAGGTCGTGCTCCGCCCGCGTGCCGTGGGCGGCGTCGAACTTGACGATCCCGGCGCGGCCCCGGGCGTCGGCCACCGCGTAGCGGTAGCGGGCGTCCCGGCCGACGCGCTCGTCGTCGACGGTGGGGAACTCGACCGCCCGGTCGTCGAGCGGCGTCTCGGTGACGGCACCCGTGGAGGGGTCCAGCACCCACCGGTGCAGCCGGGCGGACCCGGTGGCCGCCGCGTCGGCGGCGAGCCCGGCCGGGTCGCTGCCCAGGCCGTCCCACATGGCCACGGCGTCGGCCGCGCCGTACCGGGCGGCGTCGAGGACGACCCGGCCGGCGGCGTCGGTGTGGGCGTTGCCGACGTGGAAGACGTAGCCCGGCGCCACGTCGAACCAGCGGACCGTGCCGGGCCGGTCCAGCGGCATGACGCCGATCCGCGCGCCGTAGCCCTCGTCCCACCCGAACGGCATGCCCTTGGCGAGCCGCTCGAGCTGGAACGTCATCGGCAGGTCGAGGAACAGCGCGTGCCGGTCGGTGATGGCGAAGTCGTGCATCATCGTGGCGCCCGGCACCTCGATCTCGGCGCTCGTCACGAGCTCGCCCGCCGCCGAGAGCCGGTGGTAGGTGAGATACGGCGGCCGGATCCCGTAGCCGAAGAAGTGCAGCTCCCCCGTCACGGGGTCGGTCTTCGGGTGGGCCGTCATGGCCGTGGTGAGCCGGCCGTCGAAGTCGTAGGGGCCGACGGTGTCCAGCTCGGGCGTGAGCACGTGCGGGAAGCTGCTCTCGACCAGCGCCATGATCCGGCCCGCGTGCTCGATCACGTGGGTGTTCGCGTGGCCGACGCCGCGGTCGATCGTCCCGTCGGATCCGACCATGGACTCGCCGGCCAGTGCGCGGGTGCGCACCCAGCGGTTGCGGTACCACTCCGCGCGCCCCGCCCGCAGCCGGACGCCGTGCACCATGCCGTGCCCGGTGAACCAGTGCGCCGACGGCTCGCCGGGCAGCGGGTTCGGGCCGTTGCGCAGGTAGCGCCCGACGAGCTCGGGCGGGAGCGCGCCCTCGACCGGGAGGTCGACCGCGTCGATCTCGTCGGCGACGGGCGCGAGATGACCTGCGACGTGCAGGGGCGGGGTGCTGGCCATGGCGAGGAGGATGCACCTGCCGAACACGACATGTCAACACTGGCATGCCATTTCTGACATGTACGATCTCGGCATGTCGCTGTCGCACGCGCTGCTCGGGCTGCTCGCCGTCGAACCGCGCAGCGGGTACGAGCTCACGAAGGCGTTCGCCGCCGACCTCGGCCGCTACGCCTGGCAGGCCGGCCACACGAGCATCTACCCGGAGCTGAACCGGCTGGCCGAACGCGGGCTCGTCACCGTCACCGAGGAGGGCGCGCGCGGCAGCCGCACCTACTCGGTCACCCCCGAGGGCTACGCCGAGCTGCGGACCTGGCTGCTCACGTGGCGGCGGCAGGGCAAGGTGCGCAACGAGGACGTGCTGCGCATGTTCCTGCTCTCCGCGCTCGAGCCGGCCGATGCGCTGGTCGTGCTGCGGAGGATCGTCGAGCACACGGGTGAGGAAGGCGCCAGGCTGCGCAAGATGATGGACGACGCCCCGGCCGTGATCCCCCCGGGCTCCGACGGGTTCGGCTACCTCGCCGCCGAGTTCGGGGCCCGCCAGTTCGAGGCGGTGCACGGTTGGGCGCTGTGGGCGATCGAGAAGCTGGAGGCCGAAGCCGCCTAGAGCGCCTCGGCCACGGCGGTGCCGACGGCTGCGCGCAGCTGCGCGTGTCCCTGCCGCAGCTCGCGGCGCCCGGCACGCACCTCGACCACCCGCAGGCCGGGAGCCGGGGCGAGCGCCCCCGCGACGTCGGGGACGTCCACGAGGACGTGACCGGTGCCGGTCGCGGCGCAGAGCGCGGCGAGGTCGACACCGTGCGGGGTGCCGAAGACCCGCTCGAACGCGGCGGCGTGCTCCGGGGCGCCCTGCTCGAGCAGCTCGAAGATGCCGCCGCCGTCGTCGTTCAGCACCACGATCGCGAGGTCGGGGCGCGGCTCGTCCGGCCCGATGACGAGCCCGGTCGAGTCGTGCAGCAGCGTGAGGTCGCCGAGCACCGCGTACGCGGGCCCGTCGTGCACCAGCGCGGCGCCGGCGGCCGTCGAGACCGTGCCGTCGATGCCGGCCACGCCCCGGTTCGCGAGCAGGGTGAGGTCCGGGCGCGGCACGGCGGCCAGCGCGACGTCGCGCACCGGGTTGGACGAGCCGAGCACCAGCTGCGCGCCGGGCGGCAGCGCCGCCACCAGCTCGCGCGCGAGCCGAAGGCCCCCGGGGGTGGCGGGGTCGTCGAGGGCCTTGTCGAGGGCGTCCGCGGCGGCGGCGTCCGCGGCGCGCCACCGGTCCGTCCACGACCGGTCGGGGCGCAGCGGCGGGAGGCTCCCGATCGCGCGGACGCTGCCCGCGACGTCCGTCCAGGGCATGCCGCGGGGGTCGGCGAGCACGTGGACGGCGACGTCCGGGTCGGCGAGGAGCCGCTGGACGGGGCGGTGCAGCGTGGGCCGGCCCGCCACCACCACCTGGGCCGGCCGCAACGCGGGCGAGGCCCCGAGCAGCCACGGACCGGTGCGGACCGCCGCCGGCCAGGCCGCCGACGCGGGCTCGGCGACCACCGGGACGGGCAGGTCGAGCAGTCCCTCCGGGGCGCCGGAGCCCGCGATGACGAGCGTCGGCGCCGCCGGGTCCAGCGGCAGCGGCACCGCCTGCCGGACGACCGGCGCCACGCGCGTCCTCGGCCCGCCGCCCGGCCGGCCCGCGGGAGCCTCACCGGGACCGTCGGGCACGAGTGGTTCGGCGAAGGGGAGGTTCAGCTGCACGGGGCCGGGCGGCCCGCCGGATGCGCCCGTTGCGGCGGCGACGAGCCGGTCGACGGACGCGCGGCCGCGGGCGGGGTCACCACCGACCCCGGCGATCACGGCCAGCCGCACCGCACCGCCGAACAGGCCCGCCTGCTCGATCGTCTGGCTGGCGCCGGTCCCGATCACGTCCGGCGGCCGGTCGGCGGAGAGCACCAGCAGCGGGACGCCCGCGTGCGACGCCTCCAGCACCGCGGGGTGCAGGTTCGCCACGGCCGTGCCCGACGTCGTGCAGACCGGCACCGGACGGCCCGATCGCAGGGCGATGCCGAGCGCGAGGAAGCCGGCCGTGCGCTCGTCGATCCGGACGTGCAACCGCAGCCGGCCGCCGGCGTCGGCCGCGTGCAAGGCGAACGACAGCGGCGCGTTGCGGGAACCGGGGCAGAGCACGGCGTCGGTGACACCGCACCGGACCAACTCGTCGACGACGAGCCGCGCGCAGGCCGACGACGGATTCACGGACGTGAGCCTAGGCCGACCCCGGCAACCCCACCGCGCACACCGCCGCGGCACCGCACACATGTCCGACCATGTGTGCGGTCCCCGGACGGTGTGCGCCGCCACTCGGGCCTGCCTATGTCTCGATTAGTTGGAAGGCCGTCGCCAGGCGGGCGCCGGGGAGGCGTTTCGCGGCCTCCTCCGCGGCCGTGCGCAGGAACTGCTCCGGGTCGCTCATCGGCCCGCCGAGCGCCTCGAGGTAGGCCTTGTGCGCCCGCAGCGACGCCACGCCGCGGTCGAACGACCCCTCGACGTCGACGGCGTGCCCGCTGAGGGGCGAGGCGAGCACGAGCACCTGCTTCACGCCGGTCCACGGCTCGCCGACCTCCGGGAACAGCCAACGGTTCGCCGCGTCCCGGACGGCGTCGATGGCCGCCCGCCCGACCGCGCGGTGATCGGCCATGTTGAGGTGGCCGCCGGGGAACGTGTCGTGGTGGTTGCTCGTGATCACCACCTCCGGCCGGTGCCGGCGGATCGCGGCCGCGATGTCGCGGCGCAGCGGGATCCCGTAGCCGACCAGGCCGTCCGGGTGGTCGAGGAACTCGACGACGTCGACGCCGACCTCGGCCGCCGCGGCGCGCTGCTCGGCCTCGCGCAGCGGGCCGCACTCCGCAGGCGGGAGGGTGTCGATCCCGGCCTCCCCGCGGGTCGCCAGCAGGTACGCGATGCTGCGCCCCTGGGCCGTCCAGCGCGCGATCGCGGCGGCCCCGCCGTACTCCAGATCATCCGGATGGGCGACAACGGCGAGCCCGCGCGCGAAGTCCTCCGGGAACAGCTCATAGTCCTCGGCCATGGTGTGATCCTCCCCTCCCCGTGGTCCCCGGAGCACGGGCGTAGCGTCCGGCGTGATCATTGTGGGCACGAGCGGTGCCCAGGACCAGGAGCTCCCCACACATGCCCGATGCCGACCTGCGCCGGCGGGCGATCACCGTCCTGAACGGCAACTGGGAACGCGGGCACACCGTGCCGTCGCGCCGCCTCTACCCGCACCAGTGGAGCTGGGACTCCGCGTTCATCGCGATCGGCTGGGCCCACGCCTCGCCCGACCGCGGCCGCCGCGAGCTGGAGTCGCTGCTGGCCGCCCAGTGGACCGACGGGCGCGTGCCACAGATCGTGTTCAACCCCGCCGTCGCCCGCGACGCGTACTTCCCCGGCCCCGACTTCTGGCGATCCCGCGAGGTCCCCGGCGCGCCGCGGCGGGAGACGTCCGGGATCGTGCAGCCCCCGGTGCACGCGGTGGCCGCACTCGAGGTCCACCGCGCCGCGCCCGCCCTCGGGCGGCGGTTCCTGCGGCGCGCGTACCCGCGCCTGAAAGCCCAGCACGACTACCTGCTGCGCGAGCGCACCGGCCCGCACGGCCTCGTGGCGATCGTGCACCCGTGGGAGTCCGGTCAGGACAACTCCCCCGCCTGGGACGCCGAGCTGGCCCGGGTGCCCGCGGACGTCGCGGTGCTGACCGCGCACCGGCGTCGCGACCTCGACCACGTCGACGCCGCCGAACGCCCCACGGCCGCCGACTACGCCCGCTACGTCACGATCGTGGAGACCTACCGCGACCACGGCTACCGCGACGAGCCCGGCTCACACCTCTTCGTCGCGATCGACCCCCTGTTCAACGCCCTGCTGGCGTGGTCGGAGGAGGCCCTCGCCGAGATCGCCGACATCCTGGGCGAGCCGTCCGACCCGCACCGCGAGCGTGCGGCGGCCCTCCGCGACGCCCTGCTCTCCCGGTGCTACGACCGCGGCGCCGGGCATTTCTTCGCCCTCGACCACAGCGGCGAACGCGTCCCCGAGCACTGTGTCGGCGGTCTGGCCCCGCTGGTGCTCGACCTGCCCACCGACGTCGTCGACGCGCTGGTGGCCGGCATGACGGGCCCACGCTTCGCGCTGAACGACCGCGTCCCGCTGCCCAGCTACGACCGCACCGGCCCCGCCTTCGACACCACCCGCTACTGGCGCGGCCCGGCCTGGATCAACACGAGCTGGCTCGTCCTGCACGGGCTGGAACGCCACCGGCGGCACGCCGAGGCCGCCACGCTCCGCGCGGCGCTGCTGAACAGCGTGCGGCAGGAGGGCTTCCGGGAGTACTTCGACCCGTGGACGGGGGCCGGGTGCGGGGTCGCGGACTTCAGCTGGTCGGCGGCGCTCACGCTGGACCTGCTGGCGACCCGCGGGTCCCCGGACGTTGCAGCAAAGCCACTTCCACGCAACTAGTGTCCCCCGCCGGAAGTCCGCCGAATAATTCGGCGGCCCAGCTCCACGCTGCGCGCACCGGTCGACGACCCGAGTACGCCCGGTACGAGGGCCGGTCTCGTCCAGACCGGCGTGCCCGCCAGCCGGGGACGGCCGCCGGAGCGACCACCGGGTTCGGTAGTTGTGCCCACCCAGCCACCACACACACGGGCAGCGGCGGGGGAAGACCGGTGACCGCACGCCCGACCGGGTCGAGGTCGCGGGGCAGCCGGTCACCGGCCGGGTACGGCGCGCCCACCGCAACGTTTCATGGTCACATCGACACCTTGCGTTTCCGATCAAGGAGGGTGTTGCCGAATCGGCCGCGCCGGCGTCCGGCGATCAAGGCGAAATGGTCGCTAGTCGATCTTCAACAGCGGCCATCAGCCCTTGATCGACGCCCTGGCCTGCTGTTATCGGGTGCACATCGTCGTTGCTACGACCATGGACGACCGATACCGCCGATCACGGGCCGGCGCCCGGCGGCTGGATCGGGTCAGCCTCCATTCGCGGCGCCGGAACCGCACCCGGCGATCATCGGAGGGACAGCCGGGGTCGGACTCACTCATCCAGATGGCGTGAAAGTGGCCTTGCTGCAATCCATGGTGCGCGGGCTCAGGCCGGGACGCGGGTCAACCAGGAGCGCAGGGCCGTCGCCAGCGCGACCGGGGCGTCGAGCTGGATGAGGTGCCCCGCACCGTCGACCCGGGTGAGGTCGGCGCCGCGGATCCCCGCGGCGAGCCGCTCCCCGGTGGCCACCGGGATCCAGGTGTCCTCGGTGCCCCAGAGGACGGTCACGGGGATGTCGATCCGGTCGAGCAGCGCCTCGTTCTCGGCGAGGTAGCGCTCGTCGTACGCGGCGATCTGCCGGTAGAACGCGGGCTGCCCCTCCGCGCCCAGCCAGGGAGCGACGAGCGCGGCGAGGTCGTCCTCGCGCAGCTCACGGTGGCTCGCGTTGCCGATGTAGGCCCTGACCAGGGCCTCGTGGATGTACGGCGGCACCTGGGCGAGCACGTCCGGGTGCTGCTTCACGAGCCGGAAGAACGGGGAGCCCGACGGCGGGATCGCCACGACGTCCGCCATCAGCAGCGAGGCGTACGGCACGTCGTGCACCAGGTGGGCGCGCAGCGAGACGGCGCCGCCGAAGTCGTGCGCGACGACGTGCGGGCGGTCGAGGCCCCAGTGCGCGAGCAGCGCCGTGAACGCGTCGGCCTGCGCCCCGAAGTCGACCGGGTGACCCGGCTCCTTCGAGGAGCGGCCGTAGCCGGGCATGTCCCACAGGTACACGGTGAAGTCGGTGCTCAGGGCCTCGGCGAACGGCCGCCACAGCCACGACGACCAGGGCGTCCCGTGGCAGAACACGACGGCGGGCCCCGACCCGGCGCGGCCCCATGCGATCCGCCGCCCCTCCCACGAGAACGTCTCAGCGAGATCCATGTCCGGCACGGTAACCGTCGCCGGGCGAGCGGAGGCGTTCCAGCTGGTTCCGCAGGTTGCGGTGGACGTCCACCAGCGAGTCGATGCGCCGCTCGACCGCCGCGATCCGGTGCTCGTACCGCGCGATCGCGTCGTCGCAGGGCTGTTCGTGCGCCAGATCGCGGTCGAGGCAGCCGCCCAGCTCATGGATGTCGTCGCTGGTCAGCCCGGCCTCCAGGAGCCGGCGGACGTTGCGCACCCGGACGACGGCCTCCGGCCCGTAGTCGCGGTAGCCGTTGGCGCCGCGGCCGGAGCCGAGGAGGCCGCGCTCCTCGTAGTAGCGCAGCGCACGGGTGGTCGCGCCCGTCCGCCGGGCCAGCTCGCCGATCCGCATGCCGCGCCTTCTCACCCGTTCCGATCCTCGCCCACCGCCGCGAGATCGGCACGCGGTTGCCCGGTCAGGTGGCGGACCACCGACACGGCGAGCAGCACGAGCGCCACCGAACCGATCGCGATCGCGGTCAGGAGCACGGCCGGGACGCCCTCGGCCTCCAGTACGACACCGCCCAGCGCACCCCCGGCGGCGATCCCGACGAAGAGCGCGCTGGAGTTGAGCGCCACCGCCTCGGTCCCGGCGTCCCCGGCCAGGGCGAGCAGCCGGGCGTTCATCGGCGGGTTGAACGCCCAGCCCGCCAGTCCCCAGACGGCGTAGCCGAGCGCGATCACGGGCAGCGCCGCCGCCGCGGCGAGCAGACCCGCGGCGACGAGGACGGCGGTCGCCGCCACCTGCACCGCGAGCGCCAGCACGAGGGTGCGTCCGGCACCCCAGCGGTCGGTCGCGCGGCCGCCCAGCACGGTCCCGAGCGCCCCGGCGACGCCGACGCAGGCGATGAGCAGCGCGACGCCGTCCGCGCCGACGCCGGCGAGGTCGCGGGCGATGGGAGCGACGTAGGTGTACGTGATGAAGCTGCCGGTGGCCGCGACCGCGGTCGTGACGACCGCCAGCAGGACGGGAGGGGCGGCGAGCAACCGGATCCGCCGGGCGAGCCCGGGGCGCCCGCTCGCCGGGAGCGCCGGCAGGAGCCCGACCACGGCGACGCATCCGACGACAGCGAACCCGGCGACGAGCCAGAACGTGGACCGCCAGCCGGCGGCGGCGCCGAGCCAGGTGCCCAGCGGCACCCCGACGACGAGGGCCACGGTCATCCCCGCGGCGACCGAGCCGATGGCCCGCCCGACCCGCTCCGGCGGGGCCAGTGCCGCGGCGGCCGCGAACGCGGCGGGCGTCATCGCCGCGGCGACCACGGCCGCGAGCAGGCGCACCACCAGGAGCGCGGCGTACGACGGCGCCAGCGCCGCGGCCGCGTTGAGCAGCGCGAACGCCGCGAGTCCGGTGGCCAGCAGCGTCCGCCGGTCGAGCCGCGCCGTCGCAGTGGCCATCGCCGGTGCGGCGAGCGCGTACGCGATCGAGAAGACCGTCACGAGCTGTCCGGCGGCGGCCTCGGTGACCGCGAGATCCGCCGCGACCGCCGGCAGCACGCCCGCCATCACGAAGTTGTCCGTGCCCGCCACGAACGTCACCAGGACGAGGCACGGGAGCTTGCTCGATCTCATGCCCCGGACGCTAGGAGCTTCACGCCGGCGTCAAGGTCAAGCGGAACGCTCGGGCCAGCCGATGGCGTCGAGGAACTCCTCCATCTCCGAGACCACCCGGCCGAGCACCGCGACCGTGTCGAGCACCGGGCCGGGTACCTGCATGCCGTGCCCGGCACCCTCGACCTCCAGCACGTACGGCGAGAGCCGCCGGGCCAGCGCGCCGTCCCACAGCGCGTCGGCGGTGCCGCCGACGAGGAGGAACGGTGCCGTGGCACGAGCCAGGGCGGCGGCGATCCACGGCACCGTCAGGACCGGGGTGAGCCACACCGCGGGCAGGCCGCGCTCGGCCGCGAGCGCCGCGGCGTTCGCGCCGAGGGACTTCGCGATCAGCAGCGGACGGCCGCCGACCCGGTCGAGCAGCCCCGTGACCTCGGCGCGCACCCAGCCCTCGATCTCCTGCGCGAACGGGTCCGGCGGTTCCCCGGACCACGAGTGCCGATGGACCCCCGCCCCGCGCCTCTCGGCGACGGACCCCGCGTAGAGGAGGAGCCCGGCCGCCGGTCCGAACTTCCCACCCGGAACCACGACGGCGTCGGCCACGCCGGCGACCCTACGGGGCTGCGCGCTCGCCGAACTGCGCGACCATGGACCGTCCGACGACCGCCGCCAGGAGGAGGGCCGGCTGAACCCGCTGCTCGCCGAGGCTCTCTCCGCCGCGCTGCTGCTCGCGGTGCTGGCCTGCGCCGTGATCCGCCCGCGGGGGTGGTCGGAGGCCGTGTTCGCGGTCCCGGCCGCGCTGGTGGTGATGGCCACCGGGGCGATCTCGCTCCAGGCCGTGGTCTCGGAGCTGGAGCTGCTGGGCCCGGTGGTCTGGTTCCTGGCGGCGGTGCTGGTGCTCGCCCAGCTGTGCGACGACGAGGGCCTGTTCCGGGCGTGCGGGGCGTGGATGGCCCGGGCGGCGGCATCGCGGCCGCGCCGGCTGCTGGTCCACGTCTTCGCGACGGCGTCGGTGATCACGGCTGCGTTGAGCCTGGACGCCACGGTGGTGCTGCTCACCCCGGTGGTGTTCGCGACGGCGGCCAGGCTGGGCGTCCGCCCGAAGCCGCACGTGTACGCCTGCACGCACCTGTCCAACACCGCGTCGCTGCTGCTGCCGGTGTCGAACCTGACCAACCTGCTCGCGTTCGCGGCGAGCGGGTTGACCTTCACGCGGTTCGCCGGGCTGATGGCGCTGCCCTGGATAGTGGCCGTTGCGGTCGAGTACGCGGCGTTCCGCTGGTTCTTCGCCGCCGAGCTCGACGTCGCGGCCGACGTGGGCACCGCGGTGGAACGGCCCGAATGGCCGGTGTTCGCCATGGTCGTCGTCGCGGCGACGCTGGCCGGGTTCCTGCTGACGTCCGCGGTGGGCGTGAACCCGGCGTGGGCCGCGACGGCCGGTGCGGTCGTGCTGGGGGTGCGCGCGCTGGCCCGGCGGCGCACGACGCCCGCCGCGATCGGGCGGGCGGCCGCGGTCGGGTTCCTCGCCTTCGTGCTGGCGTTGGGGATCGTCGTGCGCGCCGTGCTGGACAACGGCCTGGCCGCGGGGCTCGACGGGTTCGTGGTCGACGACACGGGGCTGCTGGGGCTGCTGGGCATCGCGGCGGCGGCCGCGGTGCTGGCGAACCTGGTCAACAACCTGCCGGCGGTGCTGGTGCTGCTGCCGCTGGCCGCCCCGGCCGGGCCCGCCGCGGTGCTGGCGGTGCTCCTCGGGGTGAACATCGGCCCGAACCTGACCTACGCCGGTTCCTTGGCCACACTGCTGTGGCGACGCATCGTGCGCGACCACGACAGCGACGTCGACCTCGGCGAGTTCACCCGGCTCGGGTTGCTCACCGTGCCGGCCGGCCTCGTCCTGTCCGTGGCGGCGCTGTGGGTGTCGCTGCACCTGATCGGAACCGGAGGCTGAGCGGATGCGCGTGGTGGTCTGGATCGCCGAGGGGACCTGGCCGGCCTGTGTCGACGCGACCCGCACCCTCGCCCCGGACACAGCCGATGTCGCGTTGCTGCACGTCACCGGCGACGTCCCGGCGGCCGCGCACGGCGCGTTCGCCGGCCTGCTCGGCCGCGGCCGTCCGGAGCGCGACCCGGGCATCGACATGACGCGCCTCGCCGCGGAGTCCGCGGAGCGGCTGCTCGACTCCGCGGCTCACCGGTTGGGCCGGCCGTGTGCACGCTCGGCCCGCACGGGCCGTGTGGAGCGGGAGGTCATCACCGCCGCGCAGGACGCGGACCTCCTCGTGCTCGCCCGTGACGGCGACCGCAGCCACCTCGGGCCCCGCAGCCTCGGCCACGCCACCCGGTTCGTGGTGGACCACGCCCCGTGCCCGGTGCTGCTGGTCTGGCCGGAACATGCTCCGGACATCACGTCGCTCCCGCCGCCGCCCCCGGGACCGCGGAAAGGCGGTCGCGGCGGGCAGTAGCGTGGGCCCGGACATGAGCGCAACGATCCAGGCCACCGGCCTCGCCGCCGGGCACGGCACCCGCGTCCTGTTCTCGGGTCTCGACCTGATCGTCGCCCCCGGGGACGTCGCCGGGCTCGTCGGCGCCAACGGCGCGGGCAAGTCCACGCTCCTGCGGCTCCTCGCGGGCGAGCAGGACCCCGAGGACGGGAAGGTCGTCGTCAGCCCGCCGGACGCCACCGTCGGGCACCTGCCGCAGGAGCCGGACCGGCGCCCGGGCGAGACGGTGACGGCGTTCCTCGCGCGGCGCACCGGCGTGGCCGCGGCGCAGGCGGCGATGGACGCCGCGGCGGAGGCGCTCGGCGGTGGTGCTCCGGGCGCGGACGACACCTACGCCGCGGCGCTGGACCGCTGGCTCGCCCTCGGCGGTGCCGATCTCGACGAGCGCGCCGGCGAGATCGCCGCGGACGTGGGCCTCGGCGTGGATCTCGACGCGGCGATGACCTCGCTGTCGGGCGGGCAGGCCGCCCGGGCCGGGCTCGCCGCGCTGCTGCTCTCGCGCTACGACGTCCTCCTGCTCGACGAGCCCACCAACGACCTGGACCTCGACGGCCTGGAGCGCCTGGAACGGTTCGTGACGGGCCTGCGCAGCCCGGCCGTGATCGTCAGTCACGACCGCGAGTTCCTCGCCCGCACCGTCAACCGCATCGTCGAGCTGGACCTCGCGCAGCAGCAGGTCGAGGTCTACGAAGGCGGCTACGACAGCTACCTCGCCGAGCGCGAGGTCGCCCGCCGGCACGCCCGCGAGGCCTACGAGGAGTACGACGACCGGGTCACCTCGCTCAAGGATCGCGCGCGGACCCAGCGCAACTGGATGGCCCAGGGCGTGCGCAACGCGCGGCGCAAGGCCACCGACAACGACAAGATCGGCCGCAAGATGCGGGCCGAGACCAGCGAGAAGCAGGCCGCGAAGGCCCGCCAGACGCAGCGGCTGATCGAGCGGCTCGACGTGGTCGAGGAGCCGCGCAAGGAGTGGGAGCTGCGGATGACGATCGCCGCGGCGCCGCGCTCCGGCGCCGTCGTGGCGTCGGCCACGGGCGCGGTCGTGCGGCGCGGGTCGTTCGTGCTCGGGCCGATCGACGCCCAGGTCGACTGGGCCGACCGGGTCGTCATCACCGGGGACAACGGCTCGGGCAAGACCACGCTGCTCGGGGCGCTGCTCGGGCGCATCCCCGTCGACGAGGGCAGCGCGGGGCTCGGCTCGGGGGTGCGGGTCGGCGAGATCGACCAGGCCCGCGGGCTGTTCCTCGGCCCCGAGTCCCTGGCGCGGGCGTTCGGCAACGCGGTGCCCGACTGGACCGAGTCGGACGTCCGCACGCTCCTCGCCAAGTTCGGGCTGACGGCCGAGCACGTGCCCCGGCCGGCCGCGTCGCTCTCCCCCGGTGAGCGCACCCGCGCCGCGCTCGCCCTGCTGCAGGCCCGCGAGGTGAACCTGCTCGTGCTCGACGAGCCGACGAACCACCTCGACCTGCCGGCCATCGAGCAGCTGGAGCAGGCCCTCGACTCCTTCCCCGGCACCATGATCCTGGTCACGCACGACCGCCGGATGCTCGACTCGGTGCGCACGACCCGCCACTGGACGCTGGTGGCAGGCCACCTCACCGAGGCCTGACCGGGCCCGGCCTGACCGCAGCATGGTGGCTTTGCTCCGGTTGAACCGGAGTATGGCCACCATGCTGCGATTCGGCGCGTCAGCTGGGGCGGCGCTCAGCTGGGGCGCGTCGGCGGGCTCTGGGTGCGCGCCGGGTCGCGTTCCACCCGGTCGCCCAGGGCCTCGTCGATGCGCTTCAGGACGTCCGGTTCCAGGCGCACCCCGCTCGCCCGGACGTTGGCCGTGACCTGCTCGGGGCGGCTCGCGCCGATGATCGCCGCGGCGACGTTGTCGTTCTGCAGCACCCAGGCCACGGCGAGCTGAGCCATCGTGAGTCCCAGGTCGGAGGCGACCGGCTCCAGTGCCTGGATGCGGGCGAGCGTCTCCTCGCCCATCCAGCGCTGGATGGAGTCGGCCCCGCCCTTCTCGTCGGTCGCGCGGGATCCGGACGGCGGCGCGGCGCCCGGCTTGTACTTGCCGGTGAGCGCACCCTGTGCGATCGGCGAGAACACGACCTGGCTGATGCCCAGCTCCTCCGACGCGGGCACGACCTCGGCCTCGATCACCCGCCACAGCATCGAGTACTGCGGCTGGTTGGACACGAGCGAGAAGCCGAGCTGCTCGGCGAGCGCCTGGCCCGCGCGCAGCTGCTGCGCGGTCCACTCGCTCACGCCGATGTAGAGCGCCTTGCCGGAGCGGACGACGTCGGCGAACGCCTGCATCGTCTCCTCGAGCGGCGTCTCGACGTCGTAGCGATGGGCCTGGTAGAGGTCGACGTAGTCGGTCTGCAGCCGGGCCAGGCTCCCGTCGATCGACTCCATGATGTGCTTGCGGGACAGGCCCGAGTCGTTGGGCCCCTTCGGGCCGGTGGGCCAGTACACCTTGGTCAGGATCTCCAGCGAGGCGCGCCGCTCGCCGGTGAGCGCCTCGCCGAGCACGGACTCGGCCGCGCCGTTCGCGTACGCATCAGCGGTGTCGAAGGTGGTGATCCCGGCATCGAGGGCGGCCCGCACGCATGCGACGGCGGCGGCGTTCTCGACCTGGGAGCCGTGGGTGATCCAGTTGCCGTAGGTGATCTCGGAGACCTTCAGGCCGGACCGGCCGAGGTAGCGATGTTCCACACCCGAACAGTAGTCGCACTTGTCAGATGAGTGGACATGGCTGCGGGCGGCCCCGTTGGCACGGGACCGCCCGCAGCGGGTCGATGTCGGTCAGGCCTCGGGTTCTTCCTGCACGCCGATCGCGAAGCGCAGCTCCTGCCCGCCGTCGGGCCCGGCCACCGGCTGCACGTCCAGCACCTTGTCGTCGAGCACTTGGGCGACCACCGGCTCGAGGAAGACGCTCACCCCGTCGCCTGCCAACACCACGTCGTCGGTGTTCGGCTGCCCTGCCAGCGAGAGCTCAAGGCCCTGCTCGGGATCGGGGGCCGCGATGCGCAGCCCGCCCCCGTCCGGCAGCTCGGCGTCGGTGGTCAGAGTCTTGATGGCTTCTGCCGCCGTATCGGTGATTGCCAACATGCCGCGCCACGGTAGGCGCGAATCCTCCGCCGTGCAGACCGGGGTCTAGCCGAAGGTGTCCGGAGCCGGCCCGAGCCGGGTGCCGGAGTCGAGCTCGTCGATCGTGGCGACGTCGTCGGCGCTCAGCTCGAAGTCGAACACCTCGATGTTCTCCCGGATCCGCGACGGCGTCACCGACTTGGGGAAGACGATGATGTCCTGCTGGATGTGCCAGCGCAGCACGACCTGGGCCGGGCTCTTGCCGTACTTCTCCGCGAGAGCGCCGATCCGCTCGTCCCGCAGCAGGTCACCACCCTTGCCGATGGGGCTCCACGCCTCGGTGGCGATGCCGTGCCTGCGGTGGTAGGCCTGCAGGTCCCGCTGGGCGAGCCACGGGTGCAGCTCGATCTGGTTGACGGCGGGCACGGTGCCCGTCTCGGCGGCGAGCCGCTCCAGGTGCGGCACCTGGAAGTTGGACACGCCGATCGAGCGGGCCTTGCCGTCGGAGAGGATCTTCTCGAACGCGCGCCACGTCTCGACGTACCGGTCGGCGTGCGGCCGCGGCCAGTGGATCAGGAAGAGGTCGACGTGGTCGAGGCCCAGCTTCTGCAGGCTCTCGTCGAGCGCGGCGACGGCTTCGTCGCGACCGTGCCGGCTGTTGTTGAGCTTGGTGGTGACGAACACCTCCTCGCGCGCCAGCCCGGACTCCCGGACCGCCTGCCCGACGCCCTCCTCGTTGCCGTACCCCTGAGCCGTGTCGATGTGCCGGTAGCCGGCTTCGAGGGCCGTGCGCACGGCCTCCGCCGTCCTGGCCGGTTCGATCTGGAAGACGCCGAACCCGAACTGCGGGATCTGCACGCCGTTGTTGAGGCGGATGCTCGGTACCTGCGGCATGGCCCCGTTCTACCCGCTCGCGGCCGTCTTCTACCGGCGACCCCCGGCACCCACCGGGTGCCACCGCCGCGACGCCGTCCACGGCGGCAGCGGCCTGCGCGCGCCCGGCCCGGGCGGCCGCGGCGCGGTGTGCGGGGTCCAGGACGTTGCGCCCGATCGCCGCGACCGCCGCGGCGTCCGGGTTCACGAGCGCGACCTGTGCTCCCCGTGCGCGCAGGGCGGCGGCCTGCGGGCCGACCGCGACCGCCGGGCCGATCCCGCGCACCATCGGCGCCAGCACCACCACCCGCTCGTACCCGGCGGCGAGGTCGGCGTTGGCGGGTGAGTACAGCCCGCCGTCGACGAGCAGGCGCCCGCCCGTGCTCACGGGCGCCCAGATGCCGGGCACCGCACAGCTCGCCGCGACGGCCTCCACGAGGGGCGCCCCCGAGTCCCGGTCGAGCACGACGCGCTCGCCGCTGTGCGCGTCGACCGTTGCGATCCGCAGGTCGCGCTGTGGCCACTCGTGCACGGGCAGCCGCCTGCCGATGACGGCGACGCGCTCGGACGCCGGCCCGGTCGTGGCCCGCCGCGCGAACCGGCCGATCCGCGGAACTCTAGGCCACGCTTGACGGGCGTCCATGAGTTCAGGAAAGCCACATTCCTGTCCTCCAGGTTCAGGAATGTGGCTTTCCTGAACCTCCCTCGGAGGGCTTCTGCGGCGGCGGCCCGTGGCCGTGCCCATGACCATGGCCGGCCCCGGGCACCGGGTCACCCGCCCGCAGCGGCGCCCCGTGGAACCGGCCCTCGTGCGCGATGATCGGCCGCTGGTCGCCCGCCAGCTCCGGGTGCTTCGCCTCCAGCCGCTGCCGCTGCTCCCACTGCCGGCGGAGGCCGGTGGTGTACTCGCGGTTGCCGTTGTGCGTGCCGCGCCACGTCTGGGGCATCTGCTCCTTCGTCAGGCCGGCCCCGGCCTGGCCGAGCAGGCTCGGCCCGGCCGGGATCTTCTGCGGGGTGCCATCACACGCCGGGCAGGCCGGCGCCGGCGCGTCGATCCCGACGAGGCGCTCGAAACGCTCGCCACAGCCGCACCGGTAGACGTAGATCGGCATCTACCAGTTCTCCACCGACTTGGTGAGGATGTCGGCGATGTCGTCCTCGGTGGGCGTCTTCGGGCAGGTGGCGAGCAGGCGCTGCTGCTTCATCGTGCCGGGCACGAGGTCGGGCACGTCCGCCTCCGTGTAGCCGACGCCGCCGATCCCGTTCGGGATCCCGATGTCGCGCATCAGGTTGATCAGCACGGAGGGAAGCTGCTCGCGCTGGTCGTTCACCTTGTCCGCCCGCGGGTCGAGCATCTGCGCGGCCTGCAGGTGCCGGTCCGGGGCACTCTCGAACGAGAACCGGAACGCCTCGGGCGCCGTGAGCGACACGGACTGGCCGTGCGGCACCATCGGCTCCTCCTGCGGGTAGCCCGCTGGCCGGTAGTCCTTGACCATGCCGGCGATCGGGTAGGCGTTGGCGTGCGGGATGTGCACGCCCGAGTTGCCGAAGCCCATGCCGGCGAACGTGGCCGCCATCATCATGTTCGACCGCGCCTCGACGTCGTCGGCACCCCGGTGCACCGCGGTGCGGAACGACTGCGCGAGCAGGGCGAGGGATTTCTCGCACCACAGGTCGGACACCGGGTTCGAGCCGCAGTAGGTCACCCGTTCCTCGGGCTTCTTGCGGTCGAACGTGGTGTACCAGCGCGCCGTGTACGACTCGAGCGCGTGGCAGACGATGTCCATCCCGGCCGACGCGGTGACCTCGGCGGGAAGGCTCATCGTCAGCAGCGGGTCGATCACGGCCAGGGTGGGGCGCAGCCGCCAGTGGCTGATCCCGGTCTTGACCTTCATCGACAGGATGTCCAGCACGCACATGGCCGTGGACTCCGAGCCGGTGCCCGCCGTCGTCGGGATCGCGACGAGCGGCTTGAGCTGGCCCGGTGGGGTCTTCGCGGCCCCGATCGGCTTGTTGATGTAGTCCATCAGCTCGCCGGGGTGGCTGGTGAGCAGGTTGATCGCCTTGGCGGTGTCGATCGCCGAGCCACCGCCGACGGCGACGAACCCGTCCCACGGCCCCTGCGCGCGGGCGTACTCGGTGGCCTTGTTCATCGAGTCGTCGGTGGGCTCGACGTGCACCGCGTCGAAGATCTCCGACCGGATCTCGTAGCGCCGGAGGCTGTCGGCGATGCGCTCGGGGATGCCGAGGGCGTGGATCCCCGGATCCGTGACGATCAGCACCCGCCGGACGCCGTAGCCCGACATCTCGAAGCCGACCTCGTCGGACGCGCCGGCACCGAACTTCAGCGGCGGCGCACCCCAGGTGAAGATCGTCTCCTCGGTGAGGTCGATCCCGGTCATGTGTAGGAGCCCTCCGGTGCGACCCGCAGCTGGCGGATCTGGTCGGCGTCGTGCCCGAACACCATCTGCGCGCCGGTCCGTTCCTGGTAGCCGCGCAGCTTCTCCACCGAGGCGTAGAAGTCCTCGAGGTTGTTGACGATCGCGGCGGGTGTGGCGGGTGGCCCGTAGCTCTCGCCCAGGTACACCGCGTCCGACGTGAAGATCATCGTGCCGGTGTCGGGCAGGTCGACCTGCATCGACATGCACCCGACCGTGTGACCCGGTGTCTCGATCAGCGTGACGCCCGGGAGGAACTCGGCGTCGCCGGACACGGTCTGGAACTCGAGGCCTTCGTAGTCGGTCTTGAGGTGCGCGCCGGCGAAGAGCCCGTCGAAGCCGAACGCGAAGTCCTTCTCCCGCTCGTGGCAGACGAGCTTGGCGGGGGTGTTCTTGAACATCTGGGCGTTGCCGGCGTGGTCGAAGTGCAGGTGCGACAGCACGACGTAGTCGATCTCGTCGAGGCCGAGGCCCAGCTGGTTCAGCCGGGAGTCGAGGTACTCCTCGTCGCTGACGTGGTCGTAGGGGAAGAACTCCTGCAGGCCGGTGGGCCCCCACCGCTCCTCCCAGTCGCGAGGGCAGCTCGTGTCCCAGAGGAGCTTGCCCTCGTCGGTCTCCACGAGGACGCAGTGGGTGGGGACATCGACCCACGGGGCGGGGGCGTCCTTGTGACTGCGGTCGGTGATCGACCGGCCCGGCTTCAGCAACAGCCAGGTCAGGTCGGCGGTCATCGCACCGCAGGGGATCACGGTTACCTTGTTCGCGGTCGCCATCATGATCCTCTCGACACTGAGGGAGTGATTTCCCGACCGTTGCACCCGGGACGGCACCCGTCAATCTGTGCGCACTGATCGATGGACGAGGTCGTCGCTGCCGGGTCGGGGCCTGGCAGCCTGGGTCCATGCGCCGTTACGAGTACCGGGTCCTGCAGCTGCGCGAGAGCCTGATCGGCGGGAAGCTCTCCGCCGACAAGCTGGAGCGCCTCCTGAACGACGAGGCGGACGAGGGCTGGCAGCTGAAGTCGATCACGTCCACCGATGTGAAGGGCCGGGTCGGCCCCGGCGCGGTGGAGGGGCTGCTCGTCACACTGGAACGTCCCGTCGGCTGACGAGGCGCTGTTCGCCGTTCGCATAGGGTCGCTGAACGTGGACACCCCCTCCGAGCTGTTCGACCCTGCCGCGTGGCGCCCGGTCGAGGGCTTCGACTTCGCCGACATCACCTACCACCGGGCCGTGGACACCGGGGCGGTGCGGATCGCGTTCGACCGCCCCGAGGTCCGCAACGCGTTCCGGCCCGGCACGGTGGACGAGCTCTACCGCGCGCTCGACCACGCCCGGCAGACCCCCGACGTCGGCTGCGTGCTGCTCACCGGCAACGGGCCGTCCCCGAAGGACGGCGGGTGGGCGTTCTGCTCGGGTGGCGACCAGCGGATCCGCGGGCGCACCGGCTACCAGTACGCCTCCGGCGAGACCGCCGAGACGGTCGACCCCGCCCGGGCCGGGCGGCTGCACATCCTCGAGTGCCAGCGGCTCATCCGGTTCATGCCGAAGGTCGTGATCGCGGTGGTGTCCGGCTGGGCGGCGGGCGGCGGCCATTCGCTGCACGTCACGTGCGACATGACGATCGCGAGCGCCGAGCACGCCCGGTTCAAGCAGACCGACGCGGACGTCGGGTCGTTCGACGGTGGATTCGGCTCGGCGTACCTGGCGCGGCAGGTGGGCCAGAAGTTCGCGCGCGAGATCTTCTTCCTCGGGCGCGAGTACACGGCGGAGGACGCCCATCGCATGGGCATGGCGAACGCCGTGGTGCCGCACGCCGACCTGGAGAAGGTGGCGTTGGAGTGGGCGCGGGAGGTCAACGGCAAGTCGCCCACGGCGCAGCGGATGCTGAAGTACGCCTTCAACCTGATCGACGACGGGCTGGTCGGCCAGCAACTGTTCGCGGGCGAGGCCACGCGGCTGGCGTACATGACCGATGAGGCGGTGGAGGGCCGGGACGCGTTCCTGCAGAAGCGGGAGCCGAACTGGGCGGGTTACCCGTGGCACTACTGACGAGCGAACGGCCCGATCGCGAGCTACGTGCGAGCGAGAGCGCCGCTCGCTCCGCCACGCCGCGCCGCGCCATCGAGCGAGCGGGCCGCTCGCACGCCAGGTGCGAGCGAAGGTGCCGTTCGCTCCACGTCGCGCCGGCGCCGTGACCGCGCTCCGGGTCGTGACCCTCGACGGCTCGACCCACGCCGTCGACGCCCTCGCCGACGCGCTGCGCGATGGGCTCGACGGGGGGCCCGCGGTGCTGCCCGTCGCACCCGGGGAGGCCACTGTCGCCGGTGTGCCCGGTGCGGGCGCCGCGGTCGTGATCGCCACCTCCGGCTCGACGGGCGCCGCGAAGCACGTGGTGCTCTCCGCGGCCGCGCTGCGGGCGTCCGCACATGCCACGGCCGAGCGGGTCGGCGGCACCGCGCGCTGGCTGCTCGCGCTGCCCGCCCAGCACGTCGCGGGCGTGCAGGTGGTGGTCCGCGCCCTGCTCGCGGGTGCCCCGCCGGTGGTGCAGGACCTGCGTGCCGGCTTCCGTCCGGACGGCTTCGCCGCCGCCACACGCGAGCTCGGCACCGGACGGCGCTGCACCAGCCTGGTGCCCACCCAGCTCGCCAGGCTCCTCGACGCCGACGGTGCGGCCCTCGACGCGCTGCGTGGCTACTCCGCGGTGCTCGTCGGCGGGGCGGCCCTCGCGCCGCGGCTCCACGAGCGGGCCGTGGCCGAGGGCGTCGCGGTCGTCACGACCTACGGGATGAGCGAGACCGCCGGCGGGTGCGTGTACGACGGCGTCCCGCTCGGCGGCGTGCGTGTCGAACTGGAGGACGGCGGGCGGATCCGGCTCGGCGGCCCGACCCTCGCCGACGGCTACCTCGGCGATCCCGGGCTGACGGCGGCCGCGTTCGCCGGCGGGTGGTTCCGCACGAGCGATCTCGGCCGCTGGCGGGACGGGCGGCTGGAGGTGCTCGGGCGGGCCGACGACGTGATCGTCACCGGCGGCGAGAACGTGGCACCGGCCGCGGTGGAACGCGTGCTCGCCGCGCAGGACGGGGTGGCCGCGGCCTGCGTCGTGGGGGTGCCCGACGCCGAGTGGGGAGAGGTCGTCGCCGCGGCGGTCGTGCTCGACCGCCCGCTCGACACCGCGCTCGCCGAACGCCTGCGGGCTGCGGTGCGGGAGGAGCTCGGGCGGGCCGCGGCCCCCCGGATCGTGCGCGCCGTCGACCGGATCCCGCTGCGCGGGATCGGCAAGCCCGACCGGATGGCGACGGCCGGCCTGCTCACAGCCCAGGACGCTCCTGCCCGGATCGGCCCCTCCTCACACCCCCGGAACGGATGACCTCGGCCTACATCCCTTCGGGCCCGTCACGCTGCGTTGATTGACGGTTACTGATCACGTTCTGTCTCCTGCCTCGTAGGACACACCCGTCACACGAGCACCGAGGGGACGATCGCATGAAGTGGGCCACCGCGACCGCACTCCTCGGCATCGCGAGCAGCCTCGCGCTCGGCCCCGCCACCCCGGCGGTCGCGGGCCCACCGACGGCCTCCTGGACCGCCGACCTCCGCCAGGGGGAGGCCGCGGGTGTCGTGCTCGACGGCGGTGTGGCTCGGATCGACCCGCGCACGGCGTTCGTCGCCGTTGCCGAAGGGGCCCCGGCCGACGCCACCGCCCAGCCGACGGGCCTGCTGACCTTCCCCGCCCGCCGGCTCGCGACGGCGACCGACCAGGTCGCGGTAGCGGTGGCGGGCGAGGTTCCGGCCGGCGCCACCGCCACCGTCGATGTCAGGGGGCGGCGCGCCGCGGGCAGGTGGACCGAGTGGATCCCGGCCGGGCCCGGGGGTCGGTCCGTCACGCTCCCGACCGCGTCCGCCGAGGTGCAGGCCCGGCTCGTCCTCGCGGGCGATCCGGCGGCCGGACCCGCGGTCCGGGAGATCACCCTCACCGCCCGCCCGGCACCGCCGGGCCGGGTCGAGGCGGACGACCGGGCGCTCGCGCTCACCTACCACGTGTTCGCCACGCGCGAAGGGCTCGTCGGCGGCAAGACGGCGAACGGGCACGTCATCGGCGACCACGACCACTTCGTGGCGCTCCCGTCCCGCCGCGCGCTGTCGCCGCGCGACAGCAGCGACTACTCCGTGAAGGTGTGCGCGCCCACCGGACGCTGCGCGTTCGCCCCCGTCTGGGACGTCGGGCCGTGGAACACCCGCGACGACTACTGGAACCCCAGCTCCGAGCGGCAGGAGTGGCGCGACCTGCCCCAAGGCGTGCCACAGGCCCAGGCCGCCCACGACGACGGCTACAACGGCGGGCGGGACCAGTACAACCGCAAGGTCTCCAACCCGGCCGGCATCGACCTCGGCGACGGGCTGTTCTGGGACGCCCTCGGCCTGAAGAACAACTCGTGGGTCGACGTCGAGTACCTGTGGACCGGTGGCTCGGAACACCTCGCCCGGGTGGCGGCCGACACCGACGTCCGGGCGGCCCCCGACCCCGCGGCCGAGGTCGTCGGGATCGCGGCAGGCCACGCGTCCGTGCCGGTGCAGTGCGTGCAGGACCGCTGGCTGCGCGTCGGCCCCGACCAGTACGTCGAGGCCTCGGTGGTGCCCGACGCACCGCGCGTCGGCGCGTGCCCCCCACCCCCGGGAGTCGCTGGGTGAGTGCGCGCGAGTCGCGTTCGGGGGCGGGATAAGTTGCGTGTGTGGCCACGATCGCGCAGTGGGTGGAGGGTGCTCGACCGCGCACCCTGCCGACCGCACTCTCCCCCGTCATCGCCGGCACCGGAGCAGCGCTCGGGCATGGTGTCGTCGCGCCGGGACGCGCGCTGCT
This sequence comes from Pseudonocardia wallangbongensis, assembly GCF_054486945.1. Taxonomy (NCBI): domain Bacteria; kingdom Bacillati; phylum Actinomycetota; class Actinomycetes; order Pseudonocardiales; family Pseudonocardiaceae; genus Pseudonocardia; species Pseudonocardia wallangbongensis. The sequence goes on from NZ_JBRERS010000020.1 coordinate 61,874, forward strand.
GGCGCTGATCGTCGCGGTCTCGCTCATGATCGGCGTGAACTACGCCAACGACTACTCCGACGGCATCCGCGGCACCGACGACGAGCGGGTGGGGCCGCTGCGGCTCGTCGGGTCGCAGCTCGCCACCCCGTCGACGGTCCGGACCGCGGCCTTCTTCGCGTTCGGCGTGGCCGGCTTGGCCGGGCTGACGCTGGTGTCGCTCAGCGGTCAGTGGTGGCTGATCGCCGTCGGCGCCCTCTGCATCGTGGCCGCGTGGTTCTACACCGGTGGCTCCCGCCCCTACGGCTACCTGGGTTTCGGGGAGATCGCGGTCTTCGTCTTCTACGGCCTCGTCGGTGTGCTCGGCACCGTGCTCACGCAGAGCGGCCCGCCCGGCTCGCTCGCCGTGATCACCGCGATCGGCGTGGGAATGCTCACGACCGCCGTGTTGGTGGCCAACAACCTGCGCGACATCCCCACCGACGGCGCTGTGGGCAAGCGCACGCTCGCCGTGCGGCTGGGCGACCGGGACACCCGCCGCCTCTACGCCGCGCTGACCCTGCTGCCGTTCCTGATCTCGGCGGGTGCCGGGCTGCGCAGCTGGCCGATGCTGCTGGCGCTGCTCGCGCTGCCGTTCGCGGTGCTCCCGATCCGGGACGTCCTCGGCGGCGCGGAGGGCGGCAAGCTCATCCGGGTGCTGGCCCAGACCGGCGTGTTGCTGCTGGGCTGGTCACTGCTGACCGCGACCGGCCTCGCGGTCGGACGGTTCGTCTGACGCGACGAGCGGTGGGTCGGCGTCGGCGGGCGCGTCGCCACGCAGGCGGGCCCGCAGCGCCTCGCGCTCGCGGGACCGGCGCTCCCGGGCCGTGACCAGCGCGCTGTCCAGGCGCGCCCGCAGTCCGCGGAAGAGAACCATGGACAGCGGCAGCGCCACGATCAGCGCCACCAGCAGCGCGATGACGAACGGAACGCCTGCCACCATCAGCAGCGCTGTGATGAGCGTGACCAGCGCGACGCGGGCGGCGGTGTAGAGCGCCACGGCGGCGGCCAGCCCGGGCTGCCGCTCCGTGTGGGTCGGCGACGTCATACACCCAGCGTACGACCGGTGCGGGAGACTCGTGCGCGCAGCCGTGGGAGACCTGTCCGGTTCGTCCTTTAAGAGCCCTTTACCTCCGGACAACCGTTCGAGTACCTGGGGTCCGCGGTGTCACGATGGCCCGGAAGCACCACGTTCTGGGAGGTCATGAATGTCGATCACGCACACCGGCAGCACCGAGCGTCTGCTCACCCCCGGTGAGGTGGCGGCGCTCTTCCGGGTCGACCCCAAGACGGTCACCCGGTGGGCCTCCGCAGGCCGGATCGGGTCGATCCGCACGCCCGGCGGCCACCGGCGGTTCCGCGAGTCCGAGGTGCGCAGCATGCTGGCCGACCTCACGAGCGAGGCCACCCTGCCACCCGCCCGCCCCTGAACGAGCCCCACTCACAGCACTTCACCCCGCCCCCGCACGTCCTCGGCTAACCTCGGTTGCGGAGGTGGTTCGACAATGCTGTTCCTCATCGCATTCGTCGGCGCCGCGATCATCGCTCTGGTGCTGTGGAAGGCGATGAACTCCGGCGCCGTCGACTTCCCGCAGCCACAGCGGCGAGGCCCGGTGGCCGGCCCGAGCCGTACACCGCCGGTCAGCGGGCCGGACGACGACCCCGACTTCTTACGTCAACTCGACGAGAAGGTCCGCAGGCGCGACGAACCGCCGGGGGCCTGAGGCCCGTCGGCGAACCCTCAAGCCGGCGGCCCCTCGAACGCGTCGGCCACCGCCGCCGCGACGTCCAGCAAGGCGAGCCGGGTGCCCGGCTCGAGCCGCTCGAGGTCCACCTCGGCACCCTCCTCGAGGTGGGCGTCGAACGGGATCCGGGTCACCGTGCGGCACCGCGCCGCGAAGTGCTCGGCCACCTTCCCGAGATCGACGCCGCCCGACGAGCGGTGCACGCAGTTGATCACCGCGACGGAGTTCTTCACCAGGTCACCATGCCCGTGGGCGTCGAGCCAGTCCATCGTTGCCGACGCGCTGCGCGCCCCGTCGATCGAACCCGACGACACGATGATCAGCTGATCGGCGAGGCCGAGCACGCCGTACATCGCCGAGTGCATGAGCCCGGTGCCGCAGTCGGTGAGCACGATGTTGTAGAAGTGCTCCAGCAGCGTGACGGTGCGCCGGTAGTCGTCCTCGCTGAACGCCTCCGACACCGCGGGGTCCTGCTCGCTCGCCAGCACCTCCAGGCGGGACGCGCCCTGCGAGGTGTACGCCCGCACGTCGCTGTAGCGACGCACCCGCTGAGCGTCCCTCAGCAGGTTGCGCACCGTGGCGCTGGTCTCGAGCGGGATCTTCTGGCTGAGCGTGCCGCGGTCCGGGTTGGCGTCGACCGCCACCACCCGGTCGCCGCGCAGCGAGGCGAACGTGGCGCCCAGCGTGGCGGTGACGGTGGTCTTGCCGACCCCGCCCTTGAGGCTCAGTATGGCGATCTTGTAGCAGCCGAGCAGCGGGCGGTTGACCCGTGCGGTCAGCTCCCGCTTGCGGATGTCGGCCGGGCTCTCGCCCGGATTGATCAACCGACCCGACAGGACGTAGACGAGCCGGCGCCAGCCGGACTGCGGGGGCCGGCGCGTGGGCGCGAGGACCCGCGCGGTGCTCAGGTCGGGCCGCTCCGCCCGCCCGCTGCGGGCGCGCTGCGCCTCCTGGGCCGCTACCGCACCGGGGTCGGTCCAACGGGCGGTGCCGCGTGGCGGGGTGCGCGGTGCGGCAGGCGGAGCATCCGCCGGTGCCTCCGCAGAGGGGCGCTCGGCCCGCAACTGGTTCGGCATCGTGGCGTCCCCGGATCCGGACTGGGCCGGGCGGGGTGCGTCGGGGTCGGAGCGTGGCGCAGGCGGCTCCGGTGGCGCGACCGGTGCCGGCGCGGCCTGAGATCCGCCAGCGCCCCAGCGCTCACGGACATACCGGCCCACCGAGCCATCCGGGTAGTCACCGGGTTGACGCTCTGTCATCAGTACATCCCGCCGAGCGCATTGATTCGACCGTTGAACCCCCACACGGACGCTGACGGTAGTCGGCCGACCGCGCGGGGTCGAGGCGCGGTCGGGTGGCGCCGTGTCACACGGCGTCAGCCCAGCCCGGCGTACGAGTGCAGACCAGCGACAACCATGTTGATGAAGAAGAGGTTGAAAAGAATCGTAGCGAAGCCGGCGACGTTCACCCACGCCGCCCGACCGGTCCGCCAACCCGCGGTGGCCCGGGCGTGGAGGTACGCCGCGTAGATCACCCAGGAGACGAACGCGATGGTCTCCTTCGGGTCCCACCCCCAGAACCGGCCCCACGCGGCCTCCGCCCAGATCGCCCCCGTGATGATCGCGAACGTGAACAGCGGGAACGCGATGATCGTGATGCTGTAGGCGAGCCGGTCCAGCACGTCGGCTTCCGGCAGCTTGTCGGCCACCCCGGCGAGCGATCCCGAACGGCGCAGCAGGAACAGCAGGCTCGCGACGCCTGCGACGACGAGGAGCCCGGACGAGATGCAGATGGTGCTGACGTGGATGCTCATCCAGTACGAGCGCAGGGGCGGCATCACGGGCCCGGCCGGAACGTAGAGCACCGATCCGGCCAGCGCCATCAGGACGAGCACCGGGAACAGCACGAACGGGCCCGCGGGTCGCACGGCGGGCGACCGGCGCAGCACGACGAGCCACGTACCGATCGCGGCGATGGCGATCGCCGCGATGAACTCGTACATGTTGCCCAACGGCCACCGCTCGGCCGCGATCCCGCGCGTGGCGATCGAGGCGAGCTGCAGCGCCGCCCCGAGCACGGTCAGCGCAACGGCCATCCGGCCGAACCGCTCCGGTCGGCCGCGCACCGGCTCCTCGTCGGGCCCGGCCGCCCCCACCAGCACGGGTGTCTTCGCCCGCGCCGCCGAGAACTCGACGGCGTGGAAGACCATCGCCAGCGCGTAGATCCCGGCGGCCGCCACGAAGAGGCGATCGCTGAAAGTAGCGAGTTCGACGCTCACTGGTTCTTCTCCTCTGGTGCCTTGGTGCTTCCCGCCGGGGAGCACTCAGGTGCGTCGAGCAGGTCGGCCCGGATGCGGTCGAACTCCTCGCCGTAGCCCGCACGGTCGGTGCGGGCCAGCCCACCGAGCTCGACCACGGTGCGTGCGCCGTCGTCGGTGGGGGTGAGCCGCGCCCAGAACCGGCGCCTGCGGATGGTCAACGAGAGGCCGAGCCCGACCAGCAGGAGCACGGCGAAGACGAGCACGGCCTCCTGACCGGGGTCGTAGCTGACCTGCAGGTACGCCCAGTCCTGAACGCCGTCGAAGCGGACCGCGGTGCCGTCGTCGAGGGTCAGCGACTGGCCCGGCACCAGGTTGGCCCGCGCGACCCGGGTCAGGGCACCCGAGTCGATCATGCGCTGGTCCACCTGGAAGATCGACTGCCCGCGGCCGTCGTCGAGGCCCAGGTCACCGCGCATCACGTCGACGGCGACCTCGGGGGCGAGCAGGCCCGGGAACACCGACGTCACGATGTCCCCGCCGGACGACGTGGGGGCGAACAGCCCGGTGACGGCGAGCTGGGAGGTGCGCCGCTCCTCCTCGTCGGTGACGCCGGGCGGCTCGAACTTCGTGGCGCCCTCCGAGAGCAGGGTGCCCGGGTCGACCGGCCGCCACTGGATCTCGCCGGTGCGCTGCTGCCCGTCCGGCCACGTGACGGTGAAGCGCGGGGCGTAGCCGTGGCCGAGCAGGTAGACGCGGTTGCCGTCCACCCGCAGGGGGTGGTTGACCTCCAGCTGGTGGGTGCTCCACCGCTCGACGCCCGCCTCGACATCCTCCGCGCTCTGGTAGGACAGCGTGCCGCGGAAGCTCTCGGCCTGTCCGTTCGGCTGGAAGTCCGCCTGGAAGTCGTCCAGGCGGACGCAGAACGGGCTGAGGTTCGTGCCGTCGACCCGCAGCCCGGCGCGGAACGTGTCGTAGCCGAGGATGCCGGTGTTGCAGAACTGGCCGCCACCGGACATGACGATGACCTGGCCCTCGTAGCCGAAGAGCTTGCCTGCGGCGAAGCCCAGGAGCAGGCCGATCAGGCTCAGGTGGAACAGCAGGTTGCCCGCCTCGCGCAGGTACCCCTTCTCCGCGGAGACCGTGCGCCCCGCCCCGTCCGGCCGCTCGGCGCGCCGCCAGCCGCGCAGCCGGGAGCGGACGCGCTCGGTGGCCTCGTCGATGCCGACGTCGAGCGTGGCGCTCGCCTGGTGCGGCATCCGCGCCAGGTTCCGCGGGGTGGCCACCGGCTCGGCCCGCATCGCCCCGGCGTGCTCGACGGTGCGCGGCAGCACGCAGCCGATCAGCGAGATCATCAGCAGCAGGTAGATCGCCGCGAACCAGGGCGCCGCGAACACGTCGAAGAACCCGAGGCGGTCGAGCGTGGGCGCGAGCCACGGGTAGTCGGCGAAGTACTGGTCGACGAGCTGCTGGTTCAGGGACCGTTGCGGCAGCAGCGCCCCGGGCAGCGCGGCGAGCGCGAGCAGGAACAGCAGCACGAGCGCCGTCCGCATCGAGGTGAGCCCGCGCCACGCGTTGCGCAGCACCCCGCCCACCTGCGCGAGTCGCGATACGGGCGCGCGCGGCTCGGGATCCTGGTGCTCGCGAGTCGGGGTCTCGGTGGGCGTCACCATCGCTACAGCACCGGGACGAAGCCGCCGACGGACACCTGCAGCCGGGCGAGCAGGTCACCCCACAGCCCGGTGACCAGCAGGACCCCGACCGCCACCATCAGTGCCCCACCGGCGAGCTGGATCGAGCGCGTGTGGCGGCGCAGCCAGCCGAGCGCCCGCACCGCCCGCGACGCGCCGAGCGCGATGAGCACGAACGGCACTCCGAGCCCGGCGCAGTACGCGATCGTGAGCACGACGCCCCGCAACGAGCCGCCACCGGTGCCCGCGGCCACCGCCACCACGCCCGCGAGCGTCGGGCCGATGCACGGCACCCAGCCGAGGCCGAACACCGCACCCAGCAGCGGAGCGCCCCAGAGGCCGGCCCGCGGCACCCAGTGCACCCGCTTCTCGCGCTGGAGCACGGGCACGAGGCCGACGAACGCCAGGCCCATCACGATCATGACGACACCGCCGGCGCGCTGCAGCACGGCCTCGTTGGCCACCAGCGCGTCGGCGAGCCAGACGACGCCGGTGAGGATCGCGCCGAACACGACCGTGAAGCCCGCGACGAAGAGTGCGGCAGCGCCCGCGACCCGGAACCGGCCGGACCGGCGCTCCTCGGCATCCGACGGCGTGGCGGGCGGGGCGTCGGCGCCGACCAGCCCCGCGAGGTACGCGAGGTAGCCCGGGACGAGCGGGACCACGCAGGGCGACGCGAAGCTGACCGCGCCGGCCAGCACGGCCACGGCGGCTGCGAAGAGCAGCGGTCCGGAGACCGCGAGCGTCGTCGAGGGGTCCATCACCCATGAGGGTAGGCCGCGTGCTAGGAGACCCCCGCACCGGGTTCTACAACGTGTAGTGGATTGTCCCGCCCCACCCCGCCCTCGTCGACGAGACTTCACACACCCAGGACCGGCTGCTGGATGTGTGAAGTTGGCCGGAGGGCCGCTCAGGGCCGCTCAGGGTGCGGGGGGCGGCTCGGACTGCAGGCGCTGGACCAGCGGGATCAGCTCGGGCACTCGGACCGCCGTCAGGAACACCGCGGCCACCCGGTGCTGCTCGTCGAGCACGAGCGTGGACGGCACGGTGTTGCGCGGGTACCCGCTCAACTGCGCCAGGACGCGACCGGGCGGATCGAAGATCGAGTCGAACGTGACGCTCCGGTCGCGGACGAAGTCGGCGGCGGCCTGGCGCTCGTCGCGGACGTCGATGCCGAGCACGGGGGCGCCGGTCTGCTCCTGCACGAACTGGAGGCCCGGCATCTCCTCGCGACAGGGGCCGCACCACGACCCCCAGATGTTGACGATCACGACCTTGCCCCGGTGGTCGTCGAGGCCGACCGTCGCCCCGTCGCGCAGCAGGCTGTCGCCGGAGATGCCCCGGACCGTGCCCCGGCTCTCCGGAGGGTCGTAGAGGATCGTGGTCTGGCCACCGGGCGCGACGAACTGGAACTCGCCACCGGTGGCCACCGCGTCCTTCGTCGCGGAGCAACCGGCGAGGAAGAACGCGATCAGCCCGATGGCGAGCAGCCGGGTCATGCGCCCGTCCGCCTCGGATCGCTGGACCCCGCCGGCTCGGTGTAGCGCAGCTGGGTGAGCTCGGTACCGGTGAACACGAGCGAGGTGAGCGACGCGAGCCCGCACTGCCGGCGCCGCGGGTCGTGCCACAACCGCTGCCCGGTGACGAACCGGCGCACCGTCCAGATCGGCAGCTGGTGCGACACGCACACCGCCTCGTGCCCCTCCGCGAGCAGGCGAGCCCGGTGGACGACGGCCAGCATGCGGTGCGCGACCTGCAGGTACGGCTCCCCCCAGGACGGGGTGAAGGGGTTGCGCAGCAGTGGCCAGTGGCGCGGGCTGCGCAGCGACCCCCCTCCCACGGAGACCGTCTTGCCCTCGAACCGGTTGTCCGCCTCGAGCAGCCCGTCGTCGCTGAGCACCTCCAGCCCGTGGAGGCCTGCGACCGGCGCGGCGGTCTCCTGCGCGCGCTCCAGGGGGGAGGCGAGCACGGCCGTCACGTCGGAGTCGGCCAGCGCCTTGGCGACGATCTCGGCCTGGTTGCGGCCGTTCTCGGAGAGGTGGAACCCGGGCAGCCTGCCGTAGAGGATGCCGGACGGGTTGTGCACCTCCCCGTGGCGCAGGAGGTGCACGACCGTGCGGGACCCGCGCTGTGACGTCGATTCGCTCGCACGCTCGTTGATGGGCCTCATTGGCCCGCCTCCGCAGGCGGGGTCGCCGTCGCCGCCGCCTTCGCCGCCGCGGGGAGCGCGTCGGCGATCACCTGCCAGGTGTCGTCGTCGAGCGCCGCGGAGACGAACCACGCCTCGAACGCGCTCGGCGGCGCGTAGACCCCGCGATCGAGCAGGGCGTGGAAGAAGCCGGGGAACCGCCAGGTGGCGGCGGCCTGGGCACCGGCGTAGTCGTGCACCTCGCCGTCGGCGAAGAAGACCGACAGCAGGTTGCCCGCGAACTGGACGCGGTGCGGCACGCCCTCGGCGCTCAACGCGTCGCCGATCAGGCCACCCAGCCGGGAAGCGTTGGCGTCCAGCGCGGCGTAGACGCCGGCGTCGGCGTGGCGCAGGGTCGCGAGGCCCGCGGCAACGGCGACGGGGTTCCCGGACAGCGTGCCGGCCTGGTAGACCGGGCCGGCCGGCGCGAGGTAGGCCATGTGCGCCGCGGGTCCGCCGAACGCCGCGGCGGGCAGGCCGCCGGACATGACCTTGCCGAACGTGTAGAGATCGCCCGCGACGCCGTCGAGCCCGAACCACCCGGAGGCGGACACCCGGAACCCGGTCATCACCTCGTCGACCACGAGCAGCGCACCCGCGGCGTGGCAGATCTCCCGCAGCCCGGCGTTGAAGCCCGGGCGGGGGGCGACCGCGCCCATGTTGCCGGCCGCCGCCTCGGTGATCACGCAGGCGATGTCGGCGCCCCGCTCGGCGAACACCGCCCGCACCGCGTCGAGGTCGTTGTACGGGAGCACGATCGTGTCGGCGGCCTGCGCGCCGGTGACACCGGGGCTGGTCGGCAGGCCGAGCGTGGCCACCCCCGAACCGGCCTGGGCGAGCAACGCGTCGACGTGCCCGTGGTAGCAGCCCGCGAACTTCACGACGCCGCGGCGGCCGGTGATCCCCCGGGCGAGCCGGATCGCGCTCATGGTGGCCTCGGTGCCGGAGTTGACCAGCCGCACCTGGTCGACGGGGTCGACCCGGCCGATGATCTCCTCGGCGAGCTCGACCTCGGCGGGCGTGGGCGCACCGAAGGACAGGCCATGCCCGGCCGCCGAACGCACAGCGTCGACCACGGCGGGGTGCGCGTGCCCGAGGATCATCGGACCCCACGAGCTGACGAGGTCGACGTAGCGGTTCCCGTCGGCGTCGGTGAGCCAGGGGCCGGATGCGGACACGAGGAACCGCGGCGTGCCACCGACCGCGGAGAACGCCCGCACCGGGGAGTTCACCCCGCCGGGGATCGCGGCGGACGCCCTGTCGAACAGGCGCCGCGAAGCCTCGGTACGCGCGGCGGCCTCCGGGCCGGACGGGATCGGCGAGCTAGCCACGAGGGCCAGTCTCACATCCGCCGACCCTCGGGTGGGGCCCGGGCGGGGTGTCCGCCTAGCGCGCGCTCCGGAACCAGCGGCTCGGCTCCGGCAGGAACGTGATGATCGTGCCGCCGACCGACGCCGCCACGACGATCAGGAGGAACACCAGGCTGCCCATGTCTGCGGCGGCTCCGGTGAACAGGCTGGCCAGCAGCAGCAGGGTGAACCCGACCGTCATGACCGTCAGGATGATGCGCGCCCAGCTGCGCCCCATGAAGGTCAGCACGGCGAACAGGACGTAGAGAACGGCCACCACGAGGATGACGGCGGCGACGCCCCGCAGGGCCGTGACGGCCATCTCGGGCGTGAGCCCCGCCTGCGCCAGCTGGTCCTCGTACCCCGCCGGGATCGCGTCCACGTTCAGCGGCGCGGCCAACAGGAGCACGCCCACCGCCAGGAACGGCAACGAGCTGAGGATCAGCAGCACCAGCGAAAGGATCATGAGCCCGGGCCGGGAGACGCGCTCACCGTCGTCGGGCCCGAGGCCTGCGGCATCACCAGCGAACGGGGTCCCGGCGTAGTGACCGGGCTGGCCGTAGGGGTTGTACTGCTGTTGCTGGCCGTACTGCCCGGGCTGGCCGTACTGCCCCGGTTGGCCGCCGTACTGGCCGGGCTGGCCGCCGTACTGACCTGGTTGGCCGGGCTGGCCGTACTGACCCGGCTGTCCGTACTGGCCGGGCTGTCCGTACTGCGGCTGCCCCTGCTGCGCGTACGGGTCGTACGGGGGTCCCTGGCCGTACCCGGGCTGCTGGGGCTGCTGCCCGTACTGGCCGGGTTGGGCGTACTGCCCCGGTTGGCCGTACGGCTGCTGCCCGTACTGGCCCTGCTGCGGATAGGGCTGTTGGCCGTACTGACCGGGCTGGCCGTACTGCTGCGGCTGCGCCGGTTGCTGCGGCTGGGCGGCCGGCTGCTGAACGGTGGAACCCGACTGCTCCGACCCGTCGCCCGCCGGAGGGGCACCCGACTGCTCGTCGGGCTGTTGTCCCCCGCTGCGGGGGTCGGAGGGTGTGCTCACGGCGTCACCGTAGGTCTGCGTGTCCGCGACTGTCCACGCGAGCTCAGTCCTTGCGGTTGTGGATGTCCTCGGACATCCGGACCAGTGCGTAGTAGAACTCGAGCGTGACCCTGAACAGGATCAGGGCGAACAGCGAGAAGATCCCGCCGACGACCAGCGCGAGGAGACCGGGGCCCACGCCCTGGGCGAACCCGCCGATGAGCGCACCGATGTAGAACAGACCGATCAGGACCATCCCGACGATGTAGAGGATCTTCACCACGGCCGGGGTGGCGAACGAGTTGAACTCGAAATCGAAGAGGGCGGCGAACGGGCTGCTCCCCTGCGCCTGCGGGCCACCCGGCTGGCCGGGGGGCGGGCCGAAGCCGCCGGGCTGCTGCTGCCCCGGCTGCTGGTATCCGCCCCACGCGGGCGGAGGCTGCTGCTGCTGTTGCTGCCCGAACCCGCTCGGGTACGGCGGCGGCTGCTGGCCGCCCTGCCAACCCTGCTGGCCCGGCTGGCCCGGCTGGTACTCGCCGGGTGCTCCCGGGTCATTGCTCATCGCGGTTCCTCCACCTTGATCAAGGGGCCGTGATCGTAACGCCTGTGCCCGAACTGTGCCGGTGCACCGTACGAACTGGCGGTTGCGACCGGCTCACAGCCGGGCCGCGACCTCCGTGGCCCAGTACGTCAGAACGATGTCGGCACCCGCCCTGCGGATACCGGTGAGAGTCTCCAACACGGCACGGTCGCGCTCGATCCACCCGTTCGCGGCGGCCGCCTCGATCATCGCGTACTCGCCGGAGACCTGGTACGCGGCCACCGGGACGTCGGACACCTCGGCCACCGCGCGCAGGACGTCGAGGTAGGCCATCGCGGGCTTGACCATCACCATGTCGGCGCCCTCCTCGAGGTCGAGGGCCAGCTCGCGCAGCGCCTCACGCACGTTGGCGCCGTCCTGCTGGTAGGTCCTGCGGTCGCCCTTGAGCTGCGACTCGACGGCCTGCCGGAACGGCCCGTAGAACGCGGACGTGTACTTCGCGGTGTAGGCGAGGATGCCGGCGTCGGTGTGGCCCGCGGCGTCGAGCGCCTCCCGGATCAGGCCGACCTGACCGTCCATCATCCCGCTGGGCCCGACCACGTGGGCGCCCGCTTCGACCTGGGCCACCGCCATGTCGGCGTAGACGGCGAGGGTGGCGTCGTTGTCCACCCGGCCCTCGGCGTCGAGCACGCCGCAGTGGCCGTGGTCGGTGAACTCGTCGAGGCAGGTGTCGGCCATCACGACGATGGCGTCGCCCACCTCGGCGCGCACGTCCCGCAGCGCGACGTTCAGCACGCCGTCCGGGTCGATCCCGGCCGAGCCGGTGGCGTCGTACCGGGTCGGCACCCCGAACAGCATCAGCCCACCGACACCCGCCTGGACCGCCTCCACGGCGGCCTTGCGCAGCGAGTCACGCGTGTGCTGCACGACCCCCGGCATCGACGGGATCGGCACCGGCTCCGCGGCGCCCTCCTTGACGAACATCGGCAGCACCATGTGCCGCGGCCGCAGGTCCGTCTCGGCGACGAGCCGGCGCAGGGCCGGGGTGGTGCGCAGCCGCCGGGGTCGGTGGGTGGGAAACGCCATGAACCCAGCCTACGACCGGCCGCGGTCGCTTCCTCAGGCCGATTGCAGCAAAGCCACTTCCACGCAACGTGCCTGCGTGAAAGTGGCTGCGCCTCCCCCGGCGAGCCCCCGCCTTGCTTCGCCGCGGCGACGGCTCCCCGGAAGTGCGTTTGGGCTGCAATCGGGAAGGCTTATCGGCGGCGGGCCTTCACCTTCCGCGGCGGCGGGAGGGCACCCTCGGCGCGGAGCTTCGCCGCGTGGGCGGCCAGCGCGTCGACCAGGGCCGGGACCCGCGCCTCGGCCGGCTGCACGTCGACCCGGAGGCCGAACTCGCGGGCGGTCTCGGCCGTCTGCGGGCCGATGCAGGCGACGATCGTGCGGGCGTGCGGCTTGCCGGCGATGCCGACGAGGTTGCGCACCGTGGACGACGAGGTGAAGCACACCGCGTCGAAGCCGCCGGTCTTGATGGCCTCGCGGATCGGGGCGGGCGGCGGCGCGGCGCGCACGGTGCGGTACGCGGTGACGTCGTCGATCTCCCAGCCGCGATCGCGCAGGCCCGCGGCGAGGGTCTCGGTGGCGATGTCGGCCCGCGGCAGCAGCACGCGGTCGACCGGGTCGAGCACGTCGTCGTAGGGCGGGAAGATGTTCAGCAGGCCCTCGGACGAGGACTCCTGGCCCTCGTCGATGGACGGCACGAGCTCGGGGTTGATGCCGAAGGCACGCACCCTCTCGGCGGTGGCCGCCCCGACGCAGGCGATCTTGACGCCGGAGAACGCCCGGGCGTCGAGCCCGAACTCGGCGAACTTCTCCCACACCGCGCGCACCGCGTTGGTCGAGGTGAACACCACCCACTGGTAGCGCCCGTCCACCAGGCCCTTGACCGCGCGCTCCATCTGCGTGGGCGAGCGCGGCGGCTCGACGGCGATGGTGGGCACCTCCTCGGCGGTGGCGCCGTGCACCGCGAGGCGGTCGCTCATGGCGCCCGCCTGGTCCTTGGTGCGCGGCACGAGCACGCGCCAGCCGTACAGCGCCCGCGACTCCCACCAGGACAGCTCCGCGCGCAGGCCCACCTCGGCGCCGACGGTGACCACGAGGGCGCCGTCGAGCTCGATGGCGTCCGTGGCCATCGTCGCGAGGGTGCTCTGCACCGTCTTCTGCGTGGTGTGCGTGCCGTTCACGGTGATGGCCACCGGGGTCTGCGCCGCGACGCCGTGCTCGGTGAGCGAGGCGGCGACCTCGGGCAGGTGCGACGCGGTGGCGTGCAGCACGAACGTGCCAGGTGCCGCCGCGAGCCGCGGCCAGTCGACGCCGGCCCGCACGTCGGCCTCCACGTGCGCCGAGCCGAGCGGCACGCCGGCGTACGCCGGGACCGCGGTGCCCGCGGGCACGCCCGGGACGACGTCGAAGGGCACGGCGGCAGCGGCCACCGCGATGGCCTCCTGCACGACCGAGTCGACGGTGAGCGGGTCGCCGCTGACGAGCCGTGTGACGCTGCGGCCGGACTGCACCTCGGAGACGAGGTCCTTCGCGACGTCGTTCGGCTGCCCGACCGCCGGCCGTACCTCCGCGCCATCGGCGACGAGTGCCAGCACCTGGTCCGGGACGTCCGAGTCGGTGATGACGAGCGGCGCGCCCGCGAGGGCCTCGCGCGCTCGGACGGTCAGCAGGCCGGGGTCGCCGGGGCCACTGCCCACGAAGGCGACCCGTCCCGGGTTGGGTGAAGGTGTCATCTCGAAACTCCCGATCCAGCGTTTCTCGGAAGGGCGTCGAGGCCCCCCATGTCGAGTAGCTCCGCGGCCAGCGCCGCGCCGAGCTTCTCGGCGTCGTCGATGTCTCCGGTGACGGAGGCGCGCAGCAACGCCCCGTCGATCGTGCCGACCACCGCTCGCAAGGAGATGCGGTCGACGGCGTTCCCGTCGTCGTCCAGATCCGAGACGACGTCGGCCAGTGCCCCGATCGGCGCGCTGCAGCCCGCCTCGAGGGTGGCCAGCACCGCGCGCTCGGCGACCACCGCGGCCCGGGTGGGCGCGTCGTCGAGGGCCGCGGCGAGGGCCTTGCCGAGCTCGCGGTCCTGCGCCCGGCACTCCACTGCGAGCGCCCCTTGGGCGGGCGCGGGCAGCATCTGCAACGGGTCGAGCAGCTCGGTGGCGTCGGCGAGACGCCCCAGCCGGGCCAGCCCGGCGGCCGCGACCACCACTCCGTCGAGCTCACCCGATGTCACCTTGCCGACCCGCGTGTCGACGTTGCCGCGGATCGCGACGACGTCGAGCCCCAGGCCCAGTGCATCGAGCTGCGCGATGCGCCGGGCCGCGCCGGTGCCGATCCGCGCGCCGGGCGGGAGCTCGCCGAGCACCATCCCGTCACGGGCCACCAGCGCGTCGCGGGGGTCCTCCCGCTGCGGAACGGCGGCGAGGTGCAGCCGCGGGTCCGGAGCGGTGGGGAGGTCCTTGTACGAGTGCACGGCGACGTCGACCTCGCCGCCCGCCAGCGCATCCCGCAGCGCCGACACGAACACGCCGACGCCCAGCTGCGCGACCGGCGCCGAGGAACGGTCACCGGACGTGCTGATCCCCACCAGCTCGCACTCGTGGCCGGCCGCGCGCAGCCGGTCGGCGATGATCCCGGTCTGGGCCATTGCGAGCGCGCTCGGCCGGGTGCCGATACGCAACCTCATGCGTCCTGCCCCTCGTGGGAGTCGGTGCGGACCTCCAGCGCGGCGAGCACATCACCGCTGCGCTGGACGGCCACCGCGTTGGGCGACTGCGGGTCGAGCTCGAACAGGGCCCTCAGCGCGGCCGCGTAGCTGTCGCCGTCGGGCCCCTCGGCCAGCCGCTTCACCTGCACGGTGGGGGTGTGCAGCAGCTTGTCGACGACCCGGCGGACGCTGCGGCCGAACTCCTCGCGCACCTTCGGCTCGAGGTCGGGCAGCCGCGAGTCGAGCCGCAGCAGCTCGGAGTCGATCACCTCGGACGCGCGCCTGCGCAGCGCGGTGACGGTGGGGGTGACCTCGGCGGAGCGCTGGGCGGCCAGGTAGGCCTGCGCCTCCTCGGCCACCAGCTCCTGCGCCGCGGCGACCGCGACGCCCCGGGCGCCGGACGACAGCCTGCGCTGCAGGGCGGCCAGGTCGACCACGTCGACGCCCGGCAGCCCGGCCACGCCCGCGTCGACGTCGCGGGGCAGCCCGAGGTCGCAGATCGCGAGTGGCCGTCCGGCCCGCTCGGCCACCGCCTCGGCAACGGTGTCGAGCTCGACCACCGTGCCGACGGCGCCGGTGCACGCCACCATCAGATCGGTCGTGGCCAGCTCGGCGACCAGCGCGTCGAGGCCTGCGGCCCGCGCGGGCGTGCCCTGCTCGCGGGTGTTCTCGGCCAGCCGCTCGGCCCGCTCGGCCGACCGGTTGAGCACCACGATCTCGGCGACTCCCGCCCGCCGCAGGTGGGCGGCCGCGAGAGCGCCCATCGCGCCGGCCCCGACGACGACGGCCCGCCGCCCGGCGAGGTCACCGAGCCCGGTGGAGACGTCGGCGAGCGCCTCGGAGACGACGGATGCCCCCGCCGTGTCGATCCCGGTGCTCGCGTGCACGCGCTTGCCGACGCGGAGGGAGTGCTGCGCGAGCTCGTGGAGCGCGCGGCCGACGGTGCCGGCCTCGTCGGCGGTGGCGTACGCGGTGCGCAGCTGGCCGAGGATCTGGGCCTCGCCGACCACCATGGAGTCGAGGCCGGCCGCAACCGCGAAGAGGTGCTGCACGGCCGAGCCCGCGTAGTGCACGAAGACGTGCTCGGTGAGCTCGGTGAGCGACATCCCGGAGTGGCGCGCGAGCACGGCGGAGACGTCGGCGAGACCGCCGTGGAAGGCGTCGACGACCGCGACGACCTCGATGCGGTTGCACGTGGACAGCAGGAGGGCCTCCGACACGTGCGGCCCGCGCAGCAGCTCCTCGAGCAGCTTCGGGACCTCGGTGGCCCCGACGGCCGCGCGTTCGAGCACCTGCACCGGCGCGCTGCGGTGCGAGAGACCCACCACCAGCACACTCATCGCTCGGCCTCGCTGCGCTCGGCCGGCCCGTCGGGAAGCAGCGCAGCGCGTAGGCGCTGTGACATCGATTCGCTCGCAAGCTCGCTCATGACAACATCCCTCCCGCTCCGTTCACGGGGTGGCCGTTGACGGGGGTGACCTGCTCTGCGGCTGCCACGTGCTTGCGCGCCACGTGGAACGCGAGGATCTGCAGCTCGACGGCGAGGTCGACCTTGCGCACCTCGACCTCACCGGGCACCTGCAGCACGACGGGTGCGAAGTTCAGGATGCAGCGCACGTCCGCCTGGACGAAGAGGTCGCACACCCCCTGCGCCGCCGGCCCGGGCGTGGCGATCATCCCGATGGTGACGCCCCGCTCGGCGCACACCTGCGGGATCGCGCGGACGTGCTCGACGAGGATGCCGTTGATGTGGATGCCGACGAGGTCGGGATCGACGTCGAAGAGCGCCGCGACCGGGAAGCCCCGGCCGCCGAAGCCGCCGTAACCCGCGAGCGCGTGGCCCAGGTTGCCGATGCCGACGAGCGCGACGGCCTGCCGGTGGTTGAGCCCGAGCGTGCGCTCCAGCTGGCGCACCAGCGCCGCGACCTCGTACCCGACCCCGCGGATGCCGTACGAACCGATGTAGGACAGGTCCTTGCGGAGCTTCGCCGGGTTGACGCCGGTGGCGGCGGCGAGCTCGTCGCTGGACACGGTGGCGGCGCCCTCCTCCGCGAGCTCGCCGAGCTTGCGGAGGTAGACCGCGAGCCGGGCGACGCTGGCCTCGGGGATCGACCGCAGCCGGGCGGGCGAATCCTCGGAGCCGGCATGCGGCGGCTTCGTCACGCTCACGTCTCCTCGATGCTGCTGTGCCCGGTGATGCAGGCGGTGGCAGTGCACCGCCTCGCCTGATGGATTCGAGTCGAATACCCCGGGTCCGGGTGTTGACTGCGACTGGATTACACGGTAGTCGCTTGTGAACGCACGCACAAAGTTGCGATCTTGAACGTGGGTGTGTCCACGCGGTCGGTGAAGCACGCGTGACCGATGGTCGTCCCCCGACAGCCGCTCGTCGCGCCCGTCGGGCGGAATCCCGGCCCTGGTCGCCCCCGCCGAATGCGCCATGGCCGAGACCTCGGAGATCTCGGTCACGCCGTTTCCGCCGCCGTCGGACCCGAGGTCAGCGGGGCCTTCGACCGGACCGCCGGCGCCCTCCGGGCGGGTGGCCCGGCACGCCGGTCCGCGCTCGAGGACGCGCACCCGAAATCGATCGACGATCGGCCGTTCCGGACCGTCGAGCGGCTCAGGAGACCGAGAACGCGACGTCAGGCCACCCGGTCGCCCCGTCGGGGACGGGATCGGCGACCGCCTCGGTCTGGGTCACGCCGTCGGAGGCGGTGGCCCGGCTGCGCACGGAGTGACCGCCGGGCGCGAGGTCGAAGTCGGCGCGCCACATCCGCCAGGTGTCCCCGCTCACGTCCGTGGCGAGCTCGGCCTCCCGCCACGGCCCGCCGTCCATGCTGACCTCGACCCGCCCGACCCCCGTCGGCTGCGACCACGCGATGCCCGCCACCGTGACCCGCCCGGCCGGCAGCTCGGCGAAACCGCGCGGGCTGTCGATCCGCGACTGGGTCTTGATCGGTGCCTTCTCCGCCCACCCGCGCTGCAGCCAGAACCCGACCTTCGCGTCGAACGTCGTGAGCTCCAGCTCGGTGATCCACTTGGTTGCCGAGACGAAGCCGTAGAGGCCGGGCACGACCATCCGCACCGGGAACCCGTGCTCGAGCGGCAAAGCCTCGCCGTTCATGCCGACCGCGAGCATCGCGCCGCGGCCCTGCTCCAGCAGCACGTCCACCGGGGTGCCGGTGTACCAGCCGTCCACGCTCGTGGAGAAGGCCTGGTCCGCGCCCGGCCGCACGCCCACCTCCATGAGGAGGTCACGCAGGTCGACGCCCGTGAACGTGGCGGTGGAGATCAGGTCACCGCCGACCGGGTTGGACACGCAGGCGAGCGTGACCACGCGTTCGACGAGCGGCCGCGCCAGCAGGTCGTCGAAGGTCAGCGTCCGCTCCGCCTCGACCATCCCGTGGATGCGCAGCGACCAGTCCTGCGCCGCCAGGACGGGCACCCGCAACGCCGTGTCGATGCGGTAGAACTCGGCGTTCGGCGTCAGGAAGGTCGGGGTGCCGAGCTCCGGGAACGCGGCCGAGGCCGGGATCGCCGGGGCGCGCTCGGTGAGCCGGGCGGCCGCGAGCCGCGCCGTGACCGCCGCTCGCATGTCCCCCACACCGCGGCCGAGCCACGACCCCGCGACGCCGCCGGCGAGGGTGGCCACGCCCACCGCGGCGGCCGACCGCACCAGGAGGGCCCGGCGGCTCAGCCCCGCGGCCTGCGGCGGGTCCCCGGGGCGCTCCGCCGCGGCGAGCGCCAGCCGGTGCAGCCATCGGAGCACCGCCACGCCGACCACCAGCGATGCCGTCGGCGCGAGCATGTCGAGGGGCGCGAAGGACGGCTCGAACATCACGGCCGCCAGCCCGAGCACGCCGAGGACGACCACGACCCCGACCGCGGGCCCCGGGTGCCGGCGCGACGCCAGGCCCGCCAGGGCGGCGAGCCCCGCGATCACCACGGCCATCCCCGCCAGCAGCACCGGCTTGTCGGCCGTGCCGAAGGTGGCCTTCGCGAACTCCGTGAGCCAGTGCGGCGACAGGCGCACCACCGCGTCGCCGACGGCGAGGTAGGGCGACGACGCCGGTGAGACGAGCCCCGAGACCAGCTGCCCGGCGGCGACGGCGGCCGCGACGGCCAGCAGACCGAGGAGCGCCGCCCACCCCCGGGGGATCGCCGCGGCGCCGGGCTCGTCGACCCGGCGCGGTGCCTCCGTGGTGCTCACCGGACCAGTCTCACCCCCGGCGGCGCCGAAGGATGTGACGATCCGAGGACGGCTCAGTCCAGTGCCGCGCGCAGCCGGTCCTCCTCGACCCGCCAGAAGCCGTGCTCGCGGCCGTCGACCTCGATCACGGGCACGCGATCGCCGTACTCCGCGCGCAGCTCCGGGTCGGAGTCGACGTCCACGGTGGTCCAGCCCGCGCCGACGTCGCCGCAGATCCGCGCGACGTCGGTCTCGGCCGTGGCGCACAGCCCGCAGTCGGCGCGGGTGTAGACGGTGACCCGCGGCGCCGTCACAACCGCCCCGCCAGCTGGCGGCGCGCCACCTTGCCGGTGGGGGTGCGCGGCAGCGCGTCGATGAACTCGATCACGGACGGCACCTTGAAGCGGGCCAGCCGTTCGATGCAGTGCTCGCGCACCTCGTCCTCGGTCAGCTCGGCGCCCCCGGCCCGCACCAGGACCGCCTTGACCGCCTCGCCGGAGTTCTCGTCGGGTACCCCGACGACGGCGGCCTCGGCCACCGCGGGCAGCTCCGCGAGCACCGTCTCGACCTCGCGGGGGTACACGTTGAAGCCGTTGACGATCACGAGGTCGGACGAGCGGTCCACCAGGTGCAGGTCGCCGTCGTGGTCGAGGAAGCCGACGTCGGCGGTGCGGAACCAGCCGTCGGCGTCCGGGCCGCCCGCGCCGTCGGGCCAGTAGCCCGAGAAGAGGTTGGGCCCGCGCACGGCCACCAGCCCGGTGTCGTGCGCCGGGTCGGAGACGTCCTCGTCGATGTCCTCGGGGTCGGGGGCGGCGGCCGCCTCGATCGGCCGGCCCTCGCGATCGACGAGCCGCAGCTCCAGGCCGGGCAGCGCGCGTCCGACCGACCCGGGCTTCGGGGGGATACCGATCGCGTTCATCGTGAGCACCGGACCCGCCTCGGTGAGCCCGTACCCCTCGTAGATCGGCAGCCCGGTGACCGCCCGGAACTCCGCGAGCCACTGCGGCGGCAGCGGCGCCCCGCCGGACGTGCACAACCGCAGCCCGCCGGTGGCGGCGCGCAGCTCGGCGGCCGGGAGCTCGAGCAACGCCCGGAACATCGAGGGCACGCCCGCCATCGCGCTCACGCGGTGCCGCACGAGGACGTCGGACACGTGGGCCGGGTCGAAGCGCTCGGTGAGCACGACCGTGGCGCCGGCCCAGCAGGCCTGCAGGAGCCCGGCGGCGAGCCCGAAGACGTGGAAGAGCGGGATGGACAGCAGCACCCGGTCCACCGGGAGCACCGGCGCGGGTCGCAGCATGGCGGTCTGCTCGCGGTTGGCCAGCACGGCCCGGTGCGAGAGCTGCACGCCGCGCGGGCGGCCGGTCGTGCCCGACGTGTAGATCAGCAGGGCCAGGTCCTCGCCGCCCCCGACCGGCTCCCCGGCGGTCGTGCCGGCGTCGACGTGGAGATCGGGCGGCGGCAGCAGTGCGGCCCCGCAGCGCTGCGCCGCGTCGTCACCCTCCGCAGCCACGACGACCGCGGGCCGGCAGTCGTCGAGCACGATCTCGAGCTCCCGCGCCACCGCGACCGGCCCGAACGGCACGGAAACGGCGCCCGCCCGCAAGGCCCCGAGCACCGACACGCAGAACGCCGCCCCGTTGCCGAGGCGCACGAGCACCCGCTCACCGGCCCCGACCCCGGCCGCCCGCAACCGGGCGGCCTCCGCGCTCACAGCGGCGTCGAACTGCGCCCACGTGAGCGTGACGTCGCTGGTCACGTCCACGACCGCGGCGACGTCGGGCGTGCTGCGCGCCGCCCGCGCGACCAGATCGGCCACGTGGTGCGGGGTCCCGTCCTGCGGGCTGCCGGTAGGGCTGTCCACGGTTCTCCCAAGGGTCGGCGCCGAGCCGGATGGCCTAGCAGGCGAGTCTGGCACGAACCGGCCCTCCCGACGGCCGCGACGCCCGGTGCTCCGGCACGCCCCTGCACCCGCGACGACACGCGGAAATGCATGACACTGACCGCGCGTAGTCGGCCGCTCACCGGATCAAGAGCGCGGCGAACGGTGGTGCGTGCTTGGCCACACCTGGCCGCCCGTATGCTCCGCCGCTACAGCCATCTCAACGGCCGACCCACGAGAACGTCGCGAAGCTCACCCGAGGGAGTGGCATGCAGCCTGTCGCCACCGGCGCACCGCGGGCCGACCCGACGGACGCCTGTGCGTTGCGCAGACGCTCGACACGGCGTCCGGACCGTCGGCGCACCGAACAACGACTTCGTCCCAGGGCCTGCCGGGAGCCATGACCCGTCCCGCGCGACAGCCTCGGCTGCTCCCCACCGAGACCACCCGGTCCCCAGCGGGTGAAGAGGTAGAAATGCTTCCGACCACAGCTTCCCGCGTAGGTTCCCCCGGCCCACCCCAACAGGGCGCTCCCCAGCCCCCGCTCCCCCTCCCCCGACGGCACAGCCCGGGCGAGTCGGCGCCGGCTGCGGACGATCGGAGCGCCCGACCGCACGGCACCGAGCCCGCGCCGCCCGAGGAGACCGGCGGCGCGTGGGCACTGGTGAAGGCGGCCCAGGAAGGCGACATGGTCGCCTTCGGCGATCTCTTCGACCGCTACTACGACGTCGTCTTCCGCTACGTGCTCTTCCGCACCAACGATCGCACCCTGGCCGAGGACCTCACCCAGGAGACGTTCGTCCGTGCCCTCCGCCGCATCTCGTCGGTCAGCTACCAGGGCCGGGACATCGGTGCGTGGTTCGTCACGATCGCCCGGAACCTGATCTTCGACCACGTGAAGTCCAGCCGGTACCGGCTGGAGCAGACGACGAACGAGATCATCGAGCTCTCGCCGAGCACGGGCGGTCCCGAGCAGCAGGTGCTCGACGGAGCCACCAACGACGAGCTGCTCCGCTGCGTCCGGAAGCTCAACCCCGACCAGCAGGAATGCATCCAGCTCCGCTTCCTGCAGGGCCTGTCCGTGGCCGAAACGGCGGAGATCATGGACCGTAACGAGGGCGCCGTCAAGGCCCTTCAGCATCGAGCGGTCCGGCGGCTCGCCCAGCTGCTCCCGGAGGGTCTCCGATGATCAGCGGCGATATCGCATCAACCGCCCGCCGCGTTACAGGTGCGGCGAATGAACGACTCAATGCGGTGAACGGTCCTGGATCCGTAACCCCCTGCCGTTCCGCTCGTTGTAGAGCTGAACGCCGCGCCGCGCAGGCCTGCGGCACCGGTACAGACAGCGCAGGGATGCAGTGAGGACGGCCAACATGCCCGCCGGACAGGGCAAGGACGCAGAGCGGTTCGCCGCCGCCGTGGAGTCGGGGACACCCCTCGGCGCCGCGGGCGACGACGATCTCGCGCGGGAACTCGAGATCGTGGCCATGCTGCAGTCGCGGGGTGCGGAGTTCGCGCCGGACGCCGAGACGAAGGCCCGGGCAAAGCAACGCCTCATGGCCGTGCTCGCAGCGGAGCAGGGCGGGCCGCGGCCCGCTCCCCGGCCCGTCGCAGCGCCACCGGCCGCGGCCGAGCGCACCGCGCCCCTCGGCCGCCTCGCCGAGCACTCGGACGTGGATCCCGCGGCCGAGACGACGCTGATGGAGCCGGTCACGGCCGAGTCCGGACCCGACTCCGACGCGGACCCGGGCACGGTGGCCGAGCCGATCCCCCTCCACGGTGGCGGCCGGGCGGGTCGCCGCGCCCGGCACAGCCTCGGTGGCCGCGCCCGGCGGCCGGTCGCGGCCGGGATGCGCGGACGCGTGGTGTTCGTCGGTGCGGCCGCGGCCGCGGCGATGCTCGCGATCGCCAGTGGCGGGGTCCTCGCCAGCAGCAACGCGCTGCCGGGCGACACCCTCTACCCGGTCAAGCGCGTCGCGGAGTCCGCAGGCCTCGCTCTCACCTTCGACGACGCCAGCCGGGCGCGCCGCCACCTGGAGATCGCCGCAATCCGGCTCTCCGAGGTGGAGCGGCTCGCCCACGACTCGCAGTCGGCTCCCGCACCCGGCGTGTACACCACCGCGATGGACGACTTCGACACGTCCACCAACGAGGGCTCCGAGCTGCTGCTCTCCGCCGCCGAGACCGACAAGGGCGGCACCGCGGCCGACGACCTGCACAAGTGGGCCGAAGAGCAGTCCGACCGCCTCGCCGAGCTGGAACCGGCCCTGCCCGCCACGGCGGATGCCGACGAGTCGAAGGAGCTCCTCGAGCGGCTGCTCGGCAAGACCCCGGGCTCCGACGACAACGACAACGACTCGCGCGACGGCGCCGACGAGGACTCCGACAAGTCGGGTTCCGAGGATGCCACCAAGGACTCCACGTCCACCCCGGACGACGAGGACTCGTCGGACGCGAGCAAGACCGACGAGCCGTCGCGCAGCTCCGACGACACCACCGATCGCAAGAAGCCGCAGCTGCTGCCCGACCTCGCCCCGAACAAGACCAAGGACGAGGACTCGGAGGAGTCATCGGGTACGGCCACCGAGGACGAGGACAAGCCGTCGACGTCCGACGAGAACTCGGGTGACGACGGTGACGGCAACCTGTCCGTGCCGCTGCCGCTGCTACCGCCGGTCAAGCTGCCTCCGCTGGTGCCGGGCATGCCGGGGATCACCATCGGTTGAGTCACGACAGCTCGAAGGCCGCCGTGGGGACGCGTCCCACGGCGGTTTTCGCGTTGCACGTGATGTCACGGTCGGCTGTCCACCGGTCACCGAACCGGCCTCGTCCGTCTACCCGCCGACAGTAGGCTGGGATGTCGAAGACCCACGGAGGCCCGTAGGTGGTTGAAGAAGAACCTCGCGTACCGCTGTCTCCCACCGGCGCCGGGGAGCTGAGTGGAGCCACGGAGACGCCGGGTGTCGTCGGTTCCGCCACCGCCTCCGATCCCGCGGTCCGCGCCGGTGAGGCCGCCGCGGCGGCCGCCGTGGCCGCCGGTGACAACGGCCCGCCCGACGTCCCGCTCACCGACCTCACCGCGGCCGCGTTCTTCGACGTCGACAACACGATGATGGTCGGCGCATCGATCTTCCACTTCGCGCGTGGGCTCGCCGCGCGGAAGTTCTTCACCACGGCCGACCTGATGGGCTTCGCGTGGCAGCAGCTGAAGTTCCGCATCGGCGGCCGGGAGACCACGTACTCCACCACCACCGGCCGCGACACCGCGCTCTCGTTCGTCGCGGGCCGGCCGGTGGCGGAGATCACCGCCCTCGGCGAGGAGATCTACGACGAGCTGATGGCCGACCGCATCTGGGCGGGCACCCGCGCACTCGCCCAGATGCACCTGGACGCGGGCCAGCGGGTCTGGCTCGTCACCGCCACCCCCGTCGAACTGGCCCTCATCATCGCCCGCAGGCTCGGGCTCACCGGCGCGCTCGGCACGGTCGCCGAGAGCGTCGACGGGCTCTACACCGGCCGGCTGGTCGGCGAGATCCTGCACGGACCGGCGAAGGCGCACGCGGTCCGGGCGCTGGCCGTCACCGAAGGGCTGGACCTGCGCCGCTGCACGGCCTACTCCGACTCCGTGAACGACGTCCCGATGCTCTCCGCCGTCGGCACCGCGGTCGCCGTCAACCCGGACTCCGAGCTGCGGGACGTCGCGAAGGAACGGGGTTGGCAGGTCCGCGACTTCCGCACGGGCCGCAAGGCGGCCAAGATCGGCATGCACTCCGTGCTCGGCGCGGGCGCCATCGCGGGCGCCGTCGCGGCGGGGCTCGCCGCGCGCCGGCGCTGACGACTCGATGATTTCCGGTCCCGCGGGCAGTCGTACCTGCAACCACCCGTTCCGGAGGACCCGTGCTGATCATCGCAGGCTGGCTGCGCCTCGACCCGAGCGCCCGCTCCGACTACCTCGACTCGTGCGCCGCCGTCGTCACGCAGGCCCGGGCCGCACCCGGCTGCCTCGACTTCGCCCTCACCGCCGACCTGCTCGACCCGGGGCGCATCAACGTCTACGAGCGGTGGGAGTCCGACGAGCAGCTGCTCGCCTTCCGGGGTAGCGGACCCCCCGACGCGCAGACCGCACACATCCGTGACGCCGACGTGCGCAAGTACCGCGTCTCGGCGGTCGAGGCGGCCTGAGTCGGGCACCGGGGTCGCGGCTCCAGCTGGTCCGGCTAGTGTCATGAGTCGTTAATTCTCAATATAATTTCTGGTAGCCTTCGTCGATGGCGAGGACGGGTCGACCGACCGCGAAGCTGGTGCTGTCGGACGAGGAGCGACAGACGCTGCAGCGGTGGGCGCGGCACCCGAAGAGCGCCCAGGCGCTCGCGCTTCGCGCCAAGATCGTGTTGGCGTGCGCGGAGGGCACGACCAACAAGGATGTGGCGGCGCAGTTCTCGGTGACCGCGCAGATGGTGGGCAAGTGGCGGGCCCGGTTCGTGGCGGAGCGGCTGGCCGGGCTGTCGGATGGAGACCGGCCGGGCCGGCCGCGCACGATCAGCGACGCCCAGGTCGAGCAGGTCGTGACCGCCACCCTGGAGCAGGCGCCGCCGGACACGGGCACGCACTGGTCGACCCGGATGATGGCCGCCCGCACCGGGCTGACCCAGACCGCGGTGTCACGGATCTGGCGGGCGTTCGAGCTCAAACCGCACGAGGTCGACTACTGGAAGCTGTCCACCGACCGAACTTCGTAGACAAGCTCTACGACGTCGTCGGGCTCTACCTGGACCCGCCCGAACGAGCCTTGGTGCTGTGCGTGGACGAGAAAACCCAGGTCCAGACGCTGGACCGGTCCGCGCCCGTGCTGCCGACGATGCCCGCCGACCCCGAGCGGCAGACGCACACACCTACATCCGCCACGGCACGACCAGCAGCTCCTGGCTCAACCTCGTGGAACGGTTCTTCGCCGAGCTCACCACCCGGATGCTGCGCCGCGGCGTCCACCGCAGCGTCGCCGAACTCGAAGCCGACATCCGCGCCTGGATCGAACACTGGAACGACAACCCGCGGCCCTACACGTGGACCAAGAGCGCGGAACGGATCCTCGACTCGATCGGCGCCTACTGCCAACGGCTTCTTAAGCCGACTAACGGCTCAGGACACTAGTGTCCCGAGTCGTTAATCCGCGCCTTAATTGCTGGTAGTCTGGCTCGATGGCGCGGACGGGTCGGCCAGTCGCGGAGCTGGTGCTCACTGAGGATGAGCGGGAGACGCTGAGCCGGTGG
>NZ_JBRERS010000021.1:0-85515 GCF_054486945.1 Pseudonocardia wallangbongensis
GGCGTGGGCACCCGGCAGCGACGGTCTCGTCGGAATGGGCGTGCCAGAGGGTCGGGGACGGCCGCCCACGCAACCACGGGGTCCGGTAGCGGCGCCAACCCGCCCACCGCGCCCACCGGCGGGTCCGGTGCCGACGCCGGTGCCGGCCCGCGGCACCCCGGGCGGGTGTGGATCGCCTCCGGTCGCGAGGTGGGCGGGCTCGCCCACGGGAGCCGAACCGCTGCGACACCGGCGATGGCCGCGTGCTCACCGATGATCGCCGGTAGCGGTACGAGCGGCCTGCCGGCTTCGCCTCCGGAGGCGGTGGGGCGGCGTGATCGTCGGGATCGGGACCTCACGCTCGTATGGAGGGTGTTGCCGAATCGGCCGCGCCGGGCGTTCGGCCCTGGCCTGCCGTTATCGCCACAACCATGGACAACCGATACCGCCGATCACGGCCCGGCGCCCGGCGGCTGGATCGGGTCAGGCTCTATGTGAACGTCAGGTCCCGGTTCCGTCGATCGAGCAGGCCACTGACCGGCTGGGCCACCACGAGCAACGGGGCATCGGCCCGATCCTCCGCCTTGCGCGGCGACCACCCTCCTGGTGCGGGACGCTCAGGGCAGCTTCCAGTCCACCGGGTCCCCGCCCAGCTCCTCGATCAGGGTGTTGGCCCGGCTGAACGGGCGGGAGCCGAAGAAACCGCGGTCGGCCGACATCGGGCTCGGGTGGGCCGACTCGATGCACGGCACGTCCTCCCCGAGCAGCGGAGCGAGGTTGCGGGCGTCGCGGCCCCAGAGGATCGCGACGAGCGGCTCACCCTCGCGGGCCACGAGGGCGCGGATCGCCTGCTCGGTGACCTTCTCCCAGCCCTTGTCCCGGTGCGAGGCGGGGTTGCCGGGCTCGACCGTGAGGACCCTGTTGAGCAGCAGCACGCCCTGATCGGCCCACGGGGTGAGGTCGCCGGTGGACGGGGTGGGGTGGCCGAGGTCCTCGGAGTACTCGCGGAAGATGTTCGCGAGCGAGCGCGGCACGGGCCGGGTCTGCGGCGACACCGAGAACGACAGCCCGATCGCATGGCCGGGCGTCGGGTACGGGTCCTGGCCCACGATGAGCACGCGCACCCCGTCGAACGGTTGCTGGAACGCGCGCAGGACGTTGGCGCCCGCCGGCAGGTAGCGACGGCCCGCGGCGAGTTCGGCGCGCAGGAACGCCCCCATGTCGGCGATCACCGGGCCGACCGGGGCCAGTGCCGTGGCCCATCCGGACTCGACGACCTCCTCGAGCGGTCGTGCCGGCATCAGGCGATCCTCCTCAGCTCCGCGCGGAACCGCTTGCCGCGCCGGATGTAGCTCTGCACGGCGTGGTCGAAGTAGCCGACGGGCACCTCGTGGCCCTCCCGGACCCGGGCCGGGACGCCGATCGCCATCCGCCGGTCCGGGATCTCCGTCTTCGGCGAGACGACGGCGCCGGCCGCGACCACCGCGCCGGCCCCGACGCGGGCGCCGTTCAGCACCACCGAGCCCGACGAGACGAGGGCGCCGTCCCCGATGACCGCGCCCTCGATGTGCACGTTGTGCCCGACGGTGACGTCGGCCCCGATGATCGTCGGCTCGCGCGGCGTGCAGTGGATGATCGACCCGTCCTGCACGCTGGTGCGTGCGCCCACCTCGATGCGGCCGTCGTCGCCCCGCAGCACCGCCGTGGGCCAGACGGACGCCTCCGCCCCGATCGTGACGTTGCCGATCACGACGGCGTCGGGATGGATGTAGGCATCGGGATGGATCTCCGGTTCGACGTCGCCGAGCGCGTAGAGGGGCACCCCGGGGAGCTTAGGACGGCTCCTCGTCGGGCATCCTCCCGGCCAGCTCGTCGACGACCAGCTGCTCCTGGCGCATGCTCCCGCCGACGTAGGCGGACCGGCCGAGCAGCTGCGAGATCACCGGCGCCGTGATCACCTGGAACAGTCCGACCAGCAACAACGTGACCGCGCTCTCCATCTCGACCCGCAGCGCCGTGCCGGCGAGGATCAGCAGCAGCCCCAGCGTCTGGGGTTTGGTGGCGGCCTGCATGCGGCCGGGCAGGTCCGGCAGGCGCACGAGCCCGAGCGCCCCGAGCAGGCAGGACAGGGCGCCGACGAGCATCAGCGCCGCGGAGATGACGTCGACGATCACCGGTGCCCCTTCCTGCGTTCCGCCAGCCGGGTGGCCGTGGCCGACCCCACGAACCCGAGCAGGGCGACGGCCGCGAGCAGCGGGATGTTGGACCCGTCGCGGTAGATCGCGATGTACACCGATGCCGCGGCCACGATGAGGATCACGAGCACGTCGAGCGCGGCGATCCGGTCCAGCGTGTCCGGCCCACGCAGCATCCGGACGAGCGTGAGCCCGCTCGCGGCGCAGAGCATCGCGAGCACGATGAAGAAGACGACGCTCACGGCCTCACCCCACCCGGAGCGCTTCCACGGCGCGATCGGCACACCGGCACGCACCTGCTGACGTCTAGCTCCTCCACGTTCACCGCACTGCCCGGACTCATCGCGGCACCTCCGCAAGCAGGCGCCGCGCGATCGACCGCTCCTGCGGGGTGCCCAGGGCGGCCAGGACGCGGCATTGCATGTCCAGGGCTCGCCTCCGGGCCCGTTCCGCCCCGGCGCCGTCGCGGGGGCCCAGCGAGTAGACGTACCAGACGTCGTGGTCGTGGTCGATCTGCAGCGCCATCGTGCCCGGGGAGAGCGTGAGGGCGTTGGCCATGACCGTGACCACCACGTCCGAGGACGAGATCAGCGGGATCGCCATGATCGCCCCGCGGGCGCGAGGGCCGTACCGCAGCACCTGCCAGCTCACCTCGGCCGCGGACACGACGAGATCCCAGAGCAGGTACCCGAGCAGGCCCAGGAGGGGCAGCGGGCGCAGGGGCAGCCGGTCGGGGGAGGGCGGCAGCCGGAACAGCGCGGTGATCAGCGCCGCGACCAGCACGCCTCCGACGATCGACGCCGGGCTGAAGGTGCCCCACAGCAGCACCCACACCAGGGTCAGCCACAGCACGGACGGCAACCGGGCGATCCTCGCCCGACCTCGGCCGGCGCTGCGCGCGGGCTGTGACATCGGCTCGCTCACGGCGTCCCCTCCCCCAGCACGGCGACGCGGTACGGCTCGCGGGCGAGCAGGTCGACGCCCGCCCGCTCCGTCATGGCGGCCAGCGGGCCGGCGAACGCCGCGATCGCGAGGCTCACCGCGATCAGCCCCGCGGTGGCGGCGTACATCGGCACGGACGTGCGTGCGGTGCCGACGAGCACCTCGTCGGTGGGGTCGACGTCGGCCACCGGGGGCTGCGGCTCGCCCCAGAACACCCGCACCCACACGCGCACCAGCGCGTAGAGGGTGAGCAGGCTGGCGAGGACGACGACGCCGGCCACCGCCTGCTCGGCGGGACCGCTGCCCGCCCCGGCCTGCAGGAGCGCGAGCTTGGCGACGAACCCGGCCGTGGGCGGCACCCCGGCGAGCGTGAGCGCGGGGATGGCGAACAGGATCGCCAGGCCCGGTGACGTGCGCAGCAACCCGCCCATGCGGTCCAGCGCCACGGTGCCGGTGCGCCGCGTGATGAGCCCGCTCACCAGGAACAGCGTGGCGAGCACCGTGATGTGGTGCGCGGCGTACAGGGCCGCCCCGGACACGCCGGCCGCGTCGAACACCGCGAGCCCGTAGAGCAGGAACCCGATGTGGCTGACCAGCAGGAACGACAGCAGCCGGTTCAGGTCGTTCTGCGCGAGCGCGCCGAGCACACCCACGAGCATCGTGGCGACCGCCAGCACGAGCATCAGCGTCCACGGCTCCTCGCGCGGGAAGAGCAGCGTCTGGGTGCGCAGCAACGCGTAGAAGCTGACCTTCGTGAGCAGGCCCGCGAAGAGCGCGGCCACCGGGCCGGGCGCGTTCGGGTAGCTGTCGGGCAGCCAGAAGTGCATCGGCACGATCGCCGCCTTGATCCCGAAGACGACGAGCAGCATCATCCCCAGCACCGTCTGCAGCCCGGGCGGCAGCTCCCCCATCCGGCCGGCGAGGTCGGCGAGGTTCACGGTGCCGGTGGCGGCGTAGACGAGCGCCACGGCCGTGAGGAACAGCAGCGACGACAGCAGGCTGACCGTCACGTACGTCATGCCGGCCCGGATCCGGTTGGCGCCGGTGCGCCGGGTGATCAGCACGTAGGACGCGGTGAGCATCAGCTCGAACGCCACGAACAGCGTGAACAGGTCGCCGGTGAGGTACGCCAGCGACACACCCGCGCAGAGCATGAGGTACATCGGGTGGAACGTGGTGCTCGCCGTTCCACGGCCGAGGTCGGTGATGCGCTGGTCGATCGCGTAGACCAGCACGGCGAGCGTGACCAGCGTGGACACGAGCAGCAGCAGCGCCGACAGCCGGTCGGCCACCAGCGAGATCCCGACGGGCGCGGGCCAGCCGCCGAGCTCGGCGACGATCGGGCCCTGCCGGTCGGTGGCCACGAGCAGCACGCCTGCGAGCACGGCCACGGCCGCGAGCACCACGATCCCGACGACGCGCTGCAGGGCCGCCGAGCGGCTGGCGACGATCGAGAGCGCCGCCCCGAGCATCGGCAGCAGCACGGGCAGCGGGAGGAGGGAGCTCACGAGGCCTCCCTCGTGGTCTCGACCTCGTCCTCGCCGTCGTCCTCCAGCGGGGCGGACGGCACCTTCTGCCGCGAGATCCGCCGGTCCTCGACGTCGTCACGCACCTCGTCGTGCCCGACCAGGACGAAGGAGCGGTAGCCGAGCGCGAGCAGGAACGTCGTCAGCGCGAAGGTGATCACGATGGCGGTGAGGGCGAGCGCCTGGGGAAGCGGGTCGGTGAACTCCTCCGGCGGCACCCCGCCGAGGATGGGCGCCCGGCCCGGGGGGCCGCCGGCGAGCTGCAGGAGGAGGTTGGTGCCGTGCCCCAGCACCACGACACCGATGAGTACCCGCATGAGCGAGCGCGACAGCAGCAGCGTGAAGCCGGTGCCGTAGAGGACGCCCACGGTGGCGGCCATCACGAGGTTGACGGTCACGACGGGGTCTCCCCCGCCTCGCGCATGTCGCGCTCGATCCCGGCGCCGAGCGAGCGCAGCAGGTCGAGCACGACGCCGACGATCAGCAGGTACACGCCGACGTCGAGGAACACGCTCGACTGGGTCTCGACGTGCCCGAGCAGCGGCACGTCGAGCGCGATCTTGGTGGTGGCGAGCACCGGTGCGCCGACGACGGTGGGCGCGAGCGCTGTGAGCAGTGCGACGGCGAGCCCGGTCCCGATGAGCACCGGGGGACGGACGCGCACCGCGGCGTCGCTGCCACCCGCGATGTAGCGCAGGACGAACGCGAGGCCGGCCACGAGCCCGGCCGCGAAGCCGCCACCCGGCCCGTAGTGGCCGACGAGCAGCAGGTAGACCGAGAACACCAGCACGGTGGGGAACAGCGCGCGGGTGGTCATCTCCAGCAGCAGCGTGCGCCGACGCGGGCGTCGGCAGTCGCCGGAGAGCATCCACCCCTGGCGCGGCTGGTCCCACTCCTCGAACGGCTTGGTCATCCGAGCACGTCCTCCTCCTGCGCAGGGGTGCCGTCCTTAGCCGGTGCCGCGCGCCGCCGCCGGTCGTGGCGGGTGGCCAGGACGAGGCTGGCCACCCCGGCCGCGGCCACGAACAGCACGCCGATCTCGCCGACGGTGTCCAGCGCCCGGAAGTCGACGAGGATCGCGCTGATCACGTTGGTGGCGCCGGCCTCGGGCGCGAGCCGGGCGAGATCGGCGCTGGTGGCGGCCGGCTCGGTGCGCGCGGCGGACAGCACGAGCGCGAAGACCGCGACGGCGAACCCGGCGACGGCACCGAGCATCGCCTTGGGCACGCGGATGCGCCGCGAGGGGCGCGTCTCCGTGAAGTGCGCCGGCAGCCTGCGCAGCACGAACACGAACGCGACGAGCGAGAGCGTCTCGACGAGGAACTGGGCGAGCGCGAGGTCCGGCGCGCCGTCGACGATGAACAGGCCACCGACGCCGTAACCGATCACGCCGACGAGCAGCACGGCGGTGAAGCGGCGCCTGGTCCGGGTGACGGCGAGCGCCGCGATCACCACCATGATCGCGAGCGGCACCTGGATGAGGTCGTGGTAGAGCGGCGCGGAGGTCGGCCAGGCGCCGGCGAGCACCGTGGCCACCCCCGGGAGCAGCACGAACATCACGATGATGGTGGACAGGTAGGCGGGCAGCGAACCGACCTGCATCCGGCCGGTGACGACGACGGCCATGCGGCCGATGCCCGAGATCGTCTTCTCGTACGCGCGTTGGGCGTCGAGCGGGCTGCAGCCGGCCAGCGGGGTCAGCCGGTCCCGCGCCGCGTGCACGGCGAGGCCACCGGCCAGCGCGACCGCGGAGAACAGCAGCGGCAACCCGAACCCGTGCCAGAGCGCGAGGTGGTAGCCCGGGTCGCCCGGCAGCGCGGCGGCGTAGCTCGCCGCGTCGGCCTCGACGATCGGCGTCGCGATCCCGAGCACCGGACCGGCGGCGGCGCACAGCCACACCGGGACGGTCAGCAGGGGGCCGAGGCCGTGCACGGGTGTGGCGGCGCGGCCGGGCTTTCGCGCGAAGGCGCCCCACAGGAACCGCGCGCTGTAGGCGACCGTGAGCACGGACCCGGTCAGCAGCCCGGCGGCGACCGCCCAGTTCTGGACGGTGCTGTCGAGGAACGCCTCGAAGGCCGCCTCCTTCCCGACGAACCCGATCAGTGGTGGCAGCCCGGCCATCGAGGCGGCCGCGAGCACGGCGGCGACGGCGAGTCCGGGCAGGGCGCGGCCGACGCGGGACAGCTCCCGCACGTCGCGCGTGCCCGTGGCGTGGTCGACGGCGCCGACGGTGAGGAACAGGGTGGCCTTGAACATCCCGTGTGCGAGCAGCATCGTGATGCCGGCCATCCCGGCCACCCGTCCACCGGCGCCGAAGAGCACCATGAGGAAGCCGAGCTGGCTCACGGTGCCGAACGCGAGCAGCCGCTTGAGGTCGGTGGCCGAGAGGGCCCGCCAGCCGCCGATGAGCATGGTGGCCACGCCTGCGACGAGCACCGGCACCGTCCACACGGTGAGGTCGGCGAACGCGGGCGACAGGCGCGCCACCAGGTAGACACCCGCCTTGACCATCGACGCCGCGTGCAGGTACGCGCTCACCGGGGTCGGCGCGACCATCGCGGCCGGCAGCCACGGGTGGAACGGCAGCTGTGCCGACTTCGTGAACGCCCCGAGCAGGATCAGCAGCAGCGCGGCGGTGACCGATCCGCCGCGGGGCGGGTCGGCGAGGATCTCCGAGATCCGGTAGGTGCCTGCGGCCTCGCCCAGCAGCACGAAGCCGAGCAGCATCGCCAGCCCGCCGAACACGGTGACGAACAGCGCCTGCACGGCCGCCCGGCGTTCCTCGCGCCGCTCGCCGCCCTGCCCGACCAGCAGGAACGACGCGATCGACGTGAGCTCCCAGAACACGTACAGCGTGAGCAGGTCGTCGGCGAGTACGAGGCCGAGCATGGCGCCTGCGAACGCGAGGAGGAGCGCGGCGGAGCGCGGGGCCTCCGGCGAGCCCGCCCCGAAGTACCCGATGCAGTAGGCCAGGATCACGGCGCCGATGCCGGAGACCAGCACGATCATCGCGAGCCCGAGCGCGTCGAGCCGGAAGGACAGCTCCAGGCCGAGCGCGGGCGACCAGGCCGTGGTCTCGACCAGCCCGCCGCGTAGCGCCGGACCCGCGTTCGCCAGCGCCCACAGCAGCGTGGCCGCGGGCAGCACGGCGGCCACGCCGAACGCCGCCCGCGTGCTGCGTGCCGACACCAGCGGCAACAGGCCCGCGACGACGAGATGCGCGACGACGAGGGCGAGCACGCGGTTCTCCTCCCGGTCAGCCACGCCGCGGTCGGCGTCGTCGGTTCGCTGGGCGAGCGTCATTCAGCGGACGGGCGAGGCGCACCCTCGCGCATGAGGTACCCGAAACGGCCCGATCGTCGTCCCCAGCCTCGCGGAAATAAACCGCTGCGCTCCGCGGAAGCGGACAATCCGGGACGAGGCTCCCGAGAATCACTCTACCGACCGTCGAACGGTGCGCTGCCGTCAGACCTGCAGCAGGAAACGGTCGAGCACCCGGGCGCCGAACTCCAGCCCGCTGACCGGCACCCGCTCGTCCACGGCGTGCGCCATCGCCCGGTGGTCGTAGCCGTCCCCGTCCGGGGCGGGTCCCAGCGGGGCGAAGCCGTAGCAGGGGATCCCGAGGGTGGAGAACGCCTTCGCGTCGGTGCCACCGCCGAGGCAGTACGGCACGACCACGGCGTCCGGGTCCTCGGCCCGCAGGGCCTCGGCCATCGCCGCGAACCACGGGGAGTCGAACGGCGCCTGCACCGGGTCGCTCTGGGCCACGACCTCGTGCCGGACCCGGGGACCGAGCAGGCCGGGCAGCACGGCGGTCACCTCGGCCGTGCCGCCGGGCAGCACCCGCGTGTCCACCATCGCCTCGGCCGCCGGCGGGATCACGTTCACCGCGCCGCCCGCGGACAGCACCGTGGGCGTCATCGTGGCGCGGACCACGCCGGCCGCGAGCCGGCCCGCCTCACCGATCCGCGCGATCGTGGACTCCACGCCGGCGCCGGAGTCGAGCTCCGCGGGCACGCCCAGCGCCTCCGCCGTGCGCAGCAGGTACTCGCGGACCGTCGGCGTGAGCCGGACCGGGAACGGGTGCGCGGCCACCCGGGCCAGCGCCTCGACCAGCGTGACGACGGCGTTGTCCGGGTTCGGCCGCGAGCCGTGCCCGCCCCGCCCGGTGGCGGTCAGCCGCAGGTGCAGGGTGCCCCGCTCGGCCGTGCCGACGGGGTAGAACCGCACGTCGCCCGCGGGGTGCGGGAACCCGCCGCCCTCCCCGATGGCCGCCGCGCAGCCGTCGAACAGCTCCCGGTGCTCGGCCACCAGCCACTCGGCGCCGTACGTGCCGCCGGTCTCCTCGTCGGCGACGAACGCGACCACCACGTCCCGGCGGGGCGCCACCCCGCGGGCGGCCCACGAACGCAGCACCGCGAGCAGGCTCGCGCAGGCGTCCTTCATGTCCACGGCGCCGCGGCCCCACACGTAGCCGTCCTGCACCGCACCCGAGAACGGCGGCATCGTCCAGCCGGCCGGATCGGCGGGCACCACGTCGAGGTGCCCCTGCACCAGCAGCGCGCCGAGCCCCGGATCGCGGCCGGGTACGCGGGCGATCACGCTCGTGCGTCGCGGGGCCGGCTCCAGCAGCACCGGATCGACACCGGCCTCGTCGGCGAGCACGCGGGCGACGAGCTCGGCCGCCTCCCGCTCGCCGACCGCGTCACCGCGGGCCCGGTTGGTGGTGTCGATGGCCACGAGCGCGGAGCACAGCTCCGCGACACCGTGCGCCGGGTCAGCCCCCGGATCAGCCGTAGCCACCCTGCACCGCCCCCGACGCGATGGCCGTCACGATCTTGAAGGCGCGCATCCCCTCGGTCATGTCCGGCGCGTCGAACCCGACGCGGCGCACGCCGACCTGCTCGACGGTCGGCACGACCGCCGCGGCGTCGGCGAGGTGCGCGGCGTCGAACTCCACCTCGATCCGGTGCGGTGCGGGCCGCCGCGGTCCGCGGCCCGCGCGAACCACGGCGGCCCTGGCCGCCTCCGTGATCATCTCGGCGGTGCGGGCCGGGGGCAGGCAGATCGCCGCGTACCGGCTCACGCACTCCTTCACGGCGACCCGCTCCGCGTCGGGTGCGTACTCAGCCGCCTCGGCGCACGCGCGGTCGTCCCCGGTGACCAGCAGCACCGGCACCCCGTGCTCGGCGGCGAGCGCGGCGTTCAGGCCGCCCTCACCGGCCGGCTCGCCGTCCAGCCACACGCCGGTGATCGAGTTCGTCAGGTAGGTGTGCGCCAGCACGCCCTGCTGCCCCGCGCCGGCGTGGTAGCCGAGGAACACCACCCCGTCCACCTGCGCGTCGATCCCCTGCATCATCGAGAGCGGCTTGTGCCGCCCGGTGAGCATGGTCGCGCGCGGGTCGAGCTCCTCGAGCAGGAGGTTGCGCTGCGCCGAATGGGCCTCGTTCACCAGCACCGCCGTGGCGCCGCCCGCCGACAAGCCCGCCACGCACGCGTTGACGTCGCCCTGGAACAGCCGGCGCATCCGCTGCCACGGCTCGGTGCCGGGCACGCAGTCATCGGTCCAGGTCACGCCGGTGGCGCCCTCCATGTCGGCGGACACCATCAGCTTCATGATCACCCAGGCTAGCTGCACGTGAGCCATTGACGCCATGGCGTGACGATGATTCATTCCCACCACTGCAACGGCGCATCTTCGGGGGGAAGCCATGCGAAGGGTCTCGTTCCGCACGAGTGTGGGCCGCGCTGCGGCCGCGCTGCTCGCGGCTGCGCTCGCGGCCGGCGGGGCCGGCGTGGCGCAGGCGAGCCCGGCCCCGGGCGGCGGCACCACCCTGCGGGTCGCGCTCACGCAGGACATCGACTCGCTCAACCCGTTCGTCGCGGTGTTCCTGTCCTCCACGCAGGTCATGCGCCTCACCTACGAGAACCTGACCATGGTGGGACCGGACAACGCGGTCCAGCCCGGGCTCGCGGAGAGCTGGGAGTCCGCGCCCGACGGCCTGACCTGGACGTTCCGGATCCGCGACGCGCAGTGGTCGGACGGCACGCCGATCACCGCGGGGGACGTGGCGTACACGTTCACCCAGATCATGACCAACCCGGCGGCCCAGGACGCGAACGGCTCGGCCGTCGCCAACTTCGCCTCGGTCACCGCCGTCGACGACCGCACCGTGCAGATCACCACGAAGCAGCCGCAGGCCTCGCTCCTCGCCACGGACGTCCCGATCGTGCCCGAGCACATCTGGTCGTCCCGGGCGGGTCAGATGGGCAGCGCCACCAACGCCGAGCAGCTCCCGGTGGTGGGCAGCGGCCCGTACGTGATCACCGGCTACCAGGAGGGCCAGTCGGTCACGCTCAGCGCGAACGACCGCTTCTGGCGGGGCCGCCCGCACGTCGACACACTCCAGTTCGTCCGCTACGAGAACGCCGACGCCGCCGTGCAGGGCCTGCTCAAGGGCGACGTCGACCTGGTGCGCGACCTCACCCCGGCGCAGTTCGACTCGCTGGACGGCAACGCGACGATCGGCCGCAACGAGGGTCGCAACCGGCGCTACACGGAGATGCTGCTCAACTGGTCCAACCCGAACGGTGCGGACGGGCAGCCGTTCGGCGACGGTCACCCGGCCCTGCGCGACGTGCGGGTCCGCCAGGCGCTGCACCACGCCGTCGACGCCTCCGCGGTCGTGGACCGGGTCAAGCAGGGCTACTCGGAGCCGGGTCACGGGATCATCCCGCCGGTCTACCCCAAGTGGACGTTCACGCCGTCCGACGCCCAGCGCCGCGACTACGACCCGGAGAAGGCGAAGGCGCTGCTCGACGAGGCCGGCTACCGCCCCGGCCCGGACGGCGTGCGCGTCGGCCCGGACGGCAGGCCGCTCACGTTCCGGCTGATCGCCGGGAACCAGGTGCCCACGAACCCGCAGTTGCTCGAGTTCATCGCCGGGTGGTTCAAGGCGGTCGGGGTCGGCGTCACACCGCAGATCATGTCGTCCAACCAGATCGACGACGCCACCGTCGCCGGCACCTTCGACGTCGCGGTGAGCGGCTGGAGCGTCAACCCGGACCCGGACGCCACGCTCGAGCAGCAGACCTGCGCCGTCAACGGGACGTCGCGGGCCGACTCCGGCTACTGCAACCCCGCCTACGACCAGCTCTACGCCGAGCAGCAGGCCACGCTCGACGAGGGCCGGCGCCGCGACATCGTGCAGCGGATGCAGTCGATGCTCTACGACGACGTGCACGCGATCGTGCTGACCCACGACGCGATGCTGGAGGCCTACCGCGCCGACCGCTTCACCGGCTTCGTCCTCCAGCCCGAGGACGGCGGGGTGATCACCGGCCAGACCGGCTACTGGGGCTACTACGGCGCCACCCCGGTGGCCGCCGACGGGTCCGCCGAGGCCACGGAATCAGGGGGCGGCGGCACCGGTGTCGTGATCGGCGTGATCGCGGCGATCCTGGTGCTGGGCGGTGGCGCGTTCTTCGTGGTGCGCAACCGCCGCGGCCGGGACGACCGCGAATGAGACGTGTCCGACCACCCCTTCGCATGGGCGAGGCGCGGCCATGAGTGAGCTGCCGAGCACGGCGGTGACCGCCGACCTCGCCGAGCCACCGCGGCGGGGCCGCGGCACCGGGGCGTTCGTGCTGCGCACCCTCGGCGGCGGGCTGGTGAGCATCGGCCTGATCGTCGTCCTCGGGTTCTTCCTGTTCCGGGTGCTCCCCGGCGACCCGGTGACCACCATGACCCGCAACCGCCCCGGCAACCCCGAGCAGCTCGACCGGCTGCGCGCCGAGTTCGGGCTGGACCGGCCGCTGCCCGCGCAGTTCGTCGACTACATCGCCGACCTGACCCGCGGCGACCTCGGCACGTCCTACGTCTACAGCAGGCCGGTCACCGAGATCATCCTCGGCAGGCTCGGGGCGACCGTGCTCCTCACCGGCTCCGCCCTCGTGGTCTCGGTGGTGATCGGGCTGTGGCTGGGCAGCCGGGCCGCCTGGCGGCACGGGAGCGTGTTCGACCGGCTGACCACCGGCACGGCGCTCGTGCTGTGGTCGGTGCCGACGTTCTGGCTGGGGCTGCTCGCGCTGATGGTGTTCGCGGTGGGCCTCGACCTGTTCCCCACCGGCGGCATGACCTCCCCCGGCGGCGTCGACGGGTTCCTGCCCGCCGTCCTGGACGTCGCCCACCACCTCGTGCTCCCGTGCCTGACGATGGTGGCGGTCGTCTACGCCCAGTACCTCATGGTCATGCGCTCCTCGCTCCTGGAGGAGATGTCGGCCGACTACCTCACCACCGCCCGGGCGAAGGGCCTGCGCGAGGACCTGGTGCTCCGCCGGCACGCGGTCCCGAACGCCATGCTGCCCACGATCACGATCATCTTCCTGCACGTCGGGCTCGTGGTGGCGGGCGCGGTCACCGTCGAGACGGTGTTCTCCTGGCCGGGGCTGGGCCTGCTGACCTACCAGGCCCTCGCGGTGCCGGACATCCCGCTGCTGCAGGGCACCTTGATCGCGCTGTCGGTCGGCGTCGTGCTCATGAACGTCCTCGCCGACCTGGCGTACCGGCTGCTCGACCCGCGGGTGCGGGCGTCATGACGGCAGCCGTCGCGTGGCGGCGCCGGCGCGCCGCATCCACCCGGTTCGCCCGCGACTACCTCGCCCAGCCACCCGGGGTCGCGGGCGCCGCGCTGCTCCTGGTGGTGCTCCTCCTGGCGCTCACCGCGCCGCTGCTGGTGCCGCCAGAGCACCTGTCCGTCGTCGACGCGACCGGCGGCGTCCTGGAGCCGCCGACCACGGCGTTCCCGCTGGGCACGGACGAGAACGGGCTGTCGGTGCTGGCCCTCACGCTCACCGGGACGCGGATCTCGCTGCTGGTCGGGGTCGCCGCCACCGTGCTGTCGGTCGTGATCGGCACGGTGGTCGGGATGACCGCGGCGCACTTCGGCGGCTGGCTCTCGTCGCTGCTGCTGCGGCTCACCGACTTCTTCCTCGTGCTGCCGTCGCTGGTGCTCGCCATCGTGCTGTCCACCGTGCTGGAACGCGGCGTGCTGACGATCATCGTGGCGATCGGCGTGACGGCATGGCCCTCGACCGCACGGCTGGTGCGCGCCCAGACGCTCACCATCGAGGCCCGCCCGTTCATCGAGCGGGCGCAGGTGCTCGGCGGCGGGCACGTCCACGTGCTCGGCCGGCACGTGCTCCCCGCGGTGCTGCCGCTCGTGCTGGCCAGCACGACCCTGGCCGTCGGCAGCGCGATCGTCGCCGAGTCGACGCTGGCGTTCCTCGGCCTCGGCGACCCGACCACGGTGTCCTGGGGCGGGATGCTGAAGTCGGCGCTCGACTCCGGGGCGATCACGGCGGGCGCCTGGTGGTACATCCTCCCGCCGGGGCTCGCGATCGTGGTCGTCGTGCTGGGCTTCACGCTGGTCGGCCGGGCGCTCGAGGTCGTCGTCAACCCGGCGCTCCAGGGCCGCCGATGACGGCGACCACGGAGGCCCCCCTGCTGGAGTACCGCGACCTCACCGTCTCCTACCGCACCGCCCGCGGCGTGGAACCCGCCGTGCGCGGGGTGTCGCTCGCCCTCGACGCCGGGGAGACGCTCGGGCTCGCCGGCGAGTCCGGGTGCGGCAAGTCCACGCTCGCGCTCGCCGCGCTGCGGCTGCTGCCCCGCACTGCGCAGATCGGCGGCCAGGTGCTGGTGCGGGGCACGGACGTCGGGGCACTGTCCTGGGGCCGGCTGCGCGCGCTGCGCTGGGCCGACGCCGCGATCGTGTTCCAGGGTGCGATGCACTCGCTCAACCCCGTCCAGCACATCGCGGCGCAGATCGCCGAGCCGATCCTGCTGCATGAACCGGGCACCACCGACGTCGAGGAGCGGGTGGCGGACCTGCTCGATCAGGTGGAGCTGCCCGCCGCGCGGGCGTCGGCCTACCCGCACGAGCTGTCCGGCGGCCAGCGGCAGCGCGTCATGATCGCGATGGCGCTGGCGTGCGCGCCCGACCTGGTGATCGCCGACGAGCCGACGACGGCGCTCGACGTCGTCGTCCAGAAGCAGGTGCTCGACCGGCTGCGCACGCTGGTCGCGGAGCGCGGCATCGGGCTGGTGCTGATCAGCCACGACCTGTCGGTGCTCGCCGCGACGTGCCGGCGGGTCGCGGTCATGCAGGACGGGGTCGTCGTCGAGTCCGGGCCGTCCGAGCAACTGCTGCGCCACCCGACCCACCCGCACGCGCGCGCCCTCGCCGCGGCCTTCCCGACCGTCGGCGACCCGGCGTCGCGGAAGGTGGAACCGGGCCCGCCCGATGAGTCCCCCGTGCTGGCCGCGGAGCGGCTCACCGTCGACTTCCCGCTACGCGGGGGCGGCACCGTGCGCGCGGTGGACGGCGTGTCGCTCGAGCTGCGGCCCCGCGAGATCGTCGCCCTCGTCGGGCAGTCCGGGTCGG
The DNA here is from genome assembly GCF_054486945.1 of Pseudonocardia wallangbongensis. Lineage (NCBI taxonomy): Bacteria > Bacillati > Actinomycetota > Actinomycetes > Pseudonocardiales > Pseudonocardiaceae > Pseudonocardia > Pseudonocardia wallangbongensis. The sequence continues at coordinate 15,088 of NZ_JBRERS010000021.1, forward strand.
GCAAGACCACCCTCGCCCGGTGTCTGCTGGGCCTGCAGCCACCCACGGCGGGCGAGGTGCGGTACGACGGCGGGCCGCTGCCGCGGTCCTCACGGGGCCTGCGCGAGTACCGCCGGCACGTGCAGCTCGTGTTGCAGGACCCCACCGGCGCGCTCGACCCGCGGCACAGCGTGCACGAGGCGGTGGCCGAGGGCGTGCGCGTGCACCGGCTGCCCGGCGACGAACGCGAGCTGGTGGACGCCGCGCTGGAACAGGCGGAGCTGCGGCCGCCGGACCGCTTCCGCCACGCGCTGCCGGGCGAGCTGTCCGGCGGGCAGCGGCAGCGGGTGGTGATCGCGGGGGCGCTCGCATTGGCGCCGCGGTTCCTGGTGGCCGACGAGCCGGTGGCCTCGCTCGACGCGTCGGTGCGCGGGGAGATCCTCGCGCTGCTCCTGCGGCTGCGCGCGGACCCGGGCCTCGGCGCCCTCGTGATCACCCACGACCTGGGGCTGGCGTGGACGATCGCCGACCGGGTGGTGGTGCTCCACCAGGGCCGGATCGTGGAGTCCGGCCCCACCGAGCAGGTGCTGCTGGCGCCCGAGCACGAGTACACGAAGCTGCTGCTCTCGGCACTCCCCGCAAGCCCCGTCCGCGGTTGACGGCGCGCTCGCACACCAACTTACGCGCCGGCACACGAACTGCAGTTGGTGTGTGAGCGCCACAGTTCGTGTGTGAGCCTCGGGTGGTCTGACCTCGCTCCTCGGCCTGCGATCACCTGTCTGCGGTGCACCCATGATCAGCAGTTCGGCGCGTTCCCGTGTCGATTTCGCCCGTTCCCGCGCCGAAGCCTCGATCATGCCCGCGGCGCCATCGGAGGCCCCGCGGGAAGCGCCCGGCCACACACCAACTGTGGTGGCGGCACAGCAACTGCAGTTGCTGTATGAGCACAGGAGTTGGTGTGCGATCGCGTGCGCAGCCTCACAACCCGTTCCTGGAACGATCCAGAAGCGCCGAGCGCTGTACCGGGCGGAAACCGCAACCGATACCTCGGAGGAGGACGGCATGACCACGACGCGCTTCACCAGCGCCGTCCGCCGGGCCCTGCGTGCCCTCGACACCTGGACCCTGGACGTGTTCAACCCGCGCTACCCGGCGGGGCGCGACTGACGCTCACACCGCCGGGGCGGGGCGCTACGTGCGCTCCCCCGGCGGGACGAGCGGCCGCAGCCGCACCCACAGCACGAACAGGATCGCGACCACGATCATCCCGATGCCCGACCACAGGTTGATGTCGATACCGCCCGCCTTCGCGAGCTCGGCCTCGTCCTCGAAGAACAGGCCCATCACCGTCAGGACGATCCCGTAGACGCCGAACAACACGGCGATCACGGTGCGCAGGTCGAACAGCTGCGACGCGGCGCTCTCCGAGATGGCGTGATGCTCATGTTCGGTCACGATGTCCTCCTATCCGGTCAGGCGAAGATCAGGTACAGGACGAGTGTCAGCGCGAGCACCAGCCCGCCCATCACCGCCGGCGACTGCCACCACGCGCCCTCTTCCTCGTGCATCACGGTCGGCACCTCCCCGGCCGCCGCGGGACGCCCCGGCGCCGCGCCCGCCCCGGACGGCTCCACCCGGACCTTCCCGCGGCTCTCCCGCGGGGTCAGCGCCCACACCAGCCCCACCAGCTCCGAGTCCGGCTTCGACGTCGTGAACGTCGTGACCGCGGCCGCCACCGCGATCCCGACCACGAACGCCGCACTGGCCCCGATGAACGACCCCGCCTGCGACGACACCGGGATCACCTCGGCCCGCACCAACGAGTCCACGATCACGGCGGCGATCGTGCCGGAGATCAGGCCGGTCCAGCCGGCCGTCCCGGTCATCCGCTTCCAGAACAACCCCAAGATGAAGATCGCGAACAACGGGGCGTTGAAGAAGCTGAACAGCGCCTGGATGTAGTCCATCAGGTTCTCGAAACTGCCGGCGATGAACGCGGTGCCGATCGCCAGCACGCAGCCGACCACCGTGACCGCCCGCCCCACCCGCAGGTAGTACCCGTCGGGCTGACCCGGCCGGATCCAGTCCTGCCACAGGTCGTAGGTGAACACCGTGTTGAGCGAGGACACGTTGGCGGCCATCCCCGCCATGAACGACGCCAGCAGCCCCGCCAGCGCGACCCCGAGGATCCCGTTCGGCAACACCTCGTTCATCAGCAGCGACAGCGCGTTGTTGTAGGTGACGTCGGTGGCGCCGCCCTGCTTGAGCGTGGTCAGCTGCGGCACCAGGACGCCGGCGATCATGCCCGGGATCACGATGACCAGCGGGATCAGCGCCTTCGGGAAGGCACCGATGATCGGCGTGCGGCGGGCGGCCGACATGTTGCGGGCCGACAGCGCCCGCTGCACCTCGGCGAAGTTCGTGGTCCAGTAGCCGAACGAGAGCACGAACCCGAGCCCGAACACGATGCCCAGCACCGACAGGAACGGGCTCGCGATCTCGGTCAGCGAAGTGCCCGGCCACGACGACACCTGCTCCGGGCCCGGCGGGAGCGCGCTGACCTGCGACACCAGCCCGTCCCACCCGCCGACCCGCGCCAACCCCGCCACCGTCAACGGGATCAACAGCGCCAGGATGACGAAGAACTGCAGCACCTCGTTGTAGATCGCCGCGTTCAACCCACCCAGGAACGTGTAGCTCAACACCACCAGCGCGGCGATCGGGATCGCCACCGCCAGGGACCACCCCAGCAGCGCCTCGAGGATCAGGCCGAGCGCGTACAGGTTCACCCCGGCGATCAACACCGACGCCAACGCGAACGTGATCCCGTTCACCCGCTGCGTCGTCGCGTTGAACCGCATCCGCAGGAACTCCGGCACGCTCCGGGCCCGGCTGCCGTAGTAGAACGGCATCATCACGATCCCCAGGAACACCATCGCCGGGATCGCGCCGATCCAGTAGTAGTGCACCGTCGGCATGCCGTACTGGGCGCCGTTGGCCATCATCCCGATCAGCTCGATCGCGCCCAGGTTCGCCGAGATGAACGCCAACCCGGTCACCCACGCCGGGAGCGACCGCCCCGACAGCAGGAAGTCCAGGCTGGAGGCGATCGACCGGCGCGCCAGCACCCCGATACCCAGCACCAGCACGAAGTAGAAGACCACGAAGACGTAGTCGATGAACGCCGTGTCCAGCCTCAGGTCGGTCTGCGCGAGCACCACGGTTCCCGTTGCCACGACGGCCCCCTCCCCTCGCTCCGGCCACTACGCTCTGCGGATGATTCGCCGCTCTGCGCGATCCCGCCACCCGAAGCGCCGTCACGTCCGGGGCATCTGCACCGTGGATCGGGGTGCCGGTCGGCTGACGGCGGGAAGGGTCTTTGCGAAGTAGCGACTCCTGGGTGAGTCGACGTAGGCACCGAAGGCGGGCATCGGCTCGTAGCCCGAGCTCGCGTAGAGCGCCATCGCCTCGGGCTGCTCGGTGCCCGTCTCCAGCACGATCCGCTGCAGCCCGGCGGCACGCGCGGTGCGCTCCAGCTCGGCGAGCAACGCGCGGGCGTACCCCTTCCCGCGGTGCGCCGCGGCGACGTACATCCGCTTGATCTCCGCATCGCCGTCCCGCAGCGCGGCGGCCTGCCCGGCGTGCCGCTCCCGCCAGCCGCCGCACGCCGCCGGCTCGCCGCCCGCGTAGCCGACCACGGAGAACCCGCCGGGAGCGTCGAACTCACGGGGGTCGACCTCGGTGGCGTCCTCGCCGCCGTACCGCTGGCGGTAGACGTCCTGGAGCTCGGCGTTCAGGCGGAGGGCGTCGGGATGGTCGAAGGGCGTGGGACGCAGCTCGAACACGATCCGAGCGTACGGATCACCCGGCCGCGGGCAGCTCCACCTGCTCCCGCGCCCGCCCGGTCCACGCCACGACGGCGAGGCTGAGCGCGGCGAGCAACGCCACCCCGACGAGCAGCACCGGGTAGCCGGCCACTCCGGCGAGCGCCGCCAGCGCCACCGGCAGGACGAACCCGACGTAGGTCAACGCGTAGTAGACGGCGGTGAGGCCGCCGAGCTGGGCCGGCTCCGCCATGCGTTGCACCTCGAGGAGGCCCGCGACCAGCATCAGCCCGTAGGCCGCGCCGAGTACGACGGACGCGGGCACGGCGAGCAACGGCGACCCCAGCGCCGCCGCGCCCGCGGCGATGAGGAGCCCCGCGACCAGCGCGGCGAGCCCGAGCCGCGACCCCGCCACCGGGGAGAGCCGCCGGGCCCACGACTGCACCGCGACGCCGACACCGAGTGTCACGGTGGTGAGCAACGTGGCGTAGACGAGCCCGAACCCGGCCAGGCGCGAGCCCAGCGCGGCTGGCTGCACCGCGAACGACAGCGCGGGCGCCCCGAACGCCCACGGCGCCATCGGCGCGACGACCCGGCGGAACCGCGGGGGCAGGTGCACCCGCAGGCCGGGCCGGAACGTGCCCGCCGGTCTCGTCTCGGGCACCCCCACCACCGCGGCGACGACGGCGAGCGTCAGCACGACGTGCACCAGGTAGGGCAGCTCCATCGGCAGCGGCGCCCACTGCGCCAGCACGCCCGCCACCAGCGGGCCGGCCCCGAACCCGGCCGAGAGCGCGAGCGTCGCCCGGTGCGCGCCGGCTCGGGCGTCCGCACCCGGGTCCCAGGGCGCCTGCGACAGCTCCTTCACCCACGAGGTGCCCACCGCCATCGCGATGCCGGTGACCGCCCCGAACACGAACCGGCCGGCGTAGAGGGCGGGCTCGGACACGGCGGGGATCCCGCCGAGCGCGAGGACCCCACTCGCCGGGACCGACACCACGAGCGCCGGCAGCAGCAGGTGGCGCCGCCCCCACCGGTCGGACGCGGGGCCGCCCACCAGCAGCCCGGGCACGAGCCCGGCCGCGTAGATGCCGAAGAACGCCGCGACCGTGACGGCCGAGTAGTGCGCCTGCTCCCGGTACATCACCATCAGGGAGCTGAACTGGTTGGCCCCGTAGCCGATGGCGAAGAGCGCCGCCGCCGCCCGGGCGTGGGGCTTCACACGCCGGCACCCGCCTTCGCCTTGCGGCGCCACGTCGTCAGCACACGCTCGGTGTAGCCGTTCGGCTCGGTCCGGCCGGTGAGGACCAGTTCCAGGGCCGCCTGGAACGAGGGGCTCGCGTCGAGGTCGTTCGCCATCGGCGCGTAACCGGGCTCCCGCGCGTTCTGCTCGTCGACGAGCGCGGCCATCCGCGCGAACGTCTCCCGCACGGTCTCCTCGTCGACGAGGCCGTGGTGCAGCCAGTTCGCGATGAGCTGGCTGGAGATCCGCAGGGTGGCGCGGTCCTCCATCAGGCCGACGCCCTCGAGGTCGGGCACGGTGGAGCAGCCGATGCCCAGGCCCACCCAGCGCACCACGTAGCCGAGGATCGACTGGGCGTTGGTCTCGAGCTCGTGCCGCTTCTCGTCGTCGGTGAGCTCCGCGGTGAGCAGCGGCACCTCCAGCAGGGGCCGCCGGTCCGTGTCCCGGCCGGCGAGCTCGCGCTGGCGCGCCGCCACGTCGATCCGCAGGTAGTGCAGCGCGTGCAGGGTGGCGGCGGTGGGCGAGGGCACCCACGCGGTGTTGGCGCCCGCGTCCGGATGGGCGCCCTTGGTGGCGAGCAACTCGGCCATCGCGGCGGGCTTGGCGAACATGCCCTTGCCGATCTGCGCCTGCCCGACGAAGCCGGCACGCAGGGCCACGTCCACGTTGCGGTCCTCGTAGCCCAGGAGCCACGGCGTGGACCTCATGTCGCTCTTGCGCACGACCGGGCCGGCGTGGAAGTCGGAGTGGATCTCGTCGCCGGTGCGGTCGAGGAAGCCGGTGTTCACGAACATCACCCGGTCCTGGGCGGCGGCGATGCACGCGTCGAGGGTGAGCGAGGTGCGCTTCTCCTCGTCCATGATCCCGATCTTGAGGGTGGTGGGCTCGAGTCCGAGCGCCTCCTCCACCGCGGCGAACAGCTCGACGGTGAGCGCCACCTCGTCCGGCCCGTGCTGCTTGGGCTTGACGATGTAGACGCTGCCCGCCCGCGAGTTGGAGTACCGCCCGAGGCCGCGCAGGTCGTGCAGGGCGGCGATCGCGGAGACGAGCGCGTCGAGGACGCCCTCGCCGACCGGCTGCCCGTCGACGCGGACGGCGTCGGTGAACATGTGGTGGCCGCAGTTGCGCACCAGCAGCAGCGAGCGGCCCGGGAGGGTGAGCGTCGAGCCGTCGGGCGCGGTGTACTGCCGGTCGCCGTTGACGCGCCGCTCGACCGTCTCGCCGCCCTTCTCGAACGTCGAGGAGAGCTCACCGGTCATCAGCCCGAGCCAGCTGCGGTAGGCGAGGGCCTTGTCCGCGCCGTCGACGGTGGCGACCGAGTCCTCGAGGTCGACGATCGTGGTGATCGCCGCCTCGACCGCGACGTCGGCGACGTCGGCGTGGTGCTGGCGCCCGACCTGGTGGTCGGGGTCGATCGTGAGCTCGACGTGCAGGTTGTGGTGGCGGAGCAGTACGGCATCGTCGCCGTGCCCCGCGAACTGCGCCGGGTCGGCCAGCCCGGACTCCCCGGTACCGGTGGCGACGACGAGCCGTCCGTTCTCCACCCGGTACGCAGTGGCGTCGGCGTGGCTGCCCTGGGCCAGCGGGAAGAGCTCGTCGAGCAGCCGGTCGGCCTCCGCGATCACCTGCGCGCCGCGCTTCTCGTCGTAGCCGCGGGCGAGGTCGTGGTCGAGCGGAAGGGCGTCGGTGCCGTAGAGCGCGTCGTAGAGCGAGCCCCAGCGGGCGTTGGCGGCGTTCAGCGCGTACCGGGGCACGGTGGCGGGCACCACGAGCTGCGGGCCCGCGATCTCGGCGATCTCCGGGTCGACCCGGTCCACCGCCACCTTCGGTTCGGTGGGCGGCGCCAGGTAGCCGATGTCGGTGAGGAACGTCTCGTAGGCCGCGGGGTCCCCTCCGCCGTTCGCCGCGTGCCAGGCGTCGAGCTGGGCCTGCAGCTCGTCGCGCCGCCGCATCAGCTGCTTGATCCGGCCGTCGAACCGGTTGTGCAGCGTGGCCAGGGTGGACCAGAACCACTCGGGCTCGAGGTCGAGGCCCGTCAGCAGCTCGTCGGCCACGAAGTCCCGCAGCGCGGGGTCGATCTGCAGTGGCGCACTCATGTCTCACCCTCCGGTCAGCAGCCAGCGCACGGCGGGTACCCGCCCGGCCACTTTTTTACCAGACGGACTTGAACTTCCGCATCGCGGAAGTAAGACTCAGCGTGTGACGACGGCGGTGGGCACGGGATCGACCGACGCGGGACCCACGGCCCCGGTCAGCGCCAATGCCACGACGACGGCGGCCACGAGGACGAGGGCCATCTGCAGATTCCGGCGGGGACCCACCGCTTCGACCTCCCGAACGATCTGTCGTTGGTTGGCGACCGGTCCGGACACGAGGACCGGGCGATCCGGGGTTCGCGGTCGTAGTCTCCATGCCAGTCGTCAACCCACGGCGGAGGGGGCCCCTCGGTGAGTCTCGGCAGCAGCGTCGAGCGGGCGTTCGAGAGGGCGCTCGCCCCGGAAGACGTGATAAATGACCCGGTCCGGTGTCGCTCGTACGAGTGCGACGGGCTCACCGGGTACCGGGTGGTGCCGCAGCTGGTGCTGCTCCCGCGGAACGCGGAGCAGGTGGCCGCGGCGGTGCGGGTGTGCGCCGAGAACGGCGTGCCGTTCGTCGCGCGCGGGGCGGGCACCGGGCTGTCCGGCGGCGCACTCCCGGTGGCCGACGGCGTCGTGGTCAGCCTGGCCCGGCTCAAGCGGGTGCTCGAGGTCGACCCGGTCGACCGGCGCGCGGTCGTCGAGCCGGGCGTCACCAACCTGGAGATCACCGCGGCCGCGGCCCCGCACGGCCTCTACTACGCCCCCGACCCGTCCAGCCAGCAGGTCTGCACGATCGGCGGCAACGTCGCGGAGAACTCCGGCGGCGCCCACTGCCTCAAGTACGGCTTCACCACCAACCACGTGCTGTCCTGCGAGGTCGTGCTGCCCGACGGCTCGCTGGTCACGCTGGGCTCGGACAGCGGCGAGCAGGCCGGTCCGGACCTGCGCGGCGCGTTCCTCGGCTCGGAGGGCACGCTCGGCATCACCACCAAGATCACGGTGCGGCTGCTGCGCGCCCCCGAGTCGGTGCGCACGCTGCTCGCCGACTTCCCGTCCATCGCCGCGGCGGGCGACGTCGTCTCCGACATCGTCGCCGCGGGCATCGTCCCGGCGGCCGTCGAGATGATGGACACGCTCGCCATCGAGGCGGCCGAGCAGGCGGTCCACGCCGGCTACACCGTCGGCACACCGGCGGCGCTCGTCGTCGAGCTGGACGGGCCGGTCGAGGAGTGCGACTCGCAGTTCGAGCAGGTCAAGGAGATCTGCGACCGGCACGGCTGCACCCGGCTGCACATCGCGGGCTCGGCGGAGGAGCGGGCCGCGATCTGGCGGGGCCGCAAGGCGGCGTTCGCCGCGGTCGGGCGCATCTCCCCCGACTACTTCGTGCAGGACGGCGTGGTGCCGCGCACGCGGCTCGCCGAGGTGCTCGACCGCATCGCCGGGATGGGCGCCGCCGCCGGGCTGCGGGTCGCCAACGTCTTCCACGCGGGCGACGGCAACCTGCACCCGCTGGTGCTCTACAGCGCCGCGGCCGGCGAGACCGAGCGCGCCGAGGAGCTCTCGGGGAAGATCGCCGAGCTCTGCGTGGAGCTGGGCGGGTCGCTGTCCGGCGAGCACGGCATCGGCACCGACAAGGCCTGCTCGATGCCGAAGATGTTCTCCCGGGACGACCTCGCCGTCATGGCGCGCGTGCGGAAGGCGTTCGACCCCGACGGTCTGTGCAACCCCGGCAAGGTGCTGCCCACGCCCCGGCTCTGCGGCGAGCGTCCCGGCAAGTACCGGCCGCACCCCCTCGAGGAGGCGGGAGTGATCGAGCGCCTGTGAACACCACGACCACCACACTCCGCCCCACCGACCTGCGGTCGCTGCGGGACGCCGTGCTCGACGGCGCGGGCCCGATCGGGATCGCCGGCGCCGGCACCGCCGCGGGCTGGGCGGGCCCGCTCGCCCCCGTCGACGCGGTGCTCGACACCACCGGCCTCACCGGCGTGATCACCCACAACCCGGGGGACATGACCGTCTCGGTCCGGGCCGGCACCCCGCTGCGGCAGCTGCAGGACGAGCTGGCGCCGCACGGCCAGCACGTCTCGTTCGACGCCGCGCGCGTCGCCGACGGCGCCACCGTGGGCGGGCTCGTCGCCACGGCCGACGCCGGCCCCGCGGCCCTGGTGTTCGGTTCGATGCGCGACCTCGTCATCGGAGTCACGCTCGTGCTCGCCGACGGCACGGTGGCCCGCAGCGGCGGGCACGTCATCAAGAACGTCGCAGGCTACGACCTCGCCAAGCTGATGCACGGCTCCTACGGCACCCTCGGCGTGCTCGCCGAGGTGGTGCTGCGGCTGCACCCGGAGCCGAAGCGCACGGCGACGCTCGCGATCGACTGCGAGCTGGCGGAGGCCGCCGCCCACGCGGCCACGGTGCTGGGCGGCCCCTACGAGCCAGCGGCCCTGGAGTGGACGTCCGACGGCGTACTCCTGATCCGCGTGGACGGCACGGAGGAGGCCCTGAACGCAAGGCTGGAACGCCTGCAGGGGGCGCTGGGCGATGCCCCGTCGGACGAACGGCACAGCCGTACCGCCGGATCGGACGAGAGTGCCGCTCGTGCGGGTACGTGGGAGCGACATGCATCGCTCGTGCGCGGAGACCCCGCGCTCGCGTCGCTGCGCATCGGGGTGCGGCCCTCGCTCCTGCCAGGCGTGCTCGCGGACCTGCCCACCTCGGCCGTCACCGCCGGGCTGGGCACCGGGGTCGCCACCGTCACCCTGCCCGTGGAGGCCGTTGCGGAGGCGCATGCACGGGTGCACGCCGCGGGCGGCACCTCGGTGCTGCGCTCCCGCCCGCCGGGCTCCGACGCCCCCGCGTGGGGGCCCGCCCCGTCCGCGATCGCCGTGCTGCGCGCCGTCAAGGCCGAGCTCGACCCGCAGGGCCGCCTCGGCCCGGGCCGTTTCGACCCCTGGATGTGAGATGAGCACACCCGCTGGTTCCGCCCACACCAACCTCCCCCAGACCGGTCCGAGCAGCTTCGACGACCGGCGCCCGCCGGAACGCGACCTGCTCGACGACTGCGTGCACTGCGGCTTCTGCCTACCGACCTGCCCCACCTACCAGCTGTGGGGCGAGGAGATGGACTCCCCGCGTGGCCGCATCTACCTCATGGACCTCGCCGAGAAGGGTGAGATCGGCCTGGAGGGGCCGTTCACCGAGCACATCGACCGCTGCCTCGGCTGCATGGCGTGCGTGACGGCCTGCCCGTCGGGCGTGCAGTACGACCGGCTGCTGGAGTCGGTGCGCCCGCAGGTCGAGCGCAACGTGCCGCGCGAACGCGCCGACACCTGGTTCCGCAACGCCATCTTCACGCTGTTCCCGTACAAGCGGCGCCTGCGCGCCGCCGCCATACCGGGGGCGTTCTACCAGCGGCTGCGCGCGATCCCCGCGGTGGCGAAGCTGGCGGCGAAGCTCCCGGGACGGCTCGGCGCGATGGAGTCGCTGCTCCCACCCGTGTCGGTGCGCGAGGCGTTCGCCCGGCTGCCCGTCCACACCCCCGCCGTCGGGGAGCGCCGGGCGAGCGTGGCGCTGCTGTCGGGCTGCGTGCAGGACGTGTTCTTCCACCGCGTGAACGTCGCGACCGTCCGGGTGCTGGCCGCCGAGGGCTGCGACGTCCTCGTACCCCGCGAGCAGCAGTGCTGCGGCGCCCTCGAGCTGCACGCCGGCCGCGAGGACAGCGCGCTGGCCAGGGCGAAGCGCGAGATCGCGGTCTACGAGAAGCTGGACGTCGACCACATCGTCACCAACGTCGCCGGCTGCGGCTCGTCCATGAAGGAGTACGGCCACCTGCTCGCCGACGACCCCGAGTGGGCCGAGCGCGCCGCCGCGTTCAGCGCGCGGGTGCGCGACGTGCACGAAGTGCTCGCCGAGCTGGGCCCGCGCGCGCCGCGGCATCCGTTCCGCGGCCGCGTGGCCTACCACGACGCGTGCCACCTCGGACACGCCCAGCAGGTGCGCAGCCAGCCGCGCGAGGTGCTGCGCTCCATCCCGGACCTGGAGCTGGTGGACCTCCCCGAGGCCGCGCTGTGCTGCGGCTCGGCCGGCATCTACAACATGATCATGCCGGACGCCGCCTCCGAGCTCGGCGCCCGCAAGGCCGCGAACGTCCGATCGGTGGAGCCGGACGTGGTGGTCACCGCCAACCCGGGCTGCCTGTTGCAGATCGGCAAGCACCTCGGGCGCGACCTCCCGCTCCTGCACCCGGTGCAGCTGCTCGACGCCTCGATCCGAGGCGTGCCGGTCCCGCGGAGCTAGGAGTCGATCTCGAGCTGACGGGGTCTCGGGGCAAGAAGATCCAACCCCCGTGCGGTCTACGTCGTCCCGGTGGGCAACTTCCGCCGGCCGGGTTCGGCGGCATCCGCCCTGCGAGACGGGCACCCGCGTGCCGCGGACAGCGCTTCCCAATGATCACATGCTTGCGACCGTCCCCGGGAGGGCCATGAGCGGGATCTCGCAACGATCAACGCGTCATGATCGGTCCGAGATTCGCATGGGTCGCACTGCTGCGCGGTGCGGGCGATCGCTGGGGGGGCACCCCCGCGCTCGGTCGAGCGGTCGCGCCGGCCGCCCATGGCGACCGCGGCGGGATCGGCGTGCCACCGTCCGCTGTCCGTTCCGTTCACGACTCGGCAGGGGCACGCCGGTCATCCTCGGGATCTCACATCCGGAGGTGTCCAATGAAGATCGGAATGGGGCTGCCGGCCGCCGTCCCCGAGGCCGACGTCACCGCGCTCGGCGAGTGGGCCGCGACGGCAGAACGGCTCGGCTTCCGCTCGCTGGGCGTGATCGACCGGCTCGTCTACGACAACCTGGACCCGCTCGTCGCGCTCGCGGCCGCCGCGGCCCGCACCGAGCGGGTCGAGCTGCTCACCACCGTCCTGAACGTCCCCTACCGGCAGAACGCCGTGGTGCTCGCCAAGCAGCTCGCCTCGATCGACCGGCTGTCCGGCGGGCGGCTGACCGCCGGGCTCGCCCTGGGCGGCTGGCCGGAGGACTACGCGGCCAGCGAGGTGCCGCACCGTGGCCTCGGGTCCGCGATGGACGCCATGGTCGCCACGATGCTCCAGGCGTGGGGCGGCAAGCTCGCCGGCGCGAGCGGGCCGATGCCGGCGCTGCCTCCCGACCGCCCCGGGCTGCTCTTCGGCGGGCTGGTCCCGGCGGCGTTCGCCCGGGCCGCCACCGTCGGGCAGGGCTGGATCGCGCCGTCGTTCGGGATCCGGCAGGTGGTGGACGGCGTCGCCGCGGTCCGGGAGGCGTGGGACCGCGCCGGGCGCGCCGGACGGCCGCGCGTCGTGACCGTGCGCTACTTCTGCTTCGGCCCCGGTGCCGACGAGTACGCCGAGCACTACCTGCGGCACTACTACCTCGGCTACGCCCCGATGGTGCAGGCCGACACCCCCACCACGCCCGAGCACCTCGGCGCAGAGCTGACCCGGCTGCGCGACGCGGGCGCCGACGACGTGGTGCTGATGCCGTGCACGGACGACCTCGCCCAGGTCATCCTCGCCGCCGAGGTGCTCGACGGCCTCGGCATCAGCCCTTCACCGCCCCCTGCGTGAACCCGGCGATGAAGCGGTCGAGGAACAGGTTGAACACCAGCGCGATGGGCACGGCGACGAGCACGGCGGCCGCCGAGAGCGACTGCCAGAAGAACACGTCGCCCCGGACGAGCTCGGTGGGCACCCCGGTGCTGATCACCTTCTCGGCGCTCGGCGAGATGAACGCGAGGGCGTAGATGAACTCGCTGGCGGTCAGGGTGAACGCGAAGACGACGACGGCGACGAGCCCGGGGAACAGCAGCGGCGCGACCACGCGCACCATCGCCCCCACGCGGCTGTAGCCGTCGACCATCGCCTGCTCCTCGATGTCCTTCGGGATGGTCTTGAGGAACCCGATGAGCAGCCACACCGACACCGGCACGGTGATCGTCGGGTAGATCACCACGAGCGACCACGTGGAGTCCTGCAGCCCGAGCGCCACCACCAGCCGCGACAGCGACAGGAACAGCAGGGTGGGCGGCACGAGGTAGACGAAGAAGATCGCGATGCCCATCCGGCCCGCCCACGGTCGGTCGAGGCGGGCCAGGCTGTAGGCGGCGGGGAGCGCCAGCGCCAGCGTGATCAGCACGACCAGCACGCCGACCCACAGCGTGTTCCACGCGAACGTGCCGAACCCGGTGCCGGTGAGCAGGAACCCGAGGTGGTCGCTGGTGGGCGGCTCGTTGAAGGTGAACGGGTTGTTGCTGCGCCGGTAGAGGTCGCTGTCCTGCTTGAACGTGGTGATGGCCGCCCACACGAACGGGCCGGCCGCGGCGAGCGCGGACAGGACGGCCAGCACGTACAGCCCGATCCGGGCCGTCCGGTGCCGGCGCGCGTAGCGCCGCCGATCGGCGTCGGTGACGACGAGGCCGTCCATCAGTTGATCTCCATCCCACGCACCGCCCGCAGGATCGCGATCGCGGCCGCGAGCAGCAGCGGGAACAGGAACAGCGCGATCGCCGCGCCCTGCGCGACGTCGCTGCCCTCGATGCCCTTGAAGAACGCCCAGCTGGCGAGCACCTGGGTCTCGTTGGTGGGCCCACCGCGGGTGAGGACGTACACGACGGTCATGTCGGTGAACGTGAAGACCGCACCGAACAGCGCCGAGATCGCGATGACGGGGGCGGTCAGCGGGATCGTGACCTCGAACATCCGCCGCCAGTACCCCGCGCCGTCCACCGCGGCCTGCTCCTGCACGTCCTTCGGGACGGACAGCAGCCCGGCCATCATGATCACCGCGGCCAGCGGGACCAGCCGCCAGACGTGCACGGCGATCACCGAGATCATGGCCAGGACCGGCTGCCCGAGCCAGAACATGTTCGAGCCGATGATGCCGAGGTTGCGCAGCACCCAGTCGATCGGGGAGAACACCGAGTCGAGCAGCCAGAGCCAGGTGATCGTCGAGAGCGCCACCGGGGTGGTCCAGGGCAGCAGCACGCAGAACCGGACGATCCAGCGGCCGCGGAAGTCGGCGATGAGGATGTTCGCCAGCACCTTGCCGAAGATCACGATGAACACCATCGACACCGCGGTGAACACGAGGGTGTTGCGCAGGGCCCGCCAGAACACCGGGTCCCCGAAGATCCGCTCGAAGTTGAGGAGGCCGACCCAGTCGAAGCTCGGGTCGCCCCCGGTCACGTCCGAGAAGCTGAAGGCGACCGCCAGCACGAACGGCACCCCGACCAGCGCGAGGATGTAGACCACGGCGGGGGCGAGGAGCAGCCAGGACAGCACGCCGTCGCGGTCGGCGATGCCGCGTCTCCGCAGGTCGGCGACCCGCGGATCACGGGTCCGCGCGGCGGCCTCGGCAGGAGGTGCCGACGACCCCATCACGCCCCCAGCCGGACCGGTTCGGTGCGCAGGCCGCTCTTGGCGTCGAAGAAGCGCAGCCTGCCTGCGGGCACCGCGAAGTCGTGCCGCTCCCCGACCTCGATCGGCGTCTCCACGGTGGCCGGCAGCCGGGCGATCACGCGGCACGGCCCGTCCCCGAGGTCGACGCTGCCGTACACGTGCCGGTCGCCGGACAGGTACTCCATCCGCTGCACCTCGAGCGTGGCCGTGATCCGCTCGCCGGACACGTTCTCGACGGGCAGCAGGTGCTCCGGCCGGAAGCCGACGAGCACGTCGCCGTGCGGCACGAGGTTCATCGGCGGCGACCCGATGAACGTGGCGACGAACGTGTCGGCCGGGTCGTCGTAGATCTCGACGGGCGCCGCGATCTGGCGCACCCGGCCCTCGGACATCACCGCGATCCGGTCGCCGAGGCCCATCGCCTCGCTCTGGTCGTGCGTGACGTAGATCGTGGTGGCGCGGATGTCCTGCTGGAACCGCTTCAGCTCGTCGCGGGCGCTCGTGCGCAGCTTGGCGTCCAGGTTCGACAGCGGCTCGTCGAGCAGGAACGCCGTGGGGTCGCGCACCAGTGCCCTGGCCAGGGCCACCCGCTGCCGCTCGCCGCCCGACAGCTGGCGGGGCTTGCGCCCGAGCAGGTGGCCGATGCCCAGCATCTCGGCCGCCTTGCGGGCCTTCTCGTCCCGCTCGCGGGGCGCCATCCCCTCGGCACGCAGCGGGAACACGATGTTGGCCTGGACGGTCTTGTGCGGGTAGAGGGCGTAGCTCTGGAAGACCATCGCGATCCGCCGCGCCCGCGGCGGCAGCCCGGTGACCACCTGCCCGCCGATGAGCACGTCGCCGCTCGTGGGCTGCTCGAGCCCGGCGATGGTGCGCAGCAGCGTGGTCTTGCCGCACCCCGACGGTCCCAGCAGGACCAGGTACTCCCCCTCGCCCGTGGCCAGGTCGACCCCGTCGATCGCGTACGCCCGACCCGAGTCGAAGGACTTGCGCAGTTCCTTGACCTCAACCGTGCTCAAGAACGCTCAGCTCCCACCGGTGCCGATCAGCCCGCGCGAGCGCCAGTTGTCGAAGATCGGTTTGATCTGCGCCTCGGCGTCGGCGACGGCCTGCTGCGGGCTCACCTCGCCCCGCGCGGCCCTGGCGAACATGTTGGGGATGACGAACGTCGCGAAGACCTCGCCCTCGGCCGTGTTGGCCGTGCCCGGGTAGCCGATGTTGGTGCTCCAGTCGATGGCGCTCTCCAGGAGGGACAGCTTCTCCGGCGGCTGGGCGCCGAACGGGTCGGTACCGACCCACTTGCCGAGGTCGGGTGCCACGTCGGTGTAGGCGGGGAAGTCGTAGAGCTTCGACTGCCAGGCCACGACGTCGAGGTTGTCCGTGTAGTGCAGGAGGAACTCCTTCGCCGCGTCCGGGTTGGCGGCGAAGTTCGGGACGATCCAGTTGTACAGGACGTGGCTGGCCGCCCTGGCGTCCGCGGGCCCGCGCAGCGCCGGCGAGAAGAAGATGTCGGCCGCGACCTCGGGGTCGGTCTCCTGCGAGGTCCGCCAGGCCGACAGCGAGTTGAGGATGTAGGACAGCTGGCCCGCGGCCAGACCCTGGTTGTTCGACGCTGCGTTCCACGAGAACACCTCGGGCGTCATCGCCTGGTTGTAGAGCTTCGCCATGAACTCGACGGCCGCAACCGCCTCCGGCGAGTTGATCACCACCTGCTCGGACTCGTCCTGGATCGACGCCCCGAACGACCAGAGCAGGGCCCGGCCCGCCATGTTCGAGTCGATCTCCTGGGACATGCCGATGCCCAGCTGCACACCCTGGCTGTTCTTGATGTCCGTGCCGCCGCGCAGCAGCTCGTCCCAGGTGGTGGGGCCGTCGGGCAGGCCCACCGGCGTCCACAGGCTCTTGCGGTAGTCACCGGGGTCGGGCACCCAGGCGGGCGCGAACGCGAAGTACTTGCCGGTGGTGGGGTTGAACGAGGACTTCTGGCAGAGCTCGATCATCTGGCCGTGCCGGTTGTTCGACTCGGTGACGACATCGGTGAGGTCGAGCACGCTCGGCTCGTACTGCGGCACCGGGGAGATGTGCAGGATCAGGTCGTGGCCTTGGCCCGCCTGGATCTCGGCCTGCGTGCGCGCCGGCAGCTCGGCGTAGTTGATGTGGTCGACGGTCACTTCCACGCCGACCCGCTGACCCCACTCCTTCACCCACGGGTCGAACCAGACGTCGTGGGCCGGGATGAAGTGGCTCCACATCAGGATCGACAGGGATCCGGACAGTGGTGCGGCCGGCTCGCTGAACGTGCCGGTGGGCGCCGGCTGGGTGGGCTCCGGGCCGCCGGCGCCGATCCCTTCGTCCTCCGCGCACGACACGAGCGTGGCGCCGAGGGCGGCCAGGCCGGTGGCCTGGAGGAAGCGCCGACGGTCGAACTCCGAACTGATGCGCATGACTTGGCTCCCGAGGCGTCGTCGACCCGACCGGGCGAGCCTATGACCGGCCGGGACGATCGGGGTCGAAAGGGACGAGATCGTTACCCCGGCGCTCCGTCCGCCGCGCGCAGATGCGTCTCGCCGCGCGCGGGCTCCGCTCAGCGGCCGAAGTGCTCCCATCCGGCCGGCCCGCCGTCGTAGACCTTCCCGTCCACCAGGACCTCGGCCTCGCCCTCCGCGACCGTCCCGATCTCGGTCCAGCCCTCGGGGACGTCGCCGGGGAAGGTCGCGGCCAGGGCGTGGTCCTCCCCACCGGTGAGCAGCCAGTGCATCGGGTCGACGCCGAGCGCGGCGCCGACGTCGACCAACCGGTCCGGCACCGCCAGCGCGGCGGTGCGCACGTCGATGCGCACGCCGGACGCCCGCGCGACGTGCCCGAGGTCGGCGAGCAGCCCGTCCGAGACGTCGATCATGGCCGTGGCGCCGGCCTCGGCGGCCTGGGGCCCCGCAGCGTAGGGGGGTTCCGGTGTCCGGTGCGCGGACACCACCGCGATCGGGGAGCGGAAGCCACGCGCCAGCACCGCCCACCCGGCGGCCGCCCAGCCGACCCGTCCGACCAGCGCGACCGTGTCGCCCGGACGCGCCCCGGCCCGCGTCACCGGCTCCCGCCCCTCGAGGGAGCCCAGCGCCGTGACCGCGAGGACCAGCGTCGGCGAGGAGGCCACGTCACCGCCGACCACACCCACCCCGACCGACCTCGCCTCCGCCCACAGCCCGTCGGTCAGCCCGGCGAGGGTCTCGACCGGGATGTCGGGCGGGCAGGCGAGGCCGACGAGCAGACCGGTGGGAACCGCTCCCATCGCCGCGACGTCGGCGAGGTTGGCGGCCGCCGCCTTGCGCCCGATCTGCTCCGGCCCGGACCAGTCGAGCCGGAAGTGCACGCCCGCCACGAGCACGTCCGTGCACGCCACGACGCGGCCGTCGGGCGCCGCGAGGACGGCCGCGTCGTCGCCCGGCCCGAGCAGCGTGGCCTGCGCGGATGGCCGGCCTTCGGTCAGCCGCGCGATCAGTCCGAACTCGCCGATCCCGGCGAGTGTGTTCTCCGCCTCGGCTTCGCCCGTCGGGGTCGGTCGTGATGTGGGCACGGGCGTCACCTCCGGTACGTTCGGCATCCGACTCTCCTACGTCCGATGATCGAAGTGGAAGGGGCTCGCCGTGGTGCAGGCTTACATCCTGGTACAGACGGAGGTCGGCAAGGCCGCCGCCGTGGCCGCGGAGATCTCCAAGATCACGGGCGTGGTGTCGGCGGAGGACGTCACCGGACCCTACGACGTGATCGTGCGCGCCGAGGCCGACGACGTCGACCAGCTCGGCCAGCTCGTCGTCGCGCAGGTGCAGGGCGTCAGCGGCATCACGCGCACGCTGACCTGCCCGGTGGTCCACCTCTCCTGAGCCAGTGACCCGGCTCTCCCCACCCGTCGCGATCGCGATCGCGCTTCCCCTGCTGCTCGCCGTCGCGGTGGCCGCGATCGCCGTCACCGCGCGCGTGCGGGGGGTCGGTGAGCCGCCCCCGCCCGACACCGGGCCGCTCGCGGTGGCCCCGGTCGACTCCCCCGGCGCGTCCGGCCCGGAGTGCACGGCCCTGCTCGCCGCGCTCCCCGCCGAGCTGGACGGCCCGGACGGCCCGATGCCGCCCCGCCCGATCGCCGAGGCCGACAGCCTGCCCGGTGTGCGCGCCTGGGCGGCGGCGCCCCGCCCCGTCGTGCTCCGCTGCGGCCTCCCCCGGCCGGCCGAGCTGACGCCGACCTCGCCGCTCCTCGAGGTGAACGGGGTGCGCTGGCTGCAGCTCGACGACGGCCTCCCCCAACCCGTCCAGGTGAGCTACATCGCCGTGGACCGCCCGGTCTACGCCGCGCTCACCGTCCCGGTCGATGCCGGCAGCGCACCCCTGCAGCAGCTGTCCGACGTGATCCGCGAGACGCTGCCGGCCACCGCCGTGGCGGTGCGTTGAGCGGTAACCACATACGATTCCGGGCATGGTGACGATGTCCCGGGCGACCGAGGACTACCTCAAGGCGATCTACCACCTCGCCCATCGGGGCGAGCCGGTCACCACAGGACAACTCGCCCACGAGCTCGGCGTGTCCGCGCCGTCGGTCTCGGCCATGGTGCGGCGCCTGGAGGACGGGAGCCTGCTCACGCGCCCGGACAGCCGCACGTTGCAGCTCACCGCATCGGGTGAACTGGCCGCGCTGCGGGTGGTGCGCCGGCACCGGCTGCTGGAGACGTTCCTCGCCCGCGTGCTCGACGTGCCGTGGGACGAGGTGCACGCCGAGGCGGAGCTTTTGGAGCACGCGCTCTCGGACCGGCTGGAGGATCGCATCGACGCCGCGCTGGGCCACCCCACGCACGACCCGCACGGCGACCCGATCCCGCCCCGCGACGGCCCGCACGAGGAGGGCTGGGGCGAGCCCCTCGACGCCGCCCCCGCCGGCTGCCGGTTCCGCGTGGACCGGGTGTCCGACCGCGACAGCGCCGCCCTGCGCTACCTCGGTGAGCTGGGCATCTACCCCGGCGTCGTCGTGACCGTCGAGGAGCAGGCCCCGTTCGGCGGGCCCCGCTGGGTGCGGGTAGGCGAGGAACGCCACCCGTTGGGCTCCGCCCTGACGCGCCTGGTCCACGGCCACCCGGAGCCGTCCTAGACCCGCCGCACACACCGACGCCCCTCCGCACACATGCCCGACCATGTGTGCGGACGCTCGAAGGTATGTGCGGTCAGAATCACCCGGTACCGGGGATCTATCGGAGGCCGGTCCCCCGGGCCACCGCCGTCTCGACGAGCGTGCTCAGGAGCGTCTCGAAGTCGATCCCGGTGACGGCCCAGGCCCGGGGGTACATCGAGATCGGGGTGAAGCCGGGCATCGTGTTGACCTCGTTGAGCGTCAGCTCGCCGGCCGGCCCGACGAAGAAGTCGACGCGGGCGAGGCCCTGCCCGTCGACGGCGTGGAACGCGGTGACGGCCATCGCGCGCAGCCGCTCGGCGACCGCGTCGTCGAGCTTGGCGGGGATGTCGAACTCGCAGACGTCGTCGAGGTACTTGGCCTCGAAGTCGTAGAACTCGGGCTTGTGGCCGTCCGGGGCGGTGCCGACGATCCGGATCTCCGCCGGGACGCTGGCGCGCACCGTGCCGTCGGGGAACTCCAGCACGGCGCACTCGACCTCGCGCCCGACGATCGCGGCCTCCACCAGCACCTTCGGGTCGTGCTCGCGGGCGGTGGCGATCGCGGCGTCGAGGTCGGCCCAGTCGGTGACCCGCGTGATGCCCACCGACGAGCCCGCCCGCGCCGGCTTGACGAACACCGGCAGCCCGAGCCGTACGCGCTCCTCGGGGGTCAGCGTCGCGGTGCCCCGGCGCAGCACGACGACGTCGCCCACCGGGATGCCCTCGGCGGCGAGGAGCTTCTTCGCGTACTCCTTGTCCATGGACGCGGCGCTCGCCAGCACGCCGGCCCCGACGTAGGGCACGCCGGCCATCTCCAGCAGGCCCTGGATCGTGCCGTCCTCGCCGAACGGGCCGTGCAGGACGGGGAACACGGCGTCGACGCCGGAGAAGACCTCGCCGGCCCGGTCGGGGTCGAGGACGACGAGCCCGCCGCGGGTCGGGTCGCCGGGCAGGGCGAGCGCGGTGCCACCCGCCTCGACCGACGGCAGCGCGCGGTCCGAGATCACCAGCTCCCGCGGGTCCGAGGTGCCCAGCACCCAGGCGCCGTCGCGGGTGATGCCGACCGGGACGACCTCGAACCGCTCGGGGTCCAGGTGGGACATGACGGCCCCCGCGGAGATGCAGGAGATCGCGTGCTCGCTGCTGCGACCCCCGAACACGACAGCGACCCGCACCTTCTGCGTCATGGCGCCCGAGAGTAGGCCGACCGGGGCGCCCGGACCGATCGGGGCACCGCTTGGTCGTTGGCTAAGTGGCTGGCTAAGCTGCTCCGCATGGTCGAGGTCGGGGTCCACGAGGCCAAGACGACGCTCTCCGATCTCCTGCGCCGGGTCGCCGAAGGCGAAGAGGTCGTGATCACGCGCAGCGGGGAGCCGGTGGCCCGCCTCGTCCCGGTGCAGCGGCGGGCCCGCCGCACGTTCGGTGCCGACCGCGGCCTGTTCGAGGTGCCCGAGGACTTCGACGATCCGCTGCCGGACGACGTGCAGAGGGCGTTCGAAGGAGGATGAGGTACCTCCTCGACACACACGTCTGGCTCTGGCTCCAGACACAACCCGAGCGCGTGCCGGACGACGTCCGCGACCGCCTCGGCGACGGATCCGCGCAGTTGCTGCTGTCCGCGGCGAGCTCGTGGGAGATCGCGATCAAGCACGCGCTGGGCAAGCTCCCGCTGCCCGAACCACCGAGGACCTACGTCCCGTCGCGCATGCGTCGTGACAACGTCGACGGCCTCCCGGTCACCCACTCCCACGCGCTGCACGTCGCCACCCTCCCGCGTCACCACGGTGACCCGTTCGACCGCCTCCTCGTGGCACAGGCGCAGCTCGAAGGTGTGCCGCTGGTGACGGCCGACCCGCGCATCGCGCGCTACGACGTGCCGGTCGTCCAGGCGATCTGATCCGGGCGTCAGGTCCCGAAGCGCTCCTCCAGCGACCGGATCTCGGGCAGTCCGATGAGGTCGGTGAACTCGTCGAACGACGGCAGGCCCGGCAGTGCGGCGGCGGGCGTGCCGTCGGCCTTCAGGGCCGCGAGCAGGGAGCGGATGCCCGCGGTGGCCGCGAGCAGCGTGCCGATCGGGAACAGCACCAGCGCGAACCCCAGCTCGGCGATCCGGTCCAGTGGCAGCGGCGGGGTGCGCCCGCCCTCGGCCCAGTTGAACACCAGCGGCGCGACGCCGGCGAGCTCCCGCGCCACGCGCGCGATGTCGTCCTCGCTGGTCGGCGCCTCGACGAAGAGCAGGTCGGCACCGGCGTCGGCGTAGGCACGGGCGCGGTCCAGCGCGGCGTCCAGCCCGTCGACGGCGGCGGCGTCGGTACGCGCGATGACCAGGAAGTCGGGGTCGTGGCGGGCGGCGACGGCGGCGCGGATCTTGCCCACCATCTCGTCGGTGCCGATCACCGCCTTGCCGCTCATGTGACCGCACTTCTTCGGCATCACCTGGTCCTCCAGGTGCACGCCCGCGACGCCGGCCTGCTC
Organism: Pseudonocardia wallangbongensis; assembly: GCF_054486945.1. Lineage (NCBI taxonomy): Bacteria > Bacillati > Actinomycetota > Actinomycetes > Pseudonocardiales > Pseudonocardiaceae > Pseudonocardia > Pseudonocardia wallangbongensis. Next base: position 37,265 of record NZ_JBRERS010000021.1, read on the forward strand.
GTAGGAACGCACGGTGCGCACGACGTTGATCGCGTTGCCGTAGCCGGTGTCGGCATCCGCGATCACCGGCACGTCGACCGCGGCGACGATGCGCCGCGCGTTGTCGACCATCTCCGCACCGCCGAGCAGCCCGACGTCGGGCCGGCCGATCAGCGACGCCGTGGTGCCGAAGCCCGTCATGTAGACGACGCCGAACCCGGCCTGCTCCACGAGGCGCGCCGAGAGCGCGTCGTACGCACCCGGCGCCACGACCGGGCCGGGCCCGGCGAGCAGCTCCCGCAACCGGGCGCGGGGCGCCGGACCGGACCGCAGCAGATCGCCCACGTGATCCCCCTTTGCATGCATTCGTCGCGAAGTTACGCCTGAACCGTTGCCCTGTGGAACCTCCAGTCCTAGATTGCACACAATCTGCGGGACGGGGTGACGCGTGACACGTACGGTGACCTCCACCGAGCGCGCGCTGGGTGCGCTGCGCGAGCTGATCCTGCACGGGCAGTTCGCGGCGGGCGCGCGGCTGGGCGAGGTCGAGCTCGCCGAACGGCTCGGGGTGAGCCGCACGCCGGTCCGCGAGGCCCTCACCCGGCTCGCCGCCGAGGGGCTCGTCGAGGTCGTGCCCAACCGCGGGGCGCGCGTCGCCAGCTGGAGCGTCGCCGAGCTGGAGGGCGTGTTCGACCTGCGCTCGGCCCTGGAACCGCGGATCACCGGGCACGCCGTCCCCCGGGCGCAATGGGCCGACGTCGGCGCGCTGGACGAGCTCGCCGCCGAGATGCTCGCGGTCGGCCTCCCCGGCCCGGCGCAGGACCTCGACGCCCTCGTCCCGCTCAACCGCCGCTTCCACGGCCGGTTGGTCGTGATCGCCGACCAGCCCGCGCTCGCCGCGGCGCTCGCCGGCGCCATCCACGCCCCGATCCAGCTGCGCAACTTCCACGCCTACGACGAGGCGTCGCTGCGCCGCAGCCTCGCCCACCACGTCGAGATCGTCGCCGCGATCCGGGCGGGCGACCCGACGTGGGCGCAGGCCGTCATGACCGCACACATCCACAACGCCCGCGCGGTGATGCTGCGGGCCGCGCGCGAGCAGGAGGAGGACGCATGAGTTACCGGCTCGGTGTCGACGTCGGAGGCACGTTCACCGACGTCCTCCTCGTCGAGGAGGCGACCGGCGCGACGTGGCGGGCGAAGACCTCCTCCACCCCCGCCGACCAGTCCCTCGGCGTGCTCACCGGCATCGGGAAGGTGTGCGCCGAGGCCGGCATCGCGCTGTCCGACGTCGCCCAGGTGCTGCACGGCACCACCGTCGCCACCAACGCGATCCTCGAGGGCAAGGGCGCCACCGTCGGGCTGGTCACCACGAAGGGTTTCCGGCAGGTCCTGCAGATCGCCCGCTCGTTCGTGCCCGGCGGCCTCGCCGGCTGGATCATCTGGCCGAAGCCGGAGCCGCTCGCGGCGCTGGAGAACACCGTCGAGGTCGACGAGCGCATCGCCTCCGACGGCGGCGTCGTGCGGAAGCTCTCCGACGTCGACGTCCGCGAGCAGCTCGGCCGGCTCACCGGGATCGACGCGCTCGCCGTCTCGCTGATCAACTCCTTCGCCGACCCGGCGCACGAGCGGCGGATCGCCGAGATCGCGGCGGAGGTGCTGCCCGGCGTGCCGGTGTCGCTGTCCTCCGACGTGCTGCCCGAGCTGCGGGAGTACGAGCGCACGGTCACCACCGTGGCCAACGGCTACGTCCAGCCGCAGGTGAAGCACTACGCCGAGACGCTCGCCGGGAAGCTCGCCGACGGCGGCGTGGCCGGTGAGCTGGCGATCCTGCGCAGCGACGGCGGGCTGTCCTCGGCCGCCGCGGCGATCGGCGCGCCCGTCACGATGCTGCTCTCCGGCCCGGCCGGCGGCGTCACCGGCGCGGTGTGGACGGCCGAGCAGTGCGGCGTCACCGACCTCATCACGTTCGACATGGGCGGCACCTCCACCGACGTCGCCCTCGTGCAGGGCCTCACCCCGCGGATCGGTCGCGAGACGAAGATCGGCGACCTGACGGTCCGCGCCTCCAGCGTCGACGTGCGCACGGTCGGTGCGGGCGGGGGTTCCATCGCCCATGTCCCCGAGCTCACGAAGGCGCTGCGGGTGGGCCCGCAGTCCGCGGGCGCCGACCCGGGCCCGGCCGCGTACGGCAAGGGCGGTACCGAGCCGACCGTCACGGACGCGAACGTCGTGCTCGGCTACCTGCCCCCGACGCTCGCCGGGGGCGAGATCGCCCTCGACGTCGAGGCCTCCCGCACCGCGGTCGGCAAGGTCGCCGAGGCGATGGGGCTCCCGAGCCCGGAGGCCGCCGCGGCCGGGATCGTCGACATCGTCAACGAGAACATGCTCGGCGGCCTGCGGCTGGTGTCGGTGCAGCAGGGTTTCGACCCGCGTGACTTCGCGCTCGTCGCGTTCGGCGGGGCCGGGCCGCTGCACGCCAACGCGCTCGGGAAGCTGACCGGGGCCTGGCCGGTGATCGTCCCACCGTCCCCTGGCGTGCTGTGCGCGCTGGGCGACGCCACCACTTCGGCACGCAGCGAGTCGGCCCGCACGGTCCTGCGCAGGTTCGCCGACCTGTCCTCCGACGACCTCGCGACGATCCTGCACGAGCTGGCTGCCGAGGCCGGGGCCCGGCTGGCCGAGCAGGGCGTCCCCGAGGCCGAGCAGGACACCGCCTTCCGCGTCGACGTGCGTTACCACGGCCAGGGCTTCGAGATCCCGGTCGACGTCACCGACCTCGGCGAGGGCGCGCTCGGCACGCTCGCCGCCGCGTTCGACGCCGAGCACGAGCGGCTGTTCTCGTTCCTGCTGACCACCGACCACGAGCTGGTCAACGCCCGCGCCACGGTGACCGGCCCGCGCCCGCAGGTGGCCGCCACGCACCTGCAGGAGGGCGACGGCGACCCGGCCGCCGCGCTCGTCGACACCCACCCGGTCCACGTGTCGGGTGAATGGGTCGACGCCCGCGTGTACGACCGCACGAAGCTGCGGGCCGGCGACGTCGTCGCCGGTCCGGCGATCGCCATCGAGATGGACTCGACCACCCTCGTGCTGCCCGGCCACACGGCCACCGTGCACCCGTCCGGCAGCCTGCTGATCCGTCCGGAGGAGGCCCGCTGATGGCCCGCATCATCGAGACCGCGACCAGCGCGGTCGAGAAGGCGGAGGTCGACCCGGTCACGCTCGACCTCATCGAGAACGGCCTGCGCAACGCCCGGTACGAGATGGACGAGGTGCTGTTCCGCACCGCGCTGTCCCCGGGCATCCGCGAGCAGCACGACGAGTTCCCGCTGATCGCAGACCCGAGCGGGAAGATGGTCGTCGGCCAGTTCGGCCTCTCCGTCCCGGACTTCCTCGACGGCTTCGAGGGCTCGATCGAGGAGGGCGACGTCCTGCTGACGTCGGACCCGTACGCGTGCGGCGCCGCCATCAGCCACGCCAACGACTGGCTGCTCGTCATGCCGATCTTCCACGAGGGCCGGGTGGTCGGCTGGGCGTCGATGTTCGGGCACATGTCCGACGTCGGCGGCAAGACGCCGTGTTCGATGCCCACCGACGCGCGCACGATCTACGAGGAGGGCGTGGTGATCCCGCCCTTCAAGCTGTACGCGAAGGGCGCGCTGAACGAGGACGCGCTCAAGATCATCCTCAACCAGGTCCGGATGCCCGACTGGAACCGGGCCGACCTCAACGGCCTCGTCGCGGCCTGCCGCACGGCGGGCCGGCGCGTGGTGGAGATGTGCGAGCGGTTCGGCACCGCCACGTACCTCTCGGCGCTCGACGCGCTCCTGCAGCGCAACCACGACGCGATGAAGGTGCTGCTGCACACGGTCTTCGAGGAGGGCCGCACGCTCAGCTTCACCGACTACATCTGCGACGACGGCGTCGGCAACGGGCCATACGAGCTGAAGATGTCGCTCACCCGCACCGGCGACAAGGTGCACATCGACTTCACCGGGTCCAGCCCGCAGGCCGCCGGGCCGATCAACTACTACATCAACGAGAACCTCACCCGGATGTTCTTCGGGATCTACATGATCACGGTCGCCGACCCGCAGATCCTGTGGAACGACGGCTTCTACCCCCTCGTCGACGTCACGATCCCCGAGGGCTCGTACTGGAGGCCGAAGCGGCCCGCGTCGCTCAACGGCCGCAACCACGGCGTCGGGCGGGTGTTCGACCTGTTCGGCGGCCTGCTCGGCCAGACCAACCCGGCGTTGCTCAACGCGGCCGGCTTCTCCTCGTCGCCGCACTTCATGTACTCCGGGCACTACTCGGCGGGCGAGCGCAAGGGCGAGTGGTTCCAGCTGTACTCGATCGGCTTCGGCGGCATCCCCGGCCGCCCGCTCGGTGACGGCCCGGACGGCCACTCGCTGTGGCCGAGCTTCGTCAACATCCCGTGCGAGTACCTGGAGTCGTACTACCCGCTGCGGATCGAGAAGTGGGAGACCGTCGCCGACACCGGCGGCCCCGGGCTGCACCGCGGCGGCAACGGCGTCGACGTCGCGTACGTCTTCGAGGAGCCGGGCACGATCGCGATCCACGACGACCGCTGGCTCACCTACCCATGGGGCGTGAACGGCGGCCACCCGGGCGCGCGCGGCACCAAGTGGATCGAGCGGGCGGGCGGCGACCGCGAGGTGCTGCCGAGCAAGTGCCACGACGTCCCGGTCGCCCCCGGCGACGTGCTGCACTTCGTCACCTGGGGCGGCGGCGGGTGGGGCGACCCGCTCGAGCGCGACCCGGCGTTGGTGGAGCTGGAGGTGCGGCGCGGTCTCGTCACGGCCGAGGGCGCGCGGCGCTACGGCGTGGTCGCCGGTGACCCCGCGGCGACCGAGGCGCTGCGGGTCGAGATGCGCTCGGCCCGGCCGGCGGAGCTGCCCGTGTTCGACATGGGCCCGCCGATCGACGAGCTACTGGCGCGGTGCGAGGAGGAGACGGGCCTGCCCGCCCCGAAGCGCCCGGTCTGGACGGACGCGTGACCGGGCCGCACGGGAGCGCGTTCTCGGGCCGCGTCGGGTGGGGCGAGCGGCCCGCCGTCGTGGTGGTCGACCTCGTGCGCGCCTACACGGAGGCGGACGGGCCGTTCGCACTGCCCGAGCCGGGGCCCGCGGTCGCCGCAACGGCGCGGCTGGTGGACGCGGCGCGGGCGGGCGGCCACCCGGTCGTCTGGACGGTCGTGCGCTACACCGCAGGCCTCGCCGACGGCGGCCTGTTCGCACGGAAGGTGCCCGCGCTGGCCGCGTTCACCGAGGACGCCGACGGCGGCTGGGGCGAGCTGGTGCTGAAGCCGGGCCCGGGCGAGCCGGTGGTGGTCAAGCAGTACGCGTCGGCGTTCTTCGGCACGTCGCTGGCGGCCACGCTGCACGCGGCCGGCGTCGACACGGTGGTCGTCACGGGCGTCTCGACGTCGGGTTGCGTACGGGCCACGGCCACGGACGCGCTGAACCACGGCTTCCACCCGCAGGTCGTGCGCCAGGCCTGCGCCGACCGCACCCCGGAACTGCACGACAACAACCTCACGGACCTGGACGCGAAGTACGCGGACGTGGTGGACCTGGAGGAGGCACTCCCCCACCTCGGCGGCTGAGCCGCCTCGCGGACCCGGCCGCATGCGGCGGCGCCGGGATGGCTGTCGCACACCAACTCGTGCGCCGGCACACCAACTGCAGTTGGTGTGCGAGCGCGGAAGTTGGTGTGTGAGCGGGTTCTGCCGCGGGTCACGTCCCTGGTCAGATTGCGCGAACCACGCCGCAGATGCGCTCGGGGTGGTCCGTCGTCACTCCGTCCACCTCCAGTTCCGACGCCGTCGCGAAGGTCCGCTCGTCGGGCACCGGCCAGGCCGTGACCTCGAAGCCGCGCTCGTGCAGGTCGGCGACGCTTTCGGCGGTGAGCCCGGCGATCCCGCACAGCGCGGTGCCGGCGGCAGCGGACGTGGTCCGGGCCACGATCTCGGCGGACGCCGGCGTGCGGCCGAGGATGAGGCCGGTCTCGATCTCGGGCAGCTCCTGGCGGACGGCGAGCAGGATCTCCGCGTGGGACGACGTGACGAGCGTGCGCCGGGCCAGGTTCGGGTCCGCGCGCATCGACTCGGCCAGCAGCGGCACCGCCGCCTCGGCCTTCACCTCGGCCTGGAATCGGACGTCGACCGCGGCCACGGCCTCGGCCCAGGTCGGCACCCGCTCGCCCAGGCCGGCGTCGAGCGCCCGGATCTCGTCGAAGGTCAGCTCCGCCACCGCGCCGGAGCCGTCGGTGGTGCGGTCGACCGTGGCGTCGTGCAGCACGACCAGGTGGCCGTCGGCGGTGACGCGCAGGTCGAGCTCGATCTCGTCGCAACCCTCCCGCTGCGCCCTGCGGAAGGAGCGCAGGGTGTTCTCGGGCTCGCTGCCCATCGCTCCGCGGTGGCCGGTGACGATCACGCTCGCACCTTCTCCTCGTACTGGCGCCGCACCTCGTCGGCGATCGACTCGAGCCGCCGCGCCACCGACCCGAACACGTCGCGGGGGTCGGCGTTGTCGGCGTAGATCTGCTGCAGACCGGTGTAGATCGCGACGTTGGCGTTGCGCCCGTAGAGGCGGATCGCGTCCTGCTGCCGGGCCTGCGTCAGCTGCTCGATCGCCACCCCGTAGTTCGGCTGCTGCGCGATGAGGTCGACGAGGACCTGCTCCCGGCGTGCCGCCTGCACCACCGGGAGGTAGCCGGTCTCGGTGGTCCAGCGGGCCGACATCTCCGGCCGCGCGAGGAAGGCGAGGAACTCCGCGGCGGCCTGCTTGCGCTCGGCGGTGGCATTGCGCATCATGCCGATCCCGCCGCCGCCGGTGGCCACGCCGGATGCGACCTCGGCCGGCACGAACCCGGCTCCCACCTCGAACGACGACTTCTCCGTGACGGTGCGGAGGGCGCCCGTGCTGTCCTGCGCCATGGCCACGAGGCCGTTGGCGAAGTCGGTGGTGGCGCTGGTGGCCATGTAGCCGTAGCCGTCCTGGACGAGCCGCCGCTGCCACTCGCCCGCCGCGACCGCGCCGTCCTCGTCGATCGTCACGTCGAGCCCGTCGGAGTAGGCGCCACCGAACTGCCAGACGTTGCCCTGGAACTGCCAGTCGCCGTCCACCTTGACGAACGCGAGGCTGCGCAGCGGCCGCCCGGCGGACTGCACGCGGGCCAGCGCCGGAGCCCACTCCCGCAGCTCGCTCCACGTCTCCGGCGCCCGGTCCGGCAGCCCGGCCTGCGCGAACGCGTCGCGGTTGAAGTAGAGCAACGGCGTGCTGCGGGCGAACGGGATCCACCAGCTGTGGCCCTGCAGCACCCCCTCGTCGAACAGCTTCGGCTCGTACCCGCCCGCGTCGAAGCCGGGCCGGAAGTACGCGTCGAACGGTTCCAGCGCGTCGTTGAGGTAGAACCGCTCCCAGGTGACGTCGGAGAAGATCGCGATGTCCGGCACCTGCCCGGCGATCAGCGAGGCGGCCACCTTCTGCGCCGTGTCGTCGTAGGTGCCCTGGTACTGGGTCTCGACGTAGACGTCGCCCTGCGAGTCGTTGAACAGCGTGGCGAGCTCGCCGATCGCCTTGCCGTTGCGTCCGCTGTAGGAGTGCCAGAACACCACGCGCACGCGCCCGGCGTACTGCGCGGGGATCGCGCCCGGGGGCTGGGCGTACTCGGCGTCCGGGGAGCGGAAGCCGCAGCCGGCGAGGCCGGCGGCGCCTGCGGCACCGAGCAGCCCGAGGAAGGATCGGCGCGTTCTCATCCCTTCACCGCCCCGGCCGTGATGCCGCCGACGATCCAGCGCTGCGCCACGAAGAAGATCACCAGCATCGGGGCGAGCACGAGCGCCGTGCCGGCCATGGTCGTGCCCCAGTTCGTCGGTCCCTCCTGGTCCTTGAGGAGCAGCAGCCCGACCGGCAGCGTCCGCATCTCCACGGTGTTGGTGACGATCAATGGCCAGACGAACTGGTTCCACTCCTCGACGGCGGTGATCACCAGGACCGTGATCAGCATCGGCCGCGACATCGGCAGCACCACCTGCCAGAGGGTGCGCAGGTGCCCCGCGCCGTCCACGGCAGCCGCGTCCGTGACCTCGCGGGGCAGCGTGCGGAAGTGCTGGCGCATCAGGAACGTGGCGAACGCGGAGCCGATGCCCGGGATGATCAGCCCGGCGTAGGTGTTGATCCAGCCGAGGCTCGCCACCGTGAGGTAGTTGGGCAGCAGCGTGACGTGGCCCGGCACCATCATCGCGCCGAGGACGCCCAGGAACAGCACGTTCTTGAACGGGAACCGCAGGTGCACGAACGCGTACGCGGTGAGCACGGCGTTCGTGGCCTTGAGCGCGGTGCCGGCCACGGTGGCGACCGTCGAGTTGAGGAAGAACCGGTCGAACGGCGCGGCGTCCCAGGCCAGCCTGAAGTTCTCCCAGGTCAGGGCGCTGGGCCACCACCCGGGCGGAGCCTGGTAGATCTCGTCCGGCGCCTTCACCGACGTGGTGACGAGCCAGTACAGGGGCCCGAGGAACACCGCGGCCACTGCCACCAGCAGCACGTACTGCACCGCGCGCACGGGCCGGGGCGTCCGCTGCGGGCGGGCCGGCACCGTCCTCTCCAGCGTGGCCGTCATCCGACGTGCACCCGCCTCTCCATGATCCGGACCTGGACCGCGGTGACGATCAGCAGGATGATGAACATGATGATCGACATCGTCGCGGCACGGCCGGCGTCGAACGCCTCGAAGCCCTCGCTGTAGATGGCCCAGCTGAGCGTGGTGGTCGCGTCACCCGGCCCGCCGCCCGTCATCACGGCGATCACGTCGAACGCCTGGAACGTGCCGATCACGGTCGTGATCAGCAGGAAGAACGTGATCGGCCGCAGCTGGGGCAGGGTGACCCGGCGGAACCGCGTCCACGGGCCGGCTCCGTCGATGACGGCGGCCTCGTCCAGCTCACGCGGTAGGCCCTGCATACCGGTCAGGTAGATCAGCCCGGCGAACCCGACGTTCTTCCAGAGGTAGACGACCACCAGGGCGGCGAGCGCCCCGTCCGAGTCGTTCACGAGGTTCGGCGCGGTGATCCCGAGCGGGTCGAGCAGCACCCGCACCAGCCCGTAGCCCGGGTCGAAGACGAAGAGCCACAGCGTCGCCACCGCGGCCCCGGAGAGCACGTGCGGGGCGAACGAGAGCGTGCGCACGAGCCCGCGTCCCGCCAGCGGCAGGTTCAGCAGCACCGCGAGCGCCAGCCCGATCACCAGGCTGCCGGCCACGATCAGGCCCGTGAACACCACGGTCGTCCACAGCGTCTGGTGGAACGCGGGGTCGGTGAGCGTGCGCGCGTAGTTGGCCGGCCCGACGAACGTCGGCCGGACCGCGATCATGTTCCACTCGGTGAGGCTGAGGTAGGCGTTGTAGAGGATCGGCCAGTACGCGAAGACCGCGATCACGATCAGGTTCGGCGCCACCATCAGCGCGAACAACCCGTACTCCCGGAGCGGGCGGGGACGCGCGCCCGAAGCCGGCCGCAGGGGCGCATCCGGAAGGGCCCGGACGGACTCGCCGACAGCGGTCATGCCCGCCTCCTCGTCGTGGTGGGCGTCGATCGTCGGGAAATTATCACCCATTAGTGGGTTCGAACAGTGTTGGAGTGTGAAGTTCGACGGTAGTTCACAGATCGTGTCTCGAGCGCCGACCGCGATCCGCCCGAGCGATCCACTTCGAGGGGGCCGAGCAACCTCCGGGCCCCGCCATGCGTCATCCTGACGGGGTGGGCGCAACAGGTATTGCGCTCACGGCGTGTGACGGAGGCTGCGCATGAGCGTCAGGGGATGCACCGCGTGAAGGTCGTGCTGTTCTGCGGTGGGTACGGGATGCGGATCCGCGACGGCGCGTCCGACCTCCCGAAGCCGATGCAGCCGGTCGGGCCGCGGCCGCTGATCTGGCACGTGATGCGCTACTACGCGCACTTCGGCCACACCGACTTCGTGCTGTGCCTCGGCTACGGGGCACACCACATCAAGGACTTCTTCCTCACCTACTCCGACACCGACTCCAACGACTTCACGCTGGAGTCCGGTCGCGTGCGGCTGTTCTCGTCCGACATCTCGGACTGGACGATCACCTTCGTCCACACCGGGCTCGACTCGCCGATCGGGGAGCGGCTGCGCCGGGTGCGCCGGCACGTCGCGGGCGAGGAGATGTTCCTGGCCAACTACGCCGACGTGCTCACCGACCTGCCGCTGAACTCGATGGTGGACAGGTTCCGGCACTCGGACGCGGTGGGCGCGTTGCTGGCGGTGCCGCCGCAGTCGGCGTTCCACTGCGTGGACGTGGGCGAGGACGACCGGGTCGCGGGCATCACGACGCTGCAGGAGATGCCGCTGTGGGAGAACGGCGGCTACTTCGTGCTGCGCCCGGAGGTCTTCGACCACCTGCCCCGGAACGGGGACCTGATCATGGACGCGTGCCGGCCGCTGGCGGAGGAGGGCCGGTTGATGGCCTACCGGCACCGCGGGTTCTGGCAGCCGGCCGACACGGTGAAGGAGCGGCACGCGCTCGAAGCCGCCTACGGGGCGGGCAACCGCCCGTGGATGCTCTGGGAGCAGGACGGTGCCGCTCCCGCCACGTCGAGCGCGGAGCCGAACGGCGCGGGGTGGCGCCAGTGAGATCCACTCCCCGTCAGGCCTCCGCCTCGGCCCGCGAGCGCGTGCCCTGCAGGAGCGTGGACACCCGCTGGCGGCTCACGCGGAACAGCTCGCCGATCTTCGTGATGCTGACGTCCTCGCGCTGCAGTGCGAGCGCCTCCTCCCGGCGGAACCTGCTGCCGAGCTCGCCGAGGTCGTCCAGCACCTGCGTGATCGTCTCGATGACGAGGGGCGGCTCCTCCGTGGAGACGATCTCGTACCAGGAGGCTCCGTGCCGGCGGTGCTCGATCAGCTCCTCCGCGCGGCCGGAGGCCTCGTCGAGGGCCGCGATCGTGCGTTCCAACCCCGCTCTGAGCTCGACCAACGCCTGGACCGCGCCATCGGTGTCCCCGCTCATCCTCACCGACCTTTCTGTCCGATCTCCCACGATCATGCCCTCGCGACCGGATTCGCGTCGATGAGCCGCCCGGGGATCCCCGCGAGGGGGCCGGACGCGTGTCCCACCGTGCCGTTCGCCCTTCCCGCGCGCCGGGCGCGCTGGGGGGACTTCGCGCTCGCCGACGTGACGACCCAGCCGATGATGGTCGTGCCGCCGCCGGCCGCCTGCACCGACAGGAAGTCCGGGGCGGGCGAGGGCCTCGCACTGTCCATCAGCTCCGCGCTCGGCGCACTCGCCGGCCTCGTCAGCTGGCTCATCGCCGCACGCCTGCTCCCCCAAGCCGAGGTCGGACTCGCCGCCGCTGTCGTCTCCGCCTTCATCCTGATCGCCGGTATCACCCAACTCAACCTCGGCCTCGGACTCATCCGCTGGGTCCCGGTCGCGGGCCGACACGCCTCACCCCTGGTCTGGCGCAGCCTCCTACTGATCATGCCGCTGTCCGCGATCGTCGCCGTCGGCTATGTCCTGTTTGTACCAGACCTGGCCCGAACCGCCGCCGGTGTGGACGGCCCCCTCCCCCTCGGCATCTGCCTGTTCGCGCTCGCCAGCGCCGGGTGGGGCGTGTTCATCGTCCACGACTACATCCTCGTCGCCATCGGAAAGCCCTGGTGGACGGTCTGGCGCAACGGCCTGTTCGCCGCGGTCCGGATCACGCTGCTGCTCGTCCTCGGCACCGCGCTCGGCGCCCAGGGCGTCGTCCTGTCCTGGGTCTGTCCGATCGTCGTCTGGATCGCGTTCGGTTCCATCGTGCTCCTCGTCGTGGTGCGCCGCTTCGCACGCCAGGACCCCGGCTCCGGTGTGATGCCCAGCCGCTCCGAGGTCGTCGGCTTCCTCGGCCCCACCGCCACCGCCCAGGTCGGCTACACGCTGCTGCTCAACCAGGTGCCCCTCGTCGTCATCCTGCGCTTCGGGCCCGAGTCGGGGGCGGCGTTCTTCATCGCCTGGCAGGCCACGATCGTCCTCGAGACCGCGGCCAACTACTACATGCACTCGCTGTCGGCGAGCTGGGCGCGCGAACCCGAACGCGCCGCCGAGCTCACGACGTCGTCCCGCCGCCGCCTCCTGAAGATCTTCCTGCCGCTGCTCGCCCTGGGCGCGCTCCTCGCCGGTCCCGGCCTGTCCATCTTCGGACCCGGCTACGCCGAGGCCGCCGACATGCTCCGGCTGCTGCTGCTCGGGCTCGCCTTCCGGCTGCTCGTCGTGCACGAGCTCGGCGTCCGCACCGCCGCGGGCCGCGGCATGGCCTACGCCCGCCTCCACATCGCCAGCACCCTGCTCGTGCTGGTCGTCGCGCTCGTCGTCCCGGCCTCGACCGACCCGGATCCGAACGGGGTCAGCGCCGCCCTGTTCCCGGTGACCCTCGGCTACGTCGCCGTCCAGGTCGCCTGCGCGGCGCACGTCGTGCTGGTCCGGCTGCGCGGGCGGGCCGGGGGCCGGGGCGCTCAGACGGGCACGACCTCCACGGCCGCCCCCTGATCGCGAAGGGCCGCGACCTGCTCGGCGGGGGCCTGGTCGTCGACCAGGACGATGTCGAAGTCGGTGAGCGGGGCGAGGCGGTGCAACGCGGTGCGCCGCAGCTTCGCGTTGTCGATCAGGAGCACCCGCGTGCGCGCCGCGCCCAGCATCGCGCGCTTGACCAGCACGATCTCCTGCTCCTGGTGGTAGGCGTGCGTCGATGACACCGCCGAGACGCTGCAGAGCAGCAGGTCCGTCTGCAGCGCCTCGACGGCCTCGGCGCACGGCACCCCGCCGAACGAGTCGTGGGAGGGCGAGTAGATGCCGCCCAGCACGATCAGCTGGACGTCGGGCATCGCGGTGAGCAGCGAGACGGCGGGCAGGAAGTTGGTGGCGACGGTGAGCGGGGTGACGTCCTCCAGCAGGCGGACCACCGCGAGCGCGCTCGTGGAGTCGTCCAGCATCACCGACATCCCCGGCTCGACCATGGCGCGGGCGCGCCGGGCCAACGCGTGCTTCTGCTCCTGCGCGGTGTTGAGGCGGTAGGCCACGTTGCTCTCGAACACGCTGGTGGGCTGCGCGGTGACCCCGCCCCGATACTTGCGGACGACGCCCTGGCGCTCCAGGGCGTCCAGGTCCCGGTGGACCGTCATGAGGCTGACGCCGAACGCCTCGACGAGCTCGTGGGCCGTGGCCGTGCCGTGCCGGACGACGTACGCCGCGATCTCCGACTGCCGGCGCGCCGGGCGCCGGGCCGTCACGTCGACCCCTTCAGAACCAGTACTGCCTGCCGTCACCCCGCCATCTCACCAGACGCGCAGGAGACACTCGGCCCCGTCGGCCAGCTCCCGGACGACCTCCGCAGCCGGTCGGACGGCGGTGACGTGTTCCACGCCGCTGCCGGCGTAGAGCGCCATGGCATGGATCATGCCCTGCACCTCCTGGTGCGGCGGAATCCCCGAGCGCGGCGGGACCGGCTCGTCGTCCCCGATGGTGCCGACCCGCTCCTCGTCGACGGCGCCGCTCGCCGCGATCGCCGAGCGCAGCACCCGCGCCCGCGGGAGCGTGGCGCACAGTGGGCACTCCGCGAACCCGTCGGTGATCTCGGTGCTGTCCGGACCGGCGGCGAGCAGCGCCATGACGTACTCGGGGTGCGCTCCCGACTCCGGCGTCGCGAGGAACCGGGTGCCGACCCTGGCCCCGGCCGCGCCCGCCGCGAGCACCGCGGCCAGCGCCCGCGGCTCGGCGATGCCGCCCGCGGCGAGCACCGGCACGTCCACGGCGCGCAGCACGGCGGTGAGCAGCGGCAGCAGCGCCGTGTCGCCGCGCACGTGCCCGCCCGCCTCCCGGCCCTGCACGGTGACGACGTCCGCCCCCGCCTCGACGGCGAGCACGGCGTCGGGCAACGACCCGACCTGCCAGTTCACCAGCGCGCCGCCCTCGTGCGCGGCGTCGACGAGCTCGGCGCGCGGGGTGTTCCAGAAGAAGTCGACCACCCGGGCCCTCGCCCCCGCGACCGCGACGGCGGCCGGGTCGACCTGCTCGGTGACGAAGTTGACGGCGAGCGCCCCCGCGCTCGGGTCCGTCCACGAGTCCAGCTGGGCGGCGAACGTCTGCGGAGCCGCCCCGAGCGGGGCGCTGACCGTGCCGAGCCCACCGGCCCGCGCCACCGCCAGCGCGAGACCGGGCGGGGCGACCCGCCCCATCGGCGCCTGCTGGAGCGGGACGTCGCAGCCGACGAGCTCGGTGAACCGCGTGCTGAGCATCGGTGCCTCCTCGGTCCGGGGACGTTCCCAGGATGGCGCGGCCGCGGCCGGGGCATCCACACCTTCCACCGAACGGCGACGGGATCACCCCTCGATGCAGGACGCTCCGCGCATGACGATCCCGAACCCCGCGAACGCCCCGCTGCTGCTCACCGACGCCGACGTCCTCGAGCGCGTCGAGCAGCTGGTCGGCCCGGCCGCCGGCGACCGGCAGTGGGCGGCGGCCCTGCGGGAGGCCTGCGACCGGACGGGTGCGGCGTTGCGGGGCGTGTACCTCAGCACGAGCGGCGGCGTGCATCACCTCTGGTCGGGTGCAGACTGTGTCCGTGACGGTTCCCGATCTGACCCCGGTCCGCCGTTTCGTCGCCCGTGACCACGGGCTCGCGAGCATCAACGTCGTGCGCTCCGACGGCACGCCGCACGCCTCGCTGGTGAACGCGGGGGTGGTCGAGCACCCGCTCACCGGGCGACCGGTCGTCGGGTACGTCACCTACGGCCCGATCAAGCTGCGCGCCCTGCGCGAACGGCCCGCCACCTCGATCCTGTGGCGGGCCGGCTGGGAGTGGATCGGCGTCGACGGCCGGAGCGAGCTGATCGGCCCGGACGACCCGGCCGACGGCGTCGACGGCGAGGGCCTGCGCCTGCTCCTGCGCGCGGTGTTCGCCGGCGCGGGCGGCAGCCACGACGACTGGGACACCTACGACCGCGTCATGCGCGAGGAGCGGCGGGCCGCGGTGCTCGTCGAGCCCACGCGGGTGTACGGCACCCATTCCTGACGCGCCGCGGCTGACCGTGACTGCAGCGGCTACCTAGCCATTCCCCGGATCCGCTCCGCCTCCGCCAGCTGCACGGCCCGGCCGCGTTCCAGGAAGTCGGCGATCAGCAACAGTTCGGCCGCGCTCCAGCGTTGCAACGATGACATCCCGGCCGCTCCGACCGGCCCGTAGATCCGCTCGGCCAGCTCACGTGCTGACCCGGTCAGCGCGACGACGGCGCGCCTGCGGTCCTCGGGGTCCGGCTCGCGGGTGAGGTGGCCGCGCGCGACGAGCCGTTGGATCGCGGTCGTCGCGGCCGCCGGGCTCAGGTGCACGGCGGTGGCGACCTGCCCCGCCGTCCGCGGGCCGTCCGCGACGGTGCCGAGGATCCGCAGGTCGGTGCGGTTGACGCCGAAGACGACCGCGGCCGCCGCGTCCACCACGTCCGCGGCGTCGCCGAACTCGGACGCCGCACGCGCCGCCCGCTCCACCGCCAATTGCTTCGACACTCGAAGGAGTCTAACCTGAGGCCGAAGCATTTCGACGATCGAAAGGATTACCGTGGCGACGCCCACGCTGCCGAGCTGGCTCCCCGCCGCGAACCGCCTGGTCAGGCTGTTGCAGCGGCTCGGGCTGCGGCTCGGCACGATCCACGTGCTCACCGTGCCGGGCCGCGTCTCCGGCACACCCCGGACCACCCCGGTCTCACCACTCACGGTCGACGGGCACCGGTACGTGATCGCCGGGCTGCCGCAGTCGGACTGGGCCCGCAACGTCCGGGCCGCGGGCCGGGGCGAGCTCGCCTGCGGACGCAACCGGCAGCAGGTCACGCTGACCGAGGTCACCGACCCGGACCTCCGCCGCGCCGTGGTGCGCGCCTTCCCCACCGAGGTGCCGCACGGCGTGCCGTTCTTCGTGCGGCTCGGGCTCGTGCAGGTCGGCGACCCCGACGAGTTCGCCGGGATCGCCGACCGGGTGGCCGTCTTCGAACTGCGTGCCGTCGGGTAACGGCTACGCGGCGGCGACCTTCTTCTGTTGGGCGACCGCGACCGCCGTGTCGAACTCGCGATCCAACTCCGGGTTCGGTGTGTAGGTCATCCGGCTGACAATGACGGCGACCACGAGATTCGCGATGAACCCGGGCACGATCTCGTACAGGTCCACGCCCGAGACGGCTTCTCCGTAGGCGTCCCACACGAAGACGATGACGGCACCGGCGACCATTCCGGCCAGCGCACCCCAGTTCGTGAGCCTGCGCCAGAACAGGCACAGCAGGATGGCCGGCCCGAAGGATGCGCCGAAGCCCGCCCAGGCGAACGCGACCAGGTCCAGGATCGTGTCGCTCGGGTTGACGGCCAGCACGCCGGCGATCACGGCGACCGCCAGCACGCACAGCCGACCGAGCAGCAGCATGGTGCGCGGCGAGGT
This sequence comes from Pseudonocardia wallangbongensis, assembly GCF_054486945.1. NCBI lineage: Bacteria > Bacillati > Actinomycetota > Actinomycetes > Pseudonocardiales > Pseudonocardiaceae > Pseudonocardia > Pseudonocardia wallangbongensis. The sequence goes on from NZ_JBRERS010000021.1 coordinate 53,748, forward strand.
GTCCCGGCCGAAGACCTTGTACAGGTCCTCGACGAAGGCCGAGGAGCTGACGATCAGCTGGCTCGACACGGTGCTCATGATCGCCGCCAGCACGGCGGCGAACACGAAGCCGACGATCAGTGGGTGCAGCAGGATCTGCGACATCGCCAGCACCACGAGCTCGGGGTCGTCCAGCGCGTTCTGCGTGCGCTGGAAGAACGCGATACCGACGAGGCCGCACGCGACCGCCCCGAGCAGCGACACGACCATCCAGCTGATCCCGATCCGCCGCGCCGGCCCCGCCGATGCGGCGTCCCGCATGGCCATGAACCGCACGATGATGTGCGGCTGGCCGAAGTAGCCCAGGCCCCACGCCGCCGCCGAGATGATGCCGATCACCGTCGTCACGGACAAGGCCTCGCCCCCCACCAGGGACAGCCGTGCCGGGTCGACCTCGCGGATCGCCGCCGCGGTCTCTCCGAGCCCACCGACCGCGAAGATCGCGATGACCGGCACGACCAGCAGGGCGATCATCATCATCACCCCCTGCACCACGTCGGTGAGAGAGGCTCCGAGGAAGCCGCCGAACAGGGTGTAGCCCAGGGTCACGACCGCAACGAGGATCACGCCCACCAGGTAGGAGCCGTCGAAGGCGATCACGAAGAACTGGCCACCGGCAACCAGCATCGATGAGACGTAGAACGTGAAGAACACCAGGATGATGGCGCCCGACGCGACCCGCAGCGCCCGCGAGGTGTCGTGCAGCCGGTTCTCGAGGAAGCTCGGGATCGTGATCGAGTTCTGCGCCACCTCGGTATAGGAGCGCAGCCGCGGCGCCACGAACAGCCAGTTCAGGTAGGCGCCGATGGTCAGGCCGATGGCGATCCACGCCTCGATCAGTCCCGAGACGTAGATCGCTCCGGGAAGGCCCATCATCAGCCAACCCGACATGTCCGATGCACCCGCGCTCAGCGCGGCCGTCCACGGTGGGAGCTGGCGCCCGCCGAGCATGTACCCCTCGTGGTCGGCCGTCTGCCGGTAGGCGTAATAGCCGATCCCCATCATCGCCGCGAAGTAGATGACCAGCGCAGTGACCTCGTAGGCCTGATCGGACATTCGTGGTTCCTCCCCGTCGAGGTTTACATTCTCGGCACGCCGGCCGGGATGCCGTAAGGGGTGTGGCGTTCCGAGTTTCAGCCGCGGGTCACGAGTGAGCGCACGAAGAACGCCAGGTTGGCGGGTCGCTCGGCCAGGCGGCGCATGAAGTACCCGAACCACTCCGTGCCGTAGGGCAGGTAGACGCGCACCCGCAACCCGCGCGCGGCGAGGTCGGCCTGCGCATGCGGGCGCACGCCGTAGAGCATCTGCAGCTCGTAGTCGTCGACGGAACGCCCGCCCCGCTCCGCGAGGTGGCGGGCGATCGCGACCAACCGGGGGTCGTGCGTCGCCGCCATCGGCAGCCCCTCGCCGGCCATCAGGATCTTGAGGCATCGGACGTAGGACAGGTCGACCTCGGTGGCGCTCCGGAAGGCCACCGCCTCCGGCTCGTCGTACGCGCCCTTGCACAGCCGCACGCGGGAGCCGGGGCCGGCGAGGTCCCGGCAGTCCCCCTCGGTGCGCCGCAGCTGGGACTGCAGCACCGCCCCCACCCACGGGAAGTCCACACGAAGGTCCCGGACGGTGCCGAGGGTGGCGTCGGTGGTGGTGTGGTCCTCCATGTCGACGGTGACGGTGGTGCCCACCCCGGCCGCCGCCTCGCACACCTGCCGCGCCGACTCCAGCGCGATCTTCTCGCCGTCCCGCGGCAGCCGCTGCCCGAGCGCCGACAGCTTCACCGACACCTCGACCCGGCCCGCGAGCCCCTCACTCCCGAGCCGCCGCAGCAGCGCCAGGTAGGCGCCCACGTTCGCCTCGGCCTGCCCGCGCTCGGCGGTGTCCTCGCCGAGGTGGTCGATCGTGACGAGCCGGTCGGACGTGATCGTGCGCGCCGCGGCGATCGCCGCGTCCACCGTGGTGCCGGCGACGAAACGATCGACCAGCGGGTCGAACGGGCCGGCCTCCACGGCCGCACGGACGGCGCTCGACCGGGCCGCCGCCAGCAGGGTGCTGCGAAGCATGCGGAGGAAGTTAGATCGTGGGGGACGCCACAGGCTCGTCCGAGCGAACAACGTTTCTGCGGCGCCCTGGTGCGATTCGACAGCGATCGGGTTCCTCCTGGCCGCCTTTCTCGACGGCGCCCGTCGCGGCGAGTTCGACCACCTGCTCCGCTAGCCGGCACCGCCACCTCTCAGCGAGCGAGATCGTTCTCAGCCGCACATCGCCGTGGTCGGCACAGCAATCACCATCGCCGTCGTGGAGCCCTCGGTGTGCTGCTGAGATCGATCACTACCCCCTCCGGCGGCGATGCCGCTCTGTCGCTCGTCCGACCGGCTAAGGTTCGGCCACCTCCCTCGTCCGATCCGACGAGGGCGGCGAGGAGGCCGGCATGGACACCACACTCCGCCGGCTGCTCGCCGCGATCGGCGAGCCGCTGGTGGAGGTGGCCGCGGCGCCGTCCGGCCTGGACGTGCCGCTGACCGGGCTCGCGATCGTCGACCCCGACGACGAGCCCGATCGGTATCCCGGGCAGCTGGTGCTGGTGATCGGGGTGCGGGGGCGGGCCGCGACGGCCGCGTTGCGGGCGGCGGCGCGGCGGGGTGCGGCCGCGGTGGCGGTGAAGGCGGGCGGCCCGGCGGACGTGCTGCGCGCTGCCGCCACGGACGCGGGCGCGGCGCTCCTGCTGGTGCGGCCGGACGTGCGGTGGGAGCGCCTCGAGTCGCTCGCGCGTGACGTCCTCCACGAGGGCGGGGCGGCGGGCGACGACGGCTCGGGCGACCTGAACTCGCTCGCGCAGACCGTCGCACTGCTCACCCGCGGCGTCGTCAGCATCGAGGACACCGCGAGCAGGGTGCTCGCCTACTCCCGCTCGGACGCGGACGCGGCGCAGGTCGACGAGCTGCGCAGGCTCTCGATCCTGGGCCGGCAGGGCCCCGCCGACTACCTGCGCACGCTGCGCGACTGGGGCGTGTTCGACCGGTTGCGGGACGGCGAGGACGTCGTCCACGTCGACGAACACGCCGAGCTGGGCATCCGGCGCAGGCTCGCGATCGGCATCCACGCCGGACCCCGGCAGCTCGGCACGATCTGGGTGCAGGAGGGTGCGGAGCCGTTCGCCGAGCGCGCGGCGGAGGTGCTGGTCGGCGCGGCGCGCGTGGCGGCAGGCCACCTCGTGCGCCGCCGCAGCCAGCAGTCGCCCGGGGGGCGGTGGGAGCGGGACCTGGTGGCCGGCCTGCTCGACGGCCGGGCGAGCCCCGACCTGGTGGCCGGCACGTTCGGGCTGAACGAGGACGGGGGCGCGCTGGTCGTCGCGTTCGCGGTGCGCGACGGGGAGGCCGCCTCCCAGGAGCTGGTCGTCTCGGAGCTCGTCGAGGTCGTGTCCGTGCACGCGGCGGCCCACCGGCGGGCGGCGCTGTGCGCGGCGGTCGGGGCACGCGTGTACGCGGTCCTGCCGGAGGTCCACGGCACGGAGGCGGTCCGGACGCTGTGCACCGAGGTCGTGGCCGCCGCCCGGCGGCGCAGCGGCATCCGCGTACAGGCCGGGATCGGGTCCCCCGCGGCGCAGCTCGCGGGGGTGCCGGGCTCCCGGCGCGAGGCCGACCGGGTGCTCGACGCGATGGCCGAGGGGCAGGACGTGGCCGTGTTCGGCGAGATCCGCGCCGAGGTGCTGCTCACCCAGACCCTCGGGCTCCTGGCGGCCAACCCGGACCTGCGCGACCCCGGCGTGGCCCGGCTGGTCGACTACGACCGGGAGCACCGCACCGACCTCGTCGCCTCCGTGGTGGCATGGCTCGACGCGATGGGCGACGTGCGGGCCGCCGCGGAGCGGCTCACCGTCCACCCCAACACGCTCCGCTACCGGGTGCGGCGGGCGACGGCGATCGCCGGCCTGCGCCTCGACGAACCCCGGGCCCGGCTGGTGCACCACCTCCAGCTCCTGGCCGCTGGACGCGACCGTGCTCAGTGACGGGACGTGGGCCCGTCCCGCAACTCCGCTCCGACGACCGGCGGCGCACCTGCGCGGGCCAGGGCACGATCGGCGCGAGGTGCGCGCACTCGCCCTCCGGAGGGCGGTGAGCCGGCCCTCACAACGATCAACCGCGCATGATCGATCCGAGGTGCGCCACAACGCCCTGCCAGGGGCGACGAGCCACACATCGCCGCGATCAGCTGCCGGTGGCGACGCACCCCGGCCGCGCACACCGCCGCCGGGTCCCGCACGGCCCTCGACCAGCTCGATCCCGCCCACACCCGGAGGGCCTTGACAGCGCCTGCGCGCACCGCAACACTGAACTACATGGTTCAGTGTTCGGGCGGGCTCGACGACTCCTTCCGGGCGCTGTCCGACCCGACCCGCCGCGGGATCCTCGAGCGCCTCGGCGCGCGAGAGGCGTCCGTCAGTGAGCTCGCCGAGCACTTCGGGATGACGCTCACGGGGATGAAGAAGCACATCGGCGTGCTCGAGGAGGCGGGCCTCGTCAGCACGGAGAAGGTCGGCCGGGTCCGGATCTGCCGGATCGGCCCGCGCCGGCTGCAGGACGAGACCGCGTGGATCGCGCGGTACCAGGAGATGCTCGAGGCCCGGCTGGACCGGTTGGGGGCGTTCCTCGAGCGCACCGCGAGCGGGCCGGTGCCGTTCGGCGGTGGAGGCGCGCAGGGAGCGAGGAACGAGCGCCCGAGCACCGGAGGAGCCGGACGGCACCTGGAAGGCCCGCGCGCCGCCGGAGCGCAGCGGAGGCAGTTCGACACAGAGGGAGAGCCAGAGCCATGACCGGAACAACGATCACCACCCCGGCCGAGCGGGAGATCCGCATCGAGCGCGTCTTCGACGCCCCGATCGCACGGGTGTGGCGGGCCTACACCGACCCGGAGCTGATCGCCCAGTGGTGGGGCCGGGGCAACAAGCTCGAGATCGAGCGCATGGAGGTCCAGCGTGGCGGGCACTGGCGGTTCGTCGAACACGGGCCGGAGGGCAGCCACGGGTTCGAGGGCCGCTACCGCGAGGTGACCCCGATGGAGCGGGTGGTGCAGACGTTCGAGTGGGACGGCATGCCGGGGCACGTCGCGGTCGAGACCGCCGAGTTCACCGATCTCGGCGACGGGCGTACGAAGGTCACCGCGACGTCGCTCTTCCACACCGCCGAGGAGCGTGACGGCATGCTGAGCTCCGGCATGGAGATCGGGCTCGACGAGAGCTACGCCGCGCTCGACGAGCTCCTCGCCACGCTGTCCTGAGCGGCCTCCGCAGGATCGTCCGTCCGCACAACACGATCACTGAATCGTTGTCCGTCCGGACGAGCCTGCGGCGGGCAGGGCTTCCTAGGGTTCAGGGCACCTCCGACCCTGGGGAGTCCCCTGCCATGGACGCGATCACCTCCACCCCGGTCCCGCGGAACGAGCCGGTGCGCGACTACGCGCCGGGTTCCCCGGAACGGACGAGCCTGCGGGCCGCGCTCGCCCAGATGGGCGGGACGCGGCACGACCTGACCGCCACCGTCGACGGCCGCCAGCAGATGGCGAGCGGCACGCCGTTCGACGTCGTCGCCCCGCACGATCACGCGCGCGTGCTGGGCACGTCCGCGAACGCCGGGCACGGGGAGGCGAAAGCGGCCGTCGAGGCGGCGCTGCGGGCCGCACCCGCGTGGCGGGAGCTGCCGTTCGAGGCGCGGGCGTCGGTGCTGCTGCGCGCCGCCGACCTGCTGTCCGGGCCGTGGCGGGACCGGATCAACGCCGCCACGATGCTCGGTCAGAGCAAGACCTGCTACCAGGCGGAGATCGACTCCGCCTGCGAGCTCGCGGACTTCTGGCGCTTCAACGTGTCCTACGGCCGCCAGATCCTGGAGAACCAGCCGAACAGTGGCCCGGGCGCGTGGAACCGGATGGACTACCGGCCGCTCGAGGGGTTCGTCTACGCGATCACACCGTTCAACTTCACCGCGATCGCCGGGAACCTCCCCACCGCCCCGGCGCTGATGGGCAACACGGTGATCTGGAAGCCGTCACCCACGCAGACGCTCGCCGCGTGGTACATGATGCGCCTGCTGGAGGAGGCCGGGCTCCCGCCGGGTGTGATCAACATGCTCACTGGCGACGGGCGCGAGATCTCCGAGGTGCTCCTGGCCGACCGCGCACTGGCCGGGATCCACTTCACCGGGTCGTCCGCCACGTTCCAGCACCTCTGGCAGCAGGTCGGGGCGAACATCCCCCACTACGCCACCTACCCGCGGCTGGTCGGCGAGACCGGCGGCAAGGACTTCGTCGTGGCACACGCCTCGGCGGACGTCGACGTGCTGCGCACCGCTCTCGTCCGCGGAGCGTTCGAGTACCAGGGCCAGAAGTGCTCGGCGGCCTCGCGGGCGTTCGTGCCGCGCTCGGTGTGGACCCGGATGCGCGACGACCTCGTCGACGAGGTGAACGGGCTGTCGATGGGCGACGTCGAGGACTTCGGCAACTTCCTCGGCGCCGTCATCGACCGCAGGGCCTACGACAAGGTCACCACGGCGATCGAGCGCGCTCACTCCGACCCGGGGCTCGAGGTGATCGCCGGCGGCTCCGCCGACGATGCCACCGGCTACTTCGTGCGGCCCACGGTCGTCGTCGGCGGCGACCCCGGCCACGAGGTGTTCTCCACCGAGTACTTCGGCCCCCTGCTCGCCGTCAACGTGTACGAGGACGGGCAGTTCGAGCAGGTGCTGGAGCAGGTCGACCGCGGAGCGCCGTACGGGCTCACCGGCGCGGTGGTCGCGCAGGACCGGGCCGCGATCGCGACGGCGTCCGAGGCGCTGCGCTTCGCCGCGGGCAACTTCTACGTCAACGACAAGCCGACCGGCGCCGTCGTCAGCCAGCAGCCGTTCGGCGGTGGGCGCGCGTCGGGCACGAACGACAAGGCCGGCTCGATCTACAACATGCTCCGCTGGGTGAGCCCCCGCACGATCAAGGAGACCTTCGTGGCCCCGACGGCGAGCCGCTACCCGCACCAGGGCTGATCAACCGCGGTTCGCCTTGATCCGCTCCAGGATCCAGCCGATCCCGGGGTTCTCGGGTGTCCCGTCGGCCGCGCCGGACCCGACCTGGAACGTGTTGTTCCACCGGTCCGGCGTTCCCGGTGCGCCCAGGTGATCGGCCGTTCCCACCCGCGACGCCCCCTGGAACCAGCCGGCGGCGTGGACCATCAGGTGGATCTGCTTCCGCGGCGCCTGACCGACGTGGTCGATCAGGCGCCGGTAGGAGTCCTTCCCCGCGCTGGCACCGTCGGTCGCGCTCGTGTAGTCCTCGTCGCGCCACGCGCCGTAGACGCGACGCCACCCGGGGAAGTCGACGTAGTAGCCCCCCGGGGCCGGCACGGACCTGGTCTCGTCGTCGAGGAAGCCCTGGCCGCTGCCGCCGAACGACTCGACGTTGATGATCGGCTTGTCGGTGTGGTCCTGGAGCGTGTCGAACGCGTCGATCGCCTCGTCGCCGTTGCTCCCGGCGTCGTGCATGACGACGTCGACGTCGTCCATGTCCGCGATGTCCTCGCTCTCGTCGGTCTCCACGGTGCCGGTGCCGACCAGGCGGCCCGGCGCGGCCTCCTTCACGGCGCGGAGGTACTCCTCGAGGCTGTCCCCGGACTCGATCGAGTTCGAGTCGTCCGGCTCGTTGTAGACGTCGAAGATGACGTTCGAGTAGTCCTTCAGGGCGGCTGCGGCCGTGTGCGCGGCGGCGGTGAGCGTCTCGGTGGAGTCGTCCTCCGCCGCGGACCGGTAGAACAGCCCGACGATCGCCACCATCCCGCGTGCGTCGGCCGCCTCGACGATCCGCCGCGTCCGCTCGATGACCTGCGCGCCGGTGGTGGAGCCGTTCGCGGTGTGCTGCTCGTCGTGCCCGAACCCGACGATCGAGGTGACTTCCCTCGATTCCTGGTCGATGTCGCCGTCGCGCGTGAACACCGGCGTGTACCCGCCGCTCGATCCCTGCAGCCACACGATGAAGCTGTTCACGCCGTTGTCGCGCCACGTGTCGAGCTGGGAGATCAGCTCGTCGGTCCAGTCGTCGCGCATCGCCGCGCTGGCCACCCGGAACCCGAACAGGGTGGACGGTGTGCCGTTCACCAGGAGCTGGCTGCCCTGCACCGAGACGGTGGTCTGCGATTGGCTCGGCGCGGGCGCAGGCGCGGGCTCCGCGCGGCCCGGCTCCGTCCGCTCCACCGGTCCGCAGGCGGCGATCAGCAGGAGCAGCACGGCGGCCGACGCGGCACGAAGGATCACGACTGGACGGTAGCCAGCACCCGCACGACGTCGAGCAGGGACCGGTCGTCCCCGACGTTGCCGGGGAACACGACGTAGGGGATGCCGGCGGCCGGTCCGCCGACCGGTTCCCACAGCGAGACGATGCCGGGCAGCATCGGCCCGCGGACGATCGCGTGGCGGATCTGCAGGCCCTCGCTCGCGACGTCGGACGACGTGATCCCGCCCTTGGCGATCACGAAGCGCGGCGGGTGCCGGTCCAGCGCCCGGCGGACGACCTCGACGAGCGCGGCCGAGACGGTGCGCGCGATCTGCAGGCTCCCGTCGGGTGTGTCGGCCCGCACCAGCGCGCGGCTGGTGTGGAGCACGACGTCGCCTTCGGCGAGGCCGGCCACGACGCCGTCCGCCACGGCGTCGATCTCCCCGGCCGCGCCGCCGAGCAGCTTCTCGACCTCCAGCTCGACGACCCGGGCGGCGGGATGCTCGGCGCGCAGCACGTCGAACTGCCGGGTGGTGAGGCCGACGTGGGAGCCGATGACCACCAGCCCGCCGCCCGCGCCGGGCGGGCGTCCCGCGAACGCCTCCTCGGCGGTGAGCGGCGCGCGGACCTCCTGCCCGATCCGGCCCCGGACGAACGGCGGCCCCACCCGGTACAGCAGGGTCTTGCCCCGCCGCTCCGCCTCCGCCAGCCCGAGGGCGAGCGCCCGCAGGTCGTTCTCGGTGACGACGTCGGCGACGGCGGGCGCGCCGCCCGTCGCGCCGGCGAGCACATCCGCGACCCGGCCGCCGCGGATCACGTCCAGGTCCAGGACGAGCACGTCGCGCGCCGGGTACCTGCCGCCGGACTTCTCCTCCACGTAGTCGGCCAGCCGCGAGTGCGTGAACCCGAACGTGGCGTCCCGCGCGAACTCGGTCTCGGCCACCGGGGTGAGCCCGCCCGCGTCGTCGCGCATGTAGTGGGTGCCGCCGATCGTGACGCGCCCGGCGTCCGGGAACGCGGGCACGATCACCACGGCGTCGGTGCGCGTCCCGGAGGCCTGCGCGAGCTCGTCGGCGATCACCTCCGGTTCGAGGGGGAAGTGCCCGCGCAGCGTGGAGTCGCTGCGGCTGACGAAGCCGAGCGGCAGGCCACCCGCGGCGGCGAGGGCGTTGCGGACGACCTCGCGGTTGCGCTTCTGCGCCTCGGCCGGATCGAGGCTCCTGGTGTTCGTGAGCACGTACACCGCGGGGGCGTGCTGCGCGAAGGCCCACTCGAGGTCGGCGGCGGCCCAGCGGGTGAGCACCGGCAGGTCGGCAACGGACTGGGTGCCGGTCGGGTCGTCGTCGAGGACGACGAGGGTGCGCCCCGACGCCGCGACGGACGCCGCAACCTCGCTCGCGGGGACCTCGATCTCGGGCGGGTAGCCGGCGAGCAGTTCGGACTCGACCACGGTCATGAGACCTGCAGCCCGCCGTTGATGTCGTACGTCGCGGCGGTGATCCAGCCGGCGTCGTCGCCGAGCAGGAACGCGATGAGCGCCGCCACCTCCTCGCGGGTGCCCACGCGCCCGAGCAGGGTGTCGGCGGACATCGCGGCCTTGCGCTCGTCGGTGAGCAGCCCGCCCATGATGTCGGTGTCGATGGGCCCGGGCGCCACGGCGTTGACGGTGATGCCGTGCTCGCCCACCTCGCGGGCGAGCGCACGGGTGAATCCGATGATCGCGGCCTTCGATGCGCTGTAGGCGACCTTCGAGTAGGTGCCGCCGCCGCGCTGCGCCGAGACCGACGAGACGCTGACGACCCGGCCCCGCTTCCGCTCGATCATGCCGCGCAGCACCCGTTGGGTCACGATGAACGTGCCGCGCATGTTGATCGCGAAGACGCGGTCCCAGCCCTCCACCGTCTCGTTCATGAACGGGACGGGCGAGGCGATCCCGGCGAGGTTGGTCAGGCCGACGATCGGCGGCAGGGCGGCCTCTACCTCGGCGATCGCCGCGTCGACCGCGCCCTGGTCGGAGACGTCCACGCCGACGCCGAGCGCGGGCACGCCACGGTTCGCACCGATCTCGGCAGCCGCCGCCCGCGCCTCGTCGGCGTCGACGTCGAGCACCGCGATCGCCCAGCCCTCACCGGCCAGCCGGTCGGCGGCGGCGCGGCCGATGCCGCGCCGGGAGGCCGCGCCGGTCAGCACGGCGGTGCGTCCGCTGTCGGTCATGCCGTTCCCTCCGAGTAGGTCTCGATCACGCGGGAGTCGTCGCGGGCGATCAGGCCGGCCTCGGCGGCCCGCAGGTAGCGCTCCCGCGCCACCTCGAGCAACGGGGTGCGGGCGCCCACCGCGCCCGCGGCGTCCGCCACCAGCCCGCTGTCCTTCACGAAGATCGAGATCGCGCTGGCGACGTCGACGTCGGTGCCCTGCAACATGCGCCGGCCACGGTCGGACAGCATGAACGACCCGGCGGCACCCTGCTCGACGAGCGAGAGGACCTGGGCCCGGTCCAACCCGAGCGAGCCGGCCAGCGCGAGCGCCTCGGCCGCAGCGACGATGTGGATCGCGCACAGGTGCTGGTTGACGACCTTGATCGCCTGCCCCGCACCGACCTCCCCGCCGACCTCGCGCACGACGCCGAGGGCTTCGAGCACCGGTCGCGCGGCGGCGACGTCCGCGGCCGGACCGGACGCGAAGAGGGTCAGCTCGCCCGTCGCGGCCCGCGCCACCCCGCCCGTGACCGGGACGTCGACGACGGCGGCGCCCGCCCCCGTCAGCCGCGCGGCCTGCGCGCGCACCGACTCCGGCCCCACCGTGCTCATCACGATCCAGCGCTGCCCGCCGACGTCGCGGGCGAGCGCCTCGGTGACGAGGGCGTCGAGTTGGTCGGGCGTGGCCACCATCGCGACCACGAACTCGGCACGGGGCGCCGCGCCGAAGCCGTCCACCGCCGGTACGCCGGCGGCGGCCGCCCGCTCGAGCGCGGCGGGGAGCGTGTCGACGCCGGTCGTGTCGTGGCCGGCATCCACCAGCCTGCGGGCCATCGGCAGGCCGATGGCCCCGGTCCCGACGAACGTGACGGTCGACATGAGGGTCCTCCCTATGGGGGTTCGGTGGCACTGCGCCAGACGACGAAGTGGCGGCGCATCGCGGCGCCCGCGGCGGCACCGTCTCGAGCGGCGAGCGCCTCGACGACCTCGTAGTGCACGGTGTCGGACGGGCGCGGACCGTCGGCGGCCGGCTCGCGTTCCGCGGCGAGCCGCCTGCGCTCCACCACCGCGCCGCGCAGGACGTGCGCCAGTCCGTCCCGCATCAGCGTGAAGATCGGGTTGTCGACCACGCAGAACAGGCGGCGGTGGAACTCCAGGTCGGCCTCCAGGGCGCGGTCCTGGTGGCCGGCGTCGGCGGCGCGCACCATCTCGTCGACGAGCCCGCGGAGCGTGGCGACGTCGTCGTCGGTGACGCGCTCCGCGGCGGCCTCGGCCACGGAGGTCTCCAGCATCTCCCGTGCCGCGCCGAACTGCTCGTGCGTCAGCTGGTCGAGCTGGTGGGAGAGGTCGAAGTAGAGCCGCAGGAAGCGGGCGTCCGGGACGCGCAGGTAGGACCCGCGCCCCTGCGTGCGGTCGAGGAAGCCCAGCATCTCCAGCATTGAGAGCTGTTCGCGCAGCGATCCGCGGCTGACCTCGAGGCTCGCCCCGAGCTCACGCTCGGTCGGCAGCCGCAGCCGGCCGGTGGCCGGCTCGGGCACCGCCTGCTCGGCGAGGCGGCGGACCAGGAAGGACAGCTCCATCGCCCCGCCCTCCGCGAATTGGTTCGACCAATCAGGACGGTAGGTAGCGATGGCCCCCGGGTCAAGGATTGGTCCGACCAACCGTCGGCCGGCGGCAACGTTGACGGTCGAGACCCCGGCCGCCGGCGGTCTGTCGGACCTAAAATGCCCTGCTCTCGGGTGTCAACGGGTGCGACTGCCGCTCAGGGGCCCGGTCGAGCTGGTGCTTGGCACGCCGCGCTGACTCACTGCGTGGCGAGCACGTCCGACACCACCGGCAATGCGCGTTCCAGCTCGGCGCCGGTCGGGCCCGCGTACCCGAGGACGATCCCGGGTCTCGCCGGCGTTCCGGCGAAGTGGCGGGCGAGGCCGTCGAGCCGGACGCCCCGGGCCGCCGCCGCGGCGACGACGGACCGCTCGGTGGCGGCGTCGGGCAGCGGCACCACGACGTGCGCGCCCGCGGCGTCACCCTCCACCGCGAGCCCGGCGGCCCGCACGGCGGCGACGACCGCGACCCGCCGGCCGGCCAGCTCGCGCCGCAGCCGCCGCAGGTGCCGCGGCAGGTCACCGTGGGCCCCGAACGCGGCGAAGACCCGCTGCCCGGCCCGCCCGGGCCGGGCACCGGAGCGCTCGCGGGCGCCCAGGAGCGCCTCCCGCACCGCGGGCGGGGCCACCAGCCACCCGGCCCCCAGCGTCGGCGTCAGCAGCTTGCTCGCCGTGCCGAGGTGGACCACGACGTCGGGCCCGAGCGCCGCGAGCAGCGGCAGCGGCGCGACGTCGTAGCGGAGCTCGCCGTCGTAGTCGTCCTCCAGCACGAGGAACCCCTCGGCGCGGGCCCGCTCCACCAGCGCCACCCGGCGCGCGGCCGAGAGCCGCGAGCCCGTCGGGTACTGGTGGGCCGGCGTGCAGTAGACGGCCGTGAGCCCGCCGGGGAGCGCGTCGACGACGAGGCCGGCGGCGTCCACCGGCACGCTCGTGACGTCGAGCCCGGCGTCGCGCAGCGCGGCGACCGCCCGCTGGTAGCCGGGCTCCTCGACGGCCACCCGGGCGCCCTCCGGAAGCGTGCGGGCGAGTTCCCCGATCGCCGCCGTGCTGCCCCCGGTGGCGAGCACGTCGGCAGGGTCGGCCGGCAGGCCGCGGTGCCGCAGCAGGTGCTCGACGACGGTAACCCGGAACTCGTCCAGCCCCACGGCATCCGGGCCGACGTCGGGCGCGGGGTCGGCGGCCGCCCGCCACGCACGCCGCCACGCGGCCCGGTCGAGCGCGGCGACGCAGGGCGTCCCGGGTGTCAGGTCGACGAGGGCGCGCTCGGGACGCGCAGCGGGCGCGGCCGGGGCACGCACGCGGGCCGGCGGTCCGGCGGGCGCTCCCACCACGTACGTGCCCGACCCGCGCCGTCCCTGCGCCCAGCCCTCGGCGAGCAGCTGGTCGTACGCCGCCGCCGTCACGGTGCGGCTGACGCCCAGGGTCGCCGCGAGTGCGCGCGTCGACGGGAGCCGGTCGCCCGCCCGGAGCGTGCCGTCGGCGGTGGCGGCGCGCAGCGCGTCGGCGAGCTGGACGGCGAGCGGGCGCCGGGCGGCGCGGTCCAGCGGCAGCGGCGGCAGGTCCACGAGTGGCCTTCGGAAGTCGGGCGGAAGTGGCCCTGCCACGATGCCACCTCCCGACCGACGATGGGAGTGTGAGCCTCTCGACGACCGAACGCACCGCCCTGACCCGCCACCGCGAGCGCGGCCGCACCGACCGCGCCGACCTGCACGCCGTGCTCGACGCGGGGCTCGTCGGCCACTTCGGGCTCGTCCGCGACGGCGCCCCGGTCGTGCTGCCCACCGGCTACGGGCGCATCGACGACACGGTCTACGTGCACGGCTCCACCGGCGCCGGCTGGCTCCGGATCGACGACGGCACCCCGGTCTGCCTGACCGTCACCCACGTCGACGGGATCGTCTACGCCCGCTCGGTCTTCAGCCATTCGATGAACTACCGCAGCGCCGTGGTGCACGGTCCCGCCCGGCTCGTCACCGACCCCGCGGAGAAGCTGGCCGGGCTGCGCGCCATCGTGGAACAGCTCTCGCCCGGTTCGTGGGAGCACGCCCGCGAGCCGGACCGCCGCGAGCTCGCCGCCACCGCCGTCTTCGCGGTCGACCTCGCCGAGGCGAGCGTGAAGGTGCGCACCGGCCCGCCGGCCGACGACGCGCCCGACGTCGCCGCGGGCGGCCGCTGGGCCGGCGTGCTGCCGGTGCGCACGGTCTTCGGCGTCCCCGAGGCGTGCCCGACCCTCCCCGGCGACACCGCGGCACCCACCCACGTCGCCGACCGCCGGCCGGGTTAACCGATTGCTCGCGACGGGCTCGCCGACGGATCGTGTCCGGCATGTCCAGGATCGACGTGCGTCGCGACGATGGGGAACTGATCGGGTTCGTCGAGCCGGCCGGTGACGGTTGCTGGCGCGCGCTGGTGGTCTTCGGTGCCGAGCTCGCCACCGCGCCCGACCGCGACACCGCGATCGCCGAGGTCCGGGCGGCCGGGCTCGGGGTGCTCGCCGAGCGCTGGTGGTACCACGACGGCAAGGAGTGGTTGCCCGCCGCGATCCAGGAGGCCGGCCCCGGCCACGTCACCGCGGTGGTGGGGGACGGGAGCCGCTCGGTCAACGCGATCGGCAACCCCGACGCCGCAACCCCGCTCACGCTCACCGGGCCGGACGCGGCAGCTCTGCGGAGGCGGCCTGCCTGACGGAGACCACCGGACCGGGTGACGTAACCTCGGCCCGCGTGAACGCTCCCTACCCGGCCGCCGAGCGGCTCGACCTGGTCGAGGTCCTGCACGGGCACCGCGTGGCCGACCCGTACCGGTGGCTCGAGGATCCGGACGACCCGCGCACGCGGGAGTGGTCGGCCGCGCAGGACCTGCTGACGCGCGGGCACCTCGACGGGCTCCCGGGCCGGGACGCGCTCGCCACCCGGCTCAGCGGGCTCATGTCGGCGGGGTCGGTGTCGGCCCCGCTGTGGCGCGCCGGGCGCCGGTTCTCCACCCGCCGCGAGCCGGGTCAGGAGTACGCGGTGCTGCACGTCCGGGAGCCCGGCGGCGACGACCGGGTGCTGCTCGACCCGGTGGCCCTCGACCCGACCGGGCGCACCACGCTCGACGGCTGGGTGCCCGACCTGGAGGGTCGCCTGCTCGCCTACCAGCTCTCCAGCGGCGGCGACGAGCACTCGGTCCTGCACGTCCTGGACGTCGCCACCGGGAAGGACGTCCAGGAGCCGATCGACCGCTGCCGCTACTCCGACGTCTCGTGGCTGCCCGGCGGCGAGGGGTTCGTGTTCGTGCGGATGGTCGCCGAGGACGAGGTCCCGGCCGGGGAGCAGGCGTTCCACCGCCGGGTCTGGCGGCACCGGCTGGGCACGCCCACCGCGGACGACGAGCTGATCGACGGTCCCGGGCTCTACGACGAGCACACCTACTACGGCGTGCACGTCTCGCGGGACGGCGGCTGGCTCGTCGTCACCGGCAACATCGGCACGGCCCGCCGGGACAGCGTGTGGATCGCGGAGCTGGGCGACGACGGGAAGACCGCACCGCTCACGCCGGTGCTCACCCAGGCCGACGACGTGCAGTGCCACGCGTGGGTCGACCGGGACGGGCTGCTGTACCTGCACACCACCGACGGCGCGCCCCGCTGGCGCCTGGCCGTCACCGATCCGCGCACCCCGGCCCGGGAGCACTGGCGCGAGCTGGTGGCCGAGGACCCGGGCTCGGTGCTGCAGGCGGTACGCCGCCTGGAACGGCCGGACGGTGCGCCCCTGCTCGCGCTCGCCCGCACCCGGCACGCCGTGGCCGAGGTCGTGCTGCACGACGCCGCGGACGGCAGCGTGCACGGCACCGTCCCGCTGCCGGGCCCCGGGGGACGGAAGCCGGCGGAGCCTGCGGAGCCGGCGGGGTGGGTGAGCGCAGGTTCGTTGACCGGCTTCTCCGTGGCCGACCGGGACACGCCCGCCGAGGCGGGCCGGCTCTGGCTCGGCTGGACCGACCTGGTCACACCCCCGGAGGTGCATCGCTACGACCTCGCCGGCAACAGGACGGTCCGGGAGGTCGCGGCGCCCGGCGCCGTCGACGTGCCGGCGGTGCGCACCGAGCACCGCGAGTTCACCTCGGTCGACGGGACGACCGTGCGGATGTTCGTCATCTCGCCGCCCGACGCGACCGGCCCGCGGCCGACACTCGTCACCGGGTACGGCGGCTTCGGCATCAGCCGCGAACCGGCCTACACCGCGTCCGCGCTCGCCTGGGTCGAGGCCGGCGGGAGGTTCGCGCTGGTGTCCCTGCGCGGCGGCGGCGAGGAGGGTGAGGAGTGGCATCTCGCCGGGAACCGCGCCGACAAGCAGAACGTCTTCGACGACCTGCACGCCGCGGCCACGGCCTTGATCGACGCCGGCGACACCGACACCGACCGGCTCGCGATCATGGGCGGCTCCAACGGCGGCCTGCTCGTCGGCGCCGCCCTCACCCAGCGCCCCGACCTGTACCGGGCCGTCGTCTGCTCGGCTCCGCTCCTCGACATGGTGCGCTACGAGGAGTTCTCGCTCGGCCGCACCTGGAACGACGAGTACGGCACCGCCGCCGACCCCGAAGAGATCGGCTGGCTGCTGAACTACTCGCCGTACCACCACGTCGACGAAGGTGTGGCCTATCCGGCGGTGCTCTTCACCGTGTTCGACTCCGACACCCGGGTCGACCCGCTGCACGCCCGCAAGATGTGCGCCGCCCTGCAGCACGCCACCACCGGCGACCCGCACACCCGACCCGTCCTCATCCGCCGCGAGACCGACGTGGGCCACGGTGCCCGCGCGGTCTCCCGCAGCGTCGCGCTGGCGGTCGATCAGCTGTCCTTCCTCGCCGCCCACACCGGTCTGGAGCTGCCGTGACCACCGCGCCCCTGCCCACCGCCGCCGTCCCCGACCAGCCCGCCTGCGCCGCCGACGCCGGCAGCTGGTGCTCCGAGTTCTACAAGTGGACCAACAGCGACTTCCTGGCCCGTTCCGCCGACACGATCGTGTCCACGACGTTCAACGTGGTGCTGATCATCGTGCTCTGCGTCGTGGCCAGGTACCTGATCCAGCGTGCGATCAACCGCATCATCGACGGGGCGACGAACTCCCGGCTCTCCCGCATGGTCGGTCGCACGCCACGGCTGCGCGGCGGCGCGAACAGCAACGGCTCGACCAGCCCGCGCCGCGCGCAGCGGGCCCGCACGATCGGCTCGGTGCTGCGCTCCATCAGCTCGGTCGTCATCCTCGTGGTCGGCGCGGTCATGGTGCTCGCCGAGTTCGGCGTCGCACTGGCCCCGATCCTCGCCTCGGCCGGGATCGTCGGCGTCGCGGTCGGGTTCGGCGCCCAGAACCTCGTGCGCGACTTCCTGTCGGGCATGTTCATGCTGCTGGAGGACCAGTACGGCGTCGGGGACATCATCGACGCCGGCGAGGCCAGCGGCGTCGTCGAGGCCGTCGGGCTGCGGATCACCACGCTGCGAGACCACCAGGGCACCGTCTGGTACGTCCGCAACGGCGAGATCCTGCGCGTCGGCAACAAGAGCCAGGGCTACGCCGTCGCCGTCCTCGACCTGCCGCTGTCCCACACCGCCGACATCCCCAGCGCGCGCGACATCGCCGAGCGCGCCGCCACCGAGCGCGTCGCCGAGGAGGACGTGGCCGACTCCGTGCTCGAGCCGCCCGAGATGCTCGGCGTCGAACGCGTCGCGCCGGAGGGCGTCACGCTGCGCCTCACCGTCAAGGTCAAGCCGGGCCGGCAGTTCGCCGTGCAACGCGCCCTCAACGCCGCCATCGCCGACGCGTACGAGGACGCCGCCGTCCCCCGCCCCTCGGTCTACCCGAGCTCGGACTCCCGCCCCTCGGTGCCGTAGGTCCCACGGCGAGGGATGATGGACCCCGTGACCGATCCTCAGAACTTCTACGCCGAGGTCGGCGGAGCCCCGGTCTTCGAGAAGCTCGTCCGGCGCTTCTACGAGCAGGTCGCCGAGGACGAGGTGCTGCGGCCTCTCTACCCGGAGGAGGACCTCGGGCCGGCCGAGGTCCGGCTGCGGATGTTCCTCGAGCAGTACTGGGGCGGCCCGCGCACCTACTCCGAGCAGCGCGGCCACCCGCGCCTGCGGATGCGGCACGGGCCGTTCACGATCGGACCCATCGAGCGCGACGCCTGGCTGCGCTGCATGCGGGTGGCGGTCGACGACGCCGGCCTGGACCCCGCCCACCGTGACCAACTGTGGCAGTACCTCACCTACGCCGCGGCCAGCATGGTCAACAGTCACTTCTGAGTTTCACCCGAGAGCTCGAAGAACTACCCGGTGTGACGAACAGCCCTCGCTCCGTCCACGTTCGCTTGGCAGTATCTGCCCCGTGCAGTGGTGGCGTGACGCAGTGGTGTACCAGATCTACGTCCGCTCCTTCTCCGACGCAGACGGCGACGGCATCGGTGACCTGGAGGGCATCCGGGCCCGGCTCGGGTACCTCGAGCTGCTCGGCGTCGACGCGCTGTGGCTCACGCCGTTCTACACGTCACCGATGGCCGACCACGGCTACGACGTGGCGGACGCCCGCGACGTCGACCCGGCGTTCGGCGACCTCGCCGCGTTCGACCGCCTCGTCGACGAGGCCCACGAGCACGGCCTGCGCGTCACGATCGACCTCGTGCCGAACCACACGTCCAGCGAGCACGGGTGGTTCCGCGCCGCGCTCGACGCCGCACCCGGCAGCCCCGAGCGGGCCCGCTACCACTTCCGCCGCGGGCGCGGCCCGAACGGCGACGAGCCGCCGAACAACTGGCAGAGCGTCTTCGGCGGGCCGGCCTGGACGCGGGTGCAGGACCCGGACGGCAGCCCCGGTGAGTGGTACCTGCACCTGTTCGCCCCCGAGCAGCCGGACCTGAACTGGACGAACGCCGAGGTGTGGGCCGACCTGGAGAAGACCCTGCGGTTCTGGCTCGACCGCGACGTCGACGGGTTCCGCATCGACGTCGCCCACGGCATGAGCAAGCCCCCCGACCTCCCGGACGCGCGGGAGCACCGCGCCTCGACGGGCGACGGCGAGCGGTGGGCAGCCTCCGTCGTCGAACCGGACCCGAGGTTCGACCACGACGACGTCCACAGCGTGCACCGCATGATCCGCGCCGTGCTCGACCACTACCCCGGCCGGCTCGTCGTCGGGGAGGTGTGGGTGGGCGACAGCGCGCGGTTCTCCCGCTACGTGCGCCCCGACGAGCTGCACCTCGGCTTCAACTTCCGGCTCGTGCGGGCGCCGTTCGAGGCCGCCGCGATCCGGACCGCGATCGAGCAGTCGCTCGCCTCCATCGCCGACGTGGGCGCCCCACCGGCGTGGACGCTGTCCAACCACGACGTCTCCCGCCCCGTCACGCGCTACGGCGGTGGCGTCGAGGGCCTCGCGCGCGCCCGGGCGATGGCCCTCGTGGAGCTGGCGCTGCCCGGGGTCGTCTACCTCTACAACGGCGAGGAGCTCGGCCTCCCCGACGTCGACCTCCCCGACGACGTCCTGCAGGACCCGATGTGGGAGCTCTCCGGCCACACCCGCCGGGGCCGGGACCGCTGCCGCGTGCCGATCCCCTGGGAGGGCAGTGCACCGGGCTACGGGTTCACCTCGGGCGACCCGTGGCTGCCGATGCCCCCGGACTACGGCAAGCTGGTCGCCGCGGAGCAGCTGGAGGACACCGGCTCCATGCTGTCGCTGGTGCGGCGCGCGATCGAGCTGCGCAAGACCCACCCCGGCTTCGCGGGAGAGGATCTGGAGTGGTTCGGCGCGCCGGAGGGCTGCTTCGCGTTCCGCCGGGCCGGCACCACCCTCGTCTGCGCGCTGAACACCTCGTCCGCCGTGGTCCCGCTCCCGCCCGGCGAGGCGCTGCTGGCCAGCGGCCCGCTCCTCGACGGCATGCTGCCGCCCGACACCGCCGCCTGGCTGGCCTGATCCGGTGAGCTCAGCCCACGAGCAGCGGGAGCGCCGTGACGCGCCGGCGCACGACCGCGCCGTAGCGGGCGTCGAGCCGCATCCACGTGCCGGTGGCCGACACGCGCACCACGCCGGCGTCCGGGCCGGAGTCGCCGAGGAACCCCATCCCGGACAGGGCGAACAGGCAGCGCAGCGGCACCTTCACCGCGGGACGGGCACCGGCCGAGACCGTGAGCACCGTCTGGTCCAGCAACGACGCCGGCGGCCCCAGTGGACCCGCGTTCTCCCGGGCGACCGCGAGCCCGCGCTCGGTGAGCCGTTCCAGCTCCGCGGCCGGCACGTCGTCGACGGGCTGCCAACCCTCCGACGGGGGCAGCTCACCGTGCCAGAGCCCGCCCGTGCCGGGGTCCACCGTGCCCGCCCGCTCGACCGTGAGCGCCGTGAGCAAGCCCGAGGCGGGCATCGTGACGTCGGCGGGCTCGAGCTCGCCGTGCACGGTGCGGGTGGCGAGCACGTCGAACGGGGTGGCCGCCCACGCCGTGACGGTGTCGCCGCCGCCCTGCATCCGCACGAGCGCCGCCTGGTCGAGCCGCACCACCCGCGCGACGAACGCCCCGAGGTCGCCGCGCTCGTCCGGATCCGGGACCGTCAGCCGGGTCATGCCGCCCACTTCCCCAGGAACTCCCGCTCCTCCGGGGTCAGCCGCCGCGGCCGCTGGGCGTCCAGGTCGAACGCGGCGAGCCGCGTCTCGGCCGTGACGGCGACGGCGTCACCCTCGTCGGGCCCGCCGTGCATGACGTACCGGATGCGGAACGCCGCAGCCCGCATGTCGTCCACCGTCATCGCCACCCGCAGCCGCCGGGACCCGTAGGAGATCTGGCGCTTGTAGTCCACGGACAGGCCGGTGACGAGCAGGCCGGCGGCGAAGCCGGACACACCTGCGGCGCCCGCGGCGTCGAAGACCAGCTGGATGCGGGCCTCCTCCAGCAGCGTCACGGCGACCGCGTGGTTGACGTGCCGGAAGACGTCCTGGTCGGACCAGCGCACGGCGACGTGCGCGATGAAAGGAGCCACGTCAGCGGGCCAGGCCGCGCAGCTGGCGCGAGACCACCGACAGCGTGGCCAGGTCCAGCTGACCGGCCTTGTCGACCTCCTGCAGGGCGGCCCGGGCACGCACGAGGCGCGACGCGTTGCCCCTCTCCCACAGCTCGATGGCCTTGTCCACGGACGTACCCGGACCGGCCTCGCGCAGCGCGTCGAGGGTGATCGCCCGCAGCGACGCGTACAGGTCGTCGCGCAGGGCGAGCCGGGCGAGCGCGTGCCAGCGGTCGCCCCGCTCCAGCGCGGTGACCGACGTGAGCGCCGAGTCGACGCCCAGGTGCTCGGACAAGCCGTAGTAGAGGGCCGCCACCTCCTGCGGCTCCCGCGCCTCCCGGTCGCGCTCCGAAAGCTCCGTGAGCTCGACGACGTCGAGCAGCCCGTAGCCGTAGATCAGCACGGCGTTGTGCATCGCCGCCTCGGGCGCGATACCGGCCGACCGCAGCTCGGCGGCCTTCATCTCGACGGTCGCAAGCTCGCGTCCGCGCAGGAACTGCGGCAACGCCGCCCGCAGCTCGCGCACGGTGGCCGCGAACCGGCTCACCTCGGCGCCGACCGCGAGCGGCTGCGGGCGGTTGGTGAGGAACCAGCGGGTGGCCCGGTCGAGCAGCCGCCGCGTCTCCAGCACGAGCGCATCGGACACGGCGGTGGGGATCTGCGGCGACCGCAGCTGCTCCCACAGGGCCGGCAGGTCGTACACACCGGTGGTGACGGCGAAGGCCCGCACGGCGTCGGTGGGGGTGGCCGCGAGCTCCTCGCCCAGCCGGAACGCGTACGTCATCCCGGCGCCGTCGACCATCTCGTTGACCAGCATCGTCGTGACGATCTCGCGCCGCAGCGGGTGCTCCCGGACGGCCGCGGCGAACCGCTCGCGCACCGCGTGCGGGAAGTACTCCTGCAGCCTCGCCGCGAACGCCGCGACGTCGGGAAGGTCGGTGCCGAGGAGCTGCGTGGTGAGGTCGAGCTTGGTGTGGGCGAGCAGGGTGGCGAGCTCCGGGCTGCTCAGCCCGGAGCTCGCCGCCTCCAGCGCCTCGTAGCCGGCCTCGTCGGGGAGTACCTCGAGCTCGCGGTCGAGGCCGTGGCGCGTTTCGAGGTCGGCGGTGAGCCGCGCGTGCACGCTGACCATCGCCGGACCGTGGGCCCGCGCGATGCCCAGCACCTCGTTCTGGTCGCGGTTGTCGGCGAGGACGAGCCGCCCCACCTCGTCGGTCATCTCCAGGAGGACCTCGTTGCGCGCGTCCCGCTCCAGCTCGCCCGCCGCCACGAGGCGGTCCAGCAGAACCTTGATGTTGACCTCGTGGTCGGAGCAGTCCACACCCGCGGAGTTGTCGATCGCGTCGGTGTTGATCTTGCCGCCGCGCCGGGCGAACTCGATGCGGCCGCGCTGCGTCAGGCCGAGGTTGCCGCCCTCGCCGACGACCTTCACCCGGAGCGCGGACGCGTCCGCCCGCACGGGGTCGTTGGCCTTGTCGCCCGCGTCGGCGTGCGTCTCGTCCGACGCCTTGACGTACGTGCCGATGCCGCCGTTCCAGAGCAGGTCAGCAGGCGCGCGCAGGATCGCCGCGATCAGCTCGGGCGGGCTCAACCGGTCGACACCGTCGGCGATGCCGAGCGCCGCGCGGATCTCCGGCCCGACCGGCACCGACTTCGCCGTGCGCGGCCACACCCCGCCGCCGGCGCTGATCACCGACCGGTCGTAGTCCTCCCACGACGAGCGCGGCAGCACGAACAGCCGCTCCCGCTCGGCGAAGCTCGCCGCGGCGTCGGGGTCCGGGTCGACGAAGACGTGCCGGTGGTCGAACGCCGCGAGCAACCGGATGTGCGGCGAGAGCAGCATCCCGTTGCCGAACACGTCACCGGACATGTCGCCGACCCCGACGACCGTGAACGGCTGCGTCTGCGTGTCGGTCCCCAGCTCGCGGAAGTGCCGCTTCACGCTCTCCCAGGCACCCTTGGCGGTGATGCCCATGGCCTTGTGGTCGTAGCCGACCGAGCCGCCGGAGGCGAACGCGTCACCCAGCCAGAAGCCGTACTGGGTCGCGACGTCGTTGGCGACGTCGGAGAAGCGCGCCGTGCCCTTGTCCGCGGCGACGACGAGGTAGGAGTCGTCGCCGTCGTGGCGCACCACGTGCGGCGGCGGCACGTTCTCGGCGCCCACGAGGTTGTCGGTGACGTCCAGCAGCCCGGAGATGAACGTCCGGTAGCAGAACTCGACCTCCTCGGGCCCCGCGTCGGCCCGCCGGACGATGAAGCCGCCCTTCGCGCCGACCGGCACGATCACGGCGTTCTTCACCGCCTGCGCCTTGACGAGGCCGAGGATCTCCGTGCGGTAGTCCTGCGGGCGGTCGGAGTAGCGCAGGCCCCCGCGCGCCACCGGCCCGAACCGCAGGTGCACGCCCTCCACCCGCGGCGAGTACACGAAGATCTCGAACTTCGGCCTCGGCGCCGGCATCCCGGGCACCTCGGCGGGGTCCAGCTTGAACGAGAGGAAGGCGCGATCGCGGAAGTAGTTGGTGCGCAGCGTCGCCGTGATCATGGCGAGGTAACCGCGCAGGATGCGGTCGGCGTCCAACCCGGTGACGGCGTCGATCAGCCCGCGCACCTCGGCGAGCGCCGCGAGCATCTCCCGCTCCCGCTCGCCGAGCTCGGGTGCGAACCGCGCGTGGAACAGCGCCGTCAGCGCCCTGGCGACCTCCGGGTAGGCGAGCAGCGTGTTCGCCATGTACTGCGGCCCGTACGGGCTGCCCAGTTGTCGCGCGTAGCGCGCGTACGCGCGCAGGACGGCCACCTCCCGCCACGCCAGGCCGGCCCGCAGCACCAGCGCGGAGAACCGGTCGGACTCGGCGTCGCCGGCCCACGCCGACCGGAAGGCCGTGCAGAACGCCTGCACCGCCTCCGGGTCCTGGAGCGCCCCGCGCGTGGTGTCGTCGACCTGCAGGCCGAAGTCGTAGAGCCAGCAGCGCAACCCATCGGCACGCACGAACTCGGAGGGCCGCTCGTCGAGGACGTCCACGCCCAGTTGCTGCAGCAGCGGCAGGACCGCGGTGAGCGAGACCGGCGCGCCCGCGAGGTAGAGGGTGAACCGCGGCTCACCGTCCTCGACGTCCGCGACGTACATGCGGGTGTCGAACGAGCCCGCCTCGGAAAGCGCCGCGATCCGGCGCAGGTCCTCGACGGCGTGCTGCGGGGCGACGGCCGCCTTGTACGGCTCCGGCACACCGGGCAGCAGCGCGGCCACGGCCGCCGTGTCGGGCTGCGAGAGCAGCCGATCGTCCCAGGTGCGGGCGGCCTCGGTGAGCTCGTCCTGCAGCTCCGCCACGTCGACCCCGCCGTCGACGCCGTCATCGGCACCGCCGAAGCCGACGGCGTCGGGCTCGGTCAGGACGGTGAAGTGCACCATCCCGAGGCTCGACTCCGACAGCCGCACCGTGAACTCGACGTGCTGGCCACCCAACCGGCGCTGCAGCACGTCGGCCATCCGGATGCGGGCATCCGTGCTGTAGCGGTCCCGCGGCACGTAGACGAGGCACGAGATGAACCGGCGGTACGGGTCGGGTCGCAGGAACAGGCGCACCGCACGGCGGCCGGACACCGCGAGCACGCCGACCGCGGTGTCGTGCAGGCGCTGCTCACCCACCGCGAACAGCTCCTCGCGCGGCAGGCCGGAGATCACCTCCAACATCCGCTGCCCCGAGTACGAGTCCAGCGGGAAGCCCGCGCGGTGGATCGCGTCGCGCACGCGCCGCTCGACGACGGGGATGTCCAGCACGCTCTCGTACATCGCCGGCACCGTGAGCAGCCCGAGGAACCGGTGCTCGCCGACGAACCGGCCGCCGGCGTCGAACGTCCGGATCGCGAGGTAGTAGGGGTGGACCGGACGCAGCGGGCTGGGCGCGCTGGCCCGGGTCATCACCAGCAGTTCGTCCTGGCCCTGCGCCTGCTCGACCTTCGGCGCGAACTTCTCGGCGATCGTCGAGCCCTTGCGGAGCACTCCGAGCCCGGACTCCGGCTGGGCGTGCACGGCGTCGCCGCCGGCCGTGTAGTGCTGGTAGCCGAGGAACGTGAAGTGGTCGTCGGCGAGCCAGCGCAGCAGCTCGGCGACGTCGGCCGGGTTGGTGCCGTCGGCCGCCGCGGGCCGGCTCGGCAGGTCGTCGGCCACCTGCCGCGCCCGCCGCACCATGGGCTCGGCGTCCTCGACGATCTCCCGGACGTCGCGCAGCACGCGCGTCAGCGCCTGCTCCAGCCCTGTCCGGTCGAAGGGGGTGGGCAGCAGGTCGAGGTGGATCCACGACTCGGCGAGCGCGCCCGCGGGCGGGGCCGCCGGGTCCGCACCGGTGAGCACCTCCTCGAGCTCGCCGGTGGAGTCCCGGCGCACGACGACGATCGGGTGGATCACCCGCTGGGTCTCGGCGCCCTCCCGGGTGACGGCCGCCAGCAACGACTCGACGAGGAACGGCATGTCGTCGGTGACGACCTCGACGACCGCTCCCGCGTCCGCTCCCTCCTGCGGGTCGCGCACGCGGATCAGCGGCTCGCCGGCGGCCCGCACCTCGGCGAGCTGCAGGTGACCGCGGGCCGCGCCCAGCAGCAGCGGCAGGTGATCGCCGCGCTGCAGGTCGGGGGCGTGGCGCGCGTACAGCTCCACCAGGTCGGCAAGGGCAGGGTCGATCGGCTCGGGATCGGTAGCGGGCGACTGCGCCCACTCCCGGGTCCGGCTCGTCACAATTCAGCTCCGGGTCTCGCCGACGGCGTACTCGCTCCGCCGCCGTGGGGCGCCCGCGGGGCAGCGGGCTCGCCAGCCACCCTAGCCCTGCGCGATCCGGCCGAATCGCGCTCGTCGATCGCGGCGCCCGGGCTCGCAACCCGCCACCCCCATGCCCTGCACACGGGCGGTTGCGGCGGCTCAGATACCGCGGTACGCCGCTAGCGCCCCGGCGAGCAGATCGGCGATTCCGAGCCCTTCGGTCGACTCCGTCCGGGCCGGCTCGCCACCGTCGGACGTCGTGGCCGGCTCCGTGACGGTGGCGGTGCCGTTCGCCGATCCGTTGGTGTGGGACCCGTTGCTACGGGACCCGTTGCCACGGGACCCGTTGCCGTTCGACCCGTTGCCGTTCGATGCCGTGCTCGCCGCTGCCTCGTCACCACGGCGACGGGCCGCGCGGCCGGACCCGGCGGGCTGCGCCCCAGGTGTCGATGACCGAGCCCGCTCGCCGGACGCCCGGTCCCGGGCCTCCGCACGGTGCCGCCGGCTTCGCTCGACCCCGTCGTCGCGGGCGGAACCGTGGCGTCCCGGGCGCTCCGGCGCGCCGGCGTCGGGCTGCCCCGTTTCGCCGGAGAACGGCCACTTCGGGGAGCCGGCGTCACCGGTGCCGGGATCGGCGTCCTCCGCGTCGTGCTCCGTGTGTTCGCGGGTCCCACGTTCCTGCTGACGCGCACGCGCCGCGGCCCGGTACTTCTGTCCGCGGGCCTCGGACGTGGTCGCGGTGAGCGCGGCCCACGGCTCTGCGGGTTCCTCGCGGTGGCGGTCCTCGGTCGGGTCGCGATCGCGCCCGGTGGGGCTGAGGGGCTGCAAGATCTGGGCGCCCACCGGGCCGTCCGCGTCGTGCACCGCCACCCGCAGCTGTGCCCCCGGGAGATCCTCGGCCGCGGCGAACCCGTCCAGCAGGCCGGGCAGCGTGCGATGCATCCAGTCGGTGGCGTCGGCGCGGCTCCATCCCGCACCTGTGACGACGAGCGCATCGGAGTCGCCGAACCGGGTTCGGGCTCCTGCCGGCAGCCGGTCGGCGAGCAGGTCGGCGACCGACCGCACCACCGCCGACGCACGCGGCCCCGCGAAGCGCCGCCCGTCCCGGGCGATGTCGACCACCACGGCGCACCCGTCGTCGGATGGTGGCTCCTCGACCGATCCGGCGACCGGCTCGGTCGTCTCCGCCGACGGGCGCGACTCGAGCGACACGGGCTTCCCGACCCCGATCCCGCTGAGCGCCCGGTCGAGCTCGGCCAGCGCCGACTGCAGCCAGCCGTCGGAGTCGGCGGATTCGGCGGGCGAGCCGGTGTCGGCGGGGACCGGTTCGGTGACCGACGGCTCCTCCTCCGCACGCCGTCGCCCGCCGCCCCGGTTGCTGCGCGACCTGCGGCCCTCGCGCTCGGGTTCGTCGGTGGCAGCCGGGCCGCCGTGGCGGCCACGTGCGGCGCGGTCACCGGCCTCGCCGGCACCCTCACCGCCCCCGTCAACGCCCCCGTGACGCGAACGGCGGCGTGGGCGCGGTGCGCCGTCGTCGGTTTGGCCGCCCGGGTCGACGTGCCGCGGCTCGGCCGGCGTGTCGTCGCGCTCCTCACGGGCACGACGGGAACGCCTGCGCTCGGTGTCGGCGGGTCGGCCGCGGCGGCGCGCCCGGGGCTTCTCCGCGCCCGACTGGCCGGCGTCGAGGGTCGGCACCCAACCCGACGAACCGTTCGACTCCTCGGCGCGGTGTTCCGGGGCACCGACGGACTTGCCGTTGCGCGGCGTGCGGTTCTCGTCGGGCCGCTTCTCGTCGGGCCGCTTCTCGTCGGGCTGGGCGGAGCCGTTCCGGAGGCTCCGGATGAGCAGGTCACCGATCGGCGACTCGCCGCCCGACCCGTTCCAGGGCACGGCGTCCCACGCCGTCGGCGCCGCCTCGTCGGCCACCGGTTCGTTCTCGTCCGGCGCCGGTTCGTCGAACAGCCGCTCGAAGCGGGACCTCCCGCGCTCCTGGCCGTCCTCCCGGCTCGCCCGCAGCTTCCGGTCACTTCGCGTGATGGCGGGCAACACCGTGGTTGCATCCGCGCTGACCGCCGGGTCGACCGGGGCGGCCGCAGACGGCTCCGCCCGCTGCCGGCGTCGCCGCGGCCGCTCGGGCTCGGCCGGCGGCTCTGCAGACACCTCGGTGGGGGCCTCGGTAGGCGCCTCCGCCGGCGCATCGGTGGGCTCTTCCGTGGGCAGCTCGGCCAGCACGGCCAGGAAGCGGCGTGACCGGGCGCGGTCGCGGCGCTCCGCTCCCACGGCGAGCTGCAGTGCCGCCAGCGCGACCTCGAGCTGCTCCGCCTGCTCGTGCAGCGCGCCGAGCGCAGTGCGGCAGACCGCTTCGAGGTCCGGGACGTCGCACCCGGCGGCGTCCTCGGCGGCCTGCTCGAGCAACTCCGCGGTGTCGGCGCGGACGTCCTGACCGGTGTCCTGCGCGGCGAGCACCCTCGTGACGGTGAGCCGGAGCAGCGCCAGCTGCCGGGTGGGACGGGCCTGCTCGGACAGCCGGGGCAGCAACGCGCCGCAGCCGTCCCGGGCCTCGGCGACCCGACCCGCGTCCAGCAGCGCGGAGATCCACTCCGCGGCGAGCGACGCCGCCAGATAGCCCGACGGGGCACCCGAGCCGACCCGGCCCCGCTCGAGGCGGGCGAGCCCGTCGGATGCGTGGTCGACGGCGGTGGCCGGCCGGCCGGCACGCCGCTCGACGACCGCCCTGACCAGAGCCACCGACGCGCCGCCGAGCTCGGCCGCCGCGCCACCGGCCATGGCCCATGCGGCCTCAGCGGCGTCGAGCACCGCCGCGACGTCGTCGGGGGCGTCCTCGACGGCACACCGGGCGTGAGCGCAGAGGAGGTCGGCGGCGAGTTCGGGATCGCCGTCGTCGGCGTGCACCCCGGCGAGGAACCTGCGGGCGACCTCCACCTCGCCTGCGCCCGCCGCGACCATCGCCAGCTCGATCCGGAGGCGGTCCGCCGCAGCCCCGGTGAGCGCATCGCTGCCCCACTGCCCCAGGGCCGCGAGCACAGCGGAAGCGGTGTCGCGTCCGTCGCCGGTGGCGGCCCGAGCGTGCACGGCCCACCCCGCCGCGGACAGCCAACGATCCTGCTGGCCGGTGGCAGCCGCCTCGTCGAGCACGTGGTCGGCCAGCTCGGCCGTGAGGTCGGGGCGGGCCCACCGCAGCGCCGCAGCAGCCTTGACGAGGTCTGCGTCCACCCGTGGTACCGCTCCGATCACTCGGCCTTCGGCACGCGTCGACCCCACGTGACCTCCTGAAGTGCCGGGATCCACCACCCGAGCCAGCAGCGATCACCAGCCGGGGGATGCATAGCTCTCAGTCGCGCGTCAGCTTACGGTGCGTCACTCGGTGCGGTCGCGCGGCCTCCGCTCCCAGACGTTCGATCTTGTTGCGCTCATATGCCTCGAAGTTGCCCTCGAACCAGAACCAGGAGGCCGGGTTCTCGTCCGTGCCCTCCCACGCCAGGATGTGCGTGACGACGCGGTCGAGGAACCAGCGGTCGTGCGAGATCACCACGGCGCACCCGGGGAACTGCTCCAGGGCGTTCTCCAGCGAACCGAGCGTCTCGACGTCGAGATCGTTGGTCGGCTCGTCGAGCAGGATCAGGTTGCCGCCCAGCTTGAGCGTGAGTGCCAGGTTCAGGCGGTTGCGCTCGCCACCGGACAGCACGCCCGCCGGCTTCTGCTGGTCGGGCCCCTTGAACCCGAACGCCGCGACGTAGGCCCGCGAGGGCATCTCGACGTTGCCCACCTTGATGTGGTCGAGCCCGTCGGACACGACCTCCCAGACCGTCTTCTTCGGGTCGATCCCGGCCCGGTTCTGGTCGACGTAGGACAGCAGCACCGTATCGCCGATCCGGACGGTGCCGGAGTCCGGCTCCTCCAGCCCGACGATCGTCTTGAACAGCGTGGTCTTGCCCACCCCGTTCGGCCCGATGACGCCGACGATGCCGTTGCGCGGCAGCGAGAACGACAGGTCCTTGATCAGGACGCGGCCGTCGAAGCCCTTGTCGAGGTGGTCGACCTCGACGACGACGTTGCCGAGCCGTGGCCCCGGCGGGATCTGGATCTCCTCGAAGTCGAGCTTGCGGTACTGCGCCGCCTCCGCGGCCATCTCCTCGTATCGCTCCAGCCGGGCCCGGCTCTTCGCCTGCCGGGCCTTCGCTCCCGAGCGGACCCACGCGAGCTCGGAAACCAGCCGCTTCTGCAGCTTGGCGTCCTTGCGGCCCTGAACGGCGAGGCGCTCGGCCTTCTTCTCCAAGTAGGTGGAGTAGTTGCCCTCGTACCCGATGGCGCGTCCCCGGTCCAGCTCCATGATCCATTGGGCGACGTTGTCCAGGAAGTACCGGTCGTGGGTGACCGCGAGGATCGCGCCGGGGTAGCTCGCCAGGTGCTGCTCCAACCACAGCACGCTCTCCGCGTCGAGGTGGTTGGTCGGCTCGTCGAGCAGGAGCAGATCGGGCTTGCTCAGCAGGAGCTTGCACAGCGCGACCCGCCGCCGCTCACCACCGGACAGCTGCGCCACCGGAGCGTCCGGCGGGGGACACCGCAGAGCGTCCATCGCCTGCTCGAGCTGGGAGTCGAGCTCCCACGCATCGTTGTGGTCGAGGATCTCCTGGAGCCGACCCATCTCCTCCATCAGCTCGTCGGAGTAGTCGGTGGCCATCTCCTCGGCGATCTGGTTGAACCGGTCGAGCTGGCGCTTGATCTCGCCGAGCCCCTCCTCGACGTTGCCGAGGACCGTCTTCTCCTCGTTCAGCGCCGGTTCCTGCTGCAGGATGCCGACCGTTGCGCCGGGAGCCAGGATCGCATCGCCGTTGTTGGGGTGCTCGACGCCAGCCATGATCTTGAGCACGGTCGATTTGCCGGCACCGTTGGGTCCGACGACGCCGATCTTCGCTCCGGGCAGGAAGTTCAGAGTGACGTTGTCGAGGATGACCTTGTCGCCATGGGCCTTGCGGACCCGTTGCATGCTGTAGATGAACTCCGCCACGTGTCGATGGTAGTTGCGGCCGGTCACGCCCTGACGGCCCCCTCACCGGCGAGCACGCTCACCCGACCGCCGCGCTCCGGGGCCGCGAGACGCCCGCCGTCCGCGGGCGACGACTCGCTCGACGGTGTGCCCGCAGCGGCAGGCGGGGCGCTCTCCGCAGGCCCGGCACCGTCGTCCGCAGCGATACCCCTCGGAGTGTCCGCGGCAGCCGCCCTCGTGCGGGTGACGGCGGCGGTGCACCACCTCAGATCCGGCCCCACCGCGGCCGCACTGATCTCCAGCCTCCGCTCGACCCGCCCGTCGCGCTCGAAACTCGAGTTGATCAGCTTCCCGTGCACGATGACGGGATCGCCGATGCGGAGCGACATGAGCACGCTCTGCGCGAGCTGCCGCCAGCAGGTGACCGTGAGGTACACCGGCTCCGCGTCGTTCCACGCGTCGGAGGCTCGGTCGAACCAGCGCTCGGTGGTGGCCACCCGGAACTTCGCCCCGGTGGCCTTTCCGGAGTTCAGCAGCTCCGGCTTGGTGGCAATCCGCCCCGGCACCGTCAGGTAGATCGTGCTCATCGTGCTCGCTCCTCGCTCGTCACCGCTGGCCCGCTCGGCCACCTGATACGAGCGTGCGCCGTTCGCGACGCGGGTACGAGACCGGTGCCGCGACTGTGGATGGCCGAGGGGCGAGGTGGACAACTCGCGCCGGCCGCAGCCGTACTGTCGGTGCCGGGTACGGCAATGAAAAAAATTGGGCCCCCGCCACAAGGCGGGGGCCCAATTACACGTTGAATGTCGGCGGCGACCTACTCTCCCACACCCTGGCGGGTGCAGTACCATCGGCGCTGGAGGGCTTAGCTTCCGGGTTCGGGATGGGACCGGGCGTTCCCCCTCCGCCAAAACCAC
>NZ_JBRERS010000022.1:0-84925 GCF_054486945.1 Pseudonocardia wallangbongensis
CCCTCGCCGCCGGCGTCCAGTGGTTGATCACCGGGGAGATATCTGGCCGCCAGCGGGGAGAACGCTGGCCGTCACCGGGGCGGTAAATGGCCGCCTACGGGGAGTTTGGACTGGCCGCTGTCAACCCAGCTCCGGGCGGGGTCGGTGCGGCGATTCGAGACCACAGGATAGTGGCGTAGGCGCCCGGCAGGGACGGTCTCGTCGTGGACGGGCGTGCCCTGACGTCGGGGACGGTCGCCCGCGCAACCCCGGGGGTCGGTCGTGATGCCAACCCGGCCACCATCCCGACCGAGCGGGCCGACTCGACCGGGGGTGACAGCACGCGACACCCTGGCCGGTGTCGATCGCATTGCGTCCCGAGGTGACCGGGCACGCCCGCGGGACGAACCGCCGCGACACCCCAGGCCGCCGACCCCACCTGCGGGTTCACCGTGTCGGCGGCGCCTGAAACCCGACCCCCCTGCGGCGGGCAGGTTCCAAACGGTTTCGAGCCGACGTTGACACACCGAACCCCGCGGCCCCACCGGAGGCCCCCGTGACCACCCCCGATGATCACGCCTCACCCCGCGTTCGGTCGAGCGACCGCGCCGGCCACCCACGACGACCGCGACGGGATCAGGCTCGCATCGCCTCGATACGGCAACACCCTCCATGCGGCCGCCCCCGCACCGAAGCCGTGATCACGCCTGCGCGTGGTGCAGCGCCCAGTCGAGGACGTCGTCGGCGATCTCCTCCCAGCCCTTCTGGGCCGGTAGGAGGTGTGCGAAGCCTTCGTACTGCCTGATCTCCGTGACGGTGTTCGACTTGTAGTGCTCGTGGTTGGACCGCTGCACCGCGGGCGGCATGATGTGGTCCTCGCCGCCGGAGACGAAGAGCAGCGGTGCGCGCGCGTCGTTGCGGTAGTCCACCCAGGTGTCCTGGTGGCCGGGCCGGAAGTTCGCCAGGACGCCGCCCCAGAGGATCCGGCCGCTGGCCGGGATGTGGTAGCGCTCGTACAGGGAGCGGGACTCCTCCTCGCCGAAGGTGTTGGTGAAGGCGTAGCGCCACTCCTCGAACGAGAGACCGACGGCCCGGTGCCGGTTGGCGGGGCTCCTGAGCACCGGGAGCGTGGACTTCACCTGCGAGAGCGGCAGGACCCGCACCCCCTCGGTCGGCGCCGAGTTCAGCGCCACGCCCGCGGCGCCGAGCCCGTGATCGAGCAGGATCTGGGTGAACGCACCGCCCGCGGAGTGCCCGATGATGATCGGCGGCGCCGGCAGCTCCTCGATCACGGACGTGAGGTGTCCGATGATCTCGGGCACGGTCACGTCGACGATCGGGGTCGGGTCGGCGTTCAACGCCTCGACCTCGACCTCGAAGCCCGGGTACGTGGGGGCGAGCACCCGGAAGCCGCGCCGCTCGTAGTGCGTGACCCAGTTCTCCCAGCTGCGCGGCGTCACCCAGAAGCCGTGCACCAGGACGATCGTGTCCGGCGCGCTCATGCGGGGCTCCGCAGGAAGGCGAGCAGGTCGTCGCAGAGCTGCTGCTTGTGGGTGTCGGTGATGCCGTGCGGCGCCCCCCGGTAGACGGTGAGCGTGGCGTTCTTGATCCGTTGTGCCGACGCCTTGCCGCCCACCTCGAACGGGACGACCTGGTCGTCGTCGCCGTGGATCACGAGCGTCGGCACGTTGAACGAGTCGAGGTCGGAGCGGAAGTCGGTGGCCGAGAACGCGGCGATGCACTCGTACGCGTTGCGGTGCCCGGCCTGCATCCCCTGCCGCCAGAACGCGTCGCGCACCCCCTGCGACACGTTCGCGCCCGGCCGGTCGTTGCCGAAGAACGGGCCGTCGGCGAGGTCGTGGTAGAGCTGCGAGCGGTCGGCGAGCGAGCCGGCCCGGATGCCGTCGAACACGGCGATCGGCACCCCGCCGGGGTTGTCGTCGGTCTGCAGCATGAACGGCGGCACCGACGAGACGAGCACGACCTGGGCCAACCGGCCGGTGCCGTGCCGGCCGACGTAGCGGGCCACCTCGCCGCCGCCGGTGGAGAAGCCGACCAGCGTGACGTCGCGCAGGTCCAGCTCCCTGATCAGGGTGGCCAGGTCGTCGGCGTAGGTGTCCATGTCGTTCCCGCCCCAGGTCTGGGTGGAACGGCCGTGACCGCGGCGGTCGTGGGCGATGGCCCGGAAGCCGGCATCGGCCAGGAACAGCTGCTGCGCCTCCCAGCTGTCGGAGTTCAGCGGCCACCCGTGGCTGAGCACGACCGGCCGGCCCTCGCCCCAGTCCTTGTAGAAGATCTGTGCGCCGTCGACAGCCGTGATGTGCGGCATCAGGAGGACCCCCTCAGGTCGGCACGAAGGCGACACCGAACGTAGGCAGCGAGGTCGTCCGATTGCCCGGCTGTGGGTGCACCGTTGTCGGCCTACTCTGCACAGTGGTCGGGACCGGCACGAGCGAAGGCGACCTCGCATGCCCTACCTCCTCGACACGGCTGCGCTCCCGGTCCGCGATCGGGTCGAGGCCGTCTTCGCCGCGATGAGCCAGGCATCGGCCCCGTGCTACGTGATCCACGAAGATCCGGACGGTGACGTGCACGCCCGGCTGGGGCTGTGGGACCTGGGCTCCGCCACGGTCTTCACCACCCGGGCCTCCGGGATCCGGTTGCTGCGCACCGTCCGGCACGCGAAGCAGGACGTGATGCCCGTCGTGGCGCTGTCGGTCCAGCTGCGTGCCCACGGGCGGCACGCGCAGCTGGCCCGGCAGGAGGTCGTCGCGCCCGGCGAGCTGATGGCGGTCGACCTGTCCGCGCCGTACGACTTCTCGTGGTCGGGCGACGGAGCCGCCGGGTGCGTCCAGATCCCGATCGACGAGCTCGGCCTCCCGGTCGACGTGATCCGCCGGGCCGTGGGCAACGTGCGCGGGAGCCCGCTCTACCGCCTGGTCTGCCGCCACGTCGCCCAGGTCGCAGCCGACGCCGACCGGGTCTGCGCCGACCCGGGGGCGCCCGCGCTCGGCGCCGCCAGCATCGAGCTGGCGAGGGCGCTGCTCGTCTCGGCCGCGCACGTGGACGCCCACGAGGTGCTCGCCGACACGTTGCTCACCCGGGTGCGCGCGTACGTGCGGCAGCACCTCACCGAACCCGACCTGGGGCCCGCCGCGATCGCCGCCGCGCACAACGTCTCGCTGCGGCACCTGTACAAGGTCTGTGCCCGCGCGGGCCTCAGCCTCGAACAGTGGATCATCACCGAGCGGCTGCGCGGAGCGCGGGTCGAGCTCGTGGCGCCGGAGAGCGCGCAGCGCGCCATCGGTGTGGTCGCCCGGCGCTGGGGCTTCCGCGACCCGACCCACTTCGCCCGCCGGTTCCGGGCCGAGTACGGCATGACACCGAGCGAATGGCGCCGGGAGCAGCGCTCCGGAAATCCGGGCGCCCGATATCGGAGGTGACGATACTGGGACATGGTCCAGAGCGAGCCGAGCGGGACCTCTACGCCGACCAGCACGGGGAAGGACGCGGCGTCGCGTCTCAGGGTTGCGCGGCAAGCCGCGGTGGACCGACTGAGAGGTGCGACGTGCCTGCATGGCGGTTGCAGCCGGCATGCTCGATGCGGAGGAGTGACGCCGTGCCACTGGCATTTCGCAATCTCGACATCACTCCGGATGCCCCGGTGTCCTCGTGGCCGACCGAGGCCGTCCAGGCGGCGCTGGAACGGGGGGATCTCGATGATTGGCGCCGGATCGTCGCCGAGGTGAATCGGGATCCGTGGGGCCGGACTGCCCGGCGGCTCGAAGAGGTGTTGTCCCACTCGCGCCCGTACGGCGTCGCCGACGCGATGGACGTCGTGCTCGCGCGGGCGCGGCGACGTGCCGAGGACGGGGAGCGGGAGCAGGTTGCGGTCGAGGTTCGGGATGCCATCGCTCGATCCGGCCTGGGTCGCTCGGAGTTCGCCTCTCGCATCGGGACCTCGGCGTCCCGGTTGTCGACCTACGCGACGGGGAAGGTCGCGCCGTCGGCGGCGTTGATGATCAGAATGCGCCGGGTCGCCGCCGACCGCTCTGGTGACGGCGCCGAGCACCCGTGATCTGAAGCCTCAGCGCCCCGCCGGCGGCGCGAGGCGGGAGCGGGTGCGCGCCGGGGTCGCCTCGGGCAGCTCGGCGAGGATCCCGGCGACGGTCGTCGCGGCGAGGTGCTGCCGCCAGGCGTCGTGCGCCTCGGCCATCTTGCGGGCGAGGATGCAGGTGTCGCGGCAGTCCTCGGGCCGTAGCGCGCCCCGCCCCCGCTGGCGGATCTCCCGGCACTCGTAGGGCGCGGCCGCGCCGTCGACGGCCTCCACGAGCTGCAGCAACGTGATCTCGGACGCCGGTCGGGCGAGGCGGAACCCGCCCCGCGGGCCGGTGGTCGCGGCCAGCAGCCCGGCCTTGACCATCGCCTGAAGCTGCTTGGAGAGGTAGGGCCCCGGCAGGTCGTAGTACTCCGCGAGCTGCTTCGCCGACGCGGTGTCGCCGGGCTCGAGCTGCGCCAGCGTCGTGGCGCAGTGCAGGACCCACTCGGTGCTCGCCGGCAACTTCACACGCACAGCTTATCGAAGATATTGCAGACCTATGAAGTCCGAGATAGCGTCGAAGGCATGCGGATCGCAGTAGCCGGTGCCACCGGCAACATCGGAGCACGCACCGTCGCCGCCCTCGAACGGGCCGGCCACGAGGTGGTGCGGATCAGCCGCTCGCTCGGCGTGGACCTGTCCACCGGCGAGGGGCTCGACGCGGCGCTGGCCGGGGTCGAGGCCGTCGTCGACGCCAGCAGCGGCCCGTCGTTCGGCGTGGAGGAGACGGTGGCGTACTTCGCCACCACCACGAGCAACCTGCTCGCTGCCGAGGAACGGGCGGGCGTGCGCCACCACGTCCTGCTCTCGATCGTCGGGGTCCACCTGGTCGAGGGCAACGCGCACTACGCCGGCAAGCGCGAGCAGGAGCGCCTGGTGGCCGCCGGCCCGGTGCCGTGGACGATCGTGCCGGTCACGCAGTTCCACGACTTCGCCGCGATGGTCGCGGGCTGGACCGAGCGGGACGGCGTCGCCACGATCGCCCCGCTGCTCGTGCAGCCGATCGCGCCGGCGGACGTCGCCGACGTCCTCGCCGAGATCGTCACGGGCGAGCCGCGGGGGCGCCACGTCGACGTCGCGGGGCCGGAGCCGCAGGACCTCGTCGACATGGCCCGGCGCACGCTCGAGGCCCGTGGTCGGGTGCCGAAGCTCGTGCCGACGTGGTCGGGCTTCTTCAGCCCCGAGATGGCCGGCGACGTGCTGCTGCCCGGCGACGACGCCCGCATCACGCCCACCACCTTCGACGAGTGGCTCGCGAAGTCGGCGTGAGCCCCGGGGACGATGAGTTCTCGACCCGGTGGGAGTCACAGTTGTCATGACCACGCACACCCTGGTGACCCCAGGCGTCGACCTCGTCTACGACGTCCACGGCGCGCTGCCGCCCGCCGGTGGGCGGCCGCCACTCGTCATGATCGGCCAGCCGATGGAGGCCTCCGGTTTCACGACGCTGGCCTCCCACTTCCCGGACCGCACCGTGATCACCTACGACCCGCGCGGTCTGGGGCGCAGCACGCGCAAGGACGGCCGGACCGACCACGATCCCGAGGTCCAGGCCGCCGACGTCCACGCCCTCGTCGAGGCGCTCGGCGCGGGCCCGGCCGAGGTGTTCGCGAGCAGCGGGGGCGCGGTGACGGCGCTCGCGCTCGTGGCGGCGTACCCCGACGACGTCACCGTGCTGGTGGCGCACGAGCCCCCGCTCATCCCGGTGCTGCCGGACGCCGACGCCGCCGAGCGAGCCCGCGCCTGGTTCCGGGACGCGTACGAGGCCGAGGGGCCGGGCGCCGGGATGGCGGCGTTCATCGTGATGACGTCGTGGGAAGGCGAGTTCACCGAGGAGTTCTTCGCCCGGCCCGCGCCGGATCCGGCAGCGTTCGGCATGCCCACCGAGGACGACGGAAGCCGCGACGACCCGCTGCTCTCCGATCTGTCCTGGGCGGTCAGCAGCTACCGTCCCGACGTCGCGGCGCTCGCCGCGGCGCGCACCCGGGTCGTGATCGCGGTGGGCGAGGAGACCGGGAGCACCTTCACCGGGCGCACCGCCGTCGCCACAGCCGGGCTGCTCGACCGGGAGGTCACGGTGTTCCCGAGCCACCACGGCGGGTTCATGGGCGGCGAGTTCGGCTACGCCGGTCAGCCCGAGGCGTTCGCCCGCAGGTTGCGCCAAGTCCTGCAAACCCCTTGAGGTGTCGGCGGCCGGTTCTAGGGTCGACGTCATGACGACCGAAACCCCGGCGGCGGAGCGCCACGCGCGGCTGCGTGCGCTCCACGTGCCCGGCCACCCGCTGGTCCTGCCGAACGTGTGGGATGCCGCGGGAGCCCGCGCGGTGGTGGCTGCCGGGTTCCCGGCCGTCGCCACCGCGAGCGCGGCCCTCGCTCCGGCACTCGGGTACGACGATGACGAGTCCACGCCGCCGGACGAGATGTTCGCGGCCGTCGCCCGGATCGTCCGTGCAGTGGGTGTTCCGGTCACCGCCGACATCGAGCGTGGCTACCGGCTGCCGGCGGGCGAGATCGCCGCGCGGCTGACGGACGCAGGCGCCTCCGGCTGCAACCTGGAGGACACCGACGCCCGCACCGGCGCGCTGGTGCCGGCCGAGGAACAGGTCCAGCTGCTCGCCGGGGTCCGGGATGCCGGCCCCGAACTGGTGATCAACGCCCGGGTGGACGTGTTCGTCCACGGCTCCGGGTCGCGCTCCGAGCAGGTCGAGGAGGCGGTGCGCCGAGGTCGCGCGTACGTCGAGGCCGGGGCCGACTGCGTCTACCCGATCATCATCGACCGGCTGGACGTCTCCGAGGTGCGCACGCTCGTCGAGCGGATCGGCGCCCCCGTCAACGTCGCGTACCTGCCGGGCGGGCCGTCGCTCGCCGAGCTCGCCGAGGCGGGTGTGGCCCGGGTCAGCTTCGGGCCGGGCCTTTTCCGGCTGCTGCACGGCCACCTCGAGGCGGCGCTCCGCGCGATCGCGGCCGGCGACAGCCCCTACCCCGCCGCCTGATCCGCCCATGCCGGACGGTGGGTTGACCGAGGTGGCGGACGAGTTCGCGCAGGTGCGGCCGCGCCTGTTCGGGATCGCGTACCGGATGCTCGGCAGCATCGCCGACGCCGAGGACATCGTGCAGGACGTCTGGGTGAAGTGGCAGGGGCACGATCGCGCGTCGGTCCGCGACGCCACCGGCTTCCTCGTCACGATGACGACCCGGCTGGCGATCAACGCCACCCAGACCGCCCGGGCGCGCCGGGAGACCTACGTCGGCCCGTGGCTCCCGGAGCCCGTCGACACCACCGCCGACCCGGCCCTGGGAGCGGAGCGGGGCGAGGCCCTCGAG
The DNA here is from genome assembly GCF_054486945.1 of Pseudonocardia wallangbongensis. Lineage (NCBI taxonomy): Bacteria > Bacillati > Actinomycetota > Actinomycetes > Pseudonocardiales > Pseudonocardiaceae > Pseudonocardia > Pseudonocardia wallangbongensis. The sequence goes on from NZ_JBRERS010000022.1 coordinate 7,403, forward strand.
AGCGCGGTCCTCGTGCTGCTGGAGAAGCTCACGCCCACCGAGCGCGCCGCCTTCGTGCTGCGGGAGGCGTTCGACCACCCGTACGACCGCATCGCCGAGGTGCTGCAGAGTGCTGGGCACCCGCAACGGCGAGCCGGTGGTCTGGTTCACCGTCACCGGTACCGCCGAGGGCATCGACCGGATCCACTGGGTCATGAACCCGGCGAAGCTGGAGCGGATCGCCGCCGCGGTACGGACGAACGCCCCGTAGCGGCCCACACCGGCCGTGACGTGGGACGATCGCGGACGTGACCAGCAAGCCCGCCGAGGCGGAGCGCCTGCGCGACCTCGCGCGGCTGCGCCGTGTCCGCGACCGGATCGACCGGGAGTACGCCAACCCGCTCAACGTCGAGGCGCTCGCCAGCGGGGTGAACATGTCGGCAGGCCACCTCAGCCGCCAGTTCCGGCTCGCGTACGGCGAGTCGCCCTACTCCTACCTGATGACCCGGCGCATCGAGCGCGCGATGGCGCTGCTGCGCCTCGGCGACCTCAGCGTCACCGAGGTCTGCTTCGCGGTCGGCTGCTCGTCCCTGGGCACCTTCAGCACCCGCTTCACGGAGCTGGTCGGCGTGCCGCCCAGCGTCTACCGGCGCGAGTCGGCGGGCGAGGTGGCGGGGATGTCGCCCTGCGTGGTGAAGCAGGTGACCAGACCGATCAGGAATCGAGAAGCACCCGCCCGCGAGCCGCACTTAACGTGACCGCTATGGACATCACCATTCACCAGGCCTACCTCCCGCACGACGACCCGGAGGCCGCCCTGGCCTTCTACCGCGACAAGCTGGGTTTCGAGGTCCGCAAGGAGGTCGAGTACGGCGGGCTGCACTGGATCACGGTCGGCCCGCCCGGCCAGCCCGACACGGGGATCGTCCTGCACCCGCCGGCCGCCGACCCCGGTATCACCGACGACGAGCGCCGCACCATCGCCGAGATGATGGCCAAGGGCACCTACGCCGGCATCAACCTGGCCACCAAGGACCTCGCCGGCACCTTCGAGCGGCTGCAGGCCGGCGACGCCGACGTCGTCCAGGAGCCCACCGACCAGCCGTGGGGCACCCGCGACTGCGCCGTCCGCGACCCCGCGGGCAACATGATCCGCATCTTCGAGGTGCGCTGAGGATGAACCCGCACCAGTGGGTGCGGCCGTACGCCTCCCGGCGCCGCGCAGCTCTCGAGCGCTGAGCACGCGCCCCACCCACCACACGGAGAGATGATGAGCACGGCCACGAGGACCGACACGCAGTCGCCTGCGCTGCACGTCGCCGACAGCCACGACCTGATCCGCGTGCACGGCGCGCGCGAGAACAACCTGGAGGACGTCAGCGTCGAGCTCCCGAAGCGCCGGCTGACGGTGTTCACGGGTGTCTCCGGGTCGGGCAAGAGCTCGCTGGTGTTCGGCACGATCGCCGCGGAGTCGCAGCGGCTGATCAACGAGACCTACAGCGCGTTCGTCCAGGGGTTCATGCCGACGCAGGCGCGGCCCGAGGTCGACGTGCTCGACGGCCTCACGACCGCGATCATCGTCGACCAGGAGCGGCTGGGGGCCAATCCCCGTTCCACCGTCGGCACCGTGACCGACGCCAACGCGATGCTGCGCATCCTGTTCAGCAGGCTCGGGCAACCGCACATCGGCTCGGCCCAGGCCTTCTCCTTCAACGTCGCGTCGATCAGCGGGGCGGGTGCCGTCCAGTTCGAGCGCGGCGGCCGGACCGTCAAGGAACGTCGCGAATTCAACATCGTCGGCGGTCAGTGCCCGCGCTGCGAAGGTATGGGCAGGACCTCCGACTTCGACCTCACCCAGCTCTACGACGACAGCAAGTCGCTCAACGAGGGTGCGCTGCTGATCCCCAACTACACCGGCGACAGCTGGTACGGCACGATCTTCCGGCAGTCCGGCTTCCACGACCCGGACAAGCCGATCCGCAAGTACACCAAGCGCGAGCTGAACGACCTGCTGTACAAGGACCAGACGCGGATCAAGGTCAACGGCGTCAACGTCTGGTACGAGGGGCTGATCCCGCGAATCCAGAAGTCGATGCTTGCCAAGGACCGGGACGCGCTGCAGCCGCACATCCGGGCGTTCGTGGACCGGGCGATCGCCTTCTCCACGTGCCCCGAGTGCGACGGCACCCGCCTGTCCGAGACGGCCCGGTCGTCCAAGATCCGCGGGATCAACATCGCCGACGCCTGCGCCATGGAGATCAGGGACCTGGCCGAATGGGTCCGCGGCATGGACGAGCCGTCCGCCGCACCGCTGCTCGCCAAGCTCCTGAACTCGCTCGACTCGTTCGTCGAGATCGGGCTGGGCTACCTCTCGCTCGACCGGCCGTCGGGCACGCTGTCCGGCGGTGAGGCACAGCGCACCAAGCTGATCCGCCACATCGGCTCCGCGCTCACCGACGTCACCTACGTCTTCGACGAGCCCACCATCGGCCTGCACCCGCACGACGTGCAGCGGATGAACGACCTGCTGCTGCGGCTGCGGGACAAGGGCAACACGGTGCTCGTCGTCGAGCACGAGCCGGACACGATCGCGATCGCGGACCACGTCGTCGACCTGGGCCCCGGCGCCGGCACGGCAGGCGGCACGGTCTGCTTCGAGGGCACCGTCGAGGGGCTGCGGGCCAGCGGCACCGTCACCGGCCGCCACATCGACGACCGCGCCGCCGTCAAGGAGTCGGTGCGCACGCCGACCGGCGCCATGGAGATCCGCGGCGCGTCGACGCACAACCTGCGCGACGTCGACGTCGACATCCCACTCGGGGTGCTCGTCGTCGTCACGGGCGTCGCCGGGTCCGGCAAGAGCTCGCTCGTGAACGGGTCGATCCCGACCGACGGGGGCGTGGTGTCGGTCGACCAGACCGCGATCCGCGGATCGCGGCGGAGCAACCCGGCGACCTACAGCGGGCTGCTCGACCCGATCCGGAAGGCGTTCGCGAAGGCCAACGGCGTGAAGCCGGCGCTGTTCAGCGCCAACTCCGAGGGCGCCTGCCCCGCCTGCAACGGCGCCGGTGTCATCTACACCGAGCTGGGCTTCATGGACACCGTCTCCTCGACCTGCGAGGAGTGCGGCGGGAAGCGGTTCCAGGCCGCGGTGCTCGAGTACCACCTCGGCGGCCGCGACATCAGCGAGGTGCTCGCGATGTCGGTGGCCGAGGCACTCGCCTTCTTCGGCGAGGGCGAGGCGCGCACGCCGTCCGCGCACGCCGTCCTCGGCCGGCTCGCCGACGTCGGGCTCGGCTACCTCACCCTCGGCCAGCCGCTCACCACGCTCTCCGGCGGCGAGCGGCAGCGGCTCAAGCTCGCCACCCGCATGGGCGAGAAGGGCGGCGTCTACGTCCTCGACGAGCCGACCACCGGCCTGCACCTCGCCGACGTGGAGCAACTGCTCGGCCTGCTCGACCGCCTCGTCGACTCCGGCAAGTCGGTCATCGTGATCGAACACCACCTGGGGGTCATGGCGCACGCCGACTGGATCATCGACCTCGGCCCCGGCGCCGGGCACGACGGCGGCCGGATCGTCTTCGAAGGCACACCCGGCGACCTCGTCGCCGCCCGCTCCACGCTCACCGGCGAACACCTCGCGGCGTACGTGAGGGCCTGACCGAGAACCACCACCGCGAGCCACCAGGGAAGCGGGTCAGGTCAGCGCGGCGAAGCTGATGAAGTCGTCGCCCAGCACCATGCCCGGTCCGATCGCGAATACGAAACCCCAACGGGGCGACGACCCACATCGCGGGTCGCCACGGCTTCTCTGCCGGCCTCGTTCCGTCGATGCCGCCCGTGGCTGACGAGCAGGCCGATTTCGAAACGAGGTCTTGATGCCAGTGACCCCTGCCCTCCTCCGTTCGGTATCCACAGCCCGCGTCGTCGCATTCTGGATGACCACGGTCATCATCGCGACGGAGTCCGTGGTGGGCGGCTTCTGGGACGTTCTCCGGATCGACTACGTGCGCGACGTCCTGGAGGTGCAGCTCGGCTATCCGCCGTACGTGGCGATCATTCTCGGGGTCTGCAAGATCCCGGGCGGCCTGGTGTTGCTCGCTCCCGGGCTTCCGCGGCTCAAGGAGTGGGTCTACGCCGGCATCATCTTCATCTACACCGGGGCCGCCATATCGCACCTGGCGGCCGGTGAGCTCGTCGACGCTGCTGGTCCGATGGGCTTCGCTGCCCTGACGATGGCGTCCTGGGCCCTGCGTCCGCGCTCGCGCCGCAACTTCGCGGCCGGGTCGTGGATTCTCGACCGCCCGTTCGCCCGGGTCGCGATGAGTGGCCGGCCCGCGATGATCGGGTACTGGGCAACCACGGGCGTCATCGTCTTCGTGTTGCTGACCGGCGGCGCGGCGGACCTGATGCGTCGACCGGAGACAGCCGCGGGTGTGGTGGCCCTCGGCTATCCGCTGTACTTCGTGTCGATCCTCGGGGCCTGGAAGCTTCTCGGCGTCGCCGCCTTGCTCGCCCCGCGCTTCCCGCGGCTCAAGGAATGGGCCTATGCCGGTGCGTTCTACAACTTCGCGGGAGCGTTGATCTCACACCTCGTGTCCGGGTCGGACACGGTTCATGTCATCTGGACGGGCCTGTTCAGCGCCTGCGCCCTGGCGTCGTGGGCATCGCGTCCCCGGGAGCGCCGGGAACTCGGCGCCGGCCCCGGCGCGGAGACGCACAAGGACCCGGACGGCAACATCATCGGGCACGTCCAGCCGGCCTGACGCACCGACAAGTAGGTGATGTGCCACCTCTTCGCGGGTGGGCTCGACCATCCGCCCGGAACGGAGAAGGGACCACGTCCATGTCGTCAGAAGCCGGCTTTGCGCCGCAGGACCTCACCGGCACCCACCGCCGGAGCCCGCGCCTGACCGCGGCCATGCGGGTCACCGCAACGCTGCTCGCGGTCGTGCTGCTGGCCCAGGCCGTCACCGCCGGACTCCTGCTCTCGGTTCCCGGCGGCCGGGCCGTTCATGCCGCCACCGTGGCGCTCGTCATGATCACCGGCTTGGCTCAGCTCGTTGCGGCGATCCTGGTGTGGCGACCCGGCGCCGGGTCGCCGCGGTTCGCGATCGGCAGTGCGCTCCTGCTGGTCCTGTTGATCGCCGAGGTGATGGTCGGTGAGGCGGGAGTCACGGTTCTGCACGTACCGCTCGGGGCGGCGCTCCTCGCGGCGAGCGCAGTCCTCGTCGCGCAGGTCTGGTCCCGCTGAGCTTCGGGCACCGGGCTCGCGCACCCCTCAGCGCGGCCTGAAGTCCATTGACGGCGAGGTCGATGTACCCGCGCCATGCGCCGCAGCAGCTTCCGGCCCGCCTCCAGGAGGCCGGCCCGGATCGAATGATCCGGGCCGGGCACTCATTCGGCCTGCTGATCAGCTCGCCATGGTGGCGAATGTGCCGGGCACATAGGAACCACCCTTGGTGCGTGTGATGACGAGGAGCCGGTTGGCGGCGTTGATCATGGCGACCACGTAGAGCAGGGCGGCGATCTGGTCGTCGTCGTAGTGTTCGCGCGCCTGTGCCCAGGTCTCGTCGGACACTCCGTGGTGGGTGTCGGCGAGCCGGGTGCCCTCCTCGGTGAGCGCCAGCGCAGCCTGCTCGGCCTCGGTGAACACGGTGGATTCGCGCCAGGTGGCGACCAGGTTGATCCGGACCGCGGGTTCACCGGCGGCCGCCAGGTCCTTGGCGTGGGCGTCGACGCAGAATCCGCAGCCGTTGATCTGGCTGGCGCGCAGCGACACCAGCTCCACGACGGTCTTCGGCAGCGTTGACTGCATGACCGCCGCGCTGACACCTGCGAACCGCTTGCCGAGCGTGGCGCCGAGCTCGTTGTCGTTCAGGTTGAAACGGGGCTCCATGACATCGTCCTCACTCGTGGTGTTGCGTGCTTACGACCATGAGATGCCGGCAGTCCGAGCTTCCTGACAGCACGATCACGTGACGCGGAACACCGCACCCCGGTGTCAGAAAACGACGAGGCCCGGCGTCTTGTGGGCGACACAGTCGAGAGCGGCAGGAGCCACCCATGGCCGAGGAGCGCGGAGGGACGGACCCCGCTACCGGGGCGTTCATCGCCCACCGCAACCTGCTGTTCACCGTCGCCTACGAGATGCTCGGCTCGGTCGCCGACGCGGAGGACGCCCTGCAGGAGACGTGGCTGCGGTGGACTGGAGTCGACCTCGACCTGGTGCGCGACCAGCGGGCATACCTGGTCCGGATCACCACCCGCCAGGCGCTCACCCGGCTGCGCACGCTCGGCAGGCGCAAGGAGTCCTACGTGGGCCCCTGGCTGCCCGAACCGCTGCTCACCGCGCCCGACGTGGCCGAGGACGTCGAGCTGGCCGACAGCGTGTCGATGGCGATGCTGCTGGTGCTGGAGACGCTCACGCCGACCGAGCGGGCGGTGTTCGTGCTGCGCGAGGTGTTCGACCTGCCATACGGAGAGATCGCCGAAGCCGTCGACAAGACCCCGGCCGCGGTCCACCAGATCGCGCACCGGGCGCGGGCGCACGTCGCCGCCCGCCGACCGCGCGGCGCTGCTTCTCCGGCCGAGACCCGAGAGGCGCTCGCGGCGTTCCGGCGGGCGGTGGAGACGGGCGATCTGCAGGGCTTGCTCGACATCCTCGCGCCGGATGTCGTCTTCCTCGGAGACGGAGGCGGAGTGGTGCAGGCGGCGCTGTCGCCCATCGTGGGTGCCGACCGGGTGGCCGCTCTGCTGGTCACGAGCCGGCTGGGCGGGGGCGCCGCCGCTGCGCCGCTGCGCCCGGCACACGTCAACGGCCACCCGGCGTTGGTCCTGCGGCTCGAGGGCAAGATCGACACCCTCATCGCGGTGCGCATCGACGACGGCCTCATCACCGGGCTGTACGCCGTGCGCAACCCCGAGAAGCTTTCTCAGCTGGAGCGGGAGACCCCCCTGCGCCGCTGATCCCCGAACCCCCGTTCCACCAGGGGCGCACGGGCGCGGCTCAGGTGGGTCGTTACCGGGGGAGCCAGCCTCGGCGGTGCGCCTCGATGCCGGCCTCGAACCGGGACGCGACGCCCATCGTGTCGAGCAACTCGGCGACCCGGCGGCTGTAGGTGCGGGACGACATGCCCAGCGACGTCGCGGCGCGATGGTCCGTCTGCCCGGACGCGAGCCGCTCCAGCACCGGCGCGAGGTGCTCCGGCAGCCCGCCTGTCAGCTGCTCCACCGCGCGCCCCGCGCGCCACAGCAGCGCATGCAGCCGTGCCAGCAGCGCGACGACGACCGGGTCGGAGATGATCAGGAGGCCGTTGACGAGTACGGCCAGATCCAGTGGCACGACCGCGACACGGCGGTCGAACAGGCAGATCTTGAACAGCAGCTCGTCTACCACGCGGGCACGGCCACCCGCATGCCACATCAGCGAGGGATGATCGGGCAGGTCGACCTCGACGCCGGCGGCGGTCGTCAGCTGGTTGACCCGGACGCCCCGCTCGACCATGCCCTGCATCGCCGCGCCGGCACGCACCAGGATCCTCTCGGGCACGCCTGCCCGGTGGCACATGCTGAAGTCGTCGAACCCGTCGTACCGCCGTGTCGCCCGCGCCATCGGCCCACCGGTCAAGATGTCCCAGATCTGGTCCGGCGAGCCCCGGTGCACCTTGCTGTGCGGGCGCTCGCCCCGAGCGGCGTAGAACGCCGACTCGTCCAGCGCAGAGTGCACCAAGTCGGTGGCACGCTGGATCGACGGGGATGTCACCCGGCGGAGTGTATGTCATCACCTCGGTTCACCCATCCGGCGCAACCCGTTCAGCGTGGACGCGGGAGTCCTCATGCCACGGTGGCGCTCATGTTCACGACCGGTCGAGGGCGTGATGGTGTCGCGGCGACACGATCTCGCGGACGATCGTGGAGGAGACGGCCGAGTGGCAGAACCGTCCGGCGATCTTCGTGGAGGCGATCCTCAGCAGGTGGGCGAGCAACTGTCGCTGTTCCCGCAGCACTGGTCGATAGTGGTCGCCGCGCGAATACCCCCGTTATCGGCTGCACTGCCGAGCCTATCCAGAGGCCCGGGTGCCGTTGGTCGACCTCACACCACCCGGGTGTTGTCGACCGAAGCCGGCGCGCCCAGGCTCCGGACGGCTCGCGTTTCCACCGTGCGCCCCGCCGGTTGCAGGGTGGCATGTTGTCGCCAACCGCGACCCGTCACGCAGCGCGTCGCGCCAGGATCAGTGTGACTCGAATGCGTCCCGCTCGGCTCCTCGAGCGGTGGCCGCCGCCGGATCTGAAGGGGCAGCGTGGCACTATCGATGGCTGTCCTGACGGACCACGAGGAACAACGTTCGGTCTGCTGCTGTCGGCTGCGCTTCGAGCCACTCGAGATCTACGGCCGTCGTCGCGGGGCCGACGCCGCGCCGCGGGGGCCACGGCCGATAATTGGATCGTCCAACGTGGACACGATGCCTCGTTGGTTCTGCAGTGTTTCGCGGTCATGTTGCTAGGCCGGGCAGAGTAAGAGCAGTTCCCGGTTTCAATCGAGCGAGGTCCACCTCGATTCGTGGCTTTCGAGCGGTTCGGTGCGGCAATCGCGCACGCTGCGGGGGACGGCGTGGAGTAGCAGTTCGACGACATACACCGGCTGGACCCCGACGTTGTCGCTGCTGCTCAGTGCCTTGTCGACGGTGCGGGAATGTCGGCTGGTGGTGGTCGGGGCGTATCGGACGCAGCAGCTTTCGGCCCGCCCGTCCGGGGTCGAGTTGCGCGCCGTGCTGGGGCGGTGAGCAGAACCTGCTGTCCTCGCCGCGGTCTGCGTCCGCACCGGGGCAACCCGCTGTTCGTTCGCAAGATCGCCAGGGTGCTCGACGCCGACCAGAAGGTGGTGCTCACGCACCTGGACGAGGCGCTTGCGAGCCGGTGTAGCCGACGAATCTGTCGCAGTGGGCTTCGTTCTCGACGCGGACCCCAACCCGACGATGTTGGGAGTGGTCGTCTCGATGGCGGCCGGCGTCACGCCGGCCGGGACGGCGCGCACCGCCGGACCACCAGCACGAGGACACCTGAGTGCTGAGACGAAGGGGGAAGGGCCTGTGTTGACCGCGAGAACTCTCGCCGAGGCGGACATCTACGTGAACCTCGGGACCGCGGCGGACGAGACGCTGTCGATGGCTCCGCCCGAGAGGGCGATCATCGAGGGGGAACAAGCGTGGACGGTCCGTACGCCGTTCGGTGACATTGCAGTCCCGTACGTCTCCGAGCACGTGGCCCGGACGGTCGGCGCGACGTTCGGGATCGGTGTCTCACGGCTGATCGACGCCGGTCAATGGATCGTTGTGGCCAACTCCTTCGAGAGCCTGGCGCTCGAGGCCCTCATGGAATACACGGCGCGGCCGGGTCAGGATCCCACGGCGGTGGAGCTGAACTGGCAATCCGCCACGGAGGCGATCGGTGAGGCGATCAAGTTCCTGCCCGAAGGCGCGGATCGGCTGCCGGAAAGGGCGTTCTGGTCCGCGCTGGGGTTGAAGCTGCTGCGCGAGGATCCCGACCACATCTCCCGGGCCCGCCTGGTCGACAATCAGGAGTACTACGCCGGCGTTCTGGAGGACTTCAGGGCCTACGGGCAGATGCCCTGAGCCTCTCTGTGGGATGACGGTCACGGACGCGGCAACGTCCGTCCCAATCGCGCCAACGGCGCGAAGGCCATGAACATCGGTGACAACGCGAGCGCAACGGGCGTCAGGAGCATGCTGACCCACGACCCCCACTGCGCCGCCGCCACCCGCCCAGCAGCGGGCCCAGCGGCGTCAGCCCTCATCCCCGGGACTCGATCACCCGCCAGTACGCGCGATTCGCCGTGCGGATCGCTGCGCTGAAGGTGGCCTCGGCCGCACTCCACGCATGCAGGTCGGCCGCGGTCCCCCAGACGCAGTCCTATCTCGCCCTAGGGCGCCTCGCTCACCGAATAGCGGTAGAGGAAGGCGCCACTGTCCACGGTCGAGCCCCAGCCGCCTCGCCACATCCTGATCCGGATCTGCCCCGCCGCCTCGTTCTGCATGGGCTCCACCTCAGCGCAGGTGCGCCAGCCGCTCACCCAGTGCCTTGAACTCCTCGTCGCCGTGGACGGAGACCCGGCCGCCGACGGAGTCCGCGCCGACGGCGCGCAGATCCGGCCGGTGCCCCAGCTCGACATCGCGGCCGGGGGCGGCCAGCTCGTGGGGCGAGGGGCGCCACCAGTAGACCTGGCCGCTGATCGGCTTCACGCCGTCGGCGACCATCCGGCCCGCGAGCGTCTGCAGCGCCGCCAGCGCGAGGAACGGGTGGTTCGTGCCGATCCGGTGCACCAGCACCACCTGCGGCACCGGGAACGCCACCAGCGCGCCGTCGGTGAACGGTGCGTCGAGGTAGCGGGTGAGGACGTGGACGTGGCCCGCCATGTACTCGTGGGTGCCGCCGATGTGCAGCATCGGTACGGGGGCGTCGTTGCCGAAGCGGTCGAGGGTGAACGGCTCCTCCACCGTGGCGAGCACGGCGTCGCGGAACAGGCGCTCCTCGTTCGCTCCGGGCTCGCGCGGCATGAGCAGCATCGAGTCCGAGGTGTCGATCGCGACGATCTCCCAGAGGCCGGGGGCGAGCTCGCGGCTGACCATGTCGTTCACCAGCTGTTGGGGAAGGTCGGTGCGCACCCGGAGCCGCAGCGACTCCGGCTGCGGCGGAGCGGCCGGCGCAGGTGGCTGACGGGTCTCCACCGGTTCCTGATGAGACCTGGGCGCAGTGGTCGGCGTCGTCGAGTTGCTGGCATGCGCCGAACGTGCGCCGGATCGGAGTTCGGCCACGTGTCGCTGGCACAGATCCAGGAACTCCGCGTCGCCGCCGGCGGTCACCTTGCCATCGGTTGTCGGCGGTGAGATCTCCACCGGTCGCAGGTCGGGCCGGTGTCCCGGGTGGACCTCCCCGATGGGGCTGGCGAGCTCGCGGTCCGTGGGCTTCCACCAGTAGATCTGGGTGCTGAGCGTGCCGCCCTTGGCGAGGTACCCCTGCAGCACCTGGGCGGCCAAGATCGCATGCGTGGTTCCGGTGATCGGCACCGCCAGCATGATCTCGGGCGTCGGGAAGCCGACCACCGCCCCGTCGTCCAGGGGGATGTCGAGATGGCGGGTCAGCACGTGGGCGTGGGCCGCGACGAGGGGATGGTCAGTCTCGATCTCGATGACCTCGACGTCGATGGGACGCATCACCGTCCGCCGATAGGGCATCCCGACCGAGTTGGCGATCGCGACGCGAAACAGCTCGTCCTCGTCAACCTGCGCCCCTGGATCGCGATCGAGGCTCCGGGCGCCGTCGCCGTCGCCGACCCAGACAACCTCCCAGAGACCGAGCCCGAACCGCCGGGCGACGGACTGCTGCAGCATCGATCCCGGTTCAGGGGAGTCCGGGCCGGTCTGCAGGCGTAGCCGCAACGACTCCGGCCGCGGAGGGCCGACCGGCCCACCGGCCGGCACCCGTTCCAGCCGGATGGGCCCGTCCCCCGGGCCGAGCAGCCCCATCCGCTGCAGCTCCTGCTCGACGGCCTGACGCTGCGACTCGTTCGCTTCCTGATCACGCTTGCGCCGACGTCCGAACACGCGATCCCCCGGTCCCGGAGCACGTGCTCCGCCGGCCAGACGTTAGCGCGTGCCGATCGCACGAGGACGGCGACGACGTGACCATCACGGTCACGCTGCCGGCAGACGATCTGCCCGCGATCGCCGACGCCGCGCGCAACCTGCCGACCCAACGCCCACCACAGCCAGCTGACCAGTACAACAGCTCAGCGCTGTTTGTAGATGCTGGTGGTGCCCCCGGCAGGATTCGAACCTGCGACACCCGCTTTAGGAGAGCGGTGCTCTATCCCCTGAGCTACGAGGGCTTGCGGGGCTGATCCTAGCGACTACCGCTGCCGCCGGGCGGTGCGGACCTCGACGGCCAGGGACCCCTGCTGTCCAGGGCGGTCTGGAGCTGGTTGATCAGGGCGCCGCTGGAGCGGGAGCTGCGTTCGTCGAGGATCCCGGTGGCGGCCATGTCGGCCAGCGCCTGGCCGAGGGCGACGTCGTCGTCGCCGGGCCCGGCGGTGCCGGCGACGAACACCTCGAGCGCGCCGACGCCCCGCGATCGTCGCTGCATCGGGAAGGCGGGCCCGCCACGAGCGCATCGCCGAACCGCACCGCCGGTTGCAGGAGCGTCACCTCTCGTCCGCGCGGGTGCACCTCACCTTCGCCGACCGGCTGCCGCCCGAGTACAGCTTCGACCTGCCGCTGGTGGATCGTCCGGGCGCACGCCTCCGCGTCGGACCGTGGCACCGAACACGTCACCGCCCAGATCGTCAGCCGGGAGCTGCGCCTCGACCGAGGGCTCCACCTAGTCTGGGCCCTCGTGGACGTACGCAGCCTCGTCGAGATCGCCCCGCGGGAACGGTTCACGCGGATCTGCACGCTCACGGGCGCCGGGATCAGCGTGGCGGCCGGGCTCGGGACGTTCCGCGGTCCGGACGGGCTCTGGACGCTCTCGCCCGAGGTCGAGCGGGCCATGCACGCCCACCTGCTGCCCGGCAACGTCGATGCACTGTGGGACGTCTGGGGCGGCATGTGGAACACGGCCGCGGCCGCCGGGCCGACGCAGGCACACCGCGCGCTCGCGGCCGCCGGGGCCTCGGTGATCACGCAGAACGTCGACGGGCTGCACCAGGCCGCGGGCTCGGTCGACGTCGTCGAGCTGCACGGTTCGGCCGGGCGTGCCCGCTGCCTCGACGACGACTTCTGCGGCTGGACCGGGCCCGCGGACGAGGCGCGGCGCGGCGATCCTCCGCTGTGCGGGCGGTGCACCGAGCCGGCACGGCCCGCCGTCGTCCTGTTCGGCGAGATGCTCGACCCGGAGGCGCTCGGCGCGGCGCGGCGGCTGGTGTCCGCGTGCGACCTCTTCCTCGCGGTCGGCACGTCGGGCCGGGTGGCGCCGGCGTCCTGGCTGGCGCCGACGGCCCGGGCGGCCGGCGCCTACTGCGTGAACGTCGACCTGCACCCGGACGGGCCCGTCGACCCGGCCTTCCACGCCCGCGTCGTCGGGGACGCGCAGGACGTGCTGGCGGAGTGGGCGCGATAGCGGGACGGAGCTCCCACAAGATCCATCCGACATCGACCTCGTTGCCCGGCCAAGGGCTCCCACGCGCTTCTCGCAACGATCAAGCCGGTCGAGATCACGCGGAACGCCCGTCCGTGGGCGCCGAGCCCGATGTCGGTTCGACCAAGCCATCCAGGCCGTGGCGGCCGTCGCCGAGCACCTGTCCGCACACGAGGGCTTCGCTCTCCGTCGAGAAGACGTCCTGCTCGTCCATGTCGTCACGATGCGTGCGCCCGCACGGTCATGGCGAGGAACGTTGCCGTTCCGGCAACGCGGCCCACTCGTGGTGCGGGCCCTCGTGCAGCGCCGCGTAGACGCGGTCCCGCACGGCGTTGGCCCGGGCGTCGGTGAGGGTCCGGTCCAGCGGGCGCAGGACCAGCCGCAGCAGCAGGTTCACCTGGCCGGGCCGAGAGCCGAGGCGGGCCCGAGCGGAGGCGGGGAGCCGTTCGTGGGGCGTGCGGGCCAGCACGGTCAGGCTCTCCAGGACGTCGGCATCGGATCCGAGGGCGGAGCGGGCCCGGTCGCCGAGCAGCTCGCCGTCGACGGCCGCCGCGACGACGATCGAGAGATCGCGCCGGACGGCCGGCAACATCGACACCGGGCGCCAGGGAGTGAGGTCCAGCATCTGCTCCGCGATCCGCGGGTCGGCCGCCCGGAGCAGCCTGATGTCCGGTACCCCCTTGCGCAGCATGACGGCACGGTCCAGCCCCATGCCCAGGGCGAGCCCGTGCCAGCGGTCCGGGTCCAGCCCCGCCGTGGCCAGCACGTGCGGCGCGGCCAGCCCGCACTCGGCGAGCTCGACCCAGCCGCCACCGACCCGGACGTCCAGCTGCCGCCCCTGCTCGGTGTACGGGTGCCGGGCGGGCACGGCGCGCCAGTGGGTTCCGGGTAGGACGGCCTCGACGAGCGTGCCGAGCATGTCGTCCAGGTCGACGTCGGCCCGGGCGATGCGCCACAGGTCGACCTGGTGCGGCTCGCCGACGTGCATGCGGTCGATGACGTCGCGCCGGTACACCAGACCCGGCAGCACGAGCAGGACGTCCGCGGGTGGGTCCGGCTCGGCGGCGAGCGCACGCAGCGCGGGCGGTACGCCGGCCGTGGTGTGGCTGCGCAGCATGACGGTGTCGCCGAGGTAGCGCGTGTAGCGGGACTCGCGGGTGATCGCGGACGTCGAGTAGCCGAGCCGGTCGTAGTTGTCCTCGACGGAGACGGCGGGCGACGAGCGCAACACGCGCACGGCGCAGCCCCACCGGGTGGCGAGCGCGTCGACGGCGGCGTCGAGCAGGAGCCCGGCGGCGTGGGCCCCCTGGGCGGGGTCGGTCAGGTCGCGCAGCGCGAGGGCGGCGGCGACGTGGTCGGGGGACGGGATGGCGGGCACGGCGATCCTCACGGAAGGTGGCGGATGGGCTCACCCCCGGCCGCCCCGGCGCGCGGATCAGGCGGATGCGTCGATGCCCGCGCGGCCGCACCGCGGCCGGGGGCACGGAAATCGCTGCGCGCACGCCATGGGGTGAAGGTAGCGCGGTCGGGCTCGGTCCGCTCCTGAATTCGCTGGTCACCCGCGCGGGGAACGTTGCCCGCGACACAGCCACCTCTCAGGCGCGTCTCAGATCTCGCGTCCACACTGACCGCATGCGCATCCTCGTCGTGGACGACGACCGGTCCGTCCGGGAGTCGTTGCGTCGCTCCTTGGCCTTCAACGGCTACCAGGTCGAGCTCGCCGGTGACGGCCAGGCGGCCCTCGACGCCGTCCTCGCGCAGCGCCCGGACGCGATGGTCCTCGATGTGATGATGCCGCGACTCGACGGGCTCGAGGTGTGCCGGCGGATGCGTGCCGCGGGCGACGCGCTGCCGATCCTCGTGCTCACGGCCCGCGACGCCGTCTCCGACCGGGTGGCCGGCCTCGACGCGGGGGCCGACGACTACCTCCCCAAGCCGTTCGCCCTCGAGGAGCTGCTCGCCCGCCTGCGCGCGCTGTTGCGCCGCCGTTCGCCGGAAGACATCGCCGCCGCCGCCGGCCAGAGCAAGCCGCTGGAGTTCGCCGATCTCTCGCTCGACCCCGACACCCGCGAGGTCCGCCGCGGCGACCGTCCGATCAGCCTCACCCGCACCGAGTTCTCGCTGCTGGAACTGCTGCTCACGAACCCGCGCCGGGTGCTCTCCCGCACCCAGATCCTCGAGCAGGTGTGGGGCTACGACTTCCCGACCACCGGCAACGCGCTGGAGGTCTACATCGGCTACCTGCGGCGCAAGACCGAGGCCGAGGGCGAGCTGCGGCTGATCCACACCGTCCGCGGCGTCGGGTACGTCCTGCGCGACACACCGCCGTGACCTGGCCGGCCGCGCCACCGCGGCACGGCAGGACGAACGGGTCGGCCAGGCTGGAGGCGTTCAACCAGGTCTCGCTGCGCACCCGGGTCGGGGTGCTCGCCGCACTGGTGGCGGCGCTCGTGGTGGTGCTGGTGTCCGTGGCGGCGTTCGTCACGGTGCGCGTCAACATCCTGCAGACGCTCGACGCCAACCTGCTCCAGCGCGCGTCCGCCGCGGCGCAGAGCGAGCTCGCCGACCCGCAGCAGCTCGCCACGATCCCCACCGAGGTGCTCGGCGCCGGCGACATCCGGCTGGCGCTGCTGCTCGCCAACGGGCCGGCGATCTCGGCCGAGGGCGCGGCGTCCGCCCCGCCGCTGGGCGGGGACGAGCTGGAGGTCGCCAAGGGCGACGTCGACTCCTCGACGCGCACGGCCACCGAGGACGGCGTGCCCTACCGGGTGGTGGCCGTGCAGGCCGGTCCGGGGCAGGCGCTCGTGATCGCCCAGCGGCTCGACGCCACGCAGCAGGTGCTGACGAAGCTCGGGTTCGCGCTGCCGATCGTCGGCGGGGTCGGGGTGGTCATCGCGGCGCTCGCGGGTGCGGCGATCGCGCGGGCCGGGCTGCGTCCCGTCGACCGCCTCACCGCCGCCACCGAGCGCGTCGCCGCCACCGGCGACCTGCGGCCGATCCCGGTGGAGGGGTCCGACGAGCTCGCCCGGCTGACCGCCAGCTTCAACGAGATGCTCGGCGCGCTCGCGGCGTCCCAGGAACAGCAGCGGCGGCTCGTCGCGGACGCCGGGCACGAGCTGCGCACCCCGCTCACCTCGATGCGCACCAACCTGGAGCTGCTCGCCTCCGCCAGCCGCCCGGGGGCGCCGAGCCTTCCGGATGCCGAACGCGCGGAGATCCTCGACGACGTGCAGGCCCAGGTCGCCGAGCTGTCCACGCTGGTCGGCGACCTCGTCGAGCTGGCCCGCGAGGACACCCCGATGGTGGTGCACGAGCCGCTCGAGCTCACCGAGGTCGTGCTGCGGGCGCTCGAACGGGCACGGCGGCGGTCCGGTGACGTCGAGTTCGACCCGGCGCTCGTGCCGTGGATGCTCACCGGCGACGCGACGGCCCTCGAACGCGCCGTGCTCAACCTGCTCGACAACGCGGCGAAGTGGAGCTCACCCGAGGGCCGCGTGCGCGTGCAGATGCGGCCGCTCGACGAGTGGTCGGTGGTGCTCGAGGTCGCCGACGGCGGGCCGGGCATCGCAGACGAGGACCTGCCACTGGTGTTCGAGCGCTTCTACCGCGCCGCGACGTCCCGCACGATGCCCGGCTCCGGGCTCGGGCTCGCGATCGTCCGCCAGGTCGCGGTCCGGCACGGCGGCGCCGTGTGGGCGGGTCGTGCTCCGGAGGGCGGAGCCCTGCTCGCGATGCGGCTGCCGGGGCACCGGCTGTTCACCTGACCCGGAAGATCGCTGCAACCGCCGGAGCGTCGCTAGGCTGGTCTCGCACGTCCCCCTGACGCGAATTCGGTGATGGCATGGCGAACCACCCCCCCGACCACCACGACGGGGCTGTGGGAGGGCCGCACGACGGTCTGGCACCGAACGGCGGCGGGGTTCCGGCGGGCGCCACGGCGGAGATCCCCGCGCCCGTCGGGTGGCAGGGACCGGCGAACGGCCTGCCCGAGCACGGTGCGTACGCGCCGACCAGCCAGTGGTCCGGCGGGTGGCCGGCGCCGCCTCCCGACCCGTGGTCGCAGCAGGCACAGAGCGCCTGGTACGGCGCGCCTCCCGCGCCTCCCGCGCCTCCCGCGCAACCTCAGAACCCCTACCACCCGCCGCAGAACACCGCGTACGGCCCGCCTCCCGGCGCGTACTACCCCGAACCGCCCGGCGGCTCCGGTTCGCCGCGGCGGGGCACGCTGATCGCGCTCGCGCTGGTCGCGATGCTGCTCTCCGGCGCGATCGGCGGGGTCGTCGGCCACTCGCTCGCAGGCAGCGGCCGGGGCGGCTCGATCGGCGTGCTCGGCGACCCGCTGCCGTCACTGGACGAGGCCGCCGCCCCGACCACCCCGGTGGAGGCGGTCGCGGCGCGCGTGCTGCCGAGCGTCGTGCAGCTGCGGGTCGAGGGGCCCACCGCGGTCGGCGAGGGCTCGGCGATGGTGCTCTCCGCCGACGGTCTGCTCCTCACCAACAACCACGTCGTGGAGGAGGCGGCCGACGCCGGCACGGTCACGGCGGTGTTCCAGGACGGCACCACGGTCGCCGCACTCATCGTCGGCCGGGATCCCAGCTCCGACGTCGCGGTGATCCGCGCCCAGAACCTCTCCGGGCTCACACCGGTCGAGCTCGGCAACTCCGACTCGGTTCGCGTCGGACAGCAGGTCGTGGCGTTCGGGGCGCCGCTCGGGCTGGGTGGCACCGTCACCACGGGCATCATCAGCGCCGTCGACCGGGCCGTGAACGTCGGGGAGGAGACCGGCGCCAACACACCCACCGTCCTCAACGCCCTGCAGACCGACGCCGCGATCAACCCCGGCAACTCCGGCGGCCCGCTGGTGGACATGGAGGGCAAGGTCGTCGGCATCAACTCGGCGATCGCCACCACCGGCGCGCAAGGCGGGTCCATCGGCGTCGGCTTCTCGATCCCGATCAACCAGGCCCGGCGGGTCGCCGAGGAACTCGAGCGCACCGGTCGCGCGTCCCGAGCCGTTCTCGGGGTCACCGTGGCCGACGACCCGCGGCAGGCCGGCGCGATCATCCGGGGCATCACCCCCGGCGGCGCGGCCGAGCTGGCCGGTATCCGCGAGGGCGACGTCGTGCTGCGCTTCGGCGACCAGCGCATCTCCACCGGCACCGACCTGCAGGCCGCCGTGGGTTCCCGGGCGCCGGGCGAGGTGGTCGAGGTGCAGCTCGGCGATCGGACGGTGCAGGCCACCCTCACGGCCGCCCCGAACTAGCCGGCGTCGGGGCTTCCGCAATACGGGTTTCGCCCCACTAGGCGATCGTTGTGGCCAGCTGTTGACGCGATGGTGACCTTCTGGTCTCGTTCAGTGGTCCGGTTGTGGTGCCCCACGCCGGGCGCCCGTCGCGTCGGCGCCGGATCCCCCTCCCAGCGCCGGCGCGACCTGGCGGTCGCCGGACCGGGTGACCATGGCCCACCGGGCTCCCCGCTAAGTTGGGCCCATGGAGATGGCGCCACCTCAAATCGGCCGAGCTCTCGTCGTGGTCGTGGACGACCGGGTGAGCCACGGCGAACGGGATGACTCCATCGGGCCGCTCGTCACCGAGCTGCTCGAGGAGGCCCGCCTCGTCGTCGACGGCGTCGTCGTGGTGCCGGGTGACCCGGTGGCGATCCGCAATGCGCTCAACACCGCGGTGATCGGCGGGGTCGACCTCGTGGTGACGGTCGGTGGCACCGGCGTGTCGCCGCGCGACGTCACGGCCGATGCCACCGCCGGCGTGCTCGATCGGCCGATCCCCGGCATCGCGGAGGCCATCCGGGCCTCCGGCCTCGCCGCGGGCGCCGTGGACGCCGGGCTGTCGCGCGGGCTCGTCGGCGTGTCGGGCAGCACGCTCGTGGTGAACCTGGCCCCGTCCCGCTCGGCGGTGCGCGACGGGATGGCCACGCTCACCCCGCTCGTCTCGCACGTGATCTCGGAGCTGTCCGGGCTGGAGTAGCTCACCCGGTGGGCTTCGGGCCCTCCGGGCCGGAGTCCGGGTTGGTCGGGGCCGGTGTGACCGGCTCCTCCTGCTCCACGACCACGGTGGGGGCGTCCGCGGCCCGCGGACGGTCCAGCGACTGCCCCACCTTGGTCGTGACCCCTTCGATCCGGTCGTGGTACCGCCCACCGGTGGCCCGGTCCACCCCGCTCGCGGCGGCGTCCGTGGCCTTCACCGCCAGGTCGGCGGCTCGGTCGAGGTACCCGGGCGCCTTCTCCCGCGCCACCTCCGACAGCTCACCGGCCCTGAGCAGTGCCGTGTCGGTGAGCTCCTTGGCCTTGTCCGTGAGTCCCATGCGTCTCATGGTGGCACCGGTGCAGGATGGTGGGGTGCAGGAACTACCGGACCGGGTGCGCCGGATGCTGGACGAGGTGTTCGGCGACGTGCTGCCCAACACCACGTCCGACGAGCGCGACGACCGGCCGGACGAGCACACGGGCGACGCCGAACTGCTGGCGAACCGCCCGCCGCACCATGATCAGGATTGAGGTCCGGTGCCCGCTCGCTGCTCCCGCAGCAGGTCGCGGATCTCGGTGAGCAGTTCGATGTCGGTCGGTTCGGCCGGTCCGGTCTCCTCACCCCGTTTGCGCCGCTCCTTGAGGTGGTTCAGCGGAAGCACGATCAGGAAGTAGACGACCGCGGCCACGATGACGAAGTTGATCGCTGCGGAGATCACCGAGGCGACGTCGATGTAGGTGCTCTCCTTGCCCGCGACGACCTGGACGCCGAATCCGGGGGACTCCGGCGGGGTGATCGCGTTGATGAGCGGTTGCAGGATGCGCTGGGTGAACGACGTGACGATCGTGCCGAACGCCGCGCCGATGACGACGGCGACGGCCAGGTCCACGACGTTGCCGCGCAGGATGAAGTCCTTGAAACCCTTGAACACGTTACCGGAGGGTAACGGCCACCTGTTCGGTGAGCGATGCGGCCGCCACCCGCGCGGCGACCGCGGACGGCATCGCCACGAGCACCAGCCGCCCGGACGAGGGTGAATCGGGTGGGAGCACGGCGAGCACGGCGGCGGCCGTGGCCAGCACGACGGGCTCGCCGCTCTCCCCGCCGACCGTGATGACGTCGACCGCGTTGCCGGGGACGAGTAGCGCGGCGGCGCCGGCGTCGGCGAGCCGGACGGGCACGGCGGCCGACCCTGCCGGGGCGCCGAGGGCGGCAGCGGGACCCGCGAGGCGCGTGTCGGTGATCGGCTCGCCCGCTCGGGCGGCACCCACGAGCACGCGCCCCTCGGCGCCGGCCGGATCGGGGAGCGCACCGCCCGGCACGAGATCGGCGGGCCAGCGGCGCACCGCGAGGTCGGCCGGGCGGAGGGTGGACCCGGCCGCGACGTCGACCGCGGCGACGACCACCGGGACGCGGCCTGACCCGGATGCCGGAGCGAGGGCCAGCACCAGCGCCAGCGTGGCCAGCGCCGCGGCCGCGGCCCGGCGCAGCAGCGCCACCCGGCGCCAACCGGGCCCGACGACGAGCGCCCCGAGCCGCGAGAGCGGCCGGGGCGCGAGCCGGGAGTCGGTCATGCGGCCGACGTTAGGTCGGCGGTGACGTCAGCGAGGCGGGGTCGGCGAACCTATGGACAACCCCGGGGCGATGTGGATGAGTGCTAGTGCCCCGAACCGGAAGTCCGGTGGATAAATCGGGAAGCTGGGCCGTCGAGTTGTGTGGTGGACTTTCGGTTCGGGACACTAGGACGCTGCTGCGGCGGGCGTGCTCGACGAGGAGCTCTCCTTCGAACCGCCCGTCGACGACGAGCCCGACTCGGACTTGCCCGACTCGGACTTGCCCGACTCGGACTTGCCCGACTCGGACTTGCCCGACTCGCTGTTCGCGGTCACGCCACCACCGCCGGAGCGGCTGTCGGTGCGGTAGAAGCCGCTGCCCTTGAACACGATCCCGACCGAGGAGAAGACCTTGCGCAGGGGGCCCGAGCACGCCGGGCAGTCGGTGAGCGACGCGTCGGTGAAGGACTGCACGGCCTCGAACCGATGGTCGCAGGCGGTGCAGGCGTACTGGTAGGTCGGCACGTGTCCCTCCGGAGGCACACACGAACGAGCTGGCACTCGAACAGACTGAGTGCCAGCATAACCCGTCAGTGCCGGCGCTTGTTCCCCAGCGTGACGAGGCCCGCTCCCGCGAGCAGGGCGCCCGTCACGGGCCGGTCGTGCGGCTCGGCGGGCAGCCGTTCCACCAGCTCCTCGTCGTTGAGCACGATGACGATCGGCACGTCCGGCGCCGCGAGTGGCAGCGTGCGGTCGTAGTGGCCCGCGCCGCGGCCCAGGCGCACTCCACGCCGGTCGGCGGCGAGTCCCGGCACCAGCACCAGCCGCGCGCGGCCGATGGCGTCCGGCCCGAGCCGCGGTCCGGTGGGTTCCCGCAGCCCGAGCGGCGCCGCGGCCAGCGACCCGGGCCCGGTGTAGGTCGCCCAGTCGAGCGGCCCCGGGTCCCCGGGTACGACCGGCAGCAGTACCTCGTGCCCAGCCTCGTGCAGGGCGGCCACCAGTTCGAGGGACCCCGGCTCCGAGCCGACCGGGAGATACGCGCACACGGGGCCCCCGGTGGTGGTGGCCAGCCGGACCGCCGCAGCAGCCAGCGCGGCCGCCCGCGCCGCCCGTTCGCCGGCCGGGAGAGCCCGCCGGGATGCCACGAGCGCGGTACGCCACCGGGTCTTCTCGGTGAGAACGGCGCGTCCCGTCACACATTGACCCTACTCTCGCCATTAGGCTCGCCGACCATGAGTGAAGTCGTGCCTGGGAAGTCGCCGTTCCGCTCCGCGGTGGTTCCGGCCGCAGGCCTGGGCACCCGCTTTCTGCCGACCACCAAGGCCGTGCCGAAAGAACTGCTTCCGGTCATCGACACGCCGGGAATCGAACTCGTGGCAGCCGAGGCGCGGGAGGCGGGCGCCGAGCAGTTGCTGATCGTCAGTTCGCCCGGGAAGGACGCGGTGGCCGCGTACTTCGCCGATTCCTCCGAGTTGGAGAAGGAACTCGCCGCCCGGGGCAAGGAGGAGTTGGTCGGGAAGGTGCGGCGCGCCCACGAGCTGATCGCGGTGCGCACCGTCACCCAGGACGAGCCGCGGGGCCTCGGTCACGCCGTCGGATGCGCGCGGGACGCGCTCGGTCCCGACGAGCAGGCTTTCGCCGTGCTCCTGCCCGACGACCTGGTGCTGCCGAGCGGCGTACTCGCCAAGATGGCGGATGCCCGCGAACGCTACGGCGGCAGCGTGCTGTGCGCGTTCGACGTGCCGCGCGAGCAGATCGCGGCATACGGCGTCTTCGAGGTCGAGGACACCGACGACGCGGACGTCAAGCGGGTGCACGGCATGGTCGAGAAGCCCGCGCCGGACCAGGCGCCGTCCACGTTCGCCGCGGCCGGGCGCTACCTGCTCGACCGCGCGGTCTTCGACGCGATCGACCGGATCGAGCCGGGCGCGGGCGGCGAGCTGCAGCTCACCGACGCCGTCGCACTGCTGATCAGCGAGGGACACCCCGTGCACGTCGTCGTGCACCGCGGCCACCGCCACGACCTCGGCAACCCTGCCGGCTACGCGCGCGCCTACGTCGACTTCGCGCTCGACGACCCGGAGATCGGCCCCGACCTGCGTGCCTGGCTGGCCGCCCGCCTGGAGAGCTGACCAGGTGCTCCCGATGCGCACGGTCGACGAGCAGCTCGATCGGATCCTCGCCACCGCGGTGCGCCCCGCGCCGGTGCGGGTCGCGATCTCCGACGCCCACGGGCTGCGTTGCGCCGAGGAGGTCGTCTCCTCACGGCCGCTCCCAGGTTTCGACCAGGCGGCGATCGACGGCTACGCGGTGCGCAGCGTCGACCTCGCGGGCGCGTCGGTGAGCGAGCCGGCGTCCCTGCCCGTCGTCGGTGAGATCCCGGCGGGATCCCGCCAGCCGCTGCGGTTGCAGCCCGGCCAGGTGGTCCGGGTCGCGGCGGGCGCCCCCCTGCCGACGCTCGCCGACGCCGTCGTCCCGGTCGCGAACACCGACGCCGGCACCGCCCGCCTCGACGTCCACCAGGGCGTGCCCTCGGCGGCCTTCGTCCGCCGGATCGGTGAGGACGTGCAGCCGGGCGACGTCGCCGTGCACCGCGACACCGTGATCGGCGCGGCCCAGGTGGCGATGCTCGCCGCGGCCGGCCGGGACAAGGTGCTCGTGCACCCGAAGCCCCGCGTCTCGGTGATCTCGGTGGGCGACGAGCTCGTGGAACTGGCCCGCGCCCCCGGCGCCGGGCAGATCGCCGACGTCTGCTCGCACGCCCTCACCGCCGCAGCGCGGGAGGCGGGGGCCGAGACGGCCAGGGCCGGGCTCGTCCGCGGCGACGCGCGCGAGGTGTGCGCCGCGATGCAGGACCGGCTCCCGTTCAGCGACATCGTCGTGGTCTGCGGTGCGGTCGGGGGAGTCGCGGGCGCCGAGGTGCAGTCCGCGCTCGTCGGGCTCGGCGACCTCGACACCACCCGCGTCGCCATGCATCCCGGCTCCACCCAGGCGTTCGGTCGCCTCGGGCCCGACGCCGTGCCGACCTTCCTGTTCCCGACGTACCCGGCCACCGCGCTGCTGCTGTTCGAGGTGCTCGTGCGCCCCCTCGTGCGCCTCGCCCTCGGCCGCACCGACCCGTACCGGCGCATGATCACAGCGAGGCTCACCTCACCCGTCATCTCGATGAAGGGCCGGCGCGGGTACCTGCGCGGCAGGCTGCTGCGGGAACAGGCCAGCGGCGAGTACCTCGTGCAGCCGCTCGGCACCTCCGGCACCCACCTGCTGTCATCCATCGGTGAGGCCAACGGCCTGATCGTCCTCCCCGAGGACCTCACCGAGGCCACCGTGGACGAACAAGTCACCGTGGCGTTCCTCCCCGCGCCCCTCTGAGGGGCGGGGATGGCGCACGCGTACCCCGGACGGACATCCGCCCGCCATCCCGGCTGGCCCACCCGGCTCGGCCCGCTGCGCGTCCGAGCGGGTGTGGTGGCGCTGCGCCCCGTCCGGCTGCGTGACGGCGGGGTGTGGTCCGCGATCCGCATCCGCGACGAGCACCACCTCGCGCCGTGGGAGCCGACGATGCCCGGGAGCTGGGCCGAGCGGCACGCGCCGGGCGAGTGGCCGGCCCGCTGGCTGCAGCTGCGCGGGGCCGGGCGGCGCGGTACGGCCCTCCCGTTCGCCGTGCTGCTGGGCGACCGGTTCGTCGGGCACATCATGGTCGGCAACGTCGTACGCGAACCGCTGCTCTCCGCCTACGTCGGCTACTGGGTGGACTCGTCGGTCGCGGGCGGTGGTGTGATCACCGCGGCCGTCGCGCTCGTCGTGGACCACTGCTTCAGCCGCGTCGGCCTGCACCGCGTGGAGGCGACCGTCCGCCCGGAGAACGCCGCCAGCCTCCGTGTCCTGGAGAAGCTCGGGTTCCGCGAGGAAGGGCTGTTCCGCCGCTACCTCGACGTCGACGGCGAATGGCGCGACCACGCCTGCTTCGCGCTCACCTCCGACGAGATCCGCCCCGGCGGGCTGACCGGCCGGCTCGTGGCGGCCGGCCGCGCAGAACGCGTCCACACCGCACCGGCGTAGGGGTGAACCTCGGCGCGTCGGCGCGTCGTTGCCGCTTTCACCCGGCAGTCCTCACTACCGTGGACCCGCGGGAGCGATCTTGGCCGGGGAAAACCGGGTCGCTCCGGACTGCGCCGCGGGGGAGGGGTAGGAGGCAGCTGTGCCGAGCTCGATGATCTTCGCGAGCCTGGTCGTGCTCTGGCTGCTGATCCTTGTCCCCGCCGTCGCGCGGCGCCGGCAGGAAGTGGCACGACCGAGCGTCGCCGCCCTGTCCGGGCGCGTGCTCGACCGGCCGCGCCGGGGTCCGGGGCCGGGTCCGGCCACGGGCCGCGAACGGGAGGTGGACGAGATGGACGAGACGGGACGCGTCGAGGAAATCGAGGACGACGCCGACGACGACGCCAACGACGACGCCCTCGAGGACGACGCCGACGACCGCGACGACCTCTTCACCCACGCCGCCGTCGACCGCGACGACGGCCGCTGGGAACGGCCGATGCCCCGCTACCGCCCGGGCCGCGGCGGATTCGACCCGGAAGCGGCCGCGTTCGCCGCCCGCACCCGCTACGCGTTCCGGCAACGGGTCGTGCTCGCCATGCTGATCACGGCGGTCGTCACCGGCGTGATCGCCGCCGTCGCCGTCACCGGGATGTGGTGGGCACACGCCGCCGTCGACCTCGCACTCGTCGGCTACCTCGTCTACCTGCGACGGCAGGTGCGCCTCGAGGAGGCAATCCGCGAACGCCGGGCCGCCCGCATGGCCGGCACCCGCCGCACCGCCGCCGCCGACGACCCCGAGCTCGACATGTGGGCCCGCCGCGGCCGCGACCTCACCCGCCGCGACCGCTACCCGGACACCGGGGACGAGGCCGACGAGCACTACGACGACAACTACGACGACTACGACGACTACGACGACACCGGCGACGACATCCACGACGACGAACCCGAGCGCGCGCCCCGCCGCCAGCGCGACGACGCCGACCACGAACCCGAACCCGTCGACCCCGAGCCCGCCCTCCCACGCCTGCGCCCGGCCCCGCCGCCCGCCCTGCCCGCCGGCACCTCCCTCGTCCAGGCCGACGAGGACGACCCCGAGCTCTACGACCTCGAAGGCCCCGCCCGCCCGGGATACCGCCGTGCGGCCGGCGAGTGACCGCCTGCTAAGGTCCATCCCGTCCGCCTTCCAAGCGGGCATGGGGCTGTGGCGCAGTTGGTAGCGCGACTCGTTCGCATCGAGTAGGTCAGGGGTTCGATTCCCCTCAGCTCCACCCTCTGGCGACGCATGCTCGCGGGGTGCGCTCGCCTTTTCGGGGGTCGCGTTTCTGTGGGGGGCCCAGCCCCCCACACCCCCAGCCGGGGGCTTCGCCCCCGGACCCCCATCGGCTCCGGGCCCGTCGCGTTCGTCGTCTCCGGACCGTGGTCTTTGTCGCCTTCGTCGGTCGCCTTCGTCGGTGGCCTTCGTTGGTCGCCTTCGTTGGTGGCCTTCGTCGGTGGCCTTCGTCGGTGGCCTCGTTGGTGGCCTCGTTGGTCGCCTCGGTCCGTCGCGTTCGTCGTCTCCGGTCCGTGGTCTTTGTCGCCTTCGGTCCGTCGCCTTCGTTGGCCTCGTTCGTTCGTCGCCTTCGTCGTTGGTGTCGTTCGTTGGTGGCCGCGGTGGACGTGGGTGCTGCCACGCACGCGCGGGTGCCCCGCCTGGGGTGACAGGAAGGTGGCTTTACTGGCGTAACGCGGCAGTATGGCCACCATGCTGGCGTGGGGCGCTGCTACGCGCTGCGGGCCGCGCGGCGGTAGGCGCTCGGGGGCTCGCCGTAGGCGGTGCGGAAGGCTCGGCTGAACGTCGGGAGGTCCGGGAAGCCCCAGCGCCGCGAGATCCCGGTGATCGAGGTCGCGGAGCGCGGGTCCAGTAGCTCGCGGCGGCACCGCTCCAGGCGGTGGGTGCGGATCCGCTGGGTCACGGTGGTGCCCTGCTGCGCGAAGAGCCGGTGCAGCTGTCGCGTCGACACGAAGTGCGCGCGGGCGATCGCGTCCGGGCCGAGGCCGGGGTCGCCGAGGTGCGCCGCGATGTACGCGTCGATCGCGCGCAGCAGATCGGCCGCCGGCGCGTCGGGCGGGTCGGGCCGGACCCGTTCGGTCGCCACCGTGACCACGAGCTCGCCGACCTCGTCCGCGAGCCGGGTGCTCCCGGCCGTGCTCAGCACCGGTGGCGCGGTGACGAGGTCGTGCAGCATGCGGCCGACGATGGCGCCCAGCCCGCTGTCACCGGACAGCGTGCGCGCCGTCAGCCGCCGCGAGTCGGCCGGGCCCAGCCCGATGGTCGCCCGCGGCCAGGTGAAGACGTAGAGCTGCCAGTCGTCCCGGAAACCCCAGAAGAACGGGCGGTCGGTCTCGTAGATCGCGAAGTCGCCGGGGCGCAGCGCCGCCTCCCGGCCGTCCTGGCACAGCACGGCCTCGCCCCTGGTCACCATTCCGACCTGCAGGTACGTGTCGCCGTCACGCGCGAGCCCGGGGGTGCGCCAGCAGCCCTGAGGGGTGGAGTCGACCGACGCGACCTTCAGATGACCCAGCGCCGTGCTGCGCACCACGCCGGCGAACCGGTCGACGGGGTCGGCGGCGATGTCGAGCGCGACGAAGTGCTCCCGGACGAGGTCACGCCACGCAGGCAGGCCAGTCGCGGATCCCATCGGCGGCTCGCACGGTTCGGCGGATCGGTGAACCGACGTTAAGGACCGCCGCCGCCAGCGTCAACACCGGCACTGAGCGTCAACACGGTTGTCGCGCAGCGACAAGGCGGGGCCCGCGCGGCGGCGAACAATCCGCCGATGACCACCACCACGGATGACGCCGTCGTCGTGCGGGCGGCGTGCCCGCACGACTGCCCGGACACCTGCGCGATGCTGGTGACGGTCTCGGACGGGCGCGCGGTCGCCCTGCGCGGCGACCCCGACCACCCGTTCACCCGCGGCGGGCTCTGCGTCAAGGTCAACAACTACGTCGACAAGGTGTACAGCCCGGACCGGCTGCTGCACCCGATGCGGCGCACCGGCCCCAAGGGCAGCGGGCGGTTCGAGCCCATCTCGTGGGACGACGCGCTGGACGAGATCGTGGCGCGGTTCCGGTCGGCCATCGCCGAGCACGGACCGGAGACCGTGATGCCGGTCAGCTACCTCGGCACGGAAGGCGTGCTCAACGGGCTCAACGTCGGCGACCCGTTCTTCAACAAGCTCGGGGCGACGATCTCCGAGCGCACCTACTGCGACTCCGGGTCCTGCACGGCCTACACGATGACGATCGGTGCCACCGCCGGCGTCGACCCGGAGAGCCTCGTGCACTCCCGCTACATCATCATCTGGGCCTGCAACATGGTGTCCACCAACCTGCACCTGTGGCCCGTGGTCGCCGAGGCGCAGCGGCGGGGCGCCAAGGTCGTCGTGATCGACCCGGTGCGGCACCGGACGGCGAAGCGCGCCGACTGGTACATCCCGATCCGGCCGGGCACCGACGGGGCGCTCGCGCTCGCCATGATGAACGTGATCATCTCGGAGGGGCTCACCGACGAGGCGTACGTCCGCGACCACACCGTCGGGTACGCCGAACTCGCGGAGCGGGTGCGGCAGTACACGCCGGAGTGGGCGGCGACCGAGACCGGGATCCCCGCTGAGGACATCCGCACCCTCGCCCGCGAGTACGCGACCACGGAACCGTCGATGATCCGGATCGGGGTGGCGATCGAGCGGCACGCCGGCGGCGGCCAGACCGTGCGATCGATCGCGTGCCTGCCGGCGCTCGTCGGGGCGTGGCGGCGGGTCGGCGGCGGACTGCTGCAACTGCCGATGTGGGCGTTCCCGGTGAACTGGGGTGCCCAGATGCACCCCGAGCTCCAGACGCCGGGCACCCGGGTGGTCAACCAGTACCTGCTGGGGCGCGCCCTCACCGGCGAGATGGCGCTCGACCCGCCGATCACGGCGCTCATGGTCTACAACTCCAACCCGATGGTGGTCTGCCCCGAGCAGGGGAAGCTGGCCGCCGGGCTGGCCCGCGAGGACCTGTTCACGGTGGTCAGCGACCACTTCCTGACCGACACCGCCCGCTACGCCGACATCGTGCTGCCGGCGACCACGCAGCTCGAACAGCACGACATCATGTTCAGCTGGGGCCACCTCTACGTCTCCCTGAACACCCCGGCGGTCGCCCCGCTCGGTGAGGCGGTGTCCAACACGGAGCTGTTCCGGCGGCTCGCCGCCCGGATGGGTTTCACGGAGGCGTGTTTCACCCGCACCGACGAGGAGATGCTCGCCGAGTCGTTCGACTGGTCGGCCCCGGCGTTGTCGGGCATCACCCTCGAGTCGCTGCGCAGCACCGGCTGGGCACGGTTGAACCTCCCCTCTGCCGACGAGTACGCCCCGCACGCCGAGGGCGGGTTCCCGACGCCGTCGGGCAAGACGGAGTTCGCCTCGTCGGTGGCCGCGGAGGCGGGCAACTTCGTGGTCCCGCTGTTCCGCCAGGGTTCGAACGAGTTCCAGCCGGGCGGCGTGGTCGACCCGCTCCCGCACTACATCCCGCCGCGCGAGCCCGCCGACACCGCCTACCGGCTCAACCTGATCTCGCCGAAGTCGCACGCGTACCTCAACTCCAGCGCGGGTGACCAGCCCGCACAGCGGCGCGTGCAGGGCGAGCAGACCGTGACGATCCACCCGCAGGACGCCGCCGAGCGCGGGATCGCCGACGGCCGGTACGTGCGGGTGTTCAACGACCGCGGCCAGTTCGTCGCGGTGGCCAGGGTGTCGGACGAGATCGCCTGCGGCGTGGTGATGTCACCGATGGGGGCGTGGGCGAAGAACGCGAAGGACGGGTCCACCGTGAACGCGGTCAACCCGTTCGTCTTCGCCGACCTCGGGAACGCACCCACGTTCTCCGACACGCGGGTGGAGGTCGAGTCGGTCTAGACGGTTGATTCCTGGTTTCTCAGTGGTCGTAGGCGATCAAGGAGCGCTTGACGGGGGCGTTGCAGGGAGGAGCACGCGCACCGGCTCGCCGATCAAGGCGAAATGGTAGCCAAATGATCTCCGGGAGCGACCGTTTCCCCTTGATCACCCCTGCTGAGCAGCCCTTTGCCCTTGATCGCTGCAACAGCCGGCCCGGCCCCGACCCCACCCCGGTGGGACCACCTCCTGGCGGCGCCGCGCGCCCCATCGGGCAGGCCCTGGCCTGCCCGATGGGGCCTGCCGTAGGGGCCGTAGAGGCTCGCAGGTCAAGGGTCGCGCAGCGATCGCGTAGCGACGCCGAAGGCGCCCTTGAGCTGTGAGGGGCGGCCCCGCACACTGCGTGGCGCCGCCAGGAGGCCCTGAGGAGGACGGCCCAACGGTCTTGCGCGCAATCGTCCTCTCGCACCACTCCCCCGGGCGACGAAGATCCAAAAGGAATCAGCCGTCTAGCAGCCGACCTTCGCGCGGAGGGCGCCGACGTCCGGTTCCCCCTCCGGGAGATCCGGGACGATCGTCCGGATGATGCGGTGGAGGATCTCGCGGAGCTGGCGCGCCTGCGCCTTGGTCAGCGGATCGAACACGAGCCGCCGCACCGCCTCCGCGTGCCCGGGAGAGGTGTCGTGCAGCTTGTGCAGTCCCTCTTCGGTGAGGATCGCCAGGGTGCAGCGACCGTCGGTGGGGTCGGACTCGCGGCGGACGTAGCCGCGCTTCTCGAGCCGGGAGATCACCTGGGACAGCCGTGACAGTGATCCGTTGGTGAGCACCGCCAGCTCGCTCATCCGCATGGAGCGGCCCTCGTGCATGGACAGGCCGATGAGCGCCCAGTACTCGAAGTGGTTCATCCCGGCGTCCCGTTGCAACTGCTCGTCGAGCGCCGCCGGGAGCTTGATCAGAACGCCGACCAGCGCGAGCCAGGTCGGCAGCTCGTCCTCGGACAGCCAGGCCGACTGCTGCGTGGTCTCCACGCGGCGGAGTGTAGCCCGATGGGGGTGGGATTTTACTTCATGGTTGAAGTGACTGACCGCACACCCGGCTTGATCCCAAGATCGCGTAACCGCTAGCTTTACTTCAGCGTTGAAGCTACATGGTTGAAGTGAACGCGCGGGGGACTCATCTCATGCACGTCATCGGGTAGCTCCGCGCTGCCCTGATTCAGCCATGCCTGCGGCCTGCAGTGTTGCGGCCCTTAGCTCCAGCTGACTGGAGCTTCAGTTTCTTGACCGGCTCCCCCACGGGCCGGCCTACAAGCATGTGAGAGGTGTCCTGTGGAGTCTTCGCGGATCTTCATCGTCGGTTCGGGTGTGGTCGGCGCTGCGACGGGGGAGGGCTTCCTCGCTGCCGGCCACAAGGTGACGTTCATCGACGTCTCGGAGCCGCGGGTGGCCGAGTTGGCCGCCCGCGGGCTCGACGTGCGGACCGAGATCGACCTGTCCGGTGAGCCCGACTCGTTCATCTTCCTGACCCTGCCCACGCCGCACGAGGGGCACCGCTACGACCTGTCGGCCTTCTCCGCCGGCACCGCTTCGGTGGGCAAGGCGCTGGCCGCCTCCGCCGCCCGGCACACCGTCGTGGTGCGCTCCACAGTGCCGCCCGGCACCACCGAGGGCCTGGTCAGGACCGCCCTCGAGGAGAACTCCGGGATGGTCGCCAACCAGGGCTTCGGGCTCGCGTCCAACCCGGAGTTCCTGCGCGCGGTGTCCGCCGCCGAGGACTTCGCCAACCCGTGGATGACGATCATCGCCAGCCGCGACCCGCAGAACGTGGAGCGGCTGCGCGACCTGCTCTCGCCGTTCGGGGGTGAGCTGCGCACCTTCAGCAACCCGGCCGAGGCCGAGTTCGTCAAGGCCGCGCACAACATCTTCAACGCCACCAAGATCAGCTTCTGGAACGAGATGTGGCTGGTGGCCCAGAAGCTCGGCCTGGACCTCGACCCGATCGCCGCCACCGTCGCCCGCTCGGCCGAAGGCTCCATCAACCCCGAGTACGGCATCCGCGGCGGCGCCCCCTACGGCGGGGTCTGCCTACCGAAGGACACCCAGGGCTTCCTGGGCTTCGCCGACACCGTCGGGGTGGAGATGCCGCTGCTGTCGGCCGTGGTCGAGGTCAACGACCGGCTCGCCGAGATCGTCGACCACGAGGCCGACATCACCGACCTCGCCGCCACCCACGGGGAGCTGCGTGCGGCCGCGCGCGGAGCCCAACAGGAAGCCGTGAGCGAACCTGCATGAGCCTGCCGCTGTTCTACTACGTGCTCGGCACCCCGCTGGGAGTGCTCGGGCTGATCCGGTGGGGGGCCTGGCTGATCCGCCGGATCCCCGCCGTGATGTACGAGCCGATCGCGGGCGACCACCGCGCATCGCTGGCGATCGTCGTGCCGGTGTACCAGGAGGACCCCGAGATCCTGGCGACTGCGATCGAGTCGTGGCTCGCCAACCGCACCGACCAGGTCATCCTCGTCGTGGACGTCTCCGACACCAGGTGCCAGGACGTCGCTGCGCGGTACCCCGTCGAGGTGATCGTCACGGATGTCCCGGGCAAGCGCGACGCGCTCCGGCGCGGTTGGCGGGCTGCGCGCACCGAGCTCGTCGCCCTCGTCGACTCGGACACGATCTGGGCCGAGGACGTCGCCGCCGAGGTGGCGAAGCCGTTCGCCGACCCGCGCATCGGCGGCGTGGGCACCCGCCAGTCCGTCTACGGGAGCACCGGGTTCCTCACCCGGATCACCGACATGTTCCTCGACCACCGCTACTTCGACGAGAACGCCGCCCAGTCCCGGCTCGGCCGGGCCGTGTCGTGCCTGTCCGGGCGGACGGCGGTGTACCGCCGCGACGTCCTCCTCGCGATCGAGGACGAGTTCATGGCGGAGACCTTCTGGGGCGTGCCGTGCCTGTCCGGCGACGACAAGCGGCTCACGACCCTCACCCTGGAGCGCGGCTACCGCACGTACATGCAGCGCACGGCCGAGGTCTGGTCGACCTTCCCGACCCGCTGGAGGGTGTTCTTCCGCCAGCGGTTGCGGTGGGCCCGCAACACCTGGCGCTCCGACCTGCGCGCCCTCTCGAAGCGGTGGGTCTGGCGGCACCCCTTCCTCGCCTACACGATGATCGACAAGGGGTTGTCCGGCTTCACGCTGCTGCTGGGCCCCACCTTCTTCGTCCTGTCCCTCCTCCACGGGAACTGGATCTTCTGCGTGGTGCTGCTCGCCTGGTGGCAGCTCAGCCGTGCCGCCAAGCTCCAGCCGCACATCCGCAGGCGCCCCTCGTCGTTCTTCCTCGTGCTCGGCTATGTCGCCGTCTCCTGGGTGATGGCCTTCATCAAGATCTACGCCCTGGTCACCCTGCGCAGGCAGCGCTGGGGCACCCGCCAGGTCGCCGTCGAGAACGGCCAGGTCGTCCGGACCGGGTCCGGCGCCCTGCCGGACGTCGCCGTCCTGATCCCCGACATCCCCGAGCAGAACGCCGATCGAATGAGGGTTCCGGCATGAGCATCGCCCGAGCGGGCAGGCGCTCCAGGTACGTCGCCACGCTCACGCTGGCCGTCGGGATCAGCCTGGCGGCCGGTGTCGCCACGGCATCGCAGTTCACCGAGCCGATCGCCGGCTCGGCAGAGCCCGCTGCACAGGCGATGCTCCCGGACCGGCCGGATCCCCGCGAGGAGCCCTTCCCCGACGAGGAGGCACCCCAGCCGCCGCCCGCGTCGGTGACGTCCCGGGCGGACGGCCCGGCGTCATGGGTGTCGCGCGGCCGCCCGAGCCGCATGGTGACGGTGCGCACCACGTCCCTCGACGTGGTCGTCGACGGTCGGGTGAGCAACCACCTCGTGTTCGGTGGCACCGCGGTCAGCCTGGCCGAGCTCGACCGCTACCTGCCGGAGAGCTGGGTGACCATCGACGACGGCGTGGCGACCCTGACCGCCACCGTCGTACTGACCCGGGGTACGACCCTCGACGTCGCCGGCAGCGACGTGCACACCCTGCGGCTGGCCGGCGGTGCCGGCCCCGCCGACGCCGCGTCCATCCACACCGGAGGCGGCGCGCTCACGCTCACCGGCGTCACCGTCACCTCCGTCGACCCGGCCACCGGGCAGCCCCTGCCGGCCGACGCCGTGGGCCGCCCGTACATCGTTGCTTCCTCCGGCGGCAGGCTGGAGGGGACCGACATCACCGTCACCGACCTCGGTGCCCCGCCCGTCGGCGAGGACGACGGCCGTCCCGCCGTGGTGTTCAACTCCGGCAGCACCGGGTTCCTGACCCGCGCCTCCGTGCTGCGCGGCGGCAGCACCGGGCTGGAGCTGCAACGCTCGGCGGGCGTGCGGCTCACCGACGTCGCCGTCACCGAGTCGGGCGGGGACGGCCTCGTCCTGTCCGGCGACCGGGCCACGACGCTGAGCGGGATCCGCGCCGAACGCAACGGCGGCGACGGCGTCCTGGTCACCGGCCAGAACTCGGATCGCCCGATCACCGGGATCGCCACGTCGGGCAACGGCGGGTTCGGTCTCGCGGTGAAGAAGCAGGCCGGGGCCCGCGTCACCGCCGTCAGCACCGTCGGCGACCAGGACGGCGGGCTGGAGATCAGCGGCAGCCGCGACGTCGTCGTCACCGACTTCACGGCGACCGACCAGCGGGTCGGCGTGTTCTCCCACGTGAGCAGCAGCGGGATCACGCTCGACCGCGTCCGCACCTCCGCCGGCCGCTGGGGGGTGTCGGTCGAGAAGAGCACCACCGGTTTCCACGTCACCGACTCGACCTTCGAGGGTGCGCAGGTGGCCGGTGTCTCCATCGGAGGTAAGCAGACCAGCCTCGACGGCGTCCAGATCCGCGACGCGAGCACCGGCGTGCGGATCGAACGCGGTGCGCACGACGCGGCGCTCACCGACCTGACCGTCGCGGGCGGGCGCGACGGTGTCGTCGCCAAGCCGGGTACCGCCGGCATCGTCATCACCGGGCTGGTGGCCGACGACGTCGAGGCCACCGCCGTCCGCAGCGCCGGCGAGGGCACCCGGATCGTCGGCGGCACGATCACGGGCGGCACCACCGGCATCGACGCCGAGGCCGCAACCACGATCATCGACACGACGATCGGCTCCGCCGAGGCGGGAATCCGTTCGAGCTCGCCTGAGCTGGTCCGGGCCACCGGCGTCACGATCGACACGCACGACATCGGGGTCAACACGGCTGCCGGAAGCCCGTTCCTCCTCACCGACTCCGAGGTGCACGCGCTCGAGTCGGTGCGCGGTGAGGTCGACCTGGCGGGCATCAACGATCTGAGCCTGCCGCCGCTGAACGTGATCAGCGTGATCGGTCTGCCGTTGATCCTGCTGGCGGTCGTGCTGGAGGAGGTCCACAGCTTCCGGCAGCGGCGGTCCGGCGGGCAGTCGCGGCGCCGGGGGCCGACGCTGCGGATGGCGGGCTGAGCCGGGCCGTTCAGTCGTCGACGGGCCTCCAGGCAGGCCCGTCGACGCCCGGGTGGATGCGGCCGAACACGACGTCGGCGAAGTGGATGCCGAACCCGATCGTGCGGGGCCTGCTCAGCTCGTCGACGAGGGCACGGCGGAAGTGCGTGGACCGGCGGCGGTCGTGGTCGACCGCGGCCCACCACTCCGGGTGCTCCATCTGGAGCGGGGAGTGGAACGCGTCGCCGAACGCGATCACCCGGTGCTCGCCTGCGGTGATCACATAGGCCGCGTGCCCCGCCGTGTGGCCGGGGGTGAACATGACCCGGACCCCGGGGAAGATCTCCTCGCCGTCGGACGCGGTGCGCACCGCGGGGCGCAGCGCATCGAGGGTCTCGCCGGAGGTGCCCTGCTCCTCGGCGAGGTGGCGCTGGGCCCACTCGGGTTCTGAGATCACGCAGCCTCGGGTGAACTCCCGGGCCCAGCCGATGTGGTCGCCGTGCAGGTGGGTGATCGCGACGGCCTCGATGTCGGCGGGGGTGCGGCCGAGCTCGGCCAGGTTCTCCGGCAGCGCGCCACCGTGGATGTCGCCGTGCACGTCGCCCGGCTGTGCCGGGGCCGCACGCGGGCCGAAGCCCGCGTCGATCAGCAGTGCCCGGTCGCCGCGTTCCACCAGCAACCCGCCGATCCCGGCCACGAGGTTGCCCGAGTCGTCGAGGTACTCGCGGTGCGTCGCCCAGACCTCGTCGGTGGTGTCCGGCAGCCAGCCCCGCGGCGAGAGCTGGACCGCGCCGTCGGGCACGTAGCTCAGCGTCGTGTCGCCGACCGTCAGCGACCGGATGCCCGAGGCTCGCCGGAGCCGCTCGTCCATGTCCCACCCCATCTGCATATGACTTGGAAGGTTCAAGTCATAAATATCATGACTTGATGGACCGTTGCTAGGCTGTACCCATGTCGATGGCGGACCGGCCGGCGGCCGCCGAGCGGGAGATCTGCGGGCTCGTGAACGGGCTCGCGAGCCAGATCGGCGCGCACGTGCGCGAGCGCGCGGTCAAGGTGGGGCTCACCGCCGCGCAGGCCACGGCGCTGCGCGAGCTGACCGGCCCGATGACCATGAGCGAGCTGGCCGACCGCATGGACTGCGAGCCGTCGAACGCCACCGTCGTGGTCGACCGGCTCGAGAGCCAGGGGGTGCTCGAACGCTGTCCGCACCCGACCGACCGCCGGGCCAAGCGGCTGGTCCTCACCGCCGACGGCGCGGCTCTCCGGGACCGGCTCCTGGAGCTGCTCGGCCAGGAGTCACCCCTCGCCGCCCTGACGGCGGAGGAGCAGGGCGTGCTTCGTGACCTGCTGCAGCGGGCGATCGTCCAGCGGCCTTGACCTCGACCTCGGTTCAGGTATGACGATCACGGTCATGACCTTCACGGACTACGAGCTGGCATACCTGCGGAGCCAGGGGCTCGGCCGGCTCGCCACCATCGGACCGAACGGCCCTCAGCTGACGGCCCTCGGCTTCTCGCTGAACGACGACGGCACCCTCGACATCGGCGGCCCGGCGCTGAGCAGGAGCCAGAAGTGGCGCAACATCGCGACGAACCCCGCCGTGTCGTTCGTCGTGGACGACATGACGCCGGACGAGCCCGATGCGGTCAAGCCCGGCTGGGGGCGCGGCATCGAGATCCGCGGTGACGCCGAACTGCTCACCGACCACGCCCCGCCCTCGTACGGCGGCAGCTGGTTCAGCAACGAGGTGATCCGCATCCACCCGCGGCGCATCCGCAGCTGGCACCTCGACCACGGGCAGGTCCAGTACAACCGCGACGTCGCGTAGGGGGAGCGTCGCCAGATCGTGCTGATGGCCACATGGTCAGAAGCGGTAGCGGAGCACCGTGGTGCCGCCCATCCGCGACGACCAGTCGCTGCCCGCGATCATCCGGCTGGCCAGCCTCCCGCTCAGCGGCATCGCGGCGACCTCCGGCGCCCTGGACAGGAAGATCTCCTCGGCGAGCGTCAGGCCGGGTACCCAGCGTTCGGGCTCGCGGGGGTCGTTGAAGCCGGGGTTGACCACGTCGCTGCCGATGGTCGCGAGGCTGCGCAGGTGCAGGAGGGCCCAGATCGCGACCTTCGTGTAGGCGTTGAACGCCAGTTCCCCGCCGGGGAGATGACCGACGAGCCGGTCGAGGAGCGAGACGAAGCCGTTCTGGGGGAGGAAGGCGATCAGGCCGTCGTGCACGACCACGCCCGGTCGATCGGCGGGCACGTCGTCCAGCCACCGGAGGTCGGTGACATCGGCGCCGATGCTGCGCGCGTTCGGGTGCCGGGGCACGACCTGCTCCCGGAGGGCGATCACCTCGGGGAAGTCGATGTCGTACCAGGCCACCGTCGACGGCGGGTCGATGCGGAAGATCCGGTTGTCCAATCCGGCGCCCAGGTCCAGCACGACGGCCTCGGGGTGGCGGATGACGAACTGCCGGACCGCCTCGTCGAGCCGCTTCGCGCGCACCGCGATGTCGAAGACCTTCATCCTCGGCTCGAGGAGCTTGCTGCGCATCGTGGGGAACTTCGCGGGGTCGTAGCCCGTCTTCCGGAGGATCTCGGCGGCCATCGGGTCGCCGAGGAAGGGGCGCGGCAGCCGGCTGTCGAGAGCGCGGCCGCTCAGCGTGAGGAACAGGCTCTCCTGCGCCGGCGTGAACGTCGGCAGCGTCATGCTCACGGTTCGGTCCTGTCTGCGTCCGCCCAGGCGGCTTCGGCCGCCTTCAGGACGGTGTCGTCGGTGTAGAGCCCGCGCGTGAAGAGCTCCAGGGTCGGCACGGTCATTCGGCGCAGCACCTCCGGACCGAAGTCCTCGTGGCCGAGCGCCCGCGCGAGCGGCCGGGGCATGGTCAGCACGGACAGGCTGATCAGAACGCTCAGCACGCCCAGCGCGCGCGGGTCGGAGGACGGGCGCATCGTGCCGTCCGCCGCGCCGGCGCGGAAGATCGCCTCGGACTCCGCGACGAGCCGTTCCACGAACGTGCCGGCGGCCGGTGCGTCGTCCTGGACCGCGCGGGCCATGTACTGCACGAGCAGCCGGTACTCGCCGGGGTCCGACAGGTACTCGCCGAGCAGGTCCGGGGTGCCCGCGGAAGCCGCCCGGGCCGTCAGCACCCGCAGCACGTGCTCGTCGCAGGCGGTGCGCAGGCCGTCCTTGTTGCCGAAGTGGTGGAAGACCAGCCCGACGCTCACGCCGGCCGCGGCCGCGATGGCGCGCACGTTCGCATTCCGGAAGTCGTCGCGGACGAACGCGGCGATCGCGGCGCCCCTGATGCGCGCCTTCGCGGTGAGGTCCGCGTCCTGGGCTGAACTCATGTTCAGTATGTTAAGCACTCGTTCAGTTACGAGTCAAGGCAGGATGCCCGGCGTGCGGAGACTGCGTGGTGCCCTCGTCCTGGCGGCCTGCGCCGTGATCGTCGTCGTGCTGGCCGGGGTGGCGATCGCCGACCCGTTCCACCTGCGCCACATCCGCTGGTTCACCGCGTCCGCGGTGCTGCTCGCCGTCCTGCTCGTCGCCGGGATGTTCGCCGTACTCACGCGCGGCGTACTGCGGGTGATCGTGCTGACGCTGGGCGGGGTCGCGGCGCTCGGCTGGGTGGGGCTCGTGGTGCTCGCCTCCCTGGTGACGGTCGAGAACCGCACGGTGTCCGAGGTGGAGGACGGCGGGCGGCGGCTCGTCGTCGTGGAGGCGACGGTCCCGGCCACCCGGCCCGTCTACGCCGTCGTGGTGCGTTCCGGGAGCGGAGCGTTCGAACAGGAGACCGTCATCTACCAGGGCGTCGAGGCCGGACCCCCGCCATCCGACGTCCGGTTCGTCGACGCCGACACCGTCGAGGTGCACACGGGCCCGTGCGTCTACCGCTCCGAGGTCGAGGCCGGCACCCTCGACGTCGACCCGGTCTACCGCACCCTGCGCCCCGACACCTGCTGACCCCGACTCGCGTGCACCGAGAGCGCGACTCGCGGGGCGTGGGGCTTCCACCTCCCGCGAGTCGGGGTGTGAGTGCGGGCGAGTCGGGGTCAGGGGAGGGGGAGCTCGGCCTCGGCGATGCTCGTCGGGGGCACGAGGCCGGCGTCGCCGGGCTGCAGCACCACCATGACGAACCGGACGGGTCCGTCGCCGATGCCGGAGTAGCGGTGCGGGGCGTGGGCCTGGAACAGCACCGTGTCGCCCGTGTCGAGGTGTTGCTCGGTGGCGCCGACGCGCAGGCCCAGGCGGCCGGACAGGACCGACAGCACCTCCTGGGTGCCCATCGGGTGCGCCTCGCCGTCGAAGCCGTCCCCGGGTTGCAGCGTCCAGTCCCACAGTTCGACGACGTCCGGCGGGTCGGTGCCGATCCGGAACACGGCGTTGCTCCCGGCCGCGCTGCTCCACAGGGTGGCCGCCTCGGCGGCCCGGCGGATCACGACCCGCGGCTCGGCGTCGCCGTCCACGAGCGACGCGACTCCGACGCGCAACGCGACGGCCAGCGAGACGAGGGTGGAGATGCTCGGGTTGCCGCGCGCGGTCTCGATCTGGATCACGGTGCCGCGGCTGACGCCGGCCGCGGCGGCGAGCGCGTCGATGGTCATCCGCCGCTGCTGGCGCAGGGCGCGCACGTTGCGGCCGACGGCCGTGGCGACGTCCTCGGGGGACTGCATGCGGACAGTTTGCCGTACCTCGGGGAATAGTTCGTTGTACTCCGGCGCTCCCCTCGGCTAGCGTCAACTCTGTTGCCCTGTCGAGTCTGTTTTGTTGAACCGAGGTTCGATGTCCGTTCCGTTCGCCCTGCCCGCCGCCGTCACGTACGGCATCGCCGACTTCTCCGGCGGGATGGCGGCGCGACGGGCGCCGGTGCTCGTCGTCACGGTTGTCGCGCAGGCCGCAGGGCTGCTGAGCCTGCTGCTCGTGATCGGCCTCGTCGCGGGCCGACCGTCCGCGGCCGCGTTCGGCTTCGGGGTGCTCGCCGGGATCGCCGGGGCCGGCGGCCTGCTGCTGTACCTGCACGCCCTCGCCGTCGGGCCGATGGGCGTGGTCGCGCCGGTGTCGGCGGTGATCAGCGCCGGCCTCCCGCTCGCCGTCGGGCTGATGGGTGGTGAGCGGCTCGGGCCGATCGCGGTGTTCGCCGTGGGGGTCGCACTCCTGGCCATCCTGCTGGCGACCACCGGCACCCGGAACGACCGGGCCGCCAGCACCGGCGTGCTGCTGGGCCTCGCCGCCGGCGTGGGTTTCGGCATGTTCTTCGTCGCGGTGGACGCCGCTCCCGCCGACTCGGGGCTGTGGCCGCTGCTCGCCGGGCGAGTCGCCTCGGTGGCGCTGCTCACCGGTCTCGTCCTCCGGCACCACCTGCCGCTGCCCACCCGCAGCCGCGCCGCGCGCCTCGCGCCCGTCACGGGCGAGGGTCCCGTGAGGACGGGGCGAGAAGCCCGTCCCGGCGCGCGCACCCTGGCGCTGATGGTGGCGAGCGGTGTGTTCGACACGCTCGCGAACGTGCTGTTCCTCGCGGCCACGCGCCTGGGCGATCTGGGGATCAGCGCGGTGGTGGTGTCGCTCTACCCCGTGGTGGTCGTGCTGCTGGCCCGAGTGGTGCTCGGCGAGCGCCTCACCCGCACCCAGTTGCTGAGCGCTGCGCTCGCACTGACGGCGAGCGCCCTGCTGGCCGCTGCCTAGTGTCCCGCGCGCTACTGGCGCCAGGACGGCAGCCACAGCTGCGAGTCCCACATCTGCGGCGTGATGGGCAGGCCCATCAGGATGGGCCACAGCCAGACGAAGTTGGCGACGACCAGACCGGTCCAGAGCCCGACGACGAGCAGGCCGGTCCGGCGGCGTTCCGGCCCGGCGCCTGCCGGTCCGAGCACCACACCCATCGCCAGCACCGTGGCCAGCACCAGGAACGGCGCCAGCGGCGCCATGTAGAAGTAGTACATCTGGCGGGCCATGTTCGCGAACCACGGCAGGATGCCGGCCGCGTACGCCAGCAGCACCGCGGCGTAGCGCCAGTCGTAGCGGGTGAGCATCCGCCACAGGGCGAAGCCCAGCACGATCACCGCGGGCCACCACAGCGCCGGCGTGCCGATGAGCATCACCGCACTGATGCAGTCGCTGCGCCCGCAGCCGCTCACCCGGTCGCCCGACGCGTAGTAGTAGAGCATCGGGCGCAGGCCCATCGGCCACGTCCACGGCTTGGACTCCCACGGGTGCACCCCGCTGGCCTGGGTGGTGAGCCCCTCGTGGAACTCCAGCACCTTGCCGCTGTAGTACCACAGCGAGCGCACCGCGTCGGGCAGGAACGACCACGGGCCGCCGGTGCCCACGTCGACGCCCACGGCGTAGCGGTCGGTGCCGGTCTCGCTGCGGAACCACCCCCACCACGCCGACAGGTAGGCCAGCACCGGGATGACGGCCAGCGCCCACAACGCGGGCCCGAGGTCACGGCGCAGCGTGCCGACCCACGGCCTGAGCACCCCCGCGGCACGGCGGGCATCGACGTCGAAGAGCATCACCAGCAAGGCGAAGCCGGCCACCCAGTACGACCCGGACCACTTGACCGCGCACCCCCAGCCCAGCAACGCACCGGCCAGCAGCCGCCACCACCGCACGCCCAGCCTCGGCCCGAACGGGGTGTCGTGGATGCGGCCATCGGTGAGTACCAGCGCCATGCGGGCCCGCACGTCGGCGCGGTCGCAGAGCAGGGCGGCGAACGCGGCGAGCACGAAGAACGCCGAGAAGCTGTCCAGCATCCCCATGCGCGACTGCACGTGCGAGAGCCCGTCGCAGATCAGCAGGATCCCGGCGATCCCGCCCAGCAGCGTCGAACCGGTGAGCCGGCGCGCGACCCGGATGACCAGCAGCACGGTGAGCACACCGGCCAGCGCGGACGCAGCCCGCCACCCGAACCCGTCGTAGCCGAACAGGTACTCGCCCAGCGCGATGAGCTGCTTGCCCAGCGGCGGGTGCACCACCAGCTCGTAGCCCGGGTTGTCCTCCACCCCGCCGTTGCGCAGCATCTGCCAGGCCTGCGGCACGTAGTGCTTCTCGTCGAACACCGGGGTGCCGCCGTCGGTGGGGTAGCCGAGGCCGGTGAAGCGCACCACGCCCGCGACCAGCGTGAGGGAGACCGTGACGATCCAGCCGCGCAGCCGGTCCGTGGGCGGCGGGGGCCCGAGCACCGCGGTGGGGTCGAGCGGGCGCGGGGGCACCTCCGGGCTCGTGCCCAGCGGCCGGACGCCGCCGACGGGCCGCTCACCCGAGGCCTGCCGGGTGCCCACCCCCTCGACCGCCCGGCTGACCACGGGCCCGATCGTAGGCTGTGGCCCGTGTCCACTGGCTCTGGTCCCGGTCGCCTCGTGCTCGCCGCCACCCCGCTCGGCGATGCCCGCGACGCCTCCCAACGGTTGCGCGAGGCGATGGCCGAGGCGGACGTCGTCGCCGCGGAGGACACGCGGCGGCTGCGGTCCCTCGCGGCCGCGCTCGGCGTGCCGGTCGCCGGGCGCGTGATCAGCCACTACGACGCGGTCGAGGCGGCCCGGCTGCCCCGCCTGCTCGACGACGTCCGGTCCGGCCGGACCGTGCTCGTCGTGACCGACGCCGGGATGCCGGCCGTGTCCGACCCGGGCTACCGGCTGGTCGCCGCGGCCGCCGAGGCGGGCCTGCCGGTCACGTGCCTGCCCGGGCCGTCGGCCGTGACCACGGCGCTCGTGCTGTCCGGACTGCCGGCCGAGCGGTTCTGCTTCGAGGGCTTCGCCCCGCGCCGCGACGGCGAGCGGCGGCGCTGGCTGGCCGGCCTCGTTGCCGAGCGCCGGGCGGTGGTGTTCTTCGAGTCCCCGCACCGGCTCGCCGACACCCTCGCCGCCGCCGTCGACGTGCTGGGTCGTGACCGCGCGGCGGCGGTGTGCCGGGAGCTGACCAAGGTGCACGAGGAGGTGCTGCGCGGGCCGCTGGAAGGGCTCGCGCAGTGGGCGGCCGAGGGACCGGTGCGCGGCGAGATCACGGTGGTGCTGGCCGGGGCGGCGCCCGCCGAGGTGCCCGCCGTCGAGTCCCTGGTGGACGCGGTGCAGGAGCGGGTGGCCGACGGCGAGCGCCTGAAGGACGCCGTCGCCGCCGTCGCCGAGGCCACCGGCGTCCGGAAGCGCGAGCTCTACGCGGCCGCGCTGGCCACCCGTCCCTGACCGGCACTGTCGGCGGCACGAAGTCGGGGCCTGGAGTTCACGGGTCGTTCACCCCGACGGGTGACGATCACGGCATGACCGCTCCGGCGGGCCGGCGTTCCGGCAGGCGGGTCCTCAGCTGGTTGCTCGCGCTCGCGCTGCTGGGCGTGATCGGGTTCGTGGTGCTCC
Organism: Pseudonocardia wallangbongensis; assembly: GCF_054486945.1. NCBI lineage: Bacteria > Bacillati > Actinomycetota > Actinomycetes > Pseudonocardiales > Pseudonocardiaceae > Pseudonocardia > Pseudonocardia wallangbongensis. The sequence goes on from NZ_JBRERS010000022.1 coordinate 50,834, forward strand.
GCGACGTCGGCGGGCGGGAACCGGAGCCGGCGGCCACCACCGTCGTCACGGGGGTGATCGGTTCGGAGAAGGCCGAGTTCTTCGCCGACGAGCGGGTGCGGGCGGCCTTCCTGGCCCACGGCCTCGAGGTGCGGGTCGACCCGGCCGGGTCGCGCCAGATCGCCACCACCGTGCGGCTCGACGGCTACGACTTCGCCTTCCCCTCCAGCTCGCCCGCCGCCGACAAGCTGCTCGCGCAGCACCCGGCCGCGCGGACGTACGCCCCGTTCTCCTCCCCGATGGCGGTGGCGACGTTCGCGCCGATCGTCGACCTGCTCACGCAGGCCGGCGTCGTCGCGCCCGGCAGCACCACCTTGGACGTGCAGCGGTACCTGGAGCTCGCCGCCGCCGGCACACGGTGGGACCAGCTGCCGGGCAACACCGCCTTCCCGGCGCGCAAGGACGTGCTGCTCTCGACCACCGCGCCGTGCCAGTCCAACTCCGCGGCCATGTACCTGGGCATCGCCTCCTACGTGGCGAACGCCGACGGGGTGGTCCCGGACCGGACGGTCGCCGCGCAGGTGACGCCGTCCGTCCAGCCGCTCTTCCGCGACCAGGGCTACCTGCCGCCCACCACCGAGGTGCTGTTCGAGGACTACCTGTCGGCCGGGATGGGCCGGGTGCCCATGGCACTGGTCTACGAGGCCCAGTACCTGGCCGAGGAGCTCTCGCCGGACCCGGTGCTGCCCGCCGACGGCCGGCTGCTCTACCCGAGCCCGACGATCTTCTCCCGGCACACGCTCGTGCCGCTCACCCCGGCAGGTGACCGTGTCGGGGAGCTCCTGACCACCGACCCGCAGCTCGTCGCGCTCGTCGCCGAGCACGGCTTCCGGCCCACCGACCCCCGCGCCTTCGGGGCGGCGTTCCGGGACCGCGGGCTGCCGGAACCACCCGCGCTCGTCGACGTGGTGGAGCCGCCGTCCTTCGACACCCTGGAGGGGATGTTGACGCTGCTCGGGTGCGCCCCGTGAGGCGGATCGCCGCCGCGGCCGTCGCGGTACTCGCGCTCGTGGCCGGATGCGGTGGCGGTGAGAGCACCGCGGCCCCGCTGGACGTGGGGCCGTCCGGCGCCCCGGTGACGCTGCGCGTGCTCGCCGGCAGCGAGCTCCTCGACCTCGAACCGGTCCTCGCCGAGGCGGGCGCCGCCACCGGGGTTCGGATCCAGCTCGACCCGGTCGGCACGCTCGACGGCGCCGAGGCCGTGGCGTCCGGCGTCGCGGCGGCCGACCACGACGCGATCTGGTTCTCCTCGAACCGCTACCTCGCGCTCCAACCCGGCGCCCAGGCCCGGCTCGGCACGGCCACCGACATCATGTCCTCGCCGGTGGTGCTCGGCCTGCGGCGGTCGGTGGCCGAGCGGCTCGGCTGGGCCGGCCGCCCGGTCACCTGGGCGGAGATCGCGGCCGCTGCCGGAACGCGGCAGTTCACCTACGGGATGACCGACCCGTCCGCGTCCAACTCGGGCTTCTCGGCCGTGGTGGCCGTGGCCACGGCGTTGGCCGGTGCGGGGTCGGCGCTCACCCTGGAGCAGGCGGAGTCGGCGGTGCCCGCGCTGCGCGACTTCTTCGCCGCCCAGACCCTCTCCGCCGGGTCATCGGGTTTCCTGCAGGAGGCGTTCGTCCGCCGGGCCACCGGCGCCGATCCCGGCGAGCCGGTCGACGGTCTGATCAACTACGAGTCCGTGCTGCAGGAGATGAACGCCACCGGCACGCTTCCCGAGCCGCTCGAGCTGATCCGGCCCGCCGACGGCGTCGTCACGGCCGAGTACCCGTTCACGGTGCTCGCCTCCGCCTCGCCGGAGGCGCGGGACGCGTACCGCAGGCTCGTCGAGCACCTGCGCACACCGGACGTCCAGCGCGCGATCGCGGAGCACACCCACCGGCAGCCCGCGGTGCCCGGCGTCCTCCCCGCACCGGCCGGCACGGCCGTCGAGCTGCCGTTCCCGGCGCAGGCCGACGTCGTCGACGCCCTGCTCACCAGCTACTTCGACAAGCTCCGCCGTCCGTCACGCACGATCTACGTGCTGGACACGTCGGGTTCCATGGAGGGGGACGAGCGCATCGGGGCGCTGCGGCGCTCGCTCGCCGGGCTCGCGGGGGCCGACGCGTCGCTCACCGGGCAGTTCCGCCGGTTCCGGGGCCGGGAGCAGGTCACGCTCCTGCCGTTCTCCTCCCATCCGGCGCCGCCGGAGACGTTCACGGTGGCCGAGGACGACCCGGGCCCGGACCGGCAGCGGATCGCCGACGCCGGTGCCGCCCTCCGGCCGGGCGGCGACACCGCGATCTACGACAGCCTGCGGGAGGCGTACCGGATCGCGCAGGAGCAGATAGCGGCCGATCCCGACCGCTTCACCTCGATCGTGCTGATGACCGACGGTGGGAACACCACCGGGGCCGACCTCGGGTCGTTCCGGGCCTCCGTCGGGCCCCGGCCCGCCGTGCCGGTGTTCTGCGTGCTCTTCGGGGAGAGCAACGTCGAGGAGATGGACGAGGTCGCCCGGCTCACCGGGGGCCGCACCTTCGACGCCCGCACCGCGCCGCTCGCGGAGGTCTTCAAGGAGATCCGCGGGTATGTCTGACCGGGTACGCCGCTACCTGACCTCGCGGAAGAACATCGCGGGGATGGCCGGAGCGCTGGCCGGCGCCGGGCTGCACCTCGCGGGCGTGGTCGGTGACGTGTGGCCGGTGGTCGCCGTCGGGCTGTACGGGGTGGGCGCGCTCGTCGGGCCGGCCGACCCACCTGCCGATCCGCCCGAGCCCCGCCTGACCGACGCGCTGCGCTCCGAGGCCGCCGCCCTCCTCCGCCGGGTGCAGGGGCGGTCCGGTGCCCTCCCGGAGGGCACGGCCGCGGAGATCGGCCGGATCGTCGGCGCCGTCCGGCTCGCGCTCGACCGGCTCGACCAGGTGGCGGACCGGGAGACCGACCGGATCGCGGCGCCCGAACACCTCGCCGACGCCGCCGAGATCGTGCGCGTCGAGCTGCCCCAGTGCCTGGACACCTACCTCGGGCGCGCCCCCACGACCCCCGAGGAGCCGGCGGCCCGGGAGCTGCGGGCCCAGTTGGAGCTGGTGGCCGGGCGGGTCGACCGCCTCGTCGCGCAGGTCCCCGACGTCCACGCGCGGCGAGCCGAGGACCTGACGCGGGAGATGCGGGAACGGCACGAGCGGCCGTAGCCGCATCAGCTGTGGGTGATCTTCAGCCCGTAGATCACGACCTGGCCGACGTCCGACGGGTCGGCGCCCTTGCTGGGGTTGGAGTTCACGTACGCGCCGGCCTTGAAGTAGTTCCCGGACCCGCTGATGGGCAGGGTGGCCTTCATCGCGCCGTTGAACCAGACCTTCACGGTCCCCTCGGCCGACTGGATCTTCACGCGGAACCGGTCGCCGAGCTTGTAGGAGGGGTCGAGCACGACGTCCTTGTCGCCGTCGGCGTACTTCACCGTGAGCCTGGTGCCGGACAGGTGGATCTGCATGACGTCGTCGTCGCCGCCGTGGATCTGGGCGGAGATGACGTCCGGCTTGGTGGACGGCGTCTTCGTGATGGCCTCTTCGAGCTCCATCGTGTGCGTGCCGGACCCACCGTCCCAGCTGGCGTTCTCGCCGCCGATCATCTCCCGCAGCTCGGAGCGCGGGTAATGGCTGTTCTCCGTGGTGGCGCCGCCCGCGTTGGCGGTGAAGACGACACCGTTCTTCGCGTCGTTGAGCTGGAACCACTTGCTGGTGTAGGTGGCGAGGTCCTTGGTGTCGATGGTGTCCGGGTGGCCTTCCGACCCGCTGGGCAGGGTGAGGTACCACTTGCTGGCATCGATGATCTGGGCGGGGAACCGGGCGGCGCGGGCCACGGCGGCACCGAGCCCGTCGCCGTTCTCGCCGTCCGTCTTCTCGCCGTCCTTGTTCTCGGCGTCCTCCTCGGAAGGCGCCTCGGAGGTGGATGGCGGTGGTGCCTCGGTGGTCGGCTCGGGCTCGGGAGGGGGCAGCAGCTCGGGGACGGGCAGCTCGGGTGTGGGCAGGTCCGCCAGGTCGCGCGAGGCGAGGTTGACGTCCTTCTCCGCGGGCGGGCCGAGCGCGCCCGCCATCGAGAGCATGCTGCCGATCACCGCGATCACCGCCGCCATGGCGACGGCGACGACGATCGTGCTGTGGTGCGGCGCGGAACGCCTGCCGCGCGCGTGGTCGCCCTGCTCCGACTGCTGCTCGTACGAAGCGGACGATGCGCGGCGCATTCCGGGGAAGCGGTGCCGGGCCACGAACCTGCCTTCCGGATCGACGACCGGTCCGGGACGGCCGGCTCGGGGGTGCCGGGCGGGGTGGGGAGTCCCCGTATCCGTTTCGTGACCGGTCCGGTCGAGAGGAAAGCTATCTGTGGGGCCGGCCCCGGTTGCCTGTGCACCGGCGAGAGGAATGATCTCTGCGATGAGCGGTTCCGACATTAGGCCATTCGGCCCAACGGGTGATCAGTTGCCGGCGGACGGCGCCGGCGCAGGCGCCGGGCGGCGGGACCGAACCCACCGTGCCGCCGGCTCCACCAGGCGCGCGGCCACCGGGCCGATCACCGCCATCAGCAGCACGTAGGTGGTGGCGAGCGCGGTCAACGTGTCGTCCACCGCCGCGTACGCGACGGCCAACCCGGCGATGACGATCGAGAACTCCCCGCGCGCGATGAGCGCGGCGCCCGCGCGGGCCCGCCCCAGCGGGCCGATGCCCACCCGGCCCGCGGCGAACCAGCCGGTGGCGAGCTTCGTGAGCGTGGTGGCGGCGGCGAGGACGACGGCCCAGCCGAGCACCGGCGGGATCGATGCCGGGTCCGTGTTCAACCCGAACACCACAAAGAACACCGCGGCGAACAGGTCCCGCAGCGGTTCGAGCAGCTTGGTGGCGTTCTCGGCGGTGGACCCGGAGATGGCGATGCCGAGGAGGAACGCGCCGACCGCGGCCGAGACCTGCATCGCGGAAGCGAATCCGGCCACCAGCAGCGCGAGGCCCAGCACCTTGAGCAGGAACACCTCGCGGTCGGGCGAGTCGACCACGGCGGAGACGAACCGCCCGTAGCGCAGCGCCACCACCAGCACGACGACGAGCACCGCCACCGAGATCCCGACCGCGCCGAGCGCGCCCATGATGGTCACCCCGACCAGGACCGCGGTCAGGATCGGCAGGTACAGGGCCATCACGAGGTCCTCGAACACGAGGATCGACAGCACGACCGGGGTCTCGCGGTTACCGAGCCGGCCCAGGTCGCCGAGGACCTTCGCGACGATCCCGGACGACGAGATGTACGTGATCCCGCCCATCACGAGCGCTCCGACCGGCCCCCAGCCCAGGATCAGTGCCACGGCCGCGCCGGGTGCGGCGTTCAGCACGACGTCGAGCACCCCTGCGGTCCACGAGCGACGCATGCCGTCGATCAGCTCGCTCGCCGAGTACTCCAGGCCGAGCAGCAGGAGCAGCAGGACGACGCCGACCTCGCCCGCGATCGCGGTGAACCCCTCGATGCCCTGCAGCGGCACGACACCACCGGTGCCGAAGAACAGGCCGCCCAGCAGGTAGAGCGGGATGGGGGACAGGCCGATCCGGCCGGCGAGCCTGCCCAGCAGGCCCAACCCGAAGAAGACTGCCCCGAGCTCGATGAGTTCCAGCGCGGTCTCGTCCACTAGCCGCCGCGCTTCAGAATCTTGATCGCGTTGTCGAGGCCCTCGGACGTGCCGACGGTGACCATGAGGTCGCCCGCGGTCAGGGTGAAGTCGGGTGTGGGGCTGGCGTGCACCTGCCCGGCGCGCATCACGGCGACGACGGAGACACCGGTGCGGGTGCGCAGCGCGGTGTCGCCCAGCGTGCGGCCGTCGAACGGCGCGCCGACCGGGATCTGCCGGGTGTGGATGCCCGGCAGGTCCCGGTGCTCCTCGCTGAGCTGCGCGACGAGCTGCGGGGCGCCCAACAGGTTGGCGAGCGCCCCCGCCTCCTCGGCGGTGAGCGGGAGTTCGGCGAGGCACGCGTCGGGGTCGTCGGACTTGGACAGGATGAGATCGATCTTGCCGTCGCGATGGGTGACGACGCCGATCCGCCGACCGTTGCGCAGGGCGAAGTCCTTGCGCACTCCGATGCCGGGCAGGGGGGTGACCTCCACGTTCACGCTTTCACACTAGCCACCGATACCCTCTGGCCATGCGGGTCGTGATGTACGAGGCGCCGCCGGACGTCGAGGCGATGCTCGCCGAACGTCGCCGGCTGGGTCTGGACGTGCGCGACGAGATGTGGGACGGAGTACTGCACATGGTTCCACCGCCCGGTGGCCCGCACCAGCTCCTCAGTACCCGGTTCGTCATGGCGGTCGGGCCACTCGCGCAGCACGCCGGGCTGGAGCCGATGATGGAGACCGGGCTCTTCCGTGCGGCGGGTGACTTTCGGGTACCCGACCAGTTGTACTGCCGTCCCGAGCACCTCTCCGACCGCGGTGTCGAACGTGCCGAGCTCGTCGTCGAGGTTCGCTCGGAGCGGGACGAGACCTACGAGAAGGCGCCCTGGTACGCGCAGATGGGCGTCCAGGAGATGATCGTCCTGCACCCGCGCGACCGGCGTGCCGAGCTGTTCCGGGCACTCGGCGGGCAGCTTGTTCCGGTCCAGGCCGGTGCGGACGGAGAGCTCGTGTCCGAGGTCCTCGGCATCACGATGCGCACCGTCGACGGCAAGCTCGAGATCACCTGGGACGGCGGCTCCGCCACCGTCTGACCGGGCGCGAAACCGGGATGCGGCCCGGGCATAGGCTTGGCCGCATGAGTTCCCACGTGCTGACCGCCGTGGCCTGGCCCTATGCCAACGGCCCTCGGCACATCGGCCACGTCTCCGGCATCGGTGTGCCCTCCGACGTGTTCGCCCGTTACCAGCGGATGGTCGGCAACCGGGTGCTCATGGTCTCCGGCAGCGACGAGCACGGCACCCCGATCCTGGTGCAGGCCGAGAAGGAGGGCCTCACCCCGCAGCAGACCGTGGACAGGTACCACCGCGTGATCGCGGACGACATGCGCGGGCTCGGCGTCACCTACGACCTCTACACCCGCACCACCACCGGCAACCACGCCGACGTCGTGCAGCAGATCTTCCTGTCGCTGCACCGCAACGGGTACGTGGTGCCGAAGACCACGACCGGGGCGATCAGCCCGTCCACCGGGCGCACGCTGCCCGACCGTTACGTGGAGGGCACCTGCCCGATCTGCGGCTACGACGGCGCGCGCGGCGACCAGTGCGACAACTGCGGCAACCAGCTCGACGCCGCCGACCTGATCAACCCGCGGTCGCGGATCAACGGTGAGGTGCCGAAGTTCGTCGAGACCGAGCACCTGTTCCTCGACCTGCCCGCGTTCACCGAGACGCTCGGCAAGTGGCTGGCGTCGAAGACCGGCTGGCGCCCGAACGTCGTGAACTTCACCAAGAACCTCGTCGACGACATGCGACCGCGGCCGATCACCCGCGACCTGGACTGGGGCGTCACGATCCCGCTCGACGGGTGGCGCGACCAGCCGCTCAAGAAGTTCTACGTGTGGTTCGACGCGGTGATCGGCTACTTCTCGGCGAGCGTCGAGTGGGCGCGGCGCACCGGCGACGCCGACGCGTGGAAGGCGTGGTGGAACGACCCGGACGCCGAGCACGTCTACTTCATGGGCAAGGACAACATCACCTTCCACGCCCAGATCTGGCCCGCGCTCCTGCTGGGGCACAACGGCCAGGGCGACCACGGCGGTGAGCCGGGGCCGTACGGCGTGCTGGACCTGCCCACGGAGATCGCGTCGAGCGAGTTCCTCACGATGAGCGGGTCGAAGTTCTCCACCTCCCGCGGCACCGTGATCTACCTGAACGACTTCCTGCGCGAGTTCGGGCCGGACAGCCTGCGGTACTTCATCGCGGCGGCCGGCCCGGAGACCCAGGACGTCGACTTCACGTGGGACGAGTTCCTGCGCCGGATCAACTTCGAGCTGGCCAACGAGTGGGGCAACCTCGTCAACCGGGCGATCTCGATGGCCCACAAGAACAACGGGGCCATCCCCGCGCCCACCTCGCCCGCGGCCGCCGACGCCGAGCTGCTCGCGCTGTCGAAGGCGGCGTTCGACACCGTGGGCGCGCACCTGGCGCGGTCGCGGTTCCGGGCCGGGCTCAGCGAGGCGATGAAGGTCGTCTCCGCGGCCAACCGGTACCTGTCCGACCAGGAGCCGTGGAAGCTGAAGGACGACCCGGGCCGCCGCGACGCGGTGCTGCACACGGCCCTTCAGGTCGTCCAGGACGCCAACACGCTGCTCACCCCGTTCCTGCCGCACTCGGCGCAGACGGTGCACGAGGCGCTCGGCGGCACCGGCCTCTGGGCGGCTCAACCGGAGCTTTCGGACGTGCCCGACCTCGACATCCCCGGCCGGATCAACCCGATCCTCACCGGCGACTACACGAAGGAGCAGGCGCGCTGGGCGTCCACGCCGATCGAGGTCGGCCGCCCGCTCGGCAAGCCCACGCCGATCTTCCGGAAGCTCGAGCCCGAACTCGCCGAGACAGGACCCGAGTGGGCCCCGATCGCGAAATGAGCCCTCGTATCCACTCACGGGGCCGGAGGCCCTGGTGAGTGGTGCTCACGGGCGCCGGGAGGCGCCTCCACCTCCCGAACCACTCGGCGCGGCCACCGTCGATTCGCACACCCACCTCGATGCCTGCGGGTGCGTCACAGCCGCTGACGTCGCGGCTGCGATGGACCGGGCCGCGGCGGTCGGCGTGACCAGGGTGGTCACCGTGGCCGACGACCTCGCCTCGGCGCGGTGGGTGGTGCAGGCGGCGCACTGGGACGAGCGGGTCGTGGCGGCCGTCGCGCTGCACCCCACCCGGACGGCCGCGCTCACCGAGGACGACCACGCCGAGATCGAGCGCCTCGCCCGCGACCCGCGCGTGGTGGCGGTGGGGGAGACCGGGCTGGACTACTACTGGGACTTCTCCCCTCCGGACGCCCAGCAGCACGCGTTCCGCTGGCACATCGACCTCGCCAAACGCCTCGGCAAGCCGTTGATGATCCACGACCGGGACGCCCACGACGACGTCCTGCGCATCCTCCGCGAGGAGGGGCCGCCGGACACCGTGGTGTTCCACTGCTTCTCCGGGGACGCCGCGATGGCGCGCGAGTGCGCCGACTCCGGGTACGTGCTGTCGTTCGCGGGTCCGGTCACGTTCCGCAACGCCCGCGCGCTGCAGGAGGCAGCGGTCGTCGTGCCGGAGGAGCAGCTGCTCGTCGAGACCGATGCACCGTTCCTCACGCCGCACCCGCACCGCGGGCGCGCCAACGAGCCCTACTGCCTGCCGTGGACCGTGCGCGGCCTCGCGGACCTGCGGAAAGTGCCGGATGACCGGATGGCCGCGATCGCCGGGCGTAACGCCGAGCGGGTGTTCCGGCTCGCTGAGCTGCCACCCGGCGCAATGCCCGGAACGCCCATCGGCGACGCGTCGCGCTCGGCGTAGCGCGTGGGCCGTTCGGCGCTGCCCGAGTGTCGGGGTTAGACCTCGGCGCTCACCGTCCGTTACGGTTCCGTGATCGCAAAGCCGGGGTGGGGAATCGCTCCCCAGCTAAGGCGGGCACGGTGGTCCGGGGCGCTCCCCCTAGATCACGGCCTCCGGGCCACCGTGACCGCGACCCATCCCCTGCCCGGTCCGACGAGGTCTGGAAGCCCGTGGTCGACGTCCCAACGCGCGCTCGGCGAGGTGCCGATGCCCGCGCCCGGCTCTCCGCCGCGGAGGTCGTGGACGACCCGTACGCGGCCTGGTACGCCGGCGGCGACCCGGAGGCTCCCGAGGCCGTCGCCACGGCGGCGCTGGACGTCGTGCCGCCGGCCACCCCCGCGGCCCGCTCGACCCTGACCCGCTCACGGGCCCACCGCCGGGCCCACCCCGCCGGGCCCGCCGACCGGGGCATCGCCACCGGGCAGTTCCGGCCGATCGTCACGCACCCCACGGACGGCTCCGCCGACGACGCCTCGGCCGACCCCGAAACGGGCGAGCTGCCCGTCATCGCGCCGGACGACGTCACCGGCCCGCTCCCGGTCGTTCCCACCGAACGCACGGGGGCGCGCCTGCCCGCCGTCGAACGCACCGGCCCGCGGGCAGCGGCCGCGCCGGTCGTCGAGCGCGCCGGCGCCACCGAGGTCACGGGCCCGCAGCCCGTCGTCGGCGACACCCGGAACGGCGTCACCCAGAACGGCGACGTCCGGAACGGCAACACCCGGAACGGCGGCGCCGCGCCGGAGCCGCCGCGCGTCACGGCCCCGGCCTGGACGGCGTACCTGAACGACGCCCCGACCGGGCCGATGCCGGTGATCCGGGACGAGTCGTTCACGCACCCGATCGGGACGGTCACGGCGCCCGTCGAGGTCGTGCCTGCGCCTGCCGCTCCCGCGCCTCCCGCACCCGCGCCCGCCCCCACCCCCACTCCGGCTCCGGCGCCCGCTGTCGTGCCCCGGCCGCGGCCCACCGCCGCGCCGGATGCCGCACCGCGGCGCTCCCGCCGGGACCGGCGCCTCGCCGAGCAGGCCCCGAAGCGCGGCGGCCTGCTGCTGCGCGTCACGATCGTCGCCGTCGTCCTCGCGATGCTCGGCGGCGGTGCGAGCGCGCTCGCCGCCGACAAGACGATCACGGTGACCGTCGACGGCAAGAACCGGATCGTGCACACCTTCGCCGGAGACGTCGCATCGGCGCTCCAGGCCGCCGGTATCGACGTCACCCCGCAGGACCGCGTGGAGCCCGCGCCGTCCACCGAGGTCGTCGACGGCGACGAAGTGATCTTCACCCACGCCCGCACGCTGACCCTCGTCGAGGGCAGCTCGCAGCGCGACCTGCCGATCCCCGCCACCACGGTGGAGGAGGCGATGCAGATCCTCGGCCTGGAGGCCGCGCCCATCCAGATGTCCGCCCCGCCGTCCACGCAGATCCCCCTCGACGGGCTCCGGCTGGAGCTGCGCGTGCCGCGCACCGTGACGTTCACCGACGGAACGGGCGCGCCCGGGCCGGTCACGACGACGTCCGGCACGGTCGCCGGGCTGCTCGCCGAGAAGGGCATCGAGCTCGGGCTCGACGACGTCTCGGTCCCGTCGGCGGACACCCCGCTCACCGAGGGCATCGACGTGCACGTCGTGCGCAACGGTGAGGGCGAGGTGGTCGAGGTCCGGCCGATCCCGCCACCGGAGCAGATCATCGAGGACGCGGAGCTGCCGCGGGGCAAGCGGGTGGTCGTCGAGAAGGGGACGCCCGGCGAGCAGACCGCGATCATGCGCGTCTACGTGCAGAACGGGCAGGAGACCCGCCGCGAGCAGGTCCGGGCCGGCAGCATGACGCAGCCGACACCGCGGGTCGTGCGGCTCGGCACGAACGACAGCCTCCGGGCGCCGGTGGTGGCCGACGGCAGCGTGTGGGACCGCCTCTCGAAGTGCGAGGCCACCGGGAACTGGGCGGTCAACTCCGGCAACGGCTACTACGGCGGCCTCCAGTTCGACGCCGGCACCTGGCGCGCGTACGGCGGTACGGACTACGCACCGCTCCCGCACCAGGCCTCGCGCGAGGAGCAGATCGCCATCGCGTCGCGGGTCCGGGACGACCGGGGCGGCTACGGCGCGTGGCCCGCGTGCTCCCGCCGGCTCGGCCTGCCGCAGTGACCGGCATGCTTACCGGGTGACGGCTACGCAGGTTCGGTTGCTGGGTCCTGCGGAGGTGCGGGCGCTGGCCGCCGAGCTCGACCTGCGGCCCACGAAGCGGCTCGGGCAGAACTTCGTGCACGACCCGAACACGGTGCGCCGCATCGTCAAGGCGGCCGAGCTGGCACCGGACGACGTCGTCGTGGAGGTCGGCCCCGGGCTCGGCTCGCTGACGCTCGCCCTGCTCCCGGCCGTGCGCGCCGTGCACGCCGTGGAGATCGACCCGGTGCTCGCGGGCCGCCTGGCCGCGACGGTCGCCGACCGGGCACCCGCGCTCGCCGACCGGCTCACCGTGACCGCCGCCGATGCGCTCGGCCTGCGCGCCGCGGACCTGCCCGGCCCCGCGCCGACCGCGCTCGTGGCGAACCTGCCCTACAACGTCGGCGTACCGGTGGTGCTGCACCTGCTGGCCGAGCTCCCGCAGCTGCGCCGGGGACTGGTGATGGTGCAGTCCGAGGTCGCCGAGCGGCTCGCCGCGGCGCCGGGCGGCCGGACGTACGGGGTGCCGAGCGCGAAGCTCGCCTGGTTCGCCGCGGCCCGACGGGCGGGGCCGGTGCCTCGCGCGGTGTTCTGGCCGGTGCCCAACGTGGACTCGGGGCTGCTCGCCTTCGAGCGCCGGGAGCCGCCGCCAGGTGACCGCGAGACCGTCTTCCGCCTGATCGACACGGCCTTCGCCCAGCGCCGCAAGGCCCTGCGGTCCGGCCTCGCGGGCCGGGCGGGCTCCCCGGCCGCCGCCGAGGCCGCCCTCCGCGCCGCCGGCATCGACCCCCTCGCCCGCGCCGAGACCCTCTCCGTCGGCGACTTCGCCCGCCTCGCCACCGCCCTCCCCTGAGGGCGCGAGCCGGGGTGCGGGTGCACGGGGGCGGGCCGCGGCACGTCGGGTGGGGACGCACGTAGGGTTGACCGGTGCTCGCCGCCGTCCCACCACCGGTCACCGTGCGTGTACCCGCCAAGATCAACTTGCATCTCGCGGTCGGGTCGCCGCGCACCGACGGCTACCACGACCTCGTCACCGTCTTCCACGCGGTGAGCCTGTTCGACGAGGTCACGGTCGCGGCGAGTGACGCGTCCGGCATCGAGGTGCACGGCGAGGGCGTCTCCGAGGTGCCCGCGGACGAGACGAACCTCGCCTGGCGGGCCGTCCAGGTCCTCGCCGAGAAGGCCGACCGCGAACCGGACGTGCGGCTGGTGCTGCGCAAGGGCATCCCGGTGTCCGGCGGCATGGCAGGTGGCAGCGCGGACGCGGCGGCGGCGCTCGTCGGGCTCTCGGCGCTGTGGAAACTCGACCTCAGCCGCGACGAGCTGTCGGTGCTCGCCGCCGAGCTGGGCAGCGACGTCACGTTCGCGCTCTACGGCGGCACGGCCGTCGGCACGGGACGAGGCGAGCAGATCGTCCCGGTGCTGTCGCGTCACACCCAGCACTGGGTGATCGCGCTGCACCGCGGTGGCCTCGCCACGCCGGCGGTGTTCCGGGAGCTCGATCGGCTGCGTGGCGACAGGACATCGGCGGAGCAGCCCACGGACCGGCCCGTCGAGCCCGTTCTGGAGGCGCTCGCCGGCGGCGATCCGCGCCAGCTGGCGCTCAGCCTCGGGAACGACCTGCAGGCCGCGGCCGTGAGCATGGCCCCCGACCTGCGCCGCACGCTGCGCGCGGGCGTGGCGGCGGGCGCGCTCGCCGGACTGGTGTCCGGTTCCGGCCCGACCTGCGCCTTCCTGTGCACGGGCGCCGAGGCGGCGCTGGACGTCGCCACGGAGCTGGCCGGCGTCGGCGTGTGCCGCACGGTCCGGATCGCGCACGGCCCGGTTCCGGGCGCCCGCCTGGTCGACCAGCACGAACCGCCTCCGGCGAGCCCACCGCCCACCTCGTGGCCGCCGGTGCGTGCCTGATGGCGGGACAGAACCTGGTCAACCTCGAGACCGTCACCGCGCACGTCCCCGGCGACGCGTCGCGGGTGCTGCTGAACGCCGTGTCGCTCGGCGTGGAGCAGGGTGAGCGGATCGGCGTGGTCGGGCTGAACGGCGGCGGCAAGACCACGCTGCTGGACATCATCACCGGGGCCCGTGAGCCGAACGGCGGCCGCGTGAGCCGGCTCGGCGGCCTGAACCTCGCCCACCTCGCCCAGTCCGACGCCCTGCCCGCCGGCGCGCGCGTGCGGGACGTGGTGCTGGCGGCGTGGGCCGGCGCCGCGGAGCACGAGTGGGCGGGCGACCCGAAGGTCCGCGACGTCCTCGACGGGCTGGGCATCACCGACCTGGAGCGCGGCGTCGAGGGCCTCTCCGGCGGGGAGAAGCGGCGCGTCGCGCTCGCGGCCACGCTCGTCGGCGACCCGGATCTCGTCGTGCTCGACGAGCCCACGAACCACCTCGACGTCGAGGGCATCACCTGGCTCGCCGAGCACCTGATCGCCCGCCGCTCCGGGGTGGTGGTCGTCACGCACGACCGGTGGTTCCTCGACGCGGTCTGCACCCGCACCTGGGAGGTCGCGAACGGCCGGGTGGAGAGCTACCTCGGCGGCTACGCGGACTGGGTCTACGCCCGGGCCGAGCGTGCCCGGCAGTCCGACGCCGCGGAGGCGCGCCGCCAGAACCTCGCGCGCAAGGAGCTGGCCTGGCTGCGCCGCGGCGCGCCGGCCCGCACGTCGAAGCCGCGGTTCCGCATCGAGGCGGCGGAGGCGCTGATCGCCGACGTCCCGCCGCCCCGCAACGCGGTCGAGCTGCTCGGGTTCGCCACCAACCGGCTCGGGCGCACGGTGCTGGAGCTGGAGGACGCCACCGCGGTGGTGGCCGGGCGCACGCTGCTGGACCGCGTCACCTGGCGGGTCGGCCCGGGCGACCGGATCGGGATCGTCGGCGTCAACGGGTCGGGCAAGACCACGCTGCTGCGCACGCTCACCGGGGAGCGCCCGCTCGACGGCGGGCGGCTGGTCCGGGGCAGCACCGTGCAGCTGGCGGAGCTCACCCAGGAGCTCGTCGACCTGCCCGAGGACATGCGGGTGCTGGAGGCCACCGAACAGGTCGCCAAGTTCGTGCGCCTCGGCAAACTGGAGCTGACGGCGTCCTCGGTACTGGAGCGGCTGGGATTCCCGGCGGCGCGGCAGTGGACGCCGGTCGGTGACCTGTCCGGCGGGGAGCGGCGACGGCTGCAGCTCACCCGGCTGCTGATGGCCGAGCCGAACGTCCTGCTGCTCGACGAGCCCACCAACGACCTCGACGTCGACACCCTCGCCCAGCTCGAGGACCTCCTCGACGGCTGGCCGGGCACGCTCGTCGTCGTCAGCCACGACCGCTACCTCGTCGAGCGGGCCTGCGACACGGTGGTCGCGCTGCTCGGGGACGGGAAGGTCACCCACCTCCCGGGCGGGATCGGCGAGTACCTGCGGCTCCGGGCGGCGGCCGGGGGCGCCGCGGCGCCCTCCTCGGCGCAGCGGGCCAAGCCCGCGTCGAGCGCCGCGCAGCAGCGGGCCGCCCGCAAGGAGGCCGGGCGGTTGGAACGGCGCATGGCGGCGCTCGCAGCCGACGAGGAGCGGTTGCATGTTCAGCTCGCGGAGGCGGCCACCGACCCCGAGCGGCTGATGGCGCTCGACCGCGAGCTGAAGGCCGCGGTCACCGAACGGGAGGCGGTGGAGCTCGAGTGGCTCGCCGCCGCGGAGCTCGCCGAATCCTAGTATCCGCCGGTAACACCCTGTCGGGTGATGCGGTCGCGACCAGCAGCGACCGTGTGTCCCCTCACGATGACCGGACGCTGCGTCATTCGGGCTACGCCGTCACGCTATCGTGACGGCTTGGACCTGTGCTCGTGACATGACGGGCCCGGCGGGGTGGACACCGACGTCCGCCATGGCACCGCCGGTCGCCCGAGGAACGTTCGAAGGGACAGCTCGTTGAGCATGCCCTGCTCCCCCCCGACGGTCCCGTTGCCCCTGCAGACGATGCCCGATATGCGGTTCCCCCCGTTCCCCGAACCGCGGTCGTCGTCCGGGGTGAGCGGTGGCCCGCTGGTAGCGCTCACAGCGCTGCTGGCGGGTGTTGCCGCGCTCTCGGCCATCGCGCTGCTCGGGGGCGGTTGGCCGGACTGGTGGATCCCGGGCGGCCTCGCCCTGGTGACGATCGCCGCGTACGCGCTGCTGTGGGCCGCGCTCGTGCGACCGGTCCGGCGGTTCGCCGCGGCGATGGCCCGCATGGCGGCGGAGGACCGCGTCGACCTGGTTCCCCGCGCCCGCACCGCGGAGCTCGACCGCATCGCGATGGCGCTGTACCGGTTCCGCCGCGTCCGGCCCGGCCGCCGCGGTGCCCGCGCCCGTCAGCGGTTCCCCCTCGCCGCCGCGCTGTGCCTGGTGGCCGGGCTCGTGCTGGCCTGGGCGATCCCGGCCGCGGTCGCGACCATCGGCGGCGTCGAACCCAAGACCGACGCCCTGATCCGGGACGCGGGCGTGAACGCCGAAGCCGAAGCCGAGGACCTGCACGGTGCGCTGCGCGCCGGGCTGGAGACCGTCCAGCAGGCTGCCGGCCTGCCGACCGGCGCCGCCGTCACCGATGCCGCCACCACCGCCGCCCAGGTGCTCGAGGACGAGCCGCTCTTCCGATCGGTGACGGTCGTGGACGCGTCCGGCCGGCCCGTCGTGACGGCGGGGGCGCCCGCGAGCGGCGAGATCGAGGTCCCGCCCGGCGGCCCGCGCGTGGTGCAGGCGAACAAGACGGGCAGCGAGCCGCTCGTGCGTGCCTCGGCCCCGATGTGGGACGGCGCGAGCGCGCTCGTGGCCGAGTTCGACCCGCGCGCGTTGAACGCCGTGATCCGCGGGCCCGGCGGGCACACCCAGGTGGTCGACGGGCAGCAGGCCACCGTGCTCGACAGCGGCGGCTACACCGCGTTCGCCCCGCTGGACGACCCGGCGCTCGGGGCCTTGGCCGCCGCCGCGTCCGGGGGCACGCCGACGGTGGACTCCTCGGGGGACGGCCGGGTGGCCGCGGCGCAGCGGGTCGGGCCGCCCGGCACGGCGACCGACCTCGGCTGGGTGCTCGTCGAGGACCAGGACGTCGCGGCCGCGGCGTTCGCGGGTGACGGGAACCGGCGCGCGGCGCTCGTGGCGATCGTCGCGGCCGCGGCCGTGGCCTGCGCGGCACTCGGCTGGACGGCGGTCACGATCGTCGCGCCGGCCCGCAGGCTCGTCCGGCACGTCGAGCAGTTGGCGGCGGGGGAGACGGTGGCACCGCTCGCCCCGCAGCGCCTCGACGAGATCGGTACGTCCGTCGAGGCGACGAACCGGCTGGCCGCCACCCGATCCATCCGGCCGACGATGGGCAGTCACGTGATCCGCGGCGGCGCCCGGTCGCTGGACGCACGCGCGTCGAGGGCGGTGGCCCGCGCGTGACGTTCCTGTTCGGCGTGTACGTCGCGGGTTGTTTGCTGCTGTTGCTGGCCGGTGTGGTCGAGCAGCGCAACCACCACCGGCGGCTGCGCTCGATCCCGCAGCGGATCGTGGTGAACGGGATCCGCGGCAAGAGCTCCATCACCCGGCTGTGTGCCGGTGCCATGCGGGGTGGCGGGTTGCGGATCGTCGCGAAGACGACCGGTACCGCCGCCCGCTTCATCCTCCCCGACGGCAACGAGGAGCCGGTGCACCGCAAGTTCGGGATCGCCAACGTCGTCGAGCAGATCGGCATCGTGCGCCGGGCCGCGGCGTGGCGGCCGGACGCGCTGGTGATCGAGTGCATGGCCGTGCTGCCCGACCTGCAGGAGATCAACGAGCGCAAGCTGATCCGCTCCACGATCTGCGTGATCTGCAACGTGCGTGAGGACCACCTCGACGAGATGGGGCCCACCCTCGACGACGTCGCCCGCTCGCTGTCGCGGTCGATGCCGAATGGCGGGATCTGCGTCACCGCGGAGCGCGACCGGCTGCACATCCTGCAGGAGGAGGCCGACCGGCGCGGCTGCAAGCTCGTCGCGGTGGACCCGGAGTCGGTGCGCGACGACGAGATGGAGCGGTTCCGCTGGATCACGTTCAAGGAGAACGTGGCGATCGCGCTCGCCGTCGCGCAGCTCACCGGGATCGGGCGCGGTGCGGCGATGGCCGGCATGGTGGCGGCGCGTCCGGACCCCGGCACGGTCACCGTGGAGACCTACCTGACGGACCGTGGCCGGATCGCGTTCGGCAACGTGTTCGCCGCGAACGACCCCGAGTCGACGCTGATGAACATCACGTTGTTGCGCGACCGCGGCCTGCTCTCCGCGCCGCTGACGATAGTGATCAACTGTCGGCCGGACCGCGTCGAGCGCAACGGCCAGATGGGGGAGCTCACGGGCCGGGTCCGTCCGCAGCGGATCGTGCTGATCGGTGAGCAGACCCACACGGCGCGGTCCCGGGTGCCGCGTGAGCTCGCCGACCGGGTGGTCGACCTCGGCGGCGCGCTCGACCTCAACGCGTTCCTCGACGCCGTCGTCATCGGGCCGGCCGGCGTGGGCTCCGTGGTCACCGCCGGCAACATCCACGGCCAGGGCGAGGTGTTGCTGTCGAGGATCGCCGAACTGCCGCGGCAGCGGGCCGACGTCAGGGCCGCCTGATGCTGGCGGGTTCCCTCGCACCGCAGGCCGCCACCGTCGCGCTCGCGATCGGGCTGCTGTTCGCACTCGTCTGCTACCTCACCACGAACCTCTCGCCCGGGGGCATGATCACTCCCGGCTGGCTCGCGCTCACGCTGGTGGAGGACCCGCGCAAGGTGGCCGTGATCGCGGCCGTCACGGTCGTCACCTATCTCGCCCTGCGCGGTCTGCAACGGGCCGTCATCCTCTACGGCAAGCGGCTGTTCGCGGCCGTGATGATGATGTCGGTGCTGCTCTCGACCGGTCTGTTCCTCGTGGTGCAGCGCGACTATCCGCTGATCTTCGCCCACGAGACGCTCGGCTTCGTCATCCCGGGTCTCGTGGCCTACCAGCTCGTCCGGCAGCCGCCCTTGGCGACGGTGCTGGCGACGTCGGCGGTGAGCCTCGCGAGCTACGGCGTGCTGGCCAGCGGGCTGGTGCTCGGGGCGGTGACCGCTCTGTGACGAGGGTGTCCGGACTCAGGGCCCGGCGCGTCCTCATGGGTGTGCTCGCGGTCCTCATCGGCGTCAGCGGGATCGTCGTCGGCCGGCTGCGGGACGCGGACGAGCCGGTGGCGCCCGGTGCGCCGTCCTCGCGGGTGGCGGCGGCCTCGGCCGACCTGCGCTTCCTGCGCCGGGACGCCCCGGCGGGCACCACCGTCGTCGACGCCGCCGGCACCGTGCTCGCCACCCTCACCGACGGCGCGCGCACCGCCACGCTCGACGGGCCGGAGCGGACGTTCGCCGAGCCGCAGTTCGGCGGCGTGCCGGTGACCACCCGGGTCTGGGTCCGGCTGCTGCCCCACGAGTGGCGCGCCGGTGCGGAGGGGGCGCCGTGGTTCCGGCCGTGGCTGCAGCAGAACCTGGACAACGCCGAGCCGGACGTGCTCGGGGTGGCCGGGGAGTACCTGGACAAGGCACCCGACGAGCGGGACGCCGAGGGTGTGCGCATCCGCGGCAATGCGCGGTTCGGCCCGCCCGGCCCGAACGGCGGGCCCTCTCCCGAGAACTCCGACTTCTTCGACTACCTCGGCGTCCCGTGGCGCTTCGCGGACCGGGTGGCGCGCCGGCCGGAGGCGGTGCGTTACGGGGCGGTGGACTGCTCGGGTTTCGTCCGGCTCGTGTACGGCTACCGCGAGGGCTATCCGCTGCTCGCCACCGAGAAGCCCGGTCCCGGGTTGCCGCGGCGAGCGCGGTCGATGTCCGAGACCGGACCGGGCGTCGTCGTCCTCCCCGACACCGGCGAGCCACCGTCGAACCTCGCGACGCTGCAGGCCGGTGACCTGCTCTTCTTCGATCTCGACCAGGCACCCGACCGCCGCATCGACCACGTCGCGATCTACCTCGGCCGGGACACCGGCGGGCAGCACCGCTTCGTGTCGAGCCGGCGCATGGCCGACGGCCCGACGCTCGGCGATCTCGGCGGCACCTCCGTGCTGGACGACGGAGGGCACTACGCCAGGTCGTTCCGGGCGGCGAAGCGGCTGTGACGAGGACCCGGACAATGGTGGCCGTGCTCGTCGCGCTCGCGCTCGCCGCGGTGGCGCTGCTCATCGCCGTGATCACGCCGCGCGGGGCGCCGCCGGAACCGCCGTCGCCGCCGGTGCCGCCGTCGCTGGAGGACCACGTCAGGGAGTTCACGGATCGGCTCAGCCCGCGCGGCCCGTACCGCCCGCCGGAACCCGCCGAGCGTGACGCCGTGGTCGAGGCCGTGGCGGTGCTGGTCCGGTCCGGATCCGACGCTGCCGCCCGGGGCGTGCTCGAGGACGCCGGGTTCACCGTCGGGACCGCCCGGAACGCGGTCGGCGTCGAGTACCTGGTCGCGCGCAGCGATCCGGACTCGGAGCGGTCGTGGGGCCTGATCGCGCTCCCGCTGGGCCGGACGCCGCGCTTGCTCGTCGAGGTGCCCCACCCGAACGCCGACTACGACACCGAGAAGGTCGGGACGGCCGTGCTCGAAGCCGCGCCGGACGCCGTGTACCTGGAGGCCGGGGCGCACCGCAGGGCCGACGACGAGCGCGCCGACGTCGCCCACGAGGAGGGCTCGCTGTTCCACGCGCTGGCCGTGGACCTCAGCACCCGGCTGCGGCTCCCGCAGCTGCAGCTCCACGGCTTCGCCGACCGGGACGACCTCGACGCGGACGTGGTGCTCGGCGGCGGCCCGGAGGAGCCGGAGCCGCCGGTCCGGGCGCTCGCCGACCGGATCGAGGGCACGGGGCTCACGGTGTGCCGGGCGTGGGAAGGGCGCTGCAGCGAGCTGGAGGGCCGCACCAACGTGCAGGGCCAGGCGGCCGCGCTCTTCGGCCTGCCGTTCGCCCACGTCGAGATGGACTCCTCGACCCGCTCCCACCCGGAGAAGGTGGCGCCGGCGCTGGCCACCCTCCAGGGATCGTGAGTGGTAACGAGTGCTCCAGCACTCGTTACCACTCACGGGTCGGGGGTGCGGTCCGGCTCGTTGCCCAGCACGATCGTGCGGTGGGGCTCCGTGCTGCCCTTGATGCGGTCGAGCAGGAGCGTGGCGGCGGTGGCGCCGATCGTGCGGGCCGGTAGCGGGACGACGTCGATCCCGGCCGGGCCGAGCGGGAAGTAGGGCAGGTCCCCGAAGGCGGCCATCCCGAACGCGGGCGGGCGGAGGCCGCGGTCCTCCAGGGCGCGCAGCGCGCCGACGGCCATGAGGTTGTTGGCCACGAACACCGCGTCCGGTGGGTCCGGGTGGGCCAGCAGCCGCGCCATCGCGGCCCGTCCACCGCCCACCCGGTAGTCGGCGTGCACCAGGTAGCCCCGCGGATCCGCCTCGGGCGTCCACCGGGTGAACACCGCCTCCCAGCCGGAGCTGCGCAGCTGCGCGGTCTCCGCCGCCTCCGGGCCGGTGATGCAGGCCACCCGCCGCGCCCCGCGCTCGTACAGGCGGGTGGTGGCGGCCCGCCCGCCGGCCAGGTTGTCCGCCACCACCGAGTCGACCGGCGACCCGTGCAACGCCCGGTCCACGCTCACGACGGGGCGCCCGCGCTCGATCAGCGCCGTCACGTCGCTGTCGCCGCGCGCCGGCACCAGGATGACGCCGGCCATGTGCTCGGACACCGCGATCTGCAGGTGCCGTGCCTCCCGGTCCGGATCCTCGTCGCTGTTGCAGAGCACCACCGAGCAGCCCGCCTCACCGGCGACGTCCTCCACGCCGCGGGCGAGCGCGGTGAAGAACGGGTTCTCGATGTCGGCGACGATCAGTCCGATCACGTTCGAGGTCTGCATGCGCAGCGCCCGCGCGGTGCGGTTGGGCGTGTAGCCCAGCTCCCGCGCCACCCGCAGCACGAGCTGGGCCTTCTCCGGCGAGACGTTCGACCCGTTGAACACCCGCGACACGGTGGCCGCCGACACGCCCGCCCGGGCCGCAACGTCGTAGATCGTCGTCATGGCCCCCGCTCTTCTCGAGGTTCGCAGTCTACGGCGCCGTTCGGTGCCCCGGTGCAATCGATTTCGCCGGGCGGACGGCGGATTCGGGCCACCGCCTGTTACATCCGCAGGCGTCCGGGGCCGTCGTGGAGGGACCGCTCGCCGATCCGCCCCGGCGTCACACTTTCGAGTGAATGGAGTTGCCTTCCGCTCGCCGGTTCCACCGCTCCCGGTCACCGCTCGGTGACTGGAGGTACGCCGTCCGGCGTGCATCGTCACGATATCGTGATCGGACGGAATTGATCTTGTGACCGAGTGGGACCGGTGGGGTGCGGACGCGGGGGCGTGCCCACCGGCTCCCGGAAGAATGCGAAGGGACACGCTCGTTGAGCACGCCCTGCCCCCCGCGGACGATCCCGCCCCACATGGCGATGATCGCGGGCCCGTCCACGATGCCGCTCCCAATGCGGGCGATCTCCGCTCGACCGTTCACGCCCTTCCCGCAAACCGGCTTCCTGGCCGGCGTGAGCGGAGGGCCGCTCGTCGCGCTGTTCGCGATGCAGGCGGGCGCGGCCGCGCTCAGCGCCATCGCGGTCGCCGGCGACGGCAGGTGGCCGAACCTGCTGATCCCGGCCACCCTCGTGCTCGTCGCCGCGGTCGGGCACGTCCTGCTGTGGGGCTGTCTCGTGGTGCCGGTCCGGCGGTTCGGGGACGCGACGGCGCGGATGGCCGCCCACGCCCGGGTCGACCTGGTGCCGCGCGGGCGGACGGCCGAGCTGGATCGCGTCGCGCTGGCGCTGTACCGGTTCCACCCCGGCGCGGTCAGCCGGCGCAGCTCCCGGCCGCGTCGCCTGGTGGTCCCGCTCGCCGCTGCGCCGTGCCTGGTCGGCCTGCTCGTCCTCGGCTGGGTCGTACCGGCGGCGATCGCGACCGTCGGCGGGGCCGCGTTGCCCACCGATGAGGTCGTCCGCGCCGCGGGTGTGCGGGCCGACGAACGGGCCGCGGAACTGGAGGCCGCACTGCGTGGCGGGCTCAGCGCACTCGAACGGGCGGCCGACCCGCCGACCGGCGGCGTCGTCGCCGACCCCGGCACCACCGTCACCGGGATCCTCGCGGCGGAACGGCTGTTCCGGTCGGTCTCGGTCGTCGACCTGGCAGGCCGGCCGATCGTGACGGCGGGTCCCGCGCTCGACGAACCGTTCGCCGCTCCGCCCGCCGAGGCCCGGGTCGTGCAGGCCAACACGTCCGGGAGCGAGCCGCTCGTCCGGGCGTCCGCCCCGATGGGGGACGGCACGACCGCGCTCGTTGCCGAGTTCGACCCCCGCGCGCTGAACGACGTGATCCGCGCCGCTGGCGGCAACACGCAGGTGGTCGACCCGCGGCGGGCCACCGTGCTCGACAGCGGCGGGTACACCGCGTTCGAACCGCTGGACGACCCGGCGGTCGGGGCGCTCGCCGCGAGCCTGTCCGCGGACGTGCCCCGTGCCGAGCAGCCGCTGGACGGGCGGGGGGCCGCGGCGCGGCTCGTGAGCGCCCCGGGCGCGCCCACCGATCTCGGATGGGTGCTCATCGAGGAGCGGGACGTCGCGGTCGCCGCGCTGGCCGACGACGGCAGCAGGCGCGGCACCCTCGTCGTGATCGCGGTGACCGCGAGCCTGGCCCTGGGTGCGCTCGCGTGGACCACGGTCACGGTCGTGCTGCCCGCCCGCAGGCTGGTCCGGCACGTGGAGCGGCTGGCCACCGGCGACGAGGTGGCCCCGCTCGCCCCGCAGCGCCTCGACGAGCTGGGCACCGCGGTCGCGGCGACCAACCAGTTCGTCGTGGTGCACACCGATCCCGCCGGGGAGGTCGGCCGGTGACGTTCCTGTTCGGCGTGTACGTCGCCGGTTGCGTGTTCCTCCTGGTCGCCGGGCTGGTGGAGCAGCGCGGCCACCACCGGCGCCTGGCCTCGATCCCGGAGCGGGTCGTCGTCAACGGCATCCGCGGAAAGAGCTCCATCACCCGGCTGTGTGCTGGGGCGCTGCGTGGCGGTGGGCGGCGGACGGTCGCGAAGACGACCGGTACCGCCGCTCGCTTCATCCTCCCCGACGGCACCGAGGAGCCGGTGCACCGCAAGTTCGGGATCGCCAACGTCGTCGAGCAGATCGGGATCATCCGCCGGGCCGCGGCCTGCGGCCCGGACGCGCTGGTGATCGAGTGCATGGCCGTGCTCCCGGACCTGCAGGAGATCAACGAGCGGAAGCTCGTCCGCTCCACGATCTGCGTGATCTGCAACGTGCGCGAGGACCACCTCGACGAGATGGGGCCCACCCTCGACGACGTCGCCCGCTCGCTGTCGCGGTCGATGCCGAAGGGCGGGATCTGCGTCACCGCCGAACGCGACCGGCTGCACATCCTGCAGGAAGAAGCCGGCAAGCGGGACTGCGAGCTCGTCGTCGTGGACCCCGAGTCCGTCCGGGACGACGAGATGGAGCGGTTCCGCTGGATCACGTTCAAGGAGAACGTGGCCGTCGCACTGGCCGTCGCGCACCTGTGCGGCGTCGGCCGGGGAGAGGCGATGGCCGGCATGGTGGCGGCGCGTCCGGACCCCGGCACGGTCACCGTGGACACCTACGTCACCGGCCGCGGCCACCTCGCGTTCGCGAACGTCTTCGCCGCGAACGACCCCGAGTCCACGCTGATGAACATCCACCTCCTCGAGGACCGCGGCCTGCTTTACGACCCGCTCACGGTCGTGATCAACTGCCGCCCGGACCGCATCGAGCGCAACGGCCAGATGGGCGAGCTGACCGGCCGGATCCAGCCGGACCGGATCGTGCTGATCGGGGAGCAGACCCACAGCGCCCGGGCCAGGGTGCCGCGCGAGCTCGCCGACCGGGTCGTCGATCTCGGCGGTGACCTCGACATGGACGCGTTCCTGGACGGCGTCGCCTTCGGGCCCGGCGGGCACGCGTGCGTGGTCGCGGTCGGCAACATCCACGGGCAGGGTGAGGTGCTGCTCTCCCAGGTCGCCGCGCTGCCCCGGGCCGTCGCCGCCGAGGCGGCGTGATGTTCGCCGCCGTCCTCGCGCCGCAGGCGGCGACGCTCGCCCTCGCGATCGGGCTGCTGTTCGCGCTGATCTGCTACCTCACCACCAACCTATCGCCCGGCGGCATGATCACGCCCGGCTGGCTGGCCCTCACGCTGGTGGAGGACCCGCTGAAGGTCGCGGTGATCGCTGGTGTCACGGTGGTCACCTACGCCGGGGTGCGCGTCCTGCAACGACTGGTGATCCTCTACGGCAAGCGCCTGTTCGCGGCCGTGATGATGCTGTCGGTGCTGCTCTCGACCGGCCTGTTCCTGCTGGTCCAGCGGGACTACCCGCTGCTCTTCGCGCACGAGACCCTCGGCTTCGTGATCCCGGGCCTCGTCGCCTACCAGCTGGTGCGGCAGCCGCCGGTGGCCACCGTTCTCGCGACATCGGCGGTGAGCCTCGCCAGCTACGGGGTCCTCGCGAGCGGGCTGGTGCTCGGCGCGGTGGCCGCCCAGTGAACGGCCGGACCAGGCTCCTCCTCCGCCGCGCCCTCATGGGAGTGCTGGCCGTCGGGGTGGGTGTCGGTGGCATCGTCCTCGGCGCGGAGCGGCAGGGGGCACGCGTGAACCCGATCGCGGCATCGCCGTCGGCTCCCGCGCCGGCGTCGACCGAACTGAGCTTCGTGCGCCGCGATGGGCCGCCTCGCACGACGGTGGTCGACGCGGCGGGCACGGTGCTCGTCACCTTCACCGACGGCGCGCGCACGGCCACCCTCGACGGGCCGGAGCGCACGTTCGCCGAACCCCAGTTCCCGGGCCGGGCGGTGGCCACCCGGGTGTGGGTGCGCCTGCTGCCCCAGGAGTGGCGCCCGGAGGACGAGAACGCGCCCTGGGTACGCGACTGGCTGCAGACGTACCTCGGCAACACCGAACCCGACGTGCTGGCGTTCGTGCAGGACTACCTGGACGGGGCGCCGGAGGAACGGGATGCCCGGGACGTGCGGTTCAAGGGCGACGCCTCCTTCGGCCCGCCTCCGCCTCCGGGCAGCCCGCCCATCGAGAGCAACGACTTCTACGACTACCTCGGCGTCGACTGGACGTTCGCGGACGGCGCCCGGCGCGGGCCCGACCCGGTGCGCTACGGCACCGTCGACTGCTCCGGCTTCGTTCGGCTCGTCTACGGCTTCCGGGCCGGGTACCCGCTCATCCCCACCAACGCCCGCGGACCGGGCCTGCCGAGGCGTGCTCGGGCCATGTCGGAGAACGGGCCGGGCGTCACCCTGCTGCCCGACACCGGCCGGGTCCCGACCGACCTCGGCGTGCTGCAGGCCGGTGACCTGCTGTTCTTCGACCTGGACAAGACCGCCGACGGCCGGACCGACCACGTGGCGATCTACCTGGGCCGGGACGAGGCCGGCGGGCACCGGTTCGTGTCCAGCCGGGTGCGCGCCGACGGGCCGACGCTCGGTGACCTCGGCGGCACGTCCCTGCTCGACGACGGGGGGTACTACGCGCGGTCGCTCCGGTCGGCGAAGCGGCTGTGACCCAGGCCGTGTCCCGCGGATCTTGAACGCGGTATTCGCGCCCAGTTGGCCCCTGGCTGCGTTGTCGCCCCGCCCGAGTACGCCCGGTACGAGGACGTGCCTCCGCCTTGCCAGGGGCCAACTGGATCACGAATCCCATCGCCCAAGATCCACGGGACACGGCCTAGCGTCGGTGGATGCGCGGGTCAACCGATCGATCGAGCCGCTCGCCGTGCCGTCGACCTAGCGTCGTTCCTGCATCGAGGGGGGTGCGTCGTGACGACGGTCGAACAGCAGGTTCCGGTGCGGGGGCTGCCCGCGTTCTCCCGAGGGCCCGTGCTCGCCGTGGCCGCCGCGGTCGGCGTGGTGCTGACCGCGGTGAGCGGCCGGTACGGCTACTTCGGCGACGAGCTGTACTTCGTCGCGGCCGGCCACCACCTGGACTGGGGGTACGCCGACCAGCCACCGCTGCTGCCGCTGATCGCGCTGCTGATGGACTCGATCGCCCCCGGATCCGTGGCCGTGCTGCGCATCCCGGCGACGCTCGTGATCGTGACGGCGGTGGTGCTGGCCGCGCTGCTCGCGCGGGAGTTCGGCGGGGGCCCGCGCGCGCAGCTGCTCGCCGCGGGCGTGGTGGCCGTCTCGCCGGGGTTCCTGGCCACCGGCCACCTGCTCGCCACGTCCACCCTCGACCCGGTGGCCTGGGTCGCCGTCACCTACCTGCTGGTGCGCTGGGTCCGCACCCGTTCGGACGCGCTGCTCCTCGCCGCCGGGATCGTGACCGCGGTCGGGCTGCAGGCGAAGTTCCTGCTCGTCGCGTTCTGGGCCGTCACGCTGGTCGCCGTGTTGTGCTGCGGGCCGCGGGAGCTGCTGCGCCGGCCGGCGGCGTGGGCAGGCGGCGCCTTCGCGCTGCTCGCGATCATCCCGACCCTGGTCTGGCAGGCGAGCAACGGCTGGCCGCAGCTGGAGATGGGCCGGGTGATCGCCGGGGAGAGCGGCTACGCCGGCGGGATGATCGGGTTCGTGCCGCTCGGGTTCTTCGCGGCCGGTCTGCTGGTCGGTTCGGTGCTCGGCGTCGTCGGCATCGTGCGGCTGCTGCGGACCCCCGAGCACCGCTTCCTCGGCGTCACGGCGATCGGGGTGGCCGTCCTGTTCATGCTGGTCGGTGGCCGCCCCTACTACCTCGCGGGCGTCCTGCCGCTGCTGTGGGCCGCCGGTGCGGCGCACGCCGAGCAGCGGCGGCCCGCCGTCTGGTGGCGTTGGGTACCGACGTGGCCGGTGTACGCGGCGACGGTGGCTGCGCTCCTCCTGCTGAACGTGCTGCCGATCAAGCCGGTCTCGGCACACGCGGACCAGCCGTTGCAGATCGGCAACTTCCAGCGCGACGAGATCGGCTGGCCCGCGATGGTGGCCGACGTGCAGGCGGCGTTCCGGGCGCTGCCGCCGGGCGTGGCGCGGGACGCCGTGGTCGTCACGGGCGACTACTGGAGCTACGCGGCCCTCCAGATGTTCGCGCCCGAGCTGCCGTCCTTCGGCTTCGGCCGCGGCGCGGCCTGGTTCGGGACCCCGCAGGAGGGATCGGGGGCCGTCGTGTTCGTCGGCGACCCGGCGCGGATCGCCCCCGCGTTCGGCAGCGTGACCCGCGTCGGGGAGCTCGACAACGACGAGCGCGTCGCGAACCTCGCGCAGGGCATCCCGATCTACGTGCTCGACGGCCGGCAGGTGCCGTGGGCGCAGCTGTGGGCGTCGGCGCGCCACCTCTGAGCGATCAGGCCAGTGCCTTGACGAGGTCCTGGGTGCGGCCGAGTATCGCCGCCTGGGCGATCGGGTCCATGTAGTCGTCGTACTCCGCGATCTCCCCGTCGCGGACGCGGATCACCCCGAGCGCGCGGAAGCGGTAGGGCCCGCCGATGCCGTGCGAGTGCCCGTGGTGCTCGATCTCGACGACGACGACCTCCGGGTCGCCGGTGTCGCGGACGAGCACGTCGACGCCCTCCATCTCGAGCATCGACCGGATCGCGGACGCGGCGCGGTGGAACTCGCGGATCGTCTCGCGCCCCTCGAGCTCGCGGGGCGTCCCGGGAGGCGCGAACGGGTAGCGGAGGACGCCGTCCTCGGCGAAGAGGTCGCCGAAGACCACGTCCTCCCCGGCGACCATGCGACGAACATCCTCCACGACATCCCGCGGGCTGCGGCTCATGTGATCCTCCGGATCGAAGTAGAATCGGAACGGTGACCCCGCTTAGACGATACGGAACGCGCGCCCCGGTTAGCAAGTGCCATGGCTGAACGACCGCTGCGCGCCGACGCCCGCCGCAACCGCGAGCGGGTGCTCGACGCCGCCCGGCGCGCGTTCGCCGACCAGGGCTACGCGGTGCCGCTCGACGAGATCGCCGCGGCCGCGGGGGTCGGCCCCGGCACCGTCTACCGGCACTTCCCCACCAAGGAGGCGCTGTTCGAGGCCGTCTCGGTGGCGAACGTCCAGGACCTCGCCGCCGACGCGCGCGCCCGGGCCGACGCCGCCGATCCGGGGCTCGCCCTCTCCGGCTTCCTGGACCGGGTGGCCGAGCAGGCGCTGGCCAAGCGCGACCTGCCCGACGCGTTCGCCGGTGCGGGCGCGGATGCCATGGCCGCGGCGCGGGCCGAGATGAACGAGGCGCTCGCCGCCCTCCTCGCCAAGGCGCAGGAGGCCGGTGGGGTCCGCCGCGACGTATCCGTCACCGACCTGATCGCGCTGCTCAAGGGCCTGCTGCAGGCCGTCCGCGCCGACCCGGACCCGACGATCGGGCACCGGCTGCTCGCCGTGGTGCGCGACGGACTCCGACCTAAGGAGGGTCAGGATCAACCTTTCGACCGATCCGGTGGCGCGGCGAGCGGCCTAACGTGATCAATGTGCGGGCCGGGCTGGGGGGCCCGGGACGGGGAGTCCCGCACCGCGCGACCGGCCCCTGCCGCTCGACGGCGGCAGGTGGCCGGTCAGCTCGCCGGATCGCGGCACACGCGGTAGTCGAGCAGGACGACACGCTCGTCGATCACCGTCGTGCCGGCGAGGCTCAGGTCGATGTCGGGCAGCCCGCCGAACACCGGCCCGTCACCCGTCGCGCCGCGGATGGTCGGGAAGAGCATCACGCGGACCCGGTCGACCAGACCGAGCCGGAAGAGGCTGCGTACGAGCGAGACGCTGCCGATCGTGCGCATCGGCAACCCGTCGGCCTCGGCCTTCAGCGCGGGCACGGCAGTCTCGACCGGCTCGTCGACGATCGTGGTGTTGGCCCACGTCAGCGGCGGTGCGAGCGTCTTCGAGAACACGATCTTGGGAAGCTCGGCCATCCGCGGGAACGTCGGGTCGTCGCCGTTCGCGACGATCTCGGACATCAACCGGAACGACGTCGCCCCCATGAGCATCACGTGCTCCTCGGCCAGCTGGGCGTGCATCCACTCGAACAGCCCCGGCCCGCCGTAACCCCAGTACGGTTCGCTTCGGGGCGGCCGGCTGGACCCGAACCCGTCGACGGTGCTGAACATGTCCACCTGCAACTCGCGCACGGCTTCCTCCCGGTCGGATCGATCGGTGGTACGTCGGACCGACGGGGTCCGGAATCGACACCTGATCTGTGCGCGATCACGTAGGTGTCGACACGTCGCACCGTCCGACGCGACACTGCGGTGCATGTCCTCGTTCCGGCTCGCCGTACTGAAGATCGACCGGTCCACGGTCCTGCCGCTGCACTACGAGTACAACGAGGCCATCTCCTCGTACTGCACCCTCGGACACGTGCGGCTGTCCTCGGTGATGCTGCCAGAGGTCAAATACCTCGGGCGGGACACACCGGCGGTCCGGGACGCCTTCCTCACCGAGGTGCTGCTGGGGCTGACGATCCCCGAGGGGCAGGCCCGGCGGATCGTCCGTGACGCGGAACACCCGGGCGCGGTGCCGGGCGCGGCGGAGACCGCGGCCGGCGTGCCGCCGGCCCGCGAAGGGCGCGCCCCGCTCGATCAGAGCGCCAGGAACGACACGTGGGAACTCGCCAGGATGCCGGAGAAGGAGGACTTCTGGCGGCTCACCAACATCAGTGATCAGCCCCTGTTCCCGGCCAGCGCGAGGTTCTCGATGCCCCGCGACGGTCGGACCTGGACCGACGAGGTATCGCTCGGGATCACGGTGCCGATCCTGAACCCGGGTGGCAGCACGCAGATGCACATCGCCGGGGCGGACCAGGTCACGAGCGTGGTCGTCCGCTGGCGCAGCGGCCGATCGCGCTTCAGCCGGCTGCGCGAATGGGAGGTCAGCTTCTGAACCGATCCGGTCGGACCGTCGACCGGAAGGTGGAGTAGGTGACGGTGGCGCCGTGCCGCGTCAGCTCGCGGGTCGCCACGGTCTCGACGGCCAGGCCGGCACCCGCGGCCAGCCGGAGCACGTGGTCCTGGTCGCCCGAGGTGCCGAAGAACAGCAACACGCGCCCGCCCACCCGGAGCCGTCCGCGGACACCGGCGAGGAAGCGCTCCGCGGTCACCTCCGCGGAGAAGGGCGGCCGGTAGGCCATCTACCCGCGGGCCAGCTCGGCCAGCATCAGGGCCTCGGCCAGCACGGCGCGGCCGAACATCGCGACGTCGAGGCTCTCGTCGATGCCGTGCCAGCGGCTCGCCGGGTCACCCACGCCCGTCACCAGGACCGCCGCGCCCGGGAACTGGCGCGCGAACTCGGCGATGAACGGGATCGAGCCGCCGATCCCGGTCTCCACCACCGGGTTGCCGTAGGCCTCCGCGAACGCGCGCCGGGCGGCGTCGTACGCCGTGCCGGACCCCTCGATCGTGAACGGCTCGGCGATCCCCGGCTCGAGCCGGACCGCCACCTGGGCACCCCACGGCACGTTGGCCTCGAGGTGGTCGGCGAGGGCACGCTGCGCCTTGACGGCGTCGTCGCCCGGGGCGAGCCGCATGCCCACGCGGGCCCGGGCCCTGGGCAGCAGCACGTTCGACGCCTCCGCCACCCGCGGGGCATCGATCCCCAGCACGGCGACGGCGGGCTTCGCCCACGTGCGCGTCGGGATCGTGCCGCTGCCGAGCAGCTCCACGCCGTCGAGCAGGGCGACGTCGGAGCGGAAGACGGACTCATCGACGTCAGGGGCCTCGGAGGCGCCGTGCACGAGCCCGGGCACGGCCACCTCGCCGTCCGCGTCGTGCAGCGTCGCGAGCGCGCGGCACAGCGCGGTGAGGGCATCGCCGACCGGGCCGCCGTACACGCCGGAGTGCGCGGGCCGCTCCAGCATCGCGACGTCGACCGTGACGTCGACGAGCCCACGCAGGCTCGTGGTGAGCGCCGGCACGTCGACCGCGGGGTTGGCCGCGTCGGCGATCACGATGACATCGCAGCTCAGCAGCTCGCGGTGGGCGCGCAGCAGGGCCGGGAGCGTGGGCGAGCCGCTCTCCTCCTCGCCCTCGACGAACAGCGTGACCCCCACCGGTGGGTGCCCGTCGTAGGCGCGCAGCACCGCGAGGTGCGTCATCACGCCGGCCTTGTCGTCGGCGGCGCCGCGGCCGTAGAGCCGGCCGTCGCGCTCGGCGGGTTCGAACGGCGGGCTGGTCCAGTGCTCGTCGCCGCCGGTGGGCTGCACGTCGTGGTGGGCGTAGAGCAGCACCGTGGGTGTGCCGGCCGGGCCGGGGAAGTGGGCGACCACGGCGGGGGCGCCGCCGTCGGCCGCGATGATCGTGACGTCGGCGGCTCCCGCGCCGCGCGCCAGGTCGGCGACGGCCTCGGCGCTGCGCCGGGTGTCGTCGGCATGGGCCGCATCGGCCCAGATGCTGGGGATGCGCACCAGGTTCTCGAGGTCGGCACGGGCGCCGGGGAGGACGGCGGCCACGGAGGCAGCGACGGACTGCTCAGACATGTGCTCGGATAATAGTGACGAAAAGACCGTAGGTTGGTGACCATGTCCCGGTTCCTCGCGATGTTGCTCGACTCCGCCGCGCGCTCGCCCCGCGGGATGACGACCGGTGAGCCGAAGGAACCGGTCCGTCACACGTGGCCCCAGGTGCACGCCACGGCCGGCCGGATGGCGGCGGCGCTGCGCTCCGGCATCGCCGATGTCCCCGGGCTCGAGCACGGTGCGGCGGTCGGTGTGCTCGCGGGCGAACCGGTGTCGATCGCCCCCGCCGCGCAGGCGGTGTGGTTGTGCGGGGGCAGCGTCACGATGCTGCACCAGCCCACCGCGCGCACCGACCTCGCCGCCTGGGCGGAGGACACGATGTCGGTGCTGCGGATGATCGACGCGCGCCTCGTGCTGCTCGGCGCCCCGTTCGACGCGCTCGCGCCGGTGCTCACCGAGCGCGGCATCCCGTTCCGCACGCTCGACGGCCTGGCCGACGGTTCAGCCGAGGTGGGCCCGGACGCGGACGTCGCCGCCGAGGACGACACGGCGCTCCTGCAGCTCACGAGCGGCTCCACCGCCGAACCCAAAGCCGTGCGGATCACGCACCGCAACCTCCACGCCAACCTCAGAGGGATGGTCGTGGCCTCCAGGCTCGACGTCGAGCGGGACGTGATGGTGTCCTGGCTGCCGCTCTTCCACGACATGGGGATGGTCGGGTTCCTCACCGTCCCGATGACCACGGGCCTCGAGCTCGTGTCGGTCACACCCACGGACTTCCTCGGCAGGCCGCTGCTCTGGGCCGAGCTCATCTCGAAGCACGGCGGCACCGTCACGGCGGCGCCGAACTTCGCCTACGCCGTGCTGGGCCGCCAGCTCGCGCGGGCCGATGAGGGCTCGCTCGACCTCTCGACGCTGCGCATCGCGCTCAACGGCGCCGAGCCGATCGACCCGGACGCGGTCGAGGCGTTCACGAGCGCGGGCGCGAAGTTCGGGCTGCGGCCGGAGTCGGTGCTCGCGGCGTACGGGATGGCGGAGACGGCGTTGGGGGTGTCGTTCGCGCCGGTCGAGACGGGCCTGCAGGTCGACATGATCGACGCCGAGCAGCTGGAGTCCCACCGGCGCGCGGTGCCGGCGGGTGACTCGCCCGCGCGGCGGTTCCCGCGGCTCGGGCCGCCGCTGCCCGGCATCGAGGCCCGCGTCGTGGACGACGACGGCCGCGTGCTCGGCGAGCGCGACGTGGGGATGCTGCACCTGCGTGGCGACTCGGTGACCCCCGGGTACCTCACGGTCGACGGCCCGATCGCCGCCCAGGACGCCGACGGCTGGCTGGACACCGGCGACGAGGGCTACCTCGCGGGCGGGGAGGTCGTCGTCTGCGGCCGCCGCAAGGACGTGATCATCATGGGCGGCCGCAACATCTACCCGACCGACATCGAGCGGGCCGCGGCCACCGCCGCCGACGTGCGGGCCGGCAACACGGTCGCCGTCCGCGTGCTCGCCGGCGGCGAGGGTGGGCGGCACCGGGAGTCCTTCACCGTGGCCGTGGAGTCGCGCAAGGCCGGGGACCAGGCGGCCGAGCAGCTGATCCGCAAGGACGTGATCGGCCGCGTGGTCTCCGCCGTGGGCGTGCGGCCCGCCGAGGTCGTCGTGCTCGGGCCGGGGACGCTGCCCAAGACGCCGTCCGGGAAGCTGCGCCGCGCGGCCACCGCGGACCTGCTGCGTTCGGGACACTAGTGTCCCGAACGCGGAAGTCCATCACACAGCTCGCCGGCCCAGCTTCCCGCGGCGCGCGCCTTCGGCGATCCGGGCTCCATGATCAGCGCTTCGGCGCGAGAACGGGCGAATTCGACCCTGTCATGTCCGACCACATCGGTGACACCGATGTCTTGGGACATCGGTGACAGTGGTGAGCAGGACGCCCCGCAGTGTGTGGGGCCGCTTCTCACAGTTCAAGGGCGCCCTGTCGGGCGTCGCC
>NZ_JBRERS010000023.1:0-58457 GCF_054486945.1 Pseudonocardia wallangbongensis
TCGCAGGGGTGCGGTGAGCGCGGTGTCGGTCAGGGCCACGGTCTCGCCGCCGGCGCGGGCGTGTTCGGTGGCGGTCTGCAGCGAGGTCGGGGCGTCGGCGAGCAGGTCGACCAGGTCGGTGCCCGGCGGCAGCGCGTGCAGCGTCCCACCCTCCAGCAGACCGACCCGGGTGGCGTCGCCGTCCTCTGTCCAGGCCGCGAAACGCATGTCTCCTCCGTGCGGGGTTGTGGCGGCGGGGTCAGCGGTTCAGGCCGAGGATGTCGCGCGCCTCGTCCGGGGTGGCCGGGCGCCGGCCGTAGATCGCCGCCATCCGGGCCAGCTCCGCGACGAGCTCGTGGTTGCGCCCGGCGACCGAGCCGTCGGGGCGGTAGAGGCCGTCCTCGAACCCGATCCGTGCGGTGGCGCAGCCCATGGCGATGCCGAGCGTGGCCCACCTGAAGTTGTCGCGGCCGGCTCCCAGCACGCCCCAGACCGCGTTGGGGAAGCGGCTGAGCGCGAGGTTGCGCATGTACACGAGCGTCTCGGGGTCGGCGTCGACGTCGCCGAGCCCGCCGCCGAGCAGGAGCCAGATGTAGGACGCGTCCCGGTCGAACAGGCCCTCGTCGGCGTAGCGGGCCAGCCGGGCGATGACGTGGTTGTCGACGACCTCGTACTCCAGGGTGGACCGCTTGTCGTAGATCGCCTTGATGGTCTTCTTGAGGTACTCCGGCGAGTTGACGTACGGGGTCTCCGTCGGGTAGCCGCCCTCGGGGTGCCAGAAGTCGGTCGAACCCGCGGCGACGCCGTACAGGTCCGGGGTCGGGTCGAGGTCGATGAGGGCGAGGCGTTCCTCGTCGGAGGGCCAGACGACCTGCCCGGTCACCGGGTCGCGCCGGACCCCGATGCCGTTCGTGGTCTGCAGCAGGACATCGGTCCGCTCGCGGACGCGGGTGATGATGTCGCGGAAGACGGCGACGTCACCGGTGTTGGCGCCCTTCTCGTCGCGGGCGTGGACGTGGACGACGGCGGCGCCGGCCTCGCGGCACAGCCGCGCGTCCTCCGCGATCTCCTCGGGACTGACGGGCACGAAGGCGCCGTCGCGGCTGAGCTGCATCCCGCCGTTGACCGCGACGACGATCACGAGCGGCTGGCCGGGGCTGGTCGACATGGGGTCCTCCGATGGGTCTCGGGCCTCGGTCGGAACGCTAGGAGCCCGCCGGGGCCCGCGGATCGCGCGGATGACGCCCGCCGATCGGCGGCGCCTCCGGGCGGGACGCGACAAATGTCTCGCCGGGCGTCGTGCACACCGCCCGTGCCGGCCGGTCATCCGAGCCTGTCGGGGCGAATCCGGCGTACATAGGTTCGGCCTCGCACTGCCCGGAGCAGGCACGGCAGAGAGGCCACCGCGATGTCCGCACCCACCGACCGGCCCCCCACCCAGCTGCGCCGCGCCGTCACATCGAGCTACCTGGGCAGCGTGATCGAGTACTACGACTTCCTGCTCTACGCGACCGCGTCCGCGGTCGCGTTCAACACCGTGTTCTTCCCGAGCGTCGACCCGGCCACCGGCGTGATCGCCAGCTTCGGCACGCTCGTGGCCGGCTACGCGGCGAAGCCCGTCGGCGCGGCGCTGTTCGGCCACTTCGGCGACCGGATCGGCCGCAAGCGCACGCTGGTCGTGTCGATGACGGTGATGGGCGCGGTCAGCGTGCTGATCGGCCTGCTGCCCGGCTACGCGACGATCGGGGTGTGGGCGCCGATCCTGCTCGTGCTGCTGCGCATCCTGCAGGGGATCGCGCTGGGCGGGGAGTGGGGTGGCTCGGTGCTGATCTCCACCGAGCACGCCACATCCCGCCGCGGCCTCTGGGCGAGCTTCACGCTCTCCGGCGCTCCGAGCGGCACCGTGCTCTCCACTGTCGCGCTGACGGTCGTCGCCGCCGCGGTCGGCAACGACGCGCTCGTCGCCTGGGGCTGGCGCATCCCGTTCCTGCTCAGCGCGGTGCTGCTGGCCGTGGGGCTGTTCGTGCGGGCCAAGGTCGAGGAGACCCCCGCCTTCCGCCAGGAGCGGGAGAAGTCGCGGGTGCCGCTCGTCGAGGTGCTGCGCGCCCACCCGCGCGCCCTGCTGATCTCGGTCGGCATGGGCGTCGGCGCCTTCGTCGCGCAGGGCACCCTGACGGTCTTCCTCATCACCTACGCCGTGGCCGCCGGCTTCACCCGGGCCGCCGTGCTGAACGCGCTGACGATCTCGTCCGTGGTGGCGGCGGTCGGGGTACTGGTGTTCGCCGCGCTGTCCGACCGGATCGGCAGGCGCCCGGTGGTCGTGGCCGGCGCGGTGGCGATGGGCGGGTGGGCATTCGCGATCTTCCCGCTCGTCGACTCGGGCTCGTTCGCGCTGCTCCTGCTCGCCGTGGTGGTCGGGCAGGGCGTCGTCCACACCGCGATGTTCGGTCCCATGGCCGCGCTCTACGCCGAGCTGTTCCCCGCCCGCGTCCGCTACACCGGCGCGTCGCTGGGCCTCGGCCTGGCTGGCATCGCCTCCGGGCTCGCGCCCCTGGTGTTCGCGGTACTCGGCGCGAAGCCGGGCGACAGCCTCGTCGTGTCGGTGGTGATCGCGGCGTGCTGCCTGCTCACCGTGGTGTGCGTCCGGGTGGCCCGGGAGACGAGCGCGCCCCCGGTCGCCGGCGACGACCGCGTCGGGGAACCCGCCTGAGCCGGAGCCGAGGTCGTGGACGCGCGTTCAGCCGATGCCGTTCACCACGGTCGGGACCGGCACCCGCACGCGGACCCGGAATCCCGGGGATCCGTCGCTCGTCGCCGTCGTGCCGCCCCAGCGCTGCGCGCGTTCCCGCATGGACACCAGCCCGAGCGCGCCGGAGCGGGGCGCCCGGCCCCCGGTCCCGACTCCGTCGTCGTCCACGTCGATGGCGACGTGGGCCCGGCCGGCGTCGTCATGGACGCGTACCCGCACGACGACCCGCGTCGCCGCGGCG
Organism: Pseudonocardia wallangbongensis; assembly: GCF_054486945.1. NCBI lineage: Bacteria > Bacillati > Actinomycetota > Actinomycetes > Pseudonocardiales > Pseudonocardiaceae > Pseudonocardia > Pseudonocardia wallangbongensis. The sequence continues at coordinate 2,970 of NZ_JBRERS010000023.1, forward strand.
TGTTTGACCACGTTGTGCAGTGCCTCCTGGACGATGCGGAACAGGTCCTCCTGCATCTCGGTCGGCAGCGGTGGGGGCTCGACGACGTCGGTGGCGGTGTCGGTGTCGATGTCGAGGCCCGCTGCGGCTGCGACCGACTCGGCGTGCTGTTCGACGGCCCCGGCCAGCCCGAGCTCGACGAGGTCCGCCGGGTGCAGCTGCAGCACCAGGCCGCGCAGATCGGCCAGTGCGTGCTCGGCGAGCCCGGCGAGCTCGACGGCGACGGCGCGGACCTGTTGCGGGTTGCTCAGCGCGGCCGTGCCGACCTGCTCGCTCAGCGCCGTGGCCTGCATCCGCACCGAGAAGACGTGCTGCACCGCGGAGTCGTGCAGGTCGCGGGCGAGGCGGGCGCGCTCGGCGGCGACCGCGTCGCGCCGCGAGCGGGCCAGCAGGTCCGCGGAGTCGACGGCCATGGCCGCGAGGTCCGCCATGGCGTCGAGGAACTCGACCGCCTCCGCATCCGGGACCGTCCCGGGCGCGTAGTAGGCGTTGAGAACGCCGAGCACGCGCTTGCGCACCGTCAGCGGGACGGCGACGAGGCTGTCCCAGTCGGACGCACCCATCGCCTCGTGCAGCGGCACCCAGGCCGGGTCGGCCATCAGAGTGCTCTTGCGGTGCGCCACGACGACCGGCCGCGCGGTGCGGAACGCCTCGGCGAACATCGGCCGAGCGCCTCGCCTGCGGCACTGCTCCAACCGCTCCGGGAAGCCCTCGCCGTCGATGGACCCGGCATTGCCGACGACCCGCACGGTGCCGCCCTCGACGAGCAGGATCTGCACGGCCGCGATGCTCTCGGCCCGCGCGGCCTCGCGGGCGACCTCGTCGAGCGTGACGCGCAGCGACCCGGCGTCCGCGACGCTGGAGGCCGCCCGCGCGATGGCGGCGAGCCGGCGCTGCCCGTGGCGGGCCGCGTCGCCCCGGGACCGCTCGTCGAGGTCAGCCACCCCACCCACCTGTCGTCGTCCGCATCGGCACGCGGCGCGCGAACGGCAAGTCTTACCGTGCGGGGTCGCCACCGGCAAGGATGCACGTCGGCCCGTCCTCCCGGCCGGGGTCGCGACGGCCGTTCCCGATCGTCCCCGGGCAGGAGCGCACGATGACCGACCAGACCGGCGCGGGCGAGCGGAACGCGGCCATCCGGGTTCTGCTCGTCGATGACCACTCGGTGGTGCGCCGAGGCGTCCGCGCCTACCTCGACGGCTACGACGACATCGAGGTCGCCGCCGAGGCGGCGAGCGGTGGGGAGTCGCTGAACAGGCTCGCCGCGATGGCCGCGCACGGCGAGCTCCCCGACGTCGTGCTCATCGACCTGCTCATGCGGGGGCTCGACGGGGTCGCTGCCACCGCGAGCATCGTCCAGCGGCACCCGACGATCCGCGTCGTGGTGCTGACCAGCTTCGGCGAGCGCGAACGCGTCCACGCCGCGCTCGCGAGCGGAGCAACCGGGTTCCTCCTCAAGGACGCGAAGCCGTCGGAGATCGTCGCGGCGATCCGCGCGGTCGCGGGCGGCGGGGTGTTCCTCGATCCGGTGGTGGCCCGCCGGCTCACGCAGGAGATCCTGTCGCCGGCGACCGGGCTGGCCGCGCTGACCGACCGCGAACGCGCGGTGCTCGTGCTCGTGGCGGAGGGCCGGTCGAACCAGGAGATCGCCGACGAGTTGGCGATCTCCGAGCGCACGGTCCGCACCCACGTCAGCGGCATGTTGCGCAAGCTCGGTCTGTCCTCGCGCACGCAGGCCGCGGTGGTCGCCGTCCGGGAGGGGATGCTGCCCGCCGATCCCTGATCGCCCGGGCCTCCGGCGCCACGCGGCGCGGCACCCATCGCCTGCGCATCACCACGCGGGGCCGCCGCCTCAGGCCGGCTCGATCCCGTCCGCCGCCGGCCCGGTCGGCGGCATCTGGAAGCCGTGGCGGGTCATGCTCGTGTCGGGAGCCACGCTGCTCGGCACGCAGTCGGGCCAGTACCGCTCGGGAACGCGTCCGCTGACCGGATTCCGGTAACTGAACCACATCGGGGCGATCTCGGGCCACACCCGCGCCTGACCCACCCCGCCCTGCATGCCCTTCATCCGTTCGCCCAACTCCGCCATCGGGATGTCCGGCGGACACACGTCGAGCAGACGGCTCCTGCGCGGGCCGGCCCTCAGCGTCCGCCCACCCCCAGCCGAAGCCCAGCCGCCCTCCCACGTCGGCGAGATGAAGTAGTACTCGTCGATGGTGACGCTCCACAGCCGCCACACACCGTCCTCGAGCACCGCCTGGTCGTTCGGGTAGCAGCCGCTGTGCACGCCCGTCCACTCCGGCTCGACGCGACCCGACGTCCGAGTCTGCAGGAGGCGGGTACGGAGGTTCGCGGACCGCCCGTCGTGCGACACCATGATGACGCTCTGCGGGCGCCAGTGGAAAACCGCCCGTTCGCGCCGTGCATCGGCCGGCTTCGGTGCACCATGAGCGGCGACCGCAGCCTCGAGAATGCGCTCGGGACCCAGGTAGTACCCGGTGAAGGGGCTCTGCTTGTGACCGCGCGCCGCGAAGAGTCGCGCCATCTCCGGCCATTGGAAATCGTCCAGGTAGTAGCCGTACGCGGCCGAGATGTTCTCCACGCCGTCGTAGGCCCGGGAGCGCGCCAAGCGACGCTCCAGGTCGCTCAATCGACCGTCCTCGGGTTCTTGGTCGGCGATCGAACCGGCATCGGCCCGGGCGGGCACCCGCCTGGACAACGTCCACGCCTCGGGCGGAGCCGGAGGGGCACCGTTGCGCACGCCCCCGCGGCCCCAGCCTTCCGCGTAGTCAGCGCGCAGCAGCCGGGTGACGTGGACGTCCTTGATCCTCCAGCCACCAGTTCGCTTCACGAAGGTGTTGGAGAAGCGCGAGAACTCCCACTGCCCCTCCTGTCGCTTCGTGTCGCCGAGCATGCCGATCTCGATTCCGCGGACCTGGGCCGCGCTCCCGCCGGATCGGACGTCCACGATCACATCGAAGAGGGGCCGGTCGGCGAGCTCACCCTGAGCGAGCCCTTCCGGACCCGCTTCTTCCAACGCTCTTCGAACGCCCTCACGGCCCACGTACTCGACATCGTCGACGCAGACGACGGCATCCTCGTCGAAGAGCTCCACGGCGTCGGTCCACATTCGCCGATCTAGATAGTATCCCCATGCGTGCTGGAGGTTGCGGACATCGTCCTCGTCGTTGAGCCGGGCAATTCTGGCCGCGAGCGCGCCCGGATCCTCAGGACCGAATCCCGTCACCGGCGTCACACTTCCCACGGGAGCGCCCGCCTCATCCGCGGTGAAGTGTCGGGGCACGATCGGCACACCCGAGCCCTCGGTGTTCGTCCAGCCCTCCGCATAATCGCCCCCGTAGAGCGGGGTGTAGGAAGCGACTGCGATCTTCCATCCGACACCCGAGCGGGTGTACGCGTTCTCGTAGATGCCCGCCTCGATGCGCGCCGTACCCTCGCCGTCGCCGAGGAAGCGAATTCCATGCCAACGCCCCGTCGCGGTGCACCCGTCCTCGGACAGGTTCACCAACGGCTGGTCGATGACCTCGGTGTAGAGCGAACCTGGACGCGCACCTCCCCAGATCCGCAGCTCCTGCTGAAGCCACTCGCCAATCGCGGCGCGCCCGGACCGACGCTCGTCGCCCCATCGCAGAACAGCGTCCTCCGCGAAGAGATCGAGCGCCTCCCGAACACCGCCGACCTGCATCATGAGTGCGTAGTGCCGCTGGACGTCCTTGACATCCCGGACCGACTCGACCTTCTGCACGGCTTGCGCCAGGGTGTCATCCGACCCTTGTGACATTTGAAACACGCCTCCCGCAACAGGGTTGTTCACATCAATCGGGTCGGCCTTCGACGGCCATTGTTCGGGCAGCACCGATGAGTGCTCGGACCGTCACGAACCGTCCCGCCCGGACGGACCCGGGGGTGGGCCGGTCAGCGGACGGGCATAGGACGGATCCTCCTTGCTGCGGCGGGCCCACAGCAAGTGGTGCCGCTGCTCTCGTTCGTCCAGCGCGGCCGCGTACTCCACGACGATGACGCGTCGCGCGATGCGCCATTCGGCACCGCGCCGCTCGAACCTGTCGACATAGCGCCCGCCGCTCACGCCCAAGCGGGGCTGCTCCGGACGCACCCCGGGCTCGAGACCCACAACCAGCTGGAAATACGTCTCCGCGTGCGCGACGTCGCCGTCCAGATCGATCGATGTGTTGATCAGGAGGTGTTGGCTGAACGTGCGGTGGGCGTCCCGGACCTCCCAGTCGGCGATCAGCGCCTCCGCGGCCGGGTGGTACTCGATCGACCCGCCGTGGTGATCCGTCGCGTCCGGGTGGAAGACCGAGCGGATCATGTCGAGGTCCTTGCGATCGAGACCTCGCGCGTAGCGGTTGAGGCAGTCGAGGATGTCCTGCCGGTCCAGGAGATCCTGCAAGGATCGCCGCAACGACTCTTCCGTCACTTCCGTGTGCCTCCTCGTCGAACCCTACGAATCCCCTGCCACTGCGCCTCAGGCCGTGAGCCCACCGTCGACGGGGAGGACCGCGCCGCTGATGTGGCTCGCCCGGTCGCTGAGCAACCAGGCGGCTGCCTGCGCGACCTCCGCCGGCTCACCCGCCTTCCGCAACGGCGTCGCCGCGATGCGCGCCTTCACCCCGTCCGGGAGGACGCCGTCCGACTTGACGATCATGGACGTCAGGATGGGACCCGGCGCGAGCGCGTTGACCCGGATCCCGTCCGGCCCGTTGTCGTGGGCCGCGGTCCGCGTCAGGCCGATGACCGCGTGCTTGGTGGCCTGGTAGGCGCCGAACCCGGGGCTGCCCCGCAACCCGCCGATGCTGCTGACGTTCACGATCGCGCCCCCGGAGGCGCTGCGCATCGCGCGGACCTCTTCCCGGAGGCACAGCCACATGCCTGTGACGTTCACCGTCATGATCCGGTCGAAGTCGTCTTCGGAGACGTCGTCGAGCCGGCCGCCCTGTCCGGTCGCCGCGTTGTTCATCGCGCCGTCCAGGCGGCCGAAACGGCCGAGCGTCTCGTCGACCGCTCGCGCCACGTCGTCCGGGACCGATATGTCCCCGACGACGTACGCAGCATCGTGTCCGGCCCCGGTCAACTCCTTCGTGAGGTCCCGGAGTCGTTCCTCGGAGCGCGCGACCAGCATCACGGACGCCCCCTCGGCGGCGAAGACACGGGCCGCCTCCGCGCCGATCCCGGTGCTGGCACCGACGATGAGCACGGACTTCCCCGCGAGCAGCCCGGCCCCCACCACCTCCGCCTGTTCACCCATTACGCCCTCCTCGCGCAGCGCTTCCAGCGTGCTGACACACCGTCCGGACCCCGCTCTCCGCCGGCACGGACGAGCACCTCACCGGCTTTGCATCAGTCGACGTTGAGCAGAAATGTGGGGGTTTCCACGAACATGCGGCGCACGTCCCGCTCCGGCACTCCGTGATCGAGCAGCGCGGACGCGACACTGATGAACGCATCGACCGGGTGCGTGCGACCGATCTGCCCGAGGTCCGAAGCGAAGTACGTGCGGTCGACACCGACCGTGTTGATCCACTCCAGCAGCGTCTCCACCGGAAAGCAGGGCTGCTCGTCCGGGAGGTACATCCCCACTTCGTGCTCGATGTAGACACCCATTTCTGCGAGCGCCACACCTTGCTCGACCGTCAGATCGGTGATGAAGTTCGGGTGGCTCACCGCCATCCGTTCGACGCCTCGAGCAGCGCCGACGGCGAACACCTCCATCATGTCGTCCGGATGCAGGTGGCCACCGTTGAGCACCGCCCCGGATTCAGCGACGACGTCCGCGATCTGCTGGATTTCCGGGCGCAACTGCCCCGCCTCGTCGTGGACCAGAACCGGAACCGTCGTCAGCTCGATGGCACTCTGCGGGAACCCCTGCGCAACCGCCTCCTCGTGGAACTCGATGTGCCGCCGGGAGGAGAAGGTCGGGAACCACACGACCTTTCCGCCCATACGCACGCACATCTCCACCGCATAGGGGTTCAGTCCGCCCACCTGATTGTTCAGCACGACCCCGCCGAACACCTGCGTGCCGATGCCCTCGAACGAGCGGTGGGCGGCACGTATATCCATCACCGTGTTGTGGTGATGGGACTTCGCAACGAACGCCCGCATGTTGATACGATCGCCATCGCGGGCACCGTCGACATGGTCGAACTCCCGCGGAAATGGCCCCGGCCCGGAGTGGCAGTGCATATCGACGAGGCCGTCCAGCAACCTCGTCACAGCAGGACTAGCTTTCATGATCCTCTCCTACGACTCTTCCGGTGGAAGCAAGCGGGTCAGTCACCAGGCGCTTCTACCCCGAAGACGGCCAGCTGGGTCGCGACCATGTCGTAATAGCCGACGAGCGACACCAGCTCGAACAGCTTCCGCTCCCCCAACACACCCACCGCCTCCGCGTACTCACCATCATCGAGCGTCCGCCGATCCAACAGGGCAACCGTCACCCCGAACACCGCACGCTCCTCCTCCGACCGGAAAACAGGAGCCGAACGCACCGCGAGCCCCTCGATCTCCTCCGCACCCAGCCCCGCCGCCCGGCCGGCCCGACGATGCGCATAGATCTCGAACCCACTGTCCCGATGGAACGCATGGAGCAACAACGCGATCTCCCGAGACCGATCCGACAACTGCAACTCGAACCGCATCGCACCGGCAGCAGCCCTGAACACACGGGCCAGCGGAGGGCTCAACAGCCACGTTCCCGGCGGCCCCGCCAGCCCACCCCCCGCCGGATGCGGCACGGCAAGCGCCCGCCCCTCCCGGAACACGGTGTAGACGTCGAGTTGATCCGGGGTCATCTCCTCCGGTGTGATGGTGCGCAGCCGTGCACCCATCAGCCACTCTCCCCCGCACGCACGTCGCAGCCGACTCCTCGTTGCGAAAGAATCCCGCTCACTCCACGGCCCTCATCGTCAACCACGGCATTCGATTCGACAGTGGCTGCGCCTGGTCCTGCCCCGCCCACCGCTTCGTGTTGACAGTGGGGAACTGGCCGTTGAACCACACCAGCGGTGCGTAGATCATCAGTTCCCTCGCACGTTCCTGGAAGGCCCGGAACGCCTTCCCGCGTTGCTCCCGATCCGCCGTTCCGACGGCATCCGCGGCCGCCTGGTCGATCTGCTGGTCACATACCTGGGACGGATTTGCGCTGGCCCTCTTCTCCAAATTGCAGGTGTACCAGCGGGTGATGCCGATGCTCGGATCGGCGCCGACGGTCGCCGGCAGGAAGGCGATGCCGAAGTCACCCTCCGTGTAGACCTTCTCGGTGAACACCGCCGCGGACGTTCCCACGAGATTGACCATGATCCCGACCTCCGACAGAGACGACCGAGCGAGCTCCGCCATCGCAGCGGTGTCCGTTCGCTCCGTGGTGAACCGGAGGTCGATCGTGAACCGCGTACCGTCGGGGCCGCGCACGAGTCCCGCCTCGTCGAGCGCGCGGTTTATCGCTTCGACGTCCCGTGGGAAGTCGCGCGAGAAGTCGACGACGGGACTTCGCGCCCAGTCGAGGGCCTTCGGGAAGAATCCGCTGGCCGGCTCGCCGAGCCCCTGTAGCACGGTATCCGCCATGGCATCGCGGTCGATGGCCGAGAACACCGCTCGCCGGACGGCCGGGTCCACCAAGGACGGGCTCTTCCCGTTGAACATGACCGCGATGTCCTGCGGGTACCCGAAGTTGTCCAGCAGCATCGCATCCGGATCATCGCGCACGCGCGTGAGCTGCGAGATGTCCACCACGGCCTGGTCGATCTCGCCGGCGAAGAGCGCCTCCGTCCGTGCGGTCGCGTCTCCCATGATCGGAAAAATCGCTCGGTCGACCTGGACCGGGCCGCCCCAGTAGTCGGGGTTCTTCGCCAGGATGATCTGTTCGCCGGACGAGTACGAGTCGAACTTCATCGGGCCGGTGCCGATGGGAGCCATGTTCGCTGGGTTCGTCACGAAGTCCGTGCCCTCGTAGATGTGCCGGGGCAGCATGTACTGCGAGGCAACGGTCTCCAGCAGCGGACCGTACGGTTCCTTCATGTGCAGCACGACGGTGGCGTCGTCGGGCGTCTCGACCGACTCGAGTCGATCCGCGATGGGGGGCCCGTACGGCGAGAGCGGTACGATCTTCTCGAAGTTGAACTTCACATCGTCCGCGGTGAAGGGCGTGCCGTCGTGCCACTTCACCCCCTGCCGCAGCGTCAGCCTGAGGTCCAGACCATCGTCGCTGAGCTCCCAGCTCTCCGCCAGCCCCGGGGACAGCCGGTAGTCACTCGCGATGAATATGAGCGGCTCCAGAACCTGCGCGCTGAACATGGCTGTCATCGGGGCGCCGACCAGCTGCGCGTTCAATCCTCGCGGATCGTCGTCGATCGCGAAGACGTACTGTCGAGAATCACCGTCGGCTCCGCTGCCACCGCCCGCGCACGCCGTCATCGCCAGCGCGCTCGCCACGACGGTCGCCACGAGCGCGTACCAGGACGGCCTCTTCGTCATCACCGGCTGCCACCTCGCAGCCCGGAGTGGTGTCGGCATCGCTTCGCCCCTACACCTTGCTCGTCGGCGGCATCGCACCGATCCTCAGCCGCACGAGGCATACCGACCCCGCACCCGCCGGACATCTTCGTCGGAAACGAGCAGCCCGGAGCGCTCGCGGAAGGTGTCGCCGACGTACTCGTCCCGGAAGTAGCCTCGTTCCTGCAGCTCCGGGATGAGGAGCTGGAACATGTTGTCCATCCCCAGCGGTACGCTCGGAGGATTGAAGTTGTACCCGTCACAGGCGTGCGCCTCGAACCAGTCGATCATCTTGTCCGCGATCGAGGCCGGCGTGCCGATGACGAACTGGTGCCCCAGCGAACGGGACACGTGGACGATGAGCTCGCGCAGGGTGAGTTCCTCGGCGAGCTCGCGGAACAGGTACCAGCGCTTCACCCGCTGCGGCCCGTCGACGAACCGCTCCTGGGGGATCTTGTCGCCCGGATCGAGGTCGCTCACATCCACGTCCAGCATGTTGCTGAGCGACGCGCGCCCGTTCTCGCTCACGATGCAGTCCGCCAGCTCGGCAGCCAGCTCCTGGGCCTCAGGCTCGGTTCGACCGACGACCGGCATGATTCCCGGCAGGATCTTGACCTTTTCCGGGTCGCGCCCCTTGTTCTTGACCTTGTCCTTGTACATCGAGTAGAACTCGATGGCCCCGGCCCGTTCGGGCTGCACCGCGTAGATGATGTCCGCGTAGCTCGAGCCGAGCTCGATCCCATCCGCGGACTGTCCGGCCTGCACCAGCACCGGCCATTCCTGCGGTGACCGCGGAATGGTTATCGGACCACGCACGGCGAAAAATTCCCCACGGTGGTTGACGTCGCGGATGCGCGCGCTGTCGACCCACCGCGCCCCGGGACGATCATCGATCACCGCGTCCGCATCCCAGCTGTCCCACAGCTTCTGCACGACGTCGACGAACTCGTTCGCACGTCGGTAACGAAGCTCTGGCAGCGGCATCTCGTCTCGGCCGACGTTCTCGTTGCCGCGAGTGGAAGTAACGATGTTCCACCCGATCCGCCCGCCGGTGAGCACGTCCAGCCCGGCGAGCTGCCGTGCGACGGTATACGGCTCGTTCCACGACGTGGACTGCGTCCCGATCATTCCGATCTTGTCGGTGTGGCCGCTCAGCGCGCCCATCACCGATATCGGTTCGTACACCGACGTGCCGCGGTATCCGCCGTCGCGCAGGCCGTTCGTCCCGTAGCTGTCGGCGAAGAAGATCGCATCCAACTTGGCGGCCTCGGCGGATCGGGCCATGTCCCGGATGAGCGACAGCCGCCCGATCTCGTCGGCACGACTACTCGGATGCCGCCACGCGTCGTTGTGAAACCCGAACCCGACCATGAACATGGTCAGCACTAGTTGACGATCCCGTCGCTGCTGCCCCATAGGGTGCGTCTCCTCACTGAGATTTGAGAGCGTCGAGCGCGATCTGCTGGTAGGCGCGGTTGTAGAAGATCAGCGGGCTGCGCTCCTCCCGCTCCGCGGTTCCGAATGCAGTGACCTCGCCCACGACGATGAGATGATCTCCGGTGGAGTGCTCCACGCGAATCGTGCAGTCGAGCCACGCCAGCACTCCTTCGATGACCGGCAGGCCGGCGGGAGAGGGCTGCCAGCGCACACCGGCCCACTTGTCCGTCCCGCTCCGCGCGAACCGATCGGACATCCACTCCTGCCCCTCCGCGAGCACGTTCACGGCGAAGCGGTCGGATGCGCGTATCCGCGGGTAGGTCGTGGAGGTCGTCATGACGCTGATCAGCACGAGCGGGGGCTCGAGGGACACGCTGTGGAACGACTGGCAGGTGAACCCGGCGGCCGCGCCGTCATGCAGTCCAGTGATCACGGTGACGCCCGATGCGTATCGGCCGACCGTGTCGCGGTAGGCCTCCGTCGTGGGACGCGGGCCCGCACCGCGGTCCGACGACCGGGGCACCCTCCACGTCAGCGGGTCGCTTGCGCGCATGTGCTCGTCCGAACCTGAGGCACGGAACCCCTTCCACCGAGCTTCGACGATCGATGCTGTTCACATCTCGATGAGCATGTTCAGCATATGGTGCGTGGGTGACCATGTCCATACCGACTTGTCGGGGCCGACGGCCTGGCAGCCGCGGGCACGGCGCACACCGGCGCGGGGCACTGCTCCGTGTCTGCGCCGGCGGCTCCGCGTACGTCGGCCGGCGGAGCGGTTCGCGGCGGATCGCCTGGTCGGAAGGGCACCATGGCGCCCCCGGCGCGGCGCCACCGCGGACCCGGCCAGGCCCCGGCCACACCCCCTGCGACGTTCGGATCCTCGTCGTGCGCGGGTCGCGCACCGTCGCGTGCCAGCGAGCCGGCCGGCGGCACCGGGCCGAGTTGCCGTGACACGCAGGTCAGGACCGCCGGCGTGGCGGCCTGCGCCCCCGGCCGATCGTGCGAGGCGGCGGCCGGCCCTACTGGCCCTACTGGCCGGAGGGGCGCCTGCCACCCATGGCGTGGCTCAGCGTCCGCGCCGCCTGGCACAGGTGTTTCGCGGCCGGGGTTCGGGCGTCCAGCTTGAGCATGTCGTTCGTTGCGACCAGGGCGAGGCTCGCGCAGATGCTGTACTCGTCGAACACCGGAGCGGCCAGCGCGTGGATCCCGAAGCCATCTGCTCCCAGAGCGACGTCATCGGTATTCGCGAGATCAGCGATCTCCCGTCCGAGACGGGTCCGTGCGTCGTCCGGAAGGGCTCCGATCAGGCGTTCCACGCGCAACTGGTCTCCGAGATGAGCGAGGAACACCTTCGCTTGCGCCGAGACGAGCGGCAGCTGCGTGCCCACCCGGACCGTCACCACGGTCGACCGCGTCATCTCCTCCTCGACCCGCGACACGATCGGCCCCGTCGAGCCCCACAGGCTGAGGACCGTGGTGAACCCCGTCGCGGCGCACAGGTCCCGCATGTAGCTCGGCGCGAGGTCGACCACCCGCCGCCGGCCGATCGCAAAGGCACCGAGCTGGATCAGCAGTGCCCCGGGTACGAACGTACCGGGCTCCTGTCCCCTTTCGAGCAGGCCCTCGGAGACCAGGGAGACGCAGTATCGGTAGGTCGTCGTCCGGTTCAAGCCGAGTTGCTCAGAGGCTTCCGTGGCCGTCAGCTTCGGCCGTTCCGGCCCGAACAGGCGCAGGATCTGGGCAGCTCGGCTCACCGCCTGGATATCCGAGCCGCCCAAACGGGCTTCCTCTCTTCCCCGGTCCAACACCAACCTCGTCTCAGGAAACTTCTCGGTTCCACGGCGAATCGCCGAAAGCCGTTGGGTTGCGACGCCCTTGTGATCGACGCTAGCACTTCGTGCGGAACCACACCCCGCGGGATCGGGGCCCGGCGGCCGGAGCGGCGCGAGGGACTCGGCGCTGGACCGGCCGCGGCACCGGGGTCACCCGCGCACGACGTAGCGATCGGCCTCAACCGCGCTGCTCGACCCGATTCGGTGCAGGCCAGCGCGGTGTCGGACCGGAGGCCGGCAGCGGTTGCCCGGGCGCCGTCAGTCGCACGGCGGCTCCACCCCGAAGACGGCCAGCTGCGTCGCGACCATGTCGTAATAGCCGACCAACGACACCAGCTCGAACAACTTCCGCTCCCCCAACACACCCACCGCCTCCGCGTACTCACCATCATCGAGCGTCCGCCGATCCAACAGGGCAACCGTCACCCCGAACACCGCACGCTCCTCCTCCGACCGGAAAACAGGAGCCGAACGCACCGCGAGCCCCTCGATCTCCTCCGCACCCAGCCCCGCCGCCCGGCCGGCCCGACGATGCGCATAGATCTCGAACCCACTGTTCCGATGGAACGCATGGAGCAACAACGCGATCTCCCGAGACCGATCCGACAACTGCAACTCGAACCGCATCGCACCGCCGGCCTGCTCGAACACGCGCGCCAACGGCGTGCTCAACAACCACGTGTTCGGCGGCCCGACGAGCCCACCATCCGGGTGCACGAGGGAGAACGCGCTGCCCGCTCCGACACGCTTGCCGCGCGTGAACTTCGCGTAGATCTCGGCCTGGTCCGGAGTCATCTCCTCCGGCACGATCCGGGCCAATCTTTCCACTATATCTCATCCTTTCCGGGCACGACCCGGGAGAGTCGACCGCGAAGCCCGTCCGGGCACCGCTAGTCCAGCGTGGGCGCCGCCGCCAGCAGGGTCTTGGTGTATGAATGGGCGGGATCAGCAAAGATCTTCGCCTTGGTGTTGTGCTCAACGATTTCACCGTTGCGCATCACATAGACGTAATCGGCCACCTTCTTGACGACGGGAAGGTCGTGGGTGATGAAGACATAGCCGACTCCCAGCCGCTGTTTGAGATCGGCCATGACGGACAGGACGCCCGCCTTGACCGAAGCATCCAGCGCGGACACCGCCTCGTCCGCGATTATTACCCGCGGGTTCAGCGCGAGCGCCCGAGCAATGAGTACACGCTGTCGCTGGCCACCCGAGAGCTCGTGCGGGTATCGGTCCATGAACGCCGTGGCCGGCGAAAGCCCCACGAGTTCGAGAACGTCGATGATCCGCTGCTCGACGTCCGCCCGAGTTCGCGCTATGCGATGCAATCGGATCACCTCGCCGACAGCCTTGTTCACCCTTTTGCGCGGGTTCAAGGATCCGGCCGGGTCCTGGAGCACGGCTTGGACGTTCCGGCGGAAGATCGCGTGCTGGGGGCGCGTCATGGTGGCGACGTCGGTGCCGTCCATCGTCACGGACCCATCGGACGGGGCCACGATGTCGAGCAGGAGGCGCGCGAGTGTCGACTTGCCCGAACCCGATTCACCGACAATCGCGATGAACGTCCCCGGCTCTGCCGTGATCGTGACATTCTTCACGGCGAAGACCGACTCCGCCGTGCGACGCGACCTGAAGGTCTTCGACACACCTTTCGCTTCAAGGAGCATGCGTTCCTCCCAGTGCTTCGTGCGATACCCCGTCGCGGTCGACCAGGGCCAGCTCACGGCGGAACGAGGGCGGTATGGAGTACAGCTCGATGTCCTCATCGGTGAGCGAGCGCACGCTCCGGAGCAAGGCCTTCGTGTACGGGTGTGACGGCTCCTGGAGAATTCTCGCGGTCGACCCTTCTTCGACGATTCTTCCGTTGAACAGGACGTACAGCCGGTCCGTCATCCTCGCGACCACTGCAAGATCATGAGAGATCAGCAGCAGGGAGGTGTGCAAGTCGGTGACCGCGTCGTCGAGCGTCCGCAGAACTCGCTGCTGAACCGTCGCGTCGAGCGCGGTCGTGGGCTCGTCGGCCAGGATCAGGCTCGGGCGTTTGGCGATGGCCATCGCGATGAGAACGCGCTGCCGCATGCCACCGGACAGCTCGTGCGGGAACGACGCGGCGACCTGCTCGACCCGATCGAGCCCGGCGTGCCGGAGGAATCGGTGCACGACATCCCTGCGCGATCGTCTGTCCGCCGCATCGTCCCGTCCCCGAGGAATCGCCTCCGCGACCTGCCGGCCGACCCGCATGGTCGGGTTGAGGAACGTGAGAGGATCTTGGAAGACCATTCCGACGGTTTCCCGCCGGATGCGGTCCCACGCCCGCTCCGGGGCGCCGACGAACTCGGTCCCCGAGATTCGGATGGAGCCGGTCACCCGGACCCGCGGCGAGGTCGGCAGCAGACCGGCGATCGCGCGCCCGGTCACGGACTTCCCCGATCCGGACTCACCGACCAGACCCACGCGTTCTCCGGTGCGGATCTCCAGATCCACGTCGCGAACCGCCTCGACGGCCTCCCGCTCGCCGGTCGGGAGTAGCACCCGAAGCCCTTCGACCTGCACGAGAGGGGGTGGCTCGGCGGTGGGTGGTGCGCCATCGCCTCGCGGGCCGGCACCGCGGGCCCGGCATCCCGCATCACGGGTCACTTGACCCTCCTGATGGTCGGGTTGTGGGCGTCCATCAACGCATCGCCGAGGACGTTCCCGGCGAGAACGACGACGAAGATGCACACCCCCGGCGCGACGGCGAGCCACCATCCGTCCCGCATGTAGGACTGTGCCGAGTTCAGCAACGCACCCCACGACGGTGTGCCCACGTCTCCGATCCCGAGGTAGGCGAGCCCGGACTCGATCAGGATCGCTCGTCCCACCGTCATGCTCGTGGCCACGAGAACTGGTGGCATGGCGTTCGGGATGACATCCGACCAGATGATCCGGAGTCCCGAGAAGCCCGCCGCTCGCGCCGACTCCACATACCCCAGCTGCGCGATCCGCATCGCCTCGGCACGCACGATCCGCGCCACCCCCGGCCACATCGTCACCGCGAGGATCAACACGATGAGCCACGTGCTCGCCCCCAGCAGCGCCGCCGCAACCAGGGCGAGAACGATCCCGGGCAACACCTGGAAGAACTCTGCGATCTTCATCGTCGCGAGATCGATCACTTTGCCGAAGTAGCCGGCCAAGCTGCCCACCAGCAGACCGATGGTCATGCACAGGAGGGCCACGCTGAATCCGACGAGCAGCGACACCCTGGACCCGTGCACGACGCGTGCGAGGTAGTCCCGCCCGAGCTCGTCGGTTCCCAGGAGGTGTTCCGCGCTCGGCGCTCGCAGCTTGGGGTACTCCGCCGACACGGGATCCGCCACCAGCAGCGGACCGATGAGCGCGATCAGAACGAACAGGATCAGCAGCGACCCGAACACGAGCACCGACGGCTTCCGGAGGAAGATGTGCAGAGCCGTCGGTTGACGCGCCCGTTCTCCCCGCGCCACCGGCTCGTCCGCGTGGTCGACCACCGGCAAGGACCTGTGGTCCTCCGGAATCACGTCGAACCCGACCGAGGCGTGTTCCCGCGGCTCTGCATCGACCTCGTCCCGCGGTCTCGTCACGTGACCGCCTCCGCATCGTGCGCCAGCTCTTCCTGCCGCTTCGGACTGAATCTCGCGCGCAATCGGGGGTCGATCAGGCCGTACACCACATCGGTGATGATGTTGATGACGATGATCGCCGCCGTCAGCACGATCACGACGCCGAGAACGACCATGTTGTTCTGCCGGTTGATCGCGTCGACGAACAGCAGCCCCATACCGGGCCAGCCGAACACCCGCTCGACGAGGACCGATCCGGCGAGCACGAAGCCCAAGCTGTAGCCGGACACCGTGACCATCGGGAGGAGGGCGTTCGGGAAGGCGTGGCGCCAGAGCACTCGCTGAGCCGACAGGCCCTTGGACCGCGCGGTGTCGACGAAGTCCTGACCGAGCGCCTCGATCATCGACGCCCGCATGATCCTGGCCTTGTACGCCAATTCGGATGTGGCCATCGTGATGACCGGGAGGACGAGGTACTCGACGTCGATCCCGGACTGCCCGTACGGGCTCTTCCCCTGGGACGGGAACCAGTCGAGGCCGATCGAGAACGCCATGATCAGCAGTAGGCCGAGCCAAAAGTTCGGCACCGAGAACAGTCCGACGGCGAAGCCCGAGATGCCACCGTCCAACGAGCGCTTGCGCGTGCGCGCGGCGATCGACCCGAGCACGATGCCACCCAGTGTCGAGATCGCGAAGGCCGGAACCGTCAGTGCCAGCGTGTTGCCCGCACGCGCCAGGATCAGGTCGAGCACGGGCTCGTTGTTCGTCCCGAATGAATTGCCCAGGTTCCCGGTCAGAACATTTCCCAGATAGCGGATGTACCTCTCCCACACCGACTTGTCGAGCCCGTAGGCGGCCGTGATCTGGTCGCGGAATTCTGCTGACAGCGGAACGTCACCCACGAGGCTCTGCACGGGGTCGCCCGGCGCCAACTCGAGCAAGAAGAAGAGCACCGTGATCACGGCGATGAACAAGATGAAGGACGACAGCAGCAACCTGCCCCAATAGACCAGCCGAGCCGTCACCGGTCGCGCCGCCGGTCGGCCGACCGTCCGGCATCGCGGCGGACCCCGCGCGGAGCGGGTCCGGGGCGCGTGCGCTCGTCGGGGAACGCCATCCGTGAACCCCCTTGTTCGGACTACGGACTGCGCGGCCATAATACGAACAAGGTTGGCGCTTGTCCATGCCGCCCGCGTCGCCCACGCACCGGCGAACGGCATCTCGCGCCGTCTCGGTCCATCCGGGCTACCGCCTCTCGGGTGCAGGACCGGCGGACCCGGTGGGTCGGCGCCCCTCACCGGGCGGGCCCGCGTAGGCCTGAGCCACCTCGATCCAGCGGCTGGCCACCGGCCCGACGACGTCGAGGGCGAGGTCCTCGCGATGGCGCCGGCGCGTGACGAGGAGACAGAAGTTCAGGGCCGAGGCGCGGACGCGGTCGGACGCCTCCGGGGCACCCCAGACCCACGTCGTCCCCCCGGGAGACACGAGCTCGACGCGGACCTCGGCCCCGGCGTCGAGTCCGCGGACGCCCCGCAGGCTGTACCCCCGCGCGAGGACACCCAAGTGGGCGATGTGGCGGAGCCGGTCCGACGGCACCGGGGCAACGCCGAGAGCGTCGGCGACGTCGCGACCGTGCGCCCAGGTCTCCATGATCCGGGCGGTGAGCGCCGACGCCGCGCTCATCGACGGACCGAACCAGGGCACGCGCGTCCGAGGATCCAGCGCTCCGAAGACGTCGAGCAGCCGGGCACGCGAGTCGTCGAACCAGCGCAGCACATCGGCACCCGCCCGGCCGCGGTGCACCGCCACCCGCTCGTCGACGGAGCGCCGCGGGAGTTGCGCGGCCGCGCCGAACGCGTCGGGATCCGTGGCGGCCAGAACGGCGGCGTCATCGACGTCGGCGAGGTGCACCACCTGGTCGGCGATCGACCAGCCCGGTGCGGGCGTCGCGCGCAGCCACTCCCGCTCGGACAGGGGCGCGACCAGCGCCCGGAGGTCCTGCGATTCCGCGGTGAGGTCGGCGCACAGAGCCGCCATCGACGGCCGGGTCACCGCAGCACCCCCGAGTCGCGGAGTTCGGCGATCCGTTCCGGCCCGAGACCGAGCAGCGTCTGCAGGACGTCATCGGTGTCCTGTCCGAGCACCGGCGCCGCGCGGCGGACCCCGGCAGGGCTGTCCGAGAACCGCCACCGTGGCCCCTCCACGACGACCTCACCCAGCTCCGGATGGGGCAGCCGGACGTGGTGACCGAGGTGGGCGAGCTGCGGGTCGCGCGCGAGGTCCCGGCTCGATGCGGACACGTGCGCCGCGATGCCGACGTCCTGGAGCGCGCGCTCGGCCTCCTCCGCGGTGCGGCACCCGGTCCACGTCGCGACCGCCGCGTCGAGCTCGTCGAGGTGGGCGAGCCGGCCGGGCAGGTCGCGCAACCGCGGGCCGGCCAGGTCCGGGCGGTCCATGAGCCAGGTCAGCGCAGCCCATTCGGCGTCGTCGCGCACGGCGACGGCGACGTAACGGTCCTCGTCGTCCTCCGGCTGACAGGGGTAGACGCCGTGCGGCGCCATTCCCTCGTCGCGGTTGCCACAGCGCTGCGGCACCACCCCGGTGTGGTCGTGCGCGGCGAGCTCGGCGGACAGGAACCACACCCCAGCCTCCACCTGGCTGAGGTCGACGTACCGGCCCCGGCCGGTACGTCGACGGTCGTCCAGCGCAGCCAGCAGCGCCACGAGCGAGAGTCGCGGGCCCACGAAGTCGGTGTAGGGCCCGAACGGCCCGAGCGGTGGCAGGTCCGGCCAACCGGTGAGGTGCATGAAGCCGGCGAGCGACGCGCCGATGTTGCCGTACCCGGCCGTTCGCGACAGCGGCCCCGTCTGGCCGGCGATCGAGGTGCTGAGCATGATCAGGCTGGGGTTGTGCGCCCGGAGCGTGTCGTAGTCGAGCCCCCACTTCTCCATGGTCCCCGGGGAGAACGACTCGATCACGACGTCGGCCTGGGCCGCCAGAGCGCGCACCACCTCGCGGCCCTCGGC
The DNA here is from genome assembly GCF_054486945.1 of Pseudonocardia wallangbongensis. NCBI lineage: Bacteria > Bacillati > Actinomycetota > Actinomycetes > Pseudonocardiales > Pseudonocardiaceae > Pseudonocardia > Pseudonocardia wallangbongensis. The sequence continues at coordinate 21,417 of NZ_JBRERS010000023.1, forward strand.
GCGGCCGAGGTCGAGGCTCACGCCCAGCTTGCCGGCATTGCCGTTGCCGTAGACCACCGAGCGCTCCACCCCCTCCCGGCCGCCGTAGTAGGGCCCCATCGCGCGCGCCGTCTCGATCCGCCCGCCGGACTCGACCCGGACGACCGTCGCTCCGCAGTCGGCCAGCGCCCGCCCGATCATCGGCCCGGCGACGACCCACGACAGGTCGAGCACGCGCAGACCCGTGAGCGCACCGTCGGACTCGGCGCGTCGGTGCGGGGCGACGGTGCGCCACGCGTCGGGCGCCGCGGGGTCGGCCCCGCCCCACCCCGGCGCGACGGGTTCGCGGCGGGCCCGGGGTGGGCCGGACAGCCACTCGTCGACCACCTCGGCGGTGTGCTCGCCGCAGAACGGAGCCGGACGGTCGTGCCGGAAGGCGTCGTCACCCAGCACGGCGAACGGGCCGGGAACCCGCACCCGGCGCTCCCCCGCTCCGAGGTCCGCCCAGAAGCCGCGCGCAGCCAGTTGCGGTGACCCGACGATGTCGTCCAGGTCATGGATCCCGGCCGCCAGCACCCGGTGCGTGACCGCGGCCTCGGCGATCTGGGCCTTCGTCCGGGTGGCGATCCCGGCGGCCACGGCGTCGCGGACCATCTCGACGTCGGCGTCGTCGATCGCACCTTCGGCGAGCAGGCGCGGGATCTCCCGCCAGTCGAGCTCGACGACCTCGTCCGCCACCACCCCCTCGGCGTGCAGCCACCCGACCAGCGCGTTGGCGAACCTGCCGGTGGCGGGGCCCATGCCGAGGTGCATCTCCACCATCCCGTCGCGACAGACCCACTTCTTGCGGCGCGGGGAGGTCGCCGACCCGCTGCCGCTCAGGTCGATCCGGCGTTTGGACGTCGACTGCCACATCGACACCGAGTAGTCGCCGGCAGCGTGGGAGAGCGCGACCCCGATCGTCGCCAACCCCAGGGAGACCTGCGCGGACACCTCCACCGCCTGGCCCCGCCCGGTACGCATCCGGTGCAGGTGGGCGAGCAGGGCCCCGCCCGCGGCATCCGCGCCTGCGTGCAGGAACGCCTGGGCGGAGCTGATCCGCACGGGTGGCCGGCCCTCGTCCCGGTGCGGATCGAGCGCGCCACCCGCGGCCCACACGACGAGGTCGCTGTCCTGGTAACCGGCCTTGGGTCCGTCGGCACCGAACGCGCTGACGTGCACGTGGACCAGGCCGGGGTCGGCCGCCAGCAGGCTCCGGGCGTCGAGACCCCAGCGGCGCAGGGTGGCGGGCGGCGACGAGGTGAGCACGATGTCGCTGCGCGCGGCCAGATCCCGGGCGAGGCCGCGTCCCGCGTCGGACTCCAGATCCGCCTCGACACCGCGGCGGCCGGCGGCGAACGCCTCCCAGTACGCCGACCTCGATCCCGCGACGAGCGGTGGGACCCGGCGGGCCGTCGACCCGCCGGGGGGTTCGAGGATCACGACATCGGCGCCCAGGTCCGCGAGCAGCCGCCCGGCCACCAGACCACGTTCGTCGGTCAGGTCCAGAACGCGATAGCTGCCGAGCAGTGCCATGGGTTCTCCCTCGTCGCGACGTGGCTGTCCGCAGATTGTCGACGGTATTGTTGCTAATATTGGTTGCGATAGCTAACGTGACGAAACCGGACACCACGACGCGCCGAGGTGATCAATGCGACCGGTACGCAGGTCGTTCGCCCGAGCCGCCGTGGCGGTCCTGGCCATCGCGGCGATCGCCGCGTGCGGCCAAGCCGTCACACCGGGAACGTCCTCGCCCGTCGGCGCCCGTGATCCCTACGGCGCGCCCTCCGGCTCCGAGGGCACGCCGGTCCGGGGTGGATCACTGGTGCTGGCCATGGACCGTGATGTCGTCAGCTTCGACCCGACGGTCCAGAACTCGAACATGGTCGCGACCGCGGTGTACGACCTGCTGATGCGGTTCGACGACAAGGGCGTGGTGCAGCCCTACCTTGCCGAAGGGATGACCACGCCGGACGGCGGGGCGACCTGGCTCCTCCACCTGCGCGACGGCGTCCGCTTCCACGACGGCACGCCGCTCGACGCCGCCGCAGTGATCGTCAACACCCAACGGCACATCGACATCGCGTCGTCGCCTGCCAACCGCTTCGCGCGTCAGATCGCCGCGATGCGCGCGACCGATCCGCTGACCGTGGAGTTCACACTGGTCGAACCCCTCGGCGACTTCCCGGTGGCCTTCGCGCAGCCCCTCACCTCCGGCACGCTCGGCATGATCGCCTCACCGACCGAGCTGACCCGACCCGGATCGGACATCGCCCGCAGCCCGGTCGGCGCCGGTCCCTTCCGGTTCGTCCGGTGGCAGCCGGGCGCGAGCGTGGTGGTGGAGCGGTACGAGGACTACTGGCAGGAGGGCATGCCCTACCTCGACGCCCTCGAGTTCCGCCCCTTGACCGACACCGAGTCCCGCTTCGCGTCGGTGGCCAACAGCGACGTTGACGTGTCGTTCGGCGCCTACAACCAGGAGCTGGTGCGCGCGGCCGAAAACCCCGAGCTGCGGGTCTACTACGGCCCGGGCAACGGGGGAGAGTTCCTCTACTTCAACCACACCCGCGCACCCTTTGACGACCGGCGGATGCGGGAGGCCTTCATCCGCGCGATCGACCTGGACGCCATGGCGGTAGCCGAGTACCGGGGCAGCATGTCCCGGGCGGTCACGATGTTCGCTCCGGGCAGTGCCTACGCCAACCCCGAGGCGGAGCACGCCTGGCCGACATTCGACCAGGCGCGGTCGCGCGCTCTCATCGAGGAGTACCGCGCTGACGGCGGGAACCCGGACTTCCTGTTCATCACCACCCAGAACCGGGTTCCGCTCGCCGAGTTCATGCAGGCCCAGCTCGCGGCCGTCGGTGTGGACATGCAGCTGCAGTTCTTCGACCTGGCCCAGTTCTCCTCATCCGTCGGCCAGAGCCGGGACTTCCAGCTCGCCCAGTGGGTCGGCACCTTCGACAACCCCTACCCGGCGGTCCAGCGCCTGCTGCGCAGCGACGGCAACTCCAACTACGGGAACTACTCCAACCCCCGGGTGGACGAGCTGCTCGACATCGCCGAGACCACCACCGACGACGCCGAGCGCGCGCAGGCCTACCAGGAGGTGGAGCTGCTGGCCGCGCAGGACCTCTCCCACATGTGGTTCAGCCGCAGCTACCTGTCGACGATCACCGACCGGCGCGTTCACGGGATGGACCGCTACCCCACCCGGGACATGTTCTTCGCCACCGCCTGGCTCGACCGGTGACGCCGCGAGGCCCCTCGGTCATGGCATTCGTCACGTTCCGGTGGGGTCGTAGACGTCATCGGCGCCGAACGGGCGGGCGAACCGATCGGGGTGAAAATCGATGAACCGCGCGGGCTCGTCGTCGGGCAGGAGCGTGGCCGCCAGTGCGTTCAGCCGCTCAGGCGTCGTGGCGTCGTCGTCCCACGTGCCGGTGTCCAGCCGGCGCATGAGGGTTTCGACAGCGGCGGCTTGCTCACCAGCGCTGAAGCCGCAGTGCCCGGCGCTGTGGACGATGGTTTGGCGCAACATCGCCTGGTCGCCCGCCGACCGGGCCGTCGAGGCGAAGGCCCGCGCAGAAGAGACCGGCGAGATGACATCGCCCGTGTTGTCGAGGGTGAGCACCGGCACCCGAAGTTCGCCGGTGTAGGAGTTGTCCTGTTGGCGAGCGACGACCGCTGACGGATCCGCCACGATCCGTGGATGTGCGTTGATCGTGGCCAGGTCCTCGTCCACGTCCAGCCCGGCGGCCTCGTAGAGCTTCTGCACGAGGTCGCGCTGGGCGGCATTCACCATGCCGAAGATCTGCCGGTAGTCGACGCCGTTGTTCCAGCGCGGCACCCCGCCGCCCAGGAGCTCCTGGCGATATCCGCTCGCCATGGCCGTCGGGAAGAACTCTTCGACAAGACCGCGGTAGACCGCTTCCTGCTGAGCCTCGACGTCGCCACTCGCCGGTTCGGGCATGCTGCCGACGCCCCAGATGGGGAGCTGGCCGAGGGTGGCCGCCAGGGTCAGCCGTGCTCGTCCCTCCCGGGTGCTCTGCGCATTGCGGGCGAAGTCCTGCCACGCCCGGGTGCCAGGGGCCGGATCTGCGGGCAGGTCGACGATCGGCAGGTCGCCGTCGGGATCGAGGAGGGCCTTCAGCGCGAACAGGGTGTCCAGCTTGCCGTTCCACGCCGGGACCCGCCCCGGTCAGGATTGCGCATGCTGCAACGACGCCGTCGAGGACCTCCGGGTGCCTCTGAGCGAGCGAGGCCGCGGTGTTCCCGCCTCCGGAGCGGCCGAACGCGATGGTCCGCTGCGGTTCACCGACTCGCTCGCGGAAGCGGTCGAGCGTCTCGACCTGGTTGTCGACCGCTGCCCGGACGTCCCAGCCGCCTGCGACCTTCTCCCGGGTGGTGCCCGCACCGGCGTATCCCTGCGGCAGGAGGTAGTCGGTCCACACCGGCTTGGTCGACCCGCCCGCGGCGAAGTCGAGATCGACCAGGACCGTCCCGTTCCAGTTCTCCGGCACGACGATGAGGTACGGCGTGCCGTCGTCCAGTTCGCCCTGCAGCTCCCGGACCGGCGGACGGGCATCCTCCCCGCCGGCGGCACAGGACGCCGGTGCCATCAGCATGACGCCGGCGGCGAGGGCGGCCACTGGTCGGCGGGAGATCGGCAGTCGTCGCATCGGCGCCTCCTCGTGTTCCAACAGAACCCGGCGTGAACGTCTCGATCGGCGCCCGTGGGTTCACGGGCCGGGCGGCGACCAGGCGGCTCCTTCCGCGAGCAGGCCGCGGACCACCTGTTGGCCGTACAAGTCACCGATCTCCTCCGGCGAGAGCGGGCCGGACTCGCGGTACCAACTCGCCGCCCCCCGGCCGATGGCGAGCGCCCCGAAGACCGTCACCGCGACGTCGACGGGGCGCGCGGAGCCCGCATCGACGGCCTCCCGGACCGCGGCGCGGAAGAGGTCCTCGATCTCGCGCCGCAAGGCAACAATCTTCGCGCGCTGCTCGTCGGCGAGCTCCCGGATCTCGGTGAACACCACCGTCGTCTGGTCGCGGTGGCGGCAGTGTGAGATCACGTTCTCGCGGACGAGCAGGTACAGCCGGTCCAGCGGCCGGTCGTCCGGCACCGCGGCGACGGAGCGCGCGAGCCGCTCCAGCAGGTCGCGGTTGCCGAACTCCATGAGGTCGTAGAGCAGATCCCGCTTGGAGCGGATGTGGGTGTAGAGGCTCGGCACTTCGAGCCCGACGGCCTCGGCGATCTCCCGCAGGCTGGTGCCGGCGTACCCGTGCCGGGCGAACAGCCGCAGCGCGTGGCGGTAGATCAACGACTTCGTCTCGCGGCGCGGCGATCTCGCCGCGACGAGCCGGTCGGCGAAGTCGTTCGACACGGGACCTCCTCCAGCCTGGCGACCCGCCGAGCGCGGGCCTCGTGCCGACGACTTCCTAGCAGTCGCCACGACACACGCCCTTGCCCTCCCCGGAACGCCTTGTTAGCGTCCATCCTAACAGTCGCTAGGAAACACCTAGCGGTCACTAGGCGAAGCCGCCCGTGCGGGCGCCGCAACGCCCGAACGGATGGTGCCGATGGACGACAGCGGCATGCCCAAGTACGCCGAACTCCCTCAGCTGGGGACGGTCCAGGCGCGGCATTCCTGGGACGTGTTCGGGCCGCGCGACGGCCTGGGCGCGCTGAACCTGCTCACCCCGGACCGGGTGGCCCTGGCCGCTGCCGAGATCAGGACGGGGGCGCGGATCTCCCTGCAGCTGCCCGCCGAGCTGCCCGACCCACCGTTCTACGGGCGGGAGGCGCTGCGCCACAGCATCTTCGCGACCGGCCGCAACTCGTGGGACGACCGCATCGACGCCTACCACCCGCAGGGATCGACGCAGTGGGACGGGTTCCGGCACCTGCGCTACCGGGAGTTCGGCTTCTTCGGCGGCCGCACCGCCGACCCGCCGGAGCTCGGCCACGAGCTGGGCGTGCAGGAGTGGTCGCGTGGGATCGTCGGACGCGGGGTGCTCCTCGACGCGCGGAGCTGGCTCGAGCGCCACGAACCGGGTACCTCCGCCTTCGCCGGCAGGAGCCTGTCGGCGGAGGACCTGCGCCGGATCGCGGACGCGCAGGACGTCCGGATCGGGGCCGGCGACGTGCTGTGCGTCCGCACCGGCTGGGTCACCGAGTACCGGGCGCTCGACGCCGGCGGGCGCGCACAGGTGGCGGCGGATGGCCGTCCGCCCGCCACCGGGCTGGCCGCGGACGAGGCCATGGCCGAGCAGCTGTGGAACTGGCACGTCGCCGCGGTCGCCTGCGACAACCCCGCGGTCGAGGTCGCACCCGGTGACCCCGCGGTCGGGAGCCTGCACCGGCGCGCGCTCGCCGCGCTCGGCATCCCGCTCGGGGAGCTGTTCGACTTCGACGAGTTGGCCACCGCGTGCGCCGCCGACAACCGCTGGAGCTTCTTCTTCGTGTCCGTCCCGCTGGCGATCGCCGGCGGGGTCGGCTCCCCCGCCGCACCGGTGGCCGTCCGATGAAGCGGTCGCTCGTGCTGTCCACCCACGCCTTCCGGCCGCTGGTCGACGTCGCGAGGCGCGCCGAGGCCGCCGGCTTCCACCGTGTCTGGACCACGGAGTCGACCCCGCGGGACGCGCTCGTGCGCGCGCTGACGCTGGGCCTGCACACCGAGCGGATCCAGGTCGCGACGGGGATCGCGTACGCCTTCACCCGAGCGCCGCTGGCGATGGCGGCGGCCGCGGCGGATGCCCACGTCGCCACGGGCGGCCGGTTCGCGCTCGGCATCGGCGCCGGGACGAAGGGCATGCGCACCCGCCGCTACGGCATCCACGACTTCGACCACCCGGCCCCGCGCCTCGCCGACTACGCCCGCCTGCTGCGGGCGGCCTGGTCGGCGGGCGACGAACTGTCCTACGAGGGCCCGTTCTACCGGGCGAGGATGCGCACGCCGCCCGTGTCGGACGAGCTCGCCGGGCTGTCGCCGCTGCAGGTGTTCGGATCGGGCGTCAACCGCCGCATGCTGCGGGAGGCCGCCGCGAGCTGCGACGGCGTCGCCCTGCACCCCCTGGTGTCCTACACCCCCTACCTGGACCGGGTGGCCGTGCCGGCCATGCGCGAGGGCGGTCGCCCCTCGCACGTCGCCGCGTGGCGGGTCACGTCCGTGCACGAGGACGCGGCACAGGCCCGTTCGCTGGCCCGCCGCAACCTCGCCTTCTACTTCACGACGCCCAGCTACGCCCCGGTCGTCGAGGGCAGCCGCTGGGAGAAGACCGTGACGACGGTCCGGGAGTCCTTCCGCGCCGACCCGTCGCTGTCGTGGGCGCAGCTGGCCGAGCACGTCCCCGACGAGATGGTCGCGGACTTCTGCCTCACCGGCACGCCCTCCGAGGTCGGGGACGCTGCCCGCGCGCTCGAACAGGAGCTGGCCGAGCGCGGGGTCGACGAGCTGGTGTTCCAGCTCGCCGGGATCGGCCTGGACGCGGACGCGTTCGTCGCCGCCTGCCGGGTCGTGCTCGACGCCCTGTCCCCCGACGCGCTGCCCGCGGCCTGACCGCCACCACGAGGAGACCCAGATGTCGTTCATCGAGCTCACCCGGGGTTCGGACGGAGTCGCGGAGCTCGTGCTCAACCGACCCGAGAAGCTCAACGCCTTCCACACCGAGATGCTCGACGCCTTCTCCGACGCCGTCGACGACCTGACCGGTGACGACTCGGTGCGCTGCGTCGTGCTGCGCGGCGAGGGCAGGGCCTTCAGCGTCGGCTACGACGTGCAGCGCGCCCGGAACGACAACGGCGGCGCCGCGCCCGCGCACCGCTCCGCCTACGCCGACTGGTCCCGGCTCAAGCGCAACCTGGACCGCTGGCTGGCGCTGTGGGACCTCGACAAGCCGGTGATCGCGGCGGTGCACGGGCACTGCATCGGGGGCGCCACGATGCTGTGCGTCTGCGCGGACCTCACCGTCGTCGCCGAGGACGCGTCGATCGCGTGGCCCAGCGTGCCGCTCGGCGGTGGGCTGCTCAGCCCGGTCAGCCTCTGGCTGACGGGCATGAAGCGGGCCCGGGAGCTGTCCTACATCGCCGGGAGCGCGATGAGCGGTACCGAGGCGGCCCGCCTGGGGTGGGCCAATCGGGCCGTGCCCGCCGCCGACGTCCTCGAGGACGCCCGCGCCACGGCCCGCCAGATCGCCCGGATGCCGGCGTCGCTGCTGCGGCTCAAGAAGCTCGCCCTGAACCGCGTCATGGAGGCACAGGGCTTCCGCACCGCCTTCCAGTTCGGCGCCGAGTGGGACGCGATCGCCCACACCACGCCCGAGCACGAGGTGATGACCGCGCAGATCCGGGACCACGGCCTCAAGGAGGCGATCGCCTGGTTCCAGGCGGGCGGCTCGATCGACGCTGCCCCGGTCGACGCTGCCCCGACCGCGCCCGCGGGCGCCGACCGCTACCTCTGAGCACCGGGAGGTGACCGAACGATGACCCAGGAGAACACGACCCCGCTGCGCGGGCTGCGCGTCGTCGAGCTGACCGAGGGGATCGCCGGCGCGCTGACCGGTGAGCTGCTCGCCCTGCTCGGGGCGGACGTCGTCAAGGTGGAGCGGCCCGCGGGCGACCGCGACCGCAGCCTGCCCGACGGCCGGACGAGCCCGCGCTTCGTCCTGGCCAACCTCGGCAAGCGCTCCGTCGTGGCCGACGACGCGACGCCGGACGGCCGCGCCGCCGTCGCGCACCTGCTCCGGGACGCCGACGTGCTGGTCGACAACCTGGAGCCCGACGGCCCCGCGCGTTACGGGCTGCGCCACGCCGACCTGGCCGAGCGGCACCCGGCGCTGATCCAGCTGTCGATCATCGGCTTCGACCCCGACCTGCCGTTCGCCGACGTGCCACCGACCGAGGCCGTGCTGCAGTGCCTGTCCGGCATCGCCAGCATCACCGGTGAACCCGACCGGCCCCCGCAGCGCGTCGGGCCCGACGCGGCGTTCCAGGCCACCGCGCTCTACGGCGCGATCGGGGTGCTCGCGGCCGTCGTCCAACGCGCGCGCACCGGACGCGGGCAGCGGCTCGAGCTCTCGATGCTCGACGCCGCCATCAACCTCAGCCGCACCCACTTCTCCCGGTCCACCGAATCGGGACGGTTCCACGAGCGCCCGGGGAACCGGCAGCCCGCCGCGCAGGCGGAGCCGACCGGGGTCTTCCCCGCCGCGGGTGGCGGCCGCGACGACTTCGTGTTCGCCCACGCCAGCCCCGAGCACCTGTGGCGGCGGCTGCTGCGGCTGATCGAGCGGGAGGACCTCCGCGACGACCCGCGGTTCGCCGACGGCCCCACGCGGCTGCGCCACCGCGACGAGACCCACCGCGTCGTCGACGACTGGACCGCCCGCCGCACCCCCGCCGAGATACTTGAGGCCTGGGGCACGGCGGGCATCCCGGTCGGCTCGACGCTGACCACGCAGGACCTGCTCGACGACCCGACCCTGGTCGCCAACGGCCAGTTCGCCGACGTCGACTCCCCGGACGGGGGCGTGGCGCGGGTGCCGACGCTGCCCTACGCGTTCGGTGATCGGGGCGTGCCCGCGCCGAGCCCGGCACCGCGGCTCGGGCAGCACACGGCGGAGGCCGCGAGGCAGCCGTGGTCCTCCCCGCCGCTGCCGGTCCCGGCCACGGCGGCGTCCGACGGGCTGCCCGCGCTCGCCGGCGTCCGGGTCCTGGACTTCACGCAGGCGCTGGCCGGGCCGACCGCCACCCAGGTGCTCGCCCTGCTGGGCGCGGACGTCGTGCGCATCCAGCGCCCGGGGGCGCCCTCGCTCGGGATCGAGCGGCCGTGGCTCAAGCTGCAGCAGCTGTCCATGAACAAGAAGTCGGTGCTCGTCGACCTCAAGTCGGACGAGGGGCGGGCCGCGGTGCGCGATCTGGTCCCGCTCTTCGACGTCGTCATGGAGAACTTCGCGCCGGGCACCATGGCCCGCCTCGGGTTCGACTGGCCCGAGCTGGTCGCCCTGAACCCGTCGGTCGTGTTCGGTCAGATCAAGGGCTTCGGCCCGGGCTCGCCGTACAGCGACTTCCTGGCGTTCGACAACATCGCCGAAGCCATGGGCGCCGCGTGCTCGCTCACCGGCGACGCCGACGGCGAGCCGATGCTGCCCGGCCCGCACCTCGGCGACATCGGGACCGGGCTGGCCACCGCGCTCGGCGTGCTCGCGATGCTCTGCGCGCGCCTGTCCACCGGGGCGGGCGGGCGGATCGCCGCGTCCATGCAGGGCACCGTGGCGACGATCTTCTCGCGCCTCGCCTTCGCCGAGAACATGCTTACCGGCGCCGCGCCGACCCGCAACGGCTTCGGCGACCTCGGCGCGGAGGTGGCCCCGGCCGACGTCTTCCCGTGCGCGGGCGGCGGCCCCAACGACCACTGCTACCTCTCGGCGACGACCGAGTCGCAGTGGCGCGCCCTCCTCGCCGCGATGGGCCGTCCCGACCTCGGCGCGGACGAGAGGTTCGCGACCGCGGCGTCGCGCTGGGCCCATCGCGGCGAGCTCGCCGCCGAGGTCGCGCGCTGGACGGTGGGCCTCGACAAGCACGCGCTCATGCGCCGTCTCACCGACGCGGGGGTGCCCGCGGCCGCCGTCCTCGACACGGCCGAGCTGATCGGCGATCCCGTGCTGCGGCGGCGTGGCGTCTTCGCGCCGGTGCCGCACCCCGAGCAGGGCGAGGTCTTCCACGTCCACTGGCCGATCCGGATGGCGGACTCGTTCGTGCCGATGCAGCCGGCGCCACAGCTCGGCGAGCACAGCGCCGAGGTCCTCGCCGCGGTGGGTGGGTAGCCGTGCGCAGCGCTCGCCTGATGGTCGTCGGCGACCTCATCCTGGAGGAGCCGGACCCCGGCGCCTGCTTCGCGCCGAGCACCGCCCTGCTGCGCACCGCCGACCTGCTGATCGGCAACGTCGAGGTGCCGCACACCGACCGGGGCGAGCCCCAGCGCACGGCGGTGCCCGCACTGCCCGCGCCTCCCGCGCACCTCGCCGCGCTGCGGGACGCCGGTTTCCACGTGGGCACGCTCGCCGCCAACCACGTCTACGACCTGGGCGAGGAAGGTGTGGCCGACACCCGCGACGGCCTGCTCGCGCACGGCATCCGGCCGGTCGGCGCCGGCGCCACCCTGGCCGAGGCGCGCGAGCCGGCGATCCTGACCGCGGGCGGGAAGCGGTGGGGGGTGCTCGCCTACAACTGCGTCGGCCCGGAGCTGTCCTGGGCGTCGCCCGCCAAGGGCGGGTGCGCCCACATCCGGATGCTCACCCCCGAGGGCCGCGCCCACGACGTCCGCGTGGCCGCGCACGAGGACGCCGCGGCCGCCGTCGCCGCGGCGGGCACGGCGCGCCCGCACCCGGACGACCTCGCCGCGCTGCGGGCCGACGTCGAGTCCGTGCGCGGGCGGGTCGACGTCCTGGTCGTCGCCTTCCACAAGGGCATGGTGCACACGCCCGCGGTGGTGCTGGAGTACGAGCGGGCCCTCGCGCACGCCGCGATCGACGCCGGGGCCGACGTCGTAGTCGGCCACCACGCGCACATCCTGCGCGGGATCGAGGTCCACCGCGGGCGGCCGATCTTCCACGGCCTCGGGAACTGGGTCACGGTCACGCGGGCGCTCGACGTCCGGGACAACGCGGATCCCGGGCGGCTGGCCTGGTCCCGCAGGCGGCGGGAGCTGTTCGGCTTCGAGCCCGACCCGGCGATGCCGACCTACCCGTTCCACCCGGAGAGCCGCCACACCATGGTCGGCACCGTCGACGTCCTCGCCGACGGGTCCCTGCGCGCGGGTTTCGTGCCCTGCTGGATCGACGACGCGGCCCGGCCGGTGCCCCGCTCGCCCACCGGCGACGGGCGGGCCACCGCCGACTACGTGCGCGACATCAGCGCCCGTGCCGGGTTCCCCACCACCTTCACCCCCCAGGAGTCAGAGGTCCTCGTGCACCTCTGACCACGCGCCGAGCATCGAGAGGAATGCGACCGTGAGAGCAACGACGCTCGAAACCCGCTACGGGGAAGCCCAGGCATGGCCTGCGGACCTCGGGATCGACGACTCGTGCGTCGTCTGCGTCGGGACGAACATCCCCACCGAGCTGATCACCGCGAGCGGGTTCCGCGCGGTGCCGCTCGTCGCGCGTCCCGCGGCCGCGACCCCGCGCGCCGACGACCTGCTCGAGTCCGGCTACGGCGCGGAGTTCCGGTCGGTGCTGGAGCAGCTGCTCAGCGGCGCGGCCGACGCCGCGGCGCTGGTGGTCTTCGACCGCAGGTTCCGCGACCTCTACTACTACCTGAAGGAGACCGTGCGCCTCGGCCGGACACCCGGCCTCCCGCCGCTGCACGTGTTCGACCTGCTGCTCACGCGGTCGGTGGACTGCTCCGCCTACAACCGGGAGCAGCTGCGCCTCTTGGGCGCGCAGCTGGAACGCTCGGGTGGCGGCGCGGACCCCGCCCGGCTCGCGGTCGCGATCGGCGCCGCCAACGCGTGGCGGGCCTCCGTCCGCAGGGTGCTCGCCGAGCGGCGCCGCGGGGTGGGGAGCGGGGCGGCCGTGTTCCGGGCGCTCGGGGCCGCCCGCGTGCTGGACCTCGACGCCCACCGGGTCCGGCTCGACGAGCTCGGCAACGCGCCGGCCGCCGCCCCGCCCACCGGGCCGAGGGCCGCGGTGTTCGCCGCCGAGACGCTCTACCACGACCGCCTGCACACGGCCGTCGAGTCCGCCGGCGCCGTCGTCGTCGACGAGGACAGCGAGTGGGGATCGCGGCTGGCCGGCTCCGACGTCGACCCCGACGCCGAGCCCGCCGCGGCACTGCTGGCCAAGTACTGGGCGGACGCCACCGGGCGCGAGCTGCGCCCGTTCGACGCCCGGTCGGCGTTCCTGCGCTCGGTGCTGGCGACCGACGCGCCCGACGTCGTCGTCGTCCACGTCCCGCCGAGCGACACCCGGTTCGGCTGGGACGTGCCCGCGATGGTGCGCCTCTGCGACGCGGCCGGGGTCCCGGTGGCCCTCGCGCGGTCCGACGTGCTCACCGACGACGGCCACGACGAGGCCGCCGCGACCGTCGCCCGCACGATCGACCGGAGGCGCACCGCATGACCACCACGACGGGCGCCACGGCAGGAGCACCGCGCGAGGACCTCGCCCAGCTCGACGTCACCCGCTCGCTGCGGCGGCACCAGCGCGAGTGGTGGGCGCAGCTCAAGGCCCGGACCGAGGAGGGCGGCGAGCCGTTCGTGCTGGCGGGCGCCAACATCCCGCACGAGATCTTCGAGGCGATGGACATCCCGTTCGTCACCGACGTCTGGTACTCCGGCCTGGTCGCGGCCAAGCGGCGGTCCGGGCACTACTCGCAGGTGCTCGACGCCCACGGCTACCACCGCGGGCTCGACCGGTACGCGGGCCTCGTCCTCGGGGTCTACCTGGATGACGACCAGGACCAGGAGAAGCCGTGGGGCGGGCTGCCCGATCCGGCGCTCGTGGTGACGATGCCCGACCACGGGGCCGCCGAGAACATCGCCGCGCGGACCGGAGCGACCTACCTCGGCCTGGAACGCCCGATCGCCACCCGGCCGGTACCCGGATGGTGGGAGCTGGGGCGCCACGCCTGGGAGGACCTCGAGGGCGGCGACCGCGTGGACGCGATGCTCGCGCAGTTCCGCGAGCTGGTGGCGCACTGCGAGCGCATCACCGGCCGCACCCTCGACGTCGACCGGCTCCGCGGGGTCGTCGCGCTCGCCAACCGCCAGCAGGAGTGCTTCACCGAGGTGCGGACGCTGCTGAGCACCGCACCCAAGCTCCCGGTGCGGCTCGGCGAGGTGATGTCCCAGGTGATGGGCATCCAGTGGCACCGCGGCACCGAGTGGGCCGTCGCGCAGGCCGAGCGGTTCCGCGACGAGGTGCGCGAGCGGGTCGAGCGGGAGCAGTGGGTCTGCCCGAACGAGCGGTACCGGCTGATGTACCTGGGCCTCGGCCTGTGGCAGCAGCTGGAGTTCTTCAGCCGGTTCGAGCAGTCGCACGGCGTGGTCTTCGCCCGGTCGAACTACCTGTCGATCGCGTGCGACGCCTACCCGCGCTACGGCGACCGCGACCCGCTGCGCACCCTCGCCGGGCGCTACGTCACGTTCAACGACTACCTGCACTACCCGCCGTGGGCGGGCGCGTGGGCCGAGTGGGAGAGCCGCACCCACCGGCTCCACGCCGCGGTGCAGCTGGACAACGGCGGCCACGGGACGAGGTTCATCACCGCCGCGCTCGAGGCGGCAGGCCTGCCCGTCCTGCAGCTCCCCACCGACGCCGTCGACTCCAGGGCATGGGACGAGGACCGGCTGTCCACCCTCGTCCTGCGGTTCATCGAGCAGCGATTGGCAGGCACCGGGACATGACGACACCACACTCCCTGCAGAACACCGCGGAGGACGCCCGGGACCGCGCGGCGCCCGATCGCATCGACGTGGAGCACGCCCAGCGGCGGCACCGGCCGGGGCACTGGGCCCTCGGCGCCGTCATCTTCGGCGTGGCGGCCTGGATCGCCCACTTCGCCATCACCAACGAGAACCTGGAATGGCCCGTCGTCGGGCAGTACCTGTTCAACGCCCAGGTGCTCCAGGGCCTGCTGACGACCCTGGTCGTGTCGGTGGTCACCCAGCTCATCGGGATGACCATCGGCACCGTCATGGCGCTGCTGCGGCTGTCGTCGTTCACACCGGCCCGCTGGACCGCGACCGCCTACGTCACGCTGTTCCGCAGCGTCCCGGTGCTGCTCCAGCTGATCTTCTGGTTCAACCTGGCCTACCTGGTGCCGACGATGGGCATCGGGATCCCGCTCGGTCCCACCTTCTTCTCCGCGTCCACCAACGACGTGATCAGCCCACCGGCCGCCGCCGTCCTCGGCCTCTCGCTGGCCCACGGCGCCTACATGACCGAGATCGTCCGCGGCAGCATCGCGTCCGTCGGCCTCGGCCAGCACGACGCGGCGCGCGCCCTCGGGTACACACCGATGCAGACCTTCGCGCGGGTCGTGCTGCCGCAAGCCGTGCGCGTCTGCATCCCGCCCACGGGCAGCCAGTTCATCCACGCCATCCACGGCTCGTCGCTCGTCAGCGTGATCGCGGTGTCGGACCTGCTCTTCTCGGTGCAGAACATCTACGAGCGGACCTACCAGATCGTGCCGCTGCTGCTCGTCGCGGTGATCTGGTACCTGGTCGTGGTCCTCGTCCTGACCTTCTTCCAGCAGCGGCTCGAACGCCGCTTCGACCGCGGGTACCTGCGGGACGCGGTCGCCCGCCCGAAGTTCCGCCGACCGGAGGCAGCGTTGCGATGACCGAGGACAACCACACCCGGGGGCGCAAGGCCCACCTGCCGGTCGTGCTCGACGTGCAGCGCGTCCGCAAGCACTTCGGCGATTTCACGGCGCTGGACGGTGTCGACCTGCAGGTGCACGAGACCGAGGTCGTCGCCGTCATCGGACCGTCCGGTTCGGGCAAGTCCACATTGGTGCGGTGCGTGAACCAGCTCGAACGCATCGACGGCGGCTCCATCCACCTCGACGGCGAGCTGCTCGGGTACGACGACCGGCAGGGACGGCTGCGTGACCTGAGCGAGGTCCGGGTCGCACAGCAGCGCAGGCGGACCGGCATGGTCTTCCAGTCCTTCAACCTGTTCCCCCACATGACGGCGCTGCGCAACGTCGTGCAGCCACAGGTGCTCGCGCACGGCGTCGATCCCGCGGAGGCCGAGCAGCGCGCCCGCGACCTGCTCGACCGGGTGGGTCTGTCGAGCAAGGTCGACAACTACCCGATCACGCTCTCGGGTGGCGAGCAGCAACGGGTGGCCATCGCACGGGCGCTCGCCCCGAACCCGCGCATCATGCTGTTCGACGAGCCGACCAGCGCACTCGACCCCGAGCTGATCGAAGAGGTCATGACCGTGCTGCGCGACCTGGCGGCGGGTGGCCGGACGATGGTCGTCGTCACCCACGACCTGAACTTCGCGCGGAACGCGGCCGACTGGTGCCTGTTCATGGAGCGCGGGAAGGTCGTCGAGCAGGGCGACCCGCGCGCGATGTTCGCCGAGCCGCGCACCACCCGGCTGCGGGACTTCCTGTCCCGCACCTTCGATACGGAGCGGGCGACCGCATGAAGCCCTGGAGCGAAAGGTTCGACGCCATGCCTCGACGTCCCCGCACGAGGGCGCTCGCAGCCCTGTCCCTCCTGGTCGCCGCCACGGCGGCGAGCGCGTGCGGCGGCGCGCCGGCCCCCGAGGCCGACCCGGCCGTCAGCGCCGTCACCGCCGACCCCGCGCTGCACGACCAGCTGCCCGAGCAGGTCCGGAGCAGCGGGAAGATCGTGTTCGCGATCCAGCAGCACCCGCCCTACACGGTGCTCACCGGTGACCAGGGCAGCGGGCCCAACGAGGACCTGCAGAACGCGATCGCGGCGAAGCTGGGCGTGGAGGCCGAGACCGCGGTCGTGGGCGGCGGACTCGGGCCCGTGCTGACCGGGCTGTCGGCGCACCGGTACGACGCCGCCATGGGGCCGGTCGAGGTCACCGAGGAGCGCGGCGCCCAGTACGACCTCGTCGGCTACCTCAAGGCGGGCCAGGGCTACGTCGTGGACAAGGCGAAGTACCCGGGATCGGACATCCTCGCGCTCTGCGGGCAGCCGATCAGCTTCATCCAGGGCGGCACGATCGACCGGTTCGTGGCCAACCTCGCCGAGTACTGCGCCGCCAACGGGCAGCAGCCGGTCACCCCGCTCCCGCTCGCGGACACCAGCAAGGCGATCCTCGCCGTGAAGTCCGGGCGCGCGGCCGCCGCCGGGATGGGATCGGCGGCGGCACAGCACGCGGTGACGCAGGACGACTCGATGAGCATGATCCCGCAGTCGGTCGAGGCGGGCGGCAACTACCACAACTCGGCGATCGTGCTGCCCAAGGACAGCGGCCTCGCGCCCCTCGTGGTGGAGGCGCTGAGAGACCTGATGGCCGACGGGACCTACCAGAGCATCATCACGAAGTACGGCCTCGGCGACGGCATGGTCGACGAGCCGACGCTCAACCCGCCCCCGGAGGCCGAGGCCTGAGGTCCGGGGTGCTCGCCGTGCGGGCACCCCGGACCCGCAGCTAGCCTGCGCCGACCACGACGACGTCGCCGTCCCACTCGAACGTGGTGGACAGGCCCGCCTCCTCGCCGATCTGCCGGATGTAGTCCACCACGGCGTCACCGGCGCCAGGGCCCAGCGGCTCGGGTCGCAGGTGATCATCGATGTAGCACGGGACGAATCCGGCGACGATGTTCCCGGTCGCGTCGAACCGACAATGCGCGATGGCGGTGTTGCGACTCTCCGGGTGCCAAGGATACGCGGGCATCGAAGGATCCAGATCGAAGCCGAAAAGCTGTTTGCGTCGTCGTGCCCATTCCTGCGTCGCCGCGCTCGCCCCGCTCGTCCGGTCGGCGAGCGTGCGCGACGCCGTCGCGAAATTGCCGAGACCGTGATAGATGGGTTTGCCGTGGTAGATCTCGATTCCCCGCATGATGTGCGCGTGGTGCCCGAGCACCACGTCCGCCCCCGCGTCGATCGCGGCCCGCGAGACCTGCGGCTCGTACATCGCGATGTGCGCCCGCCAGTGGCCGACGCCCTTGTGCAGGGCGACGACCAGAACGTCCACGTCCTCCCGCAGGGCGCGGATGTCGGACTGCATCCGATCCAGGCTGGGCGGCACGCACGCGCTGTACGCCGTCGGCGGCCCGCCGGGGCTCGGGTGGTCCAGCTCGTAGTGGGAGAGCACGTGCACGTAGGCGCAGCCGGCCTTCGTCGCGCTCGCCCAGGACTCCCGCGGCCCGACGGTGTTGTAGCTGAGCACGCCGACCCGCGCGCCGCTGCGCTCCACGACGGCCGGTCGGCGCGCGGCGTCGAGATCGGTGCCCGCGCCGCAGGTGGCGATCCCCAGCGCGCGCAGGCCCTCCACCGTGTCGACGACGCCGGGCTCGCCCGAGTCGTAGGTGTGGTTGCCCGCGAGCGTGGCCACCGTCAGCCCCATGTCGACGAAGGCCGACAGGTGCGCGACCGGCGCGGGCGGCGTCGGGATGTTCACGAGCTGCTCGACACCGCGGTCGGTGTGCGGGATCTCGACCTGCCCGACGACGACGTCGGCGGCGTGCAGGGTGTCGCGGCACAGCGCGAACAGCGCCGCCGGATCCGGTTCGCGGACGATGAGGTCGCCGACCCCCATGATCGTCAGATTCTCGGTTTTCGTCACGGCTCGACGCTAGACACGTTTCCCAGCACCCGTCAACAATTCTGTGAAACGTCCGAAATCTGCCGAGGAGTAGCGTGACACCACTCGAGCAACTCCGATTCCACTATGCCAATCGGGACGTTTCCGCGCGCGCGTGGCGCGATTCCGGCAGGTCGGTGGTCGGCTATTTCTGCGACGCGGTGCCGATCGAGCTGATCATGGCGGCCGGCTTCCTGCCCTACCGGGTCGGCGGCGTCCCGGACCGCGCCACCGACCTCGTGGCCGAGCACGTCGCGACCGTCCGCCCGCCCTTCACCCGGCGCGCGGCCACCGTCGGGTTCGTCGAGACGGCGGTCGACGCCCTGCTCGGCGGGGAACTCGACTTCGTCGACCACCTCGTCGTGCCGCACACGCGCAAGATGGTCCAGGCCGCGTACCGGCAGCTGCTGCTGGCGCAGGAGGCGGGCACCGAGCTGCGCCTGCCCTCCCTGCACTACCTCGACAAGGCCTACCTCCCCTCCCCCGCGGCCTCCCGGTTCAACCGGACCGCCCTCGACCGGCTCGCCGCCACGCTGGCCGAGTGGTCGGGTCGGCCGGTCACGAACGACGCGCTGGAGCACGCCGTGGACGTCGTGAACACCAGCAAGGATCTGCTGGCCCGGGTCGTCGCGCTGCGCCGGGCGGACCCGCCCCTGATCACGGGGCAGGACGCGTTGGCCGTGTTCGGCTCCGCGGCCGTGATGCCGCGGGAGACCCACAACGCCCTGCTCTCGGCGTTCCTGGACGCAGCGCCACCACCGGTGGCGCCCGCCCGCCCCGTGCGCATCCACCTCGGCGGCAGTCCGCACGACCACCCGGCGCTGTACCGGGCCATCGAGGCGTGTGGGGCGGTCGTCGTCGGCGACGACCACTGCTGGGGCGACCGCTGCGCCCGCTGGCCGGTGCCCGCGGATGGCACTCCGCTCGACGGGATCGCCGCCCGCTACGACGCGATGCCCGCGTGCTCGGTGGAGTTCCCGCTCGCCCGCACCGTCGACCGCTGCGTCGCGGCCGCGGTCGGCTCGCGGCCGGACGGCGTGATCTTCTTCGACCTCGAGGGCGACGAGGCGCAGCTGTGGGAGTCGCCCGACGAGATCGCCGCCCTGCGCGCGGTCGGCATTCCGACCCTGCACCTGCCCCGCCAGCCCTACACCGCCCACCCCGCGGAGCAGCTGACCGCGCGGATCGCGGAGTTCGTGGCCTCCCTGCGCACCGCGGAGATCCGGTGACGAGCGGGGCGGACCGGCTCCCCTCGGTCCTGCGGATCCGGGAGCACCAGCGCAGGTGGCTCGACGACGTCCGCTCCGAGGCGGCCCGGGGCCACCCGTTCCTGGTGTGCACGAGCGACGAGGCCGAGGAGATGGCGAACGCGCTCGGCATCCCGGTCCTCGTGATCAACTACTGGAACTTCGTGATCAGCGCGGGCGGTCGGGCCGCGGCGCTGACCGAGGCGCTGCACCGCCACGGCTACCCCGGGCCCCACTTCTTCGGTCTCGGGCTCGCCGCGAGCCTGCACCCCGAGCTCGCCCCGTGGGGCGGGCTGCCGACGCCGACGCTCGTCGTGGGCAGCACCCGCAACGAGTCCGAGCTGCGGGTCACCGAGCTGTGGGCCCGCGCGCTCGGCTGCGACTGCTACCCGCTCGACTTCAACTTCTCCTCGCCGGAGCGGCGGGTGCCACCGGACAACTGGTGGGAGCTCATCCGCGACCACGGCGAGGACCTCGTCGACCCGGACCGCCTCGCGCTGCGCCTCGACCAGAACCGCCACTTCCTCGCCGAGCTCGAGGCCCGCACCGGCCGCGCGCTCACCCCCGACGCACTCGCGGAGACGATGGACCTGGTCAACCGGCAGATGGACGTCATGACGCGCGCGGCCGACCTCATCGCCTCCGCCCCGCGGTCCCCGGTGTCCCTGCGCGACCAGATCGCCGCGTACCAGTCGACGTGGCACCGCGGCACCCCCACGGGGCTGGCCCTCGCGCAGGACTACCTCGCCGACGTCGAGGCGCGGGTGGCCGACGGCGTCGGCGCCTACCCGCGGGAGCGGCGACGGCTGCTGTTCTGGAGCATGACGGGCGAGCCGCGGTTCCACGCCCAGCTGCGGGAGGCGCACGACGCCGTGCTCGTCGGGAGCCCGTACGCGGCGATGCCCGCGACCTACGCGCGCACCGTGCACGGCGACCCGTTGCGCGCGCTCACGGCCCGGCAGCTGTTCCTGTTCGACATGCGGAGCACGAGCTGGATGATCGCCCAGGCCCGGCGCCACCGCGCGGACGGCGTCATCGCCGTGGAGCGCCCCTCCCCGCACCCGTCCCGGTTCGCGCGGGCCTGCGCGGCGGAGGGGATCCCGTTCCTCGCACTGCCAAACGAGCACGACGACCAGGACAACCAGCACGCGCTCGCCGACTTCGTCGCCGCACTGTGACCGTGATGTGAGTGATCGTGATTCGAGCCGCGGTGCCCCGTGTGGCACCCAGGAGGGACCAGCGATGCCAGGACTCCGACGCACCACCGCCCACCGGGCCGCCCGGGCCACAGCGCTCCTGCTGGTCCTGCTGGCCGGGACCGGCTGCTCGGCCGGAGCGCAGGCCGAGCCCGTCGAACCGACGGTCGACCCGGCACCGGCGGTCGAGGGCCACGCCGAGCTACCGGGGGTCCGGCTCTGGTACACCGACACCGGCGGCACCGGCACACCGGTCGTCCTCCTGCACCCCACGACCGGGACGAGCGAGACCTGGGCCCCGCAGGTCGACGCGTTCCGCGACGCCGGGTACCGCGTGATCACGCTCGACCGCCGCGGCTGGGGCCGCAGCACCGCGGACCGGCCCCCAGCCCGGTGATCCTTCCACCGACCTGCACGGCCTCGTCGAGCACCTCGAGCTCCCACCGTTCCACCTGGTGGCGATGGCGAGCGGCGGCTTCGCCGGCATCGACTACGCGGTGTCGCACCCGGACCGGGTGCGCAGCCTCGTGGCCGCCGCGACCACCGGCGGGTTCGAGGAGCCCGACATCCGCACGTTCCGCGAGCACGCCGCGATCCCGGCGATCGAGCGCCCGGCCCCCGCGGTCTACCGGGAGGTCTCGGCCGGGTACCGCGGGAGCAACCCGGAGGGCACGCAGCGGTGGATCGAGCGGGAGGAGGCCGCACGGCAGCCGGGGGCACCCGACCAGCGCCCCAGCTCCCCGAACACCTACGCCAAGCTCGGCGGGCTCACCGCACCGCTGCTCGTCGTCGCGGGCGGCGCCGACCTCATCTCACCGCCCGAGCTCATGCGCACCTGGGCCCGGCACGCACCGCCCCACGAGTTCGCGATCATCGCCGAGGCCGGCCACTCGCTGTCCTACGAACAGCCCGCCGAGTTCAACCGCATCGTCCTCGAGTTCCTCGGCGCGCATTGAGCACCCTGGGTTCCGACCGCTACCGGCGCGTCCCCGGCTCGACCTCGTCGTGGAGGAAGCGCGTCATCGCCTCGGTCACGCTGCCCTGGTCCCAACCCCGCGAGTCCACCTGGTGGACGTCGAGCCGCAGGAGTGGCACCCCCGCGTCGCGGAACACATCGTCGGCGAAGGGCCAGGCCTCGCCGAGTACGACCACCCCGTCGACGCCGGCCGCCTCGACCTCTTTCAAGAACCAGCCGGAGGGCCACGGCTCCATGCTCATGTACTGCGTGAAGGCGGCGTAGCGGGCCGACAGGGAGCGCAGCGGGTCGTCCGTCCAGTACCGGGGGTAGGCGTCCGCGGCGTACCCGAGGTACATCGACCACACGAACACGGCCCCGTGATCGCGCATGAAGGACTCGTAGAAGTCGACGTTGAACCACAGCCCCTGCCCCAGCCAGGCGAGCCGGATGCGCTCGTCCGCGCACGCCGCCTCACCGCGCTCGACCCGGGCGGCCACCTCGTCGTGGAACCCGCGTGCGGCGTCGCGCGCCCACACCGTGCCACGGTGCCACTGCGGCATCATCACGCTCGTGAACGTGTCGCTGATCGACACCGGGGCCGGACGGGTGCGGGCGATGAGATCGCGCGTGCGCCGGAAGTACTCCTCGGTCTCGTTGACCAGGGTCAGGACACGGAGGAACTCCGACTCGCGGAACGGGCGCCCCGTGGTCTGCTCCAGGAACCGGATCAGGCCCGTGGACTCCTCGACGTGCAGGTCGAGCAGCGCGGGCTCGATCAGCTCCTCCCACCGGCGCGGTCCCATCGCCCACCACTCGTCCGGGCCATCGCGCAGGATGGCCCGCTCGAACGGGAAGTACGCCGCGCCGCACTCGCGCGCCCACAGCTCGTAGATCTTGCCGTGGTTGTCGTCGCGCGGGTCCCCGATGATGACGCTCGGCCGCGGCAGGCCGCCCCACGGCGCGGACGCGGGATCGGTGTCGAACGCCGAGGCGAGGCCGAGCGAGAAGTACTGCTCCTGGTCGTCGGGCCAACCCCGCGCACGAAGGGCCTCCAGGTACTCCGGCGCCTTCCGCTTCGCCGAGATGAGCGACGACCACCACTGCACCGTGACGAACGGGATGTCCATCGTTCGCAGGATCTCCAGCGGCGCCTCCGCCGACACGACGGCGAAGGGTTCGCCCGCGGCGACCCGCCGCTGCGTGTCCCGGAACCACTCGCGGTGGTGGCGGTAGGCGCGCTCGGCCGACGGCAGGCCCACCCCACGGCGCCGTGCGCTCATCGCGCCCGCTCCGGGAGACCGGCCAGGAACCCGGAGATCGTGGTGCGCAGCCCGGGTCCGGGCGTTGCCTCGTACGGCTGGTCGTCGAGGAGCAGGAGCGGGATGTCCCCCAGCGCCCTGCACTGGTCCGGGACGTCCCACCTCGGCCCGGGGTCGCCGTGCCGGATCACGCAGATCACTCCTTCCGCGCCCGCGAGCCGGGCCTGCCGGGCGGTGTGTGCGGCCCGCACGGCCACCGTGGACTTGGCGCCGAGCGGTGCCCGGTGGTGGTACCGGTCCATGATCGCGACGAGCGGGTCGGGCGCCGCCTCGTCGACGTCCCCGTCGGCCACGGCGTCACCCCACTCGTGGTCCTCCCCGACCACGACCGCGCCGCAGCCCTCGATGAGGGTGTACCAGCCCGGGTGGTCGTGTCCGCTGCCGGTGAGGAAGATCCGGCGCCCGGGCCGCGGCGGCGCGTCCGGTAGGTCGTCGAGCAGCGCGTCGAGCAGCTGCCGGTAGCGCTCCTGGGGCAACGCCGTCTGCGCCCCGATGACGCGCAGGGCGTCCTCGCCGCCGATCCGCGACGCACGGCGGTGGGTGCGCAGCTCCCGCAGCCGCCGTCGGGTCGCGTTGACCAGCGCCGCCGCGCTCCGCAGCGCGGCGTCGTCCGGGTCGCCGAGCTCCCTGCGGAGCTGGCGGCCCCGTTCCCAGTTGTAGCGCCCGGTGCTGCGCCACGGCATGTGCAGCACGTCCACGAAGTAGGGGTGCGGCAACGCGGCCGTTCGCTCCGGTTGGAAGCGATGCAAGGCCCGGAGCGCGTAGTACAGCCGGGCCATGCCTTCGCGGTCGTGGGTGATCAGCAGCCGGTCGAGTGCTCCGTAGCGACCGTCGAGAAGGGACTGGAGCTGACTGCGGATCTCGGGGTCGGCACCGCGTCCCAGGTACCGGTCGCCGTCGGGTGTCGCCTGCCCGGGCAGCCCCGGCAGCCGGATCGGTGTCATCCCGGCCGCGAGGACAACCTCGACCGGGACGTCGAGGCCGATGCACCCGACCCGTGGCCGCGCCGGGTCCGGCCCGGCACCCGTGCGGGCGCCGTCGTACGCCTCGCGGAGCGCGCCCAACGCGGCCGGCATGCTCATGCCGGACGTTCCGACACGGCCGGCGTCGCGCGCTCGGCGGTGGCGATGTCCGCGGTGATCCAGCGGGACCCGTAGGCGAGCAGGGCGGAGCCGACGACGGTGAAGAGCGCGCACGACATCAGGGCGTAGCGCAGGCTGTCGGCGCCGAGGCTCTCGGCATAGGTGTCGCTGAGCGCCCCGACGTACAACGGCCCGAGCCCGATGGCCAGCAGTGAGGCGGTCAGCCCCTGGACGGACGAGGCCAGCGCGCGCATGCGGGGTCTCACCACGCTCTGGTTGACCGCGACGACCGGGCCGAACTTGAACGCGACCATGAAGGCGACCCCGCCCATGACGACCAGGGTGAGGACGACGGACTGCAGGAGCGTCGCGGCCAGGATCAGGGGGGAGGCGAGGAAGGTCGCGATCGCGGGCCACAGCAGCTTCCACCGGTCACCGTGCCGGTTGCTCCAGGTCAGGACGACGGCGCCGACCAGCGAGCCCGCGATCCCGAGCACGCCGGTCGAGATCCCGAAGGACGCCCCGACCTGGCCGCCGGTCAGGTCGTGGATCCGTCGGAGGTAGGTCGGCGCCCAGACGGTGAAACCCTGGATCCCGAACTGGGACACCACGTACCCGGCCGCGGTCAGGACGAAGGTGCGCTGCCGGAGCATGAAGGCCAGCGTCTCCCGCAGCGGCGGCGCGACATCGTCCGGGGAGGCCCGGTGCTCGTCCGCGGCGCCCTGCACGCGCTTGCCGGGCATCCGGGCCGTGTCCCGGAAGGTCAGGAAGAGGACGAGCCCGATCAGGAGACCGGCGATGCCGGCCGAGTAGAACGCGGTGCGCCACCCGAAGTCCGAATCGATCCACCCGACGACCGGATAGCACAGGAGCGCCGCGAGCGGCCCGCCCAGGAGCAGTACCGACATCGCACCGGCCCGGCTGTTCTTGGTCGTCGAGTCGGCCACCACGGAGTGGAGCACCGGGGAGGTCGCCTCCCCGATGCCGACCCCGATCCGGGCCAGAGCCAGGTGGATGGCGTTGTGCGCCATGCCGCACAGGACCGTCATCCCGCCCCACAGGGCGGCGGCGATCGTGAGGACCCGCCGCCGGTCGCTGCGGTCCGCCCACCGGGCCATCGGGAAACCCAGAACGGTGTGGAAGAAGGAGAACCCGAACCCCGCGATCAGCGCGAGCGTCGTGTCCGAGAGGTCCAGGTCCATCTTGATCGACTCGAGCAGCAGGCTCACGATGTTGCGATCGAGGTACATCATCATGTACAGCACCGTGAACAGCGCCACGATGTAGATCTGTCGCCGTCGACCGGGCACTTCGCGCGAAGTGTTCCCGACGAAATCGTGCATGAGAGATCCTCTCCCGCGAGGACGGCGCACCTGCGCGCCGGCTCGCCGCCGCGCCTATGCGGACAGTTGGGTCACGAACTTCGGGGTCAGGTAGGGCTCGATCGCGTCGGCGCCGCCCTCCGAGCCGTAGCCGGAGTCGCCGATCCCGCCGAAGGGCACCTCGGGCAGCCCCAGGCCGAGGTGGTTGATGGTGAGCATCCCGGTGTCGAGGGCCGTCGACAGCAGCGAAGCGGTCGCGGCCGAGCTCGTGAAGGCGAACGCCCCGAGGCCGACCGGCAGTCGGTTGGCCTCCTCGACGGCCGCCGGCAGCTCGGTGAAGCGGCTGACCAGCGCGACCGGCCCGAACGGTTCCTCGTTCATGATCCGCATGTCCGGGGCGACACCGGTCAGGATGGTGGGCTCGAAGAAGCTTCCCGGGCCCTCGATGCGGTGCCCGCCGATCTCGATGCGGGCGCCCCGCGCCACGGCCTCGGCGACCAGCTCCTCCAGCACCCGCACCCGGCGTTCGCCGATCAGCGGACCCATCTGGGTGTCCACGTCGAGCCCGTTGCCCACCCTCACCCGGCCCGCACCGCGCACGAAGTGGTCGAGGAACTCGTCCGCGATCTTCTCGTGCACGAGGAACCGCGTCGGGGAGATGCACGTCTGGCCGGCCGCGCGGAACTTGAAGGCCGAGAACAGCTCCGCGACGGCCACTGGATCCGCGTCGTCGCAGACGAGGACCGGGGCGTGCCCGCCGAGCTCCATCGTCGTGCGCTTCATGTGCTGCCCGGCCAGCGCCGCGAGCTGCTTGCCGACGGCCACCGACCCGGTGAAGCTGACCTTGCGGATCGTCGGGTGCGGGATGAGGTACTCGCTGATCTCGGCGGGCACGCCGTAGACGAGGTTGAGCACTCCGGCCGGGAGGCCCGCGTCGGACAGCGCCCGCACGAGCGCAGCCGGGGATGCCGGGGTCTCCTCCGGCCCCTTCACGATGATCGAGCACCCCGCCGCGAGCGCGGCCGCGATCTTGCGGATCGTCTGGTTGACCGGGAAGTTCCACGGCGTGAACGCGGCAACCGCGCCGACGGGTTCCTTGACGACCATCTGGAGCACCCGCGGTGCCCTGGCCGGGATCAACCTGCCGTAGGTGCGCTGAGCCTCCCCGGCGAACCAGTCCAGGACGTCGGCGGCCAGCAGCGTCTCGATGCGCGCCTCCACCAGCGACTTCCCCTGCTCGAGCGTGAGGAGCACGGCGATGTCGTCCGCGCGCTCGCGGATCAGGCCGCCTGCGCGGCGCAGGAGCGCGGCGCGGTCGAATGCCGAGACCTCGCGCCACACCCGGAACCCGCGGTCGGCGGCGGCCAGCGCGCGGTCGAGATCGGGCCGGCCCGCGCGGGCCACCGCACCGATCGTCTCGCCGGTCGCGGGGTTGGTCACCGGGAGGCTGTCGCCGGACTCGGCGTCCACCCACGTCCCGTCGACGAACAGCTGTACGTCGTCGTACGTCATGCTCCTCCGTTCAGTCGAGCCGGTCCGTGATGAACCGGGAGATCAGTCCGCGGACCTCGCTGTCGTCCGCGTCGCGTGGCACGGCCAGGTAGGGCATCCCCGCGTCCTCGACGATTCGGGCCTGTTCCGACGGCCGGGTGCCGCCGGCCTGCTCGACGACGACGACCGCGTCGCACCTCTGGCGGCGGGCCACGTCGAGGATCCGGTAGGGGCCCCAGTCGAAGAGGAACATGTGCCGCGCGGCGAGAGCCCTGAGGGGATCGGCCCTGTCGAACCGGCGCTCGTACAACTCGGGGATGCAGCTGTACGAGCAGGCGACCGTGACGGCGCCGTGCTCCTGCTCGATCGCCGCGTGCCACGGCGGGACCTGACCGCTGTAGTAGAGGCGGTGGCGCTCGAGCGGGTAGGCGGCGACACCGCTCTCGACCCGCTCCAGGATCTCGTCGCGGTACGCCCGGATCAGCTCGATCCCGCGTTCGGTGCCGCGGTGCCACATGGCCTGGTACATCGACATCTGGTCGCGGATGTGCACGGGGCAGCGCGCGGCAGCGCCGATCGCCGCCTGGGCCTCCACCCAGAGCGCCATCTGCTCGTTGATCCGGTTCAACACGGTGACGAGGGCATCCGTCGAGAACGTCCGCCCGGTGATCGCCTCGAGCTGCGCGATGACGTCGCGCTCCAGCTGGACCCGGTAGTCGAGCCGATCGGGGTCGACCAGTGACTCCCAGTCGTGCGCGGTGCTGCGCCACCACTCCCGCGGCAGCGGGCGGAAGGGCGAGGACGGGAAGCTGAAGTCCATCGCCACACACGGGCAGCCCATGGCCTCGGCCCAGAGCTCGCACACCCGCAGCTCCATCTCGTTGCGGGTGCTGCCGCAGACGATGCTCGGTTGCGGGAGGCCTCCCCAGGGCGCCAGTTCCGGCTCCATCGCGCTCGCGAGCGCCAGCCCGAAGAAGTGGGTGCCCGGGTAGCCGGCACGGTGCAGGACCGCGCCGAGGGCATCGCGCCCGCCCTTCGCGAGTACCAGGTAGTTCCAGTAGTTGACGGCGAGGGCGGGGATGCCCATCGCGGTGAAGATCTCCTCGAACTCGTCGCCGTTGCAGATGCCGAACGGCCCACCCGCCGCGACCTCCTCCCGCGTCCGGGCGACCCACTCGCGCTGGATCCGGCGCACGGCCTCCACCGTCCGCAGGCGCCTGCCGACCTGGGGCATCGTCATACGAGCTCACCCACCAGCTGTCGCACGGCCGCTGTCGTCCCGGCCGGGTCGGCCCGGCGGAACGGCTGCTCCGCGAGGTACACCGAGGGGACGGTGAGCGCGCGGCGCACCGAGGGGACCTCCCAGAGCGTCGCGTCGTCGTGTTCGTACACGTGGAAGAGCACGGCGTCGGCCCGCGCCCGGGCCACCCGCTCGCGGATGCCGGCCACGTGTGCGGCCAGTGGGAACACCAGGTCCGGTCCCGAGTGGACGTGCTCGGCCAGCGCGTCGAGCGGCGGGTCGCCGCGGCCGATGGCGCGTTCGAGCAGGTGCCCGCCCCAGCCGTGGTGCTCGCCGACGATCACGGCGCCCTCCCGTTCGATCAGCTCGTAGCGGTCGTCGCGGTCCAGCGGGCTGCCGATGACGAACAGGCGAGGACCGGTCAGCGGTGGCCGGTCGACGGCCGCGTCGAGGAACCGTTCGAGCAGCGGGTTGTAGCGACGGGCAGGCAGGAAGCGGGCTGCGCCGAGCGCCCGCAGCGCCTCGGCGCCCGACACCCGCGGGCGGCCCGCCTCCCGCAGGCCGGCCAGCCGCCGCACGAGCGCGGCGCGCCGATCGGCGTCGTCGATCGCCTCCCGCAGCCGGTCACGCGCCGCTGTCCCGCCTACCCGGTCGGCGAGCCGGTACACCTGGCGCCGGTTGAACCCACGGGCTCGATCCGTGTCCCCCAGGGCGCGGTCGAAGACCGTGAGCCTCGGCGGTGCCGGCAGCGCCGACAGCCGCTCGTGGACCTGCAGCACGTACTTGCGCGAGTTGGAGACGACCACCCGGTCGACGAAGTCGTAGTGCCCGGTGGCGAACAGGTGCACCCAGCTGTTCACCATCTCGAACCGGTCGGCCCGCACGTCACGCGGCCCGCGCGCCATCGTCGCCGGGTGGTCACCACCGGGATCGGACGAGATCCGGAACGGGAAGTGGCCGGCGGCCTCGATCAGCGGGACCGGCACGTCGTCGGCGAAGTAGCCCACGACCGTCCCACCGCCGGCGTGCCAACGACGTGCCGCGGCCTCGCGGTCGCGGTAGGCCTCGTCGAGGTTGGCGGGCACCTCCCGCTCAGCGGGGGTGGCGTTCGTCATCGCCGACCCAGCACCCGTGGAAAGCAGCGCGCGCCCGGAACGTCAGCTTCGCCACCGCCACCGGGCCGGCGGCGAGGTCCTGTGCATCGAGCACCACCAGGTCGCTGCGGCTCTCCGCGTAGCGGCTGACCACGAGCACCAGCCATCCGTCGCCCTCGGGTGCGTCGGGACCGCGGGGCACGAACTGGGGCTCCATCGGAGCCGAGCGCGGGCCGGCGTGCCAGCTGTCGACGAGCTCGCCGCGCTCCATGTCGAAGCGGCCGACCGTGTTGAACGCCTGTCCGCTGCGGCGCGTGGTGCGCTCGGCCGCGTGCGTCGGATCGGTGTAGAGCAGGAAGCCGTGGCGGTAGGGCTGCATCTGGAACCGGTCGTCGATGCGGGGGTACTCGCACTGGTTCGTGAAGATGCGGTCGGCGGTGAAGACGTCGGGTCCGGCGAGGTCGATCGACCACCGCGTGAGGTAGGGCCGCGCGCGCTCGGGGTCGTACGGCTTGCCGGTGACGTCGGTGAAGAACGGGAACGACTGGATCTCGCTGACGCAGCAGTCGATCGTGATCCGGTCGCCCTCGGTCCAGGCGTTCATGATGTGGTACATCCACTGCGCGTCGCCGCGGAACCACCGGATGTCCGACCCGTCGCCGTCGCGGCGCATCACCCCCATGTAGCTGGGAAGGCTCTCGTCCCAGCCGAAGATGGGCCCACCGGCCCGCATCCGCTCGTCGTCGGGCGTCGTCGGCATCACCGGGAAGATGACGTGCTCCCGGGTGACCGCGACGTCGTGGATCATGCTGGCGTACGGCGGGTCGATCCGGACCTCGCGAACGAACCCGCCGTCCGGGTCCACCACCCAGTAGGCGATCTCGCGGTCGATGCCGCCGTTCGCGTGGAAGCCGTGCATGAACAGCTCGCCGCTGACCGGGTCGATCTCGGGGTGCGCCGTGGCGGTGCGGCTCTTCAGCCACCCGCCGTAGTCCCACCTCCCGAGGGTCTCGAGGGTGTCGGGATCGATCTCCATCGGGAGGCTGTCCTCCTTGAGCGCGAACAGCCGCCCGGCGTGCCAGAAGGCCGACGTGTTCGCGGTGCCGCGTTCGAAGCCGGCCACCGACGGGTCGTCGAGGTACGGGTTGCGGTATCCGCCGAACAGCGAGCGCCTGGCCTTGCGCTCGGCGAGGAATCGCTCGGTACGGACGAAGCGGGTGCGGAAGTCGACGTGACCGTCCTGGATGCGGAACATGCTGATGACGCCGTCACCGTCGATGAACACGCCGTCGCCGCGCATGGGCGGGTACTGGTGTTCGGGCCCGCAGCGGTAGAACGTCCCGTTGATCTCTTGCGGGATCGTGCCCTCGACCTCGAGGTCGTAGACGTCGGCGTCGGCGCGCACCGGCCAGTCGAAGTCGCGGAATGTGGGCACGTCGGGAAACACGTGTGTCATGAAATAGAGCTCCGTTGCAGTCGTGACACAGGCACATCGGGCACGTCGGAAGAGCCTCCAACGGCGCTGCAAGATTCCAGAATCATACGTATGACTTAGGAAGGTGTCAACGACCACCCGCGCGCTCGTCCGACACCCACTGCTAACGTGGGTCACACGACGGACTCAGGTGAGCAGGAGGCCGTCGCGATCACCCGGCAGGCGGCGACGGGCAACCGTCGAGAGCCCGAGGAGAACGACATGACGCAGCGCTCCAGCACCGAGAACGCGATGCTCGACGCTGCGGAACACCTCTTCGCCGACAAGGGCTTCGACGGCACGCGGGTGCGCGCCATCGCCGACGCGTCGGATGCCAACCTCGGCGCGCTCCACTACTACTGGGGCAGCAAGGAAGCGCTCTTCCGCGCGGTCTGGAACCGCAGGATGGGCCCGCTGGTTCAGTCGCGGCGCACGCGCCTGACCGCGCTGCTCGAGTCGGACACCCGGCCCGACGTCGAGCAGATCATCGAGATCTGGGTCGAGGCGGGCCTCGGGCTGGGCGCGGGCGATGAGGAGCCCAGCGAGGCCTTCGGCCGGCTCTACGGGCGCGCGCTGACCGACCCGTCGCCCGCGGTTCGCCAGGTCGTGGGCGAACACTACGACGAAACCGGGAAGCTCCTGGTCGAAGCGCTGCGGCGCGCATGCCCCGAGCTGAGCGACAACGAACTGTACTGGCGCCTGCACGGCCTGTTGGGAACGATCCTGCACGTCCACGTCGGTCGCAGCCGACTTGCCCAGATCGCCGGCGACCTCGACGTCGAGACCAATCCGTCACGCGGCCGCGCGTACCTCGTCTCCATGCTTGCATCGGCTTTTCGCGCACCGCCGACCGATTGATTCCAGAATCCTTAGTCGTACGACTGACTTGACACTGGCGAAGAGCTCGCTTCTACTGGGCCGACCACGACGTCGTCGACGGCAGGAGAAGCACCGTGGCCCCTCCTTCGCACGGAACCACCGAGAACCCGGAGTCGACCGGCCCGCTCTCCGGCCTGGTGGTGATCGACATGGCGACCATGATGGCCGGGCCGCACAGCGCGATGCTGCTGGCCGATTTCGGAGCCACGGTGATCAAGGTCGAGAGCCCGCAGGGAGACCCCTCGCGGTCCTCGCCCAACCGGGTCCGGGGCACCTCGGTGTACTGGCGGCTGCTGGGCCGCAACAAGTACGCCCTGACGCTCAACCTCAAGCACCCCGAGGGCAGGGCGTTGCTGCTGCGGCTCGCCGAGTCGGCGGACGTGCTGATCGAGAACATGCGCCCGGGAAAGCTCGAGGCGCTCGACCTCTCCCCCAGCGTGCTCCGGGCGACGAACCCCGGGCTGGTGCTCCTGCGGGTCACCGGCTGGGGCCAGACCGGGCCGTACTCGGACCGGGCCACGTTCGGCACGCAGGCCGAGGCGATGAGCGGGTTCACCTACGCCAACGGCCAACCCGACGGCCCTCCGACGCTGCCCCCGCAGACCATCGCCGACGGCTCTGCCGGCTATTTGGGCGCCTTCGCCGTCATGGCCGCCCTCTGGCACCGCGAACAGCATCCCCAGCGGCTCGGCCAGGTGATCGACCTGTCCCTGTTCGAGGCGCTGTTCTGCATGTTCGGCCCGGGCGTGTCCGCGTACGACCAGCTCGGTGTGGTCCCGCAGCGGCGGGGCAGCCGCGCAGCGGTCGCCGCCCCACGCAACATCTACCGCTGCCGCGACGAGCGCTGGGTCGCCATCTCGTGCGCAGCGGAGCGGATCGCCGAGCGGTTGTTCGCCGTGATCGGGCAGGCCGAGCTCTACCGGGACCCGAAGTTCCACACGGTCGAGGCTCGCGCGGCGAACGTCGACGAGCTCGACGAGCTCATCCAGGAGTGGATGAGCACGCGCGACGCCGACGACGTCGTCGCGCTCATGACCGCCGCCGGCGCCACCGCTGCGCCCGTCTACACGATCCCGGACATCCTCGAGGACCCGCACTTCCGGGCCCGTGGGCTCGTCGAGAGCGTCCCGACCCCCGACATCGGCCCACTGCGGATGCAGGGCGTCTTCCCGCGCATGAGCCGGACCCCCGGCGGGATCCGCTGGTCCGGGCGTGAGCTCGGCGCCGACAACGAGCACTGGCTCGTCGAGCGCCTCGGGCTCTCCGCGGCCGAGGTCGAGCGACTCCGGGCCGAGCAGGCGATCTGAACCGGTTCGCTGCCCCCGCGTGCCGATCGACAACCCGAACCACCCCTACGGAGACGCCCGTGCCTGATCACCCCGGCCCGCTCGACGGAATCTCGGTCGTCGACTTCACCCAGGTCTTCGCCGGGCCGTTCTGCACCCACCAACTCACCCTGCTCGGTGCCGACGTGGTCAAGGTCGAGCCGGTCGGGGTCGGCGACATCCTGCGCAAGTACGCGCACGGCGGCGACCAGATGGGCGGGCTGAGCGGGTCGTTCATCTCGGTGAACGCCGGGAAGAGGTCGATCGCGCTGGACCTCAAGCAGCCGCGAGGTGTCGAGGTCGCCGAGCGGCTCGTCGCCCGGGCCGACGTCCTGGTCGAGAACTTCAGATCCGGGGTGATGGACCGGCTCGGGTTCTCGGCGCAGAGGTGCCGGGAGCTCAACCCGCGACTCGTCCGCGCGTCGCTGTCCGGCTTCGGCCCCGACGGTCCGATGGCCCACTACCCCGCCTACGACCACAACCTGCAGGCCACCTCGGGGATGATGGCGCTGAACGGTGAGGAAGGCGACCCGTACCTCAAGGTGGGCTTCCCGGTGGTCGACTCGTTCTCCGGATACACGGCCGCCTTCGCGGTGCTGGCCGCGTTGCGCCAGCGCGACCGCACCGGCGAGGGCCAGGAGGTCGACGTCGCGATGCTCGACGCCTCGCTGGTCCTGATGACCTCGATGGTCGTGCCCTACCTGAACGCCGGGGCGGAGCCGCCGCGCTCGGGCAACCGCGGGTACAGCGGCAGCCCCACCGCCGACGTCTTCCGGGTGGCGGACGGCGCGCTCGCAATCGGCGCCAACTGGCCGCGCCAGTACGAGGCGCTGTGCACGGCCCTCGACCGGCCGGACCTCGTCGACGACCCGCGCTTCCGCACGAAGGAGGACCGCATCGCCCACGCGGGAGCGCTGCGCGAACAGCTGGAACACGCCCTCGGCGAGCACGACACCGAGCACTGGGAGGGCGTGCTCAACGCGGCGGGGGTGCCGGCCAGCAAGGTCCGGTCGGTGCAGGAGGCCTGCGGGCTCGACCAGCTCGCCGAGCGCGGCCTCTTCCAGGACGTCCCGGTCTCGACGGCCGATCCCACGCCGGTCCGGGTGCTCAACAACGGCTTCCGGGGCGCCTGGAACGGGGTCACGGCTCCGGCACCCCTGCTCGGGGAGCACACCGACACGGTCCTCGGCGACCTCGGCTACAGCACCGGCGACATCACCCGCCTCCGCGACACCCGAGCGGTCGGCTGAGAGCTGAGCGCCGGGTTGGCCGTGGGCCATCGGTGCTCGACCTCGGCGCCGACCCGGCCCTGCGATGGCGCTCAGAGGGCGCTCCGCACCCGCAGCGCCGCGATCGCAGCGATCACCGACCACACCGCGCCGGCTACGAACAGCGCCGTGTAGTTCCGGGTGCCACCCCCGATGGCCAGGAAGAGCGGCGCGATGGCCGGGGCGAGGGTGTGGGTGAGGGCGCCGGCGACGTTGACCAGGCCCATGTCCCTGGCCGCGTCGAGCTCCTTGTCGGGCAGCACATCGGTGATCAGCGCCAGGTCGACCGCGACGTAGGTGCCCTGGCCGAACCCGAGCACGACCATCGCCACCAGGTAGAACGGCACGGTGGTGACGAAGGCCAGCACCAGTAGGCCGACCGAGAAGACGGCGGCCGCGACGGCGACGAAGATCCGCCGGCGCCCCCACCGGTCCGACAGGCGCCCGGTCACGAACGCGCTGACCGCGATCGTCGCGGTCTGGGCCAGCACACCGAAGAACACCATCTGCGCGGCCGCGGCCTCGTCCAGGCCCAATCGGGCGCGCAGGAAGAACAGCTGGTAGCCCAGCACCAGGGAGATGGACATCCACAGGGCGAAGCGGCTCAGCAGGGCCCAGGAGAAGTCGGGGAACCGCCGCGGGCTCAGCCGGTAGCTGCGCAGCAGCTCACCCAGGTCCACCGGCGGCCGGTCGGCCGGGGCGAGCCTGCGGTCGGGCAGCAGGCTGGCCAGCACGGCCGTCCCCGCCACCATCAGGAGGGCGGGCACCAGGAACATCGCGACGTTGCTCGACGACAGCGCCGTGGCCAGCGCGATGCCGACCACGGTCGCCACCGCCTGGGCGAACCCGAGCAGGCCGGACACCGACCCGCGCTGGTGCACCGGGACGTGGTCGGCCAGCAGCGCGATGAGCACCGCCAGGTTGGCCGCGAAGCCGAGCTGGGCGACGACCCAGCCCGCGGTCATCACCGCGACGCTCGGCGCCACGGCCACCACCAGCAGCCCGACCAGCGCCACCAGCACGCCGCCGACCAGCCATGGCCTGCGCATGCCCCACCGGCTCGTCGTGCGGTCGGAGAGCCGGCCGAACACCGGGTTCGCCACGATCGACGCGAGCGCGCCGACCCCGAGCACCAGCGACAGCGCGATCTCCGGTGCGGACGCGGTCAGCTGCGCGACCTTGAGTTGCAGGGTGAGGATGGCCGGCGCCAGGGTGGCCGCCAGCGCCCCGAAGTAGGCGAAGGCGTAGCCGAGGAGGAATCGGGGCCCGACGCGCGGCGCACCGGTCGGCGGGACCTCGGTTCGGGGCGTGGCCGGGCGTTCGGCGCCGGTAGCGGACATGGTGCTCCTGACGGACGAGTCGACGTTGGCCGTCCTGCCATTCCTGCCGACGAACTATGCCCAGCGATCTTTTCCCGCGGAAATCGGTTGTCCGGATAGGGGCATAGCGGTCATCGATCGCCGGAGCCATCGGTCGTCGTGATCACGGCATCACCGTTTCCGATTTCCGGACCCCCGCGGCGGCTGCGAGGGTGGACGGGTTCCCAGCGCAGGGAGGACACGCATGGCCGCAGCACCCGCGTCGCCGACCGTGGACGTGCACGCGCACCTGCTGATCCCGGCGGTCGAGCGGGCGGTGGCCGAGCACCCCGACCTCGCCGCCCACCAGGAGGCCGAGCGGCGGCGCACCGGCGCCGGGGCCGATCCGGCGGCGGCCCGCGCGTTCCTGGCCCCGATCTTCGGCAAGCTCACCGACGTGCTTGTGCGGCTGCGGGCGATGGACGACACCGGTGTCGACGTCCAGGTGGTCAGCCCGTCCCCCAACCACTACCACCCGTGGGCGGACCCCGCGACCGCGACGACGGTGTTCCGGACCGCGCACGCCGCGATCGCCGAGCACTGCGCCGCGGCGCCGCAGCGGCTGGTCGGGCTCGGCATGGCCCCGTTACAGCACCCGCACCTGGCCGTCGAGGCGCTGCGGGACGCGCTGGACGCCGGCCTGCGCGGGGTGGAGATCTCCAGCTGCGCGGGGGCCGTCGAGCTGTCCGACCCCGGCCTGGAGGACTTCTGGGCGCTGGCCGCGGACCGCGGCGCCGTCGTGTTCCTGCACCCCTTCGGATGCAGCCTCGACCAGCGCCTCGGCGACTGGTACCTGGCCAACATCGTCGGCCAACCCGTCGAGCACGCCGTCGCGCTCTCGCACGTGATCTTCTCCGGGGTGCTCGACCGCCACCCCGGGCTCCGCCTGCTGGCCGCGCACGGCGGCGGGTACCTGCCCACCCACCTGGGCCGGGCCGACCGCGGCTGGCGGGTCCGCCCGGAGAGCCGCACCTGCGCCGAGCCGCCGAGCAGCTACGCGTCCAAGCTCTGGTACGACACGGTCGTGCACAGCCCCGCCGTGCTGCGCCACCTGGTCGAGGTGGTCGGGCCCGACCGGGTGCTGCTGGGCTCGGACTTCCCGTTCGACATGGGCAGCGACGACCCGGTCGCGGAGCTCGCGGCCGCCGGCTTCGACGAGGACACCGCCATCGCGATCCGCGGCGGGACCGCCGTGGACCTGTTCGGGCTCGCCGCGGTCGCCGCGCGACCCCGTTCCTGATCACCCCCCTCGGAGGAGACATGCGTTTCGCGGCCTGGACAGAGGACGGCGGTGCCACCCGGGTCGGTCTGCTCGACGGCGGGACGCTGCACGCGCTCCCGACCGGCACCGACCTGGTCGACCTGCTCGCCGACGCCCCGACCTCGCTGCAGACCGCCACCGAACACGCCCGCGCCGGCGGCGAGACCGTGGCCCTGACCGACACCGCGCTCACCGCACCCCTGCGA
>NZ_JBRERS010000024.1:0-45337 GCF_054486945.1 Pseudonocardia wallangbongensis
CCTTGACCTGACCCCGACCGACCCGAGGCGGGGACTTATCTGGCCGCCGTCGGGGAGAACTATCTGGCCACCAGCGGGGAGAACTCCTGGCCGCCAGCGGGGAAAACGAACTGGCCATTGACAGGTGAGGAACCGATGCGGGCAGGTGGCCTGCACGCACGGCCGGGAGTGGCGCGCGGTGACCGTCGGATGTGGGGTGTCGGGGACGGCGCGCCAAGCCGCTCCCCCTTTCATGATCAGGTCGACCCCACGTGTCTCGGACCACGGTCGAACACCCAAGGTGTCGACGTGATCACGCATACGACGACCCGGCCGGGCATGATCGTTGCGAGATGGCGTTCAGTGCCCCGGGCAAGGCGATCCACCGCAGTTCGGACCGATCATCCGGCCTTGATCGTTGCGAGACCACGGTTTGCGTCCTTGTGAAGGCAGTTCAGGGCGTCTCGGATCGATCACCAGGCGCCGATCCGCGCGAAACCCGGCCCCGCCGCCGCTTCATTCACCGGACTTCCGGTTCGGATCGCCAGCATCACATCCGCACTTGTTGCTCGATCGGGACCGGCGGTCCATGCTCGCGCCGTGCCGTCCGACGACGACCTCGCCCTGGCCGATGACGTGAGCGGTCAGCTCATCAGGCTGGTGCGCCTGATGGACCGCAGGCAGGCGCAGTACCAGGCCGAGCATCCGGACGCCGTGGAGCGGGCCACGTACTACCTGCTCGTCCACCTCGTGAAGGGCGGCCCCCAGCGGGCGGGCGCCCTCGCCGAGGCGGTGCACTCGGACCCGTCGACGATCAGCCGCCAGGTCGCGCACCTCGTGCGGCTCGGCCTCGTCGAACGCATGGCCGATCCGGGGGACGGGCGGGCGACGCTGCTCACGGCCACGGGCGAGGGGCGTCGGGTGTTCGAGGAGAACCGCCGGATGCGCATCGAGCGGTTCGCCGAGATGCTCTCCGACTGGTCGGTGACCGACCGCCGCAAGCTCGCGGAACTGCTCGGCCGCTTCAGCACGGCGTTCGAGAGCGGCCACCGGGGTTCGTGACGCCGGTCACCCCAACCGGGACGCCGGCATTCGGGTCAATCCCTCCGAAGACCAAGGAACCGTGCATTCACCCCCTAGGGTGAATCGATCGGCGATCCGGGGGGAGCGACGATGGACTCGGCCTTGTTCGGCCCGTACCGGCTCGTCGAGGTTCTCTCGAGCGGGCCGTCGGCCATCGTGTACCGCGCTCACGACACCAGTCACGACGGGCGGGAAGTGGCGCTCAAGGTGTTCGGCAGGCAGCTGGCCGGTGACCCCGCGTTCCGGGAGCGGTTCCGCCACGACGCCGGCCTGGTGAGCGCGCTGCGCGAGCCGCACGTCGTCCCGATCCACCGCTACGGCGAGATCGACGGCGCACCGTTCGTGGACATGCGGCTCGTTCGCGGGACGACCCTCGCCGAAGCGCTGCGCGCGGGCCCGCTCGACCCGACCGTCGTGCGCACGGTGGGGCAGCAGGTCGGCGCGGCGGGCGAGGCGTTGCTCCGGGGCGGCCTCGGCAACCGGCCCCTCGGCCGGGACGAGGTGCTGCTGACCGGCCCTCCCGGTCGGGAGTTCGTCCAGCTGGTCGGCCTCGGGCTGGGCCGGCCGCCGGTGGCCACGCCGCCGCGGATCGACGAGCTGCTGGGCCTGCAGCCGGGATGGCGTCCACCTGCTCCCCAGCCCCAGCCCCAGCCCCGGCCGCGGCGCAGGCGCCTCGGCGCGGTCGCCGCGGTCCTGACTGTGCTCGCGGTGCTGGCGGCCGCGCTCGTCGTCGTCCGCTCCGGGTGGGGGTGGTCCGATCCGCCGGTGGCCCCCGGCCCGCCCGGGCTCGTCGCGTCGATCGCCGACACCGGTGGTGCCAGCGCCGCGGCCACCGGTGAGCTCGACGGGCGCCGGGTGCTCGTCGCGGCCGCCGTCGACGGGGGCATCCGCATCTGGGACCTCACCACCGGTGAGCAGGTGCGCCCGCCGATCCCGGGCACCGCGTTCACCGTCGAGACCACCACGCTCGACGGCCGCACCGTCGTCGTCGCGTACAACCGCGACACCACCCTCTCCGTGTTCGACCTCGCCACCGGTGCCCCGGTGGGGACGACCGTCGGCACGCCGGATCCGGACGGGCGCAGCGGGGGCGCCGTGTTGGTCCTGCCGTTGCTCGCGCTGCCCGACCTGGACGGCGCACCGGTCGCCATCACGCAGCAGGAGACGGGTGCCACGGTGGCCGGGCCGGCCGGAACCCCGGTGCCGCAGGTCGGCCTGCAGGCGCGCACGCTGCCGGACGGCCGGCCGGTGGGTCCCGTGATGGCCGGCGACGGGCAGTCGGTCGGTCGCTACTCGGTCACCGAGATCGACGGCCGGCCCGTCGTCGTGTCCACCGAGGGTGGCACCGGCATCCAGGTCCACGACCTCGCCACGGGAGCTCGCACGGCCGTCCCGATCCCGCCCCAGCCCGCGGGGCTCACGGCGATCACCACCACCGAGCGCGACGGCACGCCGGTTGCGGTGACCGGCGGCGCCGACAACGCCGTGCGGATCTGGGACCTCCGCACCGGTGAGCAGGCCGGATCGCCGATGCTCGGCCACACCGGGAGGGTGATCCAGCTGGAGATCGTCCGGCTCGGGACCCGCACGGTCGTGGTGTCGGCCTCGATGGCGGATCCGGGCACCGAGATCCGGTTCTGGGACCTGGGGACGGGCGAACCGATCGGCGGCCCGCTCACGGCCCATCCGCTGGCCGAGTCGTTCACGGCCACGGCCGACGGTGCGCCGCCGTTGTTCGTCTCCGCGCCGCGAGGCGGGCCGATCACGGTGTGGGACGCGCAGAAGCTGATCGAGGGGGGAGCATCATGATCGGTACGCGGTTCGGGCCCTACGGGATCGACGCCCTGCTCGGCAGGGGTGGCATGGGCGAGGTGTACCGGGCGGCCGACACCTCGCAGGGCGGGCGGGTCGTCGCGTTGAAGGTGCTCACGCCCGCGCTGTCCGGTGACCCCCAGTTCGCCGCCCGCTTCCGGCGCGAGGCCGAGATCGCCGCGCGGCTGTCCGATCCGCACGTCGTGCCGATCCACCGCTACGGCGAGATCGACGGCCGGCTGTTCCTCGACATGCGGCTCATCGACGGGCACGACCTCGCGGACGCCCTCGCGGACGGGGCGGCGATCGACCCGGACCGGGCCGTCGCGATCCTCGAGCAGATCGCCGGGGCGCTCGACGCCGCCCACGCCGACGGCCTGGTCCACCGGGACGTCAAGCCGGCGAACATCCTGCTGGCCGATCCGGGCACCGGGCGCCCCGAGCTCGCCTACCTGCTGGACTTCGGCATCGCCCGCGCCACGGATCCGGGCAGCCGGACGGCGCTGACCAGGACCGGGGCCGTCATCGGCACGCTCGCCTACATGGCGCCGGAGCGGTTCCTCGCGCGGCAGGCCGGGCCTGCCTCGGACGTCTACTCGCTCGCGTGCGTGCTGCACGAGATGCTCACCGGGTCCCGGCCCTATCCCGGCACGGGCTTCGAGGTCCAGGTGGCGGGCCACGTGCACCAGCCGCCGCCGCGGCCGAGCGCGCTGCGCTCCGGCCTGCCCGCCGCCCTCGACGCCGTCGTCGCCGGGGGCATGGCGAAGGACCCCGCCGCGCGGTACCGGTCGGCGGGCGATCTCGCTCGCGCGGCCCGCGCCGCGCTGGCCGGCGCCGGCGTGCGTGAGGTGCGGGCCGCCCTCCCGGCCGTACCGGCCGCGGCGACGGTCGTCGACCCGCCCCGGCCGGCCACCGCGCCTCCCGCACCCGTTCCGCTCGCCGCCCCGACCGGCACGGGGGGTCCGGCTCCTCCGCGACGCACCCGCTGGTGGGTGCCCGTGGCGGCGGCATTCGTGCTGGTCGTCGCCGTGGTCTCCACCGCACTCGTCGTCACCCGGCCTGCTCCCGGCCCGGATGTCCCCGCACCGGTGCCGCCCGACCCGGTGCCCACCGACGCGCTGCCGTCCGGTGGGCCCGTCACCGAGCGGGCGCTGGTCGGTCGAGCAGCGGCATCGGAGACGCCTGTGATCGCCGACCTCGACGGCACCCCGGTGCTCGTCGCCGGCTCGGTCACCGAGACCCGGGTCCTCGATCTGGCGACCGGTGAGGTGATCGGCGAACCGATCGACCACGCCGGGCTGACGACGGCCACGGTGACCCGTCTCGACGGCCGCAGCGTCGTCGTCGGCGGTGGTGTGGACGGCGTCATCCGGGTGTTCGACCTCGCGACGGGCAAGCCGCTGCCCACCACGCTGAGCGGCCACACCGGCTCCGTCGACGCGATCGCCATCGCCGACGTGGACGGCCGTGAGGTGCTCGTCTCGGGCGGTGCCGACCGGACGATCCGACGTTGGGACCTGGCTGCCGCCGCACCCATCGGTGATCCGATCACCGGCCTGGAGAAGGGCGTGTACACCCTGTCGGTGGTCCGGTCGGCCGGTCGCTCGGTGGTGCTGGCACACGGCATCGGCTCGTCCATCCGGGCCTGGGACCTAGCCGATGGGACACCGGTCGGCGTGCCCGTTCCCACTTCGGGCAGCGCCGCGCCCGTGGTCGTGGAGCTTCCCAGCGGCTCCGCGCTACTGGTGGACGACTTCATCGAGTTCCATCTCGTCGATCTGCACTCCGGCGAACCGCTGCCCGGGTACGGGTTCAGGGTCGAGTCGGAGGTCGTTCCGGTGGTGGTGGACGGGCGTCCGCTCCTCGTCGAGGCCGGGCACGACGGCGTGATCCGGCTCCGCGACCTCCGGGACGGCAGCCCGGTCGGTGTCCCGATGACCGGCCACGAGGGCTCGATCACCGCGCTGACCACGACGACCGTCGGCGGTTCGACCTACCTGCTGTCCTCCAGCCTCGACCGGTCGATCCGGATCTGGGACCTCACCACGCGGAGCGGGCGATGACGG
Source organism: Pseudonocardia wallangbongensis (assembly GCF_054486945.1). Classification (NCBI taxonomy): domain Bacteria; kingdom Bacillati; phylum Actinomycetota; class Actinomycetes; order Pseudonocardiales; family Pseudonocardiaceae; genus Pseudonocardia; species Pseudonocardia wallangbongensis. The sequence continues at coordinate 4,941 of NZ_JBRERS010000024.1, forward strand.
CCACGGTGATGTTCGGCCCGTACCTGCTCGGCGAGCTGCTGGGGCGGGGCGGGATGGGTGAGGTCCGCCGGGCCGTCGACACCGGCCAGGGCGGCCGGTCGGTCGCGTTGAAGGTGCTGGCGCCCCACCTGTCGGCCGACCAGGTGTACCGGGCGCGGTTCCGCCGGGAGTGCGAGGTCGCGGCCAGCCTCGCCGAGCCGCACGTCGTGCCGATCCACCGGTACGGGGAGATCGACGGGCGGCTGTTCCTGGACATGCAGCTGGTGGACGGCCGGGACCTCGCCGCGGAGCTCATGCTCTCCGGTCCGTTGCCGCCGGAGCGGGCCGTCGGCATCGTCGCGCAGGTGGCGGCCGCGCTGGATGCGGCGCACGCCGCGGGCCTGGTGCACCGCGACGTGAAGCCCTCGAACGTCCTGCTGGCGCCGCCGGCGCCGGGCCGGCCGGACTTCGCGCAGCTGGCCGACTTCGGTATCGCCGCGGGGCCGGGAGGCACGGGCGCATCGGACGGCACCGTCGAGTACCTGGCGCCGGAACGGCTGCTCGGCGGGCACACCGACCACCGCGTCGACGTCTACGCGCTGGCCTGTGTCCTGTACGAGCTGCTGACCGGCAGCCGGGTCTTCGCCGGGGCCGACCTCGCCGCGCAGGTGTACGGCCACCTGCACCTCCCGCCGCCGCGCCCGACCGAGACCTTCCCCTGGCTCCCGCCGGCCATCGACCGGGTCGTGGCGCTGGGCATGGCCAAGGACCCCGGTTCGAGGTACCCGACCGCGGGGGCGCTAGCCGACGACGCGGTCACCGCGGTCGGTGCGGCCGCCACGGTGATCGGCGCGCCCGGCCACGCTCCGCCCGGACCGGCGCCGGCCGGCCCGCCGCGGACCTCCCGCCGGCGGTTCCTCGTGGGCGCGGCCGGTGCCCTCGTGCTGGCGGGCGGCGGCGCGCTGGCCGTCACCCGTCTCGGATCGCCGGCCGCCGCCGCCCCTCCGGAGCCGGTGATCACCGAGCGCGCGCTCGGCGTGCGCAGCATCAGCTCGACACCCTTCCGCACCACGCAGGTCGGCGGCGTGCCTGCGATCCTCTTCAAGGACCTGGAGAACCAGGTACGGCTCCGCGAGCTCGCCACCGACCGCGAGATCGGCGGGGTCCTGAAGTCCAGCGTGGAGGTCGTCCGGGTCGACGCGGTGGACGTCGACGGGCGGTCGGTCGTGGTGGCCTCGTCGTACGACGGCGAGCTCAGCGGAATCGACATGGCGACCTGGGACGAGGGCCCGGTCGGCGCGCACGGCAGCGATGTGTACGGGCTCACGGCCGCCACCGTCGGCGGGAGGCCGATCGCGGCCACCATCGGCGGGGAGCTGGTGCGGCGCTGGGACGTGCGGGCCCGCGCGCCGCTCGGCGCGCCGATGCCGGCACCGGGGAGCAACAACTCCGTCATGCCCCTGGCCACGGCATTGATCCAGGGACGCGTGTACCTCTACATCGCGGGATCCGTGCAGGTGAACCACGTCTGGGACCTCGAGACCGGCGAGCAGGTCGCCGCCCCCAACACGTACGGCGAGATCACCGAGCTCGACGGGGTGCCGGTGATCGTCAACACGACGGACGGGTTGCAGGTCACGGACCTGCACACCGGGGTCCTCGTGCGCCGGCACGACATCGGCCGCACCAGGTGGAGCGCGGTGGCGGTCGTGGAGGGGCGGCCGCTCGTGGCGATCGAGGGCGAGGACCACACGATCGTCCTCCACGACATCGACAGCGGCCGTCGGCTCGGCGCGCCGATCGCCGGGCACGAGGCCGAGCTGACCGAGCTCGGCGTCGCCGACCTGAACGGCCGCCCGATCCTGGTGTCGGCGGCGCAGGACAACTCGATCCGGGTCTGGGACCTCGCAGTGCGGGCCGCCGGCTGACCGCTAATGCGCCCCGGCCGCCTTGGCGCGCTGCCAGGAGGCCCTGATCTCCCGCTCGGCGTCGGCCCGGCCGACCCAGGTGGCGCCCTCCACGCTCTTGCCCGGTTCGAGCGCCTTGTAGATCTCGAAGAAGTGCTGGATCTCCATCCGGTCGAACTCGGGGAGGTGGTGGATGTCGCGCAGGTGCTCCTGGCGCGGGTCGTCGCTGGGCACGCAGAGGACCTTGTCGTCGCCGCCCTTCTCGTCCTTCATGCGGAACATGCCGATCGCGCGCGAGCGGATGAGGCAGCCCGGGAACGTCGGCTCCTGGACCAGCACGAGCGCGTCGAGCGGGTCGCCGTCCTCGCCCAGCGTGTCCTCGACGAACCCGTAGTCGGCCGGGTACTGGGTGGCGGTGAACAGCGTCCGGTCGAGCCGGATGCGCCCCGTTTCGTGGTCGACCTCGTACTTGTTGCGGCCGCCCTTGGGGATCTCGATGGTGACGTCGAAGTCCACTGGCGCTCTCCTGCTGGTCCGTCGGTCGGATGGATGGCCGGTACCGGTCGGGCGACCGGCTCCGGCGCCTCGGTCTAGTGTGAGGGACCGCGTCGGCGGGTCCGACGTCCGGGGCGCGCCTCCAGCGCTCCGAGGATGTCGAGGGAGGGCGCCCGTGGGCATCGGGCGACGAATCGGTGACTCGCTGCGACTGCCCGGTCGCAGTACGCGGCGGATGGTCGCCGTGCTCGTCGTGCTCGTGGTGGCCGGTGCCGCCGGCGGGGCGATCGCGCTCACCGGTCCCACCCTCGTGCAGCGGCTCGGCCTGGTGGCGCCTGCGCCCCCACCGCTACCGCCCGTCCCCCACTCCGAGCTGGGACCGCTCGCGGCGGACGCGCCGGTCCCCACACCCGACGGGCTGAGCGCGGCCCTCGACGAGGCCGCGGGCGACATGCCGGGCAAGTTCGCCGGCATCGTGATCGACCCGGCCACGGACAGCGAGCTGTGGGGCCACACGCCCGAGCGCCCGCTCACGCCCGCCTCCACCGGGAAGCTCGTCACCACCGCGGCGGCGATGCTGGTGCTCAACCCGACCGACCGGCTGGTCACCCGCGTCGTGACCGGCCCGGACCCGGGCACGGTCGTGCTGGTGGGCGGCGGTGACCCGACCCTTACCGCGCTCCCCGACCCCGAGGACAGCCTGTACCCGGACGCGCCCAGCATCGTCGAGCTCGCCGACGCGGTGAAGAAGAAGGCCCCCGGCCCGATCCGCCGGGTGCTGGTCGACACGAGCCGCTACACCGCGGACGGGCTCGCCCCCGGGTGGAACCCCGGGGACGTCGCCGCCGGGTTCATCACGCCGATCGAGCCCGTGATGCTCGACGGGGGCCGGATCGACCCCGAGCTGCAGGACGGCCCGCGCGTCTCGGACCCGGCGCTCACCGCCGCCCGCGCGCTCGGCGACGAGCTGGGCGTCGACGACGTGGAGAAGGGCAACGCCGGCCCGGACGCCACCGCCATCGCCGCCGTGTCGTCGGCGCCGGTGAGCGAGCTCGCCGAGTTCGCGCTGCGCGCCTCGGACAACGTGCTGGCCGAGGTGCTCGCCCGCGAGGTGGCGGTCGCCCGCGAGGCGGAGCCGTCGTTCGAGGGTGCGGCCGGGGCCGTGCTCGCCGCGCTCCGCCAGGCGGGGATCGACACGACCGGCGCCGTGATGGTGGACGGCAGCGGCCTCTCCACGCGGGACGAGGTGCCGGCCCGGTTGCTCGGGGAGATCCTCGCCGCTGCCGCCTCGCCCGCGAAGGGGCCGCTCGACACGCAGTTCCTGCGTCCGATCCTCACCGGACTCCCGGTGGCGGGTGGTGTCGGCACGCTCGACAACCGGTACGCGCGCGACGGGCGGGCCGCCGACGGGCGCGGTGTCGTCCGCGCGAAGACCGGCTCGCTCACCGGGGTGAGCAGCCTGGCCGGCATCGTCACGGACGCGGACGGGAGGCTGCTGGTCTTCGCCCTGATGTCCAACGGCGCCAACCCGACCACCGTCCGCCCGTTGCACGACGCCATGGCCGCCGACCTGAGCCGATGCGGTTGCCGTCAGCCGTGAGCCCGGCCGGGCACGTAGCGTGGGAGGTGTGCCGTACGTGACCGACTCCGCCCAGCCCACGTCGAGCCCGCTCGGTGAGCGTGGTCTCCCGGTCGACTGGGAGCTCGCGAGTCGCACGGCGGGCCGGCTCATGCAGCCCGGCCCCGATGCCACCCCCGCGGAGGCCGCCGAGCTGGTGCAGCGCCTGCGCGCCGACGCCGCCGTCGCCGAGGGGCACGTCCGGGAGATCACCGGACTCGGTCACGGCCTGCCGCTGCTGCCCGCCGACGTCGTGGACCGCAGGGCGTGGGCGGCCGCCGCCGTCTCGGGCATGGCCGCGCTCACCGCGGACGCCCAGCTGCCCGAGGTGTCGCGGATGGCCCGCAGCGTCACCGCGCGCACCGCGGGGCTGCAGGTCGGCAGCGTGGTCGCGTTCCTGGGCGGGCGGGTACTCGGCCAGTACGACCCGTTCGGCGGTGCCGACGGCGGCGGGCGCCTGCTGCTCGTTGCGCCCAACGTGCACGCCGCCCAGAAGGCGCTCGACGTGCCCAGCACCGACTTCGGACTGTGGGTCTGCCTGCACGAGGCCACCCATCGGCTCCAGTTCACCGCGGTGCCGTGGCTGCGGTCCTACTTCGCGGGCGAGGTCGGCCAGTTCCTGTCGATCGCGCAGGGCGACCGCGGTGCGGTCCTGGAACGGCTGCCCGAGGTGGTGCGGGCGTTGCGGGAGTCCGGCGGCGACTCGCTCGCGATCGTCGAGCTGCTGCAGGGGCCGGAACAGCGCGCGGTGCTCGACCGGCTGCTCGCCCTCACCACCCTGCTGGAAGGCCACGCCGACCACGTGATGGACGCCGTGGGCCCGTCCGTCGTGCCCACGGTCGCCACCATCCGCAACCGGTTCACGATGCGCCGCCGCGGCGGTGGCCTCGTCGACCGCCTGCTGCGTGCGCTCCTCGGCGTGGAGGCCAAGGTCCGCCAGTACGCAGTGGGTTCCGCGTTCACCCGGCACGTGGTGCTCGCCGCCGGCATGGACGGCTTCAACCGGGTGTGGGAGAGCCCCGAGACCCTCCCGACCCGCGACGAGCTGGCCCACCCCGGAGCGTGGCTGGAGCGCATCCACGGGCTGTAGACGACCGGGGAGCAGCCGCGTGAGGCAGCAGACAGGGCGTGACACCGCGGTCCTCGCCGTTCGGCGGGCCGTTCGGGGCGCGGTCGCCGCGCTGCCCGTGCCCCACCGGGACGCCCCGTTGCTCGTCGCCTGCTCCGGGGGTGCGGACTCGCTCGCCCTCGCCGCGGCGGCGCTGGCCGTGCGGGGGGCGGGCACGGTGCACGCCGCCGTCGTGGACCACGGCCTGCAGGCCGGTTCCGCGGAACATGCCGCCGCCACCGCTGAGCTCCTGTGCGGGATGGGGGCGGCCGCTGCCGTCCACCGGGTCGAGGTCTCCGGCTCCGGCGGGGTCGAGGCCGCGGCCCGTCGCGCCCGCTACGCCGCCCTCCGCTCCGCCCGCCCGCACCCCGACTCGCCCGTGCTGCTCGGGCACACCCTCGACGACCAGGCCGAGACCGTCCTGCTCGGGCTGGGCCGCGGCTCCGGTGCCCGATCCCTCTCCGGGATGCGGGCGTGGGACACCCCGTGGTGCCGCCCGCTGCTCGGGCTGCGCCGCGCGGTCACCCGGGCGGCGTGCGAGGCGGCCGGGCTCGCCGTGTGGGACGACCCGCACAACACCGATCCGCGGTTCACCCGGGTGCGCCTGCGGCGCGAGGTGCTGCCGTTGCTCGAGGACGTTCTCGCGGGCGGGGTGGCGGAGGCGCTTGCCCGCACGGCGCGGCAGCTGCGCGAGGACGGCGACGCGCTCGACGCCGTCGCGGCCGACCTCCTCGGCCGGGCCCACGACCCGGACCTGCCGCTCGATCTGCGCCTCGCCCCGCTCGACGGCGTGCCCGCCGCCCTGCGCCGCCGGGTGCTGCGGGCCTGGCTCGCCACCGTCGACGTGACGGCTCTCACCGACGAGCACCTCAGAGCCGCCGACGTTCTCGCAGGTCAGGGCCCTGATCGCGGCGGTGTCGCCCTTCCGGGTGGGTTGGAGCTGGTGCGCGCGCGTGGCACGCTTTCCGTGCGCCCGATCCGCTGGCCATTGTCATGACACTGATCCCGACCCCCACCCAGGAGGCCGCCCGCCGTGTACGACGGTGAGATCGCATCGACGCTGATCACCGAGCAGGCGATCCGGGAGCGCACCGCCGAGCTGGCGGCCCAGATCGCGGCCGACCGCGCGGAGTCGGACTCGGACCTGCTGCTGGTCGGCGTCCTCAAGGGCGCCGTGATGTTCATGACCGACCTGGCGCGGGCCCTGCCGGTGCCGGTGCAGCTCGAGTTCATGGCGGTGAGCTCCTACGGCTCCGCGACCTCGTCCTCGGGGGTCGTGCGCATCCTCAAGGACCTCGACCGCGACATCGCCGACCGTGAGGTGCTCATCGTCGAGGACATCATCGACTCGGGCCTCACCCTGTCCTGGCTGCTGAAGAACCTGGAGTCGCGGCACCCCGCGTCGCTGTCGGTCTGCACGCTGCTGCGCAAGCCGGACGCGGTGAAGGTCGACGTGCCGGTCAAGTACGTCGGCTTCGACATCCCCAACGAGTTCGTCGTCGGCTACGGCCTCGACTACGCCGAGCGCTACCGCGACCTGCCGTTCATCGGCACGCTCGACCCCTCCGTCTACGCCTGAGTGAAGTGCGCGCGGGGGGCGGGTTCAGCCGCCGAGCGCGGGGAGCGCGGGCAGCGCCGGGAGGGGCGGCACCGGGAGCCCGGCGGCGGGGCCGGAGTTGAACGGCTCGGTGCCGAGCGCGAGCTCGACGTCGCCCACGTCGCCGTTCGCGGCGGCGTAGTCGAGCGCGTGGGCCAGGTCGATGACCCCGTTGCTGGCGGGCAGCGGCGCGAGGTTCAGCGTGGACAGCACGCCGAACGCGGCGCCCGAGTCGTCGACGAAGGCACTGCCTGAGTCGCCGGGGATGCCGGGGGTGAGCGTGTAGACGTCGTGGTTGCGCCCGCCACCCGAATCGGAGACGTTCACGCCGACCTTCGGCCCGAGCGCCTCGATGCCCAGCCGCAGCGGGGAGTTGCCGAGGCTGTAGACCAGGTCGCCGGTGCCGAGGCCGTCGGTGTCGAGGCCGGTGGGGCCGCCGAAGACCGGGAGGCTCGGGTTCACGTCGGCCGCGTCCTCCGAGGCGATCTCGACGAGGGCGAAGTCGTTGAACGCGCAGACGTCGGGGTCGGTCTCGCCGCTCGCCTGCATCGCGACCCACGAGCTGTAGGCCAGGCGGCCGGCGCGCTCGGTGCCGTCGGTGGCCTTGATTGCCACCGGGGCGCCGAGGTCGACGGTGCCGGAGTCGCACCCGTCGGTCTCGGTGGCGTCACCGGTGCCCCCGCAGTGCGCGGCCTGGCCGAGGAAGGTGCGGTCGCCGCTGGTGAAGACGAAGTTGCTCGTGCAGGACCCGCCGCCTTCGGTGTCCGTGACGACGCCGGGCCGGATCGCCGCGGAGCCGGCAGGCGCCCACTGGTCGCGGCCGGACTGGGCGGGTGCGGCCGTGGCCGCGGGGGCGAGCACCGTCCCGAGCGCGATCCCACCGAGTGCGACCGCCAACGCGACCCCACGGGCCCTCACTGTCATCCCAGATACCCCCACCGCCGGCCTCGTCGCCGACCTTCGTGATCCGCTTCCGCCACTGGCCCAACGACGCCGCGGCCGTGGGGATATGGCCGCCCGCGGGCCTGCGGGAACACGGGTTGGGGCCCGTTCGTTGAATGCGCAGGTACCCGTAAGAGGTACGCGGTCGGACATCGACGGCGCAGCTGTGCTCCCGGCCCGCTATCCTGGCGGACTCAGGGCCGGTCAGTCCGCTGTGCCGGGTCTCTCCGCCGGAGAATCTCGCCAGGAAGGGTGAAGGCCGCCACGGCCGAAGCTGCATGGACCGCAAGCGCCTGCTACGGAACCCGCTGATCTGGATCCTCGCCGCGATCCTGGTCTATTTCACCTTCAGCGTGCTGTTCGACGACACGCGCGGATACACGCGGGTAGACACCTCGGTGGCGCTCACGCAGATCTCCGACGGCAACGTTACGAACGCGCTCATCGAGGACCGGGAGCAGCGGCTTCGGCTCACGCTCGCCAAGCCGGTCGAGGGCAGCACGCAGATCATCACCCAGTACCCGGCGCAGACCGCGGGCACCATCGTCGAGACGCTCGGGAACGCGAGCAACAAGCCGGCGTTCAACACCACCGTGCGGCAGGACTCGTTCCTGACCACGATGCTGATCTACCTGATCCCGCTCGGCCTCGTGCTGCTCATCCTGTTCTGGATGATGAACAACGCCCAGGGCGGCGGGAACCGGGTGATGTCCTTCGGCAAGTCGAAGGCGAAGCAGCTCAACAAGGACATGCCGAAGACCACCTTCGGTGACGTCGCGGGCGCCGACGAGGCGGTCGAGGAGCTGTACGAGATCAAGGACTTCCTGCAGAACCCGGCGCGTTACCAGGCGCTCGGCGCGAAGATCCCGAAGGGTGTGCTGCTCTACGGCCCGCCCGGCACCGGCAAGACCCTGCTGGCGCGGGCGGTCGCGGGCGAGGCGGGGGTGCCGTTCTACACGATCTCCGGCTCCGACTTCGTCGAGATGTTCGTCGGTGTCGGTGCCTCCCGGGTGCGTGACCTGTTCGAGCAGGCCAAGCAGAACTCGCCCTGCATCATCTTCGTCGACGAGATCGACGCCGTCGGCCGCCAGCGCGGCGCGGGTCTCGGTGGCGGCCACGACGAGCGCGAGCAGACGCTCAACCAGCTGCTCGTCGAGATGGACGGATTCGACGCCCGCGGCGGCATCATCCTCATCGCGGCCACCAACCGGCCCGACATCCTGGACCCGGCGCTGCTGCGCCCCGGTCGTTTCGACCGCCAGATCCCTGTCGCCGCCCCGGACCTCGCGGGTCGCCAGGCGATCCTCGGCGTGCACTCGAAGGGCAAGCCCTTCGCGAACGACGTGGACTTCCTGAGCCTGGCGAAGCGCACGGTCGGCATGTCCGGTGCCGACCTCGCCAACGTCATCAACGAGGCGGCGCTGCTCACCGCGCGCGAGAACGGCACGCTGATCAACGGCGCCGCGCTCGAGGAGTCGGTCGACCGGGTCGTCGGCGGTCCGCGCCGCAAGGGCAAGATCATCTCCGAGCAGGAGAAGAAGATCACGGCCTACCACGAGGGCGGCCACGCCCTCGCGGCCTGGGCGATGCCCGACCTGGAGCCGGTCTACAAGCTCACGATCCTCCCGCGCGGGCGCACCGGCGGCCACGCGCTCGTCGTCCCCGAGGACGACAAGGGCCTCATGACCCGCTCGGAGATGATCGGGCGCCTGGTCTTCGCGATGGGCGGGCGCAGCGCGGAGGAGCTCGTGTTCCACGAGCCCACCACCGGCGCCTCCAGCGACATCGACCAGGCCACCAAGATCGCCAAGGCGATGGTCACCGAGTACGGCATGAGCGCCCGGCTCGGCGCCGTGCGCTACGGCCGCGAGCAGGGCGACCCCTTCCTGGGCCGTTCGATGGGCGCGCAGGCCGACTACTCGCTCGAGGTCGCCCACGAGATCGACGAGGAGGTGCGCGCGCTCATCGAGGCGGCGCACACCGAGGCGTGGGAGATCCTCAACACCTACCGCGACGTCCTCGACGACCTCGTGTTCGAGCTCCTCGAGAAGGAGACGCTCACCCGCATCGACCTGGAGCGCATCTTCGACCGGGTGGAGAAGCGGCCGCGGATCACGGCGTTCAACGACTTCGGCGACCGCACGCCGTCGGACAAGCCGCCGATCAAGACGCCGGCCGAGCGCGCCAAGGAGCGCGGCGAGCCGTGGCCCCCGCACACCGAGCCGGTGCGCGCACCTGCGCCGGTCGGCTCCTACCCGGGCGGCGCCAACGGTGTACCGGCGCCCGGCCCCAACGGCGGCCCGGTTCCCACGCCGCCCGGTGGCTACCCCGGTGGTCCCGGCCAGCCGGGCTTCCCCCCGCCGCACCCGCAGGGGCAGCCGGTGCCCCCGCAGGGTTGGGGTGGGCCGCCGCCGCAGCCGAACTCGGTGCCGCACAACTACGGTGCGCCGCCGGACTGGCGTCCCGCCACCACCCCGCACGGCCAGAGCTGGCCACCGCCCGGCCACTGGCAGCCGCAGCAGCCGCCGCCCGGCCCGCAGTGGGGGCCGCCGCCGAACCAGGTGCCACAGCCGGCAGGCACCAACGGTGCGGCCGAACCTGCGGAGCAGGCAGCGCCCGAGCGGCCCGCACCCGAGAGGCCCTCGCTCGAGAAGCCGGGCGAGAAGAGCGGCCCCGGGCCCGACGAGGGCGGCTCACGCTGAGTGCAGCGGTACCCGGTGGTGCGGCGGCCGCGAGGGTGTCGATGAACGGCCGACCGACGATGGATCATGCTCGTGCCGAGGCGGCGGTGCGGGAACTGCTCCTCGCGATCGGCGAGGACCCGGACCGCGAGGGCCTGCGGGAGACCCCGGCCCGTGTCGCCCGGTCGTACGCGGAGATCTTCCAGGGCCTCTACGCCGAGCCGGACGAGGTGCTGGACCGCACGTTCGACGAGCACCACCAGGAGCTGATCCTGGTGAAGGACATCCCGATGTTCTCGATGTGCGAGCACCACCTGGTGCCCTTCCACGGCGTGGCGCACGTCGGCTACATCCCGAACCCCGACGGCCGGGTCACCGGCCTGTCGAAGCTCGCCCGGCTCGTCGACCTGTACGCGCGGCGGCCGCAGGTGCAGGAACGGCTCACGGCGCAGGTGGCCGACGCGATGGTTCGCAAGCTCGAACCGAAGGGCGTGATCGTGGTGATCGAGGCCGAGCACCTCTGCATGGGCATGCGGGGGATCCGCAAACCCGGCTCGCGCACCACCACGTCCGCCGTGCGCGGCATGCTCCGGTCGTCGCCGACGTCCCGCGCCGAGGTGCTCGCGCTGATCCGGAACGGGTGAGGGGCACTAGTGGTGGCCGGGTTGCCGGATCCCGGGCGGTGCGTGGTGATGGGCATCCTCAACGTGACGCCGGACTCGTTCTCCGACGGCGGCCGCTGGCTCGACCGCGACCAGGCCGTGGCACACGGCGTCGCGATGCGCGACGCGGGCGCCGACCTGGTGGACGTCGGCGGGGAGTCCACCCGGCCCGGAGCGCCCCGCGTCGAGCCGGAGGCCGAGCTCGCGAGGGTGCTCCCGGTGGTGCGCGAGCTCGTCGCCGCCGGCGTGCGCGTCAGCATCGACACCACGCGCGCCACGGTCGCCGAGGCGGCCGTCGAGGCCGGGGCCACCGTGGTGAACGACGTGTCCGGCGGACAGGCCGACCCCACGATGGGCAAGGCGGTGGCATCGGCGCAGGTGCCGTGGATCCTCATGCACTGGCGCGGGCACAGCGACCGCATGAACGAGCTCGCGGTCTACGACGACGTGGTCGCGGACGTCCGCGACGAGCTGTCCGCCCGGGTGGACGCCGCGGTGGCCGCGGGCGTGGACCCGGCGCGGCTGGTGCTCGATCCGGGGCTGGGGTTCGCGAAGACCGGCGAGCACAACTGGGCGTTGCTGCGCAGGTTGGACGTGCTCGTCGAGCTGGGGTTCCCGGTGCTGGTGGGGGCTTCTCGCAAGCGGTTCCTCGGATCCCTGCTGGCCGACGCGCAAGGCGTGGCGCGCGCGACGTCGGGCCGCGACGTCGCCACGGCCGCGGTGAGCGCGCTCGCGGCCCAGCGCGGGGCGTGGGGCGTGCGGGTGCACGATGTGATCGGCACGCTCGACGCCGTGCGGGTGGCGGACGCCTGGCACGGCCGGGTAGAGCAGTAGGAGGTCCGATGGCGGATCGCATCGAGCTGCGGGGCCTGCGGGTGCGCGGTCACCACGGTGTGTTCGAGCACGAGCGCCGCGACGGCCAGGACTTCGTCGTCGACATCTTCGTGTGGATCGACCTCACGCACGCGGCTCGTTCGGACCGCCTCGAGGACACGCTCGACTACGGCGAGATGGCCGAGCGGGCGGCCGCGATCGTCGCCGGGCCGCCGTGCAACCTCATCGAGGCGGTCGCCGGGCGGGTGGCCGACGACGTGTTCGCCGACGTGCGGGTGCAGACCGTCGAGGTCGTGCTCCACAAGCCGCAGGCGCCGATCCAGCGGGAGTTCGCCGACGTCGCCGTGGTCGCGCGGCGGTCCCGCACCGGTGGCCGAGGGCAGGTGGTTCCCGCGTGACGCGGGCGGTGCTCTCGCTCGGCTCGAATCTCGGCGACCGGTTCGCGCACCTGCGCTCCGCCGTCGCGGGCTTCGGCGCCGCGGTGCGGGCGGCGTCGCCGGTGTACGAGACCGCGGCGTGGGGCGGCGTCGAGCAGCCGGACTTCCTCAACGCCGTGCTCGTCGTCGAGGACGCGGGGACCGACGCGTGGGGCTGGCTGCACCGCGGCCAGGAGCTCGAGCGGGCCGCGGAGCGGGTGCGGGAGGTGCACTGGGGTCCCCGCACCCTGGACGTGGACGTCGTCACCGTCGACGGGCCGGACGGCCCGGTGCGCAGCGACCACCCGGAGTTGCTGCTCCCGCACCCGGGCACGCCCGAGCGGGCCACCGTGCTGCGTCCGTGGCTGGACGTCGAACCCGGGGCGGTCCTGCCGGGCCCCGGATCGAGCTCCCGCCCGGTGGCGGAAGTGCTCGCGGCGCTCGGGCCGGCGGCCGAGGACGGGATGCGCCGCCGCGACGACCTCGTCCTGATGGCCCCCCGGTGACCCCGACCCGACCGCGGGACCTGTTCGCCGTCGCTCTCGTCACGGCGGTGGTCGTCGGCATCCTCGTCCGGGTGAGCTACGGCTCGCTCCCCCCGATGCCCCTGCTCGCGGGCGCCACGCTCGGCGTCCTCGGCATCGCGGAGGCGGTGGGGGGCAGCGCGCTGCGCGCCCGCATCCGCCGCCGCCCCGGCACGGAGCCGGTGCAACCGCTCGTCGCGGCCCGCGCGGTGCTCCTGGCGAAGGCGTCGTCGCTGGCCGGCGCGATCATGACCGGGGTGTGGGGCGGGCTGCTCGCGCACGTCCTCCCACTGGCCGGGGGCGTGACGGCCGCCGGGAGCGACGCCCTCGCCGGCGCCGTGGGCATCGTGTGCGCGTTGGGCCTGGTGGGCGGGGCGCTGTGGCTCGAACACTGCTGCCGCACGCCCGACGACCCGGGTGACGAGCACAACGGGCACGCGTCCGACGGTCACCGCCCCTAGTGTCCCGGACCGAACGTCCACCACATAACTCGACGGCCCAGCTTCCCGCCGGCCGCTCCGGCGAACCGTCCGAGTACGCCCGGTACGAGGCCGGCCCGCCGGCGCACCCGGCGAAAACCTGGATCCGCCGATTCATGCACCGGACGTCCGGTCCGGGACACTAGGCTCCCGCCCCATGACCCAGGCGACGCGCATCATCCCGATGCCCACCTCGGGTCGGCAGCGCCGCGGGGTGCTCGCTCCGGTCCTCGGCCTGATCGCCCTCGGGTTCTGCGGGCTCGTGGTGCTCGGGCTGCTCGGCACCAGCGTGGGTGCCACCGGTGTGGTGGTCGGGGCCCTGTGCGCGCTCGTGCCGGTCGGGCCCGTCGTGGCCGCCTTCCTCTGGATCGACCGCTGGGAGCCGGAACCGCCGCGCACCCTGCTCGCCGCGTTCCTGTGGGGCGCCTGTTTCGCGGCGCTGACCGCCCTGCTGATCAACAGCAGCGCGAGCCAGGTCGTCGACCAGGCGCTGGGCCGGCAACAGGCCGATCTCTTCGGGGCGGTGGCGATCGCACCGGTCGTCGAGGAGGCGGTCAAGGGTGCGTTCCTGGTCGGGATGCTGGTCTTCCGGCGCCGCGAGTTCGACGGCGTGGTCGACGGGATCGTGTACGCCGGGCTGGTGGCCGCCGGGTTCGCGTTCACCGAGAACATCCTCTACCTGGGCCGGGCGTTCACCGAGGACGCGGCCGTCGGCCAGGTCGGCAGCGTGCTCGCCGTCCTCGTGCTGCGCGGCGTGCTCTCGCCGTTCGCCCATCCGCTCTTCACGGCCATGATCGGCATCGGGGCCGGGATCGCCTCGCGCAGCGCGTCCGTCGGTGGCCGGGTCGGGGCGGTGGCGATCGGCTACGTGGTGGCGGTCGCGCTGCACTCCCTGTGGAACACCTCGGCCTCCGTCCTCGGCGGGGGGATCTTCCTCGTCGTCTACGGGTTCGTCATGGTGCCCCTGTTCGTCGCGCTGGTGATCGTCGTGGTCTGGCAGCGCCGGCGCGAGCAGCGGGTCGTCGCCGCGCAGCTGCCCGGCTTCGCGGCCGCCGGGTGGATCGTGCCGAGCGAGGTGCCGCTGCTGTCCAGCCTCGCCGGCCGGCAGGGCTGGCGGGCCGCCGTGCGCCGCCGGTCCGGGCGCCGGGTCGCCAAGGCCGTGGCGGAGTACCAGTCCGCCGTCACGGATCTCGCGTTCCTCCGCGACCGCATGGCCCGCGGCACCGCAGGCCCGCACGGTCCGCTCTGGCACGCCGAGGCCGTCGAGGCGGTGCGCCAGGCCCGCGCCCGCGCCGTCGGGCACCCGGAGGCCCTCACCGTCGCGCTCCGCCACCACGGCCCGCCCGGCTGGACACCCCCACCCCCCGGCCCGCCGCCGGCCCCGCCGGTCGGTCACCCCGCAGCGGCGCCGCCGCACCACCCCGCCTACCGCCCGCCCCGGCCCCCACCCCCCGGCTACGGCCGCCGCTGAGCCGGGCCCCCTCGTTGCTGCAATCCAGAACCGCCGACACGACGTGGTGAAGCCCGTCACCGGGCCGCCATCCGAGCGTCTCGGGGCCGTTAGCCTGTGCGCGCCGTCTGGTACCCGCGTCATGGGACTGGAACGAGGAGTGGATCGATGAGCGAGCTTGCGAGCGAATCATTGGCACAGCGCCTTGCGCGAAGCGCCAGCCGAGCGCAGCGAGGCTGAGCGATGAGCGCTGGTAGGCCCGCGCGGCTCGCGGTCGGTGTGGTGTCGGCGGGGCGGGTCGGGGCCGTCGTCGGGGCGGCCTGGGCGGCCGCCGGGCATCGGGTCGTGGCCACGTCGGGCGTCTCGCGGGCGTCGGTCCAGCGGGCCGAGGCGCTCCTCCCGGACGTCCCGCTGCGCCCGCCGGACGAGGTCGTGGCCGGCGTCGACCTGGCCCTGCTCGCCGTCCCGGACGACGTCCTGCCCGGCCTCGTGAAAGGTCTGGCCGCAGCGGGCAGCTTCCGGAGCGGCCAGATCCTGGTGCACACGTCGGGTGCGCACGGTGTGTCGGTGCTCGCCCCGGCCGCCGAGCACGGCGTCCTGCCGCTCGCGCTGCACCCGGTGATGACGTTCACCGGCCGCACCGAGGACGTCGCCCGGCTCGCCGCGTGCAGCGTCGGGGTCACGGCCACGGCGGGTGACGAGGCGGCCTGGAGCGTGGGCGAGGCGCTCGTGGTCGAGATGGGCGCCGAGCCGGTGCGGGTGCCCGAGGAGATGCGCCCGCTCTACCACACCGCGCTGGCGCACGGCGCCAACCACCTGGTCACGCTGGTGCGCGACTGCGTCGAGACGCTGGAGCGCGCCGGCATCCACCCGGCGGAACGGCTCGTCGCACCGCTGCTCTCCGCGGCTCTGGACAACGCGCTGCGCCACGGCGACCGCGCCCTGACCGGGCCGGTGGCGCGCGGCGACGTCGGGACCGTGCGCACCCACCTGCGGGAGCTCGACGCCGCCGACCCGGATCTCGCCGAGACCTACCGCGTGCTCGCCGGGCGCACCGCGCACCGCGCCGTCGATGCCGGGATGCTGCCCGACCACGCCGCCCACGAGGTGCTCGAGATCCTCCAGGAGAAGCCATGACGACGGCACGCACGCTGGGTGGTTATGCGGCCGGCGCCCTGACCGTGCACCGCTCGCCGCGCGAGATCGCCCCGGTCACGCGGGCGCTGCGCGCCGCTGGTCGCAGGATCGCGCTCGTGCCGACGATGGGCGCCCTGCACGAGGGGCACCGGGAGCTGATCCGGCACGCCCGCCGGTCCCCGGGGGCGGTGGTGCCGGTGGTGTCGATCTTCGTGAACCCGCTGCAGTTCGCGCCCGGGGAGGACCTGGCCCGCTACCCGCGGCCTCTCGAGGCCGACCTGGAGGCGTGCCGCGAGGAGGGCGTGGAGCTGGTGTTCCTGCCCGGCGTGGCGGACATGTACCCCGAGGGTGCCGACACCACCGTCGTCCCGGGCCCGCGGGGGGAGCGGCTCGAGGGCGGGGTGCGGCAGGGACACTTCGCCGGGGTGCTCACGGTGGTGGCGAAGCTCTTCCACATCGTGGGGCCCGACCTCGCCTTCTTCGGCGAGAAGGACTTCCAGCAGCTCGTCCTCGTCACGAAGATGGCGCGGGACCTGGACTTCCCGCTGTCGGTGGTCGGCGTGCCGACGGTGCGCGAACCGGACGGGCTGGCGCTCTCCTCCCGCAACGCCTACCTGTCCGCCGACGACCGGCGCCGCGCGCCCGTGCTGCAGCGGGCTCTGGTCGCCGGGGCGGCCGGGTCGGCCGGGGGGCCGCAGGCCGTGCTGGACGCGGCGCGGGCCGTGCTCGCCGAGGAACCCGCCGTGGCGGTGGACTACCTGGAGCTCACCGACCCGGACCTCGGCCCCGATCCACGGGAGGGGCGGGCGAGGCTGCTCGTCGCGGCGCGGATCGGCGGCACCCGCTTGATCGACAACGTCGCGGTCCAGTTCTAGGCAACGCCGTGCTGCTCTGCGTGGACGTCGGGAACACCCAGATCGCGCTGGGCCTCTACGCGGACGAGCAGGGCTCCGCCGAGGAGATCGATCCGCCGCTCGTGCGGGGCTGGCGGATGCGCACCGACCCGCGGATGACCTCCGACGAGCTGGACGTCGCGTTCGCCGGCCTCCTCGGCCCGTACGCCGGGCGGGTCACCGGGATCGCGGCGCTCTCCACCGTGCCCACCCTGCTGCGTGAGCTGCGGCTGCTCATCGACCGGAGGGACGTGCCCGCGGTGGTCGTCGGGCCCGGCGTCCGCACGGGCGTGCCGCTGCTCGTGGACAACCCGCGGGAGGTGGGCGCCGACCGCGTGATGAACACCCTCGCGGCGCACCGGCTCCACGACACCGCGTGCGTGGTGGTCGACTTCGGGACGTCCACCAACATCGACGTCGTCTCCGCGAAGGGCGAGTTCCTCGGCGGTGCGCTCGCGCCGGGGATCGAGATCTCGATGGAGGCCCTGGCCACCCGCGCCGCGGCGCTCCGCACGGTCGAGCTGGTGCGGCCGCGGTCGGTGATCGGCAAGAACACGGTGGAGTGCCTGCAGTCGGGCGTGCTCTTCGGCTTCGCCGGCCAGGTGGACGGCCTGGTGAAGCGCATCCTGGCCGAGCTGGGCCCGAAGGCGGGCCAGGTGACGGTCCTCGGCACCGGCGGCCTGGCCCCGCTCATGATGGGCGAGTCGGAGACGATCAAGGAGTACGTGCCGGACCTGACGCTGCTGGGCCTGCGCCTGACGTACCAACGCAATGCGGCGGCGACCCGAGCGGCAACGGGGGCGGCAGGCTAGGGCCCCGAATGCCAGCAAGGTGGCCTTACTCCGGTTCAACCGGAGCAAAGCCACCTTGCTGCAGTTCGCGAAGCGCGGACGTGGCTGCCGCCGTCATCTGCTCGGATCCGCCTTCCGCGAAGGGGCCGGGTAGGCCGTAGTAGCGGTGGGCCTCCTCCACCTCGTAGCCGCCGTGGGCGTACTCCTCCGCGGGCGGCAGGTAGCCGGGGCAGCCGTCGCTGTAGCCGGCCACCAGCACCGTGTCCCCGGGGGCGGCATGCGCGCGGATCGCGTGTGCGGCCGCCGCGAACGGCTCCCCGGGTAGCGCGACGATCACGGCGGGCCCCCACCGCAGGGCGGTGACGGAACCGGTCCACGACGTGGCGCGAGCCCCTGCGTGCTGCCGGCGCCCCCAGTCCACCCAGCACCGCAGCAGTGCTGCCTGCGCCGCGTCGGCACGTGCGGCGTCCGTCTCCCACGCATCGACGTCGCCGTGGTCGACGTCGATGTCGAGCACCACCTCCCGGCGGGCGGCCGTCACGTGGGCGGGGCCGGCGGCCGGGGTGGCGGCCAGCGCGGCCGCGGCGACCAGCCCGCCCACCCGCTCGCACTCGGCGAACGTCCGGGCGGCGGCGGGCGCGGTGGAGACCGAGGCCGCGGCCGCGTGGCCGGTGTTGGCGTCCCCGGCGCACCCGGTGACGAAGAGGACGGGCCCGCCGAGCCGCTCGGCGAGCACCCGGCGGACGACGCCGGGGTAGTCGGCGGTGAGCAGCGTGTTGTCCGCGCCGAGCACCACGGGGTGGCAGGCGTAGGAGACGACGCCCGCCAGCAGCGACCCGTCCGGGCGGCGCAGGTGCACCACCGGGAGTGCGGGGTCGACCGGCCCGCCGGTCCGCCGCCGGTTGCGGGCCACACCGGGATCCGCGCCGTACGCCGCGCGCACCTCGACCGGTTCCGCTCCGGCGAGCGCCGCGTCGACGGCCTCGGCGCACGTCGTGATCAGGTGCTCCAGCCAGGTCTCGTCGACCGGCCCGCCGAGCCTTCCGCGCATGCTCGCCGGGCCGCCGTGCGTGTGGGTCGCGTGCACGAGCACGCGGTCGGCGGGCAGTGCGCACCGCTGCCGGATGCGCGCGCAGTCGTTCTCGTGCAGCCCGACGACGTCCACTGTGACGAGCGCGGTGTCCGCCACCACCAGCGCGTGCACCAGCAGCGGGTCGTGCGCGCCGGTGGCCGGCGAGGTGCGGGCGACGAAGCCGGACATCGCCGTCCCGAGCGGCGGCGTCACGTCCCGGACGGCGACGCCCGCCCTCGTCACACGATCTCCGAGCCGGCGGCCACCACGTGCTGGACCCGCAGTTCCGGGTCGACGAGCAGCAGGTCCGCCTGCGCGCCGGGCACCAGGCGGCCGCGGCCGCCCACGAACCGGCCCGGGTTCGCGGTCGCGAGCCGCACCGCGGCACCCAGCCCGATGCCGGTCGTGCGGACGGCCTGCGCGAGGCCGTCGGCGAGCGACCGGGCCGCGCCCGCGAGGTAGGGGGTGCCGGCCACCGACAGCCGGCCGTCGCCGGAGAGTTCGACCGCGCCGCCCACCGGGCTGGTGTACCCGCCGGGTGGCATTCCGGCCAGCGCCACGGAGTCGGACACCAGCAGCGAGCGCTCCGGGCCCTTCGCGCGCAGCATGGCCGTGAGCGTGTCGGCGGGCAGGTGATGCCCGTCGGCGATGAACCCGGCGGTGAGGCGGTCGTCCGCGAGCTGCGCCCACAGGTAGTTGGGGTGCCGGGCGAGCACGGCGTGCGCGCCGTTGCCGAGGTGCGTCGACATCCGGGCGCCGGCGTCGGCCACCGCGCGCACCTGCTCGGGCGAGGCGTGCGTGTGCCCGATCGCGACGGTCGTGCCG
This sequence comes from Pseudonocardia wallangbongensis, assembly GCF_054486945.1. Lineage (NCBI taxonomy): Bacteria > Bacillati > Actinomycetota > Actinomycetes > Pseudonocardiales > Pseudonocardiaceae > Pseudonocardia > Pseudonocardia wallangbongensis. Next base: position 24,351 of record NZ_JBRERS010000024.1, read on the forward strand.
GCCCGGGTGAGGTGCTCGGTGTAGGCGACCGCCTCCGGGTGGTGCGGGGAGAGCGTCACGAAGCCGACGAGGCCGTCGCAGGCCTGCTGCCAGCGGTCGAACTCGTCGGGATCTGGCGGGCGGACGTGCCCGGCCGGGTGCGCGCCGCGGGGCCCGTCCTCCGCGGAGATGTGCGGGCCCTCGACGTGCACGCACGGTACGGCCCGGCGGGTGGCCGCGTCCCGCGCGCGGGCCTCGGCGACCGCGCGCAGCGAGCGCACGATGTCCGCTTCGGCCGCCGTGATGACGGTCGGGACCACGGTGGTCGTGCCGGCCCGGGCGAGCGCCCGGACGAGCGCGACCACCTCGTCGGCGGTGACGTCCGGCCCGTTGACGTCGTGGCCGCCGTAGCCGTTGACCTGGAGGTCGACCAGGCCCGGCAGCAGCAACGGGTGGTCCTCGCCGCCCTCCACGAGGCGGATGTGGGCGATCACCGGGCCGTCGGTGCTCACCTCGAGGAGGCGCCCGGTCGCCGGGTCCCGCCCGCGGAGCCGCACGGTGCCCATCAGAGGGAGCGCACCCGGCCGCGGAACCGCTGCAGGAACCGCCCGTTCGCCTCGTCGCCGCCGGGGGCGTTCCCGCTGCGCCACACCGGCGGTTCGACGCCCCGCGCGGCCAGCGCCTCGACGGTGGCGAGCGTGAGGCAGTTGAGCACGTACGCGTTGGTGAACGTCGACACCGCCGCGACCGGCTCGGCCGAGCCGGCCACGTCCATCACCGCGTCGCCGATCGGCACCTTGCTGTCGATCGCGACGTCCACGAGGTCGTGCAGGTTCGCCTTCGACGGGTGTCGCGCCGGGTGGTCCGGAGAGGTGTTCTCGGCGTGCTCGCGCGAGCTGATGCCGATCAGCCGCACGCCGCGTTCCCTTGCCGTCAGCGCGGCGTCGATGAGCGCGGCATTGATCCCGTAGGCGTTGACGAGCACCAGCAGGTCGCCCGCGCCGAGGCCGCGATCCGTGATCACGATGCGCCCGTAGCCGGGCGTGCGCTCGATCGCCATCGACCGCAGCGCCCCGTTGGACAGCAAGGTGCCCTCGTCGAGGATGGCCGAGATGTGCATCAGCCCGCCCGCGCGGAAGAACACCTCCTGCGCGGCGAGGTTGGAGTGCCCGCCGGGGCCGAACACGTGCACGAGCCGGTCGGCCGCGATCTGGTCGGCGAGCAGCTCCGCGGCCGCGCGGATCGAGCCGGACTCCTCGGCGAGGATCCGTTCCAGGTAGCCGTGGACGGTGTCGAGGTAGCCGCGGAACGTCGCATCAGGCACGGGGGTCGGCCTCCGCGTCGAGGTAGAGGGTGGCGTCGGGGTGCGTGCGCAGCGCCGTCGCGGGGTCGGCCGCGGAGATCGGCGCGTGCAGGGCGCGGTCCACCGCGTGCCGTTTGGCCGCTCCGGGCACAACGCAGAACAGCCTGCGCGCATCCAGCAGCCGCGGGAGGGTCAGCGTGACCGCACGGGTCGGCACGTCGTCGAAGGCCGGGAACGCGCCGTCGTCGACCTGCTGCTGCCGGCAGGTGTGGTCCAGCTCCACGAGCTTGACGTCCTCGGGGTCGTCGAGGTCGGCCACCGGTGGGTCGTTGAACGCGAGGTGCCCGTTCTGGCCGATGCCGAGGCAGACGAGGTCGATCGGCGCCTCGGCGAGCAACTTCGCGTAGCCGGTCACCTCGGCGTCCGGGTCGATGCGGTGCACCTCCGCGAACGGCACCCGGGTGAAGATCGCCCGGTCCAGCCAGTTCGCGAACCGGGCGGGGGCATCGGGGGGCAGGCCAAGGTACTCGTCCATGTGGAACGCCGTCACCCGGGTCCAGTCGATGTCCTGGGCGGCCACGAGCCGGTCGAGCATGTCGCTCTGGCTCGGCGCCGCCGCGAAGATCACCCGCACGGCGTCCTGATCGGCGAGGCGCGCCCGCAGCTCCGCGGCGACGTCGGCGGCCGCCGCCTCGCCCATCGCCACGCGGTCCGGGAAGGACCGCACCCTCGGCATGCCCGGGACTTCCTGTCTCACACTTCTCCTTCCAGCTCCACCAGCATGAGCAGCGCCCGCGCGATGTGGAACGGGTCCTTCACCGGGAGCGCCACGGTCTTCTCCAGGGGCGTTCCGTCGCGGTTGCGGATCTGGGTCCACTCCCGCCCCGACCCCTGCGGGAACGTCTCGAACACGTAGTCGTGCAGGGGTCCGTGCCGCTCCGGCGCGAGCAGCGCGGTGGCGTACAGCGCCTCGGCGTGCGGCCACCACAGCTTCGTGTCCCACGTGTCCACGACGAGCGCCTCGTACGGGTCGTCGGTGCGGGCGCCGGTGGGCGTCCCGCCGTCCCGGTCGACGTAACGCAGCAACCCGCCGTGGGTGCCGTCCCAGCCCAGCTCGAGGGCCCGCACGGCGATCCGGGAGAGGCGGTCCGGATCCGCGAGCGCGGACCCGGCCAGCAGGTCCCGGGCGTGGTGCAGGAACCACGCCGCCTCCAGCACGTGCCCGGGCGTGCGGTGGCGGGCGAGCAGCCCGTCGGTGGCCGCGGGCATCTCGGCGACGTCGTCGCCGTCGAGGTGGTGTTCCTCGATCTGCCGGGCGGCGTCGCGCACGACGGCCGCGGACGCCGCCGAGCCCGTGGCGCGGTGCACCTGCTCCCCGACGCCGACGAGGATCATCGGCAGCCCGAACGACCGGTGCCCGGCGGGCACCGGGTAGGGGTCGGAGCGGAACCGGCCGGCGTCGATGGCCGCCGCCGAGCGCAGCAGCACGTCCTCGGCTCGGCCGCCCCAGTCCTCCTCCGGGCGCAGCCGCGCGACGCCGGCGAAGCCGAGCGCGGCGAACAGGTCGGCGTAGACGCTCGTGTGCGGGCCCGCCTCGGCGCCCGTCCGGTCCGTGACGAACGCGGTGGTGCCGTCGGGCAGCACCGCGTGGTCGCGGACGAACCGCGCCGTGCGGACGGCCTGGTCGGCGTACCAGTCGGCGTCGACGCCGAGCAGCTCGGCGTCCTGCGCGGTCCGCGCGGTGAGCCACGCCCAGCGCCCCTGCGACCAGGTGTACTTGTCGGTGGCCACCAGCCTGGTTCCGGCGTTGTCCCAGCACGTCAGGACCCCGCCGTGCTCGTGGTCCGGGCCGTTGCCCGCCCACCACGCCAGTACGTCGTCCACGAGGTGGTCGCGGTAGGTCACCGGACGGGCTCCGCCGCGGGCTCGTCGCGGGAGATCGCGTCGACCAGCTCGTCGGACTCGGCGTTGCGCCACGGCGCGACCAGCCCGACGACCACGAACACGATGATCGCGCAGACGACCGGGCCGCCGACCTGGACCGCGGTCGCCTGGTCCGGTGCGAGCTGCGAGATCGCGTCGTCGAACCCGTACCGGGTGAGCGCGAAGACGGCGAGGCCCACCGCCCACGACGTGATCGCCGCGACCGGACCGCACCGCCTGAACGCGGGCAGCATGCCCAGGAGCATCGGGATGGCGATCGGTCCGACCAGGCCGCCGAACCACAGGATGATCAGGCCGAGCACGCCGCCGAAGCTGTCGGCGGTCAGGGCGATCACCATGCTCAGCGCGATGAACGCGAACACCGCGATCCGCCCGATCACGAGTTCCGTCCTGGTGTCGAGCGCGCGGCCGCGCTTCCACACCGCGGGGATGATGTCGCGGGTCACCACCGAGGAGATCGCGTTGGCGTCCGAGCCGGTCATCGCCATCGTGTGCGAGAAGAGCCCCGCGAGCACGAGCCCGACGAGCCCGGCCGGGAGCAGCTGCTGGGTGAGCAGGGCGTAGGACTGGTCGGGCTCCGCCAGCCCGGGCAGCAGCACCGGGGCCGCCCACATCGGGAAGAACATCACCAGCGGCCAGACCAGGTAGAGCGCCGCGGAGAACAGCGCCGCCCGCCGGGCCGTGCTGCCGGTGGGCGAGGCGATGAACCGCTGCGCGAGGTTCCAGGTGCCCCCGTTGTAGGACAGCGTGTTGATCAGCAGGTAGACGAACACGAACAGGGCCGTGTACTGGCCGTTGAAGAGCGAGGCGTTGCCCTCGGGGAGCCGGTCCCACAGCGTCCAGATCGTCGGGATGCCGTCGAGCGCGCCCAGCACGGCGACGAACAGGACGATGCCCGCCACGAGCTGGATCAGGAACTGGCCCATGTCGGTGAGCGCGTCGGCCCAGAGCCCGCCGATCGTCGAGTAGACGAGCGTGACGCCGCCGGTGAGCAGGATGCCGATGGGGAGCGGGACACCGGCGAAGACGTTCAGCAGCAGTGCGGTGGCCGTCCACTTCGCGCCCACGTCGAACACCTTGAGCGCGGTGCCGCTCCAGGCGAGCAGCTGCTGGGTGGGCACGCCGTAGCGGATCCGCAGGTACTCCAGCGGCGAGATGATCCCCAACCGCTGCCGCAGCCGCGGCCAGCGCGGGACGAACACGAACGCGCCGACCACCATCGCGAACGTGATCCCGAGCGCCCACCAGACGTAGAGCACGAAGCCCTGCGTGTAGGCGATCGCCGCGTACCCGACGAACACCGCGGAGCTGTAGCCCGACATGTGGTGCGAGATGCCGGAGAGCCACCAGGGCATCCGCCCGCCGGCCGTGAAGAAGTCGCGGGAGTCGTGGATGCGGGCCTTCGCCCACATCCCGATCGCCACCATCACGACGAAGTAGCCGCCGACGACCAACCAGTCGAGCAGGTCCATCGCTCCTCCATCCCCTGCCGCCGCACAGTGCCCGTTGGCCGGGGATAGTTGCGTGCAACCGGTTGCACGTCAAGTCCTGGACGCGCGCGGAGACGTCGTAGAGTGCGCCTGTGGCCCGCCTGGACGGGCGCCGGCAGGCGCCCACGATCAAGGTCGTCGCCGCGGCCGCCGGGGTCTCGACGTCGACGGTCTCGCGCGTCTTCTCCCACCCCCACCGGCTGAAGGAGAGCACGGTCGCGCACGTCACGGAGGTCGCGGCCCGCCTGGGTTACAAGCCGAGCCACACGGCGCGGGCGTTGAGCACGGGGCGGCTCGGGATGATCGCCGTGGTGGTGCCGGACATCGCGAACCCGTTCTTCCCGCCGGTGATCCGCGCCGCCCAGGCGCACGCGGCGACCGGTGGCGTCAGCACCGTTGTCGGCGACACCGACGAGGACCCCGCGAAGGAGCTCGACCTGCTCGCCGAGCTCGAGCGCCGCACCGACGGCGTGGTGCTGGTCTCGTCGCGGCTCCCGGAGGAGCAGGTCCGGGAGGTGTCCGGGCGGGGGCATCCGCTCGTGCTCGTCAACCGGGACGTGCCGGGCGTGCCGCGGATCCTGGTCGACTCGGCGCCCGGGATCCGCGAGGCCGTCGACCACCTCGCCGGTCTCGGCCACCGCCATCTCGCCTACATCAGCGGGCCCGCGGGGTCCTGGTCGGACGAGCAGCGCCGCGACGCCGTGCGGGAGCGGTGCGTCGCGCTCGGCGTCACCGCCACCGTGCTGCGCCCCCACCGGCCCGAGCACGACGAGGGGCGCGCCGCGGCCGCCGAGGTGCTCGCCACCGGGGCCACCGCGGCGATCGCCTTCGACGACGGGCTCGCCCAGGGTGCGCTCGCCGGGATGGCCGAGCACGGGGTCGCGGTGCCGGCCGAGGTGTCGATCGTCGGATGCGACGACATCCTCGCGGCGACGACCTACCCGCCGCTCACCACCGTGCACGGCCGCGGCGGCGAGGCGGGCCGGCTGGCCGTCGAGCTGCTGATGGAGCTGGTGGAGAGCCCCGAGGGCGAGCGGGACCGGCGCCGCCTGCTGCCCTCGCACCTGGTCACGCGCGCGAGTACGGGACCTGCTCCCGCCGCACCGCCCGCACGACGTCGGTGACGAGCGGCAGCTCGAACTCCCCCGACGCCGTCTCCGGGCGGCTCGTGAGGTAGGCCCGGAGCCGGTCGAACGCAGCCTCCCGCTCGGCCGGTTCGGACACGAGCGACCACGAGTGGGTGCGCAGTGTCGCGACGAGCCCGTCGATGGTGGTGGGCACGAAGTTGGGGAACTGCGCGAACCCGCCCGTGACGAACGCCGGGTGCACCAGCTGCGGGGGTTCCGCCTCGGGCGCGCGCACCACGTGGGAGTTCCACCGGCCGGCCTCGTGGAAGCCGCGCACCCAGTCGACGTCCGCGTCGTCGCCGTTCCACATCGCCGCGAGCACGCCGCCGGGACGCAGCACCCTGGCCACCTCCGCGTAGGCGCGGTCGGCGTCGAACCAGTGCCACGCCTGGCCGACGAGGACGGCGTCGACGCAGCGGTCCGGCAGCGGGATCTCCTCGGCGCTGCCTTCTCGCGCGTCCACGCCGGGGAAGCGGGCGAGCAGCTCGGCGCGCATCGCGGGATCGGGCTCGACGGCGGTGACCGTGCCCTTCGGCAGCAGCGCCTCGGTGAGCTTGCCGGTGCCGGCGGCGAGGTCCAGCAGCCGGGGGGTGTGACCGGAAACCCGCTCGAGAGCCCAGTCCACGGCCGCGGCCGGGTAGCCGGGCCGGTGCTCTGCGTAGGCGGCTGCCGCCGCGCCGAACGAACGTGCTCGCGAGGAGGTGGTCACGTTCCACGACGGTACGGGGAGCTTGCGGCGGGCGAGCGAATTCCGCTCGATCCGGCTCTCTACCCTTGGGGGGTGAGCAACGAGCCCCCCACCAGTCCCGACGACGACCTGCCCGAGCAGATGCGGGTCCGCCGGGCCAAGCGGGCGGCGATGCTCGAGCAGGACCGCGACCCCTACCCGGTCGCCGTGGAGCGCACCCACACCCTGCGCGAGGTGCGCGCCGCCCACCCCGACCTCCCGCCCGACACCGCGACGGGCGACATCGTCGCCGTCACCGGGCGGGTGATGTTCCTGCGCAACTCCGGCAAGCTGTGCTTCGCCACCCTGCGCGAGGGCGACGGCACCGAGCTGCAGGTGATGGTCTCGCTCGCGCGCGTCGGGGACGAGGAGCTGGCGCGCTGGAAGGCGCAGGTCGATCTCGGCGACCACCTGCAGGTGCGCGGTGAGGTGATCACTTCGCGCCGCGGTGAGCTGTCCGTGATGGCCGACAGCTGGCAGCTGGCGGCGAAGGCGATGCGGCCGCTGCCCGGGCTGCACCGGGAGCTGTCGGAGGAGACCCGGGTCAGGCAACGTTACGTCGACCTGATCGTCCGGCCGGAGGCGCGGGAGACGGTGCTCCGGCGGGCCGAGGTCGTGCGGACCCTGCGCGCGGTATTGCACGAGCGGTCGTTCGTGGAGGTCGAGACGCCGATGCTGCAGTTGCAGCACGGAGGGGCGACGGCCCGTCCGTTCGTCACCCACTCCAACGCCCTGGACACGGATCTGTACCTGAGGATCGCTCCGGAACTGTTCCTCAAGCGGTGCGTGGTCGGTGGCATCGAGCGAGTCTTCGAGATCAATCGGAACTTCCGGAACGAGGGTATCGACTCGTCGCACTCGCCGGAGTTCGCGATGCTGGAGGCGTACCAGGCCTACGCCACGTACGACGACATGGCGCAGCTCACCCGTGAGTTGGTGGTCACAGCGGCTCGCGCGATCTTCGGCTCGACTGTTGTGCGTCGCGCCGACGGCTCGGAACACGACCTGGGCGGCGAGTGGCGTTCGGTCACTCTCCATGAGGCCGTCTCCGAGGCCGTCGGACTGGAGGTGTCGCCGGACACCTCAGTGGAGGAGCTGCACAAGCTCGCGATCGCTCATGATGTGGAAGTCGACGGTTCGCAGACCGCCGGCCAGATCGTACTCGAACTGTTCGAGAAGCTCGTTGAGCACACCCTGATCGAGCCCACGTTCGTCCGCGACTACCCGATCGAGGTCCGGCCGCTGACCAGGCGGCACCGCGCCGACCCGAGGCTCGCCGAAGCGTGGGACCTGGTTGCCTTCGGCACCGAGTTGGCCACCGCCTACTCCGAACTCGTGGATCCGGTCGACCAGCGGGAGCGGCTCACCGCCCAGTCGTTGCAGGCCGCGGCCGGTGATCCCGAGGCGATGCAGCTGGACGAGGACTTCCTGCGCGCCATGGAGTACGGATTGCCGCCCACCGGGGGTATGGGAATGGGCATCGACCGGCTGCTCATGACGCTCACCGGGCTCGGAATCCGTGAAACCATTCTGTACCCGCTCGTGCGTTCTGAGTAACTATGACACGACACCGGACAGGGTGACTCGACGAACCGCCGTACCGGGTTTATCGTGCAATCGCGGCCGTTGCCGCGGTCAGATGCTGGTACGAAGTGTGGAGGGTTGCGGCGATGGCGCAGATCCGCGAGGTCCGACTGATCGACGACCTGAACGGAGAGGCAGCCGACGAGACGATCGAGTTCGGTATCGACGGCAAGAACTACGAGATCGACCTGTCCACCCCGAATGCGGGCAAGCTGCGTGACGCCCTTGCGTCGTACGTGGCTGCCGCCCGCCGCTCGGGTGGCCGGCGCAGCCGCTCCGGTGGCGCGGGCACGGGGCCGTCGCGGCGGCCTTCCATCGATCGGGAGCAGAACCAGGCGATTCGGGAATGGGCGCGCAAGCGTGGCATGAAGGTCTCCGACCGCGGGCGTATCCCGGCCGAGGTGCTCGAGGCGTACCACAAGGAGAACTGAGCCGCCCCGCCCGCGGCGGGCCGCATGTGTGGTTAGGCTGGCCTCAGGACTCGACCCCGAGGAGGCCCAGTGGCGCGCAGGACGACCACTCTCGAGGTGCGCCGCACCGAACGGCTCACCCCGCACATGATCCGCGTCGTCGTGGGAGGAGAACAGCTCTCGGCGTTCCCCGATACGCCGTACACGGACCGGTACGTCAAGATCCTGTTCCCCCGCCCGGGAGTCAGTTACCCCGAGCCGTTCGACATGGACGCCATCCGGGCCGACCTGCCCCGGGAGCAGTGGCCTGCGATGCGCACCTACACGGTGCGGGCGCTCGACCACGGCGCCGGTGAGCTGACGATCGACTTCGTCCACCACGGCGACGTCGGGCTCGCCGGGCCGTGGGCCGCGGCGGCGCGCCCGGGCGACCTGTTGAGGCTGGCCGGGCCCGGGGGCGCGTACGCGCCGGACACGGGGGCCGACTGGCACCTCATGGTCGGTGACGAGAGCGCGTTGCCGGCCATCGGGGCCGCGTGCGAGCGCGTCCCGGGCGGCGTGCCGGTGGTGGCGGTCCTCGAGGTAGCCGACCCGGCGGAGCAGCAGGAGCTCCGCTGCCCCGGCGCGCTGCGCACCGTGTGGTTGCACCGGCGCGCCGGCGCGCCCGACCAGCTCCTCGACGCGGTGCGCGGGCTGGAGTTCCCGCCCGGGCGGGAACACGCGTTCGTGCACGGCGAGGCGGGCTTCGTGCGCGGCCTGCGCCGGCACCTCGTCGACGAGCGCGGCGTGCCCCGCGATCTGCTCTCGGTGTCGGGCTACTGGCGCCGCGGCGTGGACGAGGACGGGTGGCAGGCCGAGAAGGCGGCGGAGCGGTCGGCGACCACCGGTCGCTGAGCGTCCGCCCCGGACCGCCCGGGCCGGGAGGTCGGCGCGTCGATGCGCTGGGCGGTCGGATCCCCTGAACGGACGATCGGCATGTCCCTGACCAGGGGGTCGGCGGCGAGGCGGAATTCGGCCTCGCGTGAACGCGTTGTCCCGGGTACGTGCGACAGGCGCGATCCCCTGCCCCGGGCCGATACAGTGGTAGCCACGGGGCGTACACGGTGCACGAGTGCGCCGGTGCATGCGCAGCAGGCTAGGAGCGTAAATGTTCGAGAGGTTCACCGACCGAGCGAGGCGGGTTGTCGTCCTGGCGCAAGAAGAAGCCAGGATGCTCAACCACAACTACATCGGCACCGAGCACATCCTCCTTGGCCTCATCCACGAGGGCGAGGGTGTCGCCGCCAAGGCGCTGGAGTCCCTCGGGATCGCCCTCGAAGGCGTCCGCCAGCAGGTCGAGGAGATCATCGGTCAGGGCCAGCAGGCGCCGAGCGGGCACATCCCGTTCACGCCGCGGGCCAAGAAGGTGCTGGAGCTGTCGCTGCGTGAGGCACTGCAGCTCGGCCACAACTACATCGGCACCGAGCACATCCTGCTCGGCCTGATCCGCGAGGGCGAGGGTGTCGCGGCGCAGGTGCTGGTCAAGCTGGGCGCCGACCTCAACCGGGTCCGCCAGCAGGTCCTGCAGCTGCTGTCCGGCTACCAGGGCAAGGAGCCCGCCGAGGGCACGTCCGGTGGTCGCGGCGAGGGCACCCCCAGCTCCTCGCTCGTCCTCGACCAGTTCGGTCGCAACCTCACCCAGTCGGCCCGCGAGGGCAAGCTGGACCCGGTCATCGGCCGGGAGAAGGAGATCGAGCGGGTCATGCAGGTCCTCTCCCGGAGGACCAAGAACAACCCCGTGCTGATCGGCGAGCCGGGCGTCGGCAAGACCGCGGTCGTCGAGGGCCTCGCCCAGGGCATCGTCAAGGGCGAGGTGCCCGAGACGCTCAAGGACAAGCAGCTCTACACGCTCGACCTCGGATCCCTGGTCGCGGGCTCCCGCTACCGCGGTGACTTCGAGGAGCGCCTGAAGAAGGTGCTCAAGGAGATCCGCACCCGCGGCGACATCATCCTGTTCATCGACGAGCTCCACACGCTGGTCGGTGCCGGTGCCGCCGAGGGTGCCATCGACGCCGCGTCGATCCTCAAGCCGATGCTCGCCCGCGGTGAGCTGCAGACGATCGGCGCCACCACGCTCGACGAGTACCGCAAGTACGTCGAGAAGGACCCGGCCCTGGAGCGCCGCTTCCAGCCGATCCAGGTGGGCGAGCCGAGCGTCACGCACACCATCGAGATCCTCAAGGGCCTGCGCGACCGGTACGAGGCGCACCACCGCGTCACGATCACCGACCCGGCGCTCGTCGCCGCGGCCACACTGGCCGACCGCTACATCTCCGACCGCTTCCTGCCGGACAAGGCGATCGACCTGATCGACGAGGCCGGCGCCCGGATGCGCATCCGCCGGATGACCGCACCGCCGGACCTGCGCGAGTTCGACGAGAAGATCGCCGACGTCCGCCGCGACAAGGAGTCGGCGATCGACGCGCAGGACTTCGAGCGGGCCGCGCACCTGCGCGACTCCGAGAAGCAGCTGCTCGGCCAGAAGGGCGAGCGGGAGAAGCAGTGGAAGTCCGGTGACCTGGACGTCGTCGCCGAGGTCGACGACGAGCAGATCGCCGAGGTGCTCGCCAACTGGACCGGTATCCCGGTGTTCAAGCTCACCGAGGAGGAGACCACGCGTCTGCTCCGCATGGAGGACGAGCTGCACAAGCGGATCATCGGCCAGGAGGAGGCCGTCAAGTCGGTGTCGCAGGCCATCCGCCGTACGCGGGCCGGCCTGAAGGACCCGAAGCGCCCGTCCGGCTCGTTCATCTTCGCCGGCCCGTCCGGTGTCGGTAAGACCGAGCTGTCCAAGGCGCTGGCCAACTTCCTGTTCGGCGAGGACGACGCCCTCATCCAGATCGACATGGGCGAGTTCCACGACCGCTACACCGCCTCGCGGCTCTTCGGCGCCCCTCCCGGGTACGTGGGCTACGAGGAGGGTGGCCAGCTCACCGAGAAGGTGCGGCGCAAGCCGTTCTCGGTGGTCCTGTTCGACGAGATCGAGAAGGCGCACCAGGAGGTCTACAACACCCTCCTGCAGGTGCTGGAGGACGGCCGCCTGACCGATGGCCAGGGCCGCACGGTGGACTTCAAGAACACCGTGATCATCTTCACGTCGAACCTCGGCACCCAGGACATCTCGAAGGCGGTCGGCCTCGGGTTCGCCCAGGGCAACGACGAGACGTCGAACTACGAGCGGATGAAGAACAAGGTCAACGACGAGCTGAAGAAGCACTTCAGGCCGGAGTTCCTCAACCGCATCGACGACATCGTCGTGTTCCACCAGCTCACCGAGGAGCAGATCATCACGATGGTCGACCTCATGATCACGCGGGTGGAAAAGGCGCTGACCAGCAAGGACATGGACATCGAGCTCACTCCGGCGGCGAAGGGCCTGCTGGCCCGTCGCGGCTTCGACCCCGTGCTGGGTGCCCGGCCTCTGCGCCGCACCATCCAGCGCGAGATCGAGGACCAGCTGTCGGAGAAGATCCTCTTCGGCGAGGTGGAGCCGGGCCAGATCGTGGTGGTCGACGTCGAGGGCCTCGACGCGGACGCCCCCGAGGGCTCCCGCGCCGCCGACGACAAGGCGAAGTTCACCTTCCGGGGTGAGCCGAAGCCGGTCACGGTTCCGGACTCGCCGCCGGTGGACATGGCCAAGTCGCAGGGCGACGAGTAACACCGCTCTCGTAGCGAACGGCGCTTCCGCCGGCATCGGGCCGGTGGAGGCGCCGTTCGTCGTTCAGGGGCGGGTACAGGCGGCCGCTCGCTCCAGCAACGCCGCCCGCTGCCGCGTGTTCGACGTCAGCAGTGCCGCCCGTTCGAACTCGGCGCCTGCCTCCGTGCGGCGGCCCAGCCGCTCCAGGAGGTCGGCGCGGGCGGCCGGCAGCAGGTGGTAGCCGTCGAGCCTGGTGTCCTCCCGCAGGCGGTCCACGGTCCGCAGCGCAGCCTCCGGCCCGAACGCCATCCCGATGGCCACGGCCCGGTTCAGTTCCACCACGGGCGAGGGCATGAGCTGCGCCAACCCGTCGTAGAGCGCCACGATGCGTTCCCAGTCCGTGTCGGTGGCCACCCGGGCCCGCGAGTGGCAGGCCGCGATGCCGGCCTGCAACGTGTACGGCCCGATCGGGCCGCCGGTCGCGTAGGCGCGTTCGAGGGCCGCCAGCCCGCGCCCGACGAGGAGCCAGTCCCACCGCGAGCGGTCCTGGTCGAGGAGCAGGACCTGCTCCCCGGCGGGCGACAGCCGTGCCCGGGTGCGGGATGCCTGCAGCTCCATGAGCGCGACGAGCCCGTGCACCTCGGCCTCGCGGGGGAGCAGTTCGGCCAGGATGCGCCCGAGCCGCAGCGCCTCCTCCATGAGCTCGGGCCGGATCAGCTCGTCGCCCGAGGTGGCGGAGTAGCCCTCGTTGAAGATCAGGTAGATCACCTCGAGCACCGAGGCGAGCCGTTCGGGCAGCTCGTTCCGGCGGGGTACCTCGAAGGGGACGCGCGCCGCCGACAGCGTGCGCTTCGCCCGGACGACGCGCTGCGCCACGGTCGGCTCCGATGCCAGGTAGGCGCGGGCAATCTCCCTGGTGGTCAGGCCGCACAGGAGCCGCAGCGTGAGCGCCACCCGCGCGTCGGTGGAGAGCACCGGGTGGCACGCGGTGAAGATGAGCCGGAGCAGGTCGTCGTCGAACGGGTCGTCGGGCGCGGGCTCGTCGGTCTCCTGGAGCTCCGCCCGGCGACCGATCTCCTCGATCTTGCGCCGGTTTACGTCGGCCCGGCGCAGCCGGTCGATGCCGCGATGCTTGGTGGTGGCCATGAGCCAGGCGCCCGGGTTGTCCGGGACACCCGACTCCGGCCATTCCTCCAGGGCGGCGAGGAGCGCCTCCTGGGCGAGGTCCTCGGCGAGGCCGACGTCGCGCACGAGGCGGGCGGCGCCCGCGATCAGGCGCGCGGACTCGATCCGCCACACCGCCTCGATCGTGCGCCCGACGTCGGCCTCGACCATCAGGCCCCCTCGACCTGCGCGCGCAGCTGCGCGTCCCGCTCGCGCAGCTCGGGCGTGGCCAGCTCGCCGAAGTCGTCGATCTCGCCGACCGGGCGGATCTCCACCACCGAGTGCTCACCCATGGGGTTCGGGATCCGCTTGACCCACTCGATGGCCTCGTCCATCGACTTGACCTGCCACACCCAGTAGCCGGCGAGGAGCTCCTTCGTCTCGGCGAACGGCCCGTCGATCACCTTCCGCTCGCTGCCGGTGAACTCGACGCGCACGCCCCGCGAGCTGGGGTGCAGACCATCTCCGCCCAAGATCACGCCGGCCTTCACCAGCTCCTCGTTGTAGGCCGTCATCTGCTCGAGCAGCTCCTGGCTCGGCAACTCGCCCGCCTCGCTCCGCTCGTTCGCCTTGATGAGCACCATGACCCGCATCCGCGATTCCTCCCATTGGTCCGTTGTCGGCTTCCTACCTGTGCGGCGAGCGAGGGAGGCCGATCTCGACACGGAACAGGGTGTGTCCTGCGTCACTTCGCGTGGGCCCAACCGCGGGCGCGTGCCGGCGGTCGTCACAGGTGTCCGCGGCCGGTGTCTCTGGGGGGTGGCGCCGGCCGCGGGCGGCGTACGTCACCTGGCGGGTGGAATGGTCGCCGGCGCTTCAGTCGTCGGGCGTCGCGTCGGCCAGATCCCGGCAGAACTGCGCGGCGTCCGGGCCGATCAGCGCGACTTCCAGGAGCCGTTCCACGCGACGGACGTGTCGTGCGACGGCGTCCGGGTCGCTGATCTGCACCACGCCGTTGCTGGTCTCCACCCGCACGAGGTCGTGGTCGTACAGCGCGAACCCGAACGGTTCCACAGGCGATCCGACGCGGAAGGGGATGACGGCGAACGTGTGCCCAGGTAGCGAGGACATCTGCGCCAGGTGGTTCAGCTGACCGCGCAGTGTCGCCCCGGCCATCGGGCCGAAGCGCATGTGCAGCGCCGCCTCGCCCACGATGTGCACGAACTCCCGGCCGGGTTCGTAGAGGATCGCCTGGCGGCGGAGCTTCGCGGCGACGAGGTGGCCGACCTGGTCGGCGGGCAGGCCTTCGGCGAGGAACTCGACGTTGCCTAGTGCTTTCTCGCGGATGTAGTCAGGCGTCTGCAGCCGCCCGGGTATGAGCGCCGGCTGGTACTCGGCCAAGTAGGTGCAGGTGCGGGTGAGGGCGGTGAGTTCGTCCTGAATCGGAAGGGCTCCGCCCTCCTGAGCGAGACGCTCCTGGTGGCTGGAGTATTCGGCGGCGGCCTTCTCCCGGAGGGCGACCAGCGGCGCTGGGTCAGCTCCGGTGATCGCTGCCCAGGTATGGAGTTCGTCGGCGGTGATGAGCTGCCGGCCGTTCTCGATCTTCGAGACCTTGGGCTGGCGCCAGCCCGTTCCGAGCCGGTTCGCCAGCTCGGAGCCGGTCAGCTCGGACGACTCACGGGCGGCGCGCAGGCGTTGCCCGAGCGCGCCGAGGGCCCGGTTCAGCGGTGGTATGTCGGGGGGCAAGTGCGGTGGTCCCGTTCTACCCGGGGAGCGGCTCGACGCCGGGATACCCGTCGAGTGGGATCGCCAGCTCCAGGGCACGGTCGCGCCATCGTAGATGCTGGGTGAGCACGTCGGGCCCGTCGAGGCGCTCGGCACCGGCGAAGGTGAAGTCGTCGTTGTAGTGCATCCGCCACACCTCGCGGTCGTCGAAGATGTAGAAGTCGTGCCGCGGGAGGCCCTCCGGCCAGGTCCCCTCCGGCACCGCGACGATGCGGATGTCCTCTCCGCCTGCGGAGAGGATCGGGTACGTGGCAACTTCCATGCGGGTGTAGTCGGTCAGGGGATCCACCGCCACGCGGATCACCATCTTCGACGCGCCGACGGCTGTCCGATCTTGCGTTCGGGCGAGCCGCCACTCGTAGGTCGGCGTCATCGGGCGACCGGCGACGAAGTCGGCCACCCGGGCGTTCTCGATGGGGTTCGAGTAGATCTGCTGAGCCTCGTAGTGGAGACACGACTTCGAGTAGCTCGTCAGAAGCGCGCTCCACTCCACCCGGTCCTCGCTCGGGAAGATCCACCGGCTCACGTGATGGGTTCCCATCCGGCCAGGAAGTCCTGTACCTCGGCGAGCATCGCCGGTCTGCCCCGTTCGGCGAGGAACAGGGCGGCGGCCCGCAGGACGGTCTCGGTCGGCAGGGTGACGCCGCCCTCGCCCACGCCGACCTCCTTCAGCTCGGCCGCCGTCGAGGCATCGAGCATCAGGCCCTGAGCGACCATGGTCGTCGGCTGCTCGGCGACGTAGACCGCCGGGCACTCGCCGTTCTCGCCGGAGTCGCCGGACTTGCAGATGCGTCGAAGCGGCATCGCGGTCCCCTCACGTCTCGGAGGCTCCATGCTGACACGCGAGCATTGATCCAAACAAGTGCTTGTCAAGTTCGCCGTGCGAAGAATACATTCTTCTAGTCAAGGAGTGGGCCCCGGCGGCTGCCACCGCCGAGGCCCGAGCAACCCCGTCCGCTGCATGGAGGGAATCGCCACGACCACCGTAGCCCGCTGGGCCCGCCGGCAGATCCAGCTGCTCACCCCGGCCGTCTACCGCGTACCGCCCCCCGGCGATCGTCGTGGCCGGCATCGAGTGGGCACCGCCTCCGGGGTGGCGTTCGCGCTGCGTGTCCCGGCCGGCCGTGGGTGAGGACCAGCGCCGCTGGGAGGTGGCCGAGCTGGTGCGGACGCTCGACCCGACGATCGCGCCCCGCCTGCTCGCCCGGCATCCGGCCGAAGGCTGGTGCCGTTCGTGCCGGGCCACGGCGCCGTGCTCGGTTCGCATGCTCGCGGCCCTCGTCGCGGCGACGCCCCCGGGATAGATTCGCCGGGTGAGCTCGGTGCGCGTCGTCCCGGAGACCGGGCTCCGGTCCGGCGACCAGCTCTCCGCCGAAGACGCATGGCACACCGTCCGCCGGCACGGCCTGCGCCACCTGCTCGGCGCCTCGTTCGTCCGCTTCCGGTACGGCGACGGGTTCAGCCACGCGCGGGCGTTCGGCCTGCAGCTCGCGCTCGCCGCGGTGCCGCTGGTGATCGCCGGCGCAGGCCTGGCGGTCGCGCTCGGGGCGGAGTCGTTCGCCGAGGTGGTCGCCCGCACGGTCGTGGCGGTGTCGCCGGGCAGCAGTGACTCCCTGCTCACCCAGGTGCTGGAGGGCGCCGACGAGGGCAGCAAGCGCGGCGAGGTCGTGGTGGTGCTCGGGCTCGCCACCGCGTTCGCGGCGGCCACCTCGGCGTTCGCGCAGCTGGAGCGGGGAGCCAACCGGATCTACGGCACCAAGCGCGACCGACGGGCGCTGCGGAAGTACGGCCGAGCGATGCTGCTGACGGCCACGGCCGGCGTAGCGATGGCGGTGGGGCTGCTGTTGATCGTCGCGGGTGAGCCGTTCGGCGAGGCGATGGAGGCCGTGTACCGGTGGGGCGACGGCGTCGAGGAGGTGTGGGACGCGCTGCGCTGGCCGCTCGGGCTGGCCGCGCTCGTCGTAGCGGTCACGCTGCTCTTCCGGTACGCCCCGCGACGCAAGCAGCCGGGCTTGAGCTGGCTCGCCGTCGGTGCGGCGGCCACCGTGCTCATGTGGCTGGTCGGCTCGGGGCTTCTCGCCCTGTACGTGGCGCTCGCGGCGGGCTTCGACGACACCTACGGCCCGCTGACCGCGATCATGGCGCTGCTGCTGTGGGCGAACGTCACGGGGATCGCCCTGCTCGCGGGGATCGCGCTGGCGGCGCAGCTGGAGGCGGTGCGGGCGGGCCGGCTCGACCCGCTGCTCGCCGACAGCGACGGCGACGGCATCACG
Source organism: Pseudonocardia wallangbongensis (assembly GCF_054486945.1). Classification (NCBI taxonomy): domain Bacteria; kingdom Bacillati; phylum Actinomycetota; class Actinomycetes; order Pseudonocardiales; family Pseudonocardiaceae; genus Pseudonocardia; species Pseudonocardia wallangbongensis. Next base: position 41,753 of record NZ_JBRERS010000024.1, read on the forward strand.
GACGAGCTCGACGAGCACCCCGACTCGCCGGCCCGTTGATCGAGAGGTCACACGGATCGGTGTCCGGGACGCAGCCTCGCGACGATCACGAAGAATGGACGGCCGGGCCACCGGGAACCTGGCGGCGGGTTCCACCGCTCGCATCCAGGGACGGTCGGCGATCTCCTCGGCGCGTTGCCACGCCCCTCGAGCTGGGTGCAGACCATGCCGGCCGAGGTCGACACGGAACAGGACATGTCCTGTGTCACCGTGCGCGGACCCAAGCGTGGGCGTGGGCCGGTGGTCGTCACAGGTGTCCGCGGCCGGTGTCTCTGGGGGGTGGCGCCGGCCGCGGCGTCAGGGGCGGCGCTCATTAATTTATCTACCGCCGGCGAGCCGGGAGGAGATGGCGGCGAGGGTGGCGGCGGCGGAGCCGGCGAGGCCGACGCCGCGCCCGTGGCGGACGCCGGGCTCGCGGAGGTTGATCCGCACGAGCGCACCGCTCGCGGCGCTGGCCAGCTCCGCCTCGCGCCGCACGGTGGGGATCGCGGTTCCGGCTCCGATCTCCACGACCGCCAGCGGGACGCCGGCGGCGCGCAGCTCGCGCCGCCACGAGGTGTGGGCCTGCAGCTGCCGCCCCGTCCGGTCCGGGACCCAGTCCGCGTCGCCGAACATCAGGATGTTGGGGCGGGCGAGCGACCCGCAGGACGGGCAGGACGGCAGCGGCGCCCGCGCGCGCATCGTCTCGGGGTCGACCACCACCGTGACGCCGTCCGCGGCCCACGGTTGCCGCCCGCAGTGCGCGGTGCACTGCAGCACGTGGATCGACCCGTGGCACTCGGCCACCGACTCGTCGGGGAAGCCGGCGCGCTGGAACTGCCCGTCGACGTTGGACGTGAACACGCGGGTCGGCCACCGCTCCGCCCACTCGCGCAGCACGTCGAACCCGGTGTGCGGCTCGGTGCGCCGGTAGAGCTCCAGCCGGTGGCCGTAGAAGCCCCACGCGAGCTCCGGGTCCTCGGCGAAGTGCTGTGGGTCGGCGATCTCCTCGAACCGCAGCCCGAGATCCCGGTAGGGCGGATAGGCGCGCCAGAAGCCCTCCGGTCCGCGGAAGTCGGGCAGACCGGAGTCGACACCGATGCCGGCGCCGGCGCACACCAGCAGCGCGCCCGCGCCGCGGACCATCTCGACGGCGCGCTCGACGTCGCCGGTCAGGATCCGGATGCCCGGGACTGCTGCACCACCTCGAACTCCAGCAGCGCCGACCCGGTGCCCACCGGGCGCGCCCGCTCGCCGGAGTGGGCCTCCATGCCGGAGCCCTTCATCCACGCCTGGAACGCCTCGTCGTCCTCCCAGTGCGTGACGACGAAGTAGCGGTTGTCGCCGGACACCGGGCGCAGCAGCTCGAACGACAGGAAGCCCGGCTGGCCGTCCACCGCATGCAGCCGGTTGGCGAACCGCCTCTCCAGCTCCGGACCCGCGCCCTCGGGCACCTCGATCGCATTGATCTTCACGACGGCCATGCCGCCTAGGCTAGTCCGGTGCGAGCCTCCGACGGGGTGGAGCTGGCCGTCACCGAGTTCGGCGGCCGCGGCACCCCGATCCTGCTGCTGCACGGGCTCATGGGGCGGGCGAGCACGTGGTGGGCGCCCGCCGGGTGGCTCGCGGACCATGGCCGGGTCGTCGGCGTGGACGCACGCGGGCACGGCCGCTCGGGGGCGCGCGGACCGTGGACCACCGAGCGCATGGCCGCCGACGTCGTCGACGTGCTGGCTCGGCTCGGGCCGGCCGTCGTGGTCGGGCACTCGATGGGTGGCCTGCACGGGCTGCTGGCCGCGGCCCTCCGCCCGGAGCTCGTGCGGGCGCTCGTCGTGGAGGACATGGGTGTGGACTTCCGGGGCCGCAGCGCCGCGGACGCGCGGGCCTGGTTCGGGGCACTCCCGCAGCCGTTCGGCTCGCTCGCGGCCGTGCGGCGGGCGTTCGGGCACCCGCGCCCCGAGTTCGGCGAGTACATGACCGAGTGCGTCGAGGAGCGGTCCGACGGCTACCACCTGCTGGCCCGCGTCGAGCACACCACGGTGATCGCGGCCGAGTGGGCCGAGCGCGACCACTGGCGTGCGGTGGCGTCCGTCCGGTGCCCGGCACTTCTCGTCGAGGCGGAGGAAAGTGCCGCGCCGGCCGGGCAGATGGCGCTGATGGCGGCGCGGATGCCTACCGCGACGCACGTCCGCGTGCCCGGCACGGGCCACCTGGTGCATGCCGGCCCGGAGTTCCGGCCGCTCGTCGAGTCGTTTCTGACTACTCATATGTGAGTGCTTTACTGGCGGACGTGAACCCGACGAGGCTCTTCGTGCTGAGCGCGCTCGCCAAGCGCGGCGCGATGTACGGCCACCAGATCCGCCGCGACGCCCGGGTCGACCGCGCGGAGCTGTGGTCGGACGTGCGCCCCGGCTCGCTCTACGGGGCCCTGCACCGGCTGGAGGACGAGGGCCTGGTGCGGGCGCTGCGCACCGAGCAGGAGGGCCGCCTGCCCGCACGCACGGTCTACGAGATCACCGACGAGGGTCGCCGTGAGCTCGCCGTGCTGCAGGCGGAGGCGTTCGAGGAGGTGCGGTTCCCGCCCGACCCGGTCGACCTCGCGCTCGCCACCGCGGCGGGAACGGACGAGGCGACCCTGCGCGGCCTGCTGGAGGACCGCGTCCGCGACCTCACCGCGCGCTCGTCCCGGCTCGACCACCTCGCCGACCGCCGCTGGCCGGACCAGACCCGGGCCGACGACCTCGTGCTCGAGCACGCGCGGCTGCGGCTGCGGGCCGAGCTGCAGTGGCACGCCCTGGTGCTCGACCAGCTCGGCAAGCTGGAGTCGCCGCGATGACGGTCCGTGAGCTGCGGTTGATCGGCGAGCTGTACATCGACGCGCTGACCGCGGAGCGCACGCAGTGATCACCAGCATTATGGCTCCACAATGCTGTCCTGCGAGCCCCTGAAACAGCGTTATGGAGCCATGACGCGGTTTTCGTGCAGCCATCAACCCGCGTCGACCGCCACCACGCGGGCGCGAACCGTCGGCACCGGGTGGAGCAGCGCGAACGCGTCGGCGGGGCGCTCGGTGGCCAGCACGCAGTGCGGCAGCCAGGTGCCGGGCAGGTAGGCGGCGAGCGGGGAGCGCACGCGCCCGGCCAGCGCGTCGTGCACCGCGCCGTGCACGGCGAGCAGCTCGGCGTCGACCACGGCGGCGAGCACGAGCTCGTCCGGCCGCCCCGCCACCGTGCCGAGCGTCTCCAGCCAGATCGAGGGCAGCGCGAGCAGCCGCACCTCGGCGGCCAGGGCATCGTGGGCGGCCTGCGGGATCGTCCCGGCCGCGGCGGCGATCACCGACGGCGGGTCGGCGGGCGTGGCGATCCCGTCGGCGGCCAGCCGTGAGCGCAGCGCGGTGAGCTCGGCGCACGCGGCGTCGTCGAGCCGGAAGCGAACGGTCTGCGCCACTAGATGATCGATTCCTTGGACATGGCGTGTCGATCAACCGGGACATGAGTGGAGGGTGTCCATGATCGACTGTGAGGAACGACCTGGACACCCTCCTGACCGCACTCTATGTGGAGATCG
>NZ_JBRERS010000025.1:0-40721 GCF_054486945.1 Pseudonocardia wallangbongensis
GACAACCTCGTCCTCACCTGCACCCACCACCACAAGCTCATCCACGACGCCGGCTACCGGATCCGACGACTGCCCGGGCGGTGGGAGTTCCTCCGCCCAGACGGCACCCCGATTCCGATCACTGCAGCACCGTTGACCGGCAACACCGAAAGTTTGATCGAGATGCACACCCGGGCCCGGCAGCGGATCGGCCGCAGCACGTTGACCCCGGACTGGGACGGCGATCGCCTCGACCCCGAACCCATCCTGGACGTGCTGTTGCCGAAGCGGATCAGGACAGCAGCCTGAATGGGTCGCGTTCCGCGGAACGCGCCGCGCAAAAAGGGAGAGGGGAACGGGACCACAGGATAGTTGAGCAGGCACCCGGCAGAAGGGCGCCGGCGACGTGACCTGGCCGCGTTCCGCCGGGACGTACCCGCCGGCAGCGAGCACGTAGGCTCCGCCGAGGAGGAGGTGTTCCGATGTCGTCCTGCTGTCCCCCCGGTCGTTCCGGCGCGGAGTCGCTGGAACGGGCGCCGGTGGCGGTCGGCGCGACCCGGCTCGACGGCATGGTCGCGCTGCCGGGCGGCACGTTCCGCATGGGTACCGAGGACCCGGACGGGTTTCCCCAGGACCGCGAGGGGCCCGTGCGGGAGGTGTCGGTGGAGCCGTTCGCGATCGGGGCGCACGCCGTCACGAACGAGCGGTTCGCCGAGTTCGTCGACGCCACCGGCTACGAGACCGACGCCGAGCGGTTCGGCTGGTCGTACGTGTTCGCGAGGTTCCTGCCCAAGGAACTGCGACGGGCCTCCCCGCGGCTGGAGCAGACACCGTGGTGGTGCGGGGTGACCGGGGCGCTGTGGCGGCGGCCGGAAGGGCCGGGGAGCGACCTCGACGGGCGCTGGGGCCACCCCGTCGTGCACGTGTCCTGGCACGACGCGGCCGCGTTCTGCACGTGGGCGGGCGCGCGGCTGCCGGCGGAGGCGGAATGGGAGTACGCCGCGCGGGGCGGGCTCGACCAGGCCCGCTACCCGTGGGGCGACGAGCTCACGCCCGGCGGCGAGCACCGCTGCAACATCTGGCAGGGCCGGTTCCCGGTGCAGAACACCGAAGAGGACGGGTTCACCGGCACCGCCCCCGCGGACTCGTTCGAGCCGAACGGCTTCGGCCTGTACAACGTGGCGGGCAACGTGTGGGAGTGGTGCGCCGACTGGTTCGACCGGGCCGAGCAGAGCCGCGCGATGCGCGGCGGCTCCTACCTGTGCCACGAGTCGTACTGCAACCGCTACCGCGTGGCTGCCCGCACCGCCAACACGCCGGACAGCTCGGCCGGCAACCTCGGGTTCCGCGTCCTGACCTCCTGATCTCAGAGCCAGACGACGACCTGGCGCAGCAGGATCGCCGCGACGAAGACGACGATGAACGCCAGGTCGATCCCCACGGAGCCGAACCGGACCGGCGGGAGTACCCGGCGCACCGGCGCCAGCACCGGCTCGGTGACGCCGTGCGTGACACGCCGGGCGGTACGCCGCCACTCGGGTTCGGGACCCGACGACAACACGGCGATCCAGTCGACTGCCATCCGCGCGATCAGCACGAGCTGGAAGAGCAGCAGCACCGTACCGAGCAGTGCACCGATCGCGGACATTCAGGTCTCCTCCCGTTTCCTGCTCGGTGAACGTCCGAGGAGGCGGCAAAGTGTCCGGATCGTCCGGGAAGAACTCGCTCAGCGCAGCACGCCGTAGCGCACCATCAGCGTGTCGCTCTCCGCCACCACCGAGAGGAGCTCCAGGCGTGCCGGATCGATCTCGACGCCGGAGGCGATCCGGCTCGCGCCTCCCGACACGAGCACGGGCGAGACGGTGAGCCGCAGCTCGTCGACCACTCCCGCCGCGAGCAGCGAGCCGAAGAGCTGCGCCCCGCCCTCGGAGTCGACGCGCTGCAGCCCGTCCGCGGCGAGCCCGTCCACGGCCAGGCGCAGGTCGACCTCCCGCTCCCCGGCAATCACGACGGTGGCGCCGGCCGCGGCCCAGGCTGCGCGCTTGCGCTCCGGTGCCGTCGCGGTGGTGATCACGTAGGTGGGCACGAGCGCCTCGGTGACGACCGGTGCGTCCTCCGGCAGCCCGCCCATCGTCACCACGGCCGTCGGCGGGATCGGGGCGAGGCCGTGGCGCTCACGCCGGGCGGCGGTCTCCTCGTCCGGGTGCGCGCCGCGGAACTCCTCGACCATCGCGGTCGTCGCCCCCACCAGCAGGACGTCGGCGAGGTCGCTGCCCAGCCGCAGCACCCGCCGGTCGGGATCGTTGGACAAGGCACGCGCGCGTCCGTCCAGCGACACCGCGCCGTCGGCGCTCGCCACGAAGTTGACGCAGAGCCACCGCCTCGCGGGGTACGCGTAGAGCCGCTCGAGCTGCTCGTCGCCGAGCACGCCCGCATCCTGGGGCGGCCAGATCTGCCGCATCAGGCGATCCACTCCGACGCCCGCACCGGGCGCCTCCCGTCGAAGACGCTGGCGACGATCTCCAGCGCGTGCCGGGTGGGCTCCACCTCGTGCGCCCGGAAGACGCGGGCGCCCGCCTGCGCGGCGATGGTGGTGGCCGCGAGCGTGCCGGCGAGGCGCCGGTCGAGCCCGACGCCGAGCGTCTCGCCCACGAACGTCTTGTTGGACAGCGCCATCAGCACCGGCCACCCGGTGGCCACGAACCGCGGCACCGCTCGGAGCAGTTCGAGGTGGTCGGCCGTGTTCTTGCCGAACCCGGTGGCGTCGATCAGGATGCCCGCCCGCGGCACGCCCCGCGCCTCGGCCAGCTCGGCGAGCCCCACGGTGTGGTCGAGGACGGCCGCGGCGACGTCGTCGTAGTCGGGACGGACCGGCGCGGAACGCGGCTCCCGCCCGCCGGTGTGCGTGCACACGTACCCGGCGCCGTACTCCGCGGCGACGTCGATCAGCTTCGGGTCGTAGCCGGCCCACGCGTCGTTGAGCAGGTCGGCGCCGGCCCGGCACGCCGCGGCGCCGACCTCGTGCCGCCAGGTGTCGATGCTGATGATGATGTCCGGGTACCGGCCGCGGATGTACTCGACCGTCGGCACGACCCGGCGGATCTCCTCGTCGGCGTCCACGTCGTCGCCCGGGCTCGCGGCCACCCCACCGATGTCGATCATGTCGGCGCCCTGGGAGACGGCCCGGTCGATCGCGGCCTTCGCGGGCTCGTCGGCGAACGTCGCGCCGTTGTCGTAGAACGAGTCGGGGGTGCGGTTGACGATCGCCATGACCAGCGCGCGGTCGCGCACCGGCCGGCGTCCACGTATCACCAGATCGCTCGCCGCGTCCGCCATGCGCACCCGCTCCCGCTCGATACCCCTGAATCGGACTCTACGTCTCGACCGCGCCGGCCAGCACGACCGGCAGGATCGCCGAACGGATCAGGGACTCGGCCGGTGGAGTGCCGTGCGTGACCAGGTGCAGGACGATCAACGCGGGCCCCACGTCGGCACGCACCTCGAGGTCGGGCACCGGGCCGATCACGCGCCGGAGCAGGTCCCTGATCTCCGCGCGCACCGGCTCGACCTTGGCCTCGCGCACGGCGGCGGCCAGCTCCGACTGCGGGGCGGAGAACAGGACCGCCAGCAGCGCGGCGCGGCGGCCGAACGCGTCGGCGATCCGCACCAGGCGGGCCACCAGGTCCTCGAGCGGGTCGCCGGTCGGCTCGGCGTCGTGGTCCGCCACCGCGGCGCACAGGGCGTCGACGACGAGCTCGTACTTCGTGGGCCAGCGCCGGTAGAGCGAGCCGAGGCCGACACCGGCCTTGCGCGCGACGTCGGCCACGCGCAGCCCGTCGTAGCCGTGCTCGTCGAGCAGCACCAGCGTCTCGCGGAGTGCGGCCCGGCCGACCTCGGGGTCGCGCGGCCGCCCCCTGTCCTTGCCCACCCGCACGAGCTTACGGGAACGTTGACTTCCGGAAGTCGCGGTGCTAAACCGGTAACCGTCATTATCGGAAGTGGCAGTTATCGAAATCTGGAGCACGAGATGAAGGCAGTCGTCACCGACCCCGGCACGACCCCGGGGCTGCGCCTCTCCGACGTTCCGCCGCCCGAGCCCGCCGCGAACCAGGCCGTGGTCAGGGTCGAGGCGTTCTCGCTGAACGCCGGCGAGACCCGCACCGCTCAGGAGGCGACCAGCAGCTACGTGCCGGGCTGGGACTTCGCCGGCGTCGTCGACGAGCCGGCGGCGGACGGGAGCACCCCACCCAAGGGGACCCGGGTGTTCGGGTTCATCCCGCAGGGATCCTGGGCGGAGTACCTCGTCGCGGACTCGCGGATGATGGCCGAGACCCCGGACGGCGTGTCGAACGCGCAGGCCGCTGCCCTGCCGGTGGCAGCCGTGACGGCCCTCGCCTCGCTCGAGTCGGCCGGCACGCTGCTGCGCCGCACGGTCCTCGTCACCGGCGCCGCGGGTGGCGTCGGGCGCTTCGCGTGCCAGCTGGCACGCCTCGCCGGCGCCGACGTCGTGGCCGTCAGCCGGCGTCCCGCCCTGCCGGAGCAGCTGCGCTCGGACGGCATCGCGTCCCCCACCGTCTTCCCGACGGCCGCGGAGGCCGCCGCGGCCGGTCGCTACGACGTGATCCTCGACGGGGTCGGCGGGGACACGCTCGCGCAGGCCCTCGCCGCCCTCGCCCCCGGCGGGGTCTGCGTCAGCTTCGGCAACGGGAGCCGCCGGCCCACGAGCTTCGACGCGGGCGAGTTCTACCACACGCAAGGCGCGCGACTGCAGGGCTTCTGGCTCGGCCAGTACCTCGCCGCGGGCACCGACTGCCGGCCGATGCTGGCGTGGCTGGCCGACCTCGTCGGACGGGGCCGGCTGCACACCCCGGTGCATGCCGCCCTGCCCTGGACCGAGGTCGCGACGGCCGCCGGCCTCCTCACCGGGCAGGAGGTCGACGGAAAGATCGTGCTGACCGTCGAATAAGGCCACGTGCGAATTCATGCATGCGAGAAAAGCTCCCCTGATCGGGTGTTTTCACGGTCCAACCGACGCCGTAGCGTTCGCACGCGTCCAGTTCACTCGAGCTCGGGAGGTTCGGTGTCACTGACGGTTCCGGCGGCCTTGCTGGAGAAGGCTAAAGAAGGGACAGTCGACGACGAAGAATTTGTCGCCTGCATCCGCGATTCACTTCCGTACGCGTGGTCGATGGTGGAGCGGCTGGCGAAGGAGCTGGAGGCGGGCGGCACGCCCTCGGCGCAGAACCTGGAGGTCCCGCCGGACGAGCGCTCGTGGGGCGAGGTCTTCCGGCTGGTCGGGAGCGACTCCATGCGTGGTGCCGTGCAGCGGCACTTCGGCGTGCGAATGGCATTTCAGAACTGCTGCCGCGTCGGATTGTTCCGGCCGGACGCCACGGCGGAGTACGAGGAATTCGTCTCGCCACGCGCCCAGCTGCTGAACCAGAAACCGGAGCTGCTCAACTGCTGAGGTGACGCGCGCTGGGTGTGGTCTTCGCAGGGTCCGCGGACCCTGCGAAGACCGCGCCCGGCGCGCGTACCCTTTTGCGCATGACCACCAGCCACCCCGCCAAGCCCCGCATCGCCGTCACCCTCGGCGACCCCGCCGGGATCGGCCCGGAGCTGGTCGCCCGGCTGCTGGCCGAGGAGAGCACCACGGAGGCGGCCGACGTCGTGCTGATCTCCGACGAGCGGGAGCTCGCCGACGCCCAGGACGACGCCGGGGTGACGTTCGCCCACAACGAGCCGGGCGCGCCGCGGCTGCACGACAACGGGGTGGCGCGGCCGGGCACGTTCCGGCGCCCATTCGAACGCAAGGTCGCCACCGAGGCGGGCGGGCGATGGGCGATGAGCAACCTGCGCGTCGCGCTGGAGATGGCCGATGCCGGCGACGTCGACGCGATCCTCTTCGCACCGCTGAACAAGTCCTCGCTGCACCTGGCCGGGATGCGGGAGAAGGACGAGCTGCGCTGGTTCGAGACCATCCTCGGCGACGAGTCGTTCACCTGCGAGCTGAACGTGCTCCCGACCATCTGGACCGCGCGGGTCACATCGCACGTCTCGATCGCCGAGGTCGCGGACGGCATCACCCGGGAGAACGTGCTCGGCGCCGGCCGGCTGCTGCACTCCGTGCTGCGCGACTCCGGCATCGCCGCGCCGCGCCTCGGCGTGTGCGCCCTCAACCCGCACGCCGGCGAGAGCGGGCGCTTCGGCCGCCACGAGATCGACGTCATCGCGCCCGCCGTCGGCGAGCTGCAGGCCGAGGGCGTCGACGCGACGGGCCCGTTCCCCTCGGACACGATCTTCCTGCGCCGGGAGGAGTTCGACGGGATCCTGACCATGTACCACGACCAGGGGCAGATCGCGATGAAGCTGGTCGGCTTCGACGGCGGGGTGACGATGGCCGGCGGGTTGCGGGTGCCCATCTGCACGCCGGCCCACGGCACCGCGTTCGATCTGGTGGGGCGCCGGGCGGCCAACACCGGTTCGATCCGCAACGCGTTCGACCTCGCCACTCGGATCGGCGCACGCCGCCGTGCCAGCCGTTCGGCCTAGCCGATCTACCGCCGTTCGACGCAACGCAACGTACTCGTTACGGACCGGAACTCGGCACACATGCAAGTGCACGTGCGAGTAACATACGTGTCACTGTGAGTCAGGAGCTGGGCATGGCGGAGCGCGGGCTGGACCGTTTCGCCGTCCGCGTGCTGGAGGGGATCGGCAAGCAGCTGTGGGGCTTCCCACCCCGCCTGATGGGGCCGATCGTCTCCCAGTTGGGAGCCGCGCAGGCACTCGGCTGGTTCCTGCGCAACATGCCGCGCTACGAGCGCACCCTCCGGATCCTCGGCCCGCTGCGCACCCACCTGGTCTGCACCCTCATCTCGCTCCACAACGGCTGCCGCTACTGCTCCTTCGGGCACCTCTACGCGGTCGAGCTGATCTACCTCGACCAACGCGGCCGGCTCTTCCCCGTCGACGCGCGGTCGGTGTCGGAGTGGGTCGACCTGAAGCCGCACGAGCTGCGCAGGCAGATGGTCCAGGTGCTGCAGCAGGCCGATCTCCACGGGGAAGTGCTGTGGGTCGGCCCCGCGCTGGCGCTGGCCGACGGGTCCCAGCCGCCCGTCGACGCGCAGGAGGCCCGCATCGCCCACCTCGCATCGATGTTCCGCGTACTCAACGACGTCGGCATCGAAGGCCGTGTCGAGCCCGACGAGGCGCACGACCCCCTCAACAAGAACCTCCGGCTCAAGGAGCGTCACCACCAACTGCGGGCGTCGTCGGCATAGGACGGTCCACTCGGCGTCATCCGCACTGGTCATCGTGCAGAATCGGGCCCGTGCCCACCACCCTCACCGTGCACGCCGACGTCCGGGCGCGGTTCCCGCAGCTGCGCGTCGAGCTGGTCGTCGCCACCGGCCTCGACAACACCGGTCACTGGCCGGATGTGGAGGCCGCGCTGGCCGCGGCCGAGACGGACGCCGCGGACGGCTCGATCGCCTGGTCCGAGAAGGACCCCGCGATCGCTTCGTGGCACGCGGCGTACCGCGCGTTCGACACCAACCCGCGCCGCACCCGCCCCAGCGTGGACGCGCTGCTGCGGCGCCTCGTGCGACAGGGCCGGCTTCCCCGCGTCAACGGCGCGGTGGACGCGTACAACGTGACGTCCGTGCGGTTCGCCGTGCCGGCGGGCGCGTTCGACCTCGACCGGCTCGGCACGCACGTCGAGATCCGGCCGGCCACCGCCGACGACCGGTTCACGCCCCTCGGGGAGCCCGACGAGGTGGAGACGCCCGGTGCCGGGGAGGTCGTCTACGCGCAGGGCACCGAGGTGCTCACCCGGCACTGGAACCACCGCGACGCCCACGCCACGCGGGTCCAGGAGGCCACGACGTCCGCGGTGTTCATGCTGGAACGCGTGAGCGCCGACGTCCCCGCCGAACACCTGGCCGACGCCGTGGAGCACCTGACGACGCTGCTCACCCCGCACGCCACGACCGTCACCACGACGACGCTCACGGCGGAGACGCCCGAGGTGCGCCTCGACACGACCACCGGGCACGCCGTGCTGTAGGCCGGACACCGATGGGGCACGCTGTGTCCCGTGCCACGCCGGACCGCATCGACGCCCAGCCTGTCCCGCTACTGGAACGGCTACGTCGACCACTGCGCGGGTTCCGTGGCCCGCTTCCGCCGGATCACGTACGCGCTCCCGGCCGGGCCAGCACGCACCTGGCTCGGCGAGATCGCCCAGCGGCTCGACGTCGAGCTCGACGCCGTGCGCAGGCTGGCGATCGTCGGTGACTCGATCGAACCCCGGTGGTTCCGGGTGCGCGAGGCGCCGGCCAAGCGCATCGCGCAGCGCCTCGAGGCCGCCCGCACCGCGTTCGCCGACGCGGTGTCCCAGGCCGCGGAGGTGGCCGAGCAGGTCGCGCTCGACCCCGCCCACAGCGACGTCCGGGCCAACCTCGAGGTGCTGAGCCGCCAGGCGTCGCAGCTCGCCCTGACCCCGGCCCCACCGGAGCCGGAACCGGAGCCGCCGCGACGGCGCCGGAGACGCCGCCGCGAGGGCGTATAGCGTCAGCCCGTCCGGCGCAGCGGCTCCTCGACGCCCGACCCCGGGATCGGGATGACGCCGCGGGTCGCGTTGCCGGGGTACCGGGAGCGCGGGGCGCGGCCGTGCGGCTGCTCCACCGGCTCCACCGGGTCGAGCGCGGGGACCGGCAGCACCTGCGGCTCGTCGTCGTCGAGAGCGATCGCCTCGCCGTGGTGGCGCAGCCGCATCGGCGGGCCCGAGACCAGCCGGTACTCCGCCTCGTCCGGCCGGATCTCCACCCGCAGCTGCCGGCCCTGCCACCTCAACCCGAACGAGATCCGCGACAGCGCCGGGGGCAGCCGCGGTGCGAACCCGATCCCGGACTCGTCCATCCGCATCCCGCCGAACCCGGCGACGACGGCCGTCCAGGTGCCGGCCATGGACGCGATGTGCACCCCGTGGTCGGAGTTGCCCGCCAGGTCGTCCAGGTCCACCAGCGCGGCCTCGGCCAGGTAGTCGTAGGCCAGGTCCAGGTGCCCGGTCCAGGCCGCCACCACCGCCTGCGTGCACGCCGACAACGACGAGTCCCGCACCGTCAACGCCTCGTAGTAGGCGAAGTTGCGGCGCATCTGCTCCGGGGTGAACGCGTCCGGGCGCAGCTGCATCGCCAGCACCAGGTCCGCCTGCTTGATCACCTGCTTGCGGTACAGGTCGAAGTACGGCACGTTCAGCAGCAGCGGGTACTTCTCCGCCGGCGTGTTCTCGAAGTCCCACACCTGGTGGTGGGTGAACCCCTCCGCCTGCGGGTGCACCCCCAGGCCCTCGTCGAACGGGATCCGCATCGACTTCGCGGCGTCGCGCCAGCTGGCCATCTCCTCCGCGTCGACGCCGAGGCGGCCCGCGGCGCGGGAGTGGCGGGCGGCGGCGTCGGCGGCGTAGCGCAGGTTCTGCTGCGCCATCAGGTTCGTGTAGACGTTGTTGTCGACGATCGCCGTGTACTCGTCCGGGCCGGTCACCCCGTCGATGCGGAACTCCCCCGCCGAGTCGTGGTGCCCCAGCGACCGCCACAGCCGGGCCGTGGCCACCAGCAGCTCCAACCCCACCTCCCGCTCGAACACCACGTCCCCGGTGGCCGCGACGTAGCGGCGGACCGAGTCGGCGATGTCGGCGTTGATGTGGAACGCGGCCGTGCCGGCCGGCCAGTAGCCCGAACACTCCTGGCCCCGGATCGTGCGCCAGGGGAACGCCGCCCCCCGCAGCCCGAGCTGCTCGGCGCGCTCGTAGGCCTGCGGGAGGATCGAGTGCCGCCACCGCAACGCATCCGCCGCGGCGTGCGGCGCCAGGTGCGCGAGCACCGGCAGGCAGAAGGTCTCGGTGTCCCAGAACGTGTGCCCGTCGTAGCCCTCGCCGGTCAGCCCCTTCGCCCCGATCGCGCGGCGCTCGGCCCGGGCGCCCGCCTGCAGCACGTGGAAGGTGGCCAGCCGCACCGCCTGCTGCAGCTCGGCGTCACCGTCGATCTCGATGTCGGCGGTCTCCCAGAACTCGTCGAGGTACGCGCGCTGCTCGGCGACGAGGCCGTCCCAGCCCGTGTAACGGGCGGCCGCCAGCGCCGCGCGGACCTGGTCGTGCAGGGCGGGCAGCGACCGGCGCGACGACCAGCCGTAGGCCAGGTACTTCACCAGCCGCAACGGCTTGCCCGGTTCGAGGCGCGCGATCACGGTGGTGCGGGCGATGTCCTCGGCCGCCTCCGTGGTCACCTCGGCCGTCTCCGGCCCGTGCACCTCGTGGTCCATTGCGGCGGCGACGTTCAGCCCCGACCGGCGCGTGCCGTGGATGAGGTACGCGCCCGCACCCGAGCAGCCGTGCTGCTCGGCCCGCAGCGGGTCGGTGAGGGCCGCCTCGACGCGCGGGTCGGCCTCGTTGCGGCCGGGCAGCTGCTCGTTGGCCACCAGCTCCGACTGCAGGACGACCAGCGCCGGCGCGTCGACGACCTCCACCTCGTAGCAGATCGCCGCGACCGCGCGCTGGGTGTGCGACACCAGGCGGGTGGACCGGACCTGCACCACCCGGCCCGCGGGCGAGGTCCACTCCACGTCCCGCGACAGCGTGCCGGCCCGCAGGTCCAGCACCCGCTCGTGGCGCCGCAACTGGCCGTATCTCAGGTCGAACGGCTCGTCCTCCACCAGCAGCCGGATCAGCTTGCCGTTGGTGACGTTGATGATCGTCTGCCCGGACTCCGGGTAGCCGTACCCACCCTCCGCGTACGGCAGCGGGCGCCGCTCGTAGAACGAGTTCAGGTACGTCCCGGGCATGGCGTGCGGTTCCCCCTCGTCGAGGTTCGCCCGCAACCCGATGTGCCCGTTGGACAGCGCGAACACCGACTCGACCTGGCCCATCGAGTCCAGATCCAACCGTGGCTCCCGCACCACCCACGGCTCCACCGCGAAGACGCGACCGGACGACATCAGACGGACCTCCATGGATCGGGGAGCGAGCTCGGATCATGGTGCAGCAGACGCTCGACGTTCACTTCGTCGACCCCGCCAGGACGCCTTGCACGAAGGCACGCTGGAACGCGAAGAACACGACGAGCGGCACGATCATCGAGACGAACGCACCGCTCGCCAGAACGTCGACGTTGCTACCGAACTGCCGGAGCTGGCTGCGCAGGGCCACCGTGATCGGAGCGGAGTCCTCGCCAGCAAAAACAAGCGCGACGAGCAGGTCATTCCACACCCACAGGAACTGGAACGTCGCGAGCGCCGCGACGGCGGGCCGCGAGATCGGCAGCACCAGTCGCCAGAAGATCCGGAATTCGCGCCCGCCGTCGAGCCGGGCGGCCTCGAGCAGGTCACGCGGGATTCCCACGAACGAGTTGCGCAGCAGGAACACCGCGAACGGCATCCCGAACGCCACGTGGAACGCGACGAGGCCGGGGATCGAGCCGTACAGGCCGATGCCGCCGAGCAGCTCGGCCACGGGGACGAGCGCCACCTGGACCGGCACGACGAGCAGCGCGACGACGCCGATCGTCACGACGTCCCGCCCGGGGAACTCGATCCACGCCAGCGCGTACGCCGCGAACGCGCCGATGACCACCACGAGCACGGTGGACGGCACGGCGATCAGCACGGTGTTCCACAAGGAGCCCATGACGGCCCGGTCGGCCAGGAGGTCCGCGTAGTTGGCGAGCGTGAGCTGCGCGGGCGCCGTGACGACGGTCCACCAGCCGCTGCGTGCGTTGTTCGCCTCCGGCCGCAGCGAGGCCACCAGCAGGCCGAGCACCGGGAGCATCCAGAACAGCGCGACGGCCACCAGCCCGATCCGCACGATCGGGCCGCCCAAGCGGGCCACCAGCCGCGCGGTCACGAGCGATCCCCCCTGAACCGCCGGATGTTGAACACGACCGCCGGCAGCACCAGCAGGAACAGCAGCACGGCGAGGGCGCTGCCGAGCCCCTGGTCGCCGCCACCGGCGCCGAACGAGACCTGCCACACCTGCAGGGCGAGCACGTTCGCCTCCTCCTGCACCGAGCCCGGCGCGATGACGAAGACCAGGTCGAAGACCTTCAGCACGTTGATCACCAGGGTCACGAACACGACGAGCAGCACCGGTGAGAGCAGCGGCACCGTCACGCGCCGGAACACCTGCCATTCGGTGGCGCCGTCCACCCGCGCCGCCTCGAGGGCGTCGCGCGGGATGCTCGCCAGCCCGGCCGCGATCAACGTCATCGCGAACCCCGTCATGATCCACAACCACGCCGCGATCACGACGGGCGTCACCAGGACGGGCCCGAGCCAGGTCAGCCCGCGGAACGGCTCGGCGAAGCTCGCCGCCGGCAACCGCACGGTGTAGGGCCCACCCTCGAGGTCGGGCACGGTGAACCGCCCGTCGTCACCGGTGGTCGCGGTGGCGACGACCCGGCCCGCCTCCAGCACCTCGACGGCGATGCCCGGCATCCCGCGCTCTCCCGCGTCCACCTCGCCGGTGCGGTCCCGGGTGCCGCCGACGTCCAGCCAGACCAGGCCGCGCAACCCGGCGCCGGGCTCGGGCAGCACCGCGGCGGAGGCCTGCCGGGGCAGGTCCACGGGATCGAAGCCGGTGACCGGCAGGCCCAGCGCACCCTGCGCACCCACGGGCGCGGACGTGCCGAGCGCGCCGTCCGGTGCGACGACGAGCCCGCCGCCCTCCCGCGGGCGTGCTCCCTCGTAGGGCGAGGCGGGCGAGAACACGTCGTGCACCGACACGACCACGGCGTTGACGAGCCCGCGGTCCGGGTCCTCCTCGTAGACGAGCCGGAAGATGATCCCCGAGGCGACCAGCGAGATCGCGAGCGGCATGAACATCACCAGCCGGAACGCGGTGGCCCATCGGATCCGCTCGGTCAGCACGGCCAGGACCAGCCCGATCGTGGTCACCAGGCTCGGGGCGACGACGACCCAGATCACGCTGTTGCGCAGGGCGACGAGCGTGCGGTCGTCGGTGAACGCGGTGACGTAGTTCTCGACGCCGACGAACTCGTCGCCCCGGGCGTCGAACACGCTGCGGACCAGCGAGTACGCCGTCGGGTACACGAGGAAGACGACCACCAGGAGCAGCGCGGGCGTCAGGAACAGCGCCGCGAGCCGGGGGCTCCCACCCGACAGCGGTCCCGTGGGCCGGGTCGCGGGTCGCGTCACGAGTCACCGTTCTCGTACGCCGCGGTGGCCTCGGCCTCGAGCTCGGCGAGGATCCGGTCGGCCTGCGCCGGATCGGCGAGGTAGTCCTGCATCGCACGCCAGAAGCCGTCGCCGCGGGTGGCGCCCAGCGCGCTCGGCATCAGGTCGGACATGTCGAACCGCAGGTTGTCCGCGCCCACCAGCTCCTCGGCGATCTGACGCGTGCTGTCGTCGGGGTACTCGTCCAGCTCGACCTCCCGGTTCGGCGAGACGAAACCACCCTGGGCCGCCCAGATCGACGCCGCCTCCGAGCTCGCCAGGAACTCCATGAGCGCGCGCGTGCCCGGCTCGTCGGTGAGCGCGACGAGGGTGTCACCGCCGCTCACCACGGACGACGCCGGCCCGATCCGCGGGAACGGGAACACCCGCGCGTCCGCGCCCACGCGCGCCGACGTGCTCGCCGCGATCGCCCCGGCGACGAAGTCGGCCTCGAACACGATCGACGCCTGCGGGTCCTCGCCGAACACGTCCACGACCGACTCGGTGAACTCGGTCTGCAGCGCGCTCGAGATCCCGCCGGGCAGGTACTCCGGCCGGAACACGCGACCCAGCGTCTCCAGGGCCGTGCGCACGGACGGGTCGGTCCAGGGGATCTCGTGGCGCGCGAGGCGGTCGTACATAGCGCCGCCCGCGGTCTGCAGGTAGACGTTCTCGAACCAGTCGGTGAGGGTCCAGCCGTCGGCGCCGCCGACCGAGAGCGGCGTGCGCCCGGTGTCGGACAGCTTCCGCAGCGTCTCCACGAACTCGTCCCACGTCCGCGGCGGCACGAAGCCGGGGCCGAGCTGGCCGGCGTCGAACCAGACGGTGGACTTGTTCGCGGCCTTGAACACGAACCCGTACAGCTTCCCGTCGACGGTGCCGAGCTCCTTCCAGACGGGCGCGAACTGGGCGTCGATCACGGACTCGGTGCCGGGGTCCAGCGGCACGAGGGACCCGGCCCGGGCCAGCGTGCGCACCAGCGCGGGCTGGGCGACGCCCGCAACGTCCGGGGGCGAGCCGCCGGCCAGCCGGGTGGCGAGCACGGTGGGCACCTCGTCGCCGCCCGACACGTAGGTGACGGTGGCCCCGGTGCGCTGCTCGAAGACGTCGAGCACCCGCTCGAACGCCGCCTGCTCCTCGTCCGACCACACGGCGAGGACCTCGATCGTCTGCCCCGCGAGCGGCCCGGGCCGGGCCGGCGCGGGCTGCGGGCCGCCACAGTCGGCGACGACGAGGAGCGCCGTCACCAGCCCGCCGACGACCCGCTTCCCCCGCATCGTCACCCCCGGATCGAGCGGCCGGTCTCGGGGTCGAAGAAGTGCAGCCCCTCGGTGTCGACCCGGACCGTGATCGGCTGGCCCTCGAAGACCCGCGTGCGCGGGCCGAACCGGCCGACGAGCAGGGTGCCGCCGTCCGCCGCGCGCACGCGGCCGGACTCCCGGTCGAGCGTCTCGCGTTCCTCGGTGCGGGCCTGCTCGGCGGCCACCGGGAAGTGCACCATCACGTCCGCGCCCATCGCCTCGACCAGGTCCGCGACCGAGTCGACCGTGCTGCCCTCGGCGCCACCGACGACCGTGGCGTCGTCCATGTCCTCGGGCCGGATGCCGAGCACGAGCCGACGCCCGGCATAGGCGTGCAGCGCGGGCCGCCTGCGCAGCACGATCTCCGGCACGGCGAGCCGCTGCCCGCCGAACGAGACCGCGGCCCGGCCGGCGTCGTCGACGTCGAACGCGGCGATCAGCATGTTCATCGGCGGCGCCCCGATGAACCCGGCGACGGACATGTCCACGGGCTGGTCGTAGAGGTCCTGCGGCGACGCGATCTGCTGCAGCACGCCCGCGCGCACCACCGCGACGCGGTCGCCGAGCGTCATCGCCTCGGTCTGGTCGTGCGTGACGTAGACGGTGGTGACGCCCAGGTCCCGCTGGATCCGGGCGATCTGGGCGCGCATCTGCATGCGGAGCCTGGCGTCCAGGTTCGACAGCGGCTCGTCCATGAGGAACGCGCGCGGCTCGCGCACGATCGCCCGCCCCATCGCCACCCGCTGCCGCTGCCCGCCGGACAGGTGGCGCGGCCTGCGCCCCAGGTGCTCCTCGAGCTCCAGCACCTCGGCCACCTCGCGCACCCGGCGCTCGACGACGTCGCGCGGCACCTTGCGCAACGTGAGGCCGAACGCGATGTTGTCGAACACCGTGAGGTGCGGGTACAGCGCGTAGGACTGGAAGACCATGGCGACGTCCCGGTCGCGGGCCGGCACCCCGTTCACGACCTCGCCGCCGATGCGCACCTCGCCGTCGCTGATCCGCTCCAGGCCCGCGATCATCCGGAGCGCGGTGGTCTTGCCACAGCCGGACGGGCCGACCACCACGAGGAACTCGCCGTCCATGACGTCGATCGACAGCTCGGTGACCGCACGCGTGCCGTCGGCATAGACCTTGCTGACGCGGTCCATCTCGATCCCCGCCACGATGCGATCGTAGGCAGTGCGCCGTAGCAGGTGGTCTACGGTGCGTACATGGCGCTGGTGCTGCTGGTCGAGGACGACCACGCCGTGCGGACGGCGATGACGGGAGCGCTGCGGAACGCCGGTCATGTCGTGCAGCCGGTCGGCACGGCCCTCGACGCCCTGCGCACCGTCACCGACGACCACGTCGACCTCGTCGTGCTGGACCTGGGCCTGCCCGACCTGGACGGATTCGAGGCGCTGCGGCTGCTGCGCGGCGTCAGCGAGGTCCCGGTGATCATCGCAACGGCCCGCACCGACGAGCCGACGATCGTGCGGCTGCTCAACGCCGGCGCCGACGACTACGTCACCAAGCCGTTCTCCAGCGAGCACCTCACCGCCCGCGTCGGCGCCGTGCTGCGCCGCTCCAAGAGCGCGGCACCCGCCGCCGACGAGCCGATCGAGGTCGGCGAGCTCGTCGTCGACCCGGCCCGGCGGGAGGCCGTGCTCGGCCGGAACCCGCTCACGCTCACCCGGCGCGAGTTCGACCTGCTCGCCTACCTCGCGGCGCGCAGCGGGAAGGTCGTGTCGAAGGCGGAGCTGTGCCGCGAGGTGTGGCGCCAGCCCAACCTCCACCTGGACCAGACCATCGACGTGCACCTGTCGTGGCTGCGGCGCAAGCTCGGTGAGACCGCGGCCGACCCGCGGTTCCTGCACACGGTCCGCGGGGTCGGAGTCAAGCTGATCGACCCGTGCGGCACCTCGTCCTCCGCCTGATCCTCGCGACGGCCGCGACGGCCGTCGCCGCGGTCACCGCCGCCGCGCTGCTCCTGCACCTGATCCACGAGCGCGACCGCCTGCACGCCGCGTCGGAGGCCGACCTCGCGGCGCTCGTCAGCCTCGCCGAGGTCACCTCGGACCGGGAGGCCCTGCTGCGCGGCATCGCGCGCACCGCCGCCGGCCGCGAGGGCAGGTTGGCCGTGCACGTCGACGGCACGACCGTCGGTTCCTCCCCGCTGGAGCAGGACGGAACCGTGCTGGTCCGGGCCGCGGGGCCGGCCACCGTCGAGGTGTTCGTGCCCGCTCTCGCCCCCGGCACCGCCGGGCTGGGGCTCGGCGCGCTGCTCCTCGGTGCCGGCGCGCTGGCGGCGGGCGCGCGCACGGTTGCCGCGGCCCGCCGCCTGCGCCCCGTCGCCACCGATCTCGCCGAGCTGACCGCGGAGGCCGCCGCGCTCGGTCACGACGACCCGCCGGCCGAGCGGCGTCCCATGCACGTGCCCGAGACCGAGGCGCTCGCCACCTCCCTCGCCGCGTTGGCGGCCCGCTTCGCCGAGGCCCGCGGCCTCGAACGCAAGATCGCCGCCGACCTGTCGCACCGCCTGCGCACCCCGCTCACCGCACTCGCCCTCGACGCGAGCGCGATCGACGACGGCGCCGCCGCCGAGCGGCTGCGCCGGACCGTCACGTCCCTCCAGAGCGACGTGGACGCGCTGATCCGCGCCGCGCCCGCCGTCGACGGTGCCGCCCGGTGCGACGTGGCGGAGGTGGTGCGCAAGCGGATGAGCTTCTGGTCGGCGCTCGCCCAGCACGGCCGCCGGCCCTGCGAGCTGCGCGCCCCGTCGTCCCCGGCCCCGATCGCGCTCGCCGCCGACGATCTCGCCGCCGTCGTCGACGTCCTGCTCGGCAACGTCTTCGCCCACACCCCCGCCGGCACCGCGTTCGCCGTCGTCGTGGTCCGCCACGCCGGGTGGGTCAGCCTCGTCGTGGACGACGCCGGCCCGGGCGTCGCCGACCCCGCCGCCGCCCTGAGCCGCGGCGGGAGCAGCAGGTCCGGCGGCACCGGCCTCGGTCTCGACATCGCCCGCGACGCCGTGGAGGCCACCGGCGGCACCATCCACGTCGAGCGCGCGGCGCTCGGCGGCGCCCGGATCCGCCTGCGGTTCGGCGAGGCGAGCGGTGGAGCGAACGGCACTTCCGCCCGCTAGCCGAGTGAGTCCGAATCCGGCCGCGCCCGCCGGGCCCCGGTCCCGGCCTCCGAGGGCATGGTCACGTCGACACCATCGGTCTTGCGCCTTGATCAGAAACGCAAGGTGTCGACATGACCATGAAACGTTGCGGTGGGCGCGCCGTACCCGGCCGGTGACCGGCTGCCCCAGGTCCTGATCAGCGGGAACGGGACATCAGCTGCAGGGGTGCAGCGCATGTCCCGGCTACGCTGATCATGAACGGCCCTGGTGGCGATCCCGGCCGACTTCCGCGCGAGGCCCGGGTCCGGGCGCCGGGGCAGAACCGGCCAGCCGGGAACGGCACGCCCGAGCAACCGTCCCTGCCCGCAGGACCGACCAGCCGCCAACCGTCGAGCTCGGACCTACTCATCCAGGTGCGAGCGATCGTGCCTCGTTCGGCCCCCTGCGCCCGGCGACCCGGAGCAGGTTCGTGGGCACCTCACTGGCCGCGGTCGACCGTCACCATCTCCGCCCCCACCCCGATGGGCGTGGCGTCGAACCGGTCGGCCAGATGGGCGGCGATCGCGCGGAACGCGTCGTGGGTGGCGGGCCGCACCCGGTCCATGTCGATCTGCGCGCCGGTGGCCAGGTGCGGGTCGAACGGCACCTCGACCACCGCGCGGCAACGCGCCTCGAAGTGGCGCCGGACCCGCTCGGTGTCGACGTGCTTACCGGCGCGGTCGCAGGTGAGCACGAGCACCGCGTCGGCCACGCGTTCGGCGGGCCCGCGCACGAGGAGCCAGTCGAGGGTCTTGCTCACCCGGGTGGCGCCGTCCGCGGTGGGCGACCCGACGATCACCAGGCTGTCCGCCACCGCGAGCGTGCCGCCGACGGCCGAGTGCACGAGGCCGCTGCCCGAGTCCGTGATCACGACGTTGTAGAAGCGGCGCAGCACCTCGCAGACACGCTCGTACTCGGCGCGGTCCAGCCCCTCGCTCATCGCGGGATCCTGCTGGGAGGCGAGGACCTGCAGCCTGCCGGCGAGGCTCGTGAACCGGGAGACGTCGGCGAGGGAGACCAGCGAGTCGATCTCTCCCAGCATGTCCTTGACGGTGGTCGACGTGTCGCCGGTGAGCCGGTCGGCGAGCGTGCCGGCGTTCTGGCTCGCGTCCAGCGCCACCACCCGGTCGCCCCGGTGCTCGGCCAGCACCAGTCCGACGCAGGCCGCCACCGTGGTCTTCCCGACGCCGCCGTTGATCGAGGTGATGCCGATCTGGTGGGCGCTGCCGAGCGGGCGCCGGATGCGGCGCACCTGATCCCGGAACGCGTGCTCCTCGGGGCCCACACCGGGGTTGAGCAGTCCGCCGCTCGCGCTGAAGACGGCCCCGCGCCAGCCGCCCTGCGGCCGGTCGACCCGCCGGCGGACGATCGTGTCGGCGGTGAGATCGCCCGCGCGGGAGAGTCCGGGCGCGCCACTCTCCGCGGCGCCGATCTCCGGCCCCTGGTCCGGGTCCGCGTCCTCCGATGATCTCGGCACGGAGGCAGGCTACCCCGCGCCGCCCGGCCCGGCGATCAGGCGGGCTCGACCTGGAACTCGGCGCCCCCGCCATCCGCCTCGCTCACCGAGATCCGGTACTCGCCGACCGTCTCGGTGGCGCCGGGCGCCACGGGGACGGTGGCACCGTCCGCGGAGAACGTCACGCCGGACGAGTCGATCGACTCGATCGCGATCAACGGTCCCCTGCCGCACGAGAAGGACGTGCGGCCGTTCGTCGTGATCGTCCGCCCACCGGCGCCCCGACTCACGATGGAGCCGTTCGGCGAGACCTTGATCTGACAGGTTCCGGCGGCGGGACGGCCCGACGAGCGTGACGGCGGCGACGACGAGCTCGCGCCCGCCCGATCGTCGGACGCGGGGGCCGCCTCGCCCGATACGCTCGAGGAGCACCCCGCCGTCAACAGCGCGACCGACGCCACTCCGACGAGTATCCGCGCCGCCGCGGTCCGTGACTGCGTACGCAAGATCTTCACAGCAGGCATGGTGCCGCTCCCCGCTCCCGGCTGCCACGCGGGTCCGGCAACCGCTCCGCGGGGAGGCGAATGCACCGCTATTCGGCCCGTACGGGCGGCGGGTTGCCGAAGTCGTCGGCCACGAGGGCGGCCAGCTCGAGGAAGGCGTCCGACGTGGCCTGGCTCAATTTGTCGAGCTCGATCCGGCCGCCCGTGGCCAGGTGCGGGTCGCGGGGCACCAGCACGACACCCCGGCAGCGCGCCACGAAGTGGGCGACGAGCCGCTCCCCGTCGATCTCCGGGCTCGTGCGGTCGCAGGACAGCACGACGACCGCCCGCTCGACCAGCTCGTGCTGCCCGTGCGCCACGAGCCAGTCCAAGGTCTTGCTGGCGCGGCTCGCACCGTCGACGGTGTGCGAGCCGACGATCACGAGACCGTTCGCGAGCGCCAGCGTGCCGTCCATCGCCGAATGCACCATGCCGGTGCCGGAGTCGGTGACGACCACGTTGTAGAAGCGGGACAGCACCGCGCACACGCGCTCGTACTCGACCCGGTCGAAGGCCTCTCCGCGGGCCGGGTCCTGTTCGGAGGCGAGCACCTGGAGCCGGCCCGACAACGTGGTGTACCGGCCGATGTCGCTCAACGACCCGACATTGCCGAGGGAGTCGAGCAGGTCGCGGACGGTCGAGTCGGTGCGGCCGGTGAGCCGATCGGCGAGGGTACCGGCGTCCGGGTTGGCGTCGAGGGCCACGATCCGGTCGCCACGGTGCTCGGCGAGCATCAGCCCCAGCATGGCGGTGACCGTGGTCTTGCCGACCCCGCCCTTCATCGACGCGACCGCGATCTGCCGCGGACCCGGCAGCGGGCAGCGGATGCGCAACGCCAACTCCTGCCTGCGCTGCTCGTCCGGCCCGATCCCCGGGTTGACCAGTCCGACGCTCGCGACGTGCACGGCCCGGCGCCAGCCCGAACCCGGCTTGTCCGACCGTCTGCGGACGATCGTGTACTCGGTCAGCTCGGACGCCGTGCGCGGGCGCGCGTCCAGGACCGGCCGCTGCGGCGGCTGCGGCGCCGGCTGGAGCGGCGGCTGCGGCGCGACGACCTGCTCCGCGACCGGCGGTGCCTCCTGCGCGGGCGCCGTCGGGGGCCGGTCCGGCACCGCCGGTTCGACGGGCGGCCCCGGCCTCGGCCGAGGCCGGGGGGCGTCGGCAACGGTGGCGTCGACGGGCTCAACGGGCACCGTCGGGCTCTCCGACGTCGGGGCCTGCGGCCTCGGCTCCTGCCCGGCCGTACCCGCGTCCGCCGGTGCAAACGATCGCTTCGGCATGCGTTACCCGTTCCCCCTGGTCCGACCGCGAACGTACCTATCTTGCCCCGGCCTCTCTCCAGCGGTTCGCGGGCCCGATCACGTTCCCCGCACGGCCCCCTGCTCGGCGAAGGCCTGGACCAGCTGGTTCTCGGCGTCGCGCAGGTAGACGTCCAGCGCCTCGGCCCCGCCGGGACCGTCGCCCTGCTGCAGCTGTTCCAGGATCTGCCGGTTGCGGGCGAGGTAGGGCTCGTGGAACCGCTGCGGGTCGGCCATCACGTGGAAAACGAGCCGCAACTCGGCGAGGATGCCGCTCATCAGCTCGTCGGTGCGCGGGCTGCCCGCGAGCGCCACGAGCGCCTGGTGGAACTTGATGTTGGCCGTGCCGAGGGCCTGCCACTCGCTGGTGCTCAGCGCCTCCGCCCCGTCGTCGACGGCGGCGGCCACCCCGGCGAGCCCGGGGTGCGGGCCGGTGACGGTGCGGATCACGCCGCACTCGACGAACCGGCGCACCTGGTAGAGGTCGACCACGTCCTCGACCGTGAGCGTCCGGACGAACATCCCGCGGTTGAGCTCGTGGGTGAGCAGCCGTTCGTGCGACAGGAGGCGGAACGCCTCGCGGAGGGTGTTGCGGGAGACGCCGAGGGCGCTGCCGATGGCGTCCTCGGCCAGCCGGGTGCCGGGTGGGAAATAGCCCTCGATGATGCGCGTGCGCAGGATGGCCGCGACCCGCTCAGCGGTGCTCGTCCGCGACAGCAGGGCGCGGTCGGCGGCCAAGGCTTCGGTGGTCAACTCGCCTCCAGCGGTTCAAACACATGGGGTTGTGCGTTTCGAAGGATCGTACAACAATCGAACGACCGAAGTGGTTTGCGGTGACCGATCGAAGTCGGATTGATCACGGAGAGCAACTTCATCGGTTCAAGGTCGACTCGACATCGTGCCTTCACCCGATAGGCAGTACGCTTCTCCCGATCGGGTGAAGGCACGCCGTGACGACACACGGCAGCGCTGAGCTGTCCTTGGGGGGACGACATGACCGACGGGCCGCAGCCGTGCGCCCTGCCCGGGTGTAGCGAGATCGTCGAGCAGCCGGACGACGGTGGGCCACGGCGCCTGTACTGCTCGCCTGCACACCGGGCGGCAGCACGCAAGGCACGCCACGCCGCCCGGATGGAGGCGGTCGCGGCGGAACCGGCATCCGACGTCGCATCGACGGACGAGATCACGCAGCCGATCGCGCCGGAGGACCAGCCGTCCGAGCAGCCGACCACCGAGCTGCCCGCGCCCCTCGGCGTCACCCGCGAGGAGGACCCCGAGCCGGCTCCGGTGCCCGAGCGCGAGTGGAGCCCGGCCGCGGCGTGGACGGTGTCCCCGCCCACCCTGCCGCCCGCCCCTCCCCCTCGCACGGTCCGCACCATCACATCCAAGCGCGTCAAGAAGCAGAAACCGGCCCGCACGGCGGCCGAACGCAAGAACGCCGTCACGCACATGCGGCGGCGCGCGATCGCGAGCGTGGCCATCGCGAGCCTGGTTGCCGGTGGCGCCAGCTACTTCGTCGCCAACAACGTCATCCCCACGACACCCACCCCGCTGCCGCCGCAGGCCGCGAACGACCCGACGATGGACGCCGACGTCTGGGCCGGCAAGGCGGAGGTCGTGCTCGCCTCCCTCGGCAGCCAGCTCGACGCCGTCTCCCAGGCCGAGGCCAGCTGGCTCGCCCTTCCCGAGCAGCGCCGCACGCAGGAGCCCGCGGCCGTGCAGGCCCTCAAGGACCGCAAGGCGTTCCTCGAGCAGCAGCGCGCGACCCTGACGTCCCAGCTCGAGGCGTTCAAGACCCTGCCCGACCGCACCGCGGAGCTCACGTCGGCGCAGGCCCAGCTCGACGCCGTCGAGCGCACGCTCAACGAGTCCACCGACACGGCAGCCTCCCCGGACTACCAGGAGGCGCTGCGGCAGCTCGAGTCCCAGCGGAGCATCCGCCGCGAGCAACGCGATCACGCCGCCCAGACGCTCACCGAGCTGCGCAACGGCGTGGAGCAGGCCCTCAGCGCCCCGCTGCCCGCCGACAAGGACCGGACCACCAACGTCGTCGAGCGGGTCAAGGCGGTCGTCGCGGGCCGTCCCGACCCCGGCGAGAAGAAGGACGACGAGAAGAAGGACGACCAGGAGCACAAGGCTGCCGACGAGAAGGACCCGGCCACCGCCGCGCGCCGCGACGACGGCGACGAGAAGCGGGGCGACGTCGGAGACACCGCCCCGCCCGACCCGGAGCGCCCGAACACCCCCGACATCCTCGCCGACGGCGGCTCGCCCGCCTCGAACGGCGGCAACAAGGACGCCGGCGACAAGGGCGGCAACGAGAACGCCGGCGACGAGAACGGCGACGCCCGGTCCGGGGGGCCCGTCGAGTCGATCGCGGGCGCGCTGGGCAGCGCGCTGGGCCAGGGCGACACCAGCAACCGGGACGAGAGCGCGAACAGGCGCGAGGCCCGCGGCGACGACGACCACGGCAGCCAGGACAGCGGCGCCCAGGACAGCGGCAACAAGGACAGCGGCAACAGCAGGAGCGGCGACCACGGCGGTGGGCTCGGCGGCGTCCTGCGCGGCGTCGGCGACGGACTGCTCGGCGGCTCCCACCGCGACGGTGACAACGACGACCGGAACGACGGCGACTCCCGCCGCGAGCAGAACAAGGAACGCGACGACGACGACGGCGACGACGACCGGAGCGACCACTCGAGCTGGTTCTCCGACCGCGACGACGACCGGGACGACGACCGGGGCGACGACCGGGGCGACCACAAGGACAACGACAAGTCGGACCACGACGATGACGACGACGACGGCGACCACGACGGGCTCCGGGGCATCGCCGACCGTCTGACCGGCGGCGACGACGACGAGGACGACGACAAGAAGGACCGCGACAAGGCCGACCGCGACGACGAGGACCGCGATCACAAGCGGCCCAGCGGCAAGGCCGAGCGCAAGCGCGACAAGGACCACGAGGAGTCGAAGAACCGCCACGACAAGCACGACTCCGACGACGACAAGGACGACGACGACAAGAAGGACCGGGGCAAGAAGGACCGGGACGACGACGGCGACCACAAGCGGCCCAGCGGCAAAGCCGAGCGCAAGCGCGACAAGGACCACGAGGAGTCGAAGAACCGCCACGACAAGCACGACTCCGACGACGACAAGGACGACGACGACAAGAAGGACCGGGGCAAGAAGGACCGGGACGACGACGGCGACCACAAGGACAAGGACTCCGACGACAAGGACTCCGACGACAAGGGGTCCGACAAGAAGTCGGACAAGGGCGACGACGACGGCGGCCACTCCGACGACGGCGACTCAGACGGTGGCGACTCGGACGGCGGCGACGACGACTGACCTTCCCGGCGACGCGCGAGCCCCGCTGCACCTGGTGCAGCGGGGCTCGTGTCGTTCGGGGCCGGTCGTCAGCGCAGGGTCTGGCGGCCGCCGAAACCGTCTGCCAGAAGGGCGGCCAGGGCGAGGAAGGCGTCGTGGGTGGCCGGGCGCAGCCGCTCCAGCTCGATGCGGCCACCGGAGGCCAGGTGCGGGTCGTGCGGGATCTCCACCACGCCGCGGCAGCGGGACTCGAAGTGCCCGCGAACGCGCTTCGGGTCGACCTCCGCGCTGTTCCGGTCGCAGGACAGCACGACGACGGCGTTGGCGACCTCGGCCTCGTAGCCGTGTGCCACGAGCCAGTCGAGCGTCTTGCTGGCCCGGCTGGCGCCGTCGACGGTGGGTGCGCCGACCACCACGAGGCTGTCGGCGAGCGCGAGCGTGCCCTCCATCGCCGAGTGCACGAGACCGGTGCCCGAGTCGGTGATGATGAGGTTGTAGAAGCGGGTGAGCACGGAGCAGACCCGCTCATACCCGGTGCGGTCGAACGCGTCGCTCATCGCGGGGTCCTGCTCGGACGCGAGCACCTGCAGCCGCCCGGCGAGGCTCGTGTAGCGGGCCACGTCGGCGAGCGAGTAGGCGGATTCCAGGTTCTCCAGCATGTGGCGCACGGTGACCGACGTGTCGCCGGTGAGCCGGTCGGCGAGGGTGCCCGCGTCCGGGTTGGCGTCGAGGGCGATCACCCGGTCGCCGCGGTGCTCCGCGAGCACGAGGCCGAGGCATGCCGACACCGTCGTCTTGCCGACCCCGCCCTTGATCGAGCTCACCGCGATCTGGTGGGTCCCTGGCACCGGGCGGCGGATCCGCCGCAACCGGTCGCGGCGGGCCCGCTCGGCCACGCCGAGGCCCGGGTTCACCAGGCCGCCGGTGAGGCGGTACAGCAGGCCGCGCCAGCCGCGTTCGGGCCGCTCACCGCGGAAGCGGACGATCGCGTCCTCGGTGAGATCGCCTGATCTGCCGTCGAGCGCCTCGCTCGTCTCGCTCATGTGACGAAGCGGTCGGCCATCAGGGCGGCGAGCTCGTAGGCCGCGTCCCGGGTGGCCGGACGCAGGTGGGCGAGCTCGACGCGGCCGCCGGTGGCCAGGTGGGGGTCGTGCGGGATCTCGACGACCGCCCGGCTGCGTTCCATGAAGTGCTTGCGGATCCGCTCCTGGTCGACCTCGGCGCTCGTGCGGTCGCACGACAGCACGACGACCGCCTCCGTGGCGAGCGCGGAGTGGCCGTGGGCCAGCAACCAGTCGAGCGTCTTGCTGGCCCGCCCCGCGCCGTCGACGGTGGGTGCGCCCACCACGATGAGGCTGTCGGCGAGCTTGAGGGTGCCCTCCATCGCCGAGTGCACGAGGCCCGTGCCCGAGTCGGTGATGATGATGTTGAAGAAGCGGTCCAGCAGCGCGCAGATCTGCTGGTACTCCTCGCGGCTGAACGCTTCGCTCGATGCCGGGTCCTGCTCGGACGCGAGCACCTGCAGGCGGCCGGCGAGGCTCGTGTACCGCGAGACCTCGGTCCAGGAGTGGATCCGGTCGAGGTCGCGCAGCAGCTCCCGCACGGTGACCGAGGACTCCCCGGTGAGCCGGTCGGCGAGCGTGCCGGCGTCGGGGTTGGCGTCGAGGACGATCACGCGGTCACCGCGGTTCTCGGCCATGACGAGCCCGAGCAGGGTGGACACCGTGGTCTTGCCGACCCCGCCCTTGATCGAGCTGACCGCGATGCGGTGGGACTGGATCAGCGGCCGCCGGACCCGGTGCAGCAGGTCGCGAAAGCGCACCTCGGCCGCGCTCGGCCCCGGATTGATCACGCCGCCGGTGGCCCGCAGCAACGCGCGGCGCCATCCCATCGACGGCTCATCGGGCCGGGCCCGGAGAATCGCGTCGGCGTCGAGCGCCGCCGCGCTGCCACCGGGCTCCCCCGGCGGAGGACCGAGCGGAGAGGCGGACCCCGTGGAACTCACTGCACCCCCTGGCTGTTCGGGTCTCCACCCGGTGTGCGGAACCGGTTCGAGCCGGTGACCGTACCGCTCCCACCAGATCGAGGGATCTGGTTCGGCAGGACGGCGCACCACGGGGTGAGCCTAACGCGAGACGTGACCGACGTCCCCCGATGGTGATCGATCAGAGACGTCCGGGTTCAGTCAGTCGATGAGATCCATGCCCGTACCGGAGCGGCCGTTCAGGCCAACCCCGGCTGCGCCGTTCTGCTGATTGCCCCGCCAGAGGTTGCTGCGGCCGCGGGTGATGGTGCGCAGCGCCTTGCCGAGTGCGTCCTCGAACTCGGCGAGCTTCGCGTCGACGTAGCCGTCGCACTCCTGGCGCAGCCGCTCGGCCTCGGCGTCGGCGCTGTCGACGATCCGGGCCGCCTCGGCGTTCGACGCGCGGACGACCTCGCTCTGCGACACGAGCCGCGCCTGCTCGGCCTGCCCGTCGGCCACGTACCGGTCGTGCGCGGCGCGACCGGCGTGGGCGATCCGGTCGGCATCGGCCTGCGCGCGGTCGGTGAGCTCGGTGTACTGCCGGCGACCCTCGGCCACGGCACGCTCGGCCTCGTGGCGGGCGCGGGCCACCGTCTGCTCCGCCTCCGCCCGCGCCTCGGCGAGCAGCCGCTCGGCCTCCGCGCTCGCGTCCGACACCAGCTGCTCGGCCTCGGCCTGGGCGCCGCTGCGCGTCTGCTCGGCCTCCTGCGTGGCGTCGTCGACGATCTCGTCCCGCCGGTCCAGGACGTCCTGGGCGTCGTCGAGCTCGCCGGGCAACGCCTCGCGCACGTCGTCGAGCAGGTCGAGCACGTCACCGCGCGGCACGACGCAGTTCGAGGTCATCGGGACGCCCCGAGCCTCCTCGACGACCGTCACCAGCGCGTCGAGCGATTCGAAGACCCGGTACACGTCGCGAATCCTCTCACCGCCGATCGACCGAACCGCATATTTCGCGTGCCCGCGCGTGTCAAGTTCCGAACGAGTGATGTCACCGTGAAGGACCGACCGATGATCAGGAGTTGGGGGCGTTCCCGGGCGGATTTCGCCCGGGAACGCGCCGATCTGGCGATCATGGTGCCGTCAGGAACGCTCGGCGATCCGCTCCATCAGCTGCCGGTGCACGGTCTCGGGGAGCAGGTGCGCGACGTCCCCGCCGTACGTCGCCACCTCCTTGACCAGTGAGCTCGAGACGAAGCCGTACTCGGGGCTCGTCGACAGGAACAGGGTGTCGACGCCGGAGAGCCGCTGGTTCATCTGCGCCATCTGCAGCTCGTAGTCGAAGTCCGTGACCACCCGCAGGCCCTTGACGATGGCCTGGATCTCGTGGTCGCGGCAGTAGTCGACCAGGAGGCCGTGGAAGGAGTCCACGCGGACGTTCGGGTACGGCGCGGTGACCTCCCTGAGCATCGCCATGCGCTCGTCCACCGAGAACACGCCCTTCTTGGACTTGTTCACGAGCACCGCGACGACGAGTTCGTCGAACAACGCCGCGGTGCGGCTGATGACGTCGAGGTGCCCATTGGTGGGCGGGTCGAAGGATCCTGGACAGACGGCGCGCCTCACGAGCGGGACGCTACCTCCTCCGGCGCGAGAACGGCCGTGTGCAGGGTCGTGTCCCCGTACCGGCGCGCCTTACCGGCCCGGAACGCGGGCGGCCACGGGAACGGCCCGTCGCGCCCGGCCCGCTCGACGACGACGACGGCGTCGGCGGCGAACCAGCCGTGCGTCGCCGCGGCGGAGAGCCACTCCGCCACCTCGGAGGCCGGCACGTCGTACGGGGGGTCGACCAGGACGACGTCGTACGCACGCTCGGCCGGTGCGGCGAGCACGGTCGCGGCCGGCGCCACCCGCACCTGCGCCCCGGCCAGCCCGAGCCCGGCCGTGTTGCGGCGCAGGACGCCCGCCGCCCGCCGGTCGGACTCGACGAAGAGCGCGTGCACCGCACCGCGCGACAGCGCCTCCAACCCGAGCGCCCCGGAACCGGCGCACAGGTCGAGCACCGCGGCGCCGTCGAGGCCGGGGTCGGCGTCGAGCGCCGAGAACAGCGCTTCCCGGACGCGATCCGACGTCGGACGGGTGCCTTTCGGGGGCACCGCCAGCCTCCGACCGCCCGCTACCCCCGCGATGATCCTGGTCATGCGCCTACTGCCGTGAGTGGATACGGGTGCTCCAGCACTCGTATCCACTCACGACGGCTCCTGCTCACTCCAGCACCAGCAGCAGATCGCCGCCCTCCACCTGCTGCACCTTGCCGATCGCGAGTCGCCCGACCGCGCCGCCCTGGTGCGTGGTGATCGACGCCTCCATCTTCATCGCCTCGATGGTGGCGACGGTCTGGCCGGCCTCGACCTCGTCGCCCTCTCCGACCTGCAGCGTCACGACGCCCGCGAACGGGGCCGCCACGTGCTTCGGGTCGGACCGGTCGGCCTTCTCCGCGGCCTTGACATCGGTGGCGACCGAGCGATCCCGCACCGACACCGGTCGCAGCTGGCCGTTCAGCGTGGTGACCACGTTGCGGAAGCCGCGCTCGTCGGGTTCGGAGATCGCCTCGAGCTCGATGATCAGGGTGACGCCCGGTTCCAGCTCGGCGGTGTGCTCGATGTCGGGCTCGAGCCCGTAGAGGAAGTCGCCCGTCGAGAGCACGGACGTGTCGCTGTACGCCTCGCGGTGGGCGTCGAACTCCTTGGTCGGCCCGGGGAACAGCAGCCGGTTCAGGGCGGCCCGGCGGTCGTCCTTCAGCGCGGCGCGGTCCTCGTCGGACAGCTCCGCCACCTCGCGTGCAGCGGTTCGCCCCTGCAAGGCCCGGCTGCGGAACGGCTCGGGCCAGCCACCGGGCGGGTCGCCCAGCTCGCCGCGCAGGAACCCGATCACCGAGTCCGGGACGTCGAACTGGCCCGGGTCGGCCTCGAAGTCCGCCGGCTCCACCCCGGCGCCGACGAGGTGCAGCGCGAGGTCGCCCACCACCTTCGACGACGGCGTGACCTTGACCAGCCGACCGAGCATCCGGTCGGCCGCGGCGTAGCAGTCCTCGATCAGCTCGAACCGGTTGCCGAGCCCGAGTGCGATGGCCTGCTGGCGCAGGTTGGACAGCTGCCCGCCGGGGATCTCGTGGTGGTAGACGCGCCCGGTGGGCGACGGCAGCGCCGCCTCGAAGGGCGCGTACACCTTCCGCACGGCCTCCCAGTACGGCTCCAGGTCGTCCACGGCCTGCAGCGAGAGGCCGGTGGTGCGCTCGGTGTGCTCGGTGGCGGCGACCAGCGCCGAGAGCGACGGCTGGCTCGTGGTGCCGGCCATGGACGCCACGGCCGCGTCGACGGCGTCCACGCCCGCATCGATCGCCGTGACGAGCGTGGCCAGCTGGCCGCCCGCGGTGTCGTGCGTGTGCAGGTGCACCGGCAGGTCGAAGCGCTCACGCAGGGCCGTGACGAGGGTGCGGGCCGCGGGCGGGCGCAGCAGGCCGGCCATGTCCTTGATCGCGAGGACGTGGGCCCCGGCCTCGACGATCTGCTCGGCGAGCCGCAGGTAGTAGTCCAGGGTGTAGAGCTTCTCGGCGGGATTCGACAGGTCCGCGGTGTAGCAGAGCGATACCTCGGCGACCGCGGTGCCGGTGGCCCGTACGGCGTCGATCGCCGGGCGCATCTGCTCGACGTCGTTGAGCGCGTCGAAGATCCGGAAGATGTCCATCCCGGTGCGGGCCGCCTCGTCGACGAAGGCGTCGGTGACCTCCGTCGGGTACGGGGTGTAGCCCACGGTGTTGCGGCCCCGCAGCAGCATCTGCGTGCAGATGTTCGGCACCGCCTCGCTGAGCGCGGCCAGCCGCTCCCACGGGTCCTCGGCGAGGAACCGCAAGGCCACGTCGTAGGTGGCGCCACCCCAGCACTCCAGCGACAGCAGCTGCGGCACCGTGCGCGCCACGTGCGGTGCGACCGCCAGCAGGTCCCGGGTGCGCACCCGGGTGGCGAGCAGCGACTGGTGCGCGTCGCGGAAGGTCGTGTCGGTGACCGGCACGGCGGTCTGCTCGCGCAGCCACCGCGCGAACCCCTCCGGCCCCCGCTCGCGCAGCAGCTGCCGCGATCCGTCGGGGGCCGGGGCGTCGAGGTCGCACCGCGGCAGCTTCTCCGCCGGCTCGACGACCTGCGGGCGGGCGCCGTTCGGCCGGTTGACCGTGACGTCGGCGAGGTAGCTCAGCACCCGCGTGCCCCGGTCGGCGGGCTTGCGGGCGGAGAGCAGCTGCGGACGCTGGTCGATGAAGCTCGTGGTGACGCGGCCCTCCGCGAAGTCCGGGTCGTCGAGCACGGCCGCGAGGAACGGGAGGTTCGTCGACACGCCCCGGATCCGGAACTCCGCGATCGCCCGCCGCGCCCGGCGCACGGCGTTCGGGAAGTCGTGGCCGTAGCAGGTGAGCTTCACCAGCATCGAGTCGAAGTGGGCGCTCACCTCGGCGCCGGTGTGCGTGGTGCCGCCGTCGAGCCGCACGCCCGGGCCGCCGGGCGAGCGGTAGGCGCTGATCGTGCCGGTGTCCGGGCGGAAGCCGTTCTGCGGGTCCTCGGTGGTGACCCGGCACTGCAGCGCCGCACCGCTGAGCGTGATCTGGTCCTGGGTGAGCCGCAGCCCGGGCAGCGTCAGCCCGGACGCGATCCGCAGCTGGGCGATCACCAGGTCCCGGTCCGTGACCTGCTCGGTGACCGTGTGCTCCACCTGGATCCGCGGGTTCATCTCGATGAACACGTGCTTGCCGCGCTCGTCCAGCAGGAACTCGACGGTGCCCGCGTTGACGTAGCCGATGTGGCGGGCGAACGCCACGGCGTCGTTGCAGATCCGCTCGCGCAGCTCCGGGTCGAGGTTCGGCGCGGGCGCGATCTCCACGACCTTCTGGTGGCGCCGCTGCACCGAGCAGTCCCGCTCGTAGAGGTGCGCGACGTTGCCGTCGCCGTCGGCGAGGATCTGCACCTCGATGTGGCGGGGGTTCACCACCGCCTGCTCCAGGAACACGGTGGCATCGCCGAACGCCGACTCGGCCTCCCGCATCGCCGCCTCGACCGACTCGCGCAGGGCCGACGGCTCCTCGACCCGGCGCATCCCGCGCCCGCCACCACCGGCCACGGCCTTGACGAAGATCGGGAAACCGACCTCGTCGGCGGCGGCCAGCAGGGCGTCCACGTCATCGGACGGCTGCGACGACGCGAGCACCGCCACGCCGGCCTCCCGGGCGGCCGCGACCGCGCGCGCCTTGTTGCCGGTGAGGTGCAGCACGCCGGCGGGCGGGCCGACGAACGTGATGCCCTCGCGCTCGCACGCCTCGGCGAGGTCGGGGTTCTCCGACAGGAAGCCGTACCCGGGGTAGATCGCGTCCGCGCCGGCCCGCCGCGCGGCCTTGATGATCTCCGCGACGGACAGGTACGCCCGCACCGGGTGACCGGGCTCGCCGATCTGGTAGGACTCGTCGGCCTTCGCCCGGTGCAGCGAGTTGCGGTCCTCGTAGGGGAACACTGCCACCGTGGACACGCCCAGTTCGTAGGCGGCACGGAAGGCGCGAATGGCGATCTCGCCGCGGTTGGCGACCAGGACCTTGCGGAACATCCGGTTCGTCACCAGGGAACCGTACCTGCGGGCACTCGATCGGACCCGTGCGAAGAACGCCACTTCTGCGGTACCAAGGAAGGGAAGTCGACCGAGCCGAGGGGTGTCGCCATGCGTCCCGACCCGGCGGCCCTCCAAGGCGCCGCATTCGCCGAAGGCCGACGCCTGCGTGAGCGGGCCGAGCGCCGCCATGCGCGGCACATGGCTCGCATGGAGGCCCACGTCGGACGGATGCACGCCCGCCAGGCGCGGCGGATCGGGCGGCGCCGCGCACACCGGCCACCGGTCGCCGTCGCGCTCGTGATCCTGCTGGTCGCCACGGCGGCGGCGGGCAGCGCGGCAGCCGCGATCGGGGCGATCATCGCCCTGATGATCGCCATCGCCGCCGTCGCGGGCCCGGCGCTGATCGTCGGCGGCACGGCCGTCGCGCTCACCCGCCGTGGCAGGCGCCGCCGCGCCGTGGCCGCCGGCACGGCCCCGCTCCCGGCCCGCCCGGCCGCCCCGCCACGCCCCGAAGCCGTGTGGACGAAGGCCCGCGAGCGGTTCACCGCGCTGCGCGGCGAGTACGCCGCCTTCGAGTGCGACGCCATGGCGGTGCTGCACCGGCCCGCGCTCGCGGACGTCTCGGTGGCCAGCACCGCCCGGTTCGTCGACGCGTTCGCCGAGGCCCAGGCCCTGGACACCGACTCGTTCCCACCCGCAGAGCACGCGAGGGCGTTCGTGTCGGCGGTCGACCGCGCCGAGCGGGCCTGGCACGCCGCCGCCGAGGCGGCCGACCGGATCCGGCTCTCCGGCCTGTCCCCCGCCGAGCGCGGCACGGTCGAACGCGTGATCAAGCTCCTCACCACGGCCCGCGACTCCGACAGCGACCCCGAGCGCCTCGCCGCCTACACCCGCGCCCGCAGCGAGCTCGCCAAGCTCGACCGCTCGGGCGTGATCCACCTGCCCCGCACCGCCCGGGCCGCCCTCGACGAGGCCGCCCGGGGCGAGCTGCCGGCGTAGCACCGCTCTCGCCCGCGGGGGGCCCAGGACCGATGGTCCGGAGCGCCATGATCGGCGCGATCGGGACATGAGCTGCATGGGTGCAGCTCATGTCCCGATCCTGCTGATCACGGCCACCACGGAGGCCACCTCAAGAGCCGGCTCTCCGGAGGACCGGGCACCACCCTCGATCCGCCCGCCCGCCGATCACCCCTGCAGTCCACGAGCCTCCCGGTGACGGCCCCGGGCCGTCGCCGACCGCGCCAGCCCCGGCGAGCCGCACGCCACGGTCGCGACCACCACGCTGGTGTGCCGCTCGGGCCGATCATGTGCTGCGGAGAAGTACGCCAGCGTGGTCGCGGCCGCCGCCGGGTGCTGCTCGCATCGATCACGGGTCGCACCGCTGCGCGGCGCGAGCATTCCCCGCGGATCCGCCGCGGTGGGCGCGCCGTACCCGACCGGCCGCTACCGGCCCCACCTCCCGCCGCCGGACTCGCGCGTGTTCGCTCCGGTTCGTCGAACCCCGTCGCCTCAGGGTGGGTGGCCGGGTTGGGTGCACCACCGGATCCTGGGGTTGCGTGGCCGGCCGTCCCCGGCTGTCACGCACGCCGGTCCCGACGAGACCGTCGCTGCCGGGTGCGCGCGGACCATCCGGTGGTCCCGTCCCCACCCGCATCACGGCTGCGGCGAGAGTCGGGGTGCGTTCCGCGGAACCGCTCCGCGCGTGGGCCCACCGGCTAGACATCGAGTCACTGCGCCCCGGGGCAACTCGACCGCGGAGCCCCGGGACGGCACGTAGCTCTGCGCGGGATCGGACCCGCATCGCCTCGACTCGGCAACACCCTCGATGCGGCCGTGAATGCACCGATCTGCTGATCAAGCAACCCGCCTGGCTTGATCAGCAGGCGGGCGCGGGTCGCGCTAGATCCTCAGGTAGACCCGGATCGTGGTGCCCCGATCCGACCGGTGGATCCGCACGAGGTCGGCGAGGTGGTTCACCAGCAGCAGCCCGCGCCCGCGCAGCTGCTCGGGCGGGGCCGGCCGCCGCCCGGCCAGTGGGTCGTCGAGCCGGCCGCCGTCGACCACCTCGCCCACGAGGTGCCCGTCGTCGACCCACACCCGCAACGCACACAGGGTGCGGGCGTGCTCGACGCTGTTGGTGATCAGCTCGTTGACGACGAACTCGAAGTCGTCGGACCGGTCCGGCCCGAGGCCCGCCCGCATCGCCGCCGCCATGGCGAACGCCCGGGCCTGCGACAGCGTGTCGGTGTCGACGAGCACGGTGTCCGCCATCGGGGGCACGGGCAGGGCCTCGTTGTAGTCGGCGAGCGCCTCGTCGGGCGCGTACCGGCTGCTGCGGCGGCGCCCGGTCGGCCCGATCACGGTCGGGTGGGTGCGCTCGGCGTCGTCGAGAGCGCGGCGGGGCAGGCCGGCGGCGTCGTAGGGGCACAGGATCTCGACGCTCCGCCCCGCGAACGCCTGGTTGATCAGGGCCTCGTGCTGCACGCAGGCCGGGTACTCCACGTCGCTGCGGCCCGGCCAGATCGGCTCGCCGATGATCCGCACGCGGTCGGCGTGCCGGTGGCGGTCGGCGAAGTCGAGGAGCACGCCCGGCAGGATCCGGCCCGGGTTGCGCCCTTCCTCGGTCATGTCGATCAGCTGCACGCGCGCGGCCGAACCGGCCAGTGCTGCCCGCAGCGGCTCGTGCCTCGCGCCGGGCACCGCCACCGCGACCGGCTCGCCCGCTGCCAGGCCCTCCTCGATGAACGGCAACGTCCCGTCGAGGTACTCACCGGCACCGCGGTAGAACAGAGCGGGATGCCGGAACGGCTGGTTCACGGCTGCATCCTCTCGACGACGCGGTCCGGATACCCCACCGTGACGGGGCTGACCCATCACACCTTGTCCAGGTAGGCCGCTCGTTCCTCGTCGCCCACGGTCTCGCCGACGAGGGCGGCGAGGCCGGGGTGGCGACGCAGGCCGGGGTCGTCGGCCACGATGTGGGCCGCGTAGACCTGCGCCTTGGAGATGACCTCCTCGTGGCGCAGCAGCGACAACAACCGCAGCCCGGAGCGCCGGCCGGACTGCAGGGCGCCCAGCACGTCGCCCTCGCGGCGCAGCTCGAGGTCGAGGCGGGCGAGCTCGAAGCCGTCGGTGGTGCCGGCGACGGCGTCGAGGCGCTCCCGGGCGGTGGTGCCCGCCGGCATGTCCGTGACCAGCAGGCACACGCCGGCCGCCGAACCGCGCCCGACGCGCCCGCGCAGCTGGTGCAGCTGGGACAGCCCGAAGCGGTCGGCGTCGAGGATGACCATGCCGGTGGCGTTGGGCACGTCGACGCCGACCTCGATGACGGTGGTGGCCACGAGGACGTCGAGCTCCCCGCGCTCGAACGCCCGCATCACGGCGTCCTTCTCGTCGGGCGGCAGCTTGCCGTGCAGGACGCCGATCCGCAGGCCGTGCAGCGCTCCGTCGGCGAGCTTGGGCGCCACCTCGAGCACCGCCAGCGGCGGGCGCTTGGCCTGCCCGTCGTCGGAGTCGGCGCCGATGTCCGGGTCCTCGGTGTCGACGAGCTCGGGCTCCGGGTCGGTGCCGCCCACCCGCGGGCACACGACGTACGCCTGATGCCCTGCCGCGACCTCCTCGTGGACTCGCCGCCACACGCGCTCGAACCAGGAGGGCTTCTCCGCGAGCGGCACGACCGTGGTGGCGATCGGCGACCGCCCCTTCGGCAGCTC
Source organism: Pseudonocardia wallangbongensis (assembly GCF_054486945.1). Lineage (NCBI taxonomy): Bacteria > Bacillati > Actinomycetota > Actinomycetes > Pseudonocardiales > Pseudonocardiaceae > Pseudonocardia > Pseudonocardia wallangbongensis. Next base: position 35,610 of record NZ_JBRERS010000025.1, read on the forward strand.
GCGCAGCGCCGAGACCTCGAGGTCGCCGTAGACGGTCATGGCGACCGTGCGCGGGATCGGCGTGGCCGTCATGACGAGCATGTGCGGGGCCAGCTCGCCGCGGTTGCGCAGGGCGTCGCGCTGCTCGACGCCGAACCGGTGCTGCTCGTCGACGACGACGAGGCCGAGGTCGGCGAACCCGACGTGCTCCTGGATCAGCGCGTGGGTGCCGACGACGATGCCGGCCGCGCCCGACTGCGCGTCGAGCAGCGCCTGCCGGCGGGCCTTCGCCCCCAGCGAGCCGGTGAGCAGGGTGATGCTGGTGGCCTGCTCCGCGGCGCCGAGCTCGCCCGCCTCGCCGAGCGGGCCCAGCAGCGCGCGCAACGAGCGGGCGTGCTGGGCGGCGAGCACCTCGGTGGGGGCGAGCAGCGCCGCCTGCCGGCCGCCGTCGACGACCTGCAGCATCGCGCGCAGCGCGACGACGGTCTTGCCCGCGCCGACGTCGCCCTGCACGAGGCGGTTCATCGGGTGCTCGCGGGCGAGGTCGGCGGCGATCTCGGTGCCGACGCCGTGCTGGCCCGCCGTGAGCGCGAACGGCAGCCGGGCGTCGAACGCGTCGAGCAGCCCACCCGGCACCGGGGGGCAGGCCGCGGCCGGGCGCTGGGCGGTGGCATGGCGGCGCAGCGCCAGCGCGAGCTGCACGCCCATCGCCTCGTCCCACACGAGCCGGTGCCGGGCGGCGTGGATGTCGGCCTCGGCCTCGGGCACGTGGATCCGCCGCAGCGCCCGTCCGAGCTCGGTGAGCTTCTCCCGGCCCCGCACGAGCTCGGGCAGCGGGTCGGTGGGGTCGTCGAGCAGGTCGAGGACCTGCCGCACGCAACGCGCCACCTGCTGCGAGGTGATCTTGCCCGTGGCCGGGTAGACCGACAGGAAGGGGCGGATCTCGTCGGCCTCGTCGAGCGGCTCGAACTGCGGGTGGGTGAGCTGCAGCTTCTGGTTGAAGACGCCCACCTTGCCGGAGAACACCGCGCGCACGCCCGGCTTGATGATGTGCTGCACCTTGTGGCCGTTGAAGAAGGTGCAGTCGATCGTGGCGCCCTTCTCGTCGCGGATGACGACGCTGAGGAGCTTGCCGCGCCGCGACCGCATGTCGCGCAGCACCGACTTCTCCACCTGCGCCACGAGCGTGGCCTGCTCGCCGACCTCCAGCCCGGCGATGTCGGTGAGCTTGCCGCGGTCGACGTAGCGGCGCGGGTAGTGGCGCACCAGCTCGCCCACGGTGGCGATGTCGAGCGACTCCAGCGCCGCAGCGGTGCGCTTGCCGACCAGCGGCTCGAGCGCGCTCGACATGTCGATCCCCGTCATTCCACCCCCAGCACGAGCGGGTAGTCGGCCTGCCCACCGCGGTGCACGACCACGTCGACCTCGGGGTGGGTGCGGCGCAGGTCGGCCGCGAGCCCGTCGGCCAACGACTGCTCGGCGCCCTCGCCGAGCAGAACGGTGACGATCTCACCACCCGCGGTGAGCATGCGGTGAGCCAACCACAGGGCACCGACAGCCAGGTCGGGGGCGATCAGCACGACCTCGCCGTCGGTGAGCCCGAGTACCTCGCCGGGCTCGCAGCGGCCCACCCACGTGAGCGCCTCGGACTCGGCCACGAGCAACCCCCCGGTGCGGGTTCCGGCCGCGGCCTCGGCCATGGCGACGACGTCGTCCCCCGCGCGGCGCTCCGGGTCGTGCACGGCGAGCGCGGACAGACCCTGCAGGACGGAGGCCGTGGGCAGGACCAGTACCTCCTGACCGTCGCGGCGGGCGACGGCCGCCGCGCGCTCGGCCAGCGGGGCGAGCTCCGCGTCGTCGGGGAGCAGCACGACGTGCCGCGCGCGGGCGCCGGCCAGCGCCGCCACGATCTCGCCCACGTCGACGTGGCCGCCGGGCTCCCGCTCCAGCACGACCGCACCCGCGGACCGCGCCAGCGCCGCCACCTCCCGCCCGGTGACGACCATCAGCACCGCCCGCTCGCGGGAGAACCGGCCGGCCGGCTCGGCCGGGGCCCCCTGGTCTGCGAAGCGCACCACGGTGATCCGGTGCGGCCGCCCCGCGGCGATACCGGCCTCGATCGCGGCACCGATGTCGGTGCAGTGCACGTGGACGTTCCACAGCCCGTCGGCGTCGCCGGCCACCGCCACGCAGTCGCCGAGCGCGGCCAGCTGGGCACGCAGCTCGTCGACGCGGGCGTCGTCGGTGCCGTCCAGCAGGTACATGACCTCGTAGTCGTGCTCGTCCGACCCGGCCTCGCGCTCCGCCACCAGCACCTCCCGACCCCGGGCCACCGGCGTGGACGTCCCCGGCAGCTCACCACCCGGCGCCCGCCCGGACGCGATGGCGGCGAGGGCGTCCAGCACGAGGTAGAGGCCGAGCCCGCCGGCGTCGACGACCCCGGCCCGCGCGAGCTCCGGCAACTGCCCGGTCGTTGCCCGCACGGCGGCGCCCGCCGCGTCCGCCGCCGCGACGGCCACGTCGTCGAGCCGGTCCGATTCCGCCGCCGCGGCCGCCCGCGCGGCCGCGGCCAGCACCGACAGCACGGTGCCCTCCCGCGGGCCGCTGACCGCTGCCGTGGCGAGCCGCTGGGCCCGCTGCAGCGCGTCCGCCAGCACCGCGCCCGCCGGCCGGGGCACCGGCGTCACCGCCTCCGCGAGCCCCCGCAGCACCTGCGAGAGGATCACCCCGGAGTTGCCGCGGGCACCGACGAGCGCCCCCCGGGCCAGCGCGGCCGCCGCCACGGCCACCCCGCGCCCGGCACCGTTGTCCCGCACCACCCGCCGCACGGCGTCGGCCGCCGCGCGCATGGTGAGCAGCAGGTTCGTGCCCGTGTCACCGTCGGGAACCGGGAAGACGTTGATCCGGTCGATCTCCGCGCGGTGGCGTTCGAGCGCCGTGGTGGCCGCCCGCGTCCAGCCCGTGAGCAGCGCGGCGTCCAGGATCGGGGGCACCCCACTGAGCCTAGGCCGTAGGCCGCGTGCACGATGCCGCGACGGCGCAGGTACGCTGGGAACTCGCGACCGGGGCATCCCCGGCTTACCTCATCGTCTACCCGAGGAGTGTCCGACGTGGCTGCCGTCTGTGACGTCTGTGGAAAGGGTCCGGGCTTCGGCATGTCCGTCTCGCACTCGCACCGCCGTACCCACCGCCGCTGGAACCCGAACATCCAGACGGTGCGGACCAGCGTGAACGGCGGGAACCGGCGCCGCCTGAACGTGTGCACCTCGTGCCTGAAGGCCGGCAAGGTCGCGCGCGCCTGAGCGGCTGACACTGCACGAAAGGCGCTCTCGCCCGACAGGTTCGGACGGGAGCGCCTTTTGCGCGCCCGGGCATCGATGATCGTCGACAGCCATTCGCTTTGCCGTTATTCCGTAAATCCGTAATACTCGGATGGTCCGACCGGAACCACCGAGGAGCCCCGCGTGCCGACCACCGCCCCACCGACGCCGCCGCAGTCGCGACGAACCCGGTCCGCCTTCGTGGTCGCCGTCTGCACCGTGCTCGCCCTCGCGGCCGGGCTGGCCCTGCGCCCGGCCCCGGGCCGGCTGCCATCGGGCCAGGTGGGGGACGCCGGGCTGGCTGCACTCGCCCGCGAGGTGGTCGGCGAGAACCGCCCGGCGCTCGCGGTCGCCGCCGTCACCCCGCACGACACGCGCACCGCGGTGATCGGCGCAAGCCCCGACGACCGGTTCGAGGTGGGTTCTATCAGCAAGGCGCTGACCGGGCTGCTGTTCGCGGACATGATCGAGCGGGGTGAGGTCCGGCCCGATACCCGGGTGGGAGAGCTCGTGGAGATCGGTGGGCCGGTCGCCGACGTCACGCTCGCGCAACTGGCGACGCACCACTCGGGGCTGCCGCCCCAGCCGCCGACGCTGTCCCAGATGGCCCGCAACTGGTGGGGCTCGGTGGCCGCGGCCAACCCGTACGGCGCGACCGTCGCCGAGCGGGTCGAGTCCCTCGACGGTGCCGAGCTCGACGCCGCGCCGGCCACCTACTCCAACTCGGGGTTCGAGCTGCTGGGCGCCGCCCTGGCGGCCGCGGCCGGAACCCCCTACCCGCAGCTGCTGGCCGAGCGCGTGCTCGCACCGCTCGGCATGGGTGACACCACCGTCCCCGTCGCCGCCGCCGACCTCGGCCCGCGTGACCTCCGCGGCGAGACCGTGGGCGGGCGGCACGCCTCGCCGTGGGTCGGGGAGGCCATCGCGCCCGCGGGCGGGGTGCGCAGCAACATCACGGACATGGCGGTCCTCGCCCGGGCCCTGCTCGCCGGGACCGCGCCCGGCCTCGACGCGCTCGTCCCGAAGTCACCGTTCCCGCCGGAGCCCGACGAACGGATCGGCTGGGCGTGGTTCACCACCCCGGCACCGGGGAGCGGCCGGCCGGTCGGGTGGCACAACGGCGGGACTGGTGGCTTCACCGCGTTCATCGGGATCGACCGCGGGACCCGGGTGGGCGTGGTCGTGCTCTCCGCCGTCGGCGAGAGCCCGAACCACGTCACAGAGGCGGGCTTCACCCTCCTCGAGCGCATCGGAGGCCGCCGGTGAACACCGTGATCGGAACCGTTGTCCTGCTGGTCGCCCTGGCGATGGTCGCGAACCAGGTGCTGCGCGCCTGGTCCCGGGGGCGGTTCGCCGCCCCCGGCCGGTACGAGCTCGTCGGCTCCACCGTCGACGCCGTCGTGGCGCTCGCGCTCGTGCGCGCGGTCGCCCCGCCGCCGGATGCGCTGTCCTGGGTGTGGGTGGCAGCTGCCGCCGCGGTAGGCGTCGGCGTCGCCGGGGCGATCCTGCGCTGGCCGACCCTCGGCTGGGCGGGCGGCCACCGCCGGCTGCTCGCCGCCGGCTACGCCGTGGCCGGTGCCGGCGTGCTGGCGGTGCTCGCGTAGGAGTGGCTGCTCGGCGATCGTCGGTGCGTTCCGCGGAACCCTGCTGGGCTGTCCACAGCCTCGAAATCGACGTGGTGGGGCTCGGTTCAAGGGCGGATTCAAGGAGTGATCGCAACACCCTTCTGAACTGGGGTGATTGTGATGGCAGGGTCTCGGCGGTATCCACGGGAGCGGGTGCGGGCGTTTTGGCGGGCACGGCTGGCGGGGGT
>NZ_JBRERS010000026.1:0-40040 GCF_054486945.1 Pseudonocardia wallangbongensis
ATCCAACGGGCTAATCGAAAGCACGAACACCAAGATCCGGCTCCTGACCCGGGTCGCGTTTGGCTTCGCTCGGCCCGAAGCACTCATCGCACTAGCCATGCTCGCCCTCGGCGGCCTCTGCCCACCCCTGCCCGGACGCGCAACGTGATCCACACATCGGACAGGAGAGCCCATTAGTGACCTTGTGGGGTGAGGCGATCCAGGATGCCCTGGGCGGTCGGCGGGATCTCGGGGTCGAGGGTCGCGTTCAACAAGGCCTGTGCCAGTCCGGCGATGACCGGGTCGCTGGGCTTAATCATCGACACCCACCACCCGAGAATTCGCCGCGAATACACGTCGGTGACCCGGTGGTCGTGCTTTAAGAGTCGCTCTGCGGATCAGCGGACAGCCCCGTCCAACGTAACAGCTAGCACTTGTGCAGCCCGTTCAGAATCACGGACCTGGCCGTCTGCGTTGATGAGCCGGGGACCCAATGGCAACACGAACGACGCTGGCCCAACAGTGGCAACACAAATATAAATGGCAACTGCCGTCAAGGCGTACATCACCGCACCGGCAGCGATAAACAACGAGGCCAAGCTTGCAACTGAGCCGACGAGAAGCAGCACTAATGCGGCGCCAAAGAGGACAAGTAGCAGGACATACATGAAAGGTTGGCCAGTGTTGATGAGAGTTAGGACCGCAGCCACGGCGAGCCAGCTTGCCAGGAACAGCACCAGAGCACGGGAGGTATCCTCAGCCGAAACTCCGTACCAGTCGTTCGCCAAACCAAGCACCACGGCAATGTAACTCAGCCAGAACCCAGCAAACGCACCAAAGATGCTCGAAGTTGCAGCCAGGCCTTGCTGGGCCGCTAACCGGGCTGCGATGATGCCGCCAACAACAGCCACGCCGAGTATTGGGATAAGGGCACCGACCGGCGCGTAGCCAGAAGCCGCAAGCCCGAACGCAAGCGACCCTGCAGCAACCATCGGCATGCCGATCGCCTGGGCATTCAGCTGTGTCAGACTCGGCGGGGCTGTTCCCATTGCTTTCTGCCTCTCAGTTGACCAACACCCGAGTGGTGTCGGCATGGATCAGGAATCCTCTTCGTCCTCCTGCTCCACGACGTCGTCTTCCGCATCGCTGTCCTCATCCTCTGGAGGCTCCGGTTCGCTCTCGGCAGATTGCGGCTCATCCTCAGCAGCCTCTTTTTCGTCCTCCTCGGCAGGCTGCGACGGCTCATCCAAAACACGCTGCGGCGGCTCGGGTACAGGTACGCACTCGTTCGTGATCTGATCTGGTACTTGCCCTGCCGGACACACTGCCGTCGGCTTAGGCGGAGCGGTTACTGGCGCGTTCTGCTGAGGCTGCTGTCCGCCCGGTGCCACCCCGTTCGGCTCGCCCGGCACTGGTGTCTCGGTGACGCCAGATGGAGGTGTCGTGAGGCCAGGGATCGAGACATCTGTTGTCGTCGCAACTGACGGTGGCGTCGTGATTGGAGACGAGGATGTCGTGTTAGGTGCAAGCTGACTCTGCTGGTCAGGACAGTCCGCGGCTGCCGGGTCTGGACATACGGGCGGTGGCGGTGTCAGCGTAGTACTTGGATCAACGACAATGGGCGTTTGGGGGTCTATTTCGTCGTCGCAGCGAGATGCCTGATGATCGGCATGTATCGCAGCCTCTTCGCAGTCCGGCTGATTCGAACCTCGTTTGGGGTCGTCGTCCACGTTCGGATCGTTAACGCACGGGTTAGATGCATCTTCATCGGCGGCCACATGCGTGTCACAACGCGACTGACCGGTACCCGGCTGAGGATGCCACCGGGGGTCCAACGGATTATCTAGGCACCCCTGCCGCTCTTGACCGCTAGCGAGCTCGTCGCCTGTGCCCTCACAGGGATTCGGGTTCGGGCAACCTTGCGGGGCGTCGGACTCTTCCTGGTAGCTGAGGGCGCGGCCGAGGTAGTCACATCCACGAGGCGTCTGACTGTCCCTGCAACTGCTGTGCTCCCAGCCGATACGGCCGCGCTCCGGCTCTTGCAAGCAACGTTTAATCGCTCGGCATGCACCGTTCCATCGTTCCTCCTCTGCGTCACACCGAATGTGACGGTCAGAACACTCGTCATGTCCCCAGCTGGCAATTCGAACGTCATCGCCCAGCGACTCGCACGGATCATCGTCACGGCAGTCGGGATGCCCCGAGTCTTCGTCACACCGGTCCCGGTCGCGATGCTCGTGATTTCGAGGGCTCGTAGTGCTACAGTCGAACCGGCGTGACTCGCCATCGCAGGTCGTAGACCGGGTCTGCCTGGCCTGTGTTCCCAGGATTTGCTTGTCGGCTCGTGCCTTTGTCAACAAGGGATTGAAACCGCCTTGCGAGGGACGGTCTACAGACGTTGTGCACTTACCCGGCCCACCATAGTCAAACGAGTCTCCATCGAGCGGCTCGTCTACACCAGACTTGCCTGTGAACTTGTCCGAACCGTAGAACTCTTTATCAGTGACGTGCATATAGCGCTTGGCGTTCGAGTCGCCACCCTTGGTCGACATGTTGCTGAACCTCGCGGCACCAGCTCCCTGCTTCCCGTTCCCCATCGAGGTGCAACTGGTCTCCTGGCTGCTTGGAGCTAGAGTCGTTCTGCAGTTGTCCTTCCACTGAACCTCTCCCCACCAAGCAGCTCTCTTTGGGTGAAATCCATTCGGCTCCCACGTTGCGTCAGGGTAATATCCGATCTGAACGCCATCCACGAAGACCTGCCACTGTCCCCCATCCTTGGGTGAGTGGCCAATACGCACGTCGAGTGACTCCCGGCCAGTAATTTTAGATTGATCATGAATATTCAGAGGATGGCCAAGCATGCGGACATTTATGGCCTTTAATGGCTGCGGGAGGTTGGGCCAGACAGCATCAGGGTACGGATGCCAATCAGCCGACGGGTATATCTCATTCGGATCGATCTGCGCGCCTACGACGCGCCCAATTTGAAGGTAGAGCTCGTTGGGTCTGTCAGGATGTGCGATCCAGGCAACTTCGATTGCGTTAGTATGCTCGGTGGTTAACTCTTGTAGAGTAAGCTGACCGCTCGTCTGCCTCGTGCACACATCCATTGCGGGAGGCGGTTTGGGCAATGTTACAGTGCCTGAAACACCAGTGTAGTCTGCTATGCTACATTCCGTGACCATGACATAAAAGATGCGGTCGTGGTTCTCGCCCGCTTCGCACTCCTCCGCTCTCCCGGTTGACTGGGTCGTCTCCTGCGCCGCAGAAGGGCCGGATGCTGCATTGATCGAACTCGGGGAGACCGCTCCGTCCGCTAGCGCTCCGATAACAGCGAGCGCCGAGCTGCCGACTCCGACTGTCGCCGCAGCCAGTGTGGCAACCATGATCTGCTTGAGATTCATGTCAGCGTCTCCCAGGTGCGACTGGGTTTGCGAACGAAGGATCGCTAGCCCCCCGTGTGCGTGCCAAGTACTCGCGACCGTGGCGGCACCGTTACCGCATGTGGCGCCCCTTCGCACGCTTAGGCTGGTTGCACCAGTAGTCAGGCTGTTTCAATCGGCCAAGTGGTGGTTCCGCTGCCACCGGCAGCCACCACCGGAGCTAGTCAAGACCATTCGCGGCATGGGTACCCGAGCCGCAGGGCGGCCGGGCCTCGGCAGGACCGCCTCCTCCTCAAGGGCTTGAGCGTCATCGTGATCCTCTGGCCCTGGGAACCGAGTCTTCAGCGAGCGCGGCGACCCTTCGCCGAGACAACGACGATGCGGCGTGGAGGCCGAGCATGACGCCGCAGCGACAGCCGAGCACCGCTCGTCCTGGTGGTGCAGCTTCACGAGCGCGCCTCGATGTTCGGCGCCCATCCCGGGCCGGCCCAGCGCCAGAGCTGCCTGCACTGGCGTTCTGGCCGCTGGAGACTCGCGTGTCCAGTTGACGTGCCGTTGGACTGTAACCCACCGGACCTCGGACGCGAACTGGACATCACGCGGCCCCGGTCACCGAGGGGCGATAGGGGGAAAGACGGCATCGGATGGCGCACGGTTCGGGCTGGAACCCACAGCCACAATGGGGCTGGCATTCGGCACCGCAAGGAACACGGCTGACCGCAGCCACGCCGCGGAACGTGGTTCGCGCAGCCGGCGCTGTACTCCCCCAAGGTTCGGCCCGACCACATAAGCCGTACCAGCATCAGCTTGCGGCCGAGGGGATCGAGTACGCCAGCAGCGCCCTCCGGGGTTCGGGCGATGGATTGAGACAATACGGACGCCGGAGACGAGGTTGAAACGCAAGGTCATCGCCCCTGATGACGACCCTCGATTCGCCTGTTCGCCCGACGACTATCCCCAGGGACCCGAGGTCTACTGGGAGCACTTTGACGAGGCCATGACCCGATTCCATCGGGAGCAGCGCCGCATAGCGATAGGGCTGACCGATGAGCAAATGCGGGAGCGAGAGGCCTATTACCGGCTGAGGCCACGCGTCGACAAGGCGTCAAAGGCGATGGCCGACGCCGCCGGTGTCGACCACCGGACATTCTCCCTGTGGCTGGTCCGTGTCAAGGGCTTCCCGTGGCGGAGGGACTGCACGATGGACGACCTGCGGCGGCTTTACGTCTACCTGGTTGATGCGCGCAATGTCGAGGAAGCGCGCGGGGTACCAACGGCCCCGCCGGGGCGTGGCTCCGGAGCGCGGTACTGGGCTGACCTGGGCTACCCGCCCCCCTCTGGCAGCTGACCGTCCCTCTCTTCGACGTCTGGCCCGTTCATGTGGGATGCAATGACGACGAAGACTGCGTGTCAGCTCTCCGCGAGCACCACTCGTCCGGCAGCCGCGGGGCGATCGGCGTGGTCGGCGACGGCGTGCGCTCGGTGGCGCTGGGCAAGCTGTTACGACGCGGCGGCCTCGAAGGCGTGAGATCCCTTACGAGTTGTAACCGGTGATGAAAGTACGGCGTTGGGGTAGGAGTATGCCAGGTCATACGGCATACTCGAACACATGTTCGCATACTCGCGAGGGATGCGGGAGGTGGCAGAGCCGGTGCTTCAGCCTGGAGATGGTTCTAGGCTGCCCGACGTGGTCTGGGATGACGCGGAGCGGGCAGCACTCGTCGCACTCCTGCGCGCCCGCCCGAAGGACCTGAAGTGGCCGGAGATCGTCGCCGCCGTGGACGAGCGGGAAAGTGCGCTCGATCTCTGGAACGAGCTGTTCCCGCCCAACCTGTTCGACGACGAAGCGCCGCAGCTGGCCGAGGCGCGGCGTGACATCGCAGCCTGGCAAGAAGCCGGGCTCGGGTTCCTGACCTTCCTCGACGACGACTACCCGGCGCAGCTACGCGCCGTGCACGACCTGCCCCCAGTGCTGTTCCATCGCGGCACCCTCGTCCCGGGCGACATCGCCGTCTCGATGGTCGGTTCCCGCAACGCATCAGCGCAAGGACTGTCGATCGCCCGGTCGGTAGCGGCCGGGCTGGTCGACCGGGACATCTCAGTCGTGTCGGGCCTGGCCAAGGGCATCGACACCGCCGCGCACACCGCCACCTTGGAAGCCGGGGGCCGGGCAGTCGCGGTTATCGGCACTGGCATCACCCGCTACTACCCGGCGGAGAACCGGCACCTGCAGGACCAGGTGGCGTCAGAGGGTCTGCTGCTGTCGCAGTTTTGGCCGGACGCGCCGCCCGGCAAGCACACCTTCCCCATGCGCAACTCCGTCATGTCTGGCTACAGCCGAGCGACGATCGTCGTCGAGGCGGGCGAGCACAGCGGAGCGCGGATCCAAGCCCGTCGAGCGGTCGCACACGGGCGGCCGGTGATCCTCACCGACCTCGTCGTGACGGTCAACAACTGGGCGAAAGCGATGCTCGGCCAGCCAGGCGTGCACGTCGCCGAGAGCACCACAGACGTGATGGAGCTGGTCGAGTCAATCACCGCTGATCCACGGCGGATCGACGCGCTGTTCGTACCGGCGGCCGCTGGGTGGGGCTGATCCCGGAGGAGACCCGGCTCCAGGTGCAGGCGAGACTACGGACCGAGGTCGGCGGCTTCTTCACGAACACCGGTCGCGGGCCGGGCCGGTGCGCGGTGTGCACTGGCCCGGCGCCGAACGGGCTGTGCTCGCGGTGCGAGAGCCACCGGGACCGCTACGGCTACCAGCTCGCCGATCAGACGGTCCTGCTCGCTTACGCGAAGGCGGGCCATCAGTCTGGTCACCACATGTACCGGTACAAGAACCGGATCAACCCATCGGAAGAGGTCCGACGTGACCTCAAGCTGATGGTCCTCGGCGGGACCTACCTGCACGGCGAATGCATCGCGCGGGCGTTCGGCTGGTGGGAGGCGATCACCTTCGTTTCCTCCGAGAGTCGCCCCGGCGTGGTGCACCCGGTGGTCGAGCTGGCCAAGCAGGTCGCCTGGGACAACCTGAACGCCACGAAGATCCTGCTCGACATCGGCCCAGACATCGCCGCGGAACCGAACCGATTCCCGCTGCCCGACCGCTTCATCGTGGACGAGAAGTGGCGGTCGCACGTGCAGGGCCGCCATGTACTGGTCGTCGACGACACGTGGGTATCCGGGAACAAGGGGCAGTCGGCAGCTCTGACACTCAAGGCAGCCGGGGCGCGAGCGGTCACCCTGCTATGCCTGGCCCGCTGGCTGAGCGCGAGCTACAGCACCGAGCACGAACAGTTGATCAAGACCACCTCGACGCCGTACGACGCGCTGCTCTGCCCGGTCACGGGTGGACAGTGCCTGCCGCCGATGACCGTTTCCTGAGGTCACCACAGATCAGGCGCCACCCCCGTCCGGGCGGACGATCCGGGCAACCAACAACACCCCCCGGTCCTCGAGCTCGAGCTAGCCACCACGGGTCTTGATCCGATTGGCTGAGTCGCCCCGCACTTGACGCGCCCACAAACTCATCAAGCTCGCGCGGCCAGAACCGGACAGGGAGAGCATCCACGAGGTCCTGGGATCAGCCTCACGGAGGGCACCAGGAAATCGACCCAGTGGCCCACAACCCACGAATGCCCAGGTAGCGGCAGCGCAACCGACCCAGATGAGCCGGACCACACCGACAAACGCGCATCCTTCACGAGCGACGAGTCGATCACGCATCAGCAGGCTTCAGAGCGCTTGGCGCGGCAAGCTCGGTGAGCCAATGTGAGACGACCCACCTCGGACACGAATCAGGGCCTTGATCCACTTGCGTGAATCAAGGCCCTGACCTGGGGAAACTCCCCATCTCGCCGTCGGGACGACAGGATTTGAACCTGCGACCCCTTGACCCCCAGTCAAGTGCGCTACCAAGCTGCGCCACGTCCCGGCCACCCCCCGTTGGGGGCGCGATCAGCCTACCGCATGGCCGATCCACCCCGACCGGCCGGTCGTGGCTCCCCCCGACGCGCTTGGCAGCCGCACCTGACCGTCCGCACGCCGATGGCCCGGCGCAGCGGAGGCATCAGTCTCCGCAATGAGAGCGGCGTACGCCACCGTCGTCGGTAGCCCGGCGACGGCGACTTTCGTAGGTACTCGTCAGTAGTTGACCGTTACATCCCGTTCGCCCGTTCAGGGGACCGCGGGTTCCTGCTCACGGACCGGGACTGCGGGTGCCGAGGGCGGGGGGTCGAGCGGGAAAGCCGCTCGTACCGCGAAGCCGCCGTCCGGTCTCCGGCCGGCGGTGAGCTCGCCGCCGGCGGCCGACACCCGCTCGCCGAGGCCGGTCAGCCCGGCCCCGCCGCCGGCGTCCGGGCGGCGCGGTGCGGGGGCGGGTGCGCGGCCGTTGCGCACCTGGACGACCAGCTCGGTGGGGCGCCAGTGCATTTGGACCGACACCTGCGCGCCCGCGGCGTGCCGGGTCGCGTTGGTCAGCGACTCCTGCACCACGCGGTACACCGCGCGGCCGGTGCCGGGTGCGACCTCCACGATGTCGCCGCACTCGTCGAACTCGACGGCGACGCCCGCCGCGCGCGAGCCGGCCACGAGCGCCGAGATCTCGGTGAGGCCCGCGACGTGCTCGCTCCCGTCGAGCAGGCCGAGGGCGGCGCGCATCTCGGCGAGCGCGCGCTTCGCGAGCCCGCGCAGCTGCTCGGCGCCGCGGCGGGTCTCCTCCTCGGCGGTGGAGGCGGCGATCGCGGCGGCGCCCACCGCGATCAGCGTGGCGTGGTGGCCCACGGCGTCGTGGATCTCCCGGCCGATCCGCGCCCGCTCCTGCGCCCGCGCCGCGTCCCTGGACGCGGCGAGCGCCTCCTCGCGGGCACGCTCGAGCTGCCGCAGGCTCTCGGTGAGCCGGGCGCGGGTGCTCACGAGCAGGCCGAGCGCGGCCGGCGCCCCCGCGTAGAGAGCGATGAACGCGATCGTCAGGACGATGCGGCCGACGGGGAGATCCTGGGTGAGCAGCACCGGGACCACGGTCACGGCGACCGTGACCACCAGCCAGGGCACCAACGTCGTCACCCGCCGGCAGCGGCGGCCCAGCGTGTAGAGCGCGACGATCGCCGGCGGCCACCCCAGCCCGCCCGCGAGCGCCCAGAACGAGCCGAGCAGCCCCAGCGGCGGCCAGAGGTGCCGCAGCGGCAGCAGCGCGCACGCCACCAGCGCGGACACCACCGACCACTCGAACGGCGCGACGCCGAGCAGCACCGCGACCGCCGGGAGCACGACAGCGGTCAGCTCGACGAGCACCCGCCGCACCGGCAGTCGGGCCGACAACGGGACCATGGTCACGGCAACCCCCATCCCTGGGCGAGCAGTGCGGCCTGCACGCGGTTCTCCGCGCCGAGCTTGACGAGCAGCGCCGACACGTACTTCTTGACGGTGGCCTCGGCAAGCCCCAAACGCTCCCCGATGTTCGCGTTGGAGTCGCCGCCGGCGAGCCCGCGCAGCACCTGCAGCTCGCGTGGCGTCAGGCCGGCGAGCCGGGACGGGCCCTGCCGCGCCGACCCGGCGGCGAGCCGCGGCAGGAGCCGCGCGGTGATCCGCGGGTCGAGCACGGCACCGCCCGCGGCCAGGTCGAGCACGGCACGCACCAGCGCGTCCGGCTCGGCGTCCTTGAGCAGGAACCCCTGCACGCCCAGCCGCAGCGCCTCCGCGACGTAGTCGTCGAGGTCGAACGTGGTGAGCACGGCCGCGGGCGGTGCGTCGGAGCGGGCGCACAGCACGCGCAGCGCCTCCAGCCCGCCGACGCCGGGCATCTGCACGTCGACCAGCACGACGTCCGGCCGGTGCGCGTCCACCGCCGCGAGCATCGCGGCGCCGTCCTCGGCCTGCCCGACCACCTCGACCGCGCCGCCGGCCTCCAGCACCGTACGCAGACCGGTCCGCATGAGGGGCTCGTCGTCGGCGAGCACGACCCGGACCGTCACCCGAGGAGGGTAACGCCCGAGGGCCGATCAGCCCCTTTTGTTGCGCTTCTCCCGCACCCGAACGGAGATGCGCACCGGCGAACCGGTGAACCCGAACTCCTCGCGCAGCCGCCGCTCGATGAAGCGCCGGTACCCGGCCTCGAGGAACCCGCTGGTGAACAGGACGAAGGTCGGTGGCCGGGTCTGGGCCTGGGTGGCGAACAGCACCCGCGGCTGCTTCCCGCCGCGCACGGGCGGCGGGGTGGCGGCGATGACGTCCGACAGCCAGCCGTTGAGCCGGCCGGTCGGGATCCGCTGGTCCCAGGACGCGAGGGCGGTGCGCAGCGCAGGCGCCACCTTCGCGACGGACCGGCCGGTGAGTGCCGAGACGTTGATGCGCTCCGCCCACCGCACGCGGCCGAGATCCCGCTCCAGCTCGCGCTTCATCGCGAGGCGGCGGTCCTCGTCGACGAGGTCCCACTTGTTGAACACCAGCACGAGCGCCCGGCCGGCCTCCTCGACCATGCCGATCACGCGCTGGTCCTGCTCGGCGATCGGCTCGCTCGCGTCGATCAGCACGACGGCCACCTCGGCGGCCTCGATCGCGGCGCGCGTGCGGAGGCTGGCGTAGTACTCCATGCCGCTCGCGGTCTGGACGCGCTTGCGCAGGCCCGCCGTGTCGACGAACCGCCAGACCTCGCCGTCCAACTCGACGAGCGAGTCGACCGGATCGACCGTGGTGCCCGCGACATCGTGCACGACGGAGCGCAGCTCACCGGACACGCGGTTGAGCAGGCTCGACTTGCCAACGTTCGGCTTGCCGACGAGCGCGACGCGCCGCGGACCCGAACCCCCCGCCCCGAAGTCGTCACGCGGGGTCTCCGGCAGCGCCTCGATGATCGCGTCGAGCAGGTCGCCCGAGCCGCGCCCGTGCAGGCCGCTCACCGTCCGCGGCTCCCCCAGCCCGAGGCGCCACAGCGCGGCCGTGTCGGCCACGAGCCGGTCGTCGTCCACCTTCGTGGCCGCGAGCAGGACCGGGCGGTCCGAGCGGCGCAGCACCCGCGCCACGGCCTCGTCGGTGGCGGTGGCGCCGACGCTCGCGTCGACGACGAGCAGCACCACGTCCGCGGTCTTGATCGCGAGGTCCGCCTGGGCGGCGACGGCGGCCTGCAGGCCGGTGGCGTCGGGCTCCCAGCCGCCGGTGTCGACGAGGGTGAACCGGCGCCCGTTCCACAGCGCGTCGTAGGCGACGCGGTCGCGCGTGACGCCCGGGATGTCCTGCACGACCGCCTCGCGGCGGCCCAGCAGCCGGTTGACCAGCGTCGACTTGCCGACGTTCGGCCGGCCGACGACGGCGAGCACCGGCGTTGGTGGCGCCGCCTCGAAGTCCTCGTCCGCCCCCTCCGGGACGTCGGGTGCCCCGAAGTCGTCGGGGTCGAGCCCGAGCGCAGCCATCGCGGCGCGATCGTCGGTTCCGTTCACGTCCTGCCCACTCTGTTCTGTGTCCGTAGTTCGTCGAGTTCTCGGACCATGCCGGCCAGCTCGGCCCGCAAGGTCTCGGTGGCGGCGGTCAGGCCGGCGCGCCCGCCCCCGGCAGGGACGGTCAGCGGCTCCCCCACCACCACGTCGACGCGCGGTCGCCACCGGCGCCGCGACCCGTCGGGTCGCCGGGTGCCCCGCGACACCACGGGCAGCACGGTGGCTCCGCTGGTGCGCGCGAGCCACGCCGCTCCGTGTTGCGCCGCCGCGACGTCGCCGCTGCCGCGCGTGCCTTCCGGGAACACCCCGACGAGACCGCCGCCGCGCAGCACCGCGGTGGCCGCCGTCAACGGCCGCCGGTCGGCCTCGCCGCGGCGCACGGGCAGCTGCCCGATCCGCCGCAGACCCCGGCCGGCGACGCCGGTGTACATCTCCTGCTTCACCCAGAACACCGTGCGGCGCCCGAGTAGTCCGAAGAGCAGCGGTCCGTCGACGTTCGCACTGTGGTTGGCGACGACGACCACCGGTCCGTGCGCCGGGATCCGCTGCTGGTGGTGGACGTGGACCCGGTAGAAGGGCCGGAACAGCCAGGACGCGACCCAGCGCCCGAGGTCGTGCAGCCACGGCCACGCGTCCGGTGGTAGGTCGGAGGACCTCACGTGACCATCCCACGGTCCTCCACCAGCCGCAGGAGCTCGGTCAGCACGTCGTCGACGGACAGGTCGTCGGTGTCGAGCACCAGGGCGTCGGGCGCGGCGTGCAGCGGTGAGGTCTTGCGGGTGGAGTCGAGCCGGTCGCGCCGGCGGACGTCGGCGAGCACCGCGCGGTGGTTCGCGGCCCGGCCGGCCTTGCGGTCCTGCGCCTCCCGGCGCGCGGCCCTGATCTCCTCGGACGCGGTGAGGTAGACCTTCAGCGGCGCGTCGGGGACCACGACGCTGCCGATGTCCCGCCCCTCGACCACGATTCCACCGCGGGCCGCGACCGCCTTCTCGATGAGGGCGCGCTGGCGTTCCACGAGCGCCGTGCGCACCGCAGGCACCGCGGAGACCGCGCTCACCGCGCGGGTGACGGCGCCACCGCGGATCTCGGCCTCGACGTCCTCGCCTGCGAGGAGGATCGCGTGGGTCGCCGGGTCGGTCACCGACTCCAGATCGCTCGCCGCGGCGACCGCGACCTTCTCGGCGTCCGCCTCGGTGCCGTCGAGCCCGGCGCGCAGCACGGCGAGGGTGAGCGCCCGGTACATCGCACCGGTGTCGAGATAGGCGGCGTCACAGGCGTCGGCCAGCCGCCGGGACACGGTCGACTTCCCCGTGCCCGACGGTCCGTCCATCGCCACGACCCCGTGCAGCCGCCCGGTCACCCGCAAGCCCCCTCGTCGTCGGGCCGCGCCGGCCCGTCCTGCCGCGCTGTCGGCGGCCAACGAACCATCATGCCTTGCCGCCCGCCGCGGCCGGCGTCCGGCTACTGGGGCAGGTCGGTGCGGAGGGCGGCGGCGCCGCGCAGGTAGACGTGGCGCAGCTCGGACCGGGTCCGCGGGGTGTCGACGTGGGCGAGCAGCCGGAGCGTGCGGGGCAGCGCCCCCGGCACGGCGATCTCCGACGCGCACATCAGCGGCACGTCGGTGAGGCCGAGCAGCCGGGCGGCATAGGCGGGGAACTCGGCCGTCAGGTCCGGCGTGGCCGTGAAGAGGATGGAGATGACGTCCTCCCCGCCGAGGCCGTTGCGTTCCAGCACCGCGGTGACGAGCTCGGCCGAGCCCTTGAGGATCTCGTCGCGGGTGTCGCCGTCCACCTGGATGGCGCCCCGGACCGCGCGAACCGCCACTACATCCCCACCGAACGGTAGAGCGAACCGACCTCGGGCCGGCTGAGCGGCCGGAACCGCCCGGGACGCTGGTCACCGAGACGCACGTCGCCGATCGCCGTGCGCACGAGCCGCTGCACGGGGTGCCCGACCTCGTCGAGCAGCCTGCGCACGACGTGCTTGCGGCCCTCGTGGATCACCAGTTCCACCAGCGACCGCCCGGGCGTGGAGTCCACCTGCTTGAACGAGTGCACCCGCACCGGGCCGTCCTCCAGCTCCACCCCGTCGCGCAGCCGCCGTCCCAGCTCCCGTGGCACCTGCCCGATGACCTCGGCGAGATAGGTCTTCTCGATCTCGTAGGACGGGTGCATCAGCCGGTGGCCCAGCTCGCCGTCGTTGGTGAGCAGCAGCAGGCCCTCGGTGTCGGCGTCGAGCCGCCCGACGTGGAACAGCCGCGCCCGGGGCGCCCCGGTGAAGTGCTCGTCGACGATGCCGCGCTCGACGACCAGGTCGCCGACGCAAGGGCGGCCCCGGTCGTCGTGCATCGTGGAGAGGATGCCGCGGGGCTTGTTCAACGCGAGGTGCAGGAGGTCGTCCTGCAGGACGATGCGGGAACCGTCGACGTGCACGACGGCGGTCTCCGGGTCGACGCGGCGGCCCATCTCGCGCACGACCTTGCCGTCGACGCTCACGCGGCCGGCCGCGATCAGCTCCTCGGCGCCCCGCCGGGACGCGACGCCGGCCTGGGCCAGCACCTTCTGCAGACGGACACCGTCGGCCCGTGCGCCTGTGGTCATCTCATTCATCGGACTTCTCACGTCTTTTGTCTTCAAGTCTTCGTTTCACAGTTCGTCGATCGCGTCGACGTCGGGCAGCAAGGGGGCGAGCGGGGGCAGCTCGTCGAGGGACGAGAGCCCCAGCCGCTCCAGGAACAGCTCGGTGGTGCGGAACAGCGTGCCCTGCGTGGCCGCGTCGACGCCCGCCTCCTGCACGAGGCCGCGGGTGAGCAGGGTGCGCAGCACGCCGTCGCAGTTGACGCCGCGGACGGCCGACACGCGGGCACGCGTGACCGGCTGCCGATAGGCCACCACGGCGAGGGTCTCGAGGGCCGCGCGGGTGAGCCGGGCCCGCTGGCCGTCGAGCAGGAGACGCTCGACGTAGTGGGCGTAGGCGTCGCGGGTGTAGAACCGCCACCCGCCGCCCGACTGCCGCAGGTCGATGCCCCGGTGCTGTGCCGTGTACGCCGCGGACAGCCGGCGCACCGCCTCCCGCACGCGCGCCACCGGCTGGTCGAGGACCTGCGCGAGCGTCTCCTCGTCGGTGGGGGCATCGACGACGAGTAGCAGCGCCTCCAGCGCGGCATCGAGCGCGGCGTCGTCGGCGAGCTCGTCGGGCGACGGCTCGTCGACGGCCGGCGCGGTATCGAGCTCGCCGGTGTGCGGCGCGTCGGGCACGAGGTCGAGCACCGCGGCGGCGAGATCGGAAGGGGTGTCAGTCATCTGTGGTGGCGGCCTGCTCCGGTTGATCGTGAGCGGACGGGGTCCAGCGTACTGTCAGCTCCCCGAACGGCTCCGGCTGCTGCAGGTCGACGACGGCGCTGCGGAACAGGTCGAGCACCGCGAGGAAGCGGGCGACGACCTCGAGAGGGTTCGCGCAGTCGGTGGTCAGCTCGGCGAAGGTCGCCGAACCCAGCTCGGCCAGCCGCTCCCGCAGGATCGCCGCGTGCTCGGCCACCGACACCGGCACGGCGTGCAGGTGGTCGATCCCGACCGTCGGCGGCGGCTTGGGGCGGAACACCGAGGCGGCGAGCTCGGCGAACGCCTCGGGGTCGATGCCGAGCAGCACCTCGGGCAGCAGCGCCGAGAACCGCTCCTCCAGCGCGACCGAGCGCGGGAACCGGCGCTGTGCCCCCGCCTCCAGCTCGACGAACAGCCCGGCCACCTGCTTGTAGGCGCGGTACTGCAGCAGGCGGGCGAAGAGCAGGTCGCGCGCCTCCAGGAGCGCGAGGTCCTCGGCGTCCTCTACCTCGGCATTCGGCAGCAGCCGAGCCGCCTTCAGATCCAGCAGCGTGGCGGCGATCACGAGGAACTCGGTGGTCTCGTCGAGATCGGCGTCGTCACCGAGGGCGGCGAGGTGGGCGATGAAGTCGTCGGTGACGGTGTGCAGCGCCATCTCGGTGATGTCGAGCTCGTGCTTGCCGATGAGCTGCAGCAACAGGTCGAACGGACCCTCGAAGTTGTGCAGCCGCACCCGGAAGCGCGGGCGCGCCGGACTCAGCGCCGGCGCGTCGTCGTCGACAACCGTCACCGGCCGAGGACCTCACGAGCGAGCAGCCGGTACGACTTCGCCCCGTTCGACGTCGGTGCCCAGGAGGTGATCGGCTCACCGGCCACGGTGGTCTCGGGGAAGCGCACCGTCCGGTTGATGACGGCCTCGAACACGAGCTCGCCGAACGCCTCGATCACGCGCTGGCGCACCTCCTTGGTGTGCAAGGTGCGCGGGTCGAACATCGTGGCGAGGATGCCGAGGATCTTGAGGTCGGGGTTGAGCCGCTGCTGGACCTTGTCGATGGTGTCCATCAGCAGCGCGACCCCGCGCAGCGAGAAGAACTCGCAGGCCAGCGGGATGAGGATGGAGTCGGCGCAGGCCAGCGCGTTGATCGTGAGCAGGCCGAGCGACGGCTGGCAGTCGATGAGGATGACGTCGTAGCGGTCGAGCACGGGCTTGATCGCACGCCCGAGCGCCTGCTCGCGCCCCACCTCGGTGACGAGCTGCACCTCGGCGGCGGACAGGTCGATGTTGCTGGGCAGCAGGTCCATGCCCTCGACGCCGGTGGGCCGGATGATCTCGTCGATCTCCGATCCCCGCTCCATGAGCAAGTTGTAGATCGTGGTCTCGAGCTCGTGCGCCTGCACTCCCAGTCCGACCGACAGCGCTCCCTGCGGGTCGAAGTCGACCAGCAGCACCTTGCGGCCGTACTCGGCGAGGGCCGCGCCGAGGTTTATCGTCGACGTCGTCTTGCCGACGCCGCCCTTCTGGTTCGCCACCGCGATGACCCGCGCCGGGCCGTGTTCGGTCAGCGGAGTCGGTTCCGGAACCATCAAGCGGTGTCTCCCCACGGA
The DNA here is from genome assembly GCF_054486945.1 of Pseudonocardia wallangbongensis. Classification (NCBI taxonomy): domain Bacteria; kingdom Bacillati; phylum Actinomycetota; class Actinomycetes; order Pseudonocardiales; family Pseudonocardiaceae; genus Pseudonocardia; species Pseudonocardia wallangbongensis. Next base: position 15,718 of record NZ_JBRERS010000026.1, read on the forward strand.
GTCGGCGGCGGCATCCAGCCCGCCACCCTCGTCGTCGCCATACGGTTCCTCGCCATACGGTTCCTCGTTCAGCGGCTCCTGGCGGGGGGTGAAGGGCCGCGGCGTGTCCATGCGGTCTCCGTCTCTGGCGGGTGACCCGGGAGGGGCCGATCCGCGCAGCGTAAGAGTCCGGGTGGACGACCGGCAACGCACCCCGCCGCGTGTCGGCCGACCTATCGGCCGGATGTGGCCGACCTGGCCGCAACGTTACCGGCTGGTGACGCAGCGATGGCGGGCACCACCGTCCGTGGGCGTGTCGAGCCTCCCGGTCCGCGAATCGCGGTCTCAGCGCAGGGCGCGCGGGTGGGATGTGGCGTAGACCTCGCGCAGGGTGTCCACCGTGACGTGCGTGTAGACCTGCGTCGTGCTCACCGAGGCGTGCCCGAGCAACTCCTGAACGACCCGGACGTCCGCGCCACCGGCGAGCAGGTGCGTGGCGAAGCAGTGCCGCAGCGTGTGCGGGGAGACCTCGGCCGTGAGACCGGACGCCTCGGCGGCCCCGTGCAGGACGTGCCACGCGCTCTGCCGCGACAACCGGGCCCCGCGCGCGTTCAGCAGCAGCGCCGGGCTCCCCCGACCCCGCGTGGCGAGACCGGGGCGGGCCCGCACCAGGTACGCGTCGACCGCGGCGAGCGCGGGCCGCCCGACGGGCACCACGCGCTGCTTGCCGCCCTTGCCGCGCAGCAGCACCGTGCGCGCGGCGGCGTCGAGGTCGTCGAGGTCGATCCCGGCGGCCTCGGAGATCCGGGCGCCCGTCGAGTACAACACCTCCAGCAGCGCCCGGTCGCGCAGCGCGAGCGGGCCGTCGCCGATGCAGCCGGCCAGCAACTGCTCGACCTGGTCCACCGACAGCGCCCGCGGCAGCTTCGCCGGCAGCGCGGGCGGCGCCACGTCACGGGCGACGTCGACGGGCACGAGGTCGTCACGCAGCGCGAACCGGTGCAGCCCGCGCACCGCGGCGAGCGCCCGGGCCGCCGACGACGCCGCGAGGTTCAACGGCGGGCCGCGCAGCGCCGGGACGAACGCCGCGACGTCCGCCTCCCGGACCCCGGCCAGGTCGCCGACGTCACGGGTGTTCAGGTGGTCGACGTAGCGGGCGAGGTCGGAGCGGTACGCGGCGAGCGTGTTGACGGCGCTCCCCCGCTCCACCGCGAGGTGGTGGAGGAAGGCCTCGACGACGTCGGCCGGCCGCGCTCCCACGCGCTCATCCTCTCCCGCGAGAGACGCCGCGGGGCGGCGACGCGCCCCGGAGGTTCAGGAAAGCCACATTCATGAACCTGCGGGACAGGAATGTGGCTTTCCTGAACTTCGCTGCAACGGGGAGGGCCCTCACCGCAGCGCCGGGATCACCTCCCGCTCGAAGAGCTCGATGGCCGACTGGTCGTACGCCGAGTCGTGGAAGTTGAAGATGCCGTAGGTCAGCCCCAGGTCACGGAACTTCCCGAGGTTCTCCACGATCTGGGCGGGTGTGCCGATCGTGGGGCTGTTCCCGTTGAGGGTCCAGTTCCCGATGGAGGTCTCGGCCTTCTCGGCGCCGACGAACGGCTCCAGGCGGGCCTTGGCGGCGTCGATCCGCTTCTGCACGTCGGCCTCGGTCTCGCCGATGAAGACGTTGAAGTTGGCGGACCGGGTGATGGCGTCGTAGTCGGTGCCGACGGTGTCGCAGTGCCCCTTGAGGAGCTCGGACTTGCGGGTGAAGACGTCGGCCGTGCCGATGAAGTTGGTGTACTGCGCGTACTTCGCCGCGATCTTGAGGGTGACCTGCTCCCCGCCGCCGGCGATCCACAGCGGGATGCCGCCCTCCTGCAGCGGCAGTGGACGGACGATCGCGCCGTCCACCTGGTAGTGCTTGCCGTCGAGGGTCGCCGTGCCCTCGGTCCAGGCCTGCCGCATGATCTGGACGCCCTCGTCGAGCATCCGCAGCCGCTCCCGCGCCACGGGGAAGCCGTAGCCGTAGGCGCGCCATTCGTGCTCGTACCAGCCGGCGCCGATGCCCATCTCGATGCGGCCGCCGGAGACGTGGTCGCAGGTGGCGGCGACCTTCGCGAGGTAGGCGGGGTTGCGGTAGCTCATGCACGTGCACATCTGGCCGAGCCGTACGCGCTCGGTGACGGCGCCGAGGGCCGACATGAGCGTCCAGGCCTCGTGCGTGGACTCGTCGGTGGGGGCGGGCACGGTGTGGAAGTGGTCGTAGACCCAGATCGACTCCCACGGTCCGGCGTCGGCCCGCTGGGCGAGGGATTTCATCGTGGGCCATTGGTCCTTGGCGTCGATCCCGACGAGGTCGAGGCGCCAGCCCTGGGGAACGAAGATTCCGAAGCGCATTCCGGTCACGGACCCTCAGCGTAGACCACTTGTATGACGAGTGCGCCGCAGTGCACTGTGCACAGCCACGCCGCCCCGATCTGGCGCTGTGCCTCGTGACCTGCCTGTGACCAGGCTCTATCGTTCCGCCAACGCCCGAGGAGGTCGCCATGGCAGCACATGTCGGGGTCGACGACTACGCGCTCACCCGCGTCCCGGCCGCAGCGCGCTACTCCTGGTGGACCGTCGCCGTGCAGCGCTTCGGGCAGGTCTCCGCGCTGAGCCAGTTCCTGCTGGGCTCCACGCTCGGGTTCGGGATGGGTTTCTGGGACGCCTTCCTGGCGTTCACGCTCGGGGCGGTGATCCTCGAGCTGGTGTCGATCGGCGTCGGGATCATCGGCAGCCGGGAGGGCCTGCAGACCTCGATGCTCACCCGCTGGACCGGCTTCGGCCAGGGCGGCAGCGCCGTGGTCGGCGTCGCGATCGGGATCTCGCTGATCGGCTGGTTCGGCATCCAGTCCGGCGTCTCGGCCGAGGGTCTCGTGAGCCTGATCGGAGTGCTGCCGCTGTGGGTGTGGTCGCTGCTCTTCGGGCTCGCGGTCACGTTGATCGTGCTGTGGGGCTTCGCCTCGATGAAGTGGGTCGCCTACGTGACGGTGCCCTCGTTCCTCGTGCTGGTCGCGTGGTCGATCGGCAGCGAGCTGCTCGACCGCGACATCGGCGCGCTCGCCACCTCCGCCCCGGCCGGGCCGAGCCTCTCGCTGATCGAGGGCACCACGCTCGTCGCGGGCGGGTTCATCGTCGGTGCCGTGATCACACCGGACATGACGCGGTTCAACCGCAGCGACGCCGACGTGGTGAAGCAGACGGTCCTCGGCTTCACGGTCGGCGAGTACCTGATCGGCATGTCCGGCGTGCTGCTGGCGCACGCCATCCGCTCCGACGACATCATCACGATCGTGACGTCCTCGGTCGGCTGGGTCGGCACGCTCGTGATCATCCTGGGCACGTTGAAGATCAACGACTGGAACCTCTACAGCTCCGGGCTCGGCGTCGTGAACTTCGTCGGCACGGTGTTCGGCAAGCACGTCAACCGCGGGATGGTGACCCTGGTCCTCGGCGTGGTCGGCAGCGTGCTGGCGGCCGGCGGGATCCTCGACAGCTTCATCGGCTTCCTCACCGTGCTCGGCGTCGCGTTCCCGCCGATCGCCGGGATCATGGTGGCCGAGTACTTCGTGGTGCGGACGTGGCGGCCAGAGCTGGAGCGTTCCCGCGCGGCCGGGACGGTGCCCGAGACGGCCCCGACGTGGGTGCCGGCCACGCTCGTCATCTGGCTCGGCGCCGCGCTCATCGGGCACTTCGTCAGCTGGGGGCTGCCCAGCATCAACTCGCTCGTCGCCGCGTTCGTGCTCTACGTCGTGGCCGGCAAGCTCGGCCTGGTCCGCGGCGTCGGGGTCAGTCGCACGGTCGACAGCTTCGACCCCGCCGACCAGAAGGAGAGCGTCTGAATGCGGATCGGGATCGACGTCGGGGGCACCAACACCGATGCGGTGCTCATGGACGGCGACCGGGTGTTCGCCGCGGTCAAGGCGGCCACCACACCCGACGTCACCTCCGGGATCGTCACCGCGCTGGACGGGCTGCAGGCCCAGCACCCGTTCCCGCCGGCCGACGTCCAGGCGGTGATGATCGGCACCACGCACTTCATCAACGCCCTGGTGCAGGCCCGTGACCTGGCCCCGACGGCGGCCCTGCGCCTCGGGCTCCCGGCGACGGCGTCGCTGCCGCCGATGGTGGACTGGCCGGGCCGCCTGGTCGAGGCGATCGCCGGGCGCGCCTACCTCGCCCACGGCGGCCACGAGTTCGACGGTCGCCCGATCTCCCCCCTCGACGAGGACGAGCTGCGCCGCCACGCCGCCGACATGGCCGCGAACGGTGTCCGCTCGGTGGCGATCTCATCGGTGTTCTCGCCGGTCAACACGGAGTTCGAGGTGCGGGCGGCCGAGGTGCTCGCCGAGGTGCTCGGCCCGGACGTCCCGGTGTCGCTGTCGCACGAGATCGGGCGCGTCGGCCTCCTCGAACGCGAGAACGCCACGGTCATCAACGCCGCCCTGCGCGAGCTGGCGGCCGGCATCGTCGACGGGCTGGCCGCATCCGTCGCCGGGCACGGCATCACCGCGCCGCTGTACCTCAGCCAGAACGACGGCACGCTGATGGACGTCGAGTTCGCCCGGCGGTACCCGGTGGCGACGTTCGCGTCCGGCCCGACCAACTCGATGCGCGGTGCGGCGGTGCTGTCCGGGCTCGGCACCTGCGCCGTCGTCGACGTCGGCGGCACCACCACCGACGTGGGGGTGCTCACCGGCGGGTTCCCGCGGGAGGCCACGGTCGAGGTCAGCGTGGCCGGCATCCGCACCAACTTCCGCATGCCCGACGTGCTGTCCGTGGGCCTGGGCGGCGGCAGCCTGGTGCGGGGTACGGGCACGGACACGACCGTCGGGCCCGACTCGGTCGGCTACCGGCTCACGGAGCAGGCGCTGGTGTTCGGCGGCGACGTCCTGACGGCCACTGACGTCGCTGTCGCGGCAGGTCGGGTGGAGATCGGCGACGGCTCCCTGGTCGCCGACCTCGACCGGGCCGGCGTCGCGGCGGCCCTCGAGAGGATCGCCACGGACGTCGCCGACGTCGTGGACCGGATGCGGATCTCCGCGGACCCGCTGCCGGTCGTCGCCGTCGGCGGCGGCTCCGTGCTGCTGCCGGACTCCTTCCCCGGCCTCGGGACGGTGCACCGGCCGGAGCACTTCGCCGTGGCCAACGCGATCGGCGCGGCGATCGCGCAGGTGGGCGGGGAGGTGGACCGGGTGTTCGCGATCGCGCCCGGCCAGCGCGACGCCGCGGTCGACGAGGCCCGCCAGGAGGCCGTCGACCGCGCGGTGGTGGCCGGCGCCGACCCGGCCAGCGTCGAGATCGTCGACTTCGACGAGGTGCCGATCCCCTACCTGCCCGGCAACGCCACCCGCATCCGGTGCAAGGCGGTCGGGGACCTGCGGATCGAGCAGGCCGCGGGGCGGCGGGCATGACCGGGGTGCTCACCGACCGGCTCGCCACGATCGGCGAGGACGACGTCGAGGCGCTCGCCCGCGGCGCCGCGGTGCTCGGCACCGGTGGCGGCGGCGACCCCTACATCGGGCGGCTGCTCGCCACGCAGGCGCTGCGCGAGCACGGGCCCGTCCGGCTCGTCGCGCCCGAGGACGTGCCCGCGGACGCCACCGTCTTCCCGGTCGCGATGATGGGCGCGCCCACCGTCATGGTGGAGAAGACGCCGTCGACGGAGCGGATCGGCGCCACCGTCGCGGCGCTGGCGGAGTACCTCGGCGTCACCCCGACGCACATCGCGTGCATCGAGGCCGGCGGTGTCAACTCGACGTTCCCGCTGGTCGCGGCGGCGCAGCTCGGCCTCCCACTCGTCGACGGCGACGGGATGGGCCGGGCGTTCCCCGAGCTGCAGATGGTGCTGCCGACCCTCTCCGGCATCGCCTGCACGCCGATGTCGATCGCCGACGAGAAGGGCAATGTCGGTGTCCTCACCACGGTGGACAACCACGCGGCCGAGGCGCTCGCCCGCTCCCTGACGATCACGATGGGCTGCGCGGCGATCATCTCCAACTACGTGATGAGCGGCGCCCAGGCCCGCGACGCCCTCGTGCCCGGCACGCTGAGCCTCTGCGCCCGGATCGGCCACCGCCTCGACCGGGTGCGCGCCGAGCACGGCGCCGCCGTGGCCGCCGTGGCCGCCGAGCTGGGCGGGCGGGTGGTGCACACCGGCAAGGTCACCGACGTCGCCCGGCGCACCGTCACCGGCTTCGCCCGCGGCACCGCGATCGTCTCCGGTGCCGCGGGCGATCTCACCCTCGAGTTCCAGAACGAGCACCTGATGGCCGTGCGCGACGGCGTCGTCCAGGTGACCACCCCGGACCTGATCATCGTGCTCGACACCGACACCGGCGAGCCCGTCACCACCGAGGCGCTGCGCTTCGGCCATCGGGTCACGGTGCTGGCGGCGCCCACCGACGAGCGCTGGCACTCCCCCGGCGGGATCGCACTGGTCGGCCCGCGCTACTTCGGCTACGACACCGACCCCGTCCGCTTCGACGCCATGGATATCCCATGACCTGGATGCTGACGCCCGACGACCTGCCCGACCTCGCCCGCGGCGCCGCGCTGCTGGGCACCGGGGGCGGGGGCGACCCGCACATCGGCCGGTTGATGGTCGCGGCCGCGATGTACAAGCACGGCCCGGTCGCCGTGCTCGACCCCGAGGAGCTGGCGGACGACGCGTTCGTGGTTCCCACCGCGATGATGGGCGCGCCCACCGTCATGGTGGAGAAGATCCCCGGCGGCGACGAGGCGGTCCGCGCGCTCCACACCCTGGAGACCCACCTCGGGCGGCAGGCCGACGCCACGATGCCGATCGAGTGCGGCGGGATCAACTCGATGATCCCGCTGGTGGTGGCGGCCACGGCGGGGCTGCCCGTGGTGGACGCCGACGGGATGGGCCGGGCGTTCCCCGAGCTGCAGATGGAGACGTTCGGGGTCTACGGGGTACCCGGCTCGCCGATGGTGGTGTCGGGTGACCACGGCGAGACCGTCACCATCGACACCGGCCCGGACAACGAGCGGATGGAGTGGCTCGCGCGCGGCGCCACGATCCGGATGGGCGGCGCCGCGCTCATCGCCGAGTACGCGATGTCCGGCGCCGACGTCAAGCGCACCGCCATTCCCCGCACCCTGTCCCTGGGACTCGCGGTCGGCCGGGCGCTCCGGGAAGCCCGCGAGCAGCTGCGGGACCCGATCTCGGCGCTCGGCGACGTGCTGGCCCCGACCCTGTACCCGCACCTGCGCGTCCTGTTCGCCGGCAAGGTCGCCGACGTGGAACGCCGCACGGTGGACGGCTTCGCCCGCGGCACCGCCCGCTTCGTCTCCTTCGACGGCGCCTCGACGCTGCGCACCGCGTTCCAGAACGAGACGCTGATCGCCGAGGTCGACGGCGCCGTCCGGTGCATCGTCCCGGACCTGATCTGCGTGCTGGAGGCGGAATCCGGCGAGCCGATCACCACCGAGACGCTGCGGTACGGCCAGCGCGTCGTCGTGGTCGGCATCTCGACCCCGGAGATGATGCGCACACCCGAGGCCCTCGCCGTGTTCGGGCCGGCGTGCTTCGGGCTCACCGAGGAGTTCCGACCCGTGGAGGATGCGGTCCCGGTCGGCTAGCGAGGTGCGTCTCGCACCGATCACGGCAGCCTCGACGCGCTCCTGCTTGTTGACCATGGGCAAAAGGTCGCTCCCAGAGATCAACCAGCGACCATCTGCCCTTGATCAGCGCCCCGGCCCGGTTTCGGCGACGACCGCGCGCAGGCGCGAGTCCACCCGCTGGATCTGCCATCCTCTGCGGATGGCGGGTGTCCGGCTCGGAGCCGCCGACGTCGACCCGCTCGTCGTCGGGCTCCAGCTGCTCGGCTCCGGCGGCGGTGGTGATCCGCTGCCGTTCCGCCAGGTGCTGCGCCGGGTGCTCGCCGACGGCGGGGTGGAGCTGCACGACCCGGCCGATCTGGGGAACGCGCCGGTCGTCGCGGTCGGGATGCTCGGCGCCACCCGCGTGTTCGCCGAGAAGCTGCCGAGCGGGCAGGAGATCACGCAGGCCGTGCGGGCGCTGGCGCGCTGGACCGGGGTCACGCCGGCCGCGCTGATGCCGTACGAGGCGGCCGGGTTGAACGGCGCCCTCGCCATGGCCGCGGCGGGTGAGCTCGGGCTCCCGCTGGTGGACGCCGACCTCATGGGTCGCGCCCTCCCCCGGCTCGACCAGCTCACCCGCGCCGTCGCGGGCGGGACGCTCACCCCGTACGCGCTGGCCGAGGCGAGCGGCCAGGTCGTGCTCGTCGACGGCGCCGACCCGGTCGCGCTGGAGCGGGTTGCCCGCTCGGTCGTGGCGCAGGGCGGCGGGTGGGCCGGCGGGGCGATCGCGCCGGTGCCGGCCCGGCTCGTCGGCACCGACTCCTGCACCGGAACCCTCGCCAGGGCGCTGCGGCTGGGTCGTGCCCACGCCGGGCTCGTCCGCCCGAGCCCGGGTGAGGTCGCCGACGCCCTCGGCGGCCGGGTGCTCGCCGCCGGCCGCACCGTGGAGATCGCCCGGCATCCGTCGGAGTCCTTCGGCCGCGCGGGCGTCACGGTCGTCGCCGAGGGTGGCGCCGTGCTGCGCGTCGAGGCCGAGAACGAGTACCTGCTCGCGATCCTCGACGGCGTGCCGGTCGCCAGCTGCCCGGACCTGCTGTGCCTGCTCGACCGGCGCACCGCCGCCCCGATCGCGGTGGACGCGCTGCGCCCGGGGGACGACGTCCTCGCGGTGGCGCTCCCGGGCCCGCCGTGGTGGCGCGCCACCCCGGAGCGGCTGCGGCACGTCGATCCGCACGCGTTCGGGCTCGGCTGCGACGCCGTGCTCCTGCCGGACCCGCTCGGGAGCGTCCGGTGACCCCGCTCGCGCTGCACGCGCTGCTGCGCCACCCCGACTGGGCCGCCGTCACCGTGCTGGCCACGCCCGACGGCGGGCCCGCCGGGGTGCCGGTGCGGGACGTGCTCACCGTCGCCGACATGCGGGGGGACGTCGCGTCCGCCCGCGACGCCCTGCTGGCCGTCGCGCTGTCCGGGGACCGCGAGGACTGGCACCTGGACGCGCTGCTGCGCCGGGCCGCGGCGGCGGAGGCGGCGGCGGTGCTGTTGCCGGGCGCGGAGCCGTTGCGGGTGGCGAGCCGGCTGCTCGCCGAGCGGGTGCGGCTCACCGTGCTGGGCGCCCCGGACCCGCTCGCCGCCGCGATGACCGCCACCCGGCTGCTGCGGGAGCCTGACCAGGTGCTGGCGCAGCTGGTCGCGACGACGGCGGCGGTGTGCTCGGCCACCGGCGGCGGCGTCGACGAGCTGGTGGCCGCGCTGGCCGCGGCCTGGCGCCGGCCGATCTGGCTGCTCGACGGGGCGGGCGACCGGCTGGCCGGCCCCGACCCGGGCCCCGCGGATCCGGGGGCGCTGCTCACCCGCGCGGTCGGGGCGGGCCGCCGGCCGACGGTGCTGGCGGCCGCCGTGCCGTCGGGGATCCCCGCCGAGCTGGCGGCCGTACGCGCCGCGCTGGGGGTGGCGGCAGGTGCCGTCGGGCAGCGGCTGGCCGAGAACCGGCTCGCCGTCGAGCGGGACGCCCGGCTGCGCACGTCGCTGCTCGCCGACCTGGTGCACACGGCCGAGCCGGATCCGGGCACCCGCCGCCGCGCCGTCGACGCCGGCTGGCAGTTGGAGGGCTGGCACGTCGGCATCCGCATCAACGTCCCGGACAGCGTCGATCCGGTCACCATCCGCCCCGAGGTGCTGCGGGCGTTCGACACCGCGCACCTGCACGCGCTGGTCGTGGAGCAGGGCCAGGGGTGGGGTGCCTGGACCACGTTCCCCGAGGAGCCGGGGGCCGCCGAGCTGCAGCGGCACGCCGCCGCGGCCCGCAGGGCGCAGTGGTTGCTGCGTTCGTCGCTGCCGAGCGCGATGGGCGTCGGCCGGTTGTACCGCGACGCCGCGGGCCTCGCCCGGACACTCGGCGAGGCCGACGACGCGGCCCGGCTCGCCGCCACCCGCTCGGCCGGCGGCTACTTCGTGCACGTCGACCGGCTCGGCCTCGGCCAGCTCCTGCTCGCCTGGACCCGCACGGACACGTTCCTGCCCGCAGCCCGCTCGCTGCTGGAGCCGCTGCGCGACCAGCCCGGCGACCTGCTCGCCACCCTCACCGCCTACCTCGACGCCGAGTCCTCCCTCACCGAGACCGCCGCGGTGCTCGGGGTGCACCGCAACACCGTCGCCACCCGCATGGCGAAGGCCCAGGACCTGCTCGGCGTGGAGCTGACGGACCCCGACGAGCGGCTCGCCCTGCACCTGGCCTGCCGCAGCGTGCTGTTCCACAGCTGAAGCCCGCTCGCACACCAACTTCGGCGCTGACGCACCAACTGCAGTTCATGTGCCGGCGCCACTGTTGGTGCGCGAGCGGCGGTGCATGTGACCTGGACCACGTCTACCCAACCCGCCGGGCGCTGCGCGCGGTCCTTCTCAGGGAAGGACGAAATGTTCGGGGGGCACGATGGTTTCGACACTGCGCCCGGTGCGTCGCCTCGCGACCACCGTTGCCGCGCTCTCCGCCACGGCGGCGCTGTCGATGGGGATCGTCACCCTCGCGGGGTGGCACCTCATCGCACCCGCGGTGGCGCCGGTGGAACGCACCGGGTGCACCTCCGGGGAGGTCCCGTTGGCCGACGCAGCGGCCGCGACGATGGGGGTTGCCTTCCTGACGTGCGTGCTCGCCACGCTGGGGGCCGCGTGCGCGTCCCTGGTGTGGGTCTGGCGGGCCCGCGCCAACGCAGGGGCCCTCGGGTCGGCGCCGCAGCGCCTGTCCCGGTTCTGGGCGGTCGGTTGCTGGCTGGTCCCCATCGCCAACGTCGTGCTGCCGCGGCGGGTCCTCGTCGACATCTGGGCCGCGAGCTGCACGGACCGTGCCGAGTACCGTCCCTGGGTCCGGCTGATCCGGGCGTGGTGGGCGGCCCAGTGGGCGACCCTCGTCCTCGTCGTGCTGCTCCCGCACGTCACGGACGGTGTGGGGGCCGGCCTGCTGATCAGCCTGCTCACCGTTGTGGGCCACGGCACGGCGGCCCTGTTCGCCGCGATCGTGCTGAAGATCAGCAACTGTCAGACCGTGCCGAGGCGCCCACTGGGCGTACCGTCGGTCCCGTGAGCCAGCAGCCCTCGCTCCGCATCGGCTACGCCGAGCGCGAGGCCGCCGTCCGCGAGCTCGGCGAGCACTACGCCGCCGGCCGGCTCGACGCCGCCGAGTACGAGGAGCGCACGGCCGCGGCCTACGCCGCCCGCACCGCCGACGAACTGGTGCCGCTCTTCGCCGACCTGCCCCGCGAGCAGCCAACCGTCGCGATCCCGGCGCAGGCCACCGTGGCGGTGCCGGCCTCGCCCGACGCGCTCGCCCCGTTCGGCCGCGACCCGGTCACGGGCCGCCCGTACTCGGACCGCCTCAAGGTGATCGCGGCCCTGCTGCAGCTGTTCCTCCCGTTCGGCACCGGTCGCTTCTACACGGGGCACACGGGCATCGCGGTCGCCCAGCTGGTGCTGGTCGTGTTCGGGGTCGGCGTGGTCTGGTCGTTCATCGACGGGATCGTGATCCTCGCCGGCGATCCCACCGACCCCGACGGGCGTCCCCTGCGTCCCTGATCCCGGGAAGGACCCGATGACCGCACACGAGACCCTGCCCGCCGACCTGCCCGTCCCCGAGGACGACGGCGCGGCCACCCACCTGCCCGGCACGAGGATGCCGGACCTGGAGCTCGAGGCCACCGGTGGCACGCCGGTCCGGCTCGGCGCACTCGGCACGGGCCGGACGGTCGTCTACGTCTACCCGCTCACCGGCCGGCCCGGCACCGACCTCCCCGCCGGCTGGGACGCGATCCCGGGAGCGCGTGGCTGCACCCCCGAGGCCTGTGCCTTCCGCGACCACTACCAGGACCTGCGCGCCGCGGGCGCCACCGAGGTGTACGGCCTGTCGAGCCAGGACACCGGCTACCAGCGCGAGGTCGTCGACCGGCTGCACCTGCCGTTCCAGATGCTCTCCGACCCGGCCCACAACCTCGGCCGGGCCCTCCGGCTGCCCACCTTCGAGGCCGGCGGGCTCACGCTCTACAAGCGGCTGACGCTGGTGATCCGCGACGGCGTGGTCGAGCACGCCTTCTACCCGGTCTTCCCGCCGAACGAGCACGCGCAGCAGGTGCTGACCTGGCTTCGAGGTCAGCGCGACTGACCGGGCTACCGATCGGCGGTCCGGGCGGCGAACCGGGTGGGCCGGTCGGGCCACGGGGCGTCGGCGGGACGGCCGGCCGTCGCGCCGGACAGCGCGTGCGCGGCGAGCACCCCGGCCACGGTCGTGGCGTTGACGATCGTGCCCGAGAGCACCATCCGCACCGCCACCGGGAGCGACACGAAGCGGGTGGCCAGGTCGGCCTCCTCGTCGTCCTTCTGCTCGGGGCGGCCCACCTCGGACAGGTCCCGGGCGAGGTAGACCCGCACCGCCTCGTCGGAGAACCCGGGCGACGGCGTGACGTCGACGAGCACCGACCACTCGGCGGCCGCCAGGCCGGTCTCCTCCGCCAGCTCGCGCTGCGCCGTGGCGAGCGGGTCCTCGCCGCGCACGTCGAGCAGGCCGGCGGGGAGCTCCCACAGCCTGCGCTCGACGGCGTGCCGGTACTGGTGGATCATCATGAGCCGGTCGTCGGCGTCCAGCGCGACGATCGCGACGGCGCCGGGGTGCTCCACGATCTCCCGCACGGCCACGCCGCCCGCCGGCATCAGCACGTCGTCCGCGCGCAGCGCCATGACCCGGCCGGTGTACAGGTCCTTGCTGGCCTCCACCGTGAAATCGTGCCGGGAACCGCTCACGACGCCGCCCCGTTCACGCCGGCCTTCGCCCCCGCGGTGGCGGGCTCGCGGGCGGGCAGCTCCACCGGCAGCCGGTCCGCGGCCCGGTACTCCAGCGCCGCCTTGACGAACGCGCTGAACAGCGGGTGTGGCCGGGTGGGGCGGCTCTTGAGCTCGGGGTGCGCCTGTGTCCCGACGAAGAACGGGTGCACGTCGTCGGGCAGCTCGATGAACTCGACGAGCTTGCCGTCCGGCGACGTGCCGCCGAAGACGAGCCCGACCCCTTCGAGGCGCTCCCGATAGGAGTTGTTCACCTCGTAGCGGTGCCGGTGCCGCTCGGACACCTCCGCCGTGCCGTAGGCGCGGGCCACCACGGAACCCTTCTTCAGCACCGCCGGGTAGGCGCCCAGCCGCATGGTGCCGCCCATGTCGCGCTCGCCGGCGACGACGTCGCGCTGGTTGGCCATCGTGGAGATCACCGGGTGCGGGGTGCGCTCGTCGAACTCGGAGGAGTTGGCGTCGCCGAGGCCCGCGAGCGACCGTGCCGCCTCGATCACCATGCACTGCAGGCCCAGGCAGAGCCCCAGCGTCGGGATGCCGCGGGTGCGGGCGTGGCGGATCGCGCCGAGCTTGCCCTCGATCCCGCGCACACCGAAGCCGCCGGGGATCAGCACGCCGTCCATGCCCTCCAGGTGGGCGGCGGCGCCCGCCGGGGTGCGGCACTCGTCCGACTGCACCCACACGATCTCCACCCGGCCGCGGTGGGCGAAGCCGCCTGCCCGCAGCGCCTCGGTGACCGACAGGTAGGCGTCCGGCAGGTCGACGTACTTGCCGACGAGCGCGATCCGCACCGTCTCGTCGGGGTGGTGCACGCGGTCGAGCAGGTCGCCCCACACCGTCCAGTCGACGTCGCGGAACGGCAGGCCCAGCCGGCGCACCACGTACGCGTCGAGGCCCTCGCGGTGCAGCACGCGGGGGATGTCGTAGATCGACGGGGCGTCCGGGGCGGCGACGACGCCGTCGGTGTCGACGTCGCACATCAGGCTGATCTTGCGCTTCATGCCGTCGGGGATGTCCCGGTCGGCGCGCAGCACGAGCGCGTCGGGCTGGATGCCGATGTTGCGCAGCGCGGCGACGGAGTGCTGCGTCGGTTTCGTCTTCAGCTCGCCGGACGGGGCGAGGTAGGGCACGAGCGAGACGTGCAGGAAGAAGCAGTTGTCGCGGCCCACGTCGTGGCGGACCTGGCGCGCCGCCTCCAGGAACGGCAGCGACTCGATGTCGCCCACCGTGCCGCCCACCTCGGTGATCACGACGTCCGGCGTGATGCCGTCCTCGTCCGGCTCCGCCATCGCGTGGATGCGGTCCTTGATCTCGTTCGTGATGTGCGGGATCACCTGGACCGTGTCGCCGAGGTACTCCCCGCGGCGCTCCTTCGCGATCACCGACGAGTACACCTGGCCGGTGGTGACGTTGGCGCGGCCGTGCAGGTTCCGGTCGAGGAACCGCTCGTAGTGGCCGATGTCGAGGTCGGTCTCGGCGCCGTCCTCGGTGACGAACACCTCACCGTGCTGGAACGGGTTCATCGTGCCGGGATCCACGTTCAGGTACGGATCCAGCTTCTGCATGATGACCCGCAGACCACGGGAGGTGAGGAGTTGGCCGAGGCTGGAAGCCGTCAGGCCCTTGCCCAGCGAGGACGCTACCCCGCCGGTGACGAACAGATGACGCGTCGCGCGAGGCTGCACGGGTCTTCAGGGTACATACGAACCGGGCGAGTCGGCCAACTCCCCCGTGTGTCGCGCCCCGCCGCACCCGATCAGGCGGCCGGGGCGGCACCCCCGGTGGCCGTCGCGGACGTGCCGTAGCTGCCCGCGCGCCCGTCGAGCTGCTCGCGCAGCGCCAGCACCGCCGACACCTGCCCGGCCCCGGTCTGCGCGTCGTCCACGGTGGACACGCCCTGGACGATGCCCGGGTCGGCGCGCGCCACGCCCACGGCGCCGGTGGCGTCCGCGGAGCCGGTGCGACCGGCCAGCACGGCCCCGCCACCTGCGCGGTCGAGCTGGGCGGCCAGCCTGGCGACGACGGCGGCGGCGTCACCGGCGTCGACGCCCTCCAGCGCGCCGCCGGTGAGCACGAGCGCGACGTTCCCGGGCTGCGGCCGCGTACCCGGCGCGACGAAGCCGGCGGCGGCGAGCCCGGCCAGCACCGCGTCGGCCTGCTGGGCGGTGACCGGCTGGCCGGGCTGCTGCCCGGCCGGGGCGAGCACGATGCCGCTGAGCAGGCCGCCGACGAGGCTGCCGGTGTCGGTCGCCGCCGGCAGCTGGGCGCCCGTGGGCAGGAGCTCCGCGGTCAGCTCGCGCAGCTGGTCGCCGCGGGCCGGGTCGCCGACGGCCGGGGTGAGGGCCACCTCGCCGCCCACGGTGGCGCCGGCCTGCTGCAGGAGCGCCACCACGGCGTCCCGGTCCGCCGGGTCGGCGCCCGACGTCACCAGCGTGACGCTGCTGCCCTGGAGCAGCCCGCTCACGGCGGCGGGCCCGACGCGCCGCGCGAACTCGTCGGACGCCCGCTGGCCCGCGGCGAGGTCGTCCCGCTCCGCGCGGAGCGTCTGCACCTGGCCCGCGAGGTCGTCGGCCTCGCTGGAGACGGCCGACAGCAGGCGGTCCGACACGCCGGCCGACCCAAGCACCACGCCGACGGCGAGCGCCAGGAACACCGCGGCGATCGACACCACGTGGTAACGGAACGAGATCACGCGAAGAATCCCCCGGTTACATCGCTGATCTGCTGCACGAGGCCGACCCACACCTGGGAGATCCACGCCAGCACGGCCTCTCCCGCGTCCGACACGAGCAGCGCGGCCACCACCGCCACCAGCGCGGACGCGGCCATCAGCACGATCGCGCCGATCGAGATCCGGCTGCGGTAGAGCGAGGCGATCACCCGCCCGTCCACCAGCAGCCCACCCATCTGCAGCCGGGTGAGGAACGTCGAGGCGATGCTGCCCGACCGTCCCCGGTCGAGGAACTCCATCATGCTCGCCGAGAGGCCCACCGTGACCACCAGCGACGCCCCGCCGTGCGCGGCGATGAGCAGCGCCAGGTCCTCCGGGTTGGCCGAGCTCGGGAACGTCACGGCGCCCACGCCGAGGTCCTGCACCCGGTGCAGGCCGGGCGCGTGCCCGTCGGCGAAGGCCGGGACGACGACGTCGGCGCCGCAGGACAGGGCCTCGCTGGAGATCTCGCTCGGGTCGCCGACGATGAGCTGCGGCGTGTGCCCCGCCTTCATCAGCGCGTCCGCGCCCGCCCCCACGCCGACCAGCACCGGCCGGTACTCGCTGATGAAGTGCGCGAGCCGCTTGAGCTCGGCGTCGTGGTCGTAACCCGTGCCGACCACCAGCACCTGGCGGTCGGCGAGCCGGACCTCGACGTCGGGCACGCCCGCGCCGTCGAGCAGCATCGACCGTTCGCGGCGCATGAACTCGATGGTGTTGGCGGCGAACGCCTCGAGCTGGTGGGTGAGACCGGACTTCGCCTCCACCATCGCGTCGGCCACCGAGTCGACGTCCTGCTCGACCCCCTTGGCCAGCTCCAGCTCGCCGGCGTAGATCACGCCCTCGTGGATCCGGATCCGGCTCCCGTCCTTGATCACCCGCAGGGCTTCGTCGCCCACGTCGTCCACCAGCAGGACGCCGCCGGCGACGAGCACTTCGGGTCCCAGGTTCGGGTAGCGGCCGGAGATGGACGGCGCCGCGTTGACGACGGCCGCCACCTGTGCCGAGACGAGTGCCTCGGCGGTGGCTCGGTCCAGGTCGACGCGATCGATGACTGCGATCTCGCCCGCCTTGACGCGGCGGAGCAGGCCGTCGGTGCGCCGGTCGACCCGGGCAACGCCAGCCAGCCCGGGCAGCGCCGTACGCGAGCGGTGCAACAGGCCGGACAGCTTCATGCACGCACTGTGACACCCGGACCGCAGGTTCCGGGGAAGGCACGCCGACCCGTCACGGTGGGTTCACCTGGGTACTCGCACACCAACATCCGCGCTCGCACACCAACTGCAGTTCGTGTGCCGGCACCACGGTTGGTGTGTCACCGCCTCGCGGTTCGGGCCTTCCGGCGCGGGGCGGCGGAGCCGCTGTCGGCGGCGCGGTCGGCATCCCGGTGGCCGCGGGCGGCGGCGAGGAGCTCCTCCGCGTGGGCGCGCCCGGTGTCGGTGTCGTCCAGACCGGCGAGCATCCGGGCGAGCTCGACGATGCGGTCCGACTCGGGCAACGTGCGCACGCTGCTGGTCGTGGCGCCGTTCTTCCCGGTGGAGGACTTGTCGACCACCAGGTGCCGGTCGGCGTAGGCGGCCACCTGCGGCAGGTGCGTCACCACGATCACCTGGTGGCGCGCGGCGAGCCGGGCGAGCCTGCGGCCGATCTCGACGGCGGCGCGGCCGCCGACCCCGGCGTCGACCTCGTCGAACACCATCGTGGGCACCGGGTCGGCGCCGGCGAGCGCCACCTCGAGGGCGAGCATCACGCGCGACAGCTCGCCGCCGGACGCACCCTTGTGCAGCGGCTGCGGCGCGGCGCCGGAGTGGGCCACCAGCCGCAGCTCGACCTCGTCGACGCCGTCGGTGCCCGCCGCCAGCAGCGCGCCGCCGACCTGCAACGCGTCGGGGGCGTCGCGGCCCGCCTCGCGCGGCATGACCGACACCTGCAACCGCGCGTCGCGCATCGCGAGCCCGGCGAGCTCGGCGGTGGCACCCTCCGCGAGCCGCGTGGCGGCCTCCGTGCGCGCGGCCGTGACCACGGCCGCGTGGCCCGCCAGCTCCGTGGCGAGCTCGTCGCGGCGGGCGGACAGGGCGGAGAGGGCCTCGTCGGAGGTGTCGAGGCCGGCCAGGCGTTCCCGCGCGGCGTCGGCCCAGGCGAGCACGCCGTCGATGTCGGCGGCGTACTTGCGCGTGAGCGCCTTCAGCTCGGCCTGCCGGGCCAGCGCCCTGGCGAGCCGCTCCGGGTCGGCGTCGAGCCGGTCGAGGTAGGCGGTGAGCTCCGTGCCGACGTCCCCGAGCAGCGCGAGCGCCTCGCCGAGCCGGGAGTCCAACCCGGTGAGCTCGGGGTCGCCGGAGGCGGAGAGCCGGTGCCGCGCGTCGCCGATCAGCGCGAGCGCGGCGGGCGCGTCCAGGTCGGGCTCGTCGGCCCCCACGAGCGCCTCCTGGGCCGCCGCGGCGGCCTCGCGCAGGTCGTCGGCGGCGGCCAGCCTGCGCGCGAGGTCGACGAGCTCGACGTCCTCGGCGGGCTCCGGGGCGACCGCCTCGACCTCGGTGAGGCCGTGGCGCAGCATGTCGGCCTCCTGGGCGAGCCGCCGGGCGCCGTCGCGTCGCTCCACCAGCTCCGTGGCCACCCGCTGCCACTCCGCTCGGACGGCGCGGTAGCGCTCCAACGGCGCGGCGACGACGTCACCGGCGAACCGGTCCAGCAGCGCACGCTGCTCGGCCGGGCGCAGCAGGCGCAGCTGGTCGTTCTGCCCGTGCACCGCGAGGGTGGCCTCGGCGAGCCGGGACAGCACCCCGACCGGCACCGACCGGCCCCCGAGGTGGGCCCGCGACCGCCCGTCGGCCGACACCGTGCGGACGGCGATGAGGGTGCCGTCCTCGTCGGCCTCGGCGCCCACCTCGTCGGCGACGGCGACGGCCCCCGCGTCGGCGCTGAACCTGCCCTCCACCACCGCACGACGGGCGCCGCCCGCCACGCGCGACGCCTCGGCCCGGCCGCCGCCGAGCAGCGAGAGGCCCGTGACGACCATGGTCTTGCCCGCGCCGGTCTCACCCGTGAGCACGGTGAGCCCCGGGTCCAGCTCGAGGGTCGCGTCGTCGATCACCCCGAGGCCCTGGATCCGCATCTCGGCCAGCATGGCCGTGAGCGTACGGCGCGTCTCGGACAGCCGGTCTCAGCGGTTGTCGGGAGCGCCGCGCCAACCGCGCACGGGAAGGTCGAACTTGCGGACGAGGCGGTCGGCGAACGGCTGGCCGTCCAGGCGCACCATCCGCACCGGGGTTTCGCCGCGGGCCAGCTCGACCCGCGCCCCGGGCGGCAACGCGAACGTGCGGCGGCCGTCGCACTCCAGCACGGCCGGCGGCCCACCCGGGTCGACCTCGATCGCCACCTCGCTGTCCGGGGCGATCACCATGGGCCGCGCGAAGAGCGCATGCGCGTTGCTCGGCACCAGCAGCATCGCCTCGACCTGCGGCCACACCAGCGGCCCACCCGCGGAGAACGCGTACGCGGTGGAACCGGTCGGTGTGGCGCAGAGCACGCCGTCGCAGCCGAACGCCGACACCGGTCGCGCATCCACCTCGAGCACCACCTCGAGGATCCGCTCCCGGCTGCTCTTCTCGACCGTGACCTCGTTGAGCGCCCAGCTGCGGCCGACCACGTCCCCGTTCGTGCGGGCGACGGCGTCGATCGTCATCCGTTCCTCGACCGAGTAGTCGCTCTCGACGACGGCGTCCAGCGCCTGGTCCAGGGACTCCTGCTCGGCCTCGGCGAGGAACCCGACCCGGCCGAGGTTCACCCCGAGCAGCGGCACCCCGACCGGCCGCGCCATCTCCGCGGCGCGCAGGAGGGTGCCGTCGCCGCCGAGCACCAGCACGACCTCCGCGCCCTCGGCGCATCCCGGCCGGCCTTCGACGGTGCGCGGGGCGAGCGCCGCGGGCAGGCCGTCGTCCCGCACCTCCGCCCATTCCTCGCCGATCACCCGCATCCGGACGCCGGACGCCGCCAACCGCTGCCCGACGGCCGCGGCCGTGCGCAGGTTGGTGGCCCGGCCCGTGTGCAGGACGACCAGGATCTCTCTGGTCACGGGCCCTCCTCCACGGCCGTGGCCAGCACGCCGTCACCGGTGTCGGACCCGGAGCGGGCGAGCCGCAGGAAGTACTCGACGTTCCCCGACGGGCCGGGCAGCGGGCTGGCGACGGCGCCCCGGACGACGAGCCCCAGCGCCCGCGCCGCGGCCGCCACCTCGGTGAGCGCCGCGAGCCGCAGCTCAGGGGTGCGCACCACACCTCCCGTGCCCAACCGCGCCTTGCCGACCTCGAACTGCGGCTTGACCATCGGCAGGAGCTCCCCGTCCGCGGCGGTGCACGCCACGAGCGCGGGCAGCACCGTGCGCAGCGAGATGAACGACAGGTCGGCGACGGTGAGCGCCACCGGGCCCCCGATCGTCGCCGGCTCGAGGGCACGGACGTTGGTGCGGTCGTGCACCCGCACGCGTTCGTCGCTGCGCAGGCGCCAGACGAGCTGCCCGTACCCGACGTCGACCGCCACCACCTCCGCCGCGCCACCGTCCAGCAGCACGTCGGTGAACCCGCCGGTGGAGGCACCCGCGTCCAGGCACCGCAGGCCGGTGACGTCCACACCGAACGCGTCGAGGGCGCCGATCAGCTTGTGCGCTCCCCGCGACGCCCACTCGCGTTCGTCCGTGCGCTGCACGGTGACCGGGGTGTCCCGGTCGACCACGGTGGCCGGCTTCCCCGCCGGGACGCCGCGCACGACGACGCGGCCCTGTTCGATCAGCTCGGCCGCCTGCTGCCGGGAGCGGGCGAGCCCGCGGCGGACGAGCTCGGCGTCGAGACGGGCTCGGGTGACCACCGCGGTCACGCGCCGCCCGAGGAACCCGCGGCGAGCGCGTCGGACAGCGCGCCGTGCACCCGCTCGTACGCCTCGACGTGCTCGCCGAGCGGCCGGCCGGCCAGCCCGTCGAGGGCGGCCACAGCCGCGTCGACCGCCTCGAGGTGGTCGACCGGGCGCGGCGGCGGCCCTGGCATGGGGACGGTCATCGATGCGCTCCCGGGTTCTGCTCGTGCTCCCTGCCACGGTAGCCGAGCCGCCCGCACCGGGACTCAGGAGTGCGCTGAGGAACCCCGGCCTGCTGCGCCACGCCCACGCGGCCACCCCGCTTTGATCGCCGGGAACGGCGCACCGCCGGTCGAGTGACACCTTCGACAACCACAGGCCAGGGTAGCGATCAAGCCCGCTCCTGCCGGGCCTGCGACCGGGGTTGCCGCGTTCCGCTGGACGTCCCAGTCCGACCCGCGGCGACCGTGATCGACGAGTGTGGTCGCAGAGCCGCACAGGGCGGGTGTCGCCGAATCGCGGCCGCGGTGGTGTTCCGGTGGTCGAGGTGCCGGTCGTTCTCCCGGGATCCGCTGCGGTGGGCGCGCCGTGCCCGGCCGAGCGGGTTGGGTTCGGATAGCGCTTCCCGTTGATCACATGCTTGGGACCGTCCCCGGGAGGGCCATGAGCGGGATCTCGCAACGATCAACGCGATCATGATCGGGTGTCATGATCGGTCCGAGGTTCGCCGCAGCGCCCACCCGAGGGCGCCCAGCGGCAACACCCTCTGTGCAGCTGCCCTCGCACCAGGCGGTCGATCATGGCCGTCGGGCCTCGGGCCTGATCACACTCCCAGGTGCCGCAGAGCGGCGGCCGCGTCGTCCCCGTCGGCGGTGACCTGCACCGGACCGCCACCGGCCGCCCAGTGGGCGGCGCACAGGGCCCGCAGCGCGTCGACCGGGTCGCCGGCACCGGCCAGCATCAGCGTCCCGGGCCCGGGCACGCGGACGTCCCAGCCCGGGCGCGGGCCGAACGCGAGGTCCTCGGCGCGGGAGGTGAGGCCGTCCAGGTCGGCGGCCACGTAGTCGGGCCGCAGCTCGGGGGGTGCGGCCAGCAGCTCCGCGGCATCGGAGATGCCGGTGAGCACGAGCATCGTCGCCATCCCCGCGGCGCGCCCGCCCTCGATGTCGGTGTCGAGGCGGTCGCCGACCATGAGCGGCCGCCGCGCCCCGGTGCGCCGCGCCGCCTCCTGCAGCAACGCGGGGCCGGGCTTGCCGGCGACCTGCGGCTCCCGTCCGGTGGAGACCCGCACGACGCCCACCATGGCGCCGTTGCCGGGCAGCGGGCCGCGCTCGGTGGGCAGGGTCGGGTCGAGGTTGCACGCGACCCACAGCGCGCCGGCGCGCACCGCGACCGTGGCCTCGGCGAGCTGCGACCATCCGGTGCCGGGGCTGTGCCCCTGCACGACGGCGTCGGCCTCGTCGGCCTTCGCGACGACCCGCAGGCCCCGCCCGGTCACCTCGGCGACGAGGGCCTCGGCACCCACGACGAGCACCCGGCCGCCGGCCGGCAGCTGGTCGGCGAGCATCGCCGCCGCGGCCTGGGAGCTCGCGACGACGTCCTCGGTGCGCGCGGCGAACCCCAGCTCCACGAGGTGCTCGGCGACCTCCGACGGCCGGCGCGACGCGTTGTTGGTGACGTACGCGGTGGGCACACCCCGCTCCGCCGCGCCGCGCACCGCCTCCGCCGCGCCCGGCACGGCCGACGGGCCGCGGTAGAGGGTGCCGTCCAGGTCGGCGAGCAGCACGTCGTGGCGGCTCAGCAGGTCGTCACTCACCCGAGCTCCTCGGGTCCCGCTCCTCGTCCGTGCCGCCGTCCGCCTCGCGGCCCGCGGGCTCCGCATCCGGCCCCTCCGAGGGGGGTGGTGCCCCGTCCTCGACGCCGAAGGCGAAGTCCTCCTCGGGCAGCGGCTCGCCGGTGAGCTCGGCGATCCGCCGGTCGGCGTCGGTCTCGCCGCCATCGTCGGCGTCCGCGGCGTGCACGAACCACTGCAGCGCGTCCGACTCGCGGCCGGCGGCGAACAGGTTGTCGGCATAGGCGTAGAAGAGGCGCGCGCTCCACGGCTCCCGGCGCGCCGGGTCGAGCTCGGGGATCTGCAGGCTGACGACGGCGGCGTCCAGCTCACCGAGGTCCCTCCGCGCACCGGCCGCGACGATGGCGAGCTCGATGCCCTCCGCCTGGCCCAGCTCGCGCACCTCCGGGCCGCGGCTCAGCTCGAGGGCGCGCTCGGGCCGCCCGAGGGCGCGCTCGATGTCGGCCATGACCGCCAGGTGCCCCGGCCCACCCCCCATGCGCCGCGCGGCGCGCAACTCGCCGAGCGCCTCGGACCATTCCCCGGCGTGGTAGGCGGCGATGCCCGCCGCCTCGCGCACGACGGCGATCCGGGACGCCCTCGCCCGCGCATACCGAGCGTGCTCGAGAGCCAGCTCCGGATCGTCGTCCACCAGCTGTCCGGCCGCCACGAGGTGCCGGGCCACGGCGTCGGCGGTGTCGCGCTGCAGGCCCCGCAGGTCGCGGCGCACGTCGGCGTCGAGCCCGGAGGCCGTGATGTCGTCGGGCAGGGCCGGCTCGGGCACCCGGGGCGCGGGCGCACCGTCGGGCCGCTCCCCCGCATCGGCGAACCCCCGACGGCCACCCGGTCCGGAGCCCTCGCGACGATCCGGGCGCCGGTCGCCCCGGAACCCGGTCTCGTCACGCCGGCGTGCACCGCGATCCGGCCGTCCGGCCGAACGCCGTTCCCGCTCGGGTGTGCCACGCCGATCGCCCCTGGAACGCTCCTCGGGCTTCCGCCGCGGCTCCTGCCGGTCATCCCGTCGCCGCTCACCACCGGAGCGGTCGTCACGGGCACCGCGCTCGTCCTTGCGGTCCGCCCACGGGCGTCGCTCGCCAGCCGGCCGGTCGTCCCGACGACCGCGCGCATCCCCGCGATCCACCCACGGACGCCGCTCACCACCGGGCCGGTCGTCACGGCCACCACGCTCGTCCTTGCGCTCCGCCCACGGGCGGCGCTCGCCACCGGGCCGGTCGTCCCGACGACCGCGCGCATCCCCGCGATCCACCCACGGACGCCGCTCACCACCGGGCCGGTCGTCACGGGCACCGCGCTCGTCCCTGCGCTCCGCCCACGGGCGGCGCTCACCACGGGACCGGTCATCCCGACCGCCCCGCGCCGCGCCGCGATCCACCCACGGACGCCGCTCGCGCCCGGCGCGGTCGTCCCGGGCGCCCGGGACGTCCTCCCGGCGCCGGGAGCCGCGGTCCCCGCCCCTGTCATCACGCCTGTTCGCGCGCTCCGGCCGCTCGCCACGGCCGCGGTACTCGCCATCGCGCCGCTGCGTCGGGCGCGGAGCGTCGCCCTGCCGGCCACGACCCGGCTCGCGACCACCGGCACGCCCGCGCTCCTCGTACGGCCGGCGACCGCCGCGATCACGCTCGCCCCGGTTCTCGCCCTGCTTCCGGTAACCGCCGCGATCGCCGCCGCGCTCCCTGCGGTCGTCCTTGTCGCGATCGCCGCGCCACCCGGATCCGAGCCGGGGCTCCTGGCCCTGCCGGCCGCGCCCGTGCTCGCGCCGTGGGCGGGCTTTCCGATCATCGGTTCCGCGGCCGCTGTCGCGATCTTCTCGCGGGCGGTCATCGCCGGAACCATCCGCGATACTCACCTGTAGAGGATACAAAAAAGTGGGCCCCCGCCTGCTGGCGGGGGCCCACAACACGTTGAATGTCGGCGGCGACCTACTCTCCCACACCCTGGCGGGTGCAGTACCATCGGCGCTGGAGGGCTTAGCTTCCGGGTTCGGGATGGGACCGGGCGTTCCCCCTCCGCCAAAACCAC
>NZ_JBRERS010000027.1:0-20851 GCF_054486945.1 Pseudonocardia wallangbongensis
AACTCAACGCCCGACCACGCAAGACACACGGCTGGGACAGCCCCGCCGAAGTTCTCCCTCGGCTACTGTCTCGCCCCGTAACCACCGGTGTTGCGATCACGCCCTGAACTCAAGAAGATCGAAAACCGCTCATGTCTACCTCGTCCGTGTGGACAACCAGCCGACGACACCAAACCCGCAGACGGGGTCGGCCGCCCCGGGTGTCGCAGCGGTTCGTCTCTCGTGGGCGCGCCCGGTCACCTCGGGACGGCATGCTCGCCACGCCCGCCCGGGTGGTCGCCGCCGGCAGCCGGGTTGGACCCGTCCGGTGCATCGGGGCGGTGGCCGGGTTGGGTGCACCACCGACTCCCGGGGTTGCGCGGGCGGCCGTCCCCGACGTGGGGGCACGCCCGCCTGTGGACGAGACCGTCCCCGCCGGGTGCCCACGCCACTAACCTGTGGTCCCGCATCGCCGCACCGACCGACCGCCCAGAGCTGGGTGCCGTCCCGGGGCACCACCTTCGAGCTGTCCGCGCCGCAGGAGCTCGATGCCGCGCCGGTTACCACTCGGGGTCGGTTCCGCGGAACGCACCCGGACTCTCACCGCAGCCGTGATGGGTATGGGGACGGGACCACCGGACAGTGGGCCGCGTTCCGCGGAACACGTCATCCATCCCGCGGCGACCATGATCGACGAGTGCGGTCACGGAGCCGCACGGGCGCGGCCGGAGAACCGCATGCGCTGATCAAGCCCGGGAAGCGCGCCCGATCCGGCCGCGGCAGCAGCCGCTTGTCGTAGATGCCCGGCCAGTTGGTCATCGGCGTGTCGATCAGCCCGGGACACGCGGCGTTGACGCGCACGCCGCGCGGCCCCAGCTCCAGGGCCGCGCTGCGCATGAGGCCGAGGACCGCGTGCTTGATGGCCGCGTAGTGCGCGGCCCCGGGGTTGCCCTCGAACCCGTTGACCGACGACGTCAGCACGATCGACCCGCTCCGCCGCTGGATCATGTGGGGCACCACCGCCTTCATCGAGCGCCACACCCCGGTGAGGTTGACGTCGACAACGTCCGCGCCCTCCCGGGCGTGCGCGCGGCCCTGGCCGCGGGCCGCGCCGGTCACGAGGGCCACCTTGCCCTGCAGTCGTGCCACGCGTTCGTCCTCAGGCGTCGGGGTCGGGGAACCGGGGCTTGCGCTTCTCCAGGAAGGCCTGCGCGCCCTCGGCCATGTCCGGGCTGCCGATGGCCTGCACGAGCATGCCGAGGCCGGTGGTGAACGAGTCGCGCGCGGCGTTCCACCAGATGTTCGAGCTGACCTTGGCGATCTCCAGGTACCGCGGCGAGAGCGCGGCGAGCTCGGCGACCACCGCCTCGACGGCGGCCTCCAGCTCGGCGTCCGGCACGACCGCGTTGACCAGGCCCAGCTCGAGGGCCTGGGCCGCGCTGTAGCGGCGGCACAGCAGCGCCATCTCCTTGGCGCGCTTCTCGCCGATCTGCACGCCCAGGACGTTGGTGGCGCCGGTGACGGGCGCGCTGCCCACCCGCGGCCCGGTCTGCCCGAACGTCGCCGACTCGGCCGCGACCGCGAGGTCGCAGGCGATGACCAGCTCGTTGCCGCCGCCCGCGGCGGCCCCGTTGACGGCGGCGATCACCGGCCGCGGGTGGTTGCGCACGGCGTCGAACAGGCGCAGCGACCCGCGGTAGAGCCCACGCATCGACGTCACGGCCGGCGCGGAGAGGTTGCCGAGCGCGCCGCCCGCGCAGAACGCCCCGGGCGCCCCGGTGATCACGACCGCCCGGCTGCCGGTCGAGGAGTCCAGCGCCGCGACGACGGCCTCGGCCATCTCGGGGTCGTACGCGTTGCGCCGCTCCGGCCGGTTGAGCGTGATCCAGGTGGCGTCGCCGCGCTGGGCGACGAGCACGCCGTCACCCATCGGCGAGCCCCATCAGCCGCGCGAAGTTGCCGCCGAGGATCCCCGCGGTGTCGGCGTCGGACAGGCCGAGGCCGCGGATAGCGGCGATCTCGGCGGCCGGGTCGGCCATCGGCCAGTCCGAGCCGAACACGATCCGGTCGGCGCCGTGCTTCCCGATGATCTCGCGGACCTTCTCCGGGGCGAGCTGCGCCATCGTCGGCGGCCACGACGTCTCCAGGTACACGTTCTCGCCGAGCAGCTCGGCCTCGGCCTCCTCCAGGCGGTGGTAGCCGCCGAAGTGGCAGGCCACCATCCTCAGGTCCGGGAACCGGCGGACGATCGCGCGGATCATCCCCGGCGTCGCGCGCTCGTTGCTCTCCCGGTCGCCGCCCGCGCCGACGTGCGCGACCACGGCGATCTCCGGGCCGAACGCCTCCAGCAGGTCCCACACCCGCGGGTCGTCGTAGGCGAAGCCCTGGAACAGCGAGTGCAGCTTCACGCCGCGGATGCCGTGCCGGCGCAGGCTCGCCAGGTTCTCCTCGACGGGCAGGTCGGGGTGCACCGTGCCGAAGCCGAGCAGGGGGCCGCCGCGGCTGCGCGCCACGAACGCGTTGACCCGGTCCACGTACTTCGCGCTGTCGGCGATGCCGAGCAGCACGCCCCGGTCCACGCCGGAGCGGGCGATGACACCGCGGAGGCTGGACAGCTTCCCGTCACCGACGCGCGGCAGCTGCGGCACCCGCGGCCCGAGCGCCTTCTCCGCGATCGCGTCCGGCCAGGCGTGGCAGTGGACATCGATGATCACGGCTGGCCTCCGTCCACGGTCAGGACGGCGCCGGTCGTGTACGAGGACCAGTCGCCGGCCAGGTACAGCGCGGCGCCGACGATCTCGCCCGGCTGCCCGCCGCGACGCAGCGCGAAGGTCGCGGCCCGCCGGGCGAAGGCGTCCATGTCCCAGGCCGTGCTGATGTCGGTGAGGAACGTGCCGGCCATGATCGCGTTCACCCGGACCGTGGGCCCGAACGCGTGCGCGAGCCCGGCCGTCATCGCGTTCAGCCCGGCCTTCGCCGCCGCGTACGGCACGATGTCGGCCCGCGGCCGGACGGCGCCGGTGCTGCTGATGTTGATGATCGAGCCGCCGTCCCCGGCTGCCATCCGGGTGCCGACGAGCGAGGCGAGCCGGAACGGGCCCTTGAGGTTGACCCCGATCACCTTGTCGAAGAGCTCCTCGGAGACGTCGACGACGGTGTCGTAGCGCGGCGACATCCCGGCGTTGTTCACCAGCACGTCGACGTGCCCGAACACGCCGTAGGCCCGCTCGACCAGGTCGTCGAGCGCGTCCCAGTGGCCCACGTGCGCGGCCACCGGCAGTGCCCGGCGCCCGGTCCGTTCCCGCACCTCGGCGGCCGCCTGCTCGCAGCTCGCGATCCTGCGGCTGGCGATCACGACGTCGGCGCCCGCGCCGGCCAGCCCGAGCGCGATCTCCCGGCCCAGCCCGCGGCTGCCGCCGGTGACGAGGGCGACCTTGCCGGTGAGGTCGACACCCGTCATGCCGCACGGACCGGGCTCGAGCGGACGACGTCGGCTCGGTCGAGCGCCGCGAGCTCCGGGCCCGAGAGCCCCAGCACCTCGCCCAGCACCGGCGCGGTGTGCTGGCCGATCTGCGGCACGCCGTCGTAGACCGGGCCGGCGTAGCTGTCCAGGTGCAGGACGGGCCCGGGTACGAGCGCCGGGCCCAGCACGGTGCCGGCGAGGTCGACGAGGGTGCGCTCCCGGAAGTGCGGGTCGGCCACGATGTCGGCGGCGTCGTTGACGGCCGCCGCCACCACCTCGTGCGCATCGAGGTCGGCGAGCACCTCGGCGCGCGGGCGGGCCGCCACCCACGCCCGCACGTGCTCCTGCAGCTCCTCGTTGTGCCGCATCCGCGCGCGGTTGGTGGCGAACCGCGGGTCGTCGCGGAGCTCGGGGCGGCCCATCGCGCCGAACAGGCGCATCGCGATCGTCTGGTTGGACGCGGCGATCGCGAGCCAGTGCCCGTCCCCCGCCCGGTAGATGCCCCGCGGCGACGCCGAGCCGGATCCGTTGCCCACGCGCTGCTGGACGTGGCCGGTGGCGGAGTAGTTCAGGATGACGTCGCCCATGATGAACATCAGCGGCTCGTAGAGCGCCACGTCGACGACGTCGCCGCGCCCGGTGGCGGTACGGCGCAGCAGGCTCGTGGTGGTGCCGAACGCGGCGGCGAGCCCGGCGATCGAGTCGGCGAACCCGAACGGCGGCGAGGTCGGCGGCGTGTCGGGCCAGCCGTTGACGAACGCGTACCCGCTCGAGGTCTCCGCCACGGTGCCGAACCCGGGCCGCTCGCGGTACGGGCCGGTCTGGCCGAACCCGGACACCCGCGTGAGCACCAGGCCCGGGTTCTCGGCGGACAGGACGTCGTACCCGAGCCCCCACTCCTCCAGGCGGCCGGGCCGGAACGACTCGATCACGACGTCGACGCGCGCGGCGAGCCGGCGCACGAGGTCGCGGCCCTCCGCCCGGCGCAGGTCGATGCCCACCGACTCCTTGCCGGCGTTGAGCCGGGCGAAGCCGATCGACAGGCCTTCGTGCTGCGGCGTCCACTGCCGGGCGTAGTCGCCGACCCGCGGGTCCTCGACCTTGATCACCCGCGCGCCGAAGTCGCGCAGCATCCGGCCCGCGGTGGGCGCGGCGTACATGGTGCCCAGCTCGAGCACCGTGATCCCCTGGAGCGGTGAGGTCACTTCACACCCTCCACTGCACGTGCTGCACCTCGAGGTACTCCCGGATGCCCCACTCCCCGATCTCGCGGCCGACGCCGGAGCGGCCGAAGCCGCCGAACGGCGCGTCCGGCCGCATGTTCCCGCCGCCGTTGACCCACACCGTGCCGGAGCGCAGGCGGGCCGCGAGCGCCCGGCCCTGCGCGACGTCCGGGGTGTAGACGTTGGCGGCGAGGCCGTAGGCGGTGTCGTTCGCCAGCCGGATCGCCTCCTCCTCGTCCGCGAACGGGACGAGCACCCCGACCGGGCCGAAGATCTCCTCCTGCACAGCCCGCGCGGAGTGCGGCAGGCCGGCGATCACGACCGGGTTGACGAAGTAGCCGGTGTCCGGGACCGGGGTGTCCAGGGACAGCACGATCTCGCCGCCCTCGGCCTGCGCGCCGTCGACGTAGGACTGCACCCGGGCCCGGTGGTCGGGGCGGATCATCGGGCCGATGTTCACGCTGCGGTCCCAGGGGTCGCCGACCTTGAGGGCCGGGAACGCCTCCTTGGAGGCGCCGAGGAACTCGTCGACGAGGCTCTCGTGCACCAGCAGCCGCGCCAGCGCGGCGCACCCCTGGCCGCCGTTGCGGGCCCAGCGCAGGTGGATGTCGCGGGCCAGGCCGGCGGCGTCGACGCCGGGCAGCAGGATGTTGGGCGACTTGCCGCCCAGCTCCAGCGTCACCCCCTTCAGGCCGGCCGCGGCCTGCTCCATGATCTTCGCGCCGACGGCGTCGGAGCCGGTGAAGGAGACGCGGTCCACCAGCGGGTGGCCCGTGAGGTGCTGGCCGACCTCCGGGCCGCCGAGCACGACGTTGATGACGCCCGCGGGGATCTCGGCCTCGCGGAACAGCTCGCCGAGCCACAGCGTGGTGAGCGGGGTGCGCGGCGAGGGCAGCAGCACGACGGTGCAGCCCGCGGCGAGCGCGGCGCCGAACTTGAAGATCGCGAGGTTGAGCGGGTAGTTGTAGCCGGTGATGCAGGCGACCACGCCGGCCGGGCGGTAGGCCACCTCGGAGCGGGTGGGCACCGGGTCGTGCCACTCCCCCAGGTCCAGCGTGCGATCGACCAGCGCCGCCTCGGCCTGCCAGCGCAGGTGCGAGATCCCCAGCTTCACCTGCATGATCTCGGCGAACGCGATGGGCGTGCCCACCTCGTTGACGATCGCGGCGGTGAGGAGCTCGGAATGGCGTTCCATGAGGTCGGCGAGCCGGTGCAACGCGGCGCTGCGCTCGGCGGGCGCCGCCGCGGCCCAGGCCGGGAAGGCGCGGCGGGCCGCGGCCACGGCCTCGTCCACCTGCGGGAGGCTCGCCGCCCCGACCGTGGCGGTGACCAGCTCGGTGGCCGGGTTCACGGCCTCGATCTCCTGGCCGGCGCCGGGAGCCCCGCGCCCGTCGATCGTCAGGTCGCGGGCCGCCGGCACCCAGTGCTGCAAGTCCGTGTCGGTCGTCATGCCGTCCCCACCTCCGGGTTGCTGCCGCCGTTCTCGGGACGCTTGGCCATCAGCCCGGCCCGGGTGCACACCATGATCAGCTCGTCCTGCTGGTTGTAGCCGCGGTGCTCGAACCACACGATCCCGCTGTCGGTGCGGCTCCTGCTCTCCCGCTTGTCGACGATCGTGGTCTCGCCGCGCAGGGTGTCGCCGTGGAACACCGGGTGCGGGAACTTCACCGAGTCGTAGCCGAGGTTGCCCAGCGTGGTGCCGAACGTCAGCTCCATGACGTGGAAGCCGCCCACGAGCGCGAGCGTGAAGAGGCTGTTGAACAGCGGCCGCCCGTGGATGGTGCCCTTGGCGAACTCGTGGTCGAGGTGCAGCGGCTGCGGGTTCATCGTGAGCGACGTGAACAGCACGTTGTCGGACTCGGTGACGGTCCGGGTGAACGGGTGCCGGTAGACCCGCCCGACCTCGAACTCCTCGAAGTACAGCCCCCTCATGACGTGCCCCCCGGGATGGAACGCGCGTGCGCGAGCCAGTCGCGCGCGGTGTCGGCGTGGGCCTTGTCGATGTGGACGCCGCGGTAGCGCACGGCACCGTGGCCGGCGGCCGCGGCCTGCTCGTAGGCGGCGAGCAGGCCCTCGTGGAACGCGATGTCCGCAGGGGTCGGGGAGAACGCCTCGTTGACGACCGGGACGTGGCTCGGGTGGATCGCGATCATGCCGCGGAACCCGAGTCCGCGGCCGTGCTCGGCGAACGCCTTGAGCCCGGCGAGATCATCCAGGCGTTCCCAGAGGCCGGTGAGCGGGTGGATCCCGGCCTCCCGGCAGGCGAGCAGGATCCGGCTGCGCAGGTAGAGCGTCTCCTCGCCGCCGGGCGTCCACCGGTAGCCGACGGCGCGGGCGATGTCGGCGTGCTCGGCGGTCGGGCCGATCATCGCGCCCACCCGGGGCGAGGCCGCGGCGATCGCCCTGGCGTCCTGGATCGCGCCGATCATCTCGACGGGCACGATGTACTCCAGGCCCGTGACGCCGTTGCGCTCCTCGAAGTGGTCGAGCAGCGCGTCGTAGCGCAGGACGTCGGTGGCGGCGCCGATCTTCGGGGCGAACACGCCGGTGAGCCCGGGGACGACGACGGCCTCCAGGTCGGCGCCGGTCGTGCGGGTGTCCAGGGGGTTGACGCGCACGAAGACGCCGACGCGCTCGTCGCGCTCCCGGATCGCGCGGATCGACTCCGCGACGGTGGCCCGCGCGCCGGCTTTCAGCTCGGCGGGCACGGAGTCCTCGAGGTCGAGCACCACGCAGTCGGCGCCGGAGGCGAGCGCCTTGCCGACCCAGGCGGGTTTGTGGCCCGGGACGAAGAGGATCGAGCGGTAGGGCCGCATCTCAGTAGCTCCGGGGCAGGCCGAGCACGTGCTCCGCCGTGTAGTTGAGCACCATCTCCTGGCTGATCGGCGCGATCCGCAGCAGGCGCGCCTCCCGGAAGTACCGCTCGACGTGGAACTCCTTGCCGTACCCGAACCCGCCGTGCGTCTGCAGCGCGACGTCCGCGGCGAAGAACCCGGCCTCCGCGCACAGGTACTTCGCCGCGTTGGCCTCCCGCCCGCACGGCAGCCCCCGGTCGACCAGCCACGCCGCCCGCCGCACCACCTGCTCCGCCGCGTCGAGCCGGATGCGCGCCTCCGCGAGCGGGAACGCGATGCCCTGGTTCCTCCCGATCGGGCGGCCGAACACCTCGCGCTGCTTCGCGTACGCGACACCGCGGCGCAGCGCGGCCTCGCCGATCCCGAGCGCGGCGTTCGCGCTGATCACGCGCTCGGCGTTCAGGCCGCCGAGGATCGTGCGGAAGCCGCGGTCCACCTCGCCGACCACGTCCTCGTCGGCCACGAAGAGCTCGTCGATGAACAGCTCGTTGGTGTCGACGGCGTTGCGGCCCATCTTCGGGATCTCCCGGACCTGCACCTTCTCCCGGTCGACGGGGGCGAAGAACAGCGTCAGCCCGTGGGACCTGCGCTCCGGGTCCTTCGGCGAGGTGCGGGCCAGCAGCAGCATCCGCTGGGCCTCCTGCGCCTTGGTGATCCACACCTTCTTGCCGGTGACGACCCAACCGCCGTCGACCTTGCGGGCCGCCGTGGAGATGTTGGTGGTGTCGGTGCCGGCGTCGGGCTCGGTCACCGCGAACGAGACGTGCAGCTCCCCGCTGACGGCCGGGGGCAGGAACCGGCGCTTCAGCGACTCCGAGCCGTGCTCGATGATCGGGTGGAAGCCGAAGATCCCGATGTGCACGGCGCTGCAGCCGCCCATGCCCGCGCCGGACGCCGCGATCTCGCGCTCGACGATCGCCGCCTCCGTGACGCCGAGCCCGCCACCGCCGTACTCCTCCGGAATCGTGAGCCCGAGCCAGCCCGCGTCGCGCACCGCGCCGTAGAACTCCCACGGGAACTCGTGGGAGTCGTCGTGCCCCATCCAGTAGTCGTCCGGGAACCGCTTGCACAGCGCCCGCACCGCCTCGCGGATCTCGCGGTGGGTGGGGTCCTCGGTGTAGTCCACTAGTGTCCCCCGCCGGAAGTCCGTTGGGTAAGTCGGTGGATCCAGGTTCGCGCTGCGGGTGCCGGTCGGCGGCCCTCGTACCGGGCGTACTCGGGACGTCGGCCGGTGCGCGCAGCGTGGAGCTGGGCCGCCGAATTGTTCGGCGGACTTCCGGCGTGGGGCACTAGACACCCGCCTTGCTGAGCCGGTCGTGGGTGTCCTCGGTGACGCCCAGCTCCCGCAGCTGCGCCTTCTGCACCCGTTCGGACGGGGTCTTGGGAAGCGCCTCGACGACGCGGACGAACCGGGGCACCGCGAAGGCGGGCACCCGCCCGGTGCACCAGTCCCAGATCTCGGCCGGGTCGACGTCGCGGCCGGTGACGAGGTAGGCCATCACCTCGTCCTCCCCCGCCTCCGACTCGGCGGCCACACCGATCACCGCGCACTCGAGCACCGCGTCGTGCCCGAGCAGGGCCTGCTCGACCTCGTAGGAGCTGATGTTCTCCCCGCGGCGGCGCAGCGCGTCCTTGTACCGGTCGACGAAGTAGAACCAGCCGTCGGCGTCCTTGCGCAGCGCGTCGCCGGTGTGGAACCACAGGTTGCGCCACGCCTCGGCCGTCTTCTCCGGCATCCCGTAGTAGCCCAGCGAGCACGTCCACGGGTTCCGGGGGCGCACCACCAGCTCGCCGATCTCCCCGACCGGCACCTCGCGATCGGTCTCCGGGTCGACCAGCCGGACGTCGAACCAGTCGGCGGCCTGCAGGCCGGCCGCCCCCGCCGGCCGGTCCTCGCCGTACGGGGCCAGGATCGGCGCACTCGTCTCGGTGAGCCCGAAGACCTCGACGAACGCCTCGATCCCGAACCGCTCCTTGAAGCCGGCGAGGATGGAGCTGGCCGTCGGGGCGGCGAACACCGACCGCAGCCGGTTGTCCGCGTCGTCCGGGCGCGCCGGCTGCTTCCAGATGAAGTCCATCATCACGCCGATGAGGTTGGTGACCGTGACACCGGAGACGCGCAGTTGCTCGGCCCACCGGCTCGCGCTGAACCGGGGCCGGCACACCAGCCGGGCCCCGGCGATCAGCGCCGGGTAGGCCGCCATGAACTGGGCGTTGCCGTGGAAGAGCGGCGTGCAGGTGAAGTAGGCGTCGTCGGCGGTGACCCGCTGCAGGCTCACCACCTCCTCGCCGAAGAAGAACATCTGCCCGTGCGGCATCGCCACGCCCTTGGACGGGCCGGTGGTGCCGGAGGTGAAGAAGATCGACGCCAGGTCGTGCGGCCGCACGTCCGGGAACCGCGCGCCAGCCCGGGCGCCCCGTGCCAGGTCCTCCCACGGGTCGGCCCGCCACCCGGCGTTGCGCAGGACGTCGAGGGCATGCTCCCGCGAACCGGTGTCGATCACCCAGAACCGCTCGACGACGCGGGCGGCGTCGGCCACGGCCGGGAACTTCGCGGCGTGCACGTCGTCGATCACCGCCCAGCGCGGCGCCGCGACCTGCAGCTGGTGGGACAGGAACACGCCCTCGTACGCGGTGTTGATCGGCACCTCGACGGTGCCGCCGACCCCGGCGCCGAGCCAGGCGAGCAGGAACTGCGAGGAGTTGGCGGCCATCACCAGCACGCGGTCGCCGGGGGCCGCGCCGGCCTCGGCGAGCCGGTCGGCCACCGACTCCGCCTGCGCGAGCGACTCGGCGAAGGTGAACGTGACGCCCTCTTCGGGCAGATCGAGGAGGACCGCGTCGGGACGCCGGCCGGCGTGATGGCGCAGGACCGTCGCGAGGGTCCACTCCTCCTGGTCGGGGAAGGTCGGCACCAAGTCCGTGTAGGTCCGCATGTCACCTCCTCGAATAT
Source organism: Pseudonocardia wallangbongensis (assembly GCF_054486945.1). Taxonomy (NCBI): domain Bacteria; kingdom Bacillati; phylum Actinomycetota; class Actinomycetes; order Pseudonocardiales; family Pseudonocardiaceae; genus Pseudonocardia; species Pseudonocardia wallangbongensis. The sequence continues at coordinate 10,474 of NZ_JBRERS010000027.1, forward strand.
CTAATCATGATTATGGTTATTTCACCAGGGCGGCCTCTCCGAGGAACACCCGCAGCACCGGCGTGTGCGAGCGCGCCAGGTCGGCGGCCCCGCGGAACACGACCTCGCCCCGGGCCATCGCCACCACCTCGTCGGCCACCGCGAGGCCCGCCTCGGCGTTCTGCTCCACGAGCAGCACCGCGATCCCCGAGTCGGCCATCTCCCGGACGGCGCCGAGCACCGACTCGACCATCGCCGGCGCCAACCCCATCGACGGCTCGTCGAGCAGCACCACCCGCGGCTGCGCCATCAGCGCCCGCCCGAACGCGAGCATCTGCTGCTCGCCGCCGGACAGCAGGCCCGCCGGACCCCGGCGGCGCTCCCGCAGGATCGGGAACAGCGCGAACACCCGCTCCAGCAGCTCCCGCGACCGGGCCTTCGGCACCGTGTAGCCGCCCAGCACCAGGTTCTCCTCCACCGAGAGCGGCGCGAACACCCGCCTGCCCTCGGGCACGAGCACCATCCCCGCGCGCACAACGGCGTGCGGCGCGCGTCCCGTGACGTCCCGGCCGTCGAGCACGACGCTCCCCCGGTGCACCGGCACCAGCCCGGCCGCGGCCCGCAGCGTGCTGGTCTTGCCCGCCCCGTTGGCGCCGAGCACGAGCGTGACCCGGCCGGGGGTCGCGGCGAGGTCGACGCCGCGCACGGCCTCGGCCGTGGCGTAGCGGACGTGCAGGTCACCGATCGTCAGCACCGGACACCGCCTTCCCCAGGTATGCCTGCTGGACGGCGGGATCCCGCACGACGTCGGCCGCGGCACCCCCGGCGATGGGCACGCCCTGGTTCATCGCGAGCAGCCGGTCGCAGGTGTCGACCATCATCTGCACGTCGTGCTCCACGAGCAGCTGCGCGAGGCCCTCGTCGCGCAGCTGCCGCAGCAGGCCCGCCACCTCCCGCCGCTCCGGCTGGTTCATCCCGGCCGTGGGCTCGTCGAGCAGCAGCACGCGCGGCCGCGCCGCCAGCGCGCGGGCGATCTCCACCCGCCGCGCCGTCCCGTAGGACAGCTCGCCGGGCCGCCGGCCGAGCAGGTCACCGACCCCGGTGCGCTCCACCGCCTCGGCGACCTCCGGCACGGCCCCGCGCCGCAGCAGCTCGCGCAGCCGGGCCGCCCGGCCGACGTGCAGGTCCGCGCCGAGCTGGACGTTCTCCAGGACGGTCAGGTCGGGCAGCAGCCGAACCGTCTGGAAGGTGCGCGCGATGCCCCGCCGGGCCAGCCCGTGCGCCGGGCTCCCGGTGTAGTCGGTGCCGTCGATGCAGAGCCGGCCCCTCGTCAGCGGCACGAGCCGGGTGACGGCGGCCAGCAGGGTGCTCTTGCCCGAACCGTTGGGCCCGAGGATCCCGAGGATCTCCCCGGAAGCCAGGGCCAGGTCGATCCCGTCGACGGCCCTGATCCCGCCGAAGTGGACGGCGACATCGCCCGCTGCGAGCACCGGCGCCGTCACGAGCGCGCCTCCGCCTGCAGCGCCGCCAGCGCGCGCGCCGGATCGTCGACATCGGGGCGATCGTCCGCGGGCAGCGGACGGCGCCGGGCCCGCCGCCACGCCGACCTTGCGACGCCGAGCAGCCCGGTCGGCATGTAGACGGCCGCGAGCGCCACGAGCACGCCGTAGACGACCGGCTGCCAGTCGCCGACGAACTGCAGCACGCTGGGCAGCCAGGTGAAGATCACTGCCCCGATCGCGGCACCCGCCCAGGACAGGGCGCCGCCCACGATGATCATCGTGAGCGCGGTGACCACGAGCTGGAACCCGATCGTCTCCGGGGAGACCGTGGTGCGCAGCAGGCTGTTCATCCCACCGGCGCACGCACCGAGCGCGCCGCTCACGACGAACACCCGCCGGCGGGCCCGGCCCACGTCGACGCCGAGCGAGACCGCGAGCTGCGGATCCTCGCGCACCGCGTCGATCCGGCGGCCGAACGCCCCGCGCTCGCTCACGGCGAGCAGCAGGACGACGGCCAGGGTGATCGCGACGACGTGTCCCGTCGTGAGTGTGCTGATCGCCCCGTACAGGCCGGTGGCCCCACCGGTCAGCTCCCCGCCGTTGGTCGCCACCACACCCAGGAACAGCGCGAACGCGATCGTGGCCATGCCCAGGTACAGGCCCGAGAGCCGCGCGACCAGCAGCGCCAGCAGGTACCCCGCCACGGCGGCGATCACGATGCCCACGCCGATCGCGAACACCGGCGCCACCTGCAGCCGGATCGTCATGATCGCGGCCGCGTACGCGCCGATCGCGTAGCTGCCGATCCCGGCGAACGAGAACACGCCCGCCCGCAGCGGCACCTGGATCGACAGCGCCAGCAGCAGGCTGATCAAGGTCGACTGGACGAGCACCAGGTGGGAGACGAACCAGCCCGTCACGTGCGCCGCACCTCCTGTCGGCCCAGCAGACCCCTGGGCCGGACCAGCAGCATCAGGAACAGCACCCCGAACGCGATGGCCGGCGCCCAGAGACCGGACGTCGTGACCAGCACGAACGTCTCGACCCCGGCCAGCACCATCGCCCCGATCGCGACGCCCGCGATGCTGCCGACCCCGCCGAGGATGATCGCGGCGAACGCCTTGAGCAGGAACGCGTCGCCGGTCTCGGGCGCGATGGAGCCGAGGTGGTAGGTGAGCAGCACCCCGGCGAGGCCGGCCAGCCCGCCGGCCACGGCCATCGTCAGCAGCGCGAGCCTGCGGCGGTCGATCCCCATCATCGCCGCGACCTCGGGGTCGACGCCGATCGCGCGCAGCGCGAGCCCCGGCCGCGCCGCCCGCAACCACCACCCGATCAGCACCGCGAGCCCGAGCGCCGCCACGAGGATCACGACCTGCACGTCGGTGACCCGCACCGCCCCCAGGTCGTACACGGTCACCTCGAACGACCCGGCCGAGTAGCCGAACGGCACACTGCGCGTCACGTACTGGGCGATGGCGAGCGGGATGCCGGCGATCCCGATCCCGCACACGATGATCTGCAGCTGGGCCGTGTGCGGGTCGCGCGCCCGGCGCTGGATCGGCTCGAACGCGAGCACCTGCACGGCGAGCGACAGCACCGCGCCGACGCCGACACCGATCGCGACCAGCACCGGCATCGCCAGCGGCACCACCTGCACCGCCAGATGGGCCCCGAACGCGGCGAACATGAAGATCGAGCCGTGGGCGAAGTTCAGCACCCCGATCGTGCCCCACGCCAGGCTCATCCCCAGCGCGAACAGCAGGTAGAGCGAGCCGAGCGTCAGGGCGTTCAGCACGTCCTGGGCCATCTCAGGAGGGACCGTCCGCCAGCACGGCCTCGGCCGCGCCGTCCCAGCGCACGAGCACGCCGGGCACCCGCGCGTCGTGACCGTCGAACGTGAGGTCGCCCTGCGCCCCGGCGAACCCCTCCTGCGCGACCGCGTCGAGGCCCTGCTGCACGGCCGGACGATCGGTGCTGTTCGCCTTCGCGATACCGCGCGCGAGGAACCACACGGCGTCGTAGGCCTCGGCCGCGTAGTTGTTCGGCACCTCGCCGCCGTACTTCGCCCGGTAGGCCTGCACGAACTCCTGGGAGCTCGGCGCGGTCTGGGTGGCGGTGAAGTTGGTCGGCCAGACCGCACCGGCGGCCTGCTCCCCGGCCGGGGCGAGGTTGCCCGCGCCCATCGCGCTCATCCCGACGACCTCGCCGGTGAACCCCGCCTGGCGCAGCTGCGTGATCGCGACCGGGCTCTGCGGGCCGGTGAGCATCAGGAACGCGACGTCCGGGGCCTGCCCGGCGATCTGCGACGCGGCGGTGGTGAAGTCCTGCGCGGTGACCTCCACCCCCGCGGACCCGACGACCTGGAAGCCGTGCTGTGCTCCGATGTCCGGCACGACGGTCTGCCCGAGCTCCGCGAGCGTCGGGTTGCCGCTGTTGAACAGCACCGATGCGGTGGTCACGCCCTCCTGGGAGAGGTGGTCGCCGACGACCCCGAAGTACGACTCCGCGGGCGGCGTCACCCGGAACGTGTAGTCACCGACGAGGACACCCGCGCTGCCCGCCTGCACGTAGACGACCGGCATCCCGGAGCTCTGGGCGACCGGCGAGACCGCGGCGGCCTGCGCGCTCGCCTCGGGGCCGAGGATCGCGGCGTAGGACGAGTCGGCGATGGCCTGGCTCGCGGCGCTCGCCGCCTCCTGGGTGCTCGCGGCGACGTCCTTCGTCTCGATCTCGAGGGTGCTGGCGCCGAGCAGCCCGTCCTCCGCGACCCGCTCGACCGCCAGGTCGATCCCCTTCTGGGCGTTGATCCCGGCGAACGACACCGGCCCGGTCAGCGCCCGCGTGGACAGGATCTTGATCGTGGGCGGCAGGCCCTGCCCGCCACCACCGCCACCGCTCGCCGGTGCGCCGGTGTCACCGCCGGGCGCGGTGCACGCGGCGAGGCCGGCCGCGAGCACCAACGCCGCCGTCGCCCGCAGGAACCGCATCATCGCTCAGCCCCCGTAGACGATGACGCCGCGGAGGTTCCTGCCGTCCCGCAGGTCGGCGAACGCCTCGTTGATGTCCTCGAGCCGGTAGGTCCTCGTGATCAGCTCGTCGAGCTTGAGCCGCCCCTGTCTGTACAGGTCCGCGAGCAGCGGGATGTCGTTGCGCGACTGCGTCGTGCCGTACAGCGAGCCCTGCAGCCGCTTGCCCGACATCGCGAACGAGAACAGGTCGAACTGCACGTCGCGCTGCTGCACCGGCGCGGCGGCCGTGAGCACGATGACCCCGCCGCGCCGGGTGAGCTGGTTGGCCTGCTCCACGATCTCGCCGCGCGCCACGTCCACCGTGATGATCACGCGGTCGGCGCCCTGCCCGTTCGTCATCCGCTCGACGAGGCCGGCCGCCTCGGCGTGGGTGGCGACGGCGTGCGTCGCCCCGAACTCGAGGGCCTTCTCCCGCTTGAACGCGCCCGGGTCGACGGCCACGATGTTCTTCGCCCCGCGGTGGACCGCGCCCTGCACGGCGTTCATGCCGACGCCGCCCGTCCCGAAGACCACGACGGTGTCGCCGAGCTGCATGTCGGCGGCGTAGACCGCCGAGCCCCAGCCGGTGGGGACGCCGCACCCGATGAGCGACGCCGGCATCAGCGGGATCTCCGGGTCGATCTTCACCACCGCCGCCGACGGCGCCACGACGTACGGGGCGAACGTGCCGAGGTAGCTCATCGCGCCGACGCCCTTGCCGCGCGCGTGGATGCGGTGGGTGCCGTCCGGCGCCCGGCCCGCGAGGACACCGGCGCCGAGGTCGCACATGTTCGCCCGGCCCGACACGCACATCCGGCAGCTGCCGCAGGACGGGAGGAAGGACAGGACGACGTGGTCGCCCTCCGCCAGGTCGTGCACCTCCGGCCCGACCTCGGTGACCACCCCCGCCCCCTCGTGCCCGCCGAGGATCGGCGCCCACGACAGCGGGATGTCGCCGGTGTCCAGGTGGTCGTCGCTGTGGCAGATACCCGAGGAGGTCAGCTCGACCAGCACCTCGTTAGCCTCGGGCGGGTCGAGCTCGATCTCCTCCACGCTCCACCCCGAGCGGGTCCCCGGCTCCCAGAGCAGCGCTCCCACGGTCTGCACGGCATCAACCTCCGTCCCGGCGGCGCCCCGTCGCGCCCGCGGTGACCGTAGCCAGCCCCACCCTGATCACGCTAGTCATCATGCGCATGTTTTTGGGTCGAGCGTCGGCGCCGATTCACCGGGCCGCGTAGCCGCCGTCCACCAGGTGGTAGCTGCCGGTGACGAACGTCGACGCGTCGCCCGCCAGGTAGGCGACCAGCGTCGCCACCTCGTCCGGGCCGCCCATGCGCCCGAGGGCGTGCTGCGAGTCCAGGAACGCGATCTCCTCGGGCCCGAGGTTGCCCTCCAGCAGCGGCGTGGTGATGAAGCCGGGACCGACCGCGTTGACCCGCACCCCGGACGCCGCGTACTCCAGCGCCGCCGTCCTCGTCAGCCCCACGACGCCGTGCTTCGCCGACACGTACGCGGCCGCGTTCGCGAAGCCGACGCCGCCGAGCACGGAGGCCATGTTCACGATCGACCCGCCGCCTGCCGCGATCATCGCCGGCACCTCGGCGCGGATGCAGTAGAAGACGGAGCTGAGGTTCACCTCGATCACCCGCCGCCAGTCGTCGACGGGCACCTCGGCGATCGGGAGGCCCTCCCCCGCGATCCCGGCGTTGTTGACGGCGATGCGCAGCGGGCCGAACTCGCCCGCGGCGGTCACCATCGCGGCCACCGCGTCCGGGTCGGTGACGTCCGCGGTGAACGCCCGCGCCGTCCCGCCCGCCTCGGTGATCTCGGTCGTGACCCGCTCCGCGGCGTCCGCGACCACGTCCGCCACGAGCACCGCGGCGCCGCCACGGGCCAGGGTGTGCGCGACCGCGCGCCCGATACCCGACCCGCCGCCCGTCACGATCGCGGCTCGCCCGTCCACCTCGAAGTCCGCCATTCGTCCCTCCTCGTCACCCACTCGCCGCTACGGTCGCTCCATGGCCCTGCGCGCCCGCGATGTCATGACCACCCGCGTCGTCACGGTCGGCCCCGACGACCCCGTCTCCGTGGCCGTGCACAAGATGACGGAGCTGCGGTTCAGCGCCCTGCCGGTCATCGACCGGAGGTTCCGCCTCGTCGGGATGATCAGCCTCATCGACGTGCTGCGCCACCGCGAGGACGGCGGCGCCGACAGCACCCGGGTCGGGGCCGTGATGAACCCCGACGTGCTGTCCGTCCCGCCACGCGCCGCCCTCAGCCTGCTGGCCCACCGCATGCGCTCGTACGGCGAGCTGCGCGTCATGCCGGTGGTCGACGGGTCCACGCTCGTCGGTGTCGTCACCCGCAGCGACCTGCTTCGCGTCCGGTCCCGGCCGGGCCCGCTCGGGCGGCTGGTCCAGCGCGTCAAGGGCGACGACCTCGACCGCATGGCGGCCCCGCCCGCCGGCCGCCGGCCGGGCACCCCGCCCACCGGCTCGAGCCCCGTCCGGGACGCGATGACCAAGGACGTCGTCACCGCCCGCGCGATCGAGCAGATCGACGCCGTCGCCGAGCGTCTCGTCGAGCGCCGGCACAAGTCGCTCCCGGTGGTCGACGACCAGCGCCGGCTGGTCGGGCTGGTCAGCGAGGCCGACATCCTGGGCAAGGAACCCCTTTCGGGACGCAGCAACGGCCGCACGGTCGGATCGGTCATGACCAAGGACGTCATCACCCTCTCCCCCGACGACCCGATATCCAGCGCCCGGCTCCTCATCGCCGAACACGGTCTGCGGATGGTGCCCGTGGTCGAGGACGGGCAGGTGGTCGGCGTGCTGTCCCGGAGCGACCTGGTCTGAAGGCCCGGCTACTTCGCGGTCAGCCCGCCGTCCACGGGCAAGGTGGTGCCGGTGACGTAGCTGGAGAGGTCGCTGGCGAGGAACAGCGCCACGTTCGCGATCTCCTCCGGCTGCGCCGCCCGGCCCATCGGGATCGTCGCCACGAAGGCCGCCTTGCGCCGCTCCGTCTCCTCCGGGCCGGCCCGGAAGAACCCGGGGAGCCCCGGCGTCTCGACCGTGCCCGGTGCGATCGCGTTCACCCGCACCCCGTCGGCGGCGAACGCGAGCGCCATGGAGCGCACCAGCGCGACGAGCCCGCCCTTGGTGAACGAGTAGAGCGGGCTGAACGGCGAGCCCACGAGGCCCGACGTCGAGCTGGTGAAGATCACCGAGGCTCCGCCCGCGGCCTTGAGCGCTTCGGTGAGGTAGCCGGTCAGGAAGAAGGCCGCCCGGGCGTTGATCTCGAGGGCCGTGTCCCACTCCTCGGGGGTGATGTCGAGGGTGGCGGCGCCGGGGATGCCGACGTTGTTGTGCAACACGTGCAGCGCGCCGTGGTCGCGCGTCACCTTGGCCGCGAGGGCCGCCAAGGCGTCGAGGTCGCGGACGTCCACCACTGCGGCGGTGGCGGACCCGCCCGTGGCGACGATCCCGTCGACGGTCTCCTTCGCCGCCGCCTCCGCCACGTCCACCACCACGACGTGGGCGCCCTCGCGGGCGAAGAGCTCGGCCGAGGCGCGGCCCATTCCAGAGGCGCCCGCGGTGACGAGTGCGGTCTTCCCGGCGAGCAGCGTCATCGGTCTCCTTCGCGGGTCGGTCGGGTGAGTGTCTTGGCGAGCTGTCCGAGGAGCACCTCGTTGCCGCCCTCGTAGATGCGCATCGGGCGCGCGTTGCGGTAGAGGCGTTCGATGGTGGAGCCGGTGACGATCCCGAAGCGGCCCATCATCTGCACGCAGCGGTCGACGACGCGGGCGGCCGCCTCGGTGGCCGCCACCTTCGCCATCGACGACCAGTGCAGCGCTCCGAGGGGGTCGGCGCCCGCGCGGGTGGCGGCCGCGTAGGTCAGCAGCCGGGCCTGCTCGATCTCGGTCCAGCAGGTGCCGAGCATCTGCGGCAGCGGCCCGAGGCGGGCGAGCGTGGTGCCGAACTGCTCGCGCGAGGTCGTGTGCGCCACCGCCTCGTCCAGCGCCGCCTGCGCGAGCCCGACGGCCGAGCCGGCCACGGAGACGCGGAACGTCGCCAGGGTCTGCAGCACGAGCGGGAACGCCTGCCCCGGCTCGCCGACCCGCGCGTCGGCCGGCACGCGGACGCCGTCGAGCACCACGTCCCCGATGACGTGCGGGGCGATGAGGTCGGGCCCGGACTCGACCGACACCCCGGGCGCATCGGTGGGCACGAGGACGAGCGAGTGGCCCGCCCCCTCCTTCGCCAGCACGGTGACGAACGCGGCGGCGGGCGCGTTGGTGATGAACGACTTGCGCCCGTCGAGCACGAGCGACCCGCCGTCGGCGCGGACGGCGGTCGTGATCGCCTTCAGGTCGGACCCGACGCCGGGCTCGGTGAGGCCCAGCGCCGCGATCGCGTCGAGGGTGACGACCCGGGGCAACCACTCCCGCTGCGCGCGTTCGCTTCCGGCCACGGAGAGGGCGTAGCTGCCGATGCCCTGCATGGCGAACAGCGAGTCGAGGTGGGCGGAGACACCGCCGAACACCTCCCGGACCACGATCACGGCGAGCGGGTCGACCGTCTCGTCGACCCCGCCGTGCGCGGCCGGGACGGTGAGACCGGCGAGCCCGCTCGCGCGCAGGGCGTCGCGCATCACCGGGTCGACGTCGCTCGCGGCGTCGGCCTCACCGGCCCGCGGGCGCACCCCGTCGGCCACCTTGCGGGCGCGCTCGCGCAGCTCCTGGTGCCGGTCGGGCAGCTCGAAGGTCACAGTTTCCATGTTATTGGTGCGCATGGTTATGGTGTCAACCACTGGAGGACCGGGGAGGGAGCGGACGCATGGACGTCACGAGCGGGTCGGCGGTCGTCACCGGGGGCGCCTCCGGCCTGGGCCTGGCGACCGCGCGCCGGCTGGTCGCGCGCGGCGTGCCCACCGTGATCGTGGACCTGCCGGCATCGGAGGGCGCCGACGTCGCCCGCGAGCTCGGCGGGAAGACCCGGTTCGCCGCCGCCGACGTCACCGAGCCGGACGCGGTCGCCGCGGCCGTGGCCCTCGCCGACGAGCTCGCCCCGCTGCGCACTCTGGTGCACTGCGCCGGGCGCGGCGGCGCGATGCGCGTGGTCGACCGGGAGGGGAAGCCGGGCTCGCTCGAGCTCTACGAGACCGTCGTGCGCATCAACCTGATCGGCACGTTCAACGTGCTCAGCCAAGCGGCAGCCCGGATGGCCGCGCACGACCCGGTCGAGAGCGAGCGCGGGGTCTGCGTGCTCACCGCGTCGGTGGCGGCCTGGGAGGGCCAGATCGGGCAGCTGCCCTACGCATCGGCGAAGGCGGGCATCGTCGGGCTCACGCTCGTGGCCGCCCGCGACCTGGCGAGCCGGCAGATCCGCGTCACCACGATCGCGCCCGGCACGTTCGACACGCCGATCCTCGCCCGGCTACCGGAGAACGTGAAGGACTCCCTCGCCCAGGCGGTGCCGCACCCCCGCCGCCTCGGCGTGCCCGACGAGTTCGCCCGCCTCGCGCTCGCGATCATCGACAACCCGATGCTCAACGGCGAGACCATCCGCCTCGACGGCGCGATCCGGATGCCGCCGAAGTGACTACCGGGTTGCGAGCGGCACCGCCGGGGGCCGATGGGTTCGGTCTCGGTGGGCATGCGCGTTATCCGCGGTTTCGGTTGGCCATTGCTGTGGCAGAGGTGTTGCCGAATTGGGGGCGCCGCCCGGGCTTGATCAGCGCATGCGGTTCTCAGGCCGCTCCGGTGCGGTGCCAAGTCCGGACACATCGGTGACAGGTATGTCTCGGGACATCGGTGACAGCTGACCTGGTCGCGGTCGAGACTTTCGGCCGTGGTCGGAAGGGTTGTCCCGATGGAGACACGGCTGGCGA
>NZ_JBRERS010000028.1:0-14762 GCF_054486945.1 Pseudonocardia wallangbongensis
CTCGCCGCCGTCGTCGCCGCCCGCCGTCGCGCCGCGCTCGCCGCCGCCCTCCGGCAGCTCGCCCCCCAGCGCCGCCTCCAGCCCCGCCTCGTCGAGCACCGGGACGCCGAGCCGCTCGGCCTTCTCCAGCTTCGTGCCGGGGCTGTCGCCGGCGACGACGAAGTCGGTTCTTCTCGACACCGACGAGGTGACGCGTCCGCCGGCCGCGAGGATCCGCTCGGTCGCCTGCTCGCGCGTCAGCGTCGGCAGCGTGCCGGTCAGCACGACGGCGCGGCCGCTCAGCGGCCCCTCGCCCGGCGGCGGCCCCTCCTCCTCCATCCGCACCCCGGCGGCGCGCAGGTCGGCGATCACCTCGCGCAGATGCTCGTCGGCCAGCTGGTCGTGGATCAGCTGGCCGACGATCGGGCCGATCCCGGGCGCGTCGGCGATCTGCTCCGGCGTCGCCGCCAGCAGCGCGTCGATCGAGCGGAACCGCTGCGCGAGGTTGCGCCCGGTCACCGCGCCGACCCCCTCGATCCCGATCGCGAACAGGACGCTGCCGAACGGCCGCTCCCTGGAGGCCGCGATCGCCGCGACGGCGTTGCGCGCCGACACCTCGCCGAAGCGGTCGAGCCGCTGCAGCTGCTCGGCGTCGAGGCGGTAGAAGTCGCCCGGTCTGCGCACCAGCCCGCTCTCCATCAGCAGCGAGACCTGCTTCTCGCCGATCCCGTCGACGTCCATCGCCCCGCGCGAGACGAAATGCTGCAGCAGCTGCCAGCGGCGGCCGGGGCAGGCGAGGTTGGGGCAGATCGTGAAGACCCCCTCCCCCTTGATCGTCGGCGTGTCGCAGATCGGGCATCGCGCCGGCGGTCTCGGCGCCGGCGCGCGGTCGGAGCGCTCGGCGACGTGGGGCGCCGGCGAGATCACCTGCGGGATCACGTCGCCGGCGCGCATCACGATCACGTCGTCGCCGGGCCGCACGTCCTTGCGCGCGAGGTCCTCCTCGTTGTGCAGCGTCGCGAGCTTGACCGTGACGCCGCCGACGTGGACCGGCTCCAGCTCCGCGAACGGGTGCAGCGTGCCGAACTTGCCGACGTTCCACATCACGCTGTGCAGCCGCGTGACCGCCGTCGTCGGCGGGAACTTCCACGCGATCGCCCAGCGCGGGTCGCGCCCGACGACGCCGAGGCGCCGCTGCAGCTCGACGTCGTCGACCTTCACGACGGCGCCGTCGATCTCGAACGGCAGCGCGCCGCGACGCTCCTGCCACTCCTCGCAGCGGCGCACGACGGCCTGCTCGCCGTCGAGCCGTCTGATGTCGGGATTGACGCGGAATCCGTGCGCCCGCAGCCATTCGAGGCTCTCCCAGTGGCTGGAGAAGGCGAGGCCGTCGGTGACGCCGACCTGGTAGCACCACATCGACAGCGGCCGCTCGGCCGCCAGTCTCGGGTCGAGCTGGCGGATCGTCCCGGCCGCCGAGTTGCGCGGGTTCATGAAGGTCGACAGCCCCTGCTCGGCGCGACGCAGGTTGAGCGCCTCGAAGTCCTCCAGCGACATGTAGATCTCGCCGCGCACCTCCAGCAGCGGCGGCGCGTCGTCGATCCGCAGCGGGATCTGCGCGATCGTGCGCAGGTTGTGCGTGACGTCCTCGCCGATCTCGCCGTTGCCGCGCGTCGCGCCGCGCACCAGCACGCCGTCTCTGTAGAGCAGCGAGATCGCCAGCCCGTCGACCTTCGGCTCGACGACGTAGCCGAAGCGCGGCTGCTCGATCCCCTCCCGCGCCAGATGGGCGCGCATCCGCTGCACCCACGCGAGCAGCTCCTCCTCGCTGCGGGCGTTGGCCAGCGACAGCATCGGCTGCAGGTGCCTGACCTTCTCGAGGTTGGAGACCGGCGTGCCGCCGACCCGCTGCGTCGGCGAGTCGGGCCGCTGCAGCTCGGGGTGGTCGCGCTCGAGCGCGCGCAGCTCGTCGAGCAGCGCGTCGTAGACGTCGTCGCCGATCTCCGGGTCGTCGAGGACGTAGTAGCGGTAGCCGTGGTGCTCGAGCTCTCTGCGCAGCTCGGCGGCGCGGGCCGCCGGGTCTCTGGCGGCCGCGCTGCTCACTCGGGATCCCGTACCGGCGGCGGGGCGACCAGCTGCTGCAGGTCGTAGCCGCGCAGCGGCTCGATGCCGGCGTGGCTGGTGAGGTCGAAGTGGACCGGCGTGACCGAGATGCGGCCCGCGGCGACGGCCGCGATGTCGGTGCCGTCGTCGTCGACGAGGTCGTGGGCGTCGCCGTAGATTCTGAACAGCCGCCTGCGCGGATGGTCCGCGTCGGCCAGCTCCAGCGCGTCGCGGTAGAAGCGCTTGCCCAGGCGCGTCACCTCGACCCCCGTCGGCTGCGTGCCGGGTGCGTTCACGTTCAGCAGGATGCCCGGCTCCAGCGGGACGGAATCGAGCTCCTCGACCAGCCGCGCGGTGAACGCGGCGACGGCGCCGAAGTCGAAGCCCTCGCCCTGGCGGAAATCGGTCTCGCGCGCCGTCGACTGCTGCGAGACGGCGATCCCCGGCAGCCCCAGCAGCAGCGCCTCGAAGGCGGCCGCGACGGTGCCCGAGTAAGTGACGTCGTCGCCGATGTTGAGGCCGTGGTTGATGCCCGAGACGACCAGGTCCGGTCTGAAGCCCTCGACGATCCCCAGCTGCGTCAGCCGCACGCAGTCGACCGGCGTGCCGTCGGTCGCGTAGCCGATCGTGCCGTCGGGCAGGTCGACCTCCTCGACCCACAGCGGCCGGCGCGTCGTGATCGAGCGGGCGGTCGCGGAGCGGTTGCCGTCGGGCGCGACGACCAGCAGCTCGATCCCCGGCAGCGCCGCCAGCGCGGCGCGCAGCGCCTCGATCCCGGCGGCCTCGATCCCGTCGTCGTTGGTCAGCAGGACTCGCATCGCTCTCTCCATCGTATTGACCCGGGCGCGCGCAGCACGCTCCGCCCGTCGTAGCCGACGCCGGCGAGGTAGAGGCCGTGCGGCGGCGCGGTCGTCCCGCCGCGCGAGCGCGGCGCCCCCTCCAGCAGCGCGCGGAACTGCTCGACGCTCCGCCGCCCGCCGGCGACCTCCAGCATCGTCCCGACCAGCGCGCGGTTCATGTTGCGCATGAAGGCGTCGGCCTCGATCAGGAAGCAGAGCAGCTCGCCGCGACGCTGCCACGACGCCCACGCGACGTCGCGCTCGAAGCGGACGTGCGCGGTCTCGGTCGGCGTGAAGGCGGTGAAGTCGTGCGTGCCGGGCAGCGCGGCGGCGCAGGCGTCGAGCGCGTCGCGATCGAGCGGATGCGGCCACCACAGCGCCCGCCCGCGCTCGTGCGCGCCGCGCGCCCGGCGCGCGAGCACGCGATAGCAGTAGGCGCGGCTGGTCGCGTCGCGGCGGGCGTCGAAGCCCGGCGCCGCGGCGCGCGCGTCGAGCACCGCGACGTCGTCGGGCAGCAGCGCGTTGAGCTGGTGGGGCGCGGCCGGCGGGCCGGCGTAGGAGACGACCTGCGCCCAGGCGTGGACGCCGGCGTCGGTGCGGCCGGCGACGGTCACCGGCACCGCCTCGCGCCGCAGCACGATCGCGAGCGCCCGCTCCAGCTCCTGCTGGACGGTGCGGCGGCCGGGCTGCTTCGCCCAGCCGGCGAAGTCGCGGCCGTCGTACTCGAGCTCGAGCCGGGTGACGTGGACGCTGCTCACGGCCTCACGCCCGGAAGCTCGCACGCGGCGGCCTGCGACCTTGCATTCCGCCGGAAGAACGAGCCCCTCGGGCGAGTTCTTCCAATGGAACGCGAGGCCCCCGGCCGAGCGTTACACGAGTTCGAGGAAGACCATCTCGGTCGCGTCGGAGCGACGCGGACCGAGCTTGAGGATGCGGGTGTAGCCACCCGGGCGCTCCGTGTAGCGGGGCGCGATCTCCTCGAACAGCTTGTAGACGGAATACTTGTCCTGGCCGAGCGCCGAGAGCGCCTGCCGGCGGGCATGCAGGTCGCCGCGCTTGGCGAGCGTGATGAGCTTCTCCAGCTCCGGCTTGACAGCCTTCGCCTTCGTCTCGGTGGTTCTGATGCGCTCGTGCTCGATGACCTCCTTGCAGAGGTTGGCGAGCAGCGCCTTCCGGTGCGCGGAGGAGCGGCTGAGCTGGTAGCGGTTTCGCTGGTGACGCATGGGATCGGTGAGCTTACTCGGTTGTCAGTCCTGGCGCAGGTGGAGCCCGCGCCCTTCGAGCGTCTCGATGACCTCGTCGATCGACTTCTTGCCGAAGTTCGGGATCGCGTTGAGCTCGTTCTCGGTCTTCGAGATGAGGTCGCCGACGGTCTGGATGCCGGCGCGCTTGAGGCAGTTGTACGAGCGGACGCCGAGCTCCAGCTCCTCGATCAGGATGTCGTCCATCGCGTTGGCGGGACGGCCGCCCGGGCCGCCGGCGCCGCCCGCGCCCCCGACCCCGCCGGCGAGGCCGGGCTCGAGCGCACCGAGGCCGCCGGTGTCGCGCAGCTCGACGACACGGTCGGCGTCAGTGAAGATCGCCAGCTGCGAGATCAGGATCTCGGCCGCCTCGCGCAGCGCGGCGTGCGGGTCGATCGAGCCGTCGGTCTCGATGTCGAGCGTCAGCTTGTCGAAGTCGGTCTTCTGGCCGACGCGGGCCTGCTCGACGGCGTAGGCGACGCGGCGGACCGGCGAGAAGATCGAGTCGATCGGGATCACGCCGATCGGCTGGTCGGGCGACTTGTTCTCCTCCGCCGGGCGGTAGCCGCGGCCGCGCCCGATCGTCAGGTAGACCTCGAGCTTGGTCTTCTTCTCGAGCGTCGCGATGTGCGCGTCGGGGTTGAGGATCTCGACGCCGGAGGGGAGGTCGATGTCCTTCGCCGTGATGTCGCCGGGGCCCGTGACGACGAGCGGGGCCTCGATCTCGGTGGCGTCGGAGTGCATGCGGCAGACGATGCCCTTGAGGTTGAGGACGATGTCGGTCACGTCCTCCTTCACGCCCGGGATCGTGGAGAACTCGTGCGCGACGCCCTCGATCCGCACGCTCGTCACCGCGGCGCCGGCGAGCGAGGAGAGGAGCACACGGCGCAGGGAGTTGCCGAACGTGTAGCCGAACCCACGATCGAGCGGCTCGATCGTGAAGGAGCCGCGGTTCTCCTCGACCGTCTCGGTGGTGATTCGGGGGACTTGGAAGTCAAGCATCGGGGTCGGTTCCTAACGTCGTCGTGTCGTGAGCGCCGCCCGCCGCGGGGCGGTCATCCGGGCGTCGCAGGGGCCGGACGGCGACCCCGCGACGGAACAAGGCTTACTGCGAGTGAGAGCCGGAGGAGCGCACGGCGCGGGTCGCTTGCAGGCGCTCGGCGCTGGACCCGCGGACCATGCCGGCCCCTCCGCTAGACCCGCCGCCGCTTCCGCGGTCGGCAGCCGTTGTGCGCCTGGGGCGTGACGTCCTTGACGCCCGTGACCTCCAGGCCGGCGGCCTGCAGCGAGCGGATGGCGGTCTCGCGGCCGGAACCGGGGCCCTTCACGAAGACCTCGACCTTCTGGAGGCCGTGCTCGATGCCCTTGCGGGCGGCTGCGTCGGCGGTCACCTGCGCGGCGAACGGCGTCGACTTGCGCGAGCCCTTGAAACCGGCGCCGCCGGCGGACTCCCACGCGATCACGTTGCCCTCACGGTCGGTGAGGGAGACGATCGTGTTGTTGAAGCTCGTCTTGATGTGGGCCTGGCCGACCGGGATGTTCTTGCGGACTCTGCGCCGGCCGCGCTGCGGACGCTTCGGAGCTGGACTCACGTTACTTCTTCCCCGCCTTCTTCTTCCCGGCCACCGACATGCGCTTGGGGCCCTTGCGCGTGCGCGCGTTCGTCTTGGTCTTCTGCCCGCGCACGGGCAGGCCGCGGCGGTGCCGGAGGCCGCGGTAGCAGCCGATCTCCATCAGGCGCTTGACGTTCTGGGAGCGCTCGCGCCGGAGGTCGCCCTCGACGGTCAGCGAGTCGATCTCGTCGCGCAGCTTGCCGACCTCGTCCTCGGTCAGGTCGCGAACGTAGGTGTCAGGCGAGATGCCGGCTCTGACGAGCAGCTCGTTCGCGGTCGCGCGGCCGATCCCGTAGATGTAGGTCAGACCGATCTCGACGCGCTTGTTCAGCGGGATGTTGATGCCTGCGATACGAGCCATGTCAGCCCTGCCGCTGCTTGTGCCGCGGGTTCGAGCAGATGACCAGCACACGGCCGTGGCGGCGAATGATCTTGCACTTCTCGCACATCGGCTTGACCGACGGTCGTACCTTCATGTTCCCTTTCGGCTGATTCCAGTCGATGCGGCTCTGGCTGCCGGGACGGCCGCCGCTACCACGTCGAGGACGAAGCACGCACGAATCCACGCGATTCCGAGCGCGACGGTGCATGGTACCAAACCCGCAGGCAGGAGCTTCCGGTGGCATGTCGAGGGCCGACCGCCGCGGCGCGCCGGCGCTGCGAGGCTGGCGTGCACCCGCTCTGCGGCGGCATGCAGCGCTGCCGCCGACGCCGCTCAGGCGGCGGCCCGCCTGCCCTGCTCGTGCCACGGGGTGAGCACGCGCGGGCCCTCGGCGGTGACGGCGATCGTGAACTCGAAGTGCGCGGCGAGCGAGCCGTCCTGAGAGTAGATCGCCCAGTGGTCGTCGGCCATCCGCACCTGGTGGCGGCCGGCGGTCACCATCGGCTCGATCGCGAGCACCATCCCCTCCTCGAGCAGCGGCCCCTTGCCAGCCGGCCCGTAGTTGGGGATCTGCGGGTCCTCGTGCATCTCGCGGCCGATCCCGTGGCCGACCAGCGAGCGGACGATCGAGAAGCCCTCCGCCTCGACGTGGCGCTGGATCGCGTTGGAGACGTCGCCGAGCCGGTTGCCGGCCTTGACCTGCGGGACGGCGGCCAGCAGCGAGCCCTGCGTCACGTCGAGCAGCTTGCTCGCGACCGCCGAGACCGAGCCGACGGGGAAGGTGCGCGCGGCGTCGGCGACCCAGCCGTCGTAGACGACGCCGACGTCGACCGAGATGATGTCGCCGCGCTCGAGCTCGTAGGGGCCCGGGATGCCGTGGACGACCATGTCGTTGGGCGAGGCGCAGATCGAGCCGGGGAAGCCGCGGTAGCCCTTGAAGGCCGGCGTCGCGCCCTGCGAGCGGATGAACTTCTCGGCCGCCTCGTCGAGCTCCTGCGTCGTGACGCCGGCGCGGACCTTGCCCTCCAGCAGGTCGAGCGTGCGGACGAGGATCCTGCCCGCCGCCGCCATCTTCTCGATCTGCTCGGGTGTCTTCTTGACGATCACAGGTCTTCTTCGAGCCGCAGCGTCGCCAGCACCGCGCGGATGTGGTCGTGGACCTCCGTCGGGCTGCGGGTGCCGTCGACGCGGCGCAGCAGACCCTTCTCGTCGTAGTAGGAGATCAGCGGCTCGGTCTCGCGGTGGTAGACGTCGAGGCGGTTGCGCACGACCTCGGGCTTGTCGTCGTCGCGCTGGATCAGGCGCGAGCCGTCGATGTCGCAGCGGCCCTCGTGCTTCGGCGGGTCGGTCTCGATGTGGTACGGCCGGCCGGTCTTGGCGCTCACGCGGCGGCCGCTGATGCGTCTGACGAGCTCGTCGTCGGGGACGTCGATCAGCAGCACGGCAGTGATCCTGCGGTCGAGCCGGTCGAAGGCGAGCCCGAGCGCGTCGGCCTGGGCCTTGTTGCGCGGGAAGCCGTCGAGGATGAAGCCGTCGAGGCAGTCGTCGGCGCTGATGCGCTCGACGATCAGGTCGATGACGAGATCGTCGGGCACGAGCTCGCCGGCGTCCATGAACGCCTTGGCGGCTCTGCCGAGCTCGGTGCCGTCCTTGACGGCGGCACGGAGGATGTCGCCGGTGGCGACGTAGGGCAGGCGGAAGTCGTCTTGGAGACGGGCCGCTTGGGTGCCCTTGCCGGCCCCGGGGGGCCCGAAGAGGATGAGGTTCAGCTCACGCACGAGGAGCGGAACTTACATGATGCGGGCGCCGGCCGGCGCCGCGGGACTATCTGAGGAAGCCCTCGTAGTTGCGCATCATCAGCTGCGCCTCGAGCTGCTTCATCGTGTCGAGCGCGACGCCGATGACGATCAGGATCGACGTGCCGCCGAAGAAGAAGTTGGCGTTCGTCTGGTTGATCAGGATCGTCGGCAGCGCCGCTACCAGCGCGAGGAAGATCGCCCCCGGGAAGGTCAGGCGCGCGAGGATGCGGTCGAGGAACTCGGCCGTGGGCCGCCCTGGTCGCACCCCCGGGATGAAGCCGCCGTAGCGTTTGAGGTTGTCGGCCTGCTCCACCGGGTTGAACGTGATCGCCGTGTACATGTACGTGAACACGATGATGAAGATCGCCTCGCCGACCAGGTAGGGCCAGTCGGAGGGGCTGAAGAAGTTCGCCAGGTCGTTGGCCCACGGGCTGTTGATCAGCTGGCCGATCGTCGGCGGGAAGGCCATGATGCTCGCCGCGAAGATGACCGGGATGACGCCGGCCATGTTGACCCGCAGCGGCAGGTAGGTCTGCCCGCCCTGCGTCATCCGCTGGCCGATCACGCGGCGCGCGTACTGGACCGGGATGCGCCGCTGGCCCTCCTGCACGAAGACGATCGCGGCGATCACGGCGAGCGCCAGGAACGGCATCATCACCTTGAAGACCGGGTCCGGGCTGGTCCACCAGGCGCGCACGCCCTGCGGGAAGCCGGAGACGATGCTGGCGAGGATCATCAGCGAGATCCCGTTGCCTATCCCGCGCTGGGTGATCAGCTCGCCCATCCACATGACGAGCATGCAGCCCGCCGTCAGGCAGATCGCGATCAGCATCACCTTCGCGAGCGTGAAGTTGTCGATCACCGACGCGCCGGCCGACTGCTGGAACGAGCGGAAGAGGAAGACGTACGCTATCGACTGCGCGAACGCCAGGCCGACCGTCAGGTAGCGGGTGTACTGCGTGATCCGCTGCTGTCCGACCTCGCCCTCTCTCTGCAGTCTCTCCAGCGACGGCACGACGACCGTCAGCAGCTGCAGGATGATCGAGGCCGTGACGTACGGCATGATCCCGAGCGCGAACAGCGCGATGCGGGAGAGACCGCCGCCCGAGAAGAGGTTGAGGAAGTTGAGGATGCCGCCGTTGGAGAAGTTCCGCTGGATCTGCTCGACCGCCTCGGAGTTGATGCCCGGGGCGGGAATGTGCGAGCCGAGCCGGTAGAGAGCCAGAAGAAGCGCCGTGAAGGCGAGCTTCTTCCGGATCTCGGGGACCGTGAACGCGTTGAGGATCGTCGACAGCACGGTTCGGCGGCCTCAGGCGCTAGCCGTCGACGAGCTGAGCCGTACCGCCGGCGGCCTCGATGCGCTCGCGCGCGGCCGCACTGAAGGCGTTGGCGTGGACCGTCAGCGGCTTGGTGATCTCGCCCTTCGCGAGCACCTTCACCGGGATCTCCTTGCGCGTCGCGAGGCCCTTGGCGCGCAGCGCCTCGAGCGTCACGTCGGCGCCGGCCTCGAAGCGCTCCTCCAGGTCGGCCAGGTTGACCGGCTGGGTGTGCGTCCGGAACGGCTCGAACGGCATCGACTTCTTCATGTGCGGACCGCGCAGCTTGCGCATCCGCATGTGGATCGGCATCTGGCCGCCCTCGAAGCGGGCGCGGTCCTTCGCGCCGGAGCGCGAGCCGTAGCCCTTCTGGCCGCGGCCGGAGGTCTTGCCGGTGCCGGAGCCCTCGCCGCGGCCGACGCGCTTGCGCGACTTGCGGTGACCCGGAGCGGGTCTCAGGTTGTGGAGGCCGATGCGCTCCTCGCGCTCGGCCTCTTCCTTGACGGGGCTCATGCGGCTTCTTCCTCGACCTTCACGAGATGACGAACGGCGTGGACCATGCCGCGCATCTGCGCGGAGTCCTGCTGCTCCACCGTCTGGCCGATCTTGCGCAGGCCGATCGAGCGGAGCGTGTCGAGCTGGCGCTGGTTGGCGCCGTTGCGCGACTTGATCTGGGTGATCTTCAGCGTGCTCATTGGGGCTAGGCCTCGGCAGCGGCGCCGACGGGCTGCTCGCCCGCGTCGCCCTCGGTCAGGTCCTCGGCGCCGTCGCCGCCCGGGTTGAGGCCGAGCACGGCGTTGACCGACAGGCCGCGCAGCTGCGCGACCTCCTCGGGCCGCCGCAGCGACTCGAGGCCGGCCATCGTCGCCTTGACGAGGTTGATCGGGTTCTGGGTCCCGAGGCTCTTGGTGAGGATGTCGTGGATGCCGGCGAGCTCGAGCACTGCGCGGACGCCGCCGCCGGCGATCACGCCGGTACCGGGCGAGGCCGGCTTCAGCAGCACGCGGCCGGAGCCGAAGATGCCGAGCGTCGGGTGCGTGATCGTGGTGCCGTGCTTGGGGACCCGGATCAGATTCTTCTTGGCGCGCTCGACGCCCTTCTGAATCGCGACCGGGACCTCGTTCGCCTTGCCGTAGCCGACGCCGACGATCTCGCGCTCGTCACCCACCACCACGAGTGCGGTGAAGGAGAAGCGGCGGCCGCCCTTGACGACCTTGGCGACACGGTTGATCTCGACGACCCGCTCCTGCAGGTCGAGTCCGGAAGCTGATACGGAACGGTCGATGGCCATGAGGTCCTAAGGTAGCTGGTGAGACGGGTCGGGCGCCACTCAGAAGGCGAGGCCGCCCTCGCGGGCGCCCTCCGCGAGTGCCTTGACGCGGCCGTGGTACTGGTAGCCGCCACGGTCGAAGACCGCCGTGTCGACGCCCGCGGCCTTCGCGCGCTCGGCGAGCAGCTCGCCGGCGCGCTTGGCCTGATCGGTCGAGCGCAGCTCGCGCAGCGCCGCTTCGGTCCAGTTGACGGCCGCGATCGTGTGACCGCGGTCGTCGTCGATGAGCTGGGCGCTGATGCCTCTGTTGGAACGGAACACGGAGATGCGCGGACGCTCGGCGGTGCCGACCACCTTCGCACGGACGCGACGGCGGCGCTTGAGGCGCTTGGTGGGCTTGCTGAGAACGGTCATGCGCGCTTGCCAACCTTCCGGGCGACGTACTCGCCCTCGTAACGGATGCCCTTGCCCTTGTAGGGCTCCGGCTTCCGCTGCTTGCGAATCGTCGCGGCGACCTCGCCGACGAGCTGCTTGGAGATCCCCTTGACGGTGATTCTGGTCGGCTGGGGCACCTCGAACTCGATGCCGGCGGGCGCCTCGATCGGGACCGGGTGCGAGTAGCCGAGCGCGAGCTCGAGGTCTCTGCCCTTCAGCTGGGCGCGGTAGCCGACGCCCTGGATCTCGAGTCTCTTCTCGTAGCCGTTGGTGACGCCCTCGACCATGTTCGCGACCAGCGAGCGGGTGAGGCCGTGCAGCGCACGGTGCTCGCCGCGGTCGGTCGGCCGTCTGACGAGCAGCTCGTCGCCGACCTGCTCGACGGTGATGTCGCGGTGGACGCGCTCCTGCAGCTCGCCCTTGGGGCCGTTGACGGTCACGCGCTCGGGCTCGATCGAGACGGTGACACCGGCGGGGACGGGGATGGGCTTGCGGCCGATACGACTCATGCCAGCCTCACCACACCTTCGCCACGACCTCGCCACCGACGCCCTCGCGGCGCGCCTCGTGACCGGTCATGACGCCCTTGGACGTCGAGATGATCGCCGTGCCGAGGCCACCCTGGATCTTCGGGATCTCGCCATGGCCGACGTACGTGCGCTGGCCGGGGCGCGACACCCGCTGGATGCCCTGGATGACCGGGCGGCGGTTGCCCGTGTACTTCAGCCTGATCTTGATCTGCTCGCCGGGGTGCTCGGCGTTGGGCGCCTCGAGCTCGTAGCCCTCGATGTAGCCCTGCTCCTTGAGGATGCGGGCCATCTCGCGCTTGAGCTTGGACGACGGGATCGACACGGTGTCGTGCGATGCCCGCGCGCCGTTGCGCACGCGCGTGAGGAAGTCGGCGATGGGGTCTGTCATCGACATGGAATCAAGCCCACCCTTACCAGGAGCTCTTCGTCATGCCGGGGATGTAGCCGTTGTGCGCCAGCTCGCGCAGGCAGATCCGGCACATCCCGAACTTGCGGTAGACGGAGCGCGGGCGCCCGCAGCGACGGCAGCGGGTGTACGCACGGGTTCTGTACTTAGGAGTCCGCTGCTGGCGGACGCGCTGAGAGGTCTTCGCCATGAAGGTCCTAGCTCCCTGTCGTCACGGCCGCCCCGCCAGGGCGCCCGTCCTTCGCGAACGGCATGCCGAACGAGCTCAGCAGCGCGAAGGCTTCGTCGTCGGTTTCCGCAGTGGTCGTGAACGTGATGTCCAGACCGCGGACCTGATCGACCTTGTCGTAATCGATCTCGGGGAAGATGATCTGCTCGCGGACGCCCATCGAGTAGTTGCCGCGGCCGTCGAACGATCTCGCGTTCAGTCCGCGGAAATCGCGGATGCGCGGGATCGCGACCGACAGCAGGCGGTCGAGGAACTCGTAGGCGCGGTCGTCGCGCAGCGTGACGCTGAGCCCGACCGGCATCCCCTCGCGCAGCTTGAAGGCTGCGATCGACTTGCGCGCGCGGCGGACGCTCGGCTTCTGGCCGGCGATCGCGGCGAGCTGCTCCTGGGCCTGCTCGAACTGCTTCGAGTCCTGCTTGGCCTCACCGACGCCCATGTTGAGGGTGATCTTCGTGATCTTCGGCGCCTGCATCGGCGTCGAGTACCCGAATCTCTCCATCAGCTGTGGGCGGATCTCGTTGACGTAGCGTTCTTTGAGTCGTGCGGGCATAGCGGGCTCAGTCGATGCGGGTGCCGGAGCGACGGGCGACGCGGAAGCGTCTCCCCTCGTGGATCTCGATGCCGACGCGGGTCGGCTTCCCGTCCTTGGGGTCGAGCAGCATCACGTTGGAGAGGTGGATCGGACCCTCTCGCTCGATCACGCCGGCGACCGAGTCGGGACGACCCGGGGTCGGACGCTGATGCCGCTTGACGATGTTGAGGCCCTCGACGTAGACGCGCTCGGCCGCGGGGTCGACGCGCAGCACTCTGCCGCTCTTCCCCTTGTCCTTGCCGCTGATCACGACGACCTCGTCGTCTCTGCGGATCCGGGCGGGCATCACAGCACCTCCGGAGCGAGCGAGACGATCTTCATGAAGTTGCGCTCGCGCAGCTCGCGGGCCACCGGCCCGAAGATGCGCGTGCCGCGCGGATTGTTCTGCGCGTCGATGATCACGGCCGCGTTCTCGTCGAAGCCGATGTACGTGCCGTCCTCGCGGCCGTACGTCTTCTTCGTGCGCACGACGACCGCGGTCACGACCTCGCCCTTCTTGACCGAGCCCTGCGGGCTGGCCTGCTTGACGGTCGCGACGATCGTGTCGCCGACGCCGGCGTAGCGGCGGTGCGAGCCGCCGCGCACGCGGATGCAGAGGATCTCGCGGGCGCCGGTGTTGTCGGCGACCTTGAGACGGGACTCGTTCTGGATCACTTGGCACGCTCCACAACCTCGACGAGGCGCCAGCGCTTCAGGCGGGACAGCGGGCGAGACTCGCGGATGATGACCGTGTCGCCGACGTTCGCGTCGTTGCTCTCGTCGTGCGCGTGGAAGGTCGTCGAGCTGCGCACGACCTTCTCGTAGCGCCGATGACGGCGGGCGACGTCGATCCGGACGGTGATGGTCTTGTCGGCCTTGTCGGAGACGACGATCCCCTGGCGCGTCTTCTGACGGCCCTCGCCGGGCTCGCGCGGCGGCGTCGGCTCGCCTCTCGGAGCGGCCTTCGCCTCCTCGCGCGCCTTCGCGCGCAGGTTGCGGCGTCTGGCGGCGTTCTTGGCGCGCTTGGCGGCGCGCTCGGCCTGGCGCTCCTCGATCGTGCGCGGCGGCCGCGTGCCGGCCTTGGCGGCCTTCGCGACGCGCGCCTGACGGCGACGCTCCTTGGGCGCGAGCTGCGGCACGGGCTCACCCGCCGGCGCCTCGGGCGCGGCAGCGGTGTCCTCGGCCGCCTCGGCCTCGGGCGCCGGGGTGGTCTCCTCGACGTTCTCGTTCTGCTCTTCGTCGGCCATTGCTAGCCCAGTTCCTTGTTGTCAGCGTCAAGTCCGCGCTCACGGATCACCGTGAGCGTCCGCGCGACCTCGCGCTTGGCGAGGCGCAGGCGGGCGGTGTTCTCCAGCTCGCCGGTCGCGTGCTGGAAGCGCAGCCCGAACAGCTCGCGCCGTGCGGTCTGCAGGTGCTCGCCGAGGGCGCTGTCGTCCAGATCGCGCAGTTCAGTCGCGTTGGTCATGTCAGCCGTCCTCTCGCATGACGAATCTCGTCTTCACCGGAAGCTTGTGGCCGGCGAGCCGCATCGCCTCGCGCGCGAGCTCCTCCGGCACGCCGGCGAGCTCGAACATCACGCGGCCCGGCTTCACGACGGCGACCCAGCCCTCGGGCGAGCCCTTGCCGGAGCCCATGCGGGTCTCGGCCGGCTTCTTCGTGTACGGCTTGTCCGGGTAGACGTTGATCCAGACCTTGCCGCCGCGCTTGATCTTGCGCGTCATCGCGATACGAGCGGCCTCGATCTGGCGGTTGGTCAGCCAGCCCTCTTCGAGCGCCTTGAGGCCGTACTCGCCGAACTGGACCTTGACCTGGCCCCGCGACAGCCCGCGGCGACGGCCGCGGTGCTGCTTGCGGAACTTCACACGCTTGGGAGAGAGCATCAGCCCTGACCTCCGGTACCGCCGCGATTGCCACCCTGGCCGCCGCCGGCCGGACCACGGCCACCGCCGCCGCCCGGGCCGCGACCGCCGCCACCGCCGCCGGGACCGCGCCCGCCGCCGGGACCGCCCGGACCGCGACCGCCGCCACCGCCGCCGGGACCGCGCCCGC
>NZ_JBRERS010000029.1:0-11650 GCF_054486945.1 Pseudonocardia wallangbongensis
CCACCGCCGCCGGTCGTCACGCCTGCGCCGGTGTCGCCGCCGGTCGCGCCGGTCCCGCCGTCGGCGCCGGTCCCGCCGGTCTCCCCGGTGGCGCCGGTCGTCCCGCCGGCGGTGCCGCCGCCGGTCGTCCCATCGGCCGCGCCGCCGGCGGTGCCGCCGTCGTCGACGGCGCCCCCTCCGGTCCCGTCGCCGCTGGAGCCCTCGGGCGCGGTGTAG
The DNA here is from genome assembly GCF_054486945.1 of Pseudonocardia wallangbongensis. Lineage (NCBI taxonomy): Bacteria > Bacillati > Actinomycetota > Actinomycetes > Pseudonocardiales > Pseudonocardiaceae > Pseudonocardia > Pseudonocardia wallangbongensis. The sequence goes on from NZ_JBRERS010000029.1 coordinate 217, forward strand.
AGCTCGGGCGTCTCGGACGGGGTCGTGCTGACGTCGTCGGCGTCGCCGCCCTTCATCGCCTCCTCCTCGGCCTTGCGCTGGTCGAGGATCGTCTGGGCCGAGACCATGAAGTTGTGCCACAGCTGGGCGGGGTAGGTGCCGCCGGCGACCGGCTCGCCGCCGTACTGGGTCAGCATCGGCACCAGTCTGTCGGGGTAGCCGACCCAGATCGCGACGGTGAACTGCTCGTTCCAGCCGACGAACCAGGCGTCGCCGTAGTTCTCCGTCGTGCCGGTCTTGCCGGCCGCGAAGCCGGGGATCTGCGCCTTCGTGCCGGTTCCGTAGGAGACGACCGTCTGGAGGATCGAGGATGCCTCCTGCGCGACCGCCGGCGGGATCACCTGCTTGCTCTTGAGCGACTTGCGGTTGTCGGCGATCACCTTGCCGTCGGCGTCTCTCACCTGGTGGATGCCGATCGGGCCGCGGTCGGGCGCGCCGAGCGTGTCGTTCCAGATCCGCTTGCCGCCGGTCGCGAAGGTCTCGTAGGCATGCGCCATGTCGAGCGGCGTGACGCCCTGTCTGAGGCCGCCGAGCGTCATCGCGAGGTTGGTCGAGATCGGGGTGCGGATCCCCATCCGCCGCGCGACGCGCGCGACCTTCTTGGTGCCGACCTGGATCCCGACCTCGGCGTAGACCGAGTTGTCGGAGGTCGTCGTGGCGCTGCGCAGCGAGGCGCTGCCGGCGTAGGCGTCGCCGTAGTTTCTGACGACGAACGCCTCCTTGCCGTTGGTTCCCGGGACCGGGAACTCCTTCGGCGCGGAGCTGTAGACGTTGTCGGGCGAGATCCCGTTCTCGAGCGCCGCCACGAGCGTGAACGGCTTGAAGGTCGAGCCCGGCTGGCGCTGACCCTGGGTGGCGAGGTTGAACGGGCGCTCGCTGTAGTCGGGGCCGCCGACCATCGCGCGCACCTCGCCGGTCTTGTTGTCGATCGCGACCAGCGACGCCGACGGCAGCCCGGAGCCCTCGGGCAGCATCTGCTCGATCGTCTCCTCGGCGGCGGTCTGCAGGTCGAGGTCGAGCGAGGTGGTGATGTGCAGCCCGCCGCTGAAGGCCCGGAACGCGCCGTACTTGTTGACGATCTGCTGGCGGACCCAGCTGGTGAAGTACGGCGCCGCGGTCTCCTCCTGCGGCGGCGTCAGGTCGTCCTGCGTCGGCAGCGGGTCGTCGCGGTCGCGCGCGTACTCGGCCGCGGTGATGTAGCCCTGGTCGCGCATGTAGCGCAGCACGAGGTCGCGCCGCGCTCTGGCGTTGTCGGGGTTGGTGACCGGGTCGTAGGCGCTCGGGGAGGCGACGACCGCGGCGATCAGCGCCGACTCGGCCGGCGTCAGCACCGACGCGCACATGTTCAGCTTCGTCGAGCCGCAGCCGCCGGCCTCGCCGTAGCCGTGGCGCTTGCCGAAGTAGACGCGCGCGGCCGACTCGATCCCGTGCGCGCCGTTGCCGAAGTAGATCTGGTTCAGATACTCGGTGAGGATCTTCTCTTTTCTCCACTTGCGCGTGAGGTGGTACGCAAGCGCCGCCTCGCGCAGCTTCTGGAACAGCGTTCGTCTGTTCTGCGCCTCGAGCGCGTTCTTGACGAACTGCTGCGTGATCGTCGAGGCGCCCTGGACGGCGCCGCCCCTGCTCACGTCGGCCCAGACGGCGCGCGCGATGCCCTTCACGTCGAAGCCGTTGTTCTCGTAGAAGCGCTTGTCCTCGATCGCGATGATCGCGTGCTTCATCGCGGGCGCGATCTGGCTGTCGCTGACGAGCACGACGTTCTGGTTGTTCTGCATGATCCCGAGCTTGCGCCCGCGATAGTCGAGCAGGACCGAGTTGTTCTTCGTGACCTTGTACTGCTGCTTGTTCTCAAGGTCGGGCAGGTCGGAGGCGACCGCCATCATCATCCCGAAGACGGTCGAGACGACCGCCAGCAGCGAGAGGCCGACGAGGATCGAGAACAGCCGCAGCTTCTTGATCTTGGGCTTGCTGCCGTCGCGGTTGCGGCGACGGCGCAGGAGGCTCAGCCTGGGACGGCGGCGGCCCGGCGCGGGTGTGTTCCCATCGAAGCTCATACCTTCGTCCGGCGACCCGAGGCCCCGTGTCCGCTGGAGCCGTCTCACCGGTTTGGCGGGCCATGGCGACGAGGCCTCGCCGGGGCGTGCAGTCTAGCATTGGGGCCCCATGGCTCCCCAGACCTCCAGCCCCGCCGCGGCCGCCGGGTGGCTCGCCCGCAACGCGGTCGACTCGCTCCCCGCGGGCGGTCTGGAGCGCAAGCTGCAGGAGGCCGAGCGCGAGCGCCGGCCGCTGCGCGTGAAGCTGGGGATCGACCCGACCGCGCCCGACATCCACCTCGGCTTCACGGTCGTGCTGGGGAAGCTGCGGGAGTTCCAGGACCTCGGTCACACGGTCGTGCTGATCATCGGCGACTACACCGCGCGCGTGGGCGACCCGAGCGGCCGCTCCTCGACGCGGCCGATCCTCTCCGGCGAGCAGATCGAGGCGAACGCGCGCACCTTCCAGGAACAGGCGCTGAAGGTGCTCGACCCCGACCGGCTCGAGGTCCGCCGCAACGGCGAGTGGCTCGACATGCGCACCGAGGACCTCTTCCGGCTGGTGCGCACGACGACCGTCGCGCGCATCATGGAGCGCGACGACTTCGTCAAGCGGACGGCCGCGAGAGCGCCGATCTCGCTGCTGGAGCTGCTGTATCCGCTGCTGCAGGGCTACGACTCGGTCGCGATCGACGCCGACGTCGAGCTCGGCGGCACCGACCAGAAGTTCAACCTGCTGCTGGGCCGCGACATCCAGAGCTCCTACGGCAAGCCCGAGCAGGTGATCCTGACGATGCCGATCCTGCCGGGGATCGACGGCGTGCGGAAGATGTCGAAGTCGTTCGGCAACTACATCGGCGTGACCGAGCCGCCGGAGGAGATCTACGGCAAGACCCTGCGGCTGCCCGACGAGGCGATGGGAAGCTGGTACGAGCTGCTGCTCGGCGAGCCGCTGCCGCCGCAGGAGAGCCCGCGCGACGCCAAGCGCGCGCTCGCGCGCACGCTCGTCGCGCGCTTCCACGACGAGCGCGCCGCCGAGGCGGCCGAGCACGCCTTCGACCGCGTGCACCGCGAGCACCGCCCGCCCGAGCAGATGCCGGAGGCCGCGCTGGCGGTCGACGGCGGCGGGGAGGTCCATCTGCCCGCGCTGTTGGCGAGCGCCTTCGGCGTCTCCAGCTCGGAGGCGCGGCGGCTGCTGAAGCAGGGCGGGGTGAAGCTCGACGGCAGCCCGCTGGAGCCAGAGCCGCTCGACCGGCCGGCCTCCGATCTGGACGGCCGCGTGCTGCAGCTCGGCAAGCGGCGATTCGCTCGGCTGCGGAGCCGCTGAGCGGAAGATGGCGGTCTCCGGCGGGATGTTGCGCGTGGAGACCGCCGGCGGCGGCCAGATCGTCGACCTGACCGAAGGGGTGCGCAGCGTGCTGCGCACCAGCGCGGTCGACCGCGGCCTCGCGGCCGTGTGCGTCCGCGGCTCGACCGCCGCCGTCACGACGATGGAGTTCGAGCCCGGCGGGGTGGAGGACCTCACCGCGCTGCTCGAGCAGCTCGTCCCGCGCGTGCGCGACTGGGCCCACAACCGCCTCAACGGTGATTCCAACGCGCACGCGCATCTGCGCGCGGCGCTGCTCGGACCGTCCGAGTGCGTCCCCGTCGTCGACGGGGAGCTGCAGCTCGGAACCTGGCAGCAGCTGGTGCTGCTCGACTTCGACGACCGCCCCCGGAGGCGCGAGGTCACGGTCCAGATCGTCTCCTAGAAATTTCTCGCGGCGGATTCTCCCCGTCGCAACGGGTTGCTCTGGAATTGCGCCGCGTCGAAAGAGAGCGTCTGCGCGCCAGAACGATGCGAAAACGGCTGCCGGCACGCTGTCAGAGCACCCACCGACGGCCCGAAAAGCCCGTCAGAACGGGAACTTTTGACGAGTTCTTCACCCCAGGACGCATCTGGAAATCGACTCTGTATAGTTCTCGACGCGGCGCAGGACGGGCCGCCCGGAAGGACCAGGCGAAAGGTCGCACCGGGGAGTGGAAACAGAAGGTTGCTTCCACTCCGCGCCCGAGTGCGCTATACTTTCGCGCCCCGCTCTGAGAGCCACTAGCCCTCAGCGCGTGTCAGACGGAGGAGTCCCCTCCCGAGAGGCACGGCGGTCTTTGAAAACTCAACAGCATGTGCACCTGATCGACTGGGCTTCGGCCCATGAAGATCGGTGCGTCCAGGTTTCGAGTGACCTGCTTCGTTTACGTCAGCGTGGCGAAGCAATTCAACGGTCACAACGAGTCATTTGATTTACCCGTCCGGTGCTCCGGGTCTCCCGATCGTGTACATGGGAACCCCTTGTGTGAGCATCGCGACACTCTCTGAGAAGTACATGTCGTTCTTCACGGAGAGTTTGATCCTGGCTCAGGACGAACGCTGGCGGCGTGCCTAATACATGCAAGTGGAGCGACGAACCAGGGCTTGCCCTGGGGCAAAGCCGCGAACGGGTGAGTAACACGTGGGTAACCTGCCCTGATGATTGGGACAACTCGGGGAAACTCGAGCTAATACCGAATGTGCTCTTCGACCTCAAGGTCGTTGAGGAAAGGTAGCTTCGGCTAACCGCATCAGGATGGGCCCGCGGCCCATTAGCTTGTTGGTGAGGTAACGGCTCACCAAGGCTCCGATGGGTAGCTGGTCTGAGAGGACGATCAGCCACACTGGGACTGAGACACGGCCCAGACTCCTACGGGAGGCAGCAGTAGGGAATCTTGCGCAATGCGCGAAAGCGTGACGCAGCAACGCCGCGTGGAGGAAGACGGCCTTCGGGTTGTAAACTCCTTTCAGTTGGGACGAAGTTTCGGTGGTGAATAGCCATTCGGAATGACGGTACCTTCAGAAGAAGCCCCGGCTAACTACGTGCCAGCAGCCGCGGTAATACGTAGGGGGCGAGCGTTGTCCGGAATCATTGGGCGTAAAGCGCGTGTAGGCGGCTCGGTAAGTCTGCTGTGAAAGTCTAGGGCTCAACCCTGGAATGCCGGTGGATACTGTCGAGCTCGAGTCCGGAAGAGGCGAGTGGAATTCCTGGTGTAGCGGTGAAATGCGCAGATATCAGGAGGAACACCAATGGCGAAGGCAGCTCGCTGGGACGTGACTGACGCTGAGACGCGAAAGCGTGGGGAGCAAACAGGATTAGATACCCTGGTAGTCCACGCCGTAAACGATGGGCACTAGGTGTGGGGGGTGTCGACTCCCTCCGTGCCGACGCTAACGCATTAAGTGCCCCGCCTGGGGAGTACGGCCGCAAGGCTAAAACTCAAAGGAATTGACGGGGGCCCGCACAAGCAGCGGAGCATGTGGTTTAATTCGACGCAACGCGAAGAACCTTACCTGGGCTTGACATGTGCCTGACCGCCGTGGAAACACGGCTTCCCTTCGGGGCAGGTTCACAGGTGGTGCATGGCTGTCGTCAGCTCGTGTCGTGAGATGTTGGGTTAAGTCCCGCAACGAGCGCAACCCCCGTCGCATGTTGCCAGCATTTAGTTGGGGACTCATGCGAGACTGCCGGTGACAAACCGGAGGAAGGTGGGGATGACGTCAAGTCATCATGCCCCTTATGTCCAGGGCTACACACGTGCTACATTGGCGCGTACAGAGGGCTGCGATACCGCGAGGTGGAGCGAATCCCTTAAAGCGCGTCTCGGTTCGGATTGCAGGCTGAAACTCGCCTGCATGAAGGCGGAGTTGCTAGTAATCGCGGATCAGCATTGCCGCGGTGAATACGTTCCCGGGCCTTGTACACACCGCCCGTCACACCACGGGAGTGAGCAACACCCGAAGCCGGTGGCCTAACCCGCAAGGGAGGGAGCCGTCGAAGGTGGGGCTCGTGACTGGGGTGAAGTCGTAACAAGGTAGCCGTAGCGGAAGCTGCGGCTGGATCACCTCCTTTCTAGGGAAGGCTTCTCACGAAGCCGTCCGATCGCTCGTCGATCGGAACTAGTACGTCGACCGAACCTGTTCGTGCAGCACGGTTCGCCGGAGCTGCATACATGCTGTTGAGTTTTGAGAGACCGGCTCCCGCCGGTCCTTCCGCTTGTCTAGGACACGGAAGGAGTGCGGGGGCGACGCCTCTCTACGGACCTTGAAAACTGCACAGTAGCCAATGAAACGGGTATCACCGATCATCTCGTGAAGATTGATCAAGATCACCGTCAAGATAGTAAGGGCACACGGTGGATGCCTTGGCACCTAGAGTCGATGAAGGACGTGAACGGCTGCGATAAGCCGCGGTGAGGCGCTGAATAGCCTTTGACCCGCGGATTTCCGAATGGGGAAACCCAGCGCTGGTAATGCGGCGTTACCGCCCGGTGAACACATAGCCGGGAGGGAGACAAGCGGGGGAAGTGAAACATCTCAGTACCCCGAGGAAAGTAAATCAACCGAGACTCCCTGAGTAGTGGCGAGCGAAAAGGGATCAGCCCAAACTTGTTGCGTGTAAGCGGCCACGCGTTGCGCAGCAGGGGTTGTAGGGCGTTTGTTCCGGGGTGTGGCTGCCCCGGCGGAAGTTACAAAGTCATGCAGTAGTCGAAGAGCCTGGAACGGCTCACCAAAGAGGGTAACCGTCCCGTAGACGAAACTCCATGACCTTCCGTCAGACGTTCCTGAGTAAGTCCGCGCCCGTGAAACGCGGACTGAAGCTGGGGGGACCACCCTCCAAGGCTAAGTACTCCTAGGTGACCGATAGCGGACTAGTACCGTGAGGGAAAGGTGAAAAGTACCCCGGAAGGGGAGTGAAATAGTACCTGAAACCGCGTGCCTACAAGCGGTGGGAGCAGACTTGTTCTGTGACCGCGTGCTTTTTGCATAACGAGCCGGCGAGTTACTCGTCTGCGGCAAGGTTAAGCGATGAGCGGAGCCGTAGCGAAAGCGAGTCCGAACAGGGCGACAGAGTCGTAGGCGGTAGACCCGAAACTGAGCGAGCTACCCATGGGCAGGTTGAAGCGGGGGTAAGACCTCGTGGAGGACCGAACCGACCTAGGTTAAAAACTGGGCGGATGACCTGTGGGTCGGAGTGAAAGGCTAATCAAGCTCAGTGATATCTGGTTCTCTCCGAAATATATTTAGGTATAGCCTCGGATCAATTGCGTATTGGCCGTAGAGCACTGTTTGGACGCGGGGCCCTACCAGGTTACCAACTTCAGGCAAACTCCGAAGACCAATACGTTTACTCCGGGAGTCAGTTGCTGGGGGATAAACTTCAGCGTCAAGAGGGAAACAGCCCAGACCGCCAGCTAAGGTCCCTAAATGCTAGCTAAGTGGCAAACGATGTTCGAGTGCATAGACAACCAGGAGGTTGGCTTAGAGGCAGCCATCCTTGAAAGAGTGCGTAACAGCTCACTGGTCAAGTGTTCGAGCGCGGATAATGTAACGGGGCTTAAGCTAGCTACCGAAGCTGCGGGTGCGTGAGACCTACGGGTCGATCGCGCGGTAGGAGAGCGTTCCGATGCCAGTAAAGCGGCGGGGTGACCCAGCCGTGGAGGCTTCGGAAGTGAGAATGCCGGCATGAGTAACGAAAGAGGGGTGAGAATCCCCTCCACCGATTGCCCAAGGATTCCTGAGTAAAGTTCGTCTGCTCAGGGTTAGTCGGGACCTAAGGCGAGGCCGAAAGGCGTAGTCGATGGCTAACAGGTTGATATTCCTGTACCACGTCGTGTTCGCTTGACCGATGGGGGGACGGGGAAGGCTACGGGAACCCAGGCGATGGTCGTCCTGGGGTAAGCATGTAGGGGTGGACCTAGTGAAATGCGGGTCTGCATAACCTGAGGTGCGATGCCAGCTGGCTTCGAGCCGGCGAGTCCCTTACGCCATACCTCCGAGAAAAGCCTCTAGGGAGAACACGCGTGCCCGTACCAAAACCGACACAGGTGGGCAAGTAGAGAATACTAAGGTGATCGAGATAACCCTCGTTAAGGAACTCGGCAAAATCGCCCCGTAACTTCGGGATAAGGGGCGCCCTAGTAGGGTGATGGTCTTCGCGACCGGAGCCCGAGGGGGCCGCAGTGAATAGGTCCAAGCGACTGTTTACCAAAAACACAGGTCTCTGCTAAGTCGAAAGACGACGTATAGGGGCTGACGCCTGCCCGGTGCCGGAAGGTTACGTGGAGGTGTTAGGGTTCGCCCAAAGCACCGAAGCTAAGCCCCGGTAAACGGCGGCCGTAACTATAACGGTCCTAAGGTAGCGAAATTCCTTGTCGGGTAAGTTCCGACCTGCACGAATGGCGTAACGACTTGGACGCTGTCTCAACGAGGGGCTCGGTGAAATTGCAGTCTCGGTGAAGATGCCGAGTACCCGCGGCTAGACGGAAAGACCCCGTGAACCTTTACTACACCCTGGTATTGGAATTCGGCTCACCTCGTTCAGGATAGGTGGGAGGCTTGGAAGCGTTGACTGCGGTTGACGTGGAGCCATCCTTGAGATACCACCCTTGATGTGTTGGGTTTCTAACACCGCGCCGTGAATCCGGGCGGTGAACAGTGCCAGGCGGGTAGTTTGACTGGGGCGGTCGCCTCCCAAAATGTAACGGAGGCGCACAAAGGTTCCCTCAGTACGGTTGGAAATCGTGCGTAGAGTGCAAAGGCAGCAAGGGAGCTTGACTGCGAGACCGACAGGTCGAGCAGGTGCGAAAGCAGGTCTTAGTGATCCGGCGGTAGCAAGTGGAAGTGCCGTCGCTCAACGGATAAAAGGTACTCCGGGGATAACAGGCTTATCGAGCCCAAGAGTCCACATCGACGGCTCGGTTTGGCACCTCGATGTCGGCTCGTCGCATCCTGGGGCTGAAGTTGGTCCCAAGGGTTGGGCTGTTCGCCCATTAAAGCGGTACGCGAGCTGGGTTCAGAACGTCGTGAGACAGTTCGGTCCCTATCTGCCGTGGGCGTTGGAGAGTTGAGAGGATTTGTCCCTAGTACGAGAGGACCGGGATGAACGCACCTCTGGTGTATCTGTTGTCCTGCCAAGGGCATAGCAGGTTAGCTACGTGCGGATCGGATAACCGCTGAAAGCATCTAAGCGGGAAGCCGGCCTCAAGATGAGCTCTCCCATCCCCTTGAGGGAGTAAGAACCCTGGAAGACTACCAGGTTGATAGGCCAGATCTGGAAGAGCAGCAATGCTTGTAGGAGACTGGTACTAATTGTTCGAGGGCTTGACGGATTTTTGATACCCGTCTCAGTGGCGCTGTGCAGTTTTGAAAGCCCGTGGAGGGCGTGGTCTCGCACGTTTTCCGGTGGCTATAGCGAGAGGGAAACACCTCTTCCCATTCCGAACAGAGTCGTTAAGCCTCTCAGCGCCGATGGTACTTGGCCCGCAAGGGCCTGGGAGAGTAGGACGCCGCCGGTTTTTCATTCAGCCCCAGTCGCTTCCAGCGGCTGGGGCTTTTTGCATTTCGGGGCGGTATGCGCGTGGGGGCATGCATGTAACCGCGCGCGGCCCGCTGCCCGCTGCCCGCTGCCCGCTGCCCGCTGCCCGCTGCCCGCGGCCCGCGGCCCGCTGCGCGCTGCCCGCTGCCCGCGGCTCGCCGCCCGCGGATCGCGCTTCGCGTCTGCTTTCTGCGCCGTCCGCTGTCGGCGCCCCGTCCGCCGAACGCGGCCCGCCGATCGCGCTCGGCGTCTGCCTTCTGCGCCGTGCGCTGTCGGCCCCGTCCGCCGAACGCGCCGTCCGCGGCCCGCCGCTCGCGGGTCCGTCGGTCGTGCGAGGTGTCGCCCGGAGCGCGCGGCGGCCGCGCGCGTTGGATCCGCCGCGAGCCACGCGCGTTTCCAGGGCGAGGGGATGTTCTGCGGCCGGGCTTCGCCCGACGGTCCGCGCGTGCGCCGCCACGCGGGCTTGTTTCGTGGCGGATCGCTCCCTGAGCCACGGCATGTCGCGGCTCGAGTGCACATCGCGCCCGGCTGCGCTCGCGGCGTGCGGCTCGTGCGGTTGCCTCCGCGGTGGAGCGGCGGGCGGGCCGGCGGGCACCCGGCGGCGCAGTCGCTGACTGCTTGCCGTGCTCCGCTTGCAGGCCGCGGAGCGCGGCGAGGTCGTCGTCGTGGACGCCAGTCGGCTCGCGGTGTCGCTGTGTGAGGTCCTCTCGACGGCGACCGGGGCCGCGCCCGATTGCAGCTGGGGCCGCCGGGATCGGGGCGCGCCGAGGAGCAAGGAGCGGCCAGCGGCAGGGCGTCTAGGGGCACCGGGTGGCTAGCGGCGGGGGCCAGCGGTGGGGGCGTCTTGTGGAGCCGGTGGGCAGGGGCGCGCGGGGGTGCTATGGCGGCCCGGGGCGCTGCCGCTGCGCGGCAGCCAGCGGCGGGGGCGTCTTGTGGTGCCGGGTGCGCAGGGGCGCGGGGTGCGTGTAGCGGCGCGGGGCGCGGGCGCTGCGAGGCGGCCAGCGGCGGGGGCGTCTTGTGGTGCCGGGTGCGCAGGGGCGCGGGGTTCGCCTAGTGGCGCGGGGCGCCGGCGCTGCGAGGCGGCCAGCGGCGGGGGCGTCTTGTGGTGCTGGGTGCGCAGGGGCGCGGGGTGCGTGTAGCGGCGCGGGGCGCCGGCGCTGCGCGGGCACCCAGCGGCGGGGGCGCCTTGTGGAGCCGCGTGGCCAGGGGCGCGGGGTCAGCCTAGTGGCGCGGGGCGCCGGCGCTGCGAGGCGCCGGCGGGCGGCGCGTGTCGGCGAGCGGCGTGGTGCAGAGCGCTGCGGCGTGCGGGGGCGCGCCGGCTCGGCGGCGGCGCCGGTCGCGGCGCGGGAGTGCGCCGCGGTGCGGATGCTGCCGGGGTGCGGTGGTGCGCCCGGGCCCGCCGGCCGGGGTGGCGGCGGTGCGGGGGCGGTGGGGCCCGGCGGTATCGAGGTCGAACGGGCGGACCGTCGGCTTGGCGAGGTCGACGGCGAGGGGGCGCCGCAGCCGCTCGGCCAGGTCGACGGCGAGGGGGCGCCGCATGGGCTCGGTCTCGGCGACGTCGAGCGGGCGGAGGTTGGGCTCGGGGGCGTCGACATCGTAGGGGCGCCGCAGCGGATCGGGGGCGTCGACGTCGACCGGGCGCCGCAGCGGATCGCGGGCGGCGACGGCGACGGGGCGCGGGATGGGCTCGGCCTCGGCGACGTCGAGCGGGCGGAGCATGGCCTCGGCGAGGTCCATCAGCGCCGCGGCCAGAAGTCTTGGTGCACGAGAAGAGAACATGTGTTCGGGGAAGGTAGTGCCCGGATCGGATGGAAGCGAGCGGGGCTGGCCGCGGCAAGGGCCGGGTCGTGAAAAATCCCGTGTTCGCGGGCGAATCTCGTGCATTGACGTGCAAGCGATCTTGCACGCAGGGGCCTGCCGGGGCGAGCAGACGTTCGCCCCGGCGTCGTGTTCGGCGAGTTGCGACGCTCAGCTGGC